>NZ_JALLAN010000001.1 GCF_023062595.1 Arthrobacter rhizosphaerae
GAGGGAGGGGGGAGGGGAGCGAGGGGGGGGAGGGAGGCGCAGGGGCCTACTCGAGCCGGCGCTGCTTCGTCTCGGGGGAGAAGAACACCATCCACAGCACGGCCAGCACCACGAGTCCGCCGGCCAGGGCGAACGATGAAGCCAGCCCCAGCTCCGGCCAGAAGTAGCTCGCGAAGATCAACGGACCAAGGCCTGCACCCACGCGAGAGAACGTGGATGCCCAGCCGAAGCCGCTCCCGCGCAGCTCCGTGGGGTAGAGCTCGGACACGTAGGCGTACAGGACGGGGATGGCCACCTGCACCACAAACCCGAAAGCCAGCAGCCAGAACACCGCCGCCGACGGAATGTCCACCACAAAGGCCACAATCACCAGGATCAGTGCTGACAGCGGCCCGGTGATGGCCAGGATCCATTTGCGGCCCACCTGCTCAACGAGCACAGCCGCCACCACCACACCAAGGAGTCCGACGGCGGCCATTCCCGCCGTCGTCAGGAACGCCTTGTACTCCTCGAAACCGGCACCGATCAGGATCCGGGGCATCCACGTCAGCGACAGGTAGTACACAAGGAGGATGCTGAAGAACAAAGCCCAGGCCGCCGTCGTGATTTTCCAGTTGAACTGCCAGACGAGGCGCAACTGCTGCCAGGCGCTGCCGGCGGAAAGCCGTGGAGCTGCCTGGGCATCCGGAAGGCTGTAGGCGCGCTGTTCAGCACCGGTTGCCAGCACGAGATCGTCGATGACCTTTGCGGCTTCCTCACGTCTGCCCTTGCGGATCAGGAACAGCGGGGACTCGGGGACGCTGCGGCGGACCCAGAACACGAGGAGCGCCGGCAGGACCATCACAAGCATGGTGAGGCGCCAGTCGGCGAAGACGGCGATCAGGCCGGCCGAAACAAAGCCGCACAGCGCGGCACCGATAGGCCACCAGCCGTCCATGGCGGTGAGGACCTTGCCGCGCTGCTTCCGTGGTGTGAACTCACCCACCAGGGCGTAGTCCACCGGGATGCAGCCGCCCAGGCCAAAGCCGGCCATAAACCGGAAGACGCAGAACCACACGAAGTCAGGGGAGAAGGCGCCCAGGACGGTGAAGAGGGAGAAGATAAGGAGGGTGGCGGTGAACGCCTTCTTGCGGCCGATCGTGTCCGCGATGGTGCCCCAGGCGAAAGCGCCCAAGGCCATGCCGATGAGGTTTGCGGTACCGATCCACGCGGCTTCACCGGGAGCGAGTGCCCAGTGGGTGGAGAGGAGCGGGATGAGGATTCCGTTGAGGGTCACATCCCAGGCGTCGAACATAAAGCCCAGGCCGCCAATCAGGAAGATCCGTCCCTGCACTTTCCAACGCCACGGCAGTTCCTGGACCACCTGTTCGCCGCTGGGCACAGTGGTGTAAGTATTCATCTCTCGGCCTCCTCCAAGGAGAACTTTACGTTGCGGTGCAGGCTGCCATGAGCCATCGCGCTGAGTGGCCGGAAGTGCGTTTGTTCACACTCCGGCGGGCACGCAGCGCAGCGCCCGCAACACGATAAACTGGCTTCATCCCACCCACATACGACGGAGACTTTTGTGAGCTTCACGCAGCTTGACCGTGTTCCCATCCGCCGAGCCCTTATCTCGGTCTACGACAAAACCGGTCTGGAGGAGCTCGCACAGGGCCTGCACGCAGCAGGCGTCACCCTCGTATCCACGGGCTCCACCGCCAAGAAGATCGCCGCCGCAGGCATCCCGGTGCAGGAAGTTGAAGAAGTCACCGGTTCCCCCGAAATGCTGGACGGCCGCGTCAAGACCCTGCACCCCCGCGTGCACGGCGGCATCCTGGCCGACCGACGGGTCCCGGCCCACATGGAAACCCTCAAGGGCATGGAGATTGAAACCTTCGACCTCGTCGTCGTGAACCTCTACCCCTTCGTGGAGACCGTCAAGTCCGGCGCGGCACCGGACGACGTCGTGGAGCAGATCGACATCGGCGGCCCCGCGATGGTGCGCTCGGCCGCGAAGAACCACGCCGCCGTCGCCATTGTGGTTGACCCCAAGTTCTACGCCGAGGTGGTGGCCGCTGCAGCCGACGGCGGTTTCGACCTGAAGACCCGACGCCGGCTGGCCGCCAAGGCCTTCGCGCACACCGCGTCTTACGACAACGCGGTTGCCACCTGGACCGCCAGCCAGTTCCTGGATGAAGACGGCGACGGCGTCATCGACTGGCCTGCCTACGCCGGCCTTTCCTTGGAGCGCTCAGAGGTGCTGCGTTACGGCGAAAACCCGCACCAGCAGGCCGCGCTCTACGTGGACAAAGCAGCTCCCGCCGGCATCGCCCAGGCTGACCAGCTGCACGGCAAGGCCATGAGCTACAACAACTTCGTCGACGCCGATGCCGCCCTCCGCGCCGCCTACGATTTCGCCGAGCCTGCCGTCGCCATCATCAAGCACGCCAACCCGTGCGGCGTCGCCGTGGGTTCCGCTGATTCGACTGACCCGCTTGCCGACGCCCACGCCAAGGCCCACGCCTGCGATCCCGTGTCCGCGTTCGGTGGCGTGATCGCCGCCAACCGCCCCGTGACCGCAGGCATGGCCAAGACCGTCGCAGGTATCTTCACCGAAGTTGTGATCGCCCCGGGCTTCGAACCCGAAGCCGTGGAAATCCTCTCCAAGAAGAAGAACATCCGCCTGCTCGCGCTCCCTGACGGCTACGGACGCTACCCGAGCGAAATCCGCCAGGTCTCCGGCGGCGTCCTCGTCCAGGTCACCGACAAGGTGGATGCCGACGGCGACAACCCCGCCAACTGGACCCTTGCTGCCGGTGAAGCCGCCAACGAGAAGACCCTGGCAGACCTCGCGTTCGCCTGGACGGCCTGCCGCGCAGCCAAGTCCAACGCCATCCTGATCGCCGCCGACGGTGCCGCGGTCGGCATCGGCATGGGCCAGGTCAACCGGCTGGATTCCTGCCGCCTCGCCGTCGAGCGGGCAAACACGCTGGGTGTTTCCGTGGAGTCCGACGTTGACGGGGCTGGCGGCGCGTCAAACGCCGACGCAACGGGAGCACCGGAACGTGCCCGCGGCGCCGTGGCTGCCTCGGACGCGTTCTTCCCCTTTGCTGACGGCCTCCAGATCCTGATCGACGCCGGCGTCCGTGCAGTGGTCCAGCCCGGCGGTTCTGTCCGGGACGAGGAAGTCATCGCCGCAGCCAACGCCGCCGGCATCACCATGTACTTCACCGGCGCCCGCCACTTCTTCCACTAAGACAGCCCCCGGGCACCATCCGGGAACAGCACGACGACGGCGTCTGCCCCATCGCGGGGACAGTCGCCGTCGTCGTGTCTTTAGTTATTTGTGTTCAGTCGGATTCCGACAGGTCCTTTTCCGGAAGCTGATCCTCAGCGGGACCCTCTGCAGGACCGGGCACCTCAAGAGTCCGCTCTGCCGGGCTGGCTTTAGCCATCCGTTCCGGAGTCCAGTACTCCACGATCTCCTCAGGTGATTCCTCTACTTGATGCGAAGTCACCTGGGGATGGCGTGAGTCGTTGGACTCATCGGGCTGATGAGGCATCCGAGTACGCCTGCTGGATGACTGATCCCCAGTACGGGCCGTACATGATGGGGTACTTCTTGCCGTAGCCGTAGCTGTTGATGGAGTTTTGGACGCCGCCGGATCCTGTGCCGATGAACCAGGGGCCGCCTGAGGATCCGCCGGTCATGTCGCATGAGATGCCCTGGGAGTTGAACTGCGGGTTGAAGGGGTCATTGCTGGCGGTTCCGGCGCAGCTCACCAGGGAGGTGCCATCGAAGGGCCTGGCGGCGGGGTAGCCGTAGGACTTGTAGCTCAGGCCGCGGGCGGCGTTGAACTGGACACCCGACGCGCCAACGGTATCCGCCAGGGTCTTGCCATTAACAGGGGCGACGACGGCGAACCCTGTGTCGTATTGCATGTCGCCTGCAGAACTCCACTGGGTGGGCGTGTGCAGCGACGTGGCGGCGAACTTGCCGTAGGGAGCCGCCCCGTTCAGATAGGCGGGAACGAAGACGAAGTTGGTGGCGAAGGCGCCGGGGCCTTCGTTGAGGCAGTGGCCGGCAGTGGACACAGTGCTTTCGTTTGCGGAGGCCACGGAGTTGCCTGAGCAGACGTAGTTCCCGGTAGGAAGGGTGAAGAAGACCTTCCCGATGTGGGACACCGGGGCTTCATCGGTGTGCAGGCTGGACTGGCTCGGCGCTCCCTGACCGGAGATTTTGGTGCTTGAGCCCCTCTCCACGCTGTCCGCACTGGACTTGTTGCCTCGGGCCAGGGCCTTGTTCGCCAGAACGTCGCCAGGGATGGCATTACGCATCCGCTCAGCCGTCCAGTAGTCAGCGGCGCCTGTTGCATTCACGGCCTTGCTTGTTACGCCGCGCGAACCGCCTTCGTCCGGCGTGGCTGGCGCGGCCGCAGCCACGCCTCCGGCCGACATGACGAGGAGCGCTGCAGCCGAAAGGCTGAGCAGACTCGTGGCGAGAGACCTGGATGTTTTCATGATGTTCCTAATCCGTTGGGAAGAGCGGCCCCCAATTGAGGGCCGCTCCCATGTGGTGAGGATGAACCTATCCAGATATGACACTTTTGTAAATGAAAAATACGGGACTTGTGGGATCCGGCCGCATAGTATCTGCGGCACCAGAACTACCTGCGGTCGTTGATGAAGTCGTTGGGCCGGTACTGAATGAAGTCCGCGACGCCGAGGCCCAGGGATTCGCCGCGTTGATCAATGACGGCGGCCTCCGCGAGATTGCCCCAGTGCCCGACGTCGAGCCGTTCATTCATTGTTTCCACGGCTGCCACCGTCTCCGCGACAGTGAAGGAACAGTGTCCGGTCCGCTGCACATAGGTCTGCCGGAGCAGCGGGGTGGCCTGGGCATCGCGAACCGTCTCCGCGTACTCCTCCATGTACTCAACAGGAGCCAGGATGTCGGCCAGGGTGTGCATGGTGAGCACCGGAACCTGCAGATCGCCGTGAGGGGAGGACGTGCGTTGCATCCATTCCAGCGACTCACGGTCAGGTTCAATGTCGGCGGTTTGGGTCAGGAGGGAAAGATCCGCCGAAAGATCCAGCGCAGCTTCGCGGTAGAGGGAACTGACCTGTGCCTTCATCGCCGAGTGCTGCAGCAGCCCGGCGTAATCCACTCCTGCGTTCCAACCGCTGTCCCCGTCGGCCGCATTGACAATGAAAGACCGCGCTCCGACGACGAACGGAATGGTGCCCAGCAGCCAGTTGTACTGGGCAGCCTGCTGGGCCTGGTAGTCCTTGCTTCCCGGGGCGTCAGTGCCGCTGAACCAGGTGGGAGTGTTCATAAATGCGGCGCCGAGGGCAATCCGCGCCCGTCCCTCCGGCGTCTGCTGCGCCTGTTGAACGGCGGCGGTGAGCTTGTCGATGGTGACCGCCGACTCCGCGCCGCTGCGGAAACCGGTCAGCTGGACCCCTTGGCCGGGAAGCAGCAGTTGGGCCAGGGCATGCAATCCGTCGAGCTGATAGTTGTTCAGGTTCACCCCGCCGCCGAGAAGCCCGCAAGTGCTCACCACGCCGTCGACGCCGGAATCCGGAACCTCTGCAATGAGGCTGCTGACCAGGCCGCCCATTGAGGTTCCGAAAGCCATCGTTCGCCTCGGTGTCCCCACCTCCCTCGAGAAAGCCTCCAGGGTTCCCAGTTGATCATCGACGGCGGTTTCCAGGGCCCAGCCCGCGGTGGCATAGGACGATGACGCAACAGCGTATCCCCGGTCCTTGAGAGCATCGGCCGTTGGTTCAAACCCGGCGTCCCAGGCAGGATTGGCTGGACCCGGACGGAAGCCATGGCTGTACAGCACCAGTGCGCCGTTCCAGTCGGCAGGTATCTCCGCAGCCCATTGGGCTCCGCTGGCCAGTGTCCCTCCTGTGACGGTTTCTTCGTTTACCGTCGCGGCAGGGAGCTGTGCCGCAGCTGCCCCGGCCGGAGCGGCAGCGATGGCCAGGGTGGTCGCAATGCCCAAGGACTTCAATGCAAACATGTAGTTCCTTCCATTCCTGCGTCGTTGCAGGGTCTTCGTTTCGGGAGGTTTGGCTTCGTCAGGAGACGACGGCGGCAGCGGGGCGATGGCCCTTCTTGGCGAGTTGGATTTGTTCGTAGACGTGATGGCGGAGTTCGGTGAAGCGGGGCAGAGCACGGGTGTTGAGCTGGTCGCGGTCTTCAGGGAGGTCGATGATGATGTCTTCCTGGATGACGGTGGGGGAGCTGGAGAGGATGATGACGCGCTCGCCGAGGTAGACGGATTCGTCAATGTCGTGCGTGACAAAGAGGACGGTCACGCGGAGTTTCTTCCAGACGGTGCGGATGAGGTCTTCGAGGTCTGCCCGGGTTTGCGCGTCGACGGCGGCGAAAGGTTCGTCCATGAGGAGCACTTCGGGTTGGTAGGCGACGGCGCGGGCGATCGCTACGCGTTGCTGCATCCCGCCGGAGAGCTGCCAGGGGTAGGAGTGGGGGACGTGGGCCAAACCGACTGCTTCGAGGGCTTCGTCAACAAGGCGGTCACGTTCGGCTTTGGGGACGCCCTGGTTTTTCAGCGGCAACTCGACGTTCTGGCGGACGCGCATCCAGGGGAAGAGCGAGCGGCCGTATTCCTGGAACACCACCGCCATTTTCTTCGGCGGGCCAACCACTCGGGTGCCGTCCAGGAGGACTTCGCCTTCGGTGGGGGTCATGAGTCCGGAAATGCATTTGAGGAGTGTGGTTTTACCGGAACCGGAGGGGCCCACCAGGCAGGCGAGCTCGCCTGGCCGGAGGTCGAAGGTGAGGTTCCGGACGGCCTCGACGTCGCCGCCGTCGGTCTTGTAGACCTTCTTCAGACCCCGGACGGACAGCATCGGCTGTTCCATCACAGCAGGTTTCTCGTTAACCAGCATTTTCTACCTCTTTCTGACCGTGGTACCAGCGCAGAACACGCCTTTCAGTCCACTGGAAGATGAATGACATGGCCACACCGATCAGGCCCAGGACGATGATGCCGGACCACATTTCAGGGATGGCGAAGGAACGCTGGAACTGGACAATCGTGAAGCCCAGCCCCGAGGACGAGGCGAACATTTCCGAGATGACCATCAGGATCAGCCCGATGGACAGGCACTGGCGGATGCCTGCCATGATCTGGGGACTGGCCGACGGAAGCACTAGGTACCTCACCCTCGCCCAGCCGGCGACACCGTACGTCCGTGCAGAATCCGATAGCACCCCGTCAACAGCCCGGACTCCTTCAATGGTGTTCAGGAGCACGGGCCAGATGCAGCCGGAGATGATCACCACCACCTTCATCGAGTCCGTGATTCCCATCAGCAGCATCAGCACTGGAACCAGCACCGGCGGAGGGACGGCCCGGAAGAATTCGAGAGTTGGTTCCAGCAATGCACGGAGCCACTTGATCGATCCGATCAGCAGTCCTGCGGCTATCCCGATCCCGATCGCTGCTGCAACTCCGGTGAGGAGCCGTCCCAGGCTGGGGAGGACATCGGAGAGGATGCGTTCTCCGAACCAGACCTCACCGAACGTGTCCATGAGGATTCCGGGTGCGGGGAAGAAAAAGTTTGGCCGGCCCAGGGTAGCGGCCCACCAGATGAGCATCAGCAGGAGCGGCAGCCCCACCAGATAAGCCAGTGACTTCAGCCAAGTCATACGACCACCTCCGAACGGACCGATGAATGCCAGGACAACGTCTTCTTTTCGATGAACCGCATCAACATGTTGATAAGGACGCCGATCAGCCCTGTTGCCAGCACCAGGGCGTACATGCCGGAAATTGCACCGCCGGACTGGGCCAAGGCGATTTCCCGGCCCAGTCCCGGGGATCCGATGACGAGCTCCGCCGTGATCGCCAAGATCAGCGCGACGGAGGCAGCCAGGCGGACGCCCGTCATCAGGTACGGCAGTGCGGTGGGAAACACCACGTAGCGGATCCTCGCTATTCGCCCGAGCCCATAGGACTTGGCCGTGTTGTTGGCCACCATGTCTATGTCCGCCACTCCGTAGAGGACCTGGATGAAGACCTGCCAGAAGGACGCATAGACGATCAGCATGAGCGACGACTCGATTTTCACGCCGAACATCAGCACTGCCAGCGGGATCAGCGCCACCGACGGGATGGGGCGCAGGAACTCGACGCTGGAGCTCGTCGCCTTCGCCAGGAAAGCGGATGACCCGATCAGAAAACCAAGGACAACGGCTGCAATAACGGCTATCAGCAAGCCGAGGAACCAGGCAATCATCGTTTCCCCGACGCTTACCCAAAAGGCGCTCAGTCCGAAGGCCCGGATAAGCGCGGCCATCACCTCACTCGCAGGCGGCAGGAACCTCGGTTCAATGATTCCTGCCCGCGGGATCAGCTCCCACGTCAGCAGGAACCCCAGGATGCCTGCGAGGCCGAGGAACTGCTGGACCGGCCATGCGCGCCTTGACTGAGGACTCACTTGAGCCGTCACTTGAGCCGTCATTTGACGGTCATCGCGGCGACGTCGGGTTCCTTGTCCACGTAGTTGTACTTCACCATCAGGGAACCGAGGTCTGACAGCACAGCGGCGGGAACTTCGCCGTCGAACTTTTCCATCTTCAGCTTCTGGGCGACGGCCGCGTCCATGTTCATGAACTTCGGCAGGAGCGCACGGACCTGGTCCGGATTCTGATCAGCCTTGGCCAGGGTCTCCTCCATGGCTTCCTTGAAGGACTTCACGGTGTCGGCATTCTGCTGGGCGAAGTTTCCGCTGGTGAAGCTGACCATCGTGGGCAGTCCGGGAAGGGCCGTCTGGTTGGGGTAGCCGACCAGTGCGTTCTTGGTATCCGCGAGTGCCTTGCCAAGGAACGGCTGGGGCAGCCAGGCCGCGTCCACAGAACCGCGGTCGAGCTGGGCCTGCATGTCCGGGAACGGCATTTCAACAAACTTGATCTTGGCGGGATCCGCACCTGCCTTAGCCGCACTTTCCATGATGGTCAGGTCGCCTTGGGTCTTCAGCGTGTTGACGGCGACGGTCTTGCCCTCCAGATCTGCGAAGGAGGCAATGCCGGAAGCCTTGGCCGCGACCACGCCGTTGATGTCCTCGCCATCGGCCTTGGAATTGCTGAAGCCTGTAACGATCTTCATGTCCAGGCCCTTGTTCACGGCGAGCATCACCGAGAGCGGATTTCCGACCGAGAAGTTCATGGTGCCGGTGGAGACAGCCGGCAGCATGGCTGCTCCGCCCTGTCCCGTCTGGAGCTCGACGGCGAGGCCATGGTCAGCGAAGATGCCTTCGTCGATGCCGTACTGGAGGGCTACGGAGGGGGCGATGGACAGGACGCCGACGGTGACTTTCTTGAGGTCCCCGCCTCCGGCGGCCGCTGCGCTCGGGGCAGTATCTGCCGTGCCGGCTGGACTTGAGAGCGAGCCCGAACCGCAGCCCGTGAGGGCCAGGGCGGTGAGGGCGCTGGCGGCGAGCAGTTTAGCGAGGTGCCTTTTCATTTTCTTTGACTCTTCCTTGAGTTCCATGACTGGCTTGATATCCGAGTGAGCTGCACCACAGTGGACATATCTATGTCAGCCTTAATAGTTGAAGATGTCAATAGTTTTATTTTTCCGGTAACTGCGTGATCGTGGCGGCTATCAACTATAGGATTGAGCAATGACCCAGCCCAGCACCACGGAGATCCCGCCGCCCGAAGGCCTCGAGCGGCTGCTGGGAAGCCCCCTGGTAGCCGAGATCGAATTCCTGACGGCGCGTGCACGGGCCCTGGGAAGTGCCAGGGCGAACGCCCTGCTGGCTCCTCTGGACCTCAAGATCAGGTCCTACGCCGTGCTCTCGCTAGCCTGCAGCGGCGCAGCGCCGTCGCAACGCGAACTTGCAGAATTTCTGCTACTGGATCCCAGCCAGATCGTGGCCCTGGTGGATGGGCTGGAACAGCGGGGGCTGGTCAAACGCGAAACGGATCCTCAGGACCGCCGTTCCAAGGTCATCAAAGGCACAGCCAAGGGGCGGCGGCTGCTTGCGCAGGCAGCGGCGGCCACGCAGCAGGCCGAAGACCAGGCCATGGGGAATCTCACTGCAACCGAACGTGCCCAACTCAGGGACCTGTTGCGGCGAATTGCTTTCTAGGCCAGGCGTTCCTGCTCCAGGCGCCCAAGTGAGGTAACGCAAGTGCTTTTGGACACAGCCGTGGGCGCCAACCTCGCGTCCTCGGGTAAGTTAGACCTGTTGAAATAACACACGACTCCAGCTATACGCATACACCAGGGAGACACCTGAATGGCCAAGATTATCTATACCCACACTGACGAAGCGCCCATGCTGGCCACCTATTCGTTCTTGCCTGTAATTGAAGCGTTCGCTTCGACTGCCGGTGTGGAAGTGGAGACCCGGGACATCTCGCTCTCTGGTCGTATCATCGCAGCATTCGGGGACTTCCTCGCTGACGAGCAGCGCATCAATGATGATCTCGCCGAACTCGGCGCGCTGGCCAAGACCCCCGAAGCCAACATCATCAAGCTCCCCAACATCAGCGCGTCGCTGCCACAGCTGAAGGCCGCCATCGCGGAGCTGCAGGGCAAGGGCTACCAGCTCCCCGATTACCCGGACAACCCCACCTCGGACGAAGAGACGGACATCCGGTCCCGCTACGACAAGATCAAGGGTTCAGCGGTGAACCCGGTCCTGCGCGAAGGCAACTCAGACCGCCGGGCCCCGCTCTCGGTAAAGAACTACGCCCGCCAGAACCCGCACTCTATGGGTGCCTGGAGCCCCGACTCGAAGACCAACGTCGCTCACATGGAAGCGGATGATTTCCGCTCCAACGAGAAGTCCGTGGTTATTCCTGCGGACGGCACCATCCAGATCCAGCAAGTCCGCGAAGACGGCACTGTCAAGGTACTCAAGAAGGCCTTCCCCGTCCTCGCCGGCGAGGTCATTGACGGTACCGTTATGCGTGCCGCGGCCCTTGACGAGTTCCTGGCTGCCCAGGTGGCCCGGGCCAAGGAAGAGGGAGTGCTCTTCTCCGCCCACCTGAAGGCCACCATGATGAAGGTCTCCGACCCCATCATCTTCGGCCACGTAGTGAAGGCCTACTTCTCCGAACTGTTCGACACATACGGCAAGCAGCTGACCGCCGCCGGTATCAACCCCAACAACGGCCTGGCGGCTATCCTGAACGGGCTCGAAAATCTCCCCGAGGACGTCCGTGACGGCGTTCAGGCGGCCATCAAGAAGGGCCTGGAAGAAGGCCCCGCTCTGGCCATGGTCGACTCCGACAAGGGCATCACCAGCCTCCACGTTCCCAGCGACATCATCGTGGACGCCTCCATGCCTGCCATGATCCGCTCCTCCGGCCACATGTGGGGCCCGGACGGCAAGGAAGCCGACACCCTGGCGGTCCTGCCGGACAGCTCCTACGCAGGCATCTACCAGGTGGTCCTGGACGACTGCCGTGCACACGGCGCCTTCGATCCCACAACCATGGGCACCGTTCCCAACGTGGGCCTCATGGCCCAGGCTGCGGAGGAATACGGCAGCCACGACAAGACCTTCGAAGTCCAGGCTGCCGGAACCATGCAGCTCGTGGACGGCGAAGGCAACGTCCTACTCGAACACCAGGTATTCCCCGGCGACATCTGGCGTGCCTGCCAGACCAAGGACGTGCCGATCCGTGACTGGGTCAAGCTGGCCGTCACACGGGCCCGTGCCTCACAGACGCCCGCAGTGTTCTGGCTGGACGAAACCCGCGCCCACGATGCGAACCTGATCGCCAAGGTCCGGGAATACCTGAAGGACTTCGATACCGCAGGCCTGCAGATCGAAATCATGTCTCCGGAGAAGGCCACCGCCTTCACTCTGGAGCGCATCCGGAAGGGCGAGGACACCATCTCCGTCACCGGAAACGTCCTCCGCGACTACCTCACGGACCTGTTCCCGATTCTCGAACTGGGTACCAGCGCCAAGATGCTGTCCATCGTTCCCCTGATCAACGGCGGTGGTCTCTTCGAGACCGGGGCCGGCGGTTCTGCCCCCAAGCACGTTCAGCAGCTCCTGAAGGAAAACCACCTGCGGTGGGACAGCCTTGGCGAGTTCCTGGCCCTGGCCGTCAGCTTCGAGCACCTTGCCACGAGCACAGGCAATGCCCGTGCCCAGGTGCTGGCCGATACCCTGGACCGCGCCACCGGTACCTTCCTGCTGGAAAACAAGTCCCCGAGCCGTCGGGTCGGCGAAATCGACAACCGGGGCAGCCACTTCTTCCTGGCCCAGTACTGGGCAAAGGAGCTTTCCACGCAGACCGAGGACGCCGCGCTGGCCGAGTCCTTCGCTGTCATCGCTGACGCGCTGACGTCCAACGAAGACGCCATCGTGGGCGAGCTGCTGGCTGTGCAGGGTTCACCCGTGGACGTTGGGGGCTACTACCGTCCCGATGTTGACAAGGTTGCCGCTGTAATGCGTCCGTCTGCGAAGTTCAACGAAGTCCTGGCCGCGCTGAAGTAGCCCGGCCGGGTTAATAACAAGAACGCCTCGCTGCTCCTGGGAGCAGCGAGGCGTTCTTGTTGTTTTAGTTCCTTTAGCGGTCGGTTGGCCGTCCGTACGGAGCGTCCGGAGCCATATCCGGATCGGTGTTCACGGGGCGCTCTGTTGGCTCGGCGGCGTAGCCCATCTCTTCCTCCATGGGCACGGTGGTGCCTGTCATGCCGGATGCTGATGAGGCAGAGCCGCTCACCTCGCCACCACGCACACTTTCACGCCAGGCGCCGGTTTCCACTTCCCGTTCCTCAATGAACTTCTTGAACCGCTTGAGGTCGGCAGCTACCTGCCGTGAATCCAGGCCGATGGCTGCGCCTATGTTCTCGGCGGCTGAATCAGGTTCCCAGACGAGCTCAACGGTGACCTGGGTTTCGGTGGGCGCCAGGGCCTCAAACCAGACGGTTCCGGCGTTCCTTGGCTGGTCCAGGCTCTCCCAGGTGATGCGGTTGTCTGGTTCCTGGAGCATGATTGCGGCATCGTATTCCCGCTTGACGCCGGCAATGCTGGTCTTGAAGTGGACGGTGGTGTCGTCAATCTGTGTGACAGAATCGACGCCGCTCATGAAATGCGGGAAGTCCTCAAACTGCGTCCATTGGTTGTAGGCCTGGCTGAGCGGGACGTTGACGTTGATGGATTCCTGAACTGTTGCCATACGTAGTTCACTCCTTCAGCTGGCGGACCTGCGGTCCGCGGTTCTGATTCAGCAGGCTTCGTGGGCCTGCTTAACCAACGTAACCGGAATGAGAAAAAATAGTAAGCTAGCTGAGCAAAAGCGCCCTGGAGGTCGCCGGAAGGAAAGGCTAGTCGTCCTTGCCCTTACCGTCGTCGCCGCCTTTATTGTCTTTTCCGCTTTCGTCCTTCTTAGGCTCCTCAACCTTCCCCTCCTGTGGAGCGGTCGGGGTGGGGGAGGCGGATGCTGCAGCTGCTTCAGCGGCAGCCTTGGCTTGAGCGGCTGACTGGGCGGCGAGCAGATCAGTCCGGACAGCCTCAATGGCGGTCATAATGCTTTGATGCCTTTTGAAGGACACTTCACCGTTTGCCCCGGCAGCCTCGAGTTGCTCTTCCAGCTCAAACAGCGCGACAAGGGCACCAGCGGGATCGTTAGCTGCGGCCAGGTCGGTCACGGTAAGGACCCGGGACTGGAGCCTTTTGGCGGCGTCGTGTCCCAACTCCGGCTCTGCGGGTCCGCAGGCCGCGAGCGAGAACACCAGCAAGCTACCTGTGACGGCGGCGCACACGCGCCGAAATGCAGTGCGGCTCAAGGTTCCACACTCTTCTGCAGCTGTTCGAGGTGTTCGCCCAAGGTTCCAGTGACGGTCGGGTAGGGGACGACGTCGGGCGCCTTTGGGGCTGCGATGGAAAGTCCGACGGCGGACGCAGCAGCGATGATTGCCAGGAGGATCAAGACCAGGGCAATCCGCCCCCGTTTTCCCAATTTCCGGATCCAGGACTTACCAGCTTCATGGTCCTCGCTGGTCCCTGCAGGAGCGGGGGACGGTGAAATATTTGAAACGTAGTCCTGCGTATCCGCCTGCAAGGACAGCGGCGCGTGGGACGGGATGGCGGGGAGCATACGCGTGTGTTCTTCCACCAGCTGCCCCGGAACGGACTCCGGCGAGAAGAGGGCCTGCCGCAAGGCGACTTCGATATCGGCGGCAGTGGGCCGTTCCAAGGGATCAAGCGCCGTCATGGCCGTCAGCAGGTCAGCCCATTCCCGGGGTACATCCGGCGGGATTTCCGGTGCACGGTGAAGGCGCGCTACAGCGGACTCCACGGCGCTGCCGGGGTATTCCACGGTGCCTTTGATGGATTCCAGGAGCACCAGACCCAAGGAGTAAATATCGCTGGCGGGGCCCATCTCAGCACCCTTGGCTTGCTCGGGACTTAGGTATGCCGCGGTACCCACCATGGTCCCGGTGGCAGTCAAACGTGTGCCGTCGACGATGCGGGCAATGCCGAAATCGGTGAGCTTCGGGCGCACGGACTCGCCCGGACGACCTGGAATCAGGAGTATGTTTCCCGGCTTAATATCGCGGTGGATGATGCCGAGGCCATGAACGTACGCAAGGGCATCAGCAATGCCTGCGCCGATAACAGCCAGTTCGTCCAGCGCTACCGGGCCGCGTCTGATCCTTGTCCTGAGGTCTTCACCCTCGATGAGCTCCATGGTGAGGAACGGCCTTGGTTCGTCGGGTATCCGGTTATCAATACCGGCGTCGAACAAGGTGACCAGACCGGGGTGATTCAGGGTGGCCAGCAGCGTAATCTCCGCTTCCTGACGCTTGAGCTCTTCGGCGTCCGGAGCCTGCGGGGCGAACAGTTTGAGGGCCACATCACGGCCTAGATTCTCGTCCCGGGCGTTGTAGACGGAGGCCATTCCGCCGCGCCCGATCACGTCTCCCAGTCTGTAGCGTCCGCCGACAACCTCGCTCTTGGTGTCGCTTGGCGAATCCACCACCGTCGTCCCCATCTCCTACTGGGCACAATATCGCGCCGTGCTTTAAGAATAATACGGTGACGGCTCTCAGCCCATTGCCGAAGGGTCCTCTAGATCATTCTGTGACACAAAGCGGACATGCCGATGGTCCGATCGTGAAGAGTCCTGGACCCTTCACGATCGAACCGCCGACGCAACAAGGACGTAGGTGTGTTCTGACTTCTAGGCGCCCCCTTTCCTGCCTTGGTTTCCCTTTTAAGAGATATGAGTGAACAGCTCCGTTAGGCCTTCTTGCGCCGAAGGATCATCAGGAGGCCGGCCACCAAGAGAAGGAGTGCCACCGGAACCAGCGTTGCATCAACGCCGGTCTTGGCCAGGGTCTGCTGGCTTGTTGCAGCCGTGCCGGCACTAGCAGCGGCGGCTGCAGGAGCCTTGACCAGACCTGCAGTGTTCACGACCAGCCCCGAACCCGAGCCAGCGGGAACAGTACCCGCGGTGGTTCCGGTGGTTCCGGTGGTTCCGGTGGTGCCGGTGTTGCCGCCGGGCGTGGTGCCGGTGTTGCCACCTGGTGTGGTGCCGGTTCCGCCGGTTGTGCCGTCATCGGTTCCGGGGTCAGTTCCTGGATCAGTGCCAGGGTCGGTGCCGGGGTCAGTGCCTGGAGCGGCGCTGCCGCAATCAGCAGCGGAGCCGAGGCCAAGACGCAGGCACACATCCAGAGCGGCATCGGTGCCTACGCCCGTGTTACCGGTGGTGGCGCCCAAACCGAGGTCGACGACGGCATCAGCGGCGACAGTGGTGTCGTCAAGGATGCCCGTTCCTGTTCCGGTGCCAGGATCGGTGCCGGGATCGGTACCGCCGCAGTCCGCAGCGGAGCCGAGGCCAAGACGCAGGCACACATCCAGAGCGGCATCGGTGCCTACGCCCGTGTTACCGGTGCCGGCGCCCAAACCGAGATCGACGGCGGCGTCAGCGGCGACGGTGGTGTCGTCAAGGATGCCGGTTCCTGTTCCGGTTCCGGTGCCGAGGTTTACGTCGGCTGCCACGTCAGCGACGAGGGCTGTGTTGTCGGCGACGGGGGTTCCTGTGCCCAGGCCCAGGTTGACGGCGGCGTCAGCGGCGACGGTGGTGTCGTCAAGGATGCCGGTTCCTGTTCCGAGGCCCAGGTTCACATCCGCGGCGACGTCAGCGACGAGGGCTGTGTTGTCGGCGACGGGGGTTCCGGTTCCGGCGCCCAAACCAAGGTTGACTGCGGCGTCAGCGGCGACGGTGGTGTCGTCAAGGATGCCGGTTCCTGTTCCGGTGCCGAGGTTTACGTCGGCTGCCACGTCAGCGACGAGGGCTGTGGAACCGGTGGTTACAGGAGCTGCGGCGCCCAGTGCGAGATCCACGGTGGCGGTCAGCCCTGAGGAGGTTGACGGCGTTGAGTCACCCAGCAGACCCAACGACGTCGTGTTTGCGGCTACAGCCGCTGAGACCGAAGCGGTAAGGGATTCATCCCCTGCGCTGGTGTCCGCCGCATTGGCAGCGGTGGCGCCGAGGGCAAGTAGCCCGCCGGCAAAGAGGGTGCTTAGCAGCCCTCTACGAAGATGTGCATGCATAACAAGTTCTCCTGAAGAGTTGGTGTAGGGAGCCCATGGCTGCCCTGATGGCCGTTTCTGCCCGAAAAAAGGCAGGAGGGAACCAACTAGTCAGGAGATGAACCGGGGTCGAACGACACCGGAGCAGGAGCATGCTGAAGGGGTTTGCTGGCGGGAGTGCTTCCCGGCTGCGGAAGATTGAGGGAGAAATCAGTCAGGCAAGCAGCACCGCCGGACGATGCACCGGATGATTGGCCGCTGCTAGATCCCGATCCTGGTGCTGGTGGAATCGCGTCTGGCCCGGGGGGCCCATTGCCACCGCCGTTTGGACCCGTCTCGCCGGAAACGCCAGCCACGCCGGAAGTATCTCCCAGCGGCATGGATGGCGGCCACAACATGCCACCGACTCCAGAGGCGAAGGCTGTAGTGGCAGTTGAGGTTCCGGCGGAAGAAACAGCGTCAGCGGTCTCCCGCAAAGCCGATGCCGAATCGTGTTCTGCACCAGAAAGATCAAGGAGATTTGGTCCGGGTACCGGGGGGTCGCCTACCAGCTCCGTTACGAGATCTGCCACAGGCTCCGGTAAGGTCACGTCGCCATCGGAAATGACGTCCGCGATCGGATCCAGGACGGGTTGCAGAGCCGGAATTGTTTCGCTCGCCGGCGGGATGACGGCCTCAGCAAGACTGCCGGCCGTATCGTCTACGGCCGCGCTCACCGGCGTAATAACGTTTGTAACTTTCTCAGCAGGAACCACTTGGCTGATAACCGGAAGACTGCCCGCGAGATTATCAACGGAACCGGTCAGGCTGCCCACCACCGGCTGCAGCAATCCGTTCGAGCCAGGTGCAGGAGAAGGGGCAGGGGCTTGATCCGGTGCACGCGAATGCGAGGAAACGGCTGATAAGGCGTCACCGGAAGCTGAGGTCACTGAGGAAACAGACGAAGTGAGTCCGGCGAAAAATGAGTCTGAATGAGAGCCGCCGGCGTCGGCGCTGGCCGCAGACGAAGAAAGCGCGAGCCAAGCCACGGCGGCTGCTCCTCCCAGGAGCAGCGAACGCAGGGAAAGGGGCGGGCGCCATGAAGGCCCGAAAATACCCATAGATGGTCGCCCCCCTCCCAAATATGACGACTGGCAACAGCGTAAGCCGGTACGCCCGCCAGAGTCCATAGCCGCACATGAACAAATCTGGCGAATGGAAGAATCTGCGTAGCAAAGCGACGTGAGATCAGCACATCCCGATCAATGGGCGTCGTTAGGGTAGGTGACACCCAGCTGCGCCCGAACACCGTCAAAAAGCCTCATAACGTTCAGAGAATCATCGAGCGGCATCACGGGGCTTTCCGTCACTCCTTGCTGGATGCACCGGGTGACCTCGCGAAGTTCGTATGAATATCCCCGCCCGATGACATCGAAGTGTTCCATCCGGGGCGCCTCGAAGCCGATCTTCACGGTGAGCTCCCGTGGATTGTTGATGGATCCGATGGTGTGAAGGTAGCCCAGGCTGCCCGCGACCGTGGCGGCGCGCGGTCCGTGAGCCAAAAGCGATGAGGTGAGCTGGGCCTGGGCACCATGGTGGTAGCCGAGCGTCAGCGCGTTTTGGGCGTCCACGCCGTCGTCGTTCACTGAACCGGTGGCACTGACGGTTTGCGGAAAGCCCAAGGTGCCCAATGCCCAGAGCAGGGGGTAAACGCTGAGATCGAGAAGGGCGCCGCCCCCATCCTTCAAAGCCCAGAGGCGGGCAGTGGGAGTGTATTCAGCCGGGAAGCCGAGATCGGCGGTCACCCACTGGATCTGCCCGAGCTCTCCCGACGCGGCAATCTCGAAGGCGCGTTGCATGCTTGGAAGGAAACGGCTCCAGACTGCTTCCATCAGGAACAGGTTCCGGGACCTTGCCAGGGCGATGAGTTCGGCTGCCTCCCTGGCGTTAATGGTCAGGGCCTTCTCCACAAGGACGTGCTTTCCGGCGTTCAATGCGGCCAGGGCGATCTCGAAATGATTGGCGTGCGGAGTGGCCACATAGACCACGTCCACTGAGTCCAGGGCGAGCAACCGCTGGTAGCCGGTGGCGCCGTCGTCGTCCCCGAACGCGTGGGGAATTCCGAACTGGGCTGCGAACGCGTCCGCGGCGCCTTGGGTGCGCGAGCTGACGGCATGAATTTCGGCGTCGGTCAGCAGCGCCAGGTCCGTGGACACCGAATTCGCGATCCCGCCCGTGGCGACGATGCCCCAGCGCAATGTACGGCCGGTGGCGGTGCGGGGGTCCTGATCGGGTTGGCTGAAGAGCCATGGCTTCGCGATGGGGGCAGTCATGGTGCCCATCTTCTCACTGCCTCGAGGAATGCTTGGGCGTGGTGGGACCCCGCGTCCAATGGCTATACGCGGCGAGGGTTAGGCTGTGAGGGCATCTCTCGCAGAGAGGTTCTGTGGGGAGTCACCGAATGGAGAAGAGATGAGAGTATTCAGGCGCGTCATTTTGCCCGTGGCCTGGTTGGCGGTGTTTGCCGTTATCGCCGTGACACTGGTCAAAATCGCCTTTGTAGACGGCCTGAAGCCCGACGACGCAGTGGCCGGACCCAGCGCGCAGGTCGCCATTCCGGTGGTCCAGGCGGCACGGGCCACTGTCACTAATTCGGTGGAAATCAAGGCGACGGTCCAGAGCGACGCTCCTGTCGGCGTCCGAAGCGCAGCCGCCGGTGTGGTGTCGCACATCTTCCTGGAAGCCGGAGCCAAGGTTGCGCTGGGAGAACGTCTTTACCAGGTCCGCACGGAGCTTCCGCCGGAACCCATCGAGGAAACGGAACAGAGTACGACGACGGCCGGCGAGCCAGGCGCTTCACCTCCCCGGCAGGTGGCGCGCGTTCCGCTCTATACCTATACCGATGTGCTGGCTCCTGTGTCAGGAACCCTGGAAACGATGACCGTCTTGCTGAAGCAGCAGGTGGGCGTGGGCGAAGTGACCGGCACAGTAAATCCCGGGACCTTCACTGTTTCCGGTTCCGTCAACGCCGCCCAGCAGTACCGGCTGCTTGCCAAGCCGGGTTCGGCTCTCGTCTCCGTGGTTGGTGGACCGGCACCTTTCACCTGTCCCACCGTTATATTGAAAAACAACGCTTCCAGTGACACCCCGGCGACAGGTGGCGGCGGTGGCCTCGCCAGTGCAGGCGGGGGAAGCGTTGGGCGTTCAGTGCCTTACGCCCAAGCCGGCGGCCCTGCTGGAGGAGGGTCAGCGCCAGAGCAGGACAACACGCCTACCGGGACACTTAGCTGCGCCATCCCGTCCGGCGTCGAAGTGTTTGCAGGTTTGGGCGCCACTATGACTGTGACGGCGGGGGAGTCCGCGAATGTCGTGACCGTACCGCTTACCGCGGTGCAGGGCAGTGTCAAGGATGGAATCGTTTGGCTCGCACCAGCGGGAAGCGTCCCCGCCGCAGGTGGCGATGGAGGTCCGGCCGGACCAGGAGCCGCAGGTTCGGCGGCTGGCCCGCCCGCGGAAGCACCTGCCAATGCAGCGCCGCCGGAACAGCGGAAGGTGCAGCTCGGCCTCAACGACGGCACTGTGGTGGAGATAGTTTCTGGACTGGCCGAAGGGGAGTCCGTGCTGGAGTTTGTTCCAGGAGCCCCGGCCCAGGAGCAGCCTGGAGCGCAATTCGGTCCCGGCCCGATGGGAGGCTGAGCTGTGGAGGAACTCGTCTCCCTGCGAGGAGTAACGCGGACAGTTCTCCTGCCGGACGACCAGGAGCTTCACATTTTGCGCGGTGTGGACCTGACCGTGAACAGCGGCGACCACACCGCCGTCGTCGGGCGTTCCGGGTGCGGAAAGTCCACGCTGCTGAACCTTTTGGGACTGCTGGATACGCCGACGAGCGGGGAACTTCGGTTTCAGGGGACGCCAGTTGAGGAGATCCGCGGCAGCGCAAGGGCGAGGCTTCGCGGCTCGTCAGTAGGCTTCGTCTTCCAGCAGTTCAATCTGCTGCCGGGGCGCAGTGCCCTGGACAATGTGATCACACCACTCCTCTATGCGGGCCGCTCCCACTTCTGGAAACGGCGGGCACTGGCAATGGACATGCTGGACAGGGTTGGCGTGGCCGGCCGGGCAGAGACTTTTCCCAACATGCTCTCCGGCGGAGAACAGCAGCGCGTGGCGATCGCACGCGCACTCGTCCGGGGACCACGGCTGATCCTCGCCGACGAACCCACCGGAGCGCTCGACGTCGACACCGGCCAGGCAGTCATGGCCCTTCTCGATACAGTGGCCACCGAATCGGGAGCTGCCCTGGTGACCATCACGCATGACGTCAATGTGGCGGCCCTTGCGCGTGCCAGCTACCGCCTCGACTCCGGTGTGTTGACGCCGGCCGAGATCCCTGTGGGAGTGTCCGCATGACCGGGGTTGTATCCGCACTCGTTGAGGCGTGGCAGGAGTTGCGCATCAACAAAACCCGGATTCTGCTCGCACTCATTGGCGTGGCCCTCTCCGTAGGGGCGCTCACCTCGGTGGTGGGCGTAGGCGATCTGGCACGTGAGGGGTTCAAGGCAAGCTCCGAGCGCAACGGCGGCCGGTCCGCCACCCTGGGCCTGGGTGTGTACGGACCAACGATGCCCGATCCGGATAAACTCGAGGAGGCGTACAAGGGCATCATTCAGCGGTATGGCGTGGAGTACTACACCCACGTCGGCCAAACCCAGCACGGGTTCCAGTTTCCGTATGGAGTGCAGCAGGTATTCATGCAGCTGGTGGATCCTGGGTACGGAGTGATACACCGCGTAGATGTGACTACAGGATCATGGTTTGCCGCCAACGACGAAGAGCGATTGGCACCGGCGGTAGTGGTGTCCGAGGCGTTCTATAACGCGGCTGGCAGGCCCAGCCTGGTTACCCACCCCAAGGTGACCCTTACCGGGGACCCGAAAACCACGGCCGTCATGATCGGCGTTGTCCCGGACCAGCATCCCCAGGCTCCGCCTCAGGCTTTTATGCTGGTGGGTGCCGCAGAGCGGGCGGGAATCGCAAGCGAAGGCGGACAGTTCAAGTTCTGGGTGCAGGACGCCCAGGCCGGACCCCTCAAGGCTGCCATCGCTTCAGATCTCCAGCAGCAGTTTCCTGGCATGCAGATTCAGGTTGAGCGTATGGACTACGCCAGCTATGGAGATCCTTTCGCCGTGGCACAACTTGCCATTGGCGGGGTGGCTGGCCTTGTGCTGCTGTTGGGCGCCGTCGGCATGCTGAACATCTCGATGGTCACTGTGCGCTACCGTGTGCGGGAAATCGGCATCCGGCGCAGCTTCGGTGCCACGTCCCGGCGGATCTTCCTCGGCGTCATGATGGAATCGGTAGTGGCCACGGCTGTCGCGGGCGTGATCGGAGTGATGCTCGGGGTGGCCATTGTGAAGAACCCCTGGATCGAGTCCATGGTTGCCCCCGGCCTCACCGAATATCCTCCCTTCCCCATTGAGGCGGCAATGCTCGGTCTGGGTGCGGCCGTGCTGGTCGGGGCGCTCGCGGGTGCCATACCGGCAACGGTTGCGGTAAAGGTCAAGGTCATCGACGCCATCCGCTTCTAACGCCAACGACAGGGCGGCGGTCCGGGCAGAACCCGGGCCGCCGCCTTTTTGCTGCCGATCTCTTTTGCCGCCGCGCTCGTTCCTCGAGCCCCGGAAGCGGGGCCTTTAGCCCACGGTTGCCGCAGCCGCCACGGCAGCTGTGCCGGCGGCAGCCGTGCCCTGAGTCTGTTTGGGTGCCGTTTCCTCCGTCAGCCGACCCTGCTGAAGCCGGAAACGCCTGTCGGTCTTGTTGGCCAGGGAACGGTCATGGGTGACCACCAGGATTGTGGTGTTGTGCTCCCTTCTCAGCGAGTTCAGGAGCTCGATGATGTGACCGCCGGTCTGCTCGTCGAGGTTGCCGGTGGGCTCATCCGCGAGAATCAGTTTCGGCTCGTTGGCCAAAGCCCGGGCGATGGCCACGCGCTGTTGTTCCCCGCCGGAGAGCCTGTTGATCCGGCGATCGTGCCTGTCAACGTCCAATTGCACCTGCTCCAACAACTCTTTGGCCCGTTGCGTGCGGATGGAACGCCGGACTCCCGCGAACTCCATCGGCAGCATCACATTGTCCAAGGCGGTGAGGTTGGGGATCAGGTTGAACTGCTGGAACACAAAGCCGATGTCCCGCCGTCGGTATTCCGTCAGTTTGCCGTCGGGCATGCCAGCCAGGCTGACGCCATCTACCACGACGTCTCCGCTGGTGGGTTTGTCGAGCGCCCCGAGCAGGGACAACAGGGTGCTCTTGCCGCTTCCGCTCTTGCCCACGATGGACGCGAACGTTCCTTGGGCGAGTTCAAAGCTGACATTGTTGACGGGTTTGATGGTGCGTTCGCCGCTCTGGAACATGCGGACCAGGTTCTTGACTTCGATCATGGCTACTCTCCTCGGAGGACTTCGATGGGACGGATGCGGGCGGTGAGCAAGGCCGGGACCAACGCCCCGATGATGGCCACACCGAAGACAGCGGCAATGCCGGCAGCTATGACCCCGGGCGAGGCGCTTGCAGTGACGGAGGTCAGCAGTTGATTGGCACCACCGAGCGGATCCCCGCCAGGGAATCCGCCTGTGGCGCGACGCACTCCGGGTGCCGCTGTTGTGGTGGTGCTTGAGCCGATGAGGGCGGTGGCAATGCTCCCGCTGGCAAAGGAGGCGACGGCGGCGCCCACCGCGCTGCCCAAGGTCACCAACACCAGCGCCTCGAGGACAAACTGCAGCCCGATGGTCCTGTTCGGCGCGCCGATGGCTTTGAGTACTCCGATTTCCTTGCGGCGTTCACGGACCAGCATGACCATGATCAGCAGGATGATCAGGCCGGCGGTACCGAGGGCTGCGACGAAGGCTATAAGCGAAATGTTCTTGACGCTGTCCAGCGAGCTGACTGCTGTCTCCAGGTTCCGCTGTCCTTGGGTGACGTCTGCCTTGTCCGTGCCGAGTGCGGTTTGGAGAGCGGTCTTGGCGGCGTCCACGTTTTCCATGCTGTTTACCGTCACGATCATGGTGGAGAGCTCGCCTGGGAGCGCGGCGAGGGTCTGGGCCTCCGTGAGGGTGAGGTAAACGGCGTTGTTACCGAACGCCGTGCCTGCATCGAAGAGTCCCGCCACGGTGAAGGTTTGATCGTTGATGGTAAAGGTGGAGCCCACCTTCAGGCTGTTCTTCTCCGCCAGAGTGGTCCCCAGCAGCGCACTCTTTGATGCCGCCGTGTAATCGCCCAGACCTGAACCCTCCGTGATGTCCAATGCCTTGCCGGTGCTGTCCACCTCGGCCCCGGTCCCCGTCGCAGTAATAGGCAGGGAAAAGGTGCGGGCCGGTTGGCTTCCCGTGGTTCCGGTCTCCTGGTTTCGGTTCCCGAGCGTCCCCGCGTCCACCGCCGGGGTGAGGCTGGTGGTCATTGTTGTTGTGGCTTGACCGCCGAAACCCCCGGCGCCGCCTGCTCCCTGGGCTGCCATCTCCGTAGCGTTCCGAAGCCGGAGGGCCTTTGTACCCACAACTTCAGTCACATTGGGAACTTGGGCGGCTGTGGCTGCTTGTTGGACTGTCAACGGTTCCCCGCCGCCTTCAAATCCCTGGCCTCCCGCCGGGTTGACGGTAAGAGTGGTACCGACGGACGCATTCAATTCCGTCACTTTGGCGGTAACGGCCTGGTTTGCCACGAGCATGGCAAGAGCCAGCCCGATCGCCACGGCAAGGACAGCCACGACGGCGGTTGTCCTGATTTTGTTTCGGAAGGCATTGCCTACACTCCGGGCAAGGACGCTCACAGTACTCCTCGAAAATTTGGGCCGGCCGATGGCCTGGCAACTGGTTCAAGACTTCTCCGAAGGGCTGTGTGCGGCACCGGGAGAAGCTATGGATTGCCTGTGAGGAGGGATCCGGTCAGCTGGGCAGGTGGTTGCCCGATTGCCCTATGCGGCTGCCGGTTCTTTGTAGCGGGCGCGTTTCAGCGTTTTGGCGCTGTGGAGGAGTGCGCGGCGTTGGTAGTGGAAGGCATGGGTGTAGGAGGACTCGGGTGATGTTCCGCCGGGGAGGGGTGGGGCGGTGGAGTGGTAGGTGTGGCCGGTGGGGGTGTGGAGTTCGGTGGTGTGTCGTGGGCCGGGCCGGGTGTGGGTGGTCCAGCCGGGGGTTTCTTTGGTGTGGTTGCAGGCTTCGCAGAGGCCTTGGCCGTTGGTTGTGGTGGTGGTGCCGTTGTGGTGCCAGGGGGTGATGTGGTCCAGGTGGCGGATGGGGGCGTCGCAGTAGGGGGTGCGGCAGGTGTGGTCCGGGCCTGGATGAAGCGGCGCAGCCCGGGTGGGAAGAGCCGGGCGCGGGAGTCCATCGCGATGAGGTCGCCAGTGCCGGGGGCGGTGTAGAGCCGGCGTACCCGCACGTTCAGGGGCTTGTTTGCGTCGGGGTCGGTGTCCGGGGGAGTGGCCTCCGGAACCTGTCCGGGGTTGGTGGGTGTAAGTGCACTGTTCGTGAGGTTGATGGTGTTGCGGGCCCAGGGTGCGGGGATGATGCCGTAGCCGGGCAGGCGTGCGGGTTCGTTGTGGCCGTGGAGGAGGGTGCGGTCGGTCATGACGAGTTGGATTTCGATGCCGGTGATCCCGCCGGGGGTGCCGGTGATCCGTTCGACGAGGGTGTCGGCCATGATCTGCCCGCGGGACCGGGTGTCCGCGACACGGATTTCCTCGCCGGTGCCGGTGCCGGTGCCGGTGGTGGTGAGGCTGTTGGCGTGTTGGGTGAGGGCTGCGTGGACGGCGACTCCTGCGGCGACGGGGAGCAGGGCGGTGAGGTAGGTCATGGTGTCGGGGGCGGGGCGGAGGCTGACGTGCCGGTCCGCCGTGGCGTTGGCTGCGCGGGTGATCAGGGAGCGGGGATCGATCCGGTAGGCGGCGGTCCGGGCGGCGGCGATGAGGGCGCGGTCCCCGAGGCCGGAGAGGGTGCCGGTGTCTGCTGCGAGTTGTTCATCGACTGTGCACCTGTCGGCGGCTGTGAGGCAGGCTGTTTCCCTGACCAGGAGGGTGGCGCGCCATTCGTTGAGTTGCCCGGTCTGCAGGGCGGTGAGGGTGTGGGGCATTTCGGTGGCGAGGGCTTTGGCCAGTCCGAGGAGCCGGGAGCCGCGGGCGGGGGACTCGCGCCGGGCCAGGGCGATCTGCGCGCCCACGCCTTTCCCGAGCTCGGCCGCGGGGATCCCGGCGTTCCGCTGGGTGCGGCGTTGGTCGGCGTCGAACGCGACGGCGATGCGGGCCTGCAGTGCTGCGGCGGCTGACTTCAGGTCCTCCAGCTCACGCAACTGCCCGATCAGTCCGGCGCCATCACTGCAGGGACGGACCGCCGCCAGTGCCATCAGCAGATCACCCACTGACACGTCCCCCACAGAGACGCCGCCCACGGCGGCTCCGCGGCTGCCCGCTAAAGCGAGTCCCGCCGTCGACCCCTGAATTTCCCCCATGGATAGAGTCTTCCAGGAGGCACCGACATTAAAGGTGTCCCGTGAGCACTAACAGCGCTTGGTCACCTAAAACTCCAAGGAGTACGTCATGCGTCAACGTAAGTGGCTCCCCGATCAGAGGACCACGGAGCCAGCGGAGGGCGTGTTCTTCGTCGAGGGTCCGGCGTCGAATTGGATCATTGTTCGGGAGGGGGCTGACTTCATCCTCATCGACGGCGGCTACCCTCGTGATGTCGAGCACGTCCTCACCTCGATCAGATACGTCGGTCTCGAGCCGGGGCACGCCAAGGCGATGCTGATCACTCACGGCCATGTTGACCACACAGGTTCGGCTGCCCATTTCTCCAGGGAGTACGGCACAAGGATCCTCTGCAGTCCGGAGGAGGAGGCGCATGTTGGCGGTCAGGAAAAGCACCAGGTGACCGTGGGCCAGGTCCTGCGACACGCATGGCGGCCCCGGGTCTTCCGCTGGATGCTGCACGTTATCAGGGCCGGCGCCTTGTCAGCAGAGCCCGCGACCAAGGCACGAGCCTGGGCCACCGATGAGCTTCAGGCGCTTCCGGGCTCGCCGCGGGCCGTACTTGTTCCTGGGCACACACCGGGCAACACAGTATTCTTCCTCCCGAATGCCCAGGCCGTGGCTACAGGTGATGCCCTGGTGACGGGCCATCCGGTGAGTAAGGAAACGGGGGTGGTCCAGATGCTGCATCCCATGTTCCATAGCCGGCCCGACGACGTTCGGGAGGCGCTAAGGCGCCTGTCCGACGTCGATGCCTCCTTGATTTTGCCGGGGCACGGGCCGGCGTTGCGGATGCCTCTGGCGGACGCCGTCGTCAAGATCTCAGGACGCCGAAGGTAGTCTTGATAAATGAGTTCTCCAGCCCAGATCCACGTCGCTTTTGACGGTCGCTTCGCCCGAGAGCTGGCTGAAATGGCCATTCCCTGGCAGGCGGATGAGGCTCCAGACCCGCGGTTGCTCGTGCTCAACGAGCCGCTGGCTATCGAGCTGGGCCTGGATCCGATCTCCCTGCGGACTTCGGAGGGTTTGCTTCTGCTGATCGGCAACAGTGTGCCCGATGGGGCGACTCCGGTGGCGCAGGCCTATGCAGGCCACCAGTTCGGCGGGTACAGCCCTCGTCTCGGCGACGGACGGGCACTCCTGCTCGGTGAGGTGGTCGACGTCGACGGCCTCCTTCGCGACCTCCACCTTAAGGGCTCGGGCCGCACACCGTTCGCCCGCGGCGGTGACGGATTGGCGGTAGTCGGTCCGATGCTGCGCGAATACGTTGTCAGCGAGGCAATGAACGCCCTTGGCATCCCCACCACCCGCTCCCTCGCCGTGGTGGCGACGGGGCGGCCGGTGCAGCGCGAAACACTGCTGCCAGGGGCTGTGCTCACACGGGTAGCGAGCAGCCACCTGCGCGTGGGCAGCTTCCAGTATGCACGTGCAAGCGACGACCTTGACCTGCTCCGCCGCGTGGCCGATCATGCCATCGCCCGTCACTATCCCGGTGCAACAAAAGCCGAGAACCCGTACCTCGCATTGTTCCAGGCCGTGACAGCGGCACAGGCGTCCCTCGTCGCCCAGTGGATGCTGGTGGGTTTCATCCATGGAGTGATGAACACCGACAACATGACAATCTCCGGCGAGACCATCGACTATGGCCCCTGCGCCTTTATGGAGGGGTTCGACCCCGCCACGGTTTACAGTTCCATCGACGAAGCCGGTCGCTATGCCTACGGGAACCAGCCGCTGGTGGCAGAGTGGAACCTTGCCCGGCTCGCCGAGGCCCTTCTGCCCCTCTTGCACGACGATCAGGAGCAGGCAGTCGCCCTCGCGGTCGAATCACTTGGTGAGTTCCGCTCACAGTACAGTGCTGCCTGGTTGGCGAGGATGAAGGCCAAGTTAGGCCTGCTCAACGAGGTCGACGACGGCGTGACGTCGCCTCTGGTGGATGAGCTCCTGGCTCTCCTTCAGGAGGGGAACGTCGACTACACATCGTTTTTCCGGAACCTCAGCAAGAGCGCGCGTGGCCAGGCTGAGCCTGCCCGGGGCATGGTCCTGGACCTGGCGGCCTTCGATGCCTGGGTGAAGCGCTGGCGTGCCTTGGACCCGGACGCTGACGCGATGGACAGGGTGAATCCTGTCTATATTCCCCGCAACCATCTCGTTGAGGAGGCGCTGTCCGCCGCGACACTCGGGGACCTGGGTCCGCTCGAAAAGCTCCTGGTTGCTGTGACCAGTCCGTACGATGAGCGGCCCGGTCTGGAGCGCTACGCAGCCCCCGCCCCGGAGGACTTCGGTGCCTACCGGACCTTCTGCGGAACCTGACTCAGCCTGAGAGTCGCGGCCCTTCCTTGGCTAAACCAGAGGTGTGGCCTTTGGTGCAAGGACTCGGGCGAACACCAGGACCAGCAGGCCGGCGACCGGGACAACAACCAGGCCGAGGCGCAGGGAAGAGGCATCTGCAATGGCACCGACGAGGGGAGGCGCAAAGAGGAAACCGAGGCGGAGCAACCAGCTGACGATGGTGAGTCCGGCGCCCGGACGAAACCCAGGCAGTTCGTCGGCAGCGTGCATGGCCGCCGGGATTAGCGTGGCAACACCGAAACCCGCGAGGCCGAATCCTATGATGCTCCCAATAATTGTGGGGAACATGAGTGAACAGCCCATTCCCAGCAGGACGATGCAACCCCCGGTGCGTGCAACGGCGCGCTGGCCGAAGCGGTCCACCATCCGGTCGCCCAGTATCCTGCCCACAAACTGCATTCCCTGCAAGGCCACAAAACCAGCGCCTGCCATAAAGGCAGAGGCCTCAAGGGAACCTGCGAGGTAAATGGCGGACCAGGTACTGCCCGAATCCTCCACGAGCGCTCCGGCTGAGGCGATCATCACCAGCGCAAGAAGCACTCCGTACTTGGCTAGGGCTTGACCTGACGCATTACCCGGTCGCCTTTCCCCGCCGGGTCGGCCTTCGCCTGCATCCCCTTCGTGGACATCTCCTGGGCCGGCTTCCCCTTCGCCAGCGGGCTCGGCCGGTTCCTGCCCGGGAAGCAACAGCCGGTAGGAAAGGACAGCCATGAGGCTGAAAATCACGGCGGCCAGGCTGAGGTGAAGGGGGCGGGGCAGGGCCATCCCTGCTGCAGCGGCACCCAGGAGGCCTCCCATTACAGCCCCCACGCTCCAGACCGCGTGGAAGGAGTTAAGAATCGATCTTCCGTAGAGCCTCTGGACTCGAAGGCCGTGGGAGTTCTGCGCAACATCAGTGATGGCGTCCATCGCGCCGGCGATGAAAAGACCGACTGCAAGGGCCACCCAGGCTGGAGCGTTTCCCGCCAGGAGGATCCCCAGCGAGGACAACACTGTTGCGACGATTGCCACTCTGGAGGAACGAAAGCGGCGAACCAGCGGGCCGGCACTCAGGCCAGCCAGGACCGCGCCCACCGGAAAGGCAGCAATGGCGAAGCCGAAGGCAGCGTTCGTCAGCCCGAGATCGGCTTTGATCTCCGGGTACCTCGGCAGAAGGCTGGCGAAGATGGCGCCGTTGGTGAAGAACAGTACGTTGACCCCAAGGCGCGCATGACGCAGGGCCTTAGTGGGGAGTTGATCCAGAAGCGGAGCAAGTGACATAGGGTTCGATTCTTTTTCGGCTGGCGGTTCAGTGGCAGTTGGGATCGGGTGCTTCTTAATCCCGCCGTGAGGCGCAACGTGAACGTTCACGAACTTGGTGCAACGGTACGCGAGCAAGCATCAATCTGCAATGCTGGTCAACATGACCACCACCTTGGAATGGCGCGGCGCGTTTCAGAACGAAGAGATCAACCAATTGCACGCAGAGGGCTTCAACCATGAACCTGGCGACGACGATTGGACTGGCATGCTTTCACGGTTCAGCCTGGGTTGGGTTACAGCACGAGACGAGCAAGGTCTGGTGGGTTTCGTCAACGTGATCTGGGATGGCCAGGTGCACGCTTTCATTGAAGACACATTGGTAGCGGATCGAGCTCGCCGCCAAGGCATTGGCAAACAACTCGTTTCCGTGGCAACGGAGCAATCGAGGGCCGCCGGCTGCGAATGGCTTCACGTTGACTTTGACGACCATCTCAAGAGTTTCTACTTCGAGGCCTGCGGTTTTCGGCCTACCAATGCCGGCCTGATTCAGCTCCGGTAGTTGGGAATGCTCCGCTAGCCTTCAATACCCCGCTGCCTCTTGGGGAACGGGATCCGGTCGAGGTCGTTCGCGGCGAGCACGGCGGTCCGGCCCGCTCGAGCCTTGGCTTGCCCTGCCAGCAGTGCAACGTCCTCATAGCGGGCTGAGAAGTGGGTCAAAATGAGTGTGCCGACGTCCCCGTTGGCCGCCAAGTCACCCGCCTGACCGGCTGTGAGGTGACGGTACTGCTCAGCGAGCGCGGCGTCGTCGTCACTGAACGTGGACTCCGCCACCAGCAGGTCGACGCCGTCGGCAAGCTCCTCCGCCCCAGTGCACGCCGCCGTGTCCATCACAAAAGCAAAGCGCTGCCCGGGCCGCGGAACGCTGACGTCCTCCAGACGCACACCAGCCAGGCTTCCTTCCCGTTGGAGCCGGCTGACGTCGGGTCCGGAAATCCCGGCAGCGGTCAGCCGCGCAGGCAGAAGCGTGCGGCCGTCTGGTTCCACCAGCCGGTAGCCGTATGTCTCGATCCTGTGGTTCAGCGGCCGCACCTCCAAGCCTGGGGCTACCATTCCGCCGTTCCCGTGGGGGTGCAGCAGAAGATCAAGGCCGGGGGAGGCCAGGGAAACAAGCGCCCGGACCACGTCCTCGCCGGAAGCCGGGAAATGCAGGTGGACCGGGTGTTGAACGCCGTCCAGAACCATCCGGGAAAGCACTCCCGGCAGACCGTAGCAGTGGTCACCATGGACGTGGGTGAGGCAGATGCGGGTGATTTGGGTGGCCGAAACCCCAGCGAGCATCATCTGGCGCTGCGTGCCCTCGCCGGGGTCGAAGAGCAGGCCCTCGCCGTCCCACAGCAGCAGATAGCCGTTATGGTTGCGGGTCCGGGTGGGGACCTGGGAGGCGGTGCCGAGGACCACGAATTCACGCATGGAACTGAGTGTGCCACGGCTCCGCCAACAAGCGAGAATGGATCGGTGACTGATCCAGGCGAATTCGTGGACGCCGCCCTGCAGCGGGAGGGCTCGTGGTACCGGGCGCAGGACGCACAGAACCGCTTGGGTAGTGAGCTGCGCTTCTATGGGGCCTCTGTTGGAGCTGTCCGAGGCGCCATCCGCGATGCTTCCCGCCGCTACCGCGATCTGACCCATGACGACGTCACTGCGCTGAGTTCCGAACTGTGGGAGGTCCCGGTCTTCGAGCGCCGGCTGGCTGCGATCGTCCTCCTGCAATCCCATGTCCGTCAGCTGAAAAATACAGATCTGACGCGGATTGAGGGCTTTGTGCGGGACTCGCGCCTGCCGGACCTGGTGGATCCGCTAGCCATCGACGTGGTTGGCCCGTTGGTGGCAGCCCTGGATGTGCTGGGCCGCGTGCGGGCGGACAGCGTCCTGGACCGCTGGGCACGGGACCCCGACGAGTGGCTGAGGCGGGCATCCGTCCTCTCCCAACTTCGCGAGCTTCGGTCCAGTGCGGACAATTGGACCACCTTTGTTCGGAGGGCGAACCTGGCGCTGGACAACACTGAGGCGTCCGACGGCGGGCCTGCAGTCAGGGAGGCGATCTCGCGTGTGGTTCGGGAAACTGCCAAAGACCGGCCAGGACTGGACTTCCCTTTCGGCGACGGTTGATCCACTGAGCCGTTCCCGACTTGAGTGGATTCGCGTCTTGACTGAATTCGCGTCTTGACCCCTGTCCGGCGTCCGGCCACGATGGGGTATGAGTGATTCTGCAGCCGAGAATCCGGCCACGCCTACTCCTGAAGACAGCGCCAAAACTGTGGAAAGAATCGCGGATGACATTCGCGACGACGTGAGGCTGGGTCACGTCCAGGATGACGTCAGCCATGTTCTTGAAGAGCGTCTGGACGAGGCCGGCATAGAGATGCGCCCCGAAGACGTTGATGATCTCGCAGAGGAGATCGAGAAGGATGCTTCAAGCTGAGAAGTAACAGTGAATCGGTAGAATCCTGCCGATCGCTACTGCCGGGCGCACCGCGGGAGTGCACCAGCCGGTGATTCGGCAAAATGTTGCCGAAATGCCCACTTTAGGGAACCATGGGAGCAGAAGATGCCATAACCGGCAGGATCCTGCCCCTGTGAAGGGCCTTGAAGGAGTGAAGCTATGGAGGACGTTCAGTCCATCGCGGCAAGTATTCGGACCGCGCGCAAAGAAGCCGGCCTCACACAAGAGGACCTCGCGCAGCTGGCAGGATCGTCCGAACGGACGGTGCGTGGCCTGGAAACGGCTACGGGAAACCCGTCCTTGCGGGCCGTCGTAGCGATCGCCAATGTGCTTGGGCTCCATCTGGCGGCAGAATGACGGCGCCGCTGATGCCGCATGACCTGCAGCAGCTCAAGTTCGTCAGGACCGCCGATGTCTACAAGAACGGCGTTCTTGCCGGTCAACTCGCAAGGACTGAACACGGCGGCGTGAGATTCGGATACGAGCGAAACTACCTGGACGAACGGGGACAGCCAATCGCCGTTTCACTGCCGCTGTCCGAAACGGCTGTAGAAACGCCTGCCGGCGCCCTGCCGCCCTTCTTCGCTGGCCTGCTGCCCGAAGGGCACCGGCTGACCGTACTGAAGAACGCAGCCAAGACCAGTTTCGACGACGAACTGACCCTCCTGCTTGCCGTAGGGGCAGATGTCCCCGGCGATGTACAGGTGGTTCCTTCCGGTGCACCGCCGGAAGAACCCCCGCCCCTGGCCGACACCACCCGGCCCGAAGAGCTCGATTTCTCCGCCCTGGCGGACGTTGTGGATCTTCACGGACTCCCGGGGGTCCAGCGGAAGACCAGTGCCTCCATGCTCACCACGCCGCTGGCCTTAAGGGGTCAGCGGTATCTGCTCAAGCTTGATCCGCCGGAACATCCGCATTTGGTGGTGAATGAGGCAGTTCATCTCTCGGCCGCGAGGGCACTGAAGATTCCGGCGGCGGCGGCCTCAGTGATCTCGGACAGGAACGGCCTTCCGGGTTTGCTCGTGCAGCGTTTCGACCGGATTAGGAGCCCGGACGGCAGCTGGGTCCGGTTGCCCTTTGAGGACGGAACCCAGGTCCTAGGCATGCCGCCGGCTTCCAAGTACGCGGTCAACTCCGAAGACGTGGCCCTGGCGCTTATGCGGATCTGCCAGGCACCGATAGTGGCGGGCCGGAACCTCTATTTGCAGTTCGTCTTCGCCTGGCTCACTGGAAACGGGGACCTTCACGCCAAGAACGTCGCGATCCTTGGCGGAAGCAGGGGCTTTGTGATGGCCCCCATCTATGACATCCCCTGCACTTTGGTTTATGGGGATGACAGCCTGGCCCTTCCGGTCTCAGGGAAGACCAAGAACCTGAAGGCCAAGCATTGGGCAGAGTTGGCAGCAGCCATCGGCTTGCCTGCCAGAGCAGCAGCGTCAGCTAACCGTCTGGCGATGACGGCGGCAAGCGCCATCAATTTGGACTCCTTGCCCTTTTCCGGGTCCCCGCTTCGCGGCGCCCAGCGCGAACTGCGCTTCCGCCGCAGCCAGCTGCAGGACTAGCGGGAGGCTTCCCGTTCACAGATTTCCTTCAGCTTGTCCAACGCCTTTGGCCACAAGTCGTTGAACATTTGAACGAACTCGTCATCGCTGCCTGCGGCGAGGTCGATCTCAACGTCAAGCTCGGTCATGCTGCCGGCCTGCCTGAAGGTGTAGTTCTCATGAGTTCCGGCGATACTCCTGGCTTCGTCACTGGTCGTGTCGTTTACACCGTCCACAATCTGGCCGAGGTAGCGGAGGGAAACGAACTCGTGGGGCCGACGCTCCTCCACAGTGGCCAGCATTCCTCCCAGCGAACCGTTTTCGTCGGGACCAAGGAAGCGTATTTCACTGCCCTGGTTCCAATCGCCCTCGTAGTAGGAACCCTCGTAGAACGCGCTGGTCCATTCTCGGTAAGTCGCATCGTCGAGCATGGTGCTCCAGACAGTCTGGACGGGCGCATTGATCTTGGTTGAAAACTGCAGCTTTTCCATGCGTCATCTTAGGCTCAGAGCACGACCCAAAAAAGGGGGGATCAGGGCCGCTGCACTTCCACGAGTTCCAGGTTCAAGAGCTCCCCGTCAGCTACAGTTGCCGTCATGTAAGTGCACACGGGTTGGCGGCGGCGGTCTGTCGGCGACCCCGGATTCAGCAGGCGCAGGCCACGTCGCGACGTCGTGTCCCAAGGAATGTGGCTGTGTCCGAAAACGAGGACATCGGCTTCCGGAAACAGGGCTTCACACCGCTGCTCACGACCCGCCGCCTGTCCGGTTTCATGAATCATGGAGAAGCGGACGCCTTCAAGGGTGACTTCCACTGTTTCCGGCAGCCTTAGCCGGAGGTCGTGGCCGTCGTTGTTCCCGTAGACGCCCACAAGCCGGGGGCTGCGCTGCTCGAACTGGTCCAGCAGCTCGGCAGACACCCAATCGCCGGCATGAAAAACCACATCGGCACTGGCGACGGCGGCCCACACCTGGTCGGGAAGCCTCCGTGCGCGGACAGGGACATGCGTGTCTGAAACCAACAAAAGCCGGAGGGTCATACGGCATGGTTTCATGGGTTTCGATTCCCTGCCAGCACCCTGTTCCCCCGGCACGTGGGCGCGAAGTACTCTATGGCTGGGAGGTAAATGCCATGAAAGCAACCCAGGGTGACCGCATCACCATTCGCGGCAAGACGGTCGAGTCATCCGATCGGCACGGTCAAATCATTGAAGTCCGAGGCGAAGACGGCGCTCCGCCTTACCAGGTCAGGTTCGACGACGGTCATGAGACCATCGTCTTTCCCGGCGGTGATTTCGTCGTCGACCGTAAACAGCCACCTGCTGAATGAGCGGAACCATCCGCCAGCCATCAGAAGGTCCGCCCCCGCGCCTTGGTCCCCGTGACCCCGGTGACGCCTGGGTGGAGGGGGAGCGCGGCCGGTACTGGGGCCGCTTCGGAGCCGCCGGCGTCCTGGTCCATGACATCGGGCGCGGCATCCTGCTGCAGCACAGAGCGGTATGGAGCGACCGCGGCGGAACCTGGGGCCTGCCCGGGGGAGCGCTGCATCAGGGTGAGGACGCCGTCGAGGGTGCGCTCCGGGAGGCCTTCGAAGAGGCCGCCGTCCCGCCTGAGAGTGTGAAGGTCCTGTTCACGTCAGTGCTCGATGTCGGCTACTGGTCCTACACCACTGTGGTGGCCCGCGCGCTGGAGCCCTTCGAGCCCGCCATCAATGACCCCGAGAGCATTGCCTTGGAATGGGTTCCACTCGACACTGTCCACCAAAAGGAGCTTCACCCCGGCTTCGCTTCATCCTGGCCCGAACTTCGAACGAGGTTGCTGGAGGATGGGCACTAATCCTTCAGCTGTACTCCGTCACGACTCAGTTATCCCCTGGATGGGTCCGTAGTCTTCGCCGTACTGCGCGGTGACGAGGATGGGCAGGTGATCCGAGGCGCCCCTGGGCAGGGTTTCAACACTTTCGATGTTGAGCCCCAGCGACGTCGCAAAGTCGAAGTGACCCTTGAAAACCTTGTACCGGGTGTAGGTTCTGCGGTCACTGAGGGACAACTCATATCCGGAGTTCTTCATGTGTTCGGTGAGGTTTTTGGTGAAGAACGGATAGTTGAAATCGCCCACCATCAGGGTCATCAGGCCTGCCCCCATACCGAGCAGTTCGGCGTGGGCGGCGTGAATCTGGTTGCGCCGCAAGGAGTTTGACGCCGTCAGGGGAGCAGCGTGGAACGAAGCGATCACCAGTTCGTGGTCGGTCTCCTTGTCCGTGACGCGGATGCCGATCAGCCGTTCGTGGGCGGGCGCGAGGACCAGGTCGTGAAGGGACTTCTTCAGCGCAAACGTCTTCGTTTCATGCGAAGCGAAACGGTCCATCCTGTAATAGATGGCAAGGCCCAGACGGTTGCCCTTGGTTGCATCGGCAAGATGTAGCGGTCCCAGGGTTTCGGGCAGGTCTGTCGTGTCGCACTCCTGCAGGCAGAGGATGTCGATCTCGAAGTCCTGGGTCAGGTTGAGCAGTTCACCGCTGGCCTTGTGCTTCCGGAGGTTGTAGCTGATGACTCGTATCAGGGTGAGCACCTCTTCGGAGGGAAAGTTGGATAGGAAACCAGTCACCGAGTCTACCCAGTCGAAAGCGTGCGTGCCGGAAATGTCTTCAGCGCGTCCGCACGGCCAAGGGTGCACCGTCCCAATGCTGTCGGCCCAATCCGTCGGCCGCCGACGGCGGAAGGACGCCCCGGAAAGAGATAGTGTGTTCTGGAATCTGCAACAGCGAGGCGAAAGGGTCACCGTTGACTGCTGCTCTCCCGGAACTTGCCGAAGGCGACTTCTACTACCAGGCCTTAGGCGGCGGACGTTTCCGCTCCACCATTCACGCCCAGGGCGCCTGGAATGAGCATGAACAGCACATGGCTCCGGCGTCGGGGCTGATGGCTGAGTGCCTGGAACGTCACGAGCCGCGCACCGGATTGAGGATGGCCCGCGTCAGCTACGAGATCCTTGGACTGATTCCGGGCGGCGAATTCAGCATCGTAACAACAACCTTGCGCCCGGGACGCACTATCGAGCTCGTTCAGGCGGAACTTGTAGCTGGCGGCCGGGTCGCCATCCGGGCTTCGGCATGGCGGATGATGACGAGCGATACCTCCGCCGTCGCCGCCGTCGAGGAAATCCCGATCCCGGCGCTGGAGGACTGCAAGCCGTACGACGGCGCCAGCGTCTGGCCTGGCGGTTTTATCGCTTCCCTGGAAATGCGGGTGGCTGAAGGGCATCGTCCCGGCTCCGGCAAGGTATGGCTTCGCACTTCGCATCCCCTGACAAACGCATCGGACAGCAGCGACGTGGCACGGCTCATTGGCCTGGTTGACACGGCCAACGGCATTGCGGCGCGGGTGCCTCCGGGCGCCGGCAGTTATGCCTTTCCCAATGTGGACCTGCAGATCCATATGTACCGCGAGCCGTCCGGTGAATGGCTGGGTCTGGATAACGCCGTCTCGTTCGGTGCTGACGGCATTGGGCTGACCTCAACGGTTTTGCACGATCTCCAGGGTCCCTTCGGCCGGGCAGAACAGATCCTGACCCTGCGCAAAACCCCATGACAACCGGGACGCCGCCGACGCTTACAGTGATCCGGCAGGAGGAATCACTTGGAGCGGCGCGGGATCTGGAGTTCGGCATCGAGCTCCTTGGCAAGGTCAAGGCCGGGGAGATTGGCCCCAGCCTCAGGCTCTACCGTCCCGCACCCACAGTTGCCTTCGGCCAACGGGATGCCAATCTTCCCGGCTTCGAGGCCGCTGCTGAAGCATGCCGGGAGCTGGGATTCGAACCCTTGGTGCGGAGGGCCGGGGGCAGGGCTGCTGCCTACCACGAGGGCACCCTGGTTATCGATCATGTCGAACCGAACCGTGACGCCATTGCCGGGGCAAAAGGAAGGTTTGCGTTCTTCGGAGAGCTTCTGGCCGAGGCTCTACGCAGCGTCGGCGTGCAGGCCGCCGTGGGAGAAATACCCGGGGAGTACTGCCCGGGTGAGTTCAGTGTCCACGGACAGGCAGCTGACGATCCTGGCCACCAGGTCAAGCTGATCGGCACGGCACAGCGTGTTGTGTCCGGGGGGTGGCTGTTCAGCTCGGTGATTGTTGTGGAGAATTCCGAACCGATCCGCCAGGTCCTCACCGCCACTTACGCTGCCCTGGGACTTGACTGGGATCCGCGGACGGCAGGAGCGGTCAACGATCTGGTACCCCGCCTCGATGTATCGGCCATCGAAGCAGCAGTCATCACCACCTATGCCGGCTACGCAAGCCTCAGCCACGGGGCCTTCGCAAGCGTGCATCCCTAAGGGTCCGCCTTGGCGTTCAGGCGGACACTTTCCTAGAGTGTGGCCAAGGCTCCGAGGCGGCTCTTGACCTCTGCGAGCGAAGGGTTGGTGGCCGCAGTGCCGTCGGGGAACAGGACGGTGGGGACCGTCTGATTGCCGCCGTTGAGTTGCTCCACGAGTTCGGCGGTGCCGGCGACTTCCTCGATGTTGATTTCGGTGTAGCCGATGCCTTGGCCATCAAGCTGCTTCTTCAGCCGGTTGCAGTAACCGCACCAGGTGGTCGAAAACATGGTGATGGTGCCGTCTTCGGGGGTAAAGTCCACGGGTTTCTCCTTGGTTCAGGGGGTTCCTTTGTCTCAACGGTAACCCGCAGGCCGGTATTCCATTGTTCTTGAGTGCCCTACATGACACCGTACGGGGAGTGGTGGCATGCTGATCGGATGTGTGGACGCTACGTGATGGCCCGGGCCGTGGGAGACCTGCTTGCCAAATTTGACGCTGAGTTGGACCAGGAAATCGCGGTGCAGCCCTCATGGAACATTGCTCCCACCACTGACGTTCCCGTTGTGCTGGAAAGGCTGATCGACGGCGGGGTGACCCGGAAGCTGCATCTGGCGCGCTGGGGGTTGGTTCCCTCGTGGGCCAAAGATCCCGGCATTGGCGCCAAGATGATCAACGCACGCAGCGAAACAATCCTTGAGAAACCCGCCTTCCGCGAAGCTGTTTCCTCAAGGCGCTGCGCTGTGCCGGCTGACGGCTACTACGAATGGAAAGGCTCGGGCAAAGCCACGCAGCCCTATTATGTCCGCGCGGCGGATGAGGGCGGAATGGTCTTCGCCGGTGTGTACGAATGGTGGAGGGACCTTTCCAAGGCGGTGGGTGATCCGGGCCGCTGGATCCTCTCGACCTCAATCCTGACCGCGTCTTCGCAGACGGAAGGCTCGCCGGAGGGCGCGCCGATGAAAAGATCGCCGCGGAACGGATCCGAAGGGTCGGTCCTTCGGGAGCTGGCAGCACTCCACGACCGGGTTCCCCTGGCCATGAGCGCCGCGACCATGGATGACTGGCTGAACCCTGGAGCTGTGGATGCCGCGGCCCTGGTCGACTTGGTTCGTTCCGAGGCTTACCATGTGGCGGAGGGCTGGAGAATCGACCCGGTGGGCACTGCGGTGGGGAGTGTGCGCAACGATTCCGCACAACTTATCCAGCGGGTGGAACCGGTTATGCCGGCGGAGGCTCTGTTCTAGCCGCTGTCCTTACCCCCGTGAATGATTGACTGCAGGACCGGCTGGTTCTAAAGTCAAAGTGACTAGTTTTAGAAGAGTCGATGTCAGTGGAGGAAACTGAGATGGACTGGCAAGGCTGGGCGCTGTTCGGGCTGCTCGCGACCACCGTGCTGACGGCTGTCATGATCCTTGCGCAAATGGCCGGTTGGACGCGGCTTGACCTGCCGTTGGTGCTGGGCTCCCTCCTCACTCCTGATCCGGATCGAGCGCGGATCGTGGGCTTCTTCATCCACCTCGCAGCGGGCCAGGTGTTCGCCTTGGGATACGCCGCAGTTTTCACCCTCCTCGGCCAGGCGAGCTGGTGGCTCGGAGCAGTGCTTGGACTTCTCCACGTAGCCGTGGCCTTGACGGTAATCCTGCCCATACTGCCGGCAGTCCACCCCCGCATGGCCTCGACGAGGGCGGGCCCTTCCAGTACGGCGGTGCTGGAACCACCAGGCTTGCTTGGCTTGAACTACGGCATTCAGACTCCGGCCGTCGCCATAGTCGCCCACGTGATCTACGGCGCCGTCCTAGGACTCCTGCTGAGGGCATCGTGAAGGCAGCCAACAGGGATCCAGAAGGGCTGGATTACCCGCCCATCGGAGATTACGGGCTGCTGGGTGACACGCGCACGGCGGCCCTTGTCTCGGCAGACGGCGCCATAGATTGGTTTTGCGCCCCCTCATTCGACGGCGAACCTGTCTTCGGGGCACTCCTCGGCGGAGCCGAGGCAGGAACCTTTCTGGCAGGACCCGTCCTGCCTGCACGGCGGGTGGCGCGCCAATACGGCCACCACAGCGCAACCTTGGAAACAGTGTGGAGTCGTGGAGAAAGCAGGCTTATTCTCACCGAGGCAATGGTGGCCGAGGTGTCCGGCCAATTGCTTCCCACGACTATTCTGATCAGGCGACTTCGGGCAGAGGGCTCGCCCATGCCTGCGATCATCGATTTTGACCCCCGGCTTGGCGAAACGCACCGGCGTCCGCGCGTACGGCACGGGCGGCATCTCGTCTGCGAATGGGGGCCCTTGGCCCTGTCCCTTGGATGCAGCCAGGAGCTTCAGCTGGAGCCGGGCAAGCCCGTTTTCCTGACCGTCACCCCTGGCCAGCCGGTGACACTCGTCATGGCCGTGGCCTACGGCGAACCACTAATTTACGTCGACCCGGCCACAGCCTGGGATCTGGTCGAAGCCGATGAACTGCGTTGGCGCGACTGGATGGACGGGATCGATAGCGGCCACACAGTTCCCTTCCGCGACGCGGTCCTCAGGAGTCTGCTCACGCTTCGCCTGCTGACGTATTCTCCTTCCGGTGCGCCTGTTGCGGCCCCCACCACGTCACTTCCTGAAGCTGTGGGCGGAGTACGCAACTGGGATTACAGATATGCGTGGCCACGCGACGCAAGCATAGGAATCGGCTCCTTCCTGGGCGTAGGAAAGTCAGCCGAAGCAGTGCACTTCCTCGGATGGCTATTGCATGCCAGCCGGCTCCAGCGGCCTCGTCTGCCTGCCCTTCTGACTTTGGCTGGTGGCCGTGCTCCTCAGGAACGCACTCTCGCGGACTGGCCCGGTTATGGGGGCAGCACGCCGGTCCGCACCGGGAATGCGGCCGCTGGCCAACACCAACTGGACGGCTATGGCTGGGTCCTGGATGCTGCCTGGCTATTCGTGGCAAGCGGCCAGCGGCTTTATTCGGAAACCTGGAGGGCCATGCGGGGATTCGCCGACCTTGTGGCCAGGCACTGGAGGGATCCGGATGCCGGGATCTGGGAAATCCGGGCGGACGCATCCCACCATGTGCACTCCAAGATGATGGGATGGCTGACGCTGGACCGCGCCCTCCGGATCGCTGAAACCCATCATCTTCGCCCGTCACAGCGACGGCAATGGGAAAAGGCCAGGGACGATGTCGCCGAAGAGATCAAGAGCAAGGGTTTCGACCCCATCCTGAACTCCTACACCCGTACCTTCGGATCCTCTGACCTGGACGCAGCGCTGCTGGTCCTTCCGGTCATCGGCCTCGAGGAAAGAGACTCGCCCCGCGTCAAAGGAACAGTCGACGCCGTTCGGAAGGAACTGTCCGCAGGTTACCCGTTCCTCTACCGCTACCCGCCCGGACGGGATGGTCTTCCGGGAACGGAGGGCGCCTTTTTGCCCTGTTCATTCTGGCTCGTTCAAGCCCTGGCATTTACCGGCAGGCGCTCCGAAGCCAACGAACTCTTCGAAGCGCTTTTGGGTGTGGCCAACCCGCTGGGCCTCTACAGCGAAGAAATCGATCCTGCTACCGGAGCCATGCTCGGGAACTTTCCCCAGGCCCTCACCCATGCCGCGCTTGTCCAGGCAGCCCTGGCACTTCGCGACGCGTGAATGGGGTCGCGGACCTTATGCCCGCGCCCCCATTGTGATTCATCTACTCCTTTACCGTGAAGCCCTGCTCGGTGCCGTACTTGACCGTGGCCTTTTGCCAGGCGTCCAACCCCTCCGTGAGTTTCGTATCAGAGACGTAGGCCTGGCCGACGGTGTCATTGAAAATGCTGTTGGCGTACACCTGGAACGGCAGGTAGGACCAACCCTGGACCACGTTTTGAGCGGACTCGGCAAAGACCTTGTTTGCCTGCTGGCCGCCGAAGTACTTGAATTCCGCGTTGAGGAATTCGGGGGAAGAGATTTCCTTTGCGGTGGCGGGGAAGGAGCCGCCGTCGATGCGGGTCTTCACGCCGTCGTCCACGTTTGAGTACTTGAGGAAGCCATACGCAAGGGCAGCGCGGCTGCCGGCGGCCGGCATGGCCAGCGAACTGCCGCCGTTTTCGGAGCTGCTCTTGGCGCCTTCCTCCCACTGGGGAAGGGGTGCCACACGCCATTTGCCTTCCCCTTCGGCCACTCCGGAGGACAGGTTGCCGGGCATCCAGGCACCGATGGGAAGAGTGGCGATGGTTCCGCTGCCAAGGCCCTTGTACCACTCATCGCTCCAGGAACCGACGGGAGCCAGGAGCTTCTCGTCGATGAGCTTCTGCCAGGTTTCGGCGAACTTTTTGGAGCCTCCCTCGGAGAAGTTGACGGTGACGTTGCTGCCGTCCACCTTGTATGGCTTTCCGCCGGCCTGCCAGATCATGCTCGTCGTAAAGCCCGCGTCTCCGGTGTCATTGGCGATGTAGGCGTTCGGATCCGCCTTCTTCAAGGCACGCCCGGCTTCGAGGAATTCGTCCCAGGTCTTGGGCACGGCTATCCCGTGTTTGTCGAACACCTCTTTGTTGTAGAACAGTGCCATGGGGCCTGAGTCCATCGGCAACCCGTAAACCCCGCCTGCGGCCTGCACTGAAGACCAGGGGCCGGGGGTGAAGGTGTCTTTGAGTTCCGCGGCGCCGAACTGGGAGAGATCTGTCACGGACTTGGCAAGCGAAAACTGGGGGAGTGCGTAGTACTCGATCTGCGCAACGTCAGGGACGCCGGATCCGGCTGAGATGGCGTTCTGAAGGGCTGTGTACTGGTCATTGCCCGTGCCGGCGTTGACGAGTTCCACATCGACGTTCGGGTACTTGGCTTCGAAGCCTTCCACCACCTTCTTCAGTGTGGGCTCCCAGGCCCATACTGTGAGCTTGCCGCCCTTTTGAAGAGCTTCTTCGACGGCGTTGCTGCTGACGGCCTGCTGGCCAGCCGGAGCGGTTCCGCCGCAGCCGGTCAGGCCCAATGCCAGTGCCGCTGCGACTGCCGAACCTTGCAACAGGCCGCGACGGGTCAGTGTTTTGTTCATGGTCTTCCTTCTACTTGCGTTAGTGGTGCATGTGCGGAGTGCGGTGGTACCGAGTGCGTTCTGGAGAGCCCGCTACGACGGACCCATGGTGGGAGGAGGACGTTATTCTTTGACGCTTCCGGCCGAGAGGCCTGACTGCCAGTAGCGCTGCAGGAGCAGGAAGGCGGCGATGAGGGGCAGGATGGTGAGCAGCGATCCAGTAATGACGAGGTTGAAGATTGCTTCGCCTCCGGCGGTGGCGGCCTGGGCGTTCCAGGCGTTCAGCCCAAGCGTGAGCGGGTACCAGTCCGGGTTCTTCAGCATGATCAGCGGGAGGAAGTAGTTGTTCCACGTCGCGACCATCGTGAACAGCAACACAGTGACAATGCCGGGCGTCAGCAGGGGAAGGCACACTTGGAAGAACGTCCGGGCTTCGCTGGCTCCATCGATGCGGGCGGACTCGAGGATCTCGGTGGGGATCGCTTCGGAAGCGAACGTCCACATGAGGTAAAGGCCGAACGGGGAGATCAGCGAGGGGATGATTACGGCCCAGGGAGTGTTCGTCAGACCCATTTGGCTGAACATGAGGAAGGTCGGAACAGCCAATGCTGTACCCGGTACGGCGACGGCGCCGATAACGACGGCAAAGACACCTTTCTTGCCTGGGAAATCGAACTTCGCGAGCGCATAGCCGCCAAGCACGGCAAGGAAGGTGGCGCCCCCGGCGCCGAGAACTACGTACAGGACAGTGTTGGCGAGCCAACGGAGGAATATGCCGCCATCATAAGTGGCAGTTCGGACGATGTTGTCCCACAGGGCGAAGTCGTTGTCGAACCAGAGGCCGAAGGAGCTGAAAAGTCCTTCCTGGGTTTTGGTGGAGTTGACGAGCAGCCAGAACAGCGGCGCAAGACTGTAAAGGAGGACCAACCCCATGGCGAGGGTCAGCCCAATGCTTCGCCGTGATCGGCGTTTCGGGGCAGCTCGAGGGGACCGGAGCCGCACGGGGGAAGCGGTTCGTCCGGCCGGCGGGATGGTGCCGGGGCGGGTGGCCGTGGGGGTGCTCATGGTCAGCGTTCCTTTCGCATGCCGCGAACCTGGACGGCGAAGGCGATTGCCATCGTGAGCAGGCCCATGATGATGGCAACTGTGGCGGAGTAGTTGTACTGCTGGCCTGAGAAGGAGAGGGAGTAGGCGTACAGATTGGGGGTGAAGAATGTGGAAATGGTGTTTGGTGACAGGCTCTTGAGGATGCTCGGTTCGTTGAAGAGCTGGAAGCTTCCGATGACGGAGAAAATCGTCGCAACCACAATGGCGCCTCGGATGGCCGGCAGTTTGATGGCTGTAATGACCCTGAGCTGCCCCGCCCCGTCGATTTCGGCTGCCTCATAGAGCGACTTCGGAATCACCGTAAGCGCGGAGAAGAAGATCAGCATGTTGTAGCCGATGAACTCCCACGTCACGATGTTCCCGATCGAGAGAAGGACGAGTTCGGCGGACAGCGGGCTCGGCAGTGACAGCCCGAACGCCTGATTAATGTTCCCGACCAAGCCGAAGCGTGTTCCGTACATGAATCCCCACATAAGGGCAGCCACCACAGCGGGTACTGCATAGGGCAGGAAGATCGAAATGCGGAAGAAGGACTTCCCGTACAAGCGGCCGCTGTCCAGCGCCAGGGCCACAAGCAGCGCGATAAAGAGCATCACCGGTACCTGGACGGTAAGGAATAGTGAGACCCGGCCCAGGGCAGACCAGAACTGCGGATCAGTCAGGGCGCGGACGTAATTGTCCAGGCCAACGAAGCTGGTCCCGCCGATGAGTTGGTTCCGGAAGACGCTCAGGTAGATCGAGTACGTGATTGGCGCGAGGAATACCAGGGCAAACACCGCCATAAAAGGTCCGATGAACCACCATCCTGTCCAGGCTCGCCGGCGGGGTCTCCGCGTGACTGCATCGGAAGCCGCGGGCGCGGCCAGCGTAGGGGACGCCATTGTCATGAAAGGTCCTTTGCGTTCTCAGGTGAGTGGAAGCAGGGCTTTGGTTACGTAAACATAGTTCGGCCCGTAATAAGTGTTTACGTAAACATGATTGGGTACGATGTTGGCATGCTCACAAAGTCTGGTCAACCTCGCGGTCACAGCGGCCCCGGTCACAGTGTCACAAATCCGGACGGGTCACAGGGCCAGGATGACGACTCCGAAGGACGCCCTGCTGCCGGGGAAGCCCGGCCAGGGTCTGCCCCCAGGGACCGGAAGCGGCGCGTGTCCATGGCTGATGTGGCAAAGCTGGCTGGCGTGTCCTCACAGACGGTCTCCAGGGTATCCAATGGCAGCCCGGACGTCATTGAGGTGACCCGCCAGCAGGTCATCTCCGCCATGAATGAGCTCGGATACCGGCCCAACAGTGCTGCAAGGGCGCTGAAGCGGGGCAGCTTCCGCACCATCGGCGTTATCCTCTTCTCCCTCTCCTCGATCGGCAATGTCAGGACTTTGGAGGCCATTGCCCTGCATGCCGCCACAAAGGATTTCGCCATCACGCTCATCCCGGTGACAGCACCGACCCAGGCCGAAGTTCAGGGGGCGTTCTCCCGCATGGGCGAGCTGGCCGTCGACGGCGTTATCGCCATCATGGAGATCCATCTCCTGGATGCTGCGACAGTCTCGGTTCCGCCGGGAGTCAAGGTCGTCGTCGTGGATTCCAATGCCGGTGAGACGTACAGCGTGGTCGATACGGATCAGGCCGACGGCGCGCATAAGGCCGTGGAACACCTTCTTGAACTGGGCCATCAGACTGTCTGGCATGTGGCCGGACCGGAGGAATCGTTTGCGAGCGGGCGGCGCCAGCAGGCCTGGCGTGAAACCCTGCTCGCCCACGGTAAGGAAGTGCCGCCGGTGGTGCGTGGAGACTGGTCAGCCGAGTCGGGCTACGAAGCCGGACTCTGGCTCGCCGGGCAGGAGGGCTGCACGGCAGTTTTCACGGCCAACGATCACATGGCACTCGGCGTCCTCCGCGCATTCCGGGAGAAGGGCAAGGCAGTCCCCGAGGACATCAGTCTGGTGGGATTCGACGACGTGCCGGAAGCGTCGTCCTACAGCCCGCCCCTGACGACAGTTCACCAGGACTTTGCGCAGGTAGGGCACCGCTGCGTGGACGATGTCCTCCGCCAGATCCGGAGCAATTCCACCGAGCCCGGTATGACTCTCGTACCCACGAACCTTGTGGTGCGCCAGAGCACGGCGGCGCCGCGGGACATCGACGTCAGTGCGTGAGTACTTTCAGGTGCTCATCTTCGGCCGCGTAGTCGAAGCGTCCCTCGAAGAAGGGCAGATTCTGGGCTCCTGCGCCGTCTCTCTGGAAGGTGCCAGCTAGCCAATCGAGGGTTTCGGCCGCGGTCTGCGCGTACGTTCCCACTGGAACATAGCCGAGTTCGGAAGCGGCGCTCATGTCCAGCACCATCGGCGAGGCGCTGTCCCAAGGCGTCCGTCCGACGTCGGACGTGGGGTCCTCTTCCAATAGCACTTCCCTCCAGGAGTACCGGAAATGCCGCGCTGCGGCGCGCGCAATCTCCAGGACAGTCGGCGCATCAGGATCTGCTCCGTTGAGCACACGGGCTCCGGGCAGCCCTGCGACAGTTTCGATCAGTGCTGCGACGTTTACGGCGGCGCTGGTGTGATCGATTGACTTCCCTCCGTTCCGGAGGAAAATTGCGGAGCGACGGTCCAGGATCCGCTTCACGAAGAACCATTCGCGAGCGGGAGCTGCACCTTGGCCATGAACTTTTGAGGCCCTGATGACAGTGACCGGATTCCCGCTGTCCAGGAAGGCTTGTTCTGCGGCGACCTTGTTGGGTCCGTAGCCTTCGGCCGTCCTGTAGTCGCCACTTCCTGGAGGTATGGTCGGATTCGTCTCAGAGATGGGGCCATGGAATTGCGGGCGAACCTCAGAGTTGACGTGCCGGCCATCGTTGTCGATGTACACGGCCTTGCTTGAGATCATGACGGTTGACCCGATGGACCCCAGGAACGGGATCACGAGCCGGGCGTCGGCGGCAGTGAAGGCAAGGCAATCAACCAGCAGATCGGCGCCATCGTTCAGGGCTGACCGGAGTGACGATGCATCCATCCGGTCCAGGATCTGGTGCCTGGCACCCTTGGCTTCCAGATCCGCGGGCATCCGTCCAGGGTTCCGGCTGCACACATCGACCTGCCAGCCAGCGGCCAGCAGTCTGCGCGCCGCAGCCTGCCCGATAACCCCGGTTCCTCCCAAAATTACAGCTTTAGACATCCCCCGACTCTATCGGCTCAGCTGCTGCCTCCCGCCCCTCCCGTGGCCGTAGACGTCGGGCCCTCGGTAGCTTCCTCAAGTTCCGTGCCCGACGGCGACGGCTCGGATGTGTTGCCGGGCCCGGTCCCTGTCGGGGACGGGGAGACGCTTGCTGTGCTGGTGGGTGAGCTTGTGGTTGTCGGTGAGGAAGCGTCGTCGGCCTTGTCCAGGACTTCGTTGATGAGTTTCTCCAGTTCCTTCTGGTCATCGTCGCCGAGGGCGGCTCCGCTCTTCGTAGCCACGACGAGCAGCCTGTCCTTCCCGGCGGAAACCTGCATCAGCATGTCCGATGTGCCTTCGCCACGGGTGCTGAGCGTGGCGAACGTTTCGTCCGCGTCAGTTTCGGCCTGGAGTTCTTCACTTTTAACATCGAGCCGTTGGCCTGCGACGTCGACAGTGAACTGGGCGCATTCGCCCATCTTTCCCCGGATATCCCTGACCAGTGACTCGGCGTCGGCTCCGTCCGGGCCGGACTGTGCTGACAAGGTGCGGGGTTCCTCACTCTCGGAAATAGCCACGGCTACTTCGCCATTTTCCACGCTCTCGAGCAACCCGGCAGTGGCAATGGACCTGCAGCCGCCGGGATTCACGGTTGCTGTTCCCATCAGGAGCCGCGCAATCCGCTCACCCTGGTCAACCTGGTCCGGGGAGTAGAGCCGGAGCTCGTTCCCGTCGTCGTCCTTTACTCCTGACACCAGATCCCGGAGCTCTTCCTCGCTGTAGACCTTGCTTTGCGCCTCTGTGGGGGTGGGACTGCCGGGGCTGGTGGTGCCTGACCCGCCACCTCCGGTGCAGGAGGACAGGGCGACGGCGGCCGCCGCAGCAATACTGAGCACGGACAAGTTCTTCACTTGAACCACCCCTAAATAATCGAAAGCATGCTTATGAATTCAAGATTAGGGCTGATCGCTGTGCCGGCATAGAACTTCCGGGGCTGTAGGAGTTTTTTGTATTCAGACCGTGACGTTGCCGCAGCGGGGGTGATTGAGACTCATTTTTCGTCTTCGACGTCCTGGACGGATCGGGATAGCAGACAGAACTCGTTTCCCTCGGGATCGCTTAGGACCACCCAACTGACGTCCCGTCCCTGGCCCACGTCTGTGCGCCGCGCACCGAGGGCGAGCAGCCGCTGGAGCTCCTCGCTGGTGGACACGCCGTCAGCCCGCAGGTCGAAATGCAGCCGGTTCTTGACGGTCTTGCCCTCGGGCACTGCGATGACATCAATGGAAGGCCAGCTCGAATCGTGCGGTCCAATGCTGATGATGTCCGTATCCTCATCGACAACGTGCCACCCAAGGACGGCGCACCAGAAATCGGCCACCACCTGTGGCTGGATCGCGTCGATGGCAATGACAGCTAATTGGCTCGGCATGGCACCACGATACCCACCGTGGCGGGGACATTACACAGCCCTTGCCCACCCGGCAGGATCGTCGCCGGGCGGGATGGCATTGATTCCCTGCCACAGCGTAAGTGCGTGCAGCCATTGCCGTTCAAGCCGAGTAAGTGGCCGCACTGATTCGTATCCGTGCAGAAAGGCCTCGCGGACGCTGGCTGGTGTTGGTTGCCAGTTGGTGAACCGGGTTCCGAGGTAGATGGAAGCGTTCGCGAGGTCGCTGACGCAGTAGTCCAGGGCGACCTCGTCGAAGTCGAGAACTGCGATGATCTCAGTACCAGAGGTGAGCACGTTGGAGGCCCGGTAGTCGTTGTGGATCAGCTGCGGCTCTCGATCGATCTTCGGGAGCGACGCTATCCGGTCACGTAGTCTTGCGGACGCTGCCGGCGCCCTCCCGGTGTCCTGATGCTGTAGCCAGGCCTCTAGGCGCTGACGTAAATCCAGGGATCCACCTGTGTGTCGGCCTAACTTGGTCAGCCGGCTGTCTCTCTGCTTTGCCAAAGCGCCATGCAAGCGGGCCAGACATGCCCCAGCCGTTCGAACCGCTGTGTCAGCAGTGGTGTCAAGCAGTTCGCCGTTTATATGAGGTTGCACCGCGACGGACGAGGAATCGATGATCACCCGGTGCCTGCCATCAGTGGCCGCCAGCGGGGGCGCCACTGGCAGCCCTTCTTTGTGCAGCACATTAAGCAAATCCGCCGTTCCGGCAAATTTGACGAATTGATCCTGGTCCCGGGACCACTTTGCAACCAAGGCTCCGCGGTCTGTGCTGATCCATGCGATGGCGTTGTGGCCGCTGATGATAATTCGCTCGCACGTGTGGACCTCAATGGCCCAGGCGTTGGCAAGGACCTTGGTAAGCCAGCCGGCCGCTTCGTCGAAGCTGCCGAGGCCAAACCTGTTCTTTAGCGCGCTCTGCGGTTCGGTCGATTCCCACAGCATCGATAACCCGGTTGGAAACATCTTCAGAAGTCTAATACTGCGGAGTTGATTGTCTTTGATATTGGGTCCGAAGGGATGATGTCATCTCGCTTGACCGGGCGGTAACGTCGTGACCGTGAGCTACTACGTCAGAGCGTTTTGTACCCATGGCGACCCTCCTCCGCTGGGGCCGGTCCTCGCATACTCCGCGGAACGTGGAGCCAGTCTCACGCTCGATCCCGAGATCAGCAATCCGGACGTCGACGACGGCGACTGGGAGCAGGTTGGCGTCGTCTACAAAGAGAACAAGGCGTCGATCCTGTTCGAAGTCAATCGTGACGAGGGGGACGAGTCTCTCATGCGCGAAGAAATCGTCGAGTTCATAGAGTTGCTCGAGGATGTGCCCAAGGGTTGGAATCGAAGAAGGGTGGAGAAACATCTCCGGAAGACCCGGTTCATCGTTTCGGCACGGCTGCCGGTCTTCGACATTGACGACGATGGCTACGCGGCCTTGGGGCATGTCCTGACCTACTTGGTTGAGAACAACGGTGCAATGACCCAGGCCGATGGAGAGGGCTTTTACGAGGGCGGGAAGGTCATCCTCGTGCTCGACTAAGTGTGATGTCCCTGCGGAGGCGCGGCAGGGGAGAACGATGCGACGAGGCGGGCGAGCGGCGGGGGTGCTTGTCCAGCTGGCAGTGCGTCGACGAGCAGTCGCGCGTATCGGGCCTTGTTGCCGCTGCGTCCTCCAAAGAACCGGCGCAGCTGCGCCGTTACGGGACGCTCGCGCTGTGAAGGCTGGCGTTGGAGGATCCGGAACGATGCGAGCTCACCTTGAGCCTCGATGACGTTGAGTACGGCGTCGATCCCGAGGCAGCGGATGAGTTCGTCCTCCAGATCAACATCACAGACCTGGAACCCAAGCTCGGCCAGCGAACCGGAACCAATACGTGCCCGTTCGAGCGCGCGGGCGACGCCACGAGCCTCCCCGGCATCACACAGACCAAGCAACCGGTTCCCTGGGGCGTCCGGGTGGCGGTCGAGGAAGTGGACGATGCTGGTGGCGCCTCCCATCGGCACGACGGTCACCCGCTCGGCCGTCAGGTCATGGCCAAGGCGTAGCGCAAGAGTCTCTACAGCCACCCGGTCACTCTCGCCCTCAACCAACACCGTCGTCGTTGCGTGCATAGAACCAGTATGGCGAATGCCAGCCGGGAGATCTCTCGCGCCGCCGTCGACGTCTGGCTCAGTGCATAAAGCCACTACCATCGCTGTCGCGGTCGTACTTACCGCAACGAGTGCACCGCCTATAGCGGCCGCTGCCATCCTCTGAAGATTCTATGTGCCAGGCGTGGCGCAAATTGAGTTTGCACATGAGCATCTTGAGCATGGCGCTCTCCGTTCTGACGCACGCATGCCCCGCAAACCGCGATCGCTACGTGAACAATCCCAAGTTTATGCGGGGCCTCCAACCTGGGCGATAGAGTTCTGACCACTCATGAAAAATAAAAACTACGAAAGTTACCTTGTTTCGCTGGTCAAAAGTTTCGATTATTCGATCTTGAGCGAGGCCGAATGGGATGCGCTAATGGACATTGACGTGTCAGATAACGTGCAGCTGTCACAGGCGATTGGTGATGTTGTTAGGCCCGAATACGATTCGTGGGACGCGTCCTCCATGAACATGGCGAAGGAAGCTCTGGAAGCTTGCCTGGCGCTGCCCGATTACGATTTCGCACCGGTTCTCCGCAACGTTGAGATGCCCTTTGGTCCCATTCTGAATCCCCGGGCGTTTTTCATCCTCGTACAGCAGGTAGTGCTCGAACCTTGGTGATGCGGTAGAGGACCACTTGGTCGGGATGCACTCTGGGAGACGCGACGCCGACCCTCGCCAGGACGCTGCCTGGGAATTTCGCTCCGGGGAAGATCACATCATCCTGGGCAGTTCTGCGGAGGGAGATGGGTTCAATCGCCTTGCCGCCGACTGTTGGCTGGCCCCACCATCCGGGCGGCAGCAACCCGGAGGGTGTGGTCCCGGGAAAGACCGGTTCCACCCGGTACGCTGCGTCCGCGTCGAGTCCGCGGAGCTTCAGGCGACCAGCCGGATCCGGGTACAGGCTGTCGAGCGCCGCGACGGCGAAGATCGCTCGCGAACGGTCCCTGCTGACGACGCCGTGAACCAGAACGTTCGAATCAGGGCCGTCCATCCGGACGACATCCCCTGTCAGCAGGAGGCCGCGTTCCTGCTTATAGAACGCGATCCATCGGCGGAGGGCTGAAATCTCCTCGGCAGTAGCCATGGCAAGGTCCCACTCGACGCCGAGGTGCCCGAAGATCGCTGTGCCCGCCCGGAAGGCCAGGTCATGCTGACGCCCTGTGGTGTGCGAGCGCCCCGAAGCGATGTGGGAGCCCATGTACTCCGGCGGCAACAGTTGCGTGGTCCAGCACAGCATGTTCTGCCGGTCGTGGGGGTCGTTATTGTCCGATACCCAGACCCGGTCCGTGTGTTCCAGGACGCCCAGGTCAGCACGGGCGCCGCCCGATGAGCATGATTCGATCTCCAGGCCCGGGTGCACAGACCGGATTTCCTCCAGCAGGGCGTAAAACGCCAGGGTCTGCGCGTGAACGCCGGGGCGTCCTGCTTCGAGCTGGTTGCCCGCCTCGATCAGGTCGCGGTTGTGGTCCCACTTAATGTAGTCGATCGGGTATTCGGCGAGGATCGCCAGGATCTGCTTTTTGACGTGTTCGTAGGCCTCGGGGATGCCGAGGTTGAGGACCTGCTGGTTGCGTGATTCCACGGGCCATTCGGCGCGGGCGGCCATGATCCATTCCGGATGTGCACGGGCTACGTCGCTGTCGGGGTTGACCATCTCGGGTTCGAACCACAGGCCGAACTGCATGCCAAGAGCGTGCACGGAGTCCACCAAGGGGTGCAGTCCGGTCGGCCACACATCCGGGGATACCACCCAGTCACCCAACCCTGAGGTGTCGTCGCGGCGCGAACCGAACCAGCCGTCGTCGAGCACGTACCGTTCGACTCCGAGGGCGGCCGCTCGCTGGGCGAGGTCAATGAGCTTGTTCTCGTCGTGCCCGAAGTAGACGGCTTCCCACACATTGAGAGTAACCGGCCGCTGGGCAGAAACCTGCGGCGTGCGGCTGCGCACGTGCGTGTGGAAGCGGCGTGCCACCTCGTCGAGACCCGTCCCGTAGGAGGCGTAGATCCAGGGACTTGCATAGTTTTCATCCCGGCTCAGACGGATTTCGCCGGGCAGCAGCAGTTCACCAGCGCCAAGCAGCTGCTCGCCGGTGAAGACGCGTTCAGCGTAGTGCTGATGGTTTCCGCTCCAGGCAGTATGGACTGCCCAGACCTCTCCGTTCCCGAATCCGAATCCGGGGGTTCCCGCATGCAGGATGTAGGCGCTGTCGGCCCCTGTACGGCCTTTGCGGTTTTCGCGGAGGTGCGTGCCGGTCCGTAGCGTACCGCGCTGGGGAATCCGTTCGGAGTTGTGGCTGCCGGCGAAGTCCAGCAACTCCGAGGCCTCCGCTGGAATCGGAAAGGACAGGGCGAAATCCTCGAGGGAATACGTCGTCTCGCACAGGTTGGTCAGTTGGGCGCGGCTCCGCAGGAGACCGCTCGGCAGCAGTTCCAGCGTCAGGTCCAGGCGCAGCCGCCCGGCGTCCTCGAGGGCTGTGACTTGGAGAAGACCGGCGCCGGAGGAGGTGAATCCCTCAACAGGTGCACCGTTCAGGGTCAGTGAGTGGGTGCGGAACCTGGGGGACCACCCGGTGCCGTCGAAGGAGCCCCGCAATCCGGGGCGTCCGGTCCAGCCGCTGTGTTGCCCGGGCAGCAAGCCCGGCCGGGGCGGCAGGTCCAGGGTGCCGGAACCGTTCACGGGGATGCTGGCATCAGCCAGGGTGTCGGCCTCCCCTGCTGTCAAAGCCGGAAGTGCGGGTCCCCAGTGGATGATGGCCGGCAGTTGGCCGTCGGTGGCGTCTATCAGCACCGTCACTCCGGCAGCGGTCAGCTGCAGGATGGCGCCCTGGCTATCGGTTGGCATGGAACTCCTCATGCTTTGGTTTGTATTGTCACGGTGGTCAGGCCACCGCGTTCCGAGTCCCAGCGGACCGGTAGGGGATCGGACACGATCCCATCGAAGGAGCCGTCGCTGGCGTCGTGGCAGGCCATCATCACCCATTGGCCAGCCCGGTTTTGGATGAGGCGGCCGCTATAGAGCGGTGCAGTGGTGACTATGGCCGCTGACGCGACGTTGAAGGGTCCGTTCGTATGGTCCGTTTCCAGGCTCCAGATTCCGCCGCCGTCGAATCCTTCTGCCTTCTTGGCCGCGAGCGTGTCCACGCCGCAGGAGAACAACAGCACGGCTCGGTCTCCCATAATGGTGATCTGGGGGACTTCCAGATGTCCGAAGCCGGCACCGGGCCGGCTCAGCGGAGGCCTGACCTCCCACTTCTCCAGGTCCGGCGATACGGCGTGCCCAATGACTCCGCGGTCGTCGACGTCGCCGTTGTTTGCCCGCGCGGTGATCAGCATGTGCCATCCGTCACCTGCCGGGTCAGCGAACACCCAAGGGTCCCGCCAGGCTTCTTCCGGCCAGGTTGAATCGCCGTATTTTTCGTACCAGCGTGCGTCTGGTTCGATTACGACGGCCGGTTGCTTGGTCCAGGTGTGGAGGTCGGGGGAGGTTGCGACACCGATGGATTCGATGTTGTGCGTTTCGTAGAACCGGGCACCGGTATAGAACATCCGCCAGATGCCGTCGGGGCCTTTGAGGACGCTTCCGGTCCAGGTGGCGGTTGCATCAAAGGCGTCTGGGCTATCGGGCTGAAGGACGACGCCGTACGAGACCCAAGTGATCAGATCCTGGGAGATGGCGTGCCCGATGCGGGCGTTGCGGTGCCGGAGCGCCGGGTCGCCCAGACTTTTGGGAGCGTGGAGATAGTACATGTGGAAGGTGGAGCCGTCGTCGGCAAGCCAGAAGTCCCACACCCATGAGTCCTTGAGACTGAAAACCAATGTGAATATGCCTTTTCTGTTGGTGGCTGCGCTCTCGGTAGCCGTGGTGGTGTCAGCCCTTGACTGCGGAGCTGCTGATGCTGGCGACGAACCAGCGCTGGAAGATCAGGAAGACGGCCAGGACCGGGACGATGAACATGGTTCCGAAGGCCAGTACCTGGCCCCACTCCGGTGGCTGCTGGTTTTGGAAGATGCTGATCGCCAGCGGGAGCGGCCGGACGGTGGGATCGGAGACCATGAGGACCGGCCACAGGTAGGAGCCCCACTGGGCAAGGAAGGTAAGAATGGCGACCGTGGCGAATGCAGGCTTGGTGATGGGCACCACGACCTGAAAGAACGTCCGGAATGGTCCGGCACCGTCAAGACGGGCAGCCTCCTCGATCTCGCCCGGAACGTCGAGGAAGAAGGTGTAGAACAGGAAGATCGAGAATGCGTTGGCAATGAACGGAATCGCCTGGATGTAGATGGTGTCCCGCTGACCGGAGAACATGAAGTACAGGGGCAGGGCGACCGCTTCGAATGGGATGATCGTCAGAACAATCACCAGGAGGAAGACGATCTTCTTACCCCGCCATTGCATTCGGGCGAAGGAGTAGGCCGCCATGGAATTCACCAGGAGGCTGCCGGCGACGACCGCGGTGGTGACGATGACAGAGACGGCCGCGAACTGCCCGAAGTATCCGGTGGCCTCTGAACCGAGGTGGTCGAATACGCCTGTGTAGTTGTCGAAGGACATGTTTGTAGGAATGAACCCGCTGAGGCCGCTGAGGACCTCCTCGGACGGGCGGAAGCTTCCCACGATGAGGTAGTAGACGGGCAGGAAGAAGAACAGCGAAACCACAGTCAATATCAGGTAGTGGAGTGCGGTCTGCCAACGGCGTGTGCGTTTCATGCTTCCGCCCCGTCGTGCTGAGTTCAGGGTCCTGGACATCGTCATCAGACGCCTCCTCGCTGTCGCGCCGCGGCGCGTTGAATGATTGCGATCAGGGTGATGATCAGCATGAATATGACCGTCATGGCAGCTGCCTGACCCACGTTGTTGTTGTCGAACCCAGTGTTAATGATTTGGGTCATTACGGTCTCGGTCGACCCGCGGTCCACGCTCCCGGATCGGCTCAGGAGATACACCTGGTCGAAGAGCCGGAAGGAGAAGATTGTGGTGATGAGTGCAACGAAGATCAGCGTGTTTCTGATGCCGGGGACTGTGACGTTCAGGAATTGATCCCATTTGCTCGCCCTGTCCAGCGACGCGGCCTCGTAGAGTTCGGTCGGTACGCTCTGCAGCGCAGCCAGAACGATGATCATCTGGAAGCTCACGCTTTGCCAGATCGACATAACAATGATGGACCCCATCGCCGTGGCAGGATCACCGAGCCAGTCGTGGCTGGTCAAGGTGCCTCCGCTCAAGAACCCGAGAATGGCGTTGAGGAGTCCCTGGTCACCCCGAGAGTAGATGAGGCGCCAGACCACCGCTGTCAGGGCCAGCGGGAACACCAGAGGCATGAAGATGAAGGTCCGGAAGATCACCATGCCGCGCAGCTTGCGGTTGACGAGCACGGCCAGGGCCAGGGCGAGTACGGTCTGGACGGGTACGACGATGAGGGCAAAAGTGAAGTTGTTCAAGAGCGCGTGCCCAAAGGCTGCAGCAAGGTCAGGGTCGGTGAACAAGCGCGTGTACTGTTCGAATCCGACGAAACGTGCGGGACGAGGGCTGTTCAGCTGCACCCGGTAGAAGGACAGTACGAGTGCGAGCACGAAGGGTGCAACCAGGAAGATAGCGAGTCCGAGCAGGGCGGGGCTGGCGAAGATCGGGCCCGCGAACCGATGCCCGCCAAGGCCGGTGGACGATCGCCGCCGGGCAGGCAAAGTGCTGGTTGGGGGCCGCTGAGTTTGTGTTTGCGTCGTCATGATGAGGCTTTCGCTCGGGTCAAGTCCGGGGGCATCCCGACGCCGGTTCTGGCCGGCGTCCGGTCTCCTGATTGGGCTTTACTTCTTGTATCCGTCGTTGTCGGCGAAGTTCTGGTCTATGGCACGGGCGGCAGCGCTCAGGGCCTCTTTCGCGTCTTTGCCTGCGTAAATGGCTGCTTCAGCTTTGCCGACCTGATCGGTGATGATCGGGTAGCCCGCACTCACCGGCCTGGTGACGCTGACGCAGGTGTCGTTGATCTGCTCCTCCGTGCCGCAGGCCTTACTCAGCTGATCCCCCAGGAGCTGCAGTTGCTTGCCGGGGCCGTAGAGGCTGGATGCGGCCAGTGCTGTCTTCGTTGCGGGAGGGGCACCATTGGCCTCGGTGTAGGTTTGTACGCTTTCATCCATCATCAGAAAGTCCAGGAATTTTCCGGCCGCTGCACCGTTCTTCGAACCTGCTCCCAGACCCCAGGCGAAGGTGCCGGAGGCCGTCTTGGTGCCCGTGCCAAAGTCAGGCAAGGGAATGGAGATCAGGTCGCTGCCCAGCGCCTTGTATGTCGGGTAGGTCCAGTGCCCGACCCAGCTCAATGCGACGCGTCCGCTGGTGAATGCCAGTCCGTCAGCGTTGGGATCGGTGTACTTCTTCCAGCTGGCGAACGTTGTCAGGGATTTGACGTTGGCGTCTGAATCCAGCGCTCCGGATGCCTTGTTGTCCTTAAGCATGGTGCCGCCGCCGGACCAGATGACTGGCCCGGCCGAGCAGCAGGTTCCCCATTCACCGGCAAATCCGTACTGCTCTGAAAGGTCCAGCGGTTTCCCCCCCGGGACCACAGCGGCGAGTTTGTCCAGGACGCCTGTGAACTCCTCAGCCGTCCAAGCCTTTTCCGGCGTGGTCGGGTAGGCAACACCTGCGGTGTCAAGGAGTTTCTTGTTGCCCCAGAGGGCAAGGCCGGCGTTCATCATGCCAACGCCGTACACAGCATCATCGACCGTGTTCTGCCCCTTGATGGAGTCGGTCTGGTTCGAGAGCGTCGCTTCGGAGACAGAGCCCTTCAACGGGGCCATCTTGCCGTTGTAGACGAAGCTGGCCAACGTTGGCCCGTCGAAGTCCAGAACATCAGGCAAATCACCCGGCGCAGCAGAATTCACGGCCTTTGTGTATTGGTCGGAGGGGAAGAGCTTGAGATTGACTTTGATCTTGCCCTGCGAACTCTCGAAGTTCGAGATGATCTTTTTCAGCGCGTCGTTCTCGGCCGCCTGACCGTCGACAGCCCAGACATTGATCGTGCCCTCGCCGGAGCCCGCCTCGACGGCGGAACCGGTGCTGCCCGCTCCGGAGCCGCCGCAGCCGGTGAGCGTCAGCGTGGCGATGGAGACAGCGGCAACCGCGGTGAGGATCCGCGCCCCGCTGTGAGGCTTTGGATTGGTCATCATCATTGATTCCTTAGGAGGATGAGAAATTTTTCTGGAAGCGTTGAGAATGCCTGGATATCGTCAGGCGGGGAACGTGAGGAGGATCACTACTCGTTGGCTCAAATCTGAGTCTACGCGGGTAGAACTGATCACGCAAGCATCATTAACTGGCCTTGAGACACGAGGAATGGTGTCGCAATTCCGAAATCAACCCGGGTAGAATGTTGTTACAAGGAAGTGGAAGGTGGTCTTCGTGGCAGGTCTGCAGGTTCAGCCCGGATCCGGAAAAGTAACGCGAACCGACGTGGCCCGCTACGCGGGGGTGAGTACGGCAGTTGTCAGCTACGTCATCAACGGTGGCCCAAAGCCGGTGGCTGCAGCAACCGCGGCGCGGGTACGTGAAGCCATCAAAGTACTCCAGTACCAGCCCAATGCAACGGCCCGGGCCTTGACTATGGGTTCTGCACGGCTGCTGGGCATGATTGTTCCCGACAGCACCAACCCTTACTTCGCGGAGCTCACTGACGCTATTGCGCAGGTAGCTGCCGCCCGTGGTTACGCACTCCTGGCAGCCAACTCCCGCACGGACGCCGAAACCGAGCGGCAAAACACTCTCAGCCTCGTGTCGCGGCAGGTGGACGCGATCATCCTCGCCACAGTGCTCAGCCCTAGCGAAGTCGCGGCCATGCCGGTCCAGGGGATTCCCCGGGTGCTGATTGACCAATCGAGCACTGTACACGGCGTACCCACGGTCAGTACTGATTTTGAACAAGGAGCTGTCGCAGGTGTGCAGCACCTCATCGGCCACGGACACCGGGACATCGCCATTTTGGTGGGCAGGGACATTGACCCCTCCCGCGTGGATCCGCGACACAACGGCTGGAAGACGGCGCTCCGGGACGCAGGCCTAACCGAGGGGCCAGTGGAATTCACTGACTTCACCCGGCAAGGCGGCTACGAGGCCACCCGCCGGCTGCTGGAACGACCCAAGCGGCCCACGGCAATCTTTGCGAGCTCCGACCTGCTGGCGGTTGGCGCATTGCTCGCCCTCCACGAGGCCGACCTGTCCATACCGGACGACATCGCCGTCGTCTCGTTCGATGGAACCTCCGAATCTGAATTCAGCTGGCCTCCGCTCACCACAGTCAGGCAATCCATCAACCTGATCGCCGAAGCTGCCGTCCGGGCGGCCCTCTCTTCCGACGATTCAGAAGGCAAGGCCCAGCTCCTGGCCACAGAGCTCATAATCCGCCGGTCCTGCGGCTGCTGAAAGAGCCGCATGGCAGCCAGCCGACTGCCGGGTTCAAAGGACGAGGAAAACACGACCGGCTGCATCGCAGGCAGTGACTTGAGCGAGAGTTACCCGAGCCTTTCCTCACAGAGTGTCTTCTGTAGCGCTCCACACCTGCTCCTCCTTAAAGGCGTACGAATTTCCCCGCCGAAAATTGGACGTGAAGGGGCAGTGCCAACTGGATATGGGTAAGGCCGACCGGTTCGTCGAGCAGCTCGTTGATAGACGTCTGCCCTTCCAGCTCGCCGGTAGGTTCCTTGTCCATGTATCGACCCTATGTGTGTCCTGATGGTCCTGAATCCCAAGACACGCGGATCAGTCCTTGCCAGTCTGTCGTAAACCCCTACTCTGCGAACGCCAAGGGAGATGAAGTCGACTCGGGTTGCAAGGTTAGATACTGTCAGTCACATGCCCACAGATCACGGACTCGACAAGAACGCCCAGGCCGACAAGGAACAGCTCGCCGCGGTGCGTGTGGCCGTTGACGAAGTGGACGAGCAGATCGTCAGCCTCATCGCCCGCCGCGAGCGGCTGATCCGCATAGCCGGGACGCTCAAGGGGGACAGCGCAGAAGTACGCGCCCCGGGCCGGGTGGAGCGCATCATCGAGCACGTCCGGTCCGCAGCCGAAAAGAAGGGCATAGATCCCGGCCTGGTGGAAACGACCTATCGGACCATGATCTCCGAATTCATCGAACTGGAACTCAAAGTCCAGAAGGACAACGACTGATTCAGCTTCAGAGTGATTCCTGGACCTGAACGCCTGCCTGGAAATCCCGCCCGTCGGCTTCGCTGAAGGCTGATATCAAGTGCCCCTTGCCGAGACCCAATATGGTGCTCAGCGGAAAATGCCCGGTAATGGTGCTGCCTGAATGCTCCACGCCCTCGAGGTCGAAGTTCTCTTCGGTGCCGTCATGGTTGAAGGCATAGAACGAAACGGCCTCGCCGTTCATGAACTCGATGCCAAGCCTTCGTTGATGTGAAAAGTCAGGAGTGGACGCCACAAGCCCCACGACGTAGGCGCCCGAGGACGGAATATTGCCGTCAATATCGAAAGTCGCCACCAAATGTGAATTTTTGGCGGCGATGCTGGCGTTTCTCAGGAGTGCTTCATTGGAACTCATGGCTCCATCCTGCTCTCTGCTTCCCCTTCCGTCCACCCCCGACCTATGTTTTGTCATGCCCCGGGCGTAGACTGAGATTATTCGAAGATATATTCGAAGAAGGCAGTTGCAAGGAAGTTGCTCGGAGGCACCCGTGGGGATATTCAGTGAGGGCGTAGAGGTGGAATGTGCCCCTGGAGGCCAGCCCTTAAACCTTCTCTGGGCTGGCCGCCGGTACACCGTGTGTGCAGAACCTGTGCGCTGGTTTGAACGGCGCCAATGGTGGGCCGAGGAAAAAAGGGCACCCTTGGGCGCAGGCAAGGGGCTGGTTGACCATGAAATTTGGCGTGTTCAGGTCAAAGCTGAAGATGAGCGTGTTCCGGGTGCTTCGCAGGAACCGTTAACACTGGACCTGTCGCGGGATATTGGCAGCGGGCGCTGGAGGCTGCTGCGCATCCATGATGCCCTCCAGCCAAAGACAGCACCAAAAACAGCATGAGCCTTACCCACCTTCACGTTTCCACTGCCTTCAGTGCCCATTACGGAGTCTCCTGGCCGGAAGAACTTACCGGTGCTGCAGCGGCTGACGGGGCAACAGCGTTGGCGTGCACCGACAGGGACGGGCTGTATGGAACAGTCAAACACCTCAAGGCATGCATGGCTGCGAACCTCGATCCGGTAGTGGGGGTTGATCTCGCGGTATTTGACGACGACGGCGATCACCGCACCCAGCTATCCGGCCGGGTTGTGGTCCTCGCCCACGGTCACAATAACGGAGCGGGATATCGTGCCCTCTGCCGGCTCATCTCCGACGCCCATGCCAGGACAACAGGCAAGGCAGGGGGAGTGGTCCCTGTCGCCGTGACCCGGGAAGAGTTGGCCTCCAGAACACTGGATCCAAACACCTTGAAACCAGTACTGACCGTTCTCATCGGACCTGATTCCGACGTCGGCCGGTCAATGGGAGGACGGAAATACCTACTTCCCCGTACCTTGTTCAAGCGTTGGCTGGAAGCTATGCCCCAAGGAACTGTCGTTGCTGAAGTGGTGTCACAGCTAAGCGCCCCTGGAGCCCCACTAAGCACTGCACATGCTGTACGCATGCTTAAACTTGCCGCTGAACACCATGTTCCGGCTGTCTTGACCAACGCCGTCAGGTACTGCGAAGAGGACGGCGCTGCCACAGCTGATGTCCTTGATTCGGCCCGCACGCTGAAATCTCTCCCAGAGCTATCCTCAGCCCCCCTTCTGCAACCAACAGGGCAGGGATGGCTCAAGTCTGAGAAGCAAATGGTGGAGCTGGCAAAAGAAATCATCCAGTCAGCGGGATACGGCACAGCGGACCTGAAAAGACTGCTTGCCCAGACGGAGGCGCTCGCGGACCGCTGCCGGATGGATCCCTCCTCAGACATGGGCTGGAAGCAACCGGTGGTTCCTGAAACTACCGTTATCGGCATTGCCGGTGATCCCTTAGCTGAACTGACCCAACGCTGTGAGGCCGGAATAGGCCGCCGCTTCCCGGGGATCTCCGGTAAGCAGGAAGCTGAAATGCGCTCCCGGTTAGAGCACGAGCTGAGGATCATCGGAAACCTCGGCTTTGCCTCCTACTTCCTCACTGTTGCCGAAGTTTCCCGCATGATCCTGGACATGAATGTTAGGGCGGCAGCAAGGGGCTCCGGAGCTTCAAGCCTGGTCAACTTCCTCATTGATATCAGCCAGGTGAACCCCCTCCAGCACGACCTCGTATTTGAACGGTTTCTTTCCGGCGACAGGGCAACCTTGCCCGACATTGACATCGACGTTGAAAGCGCCGAAAGGCACAATGTCTACCGGAAGATTTTCGAGCGGTTCGGTGCTGAACGGGTCACCCTGATGAGCATGCAAAACGGATACCGCGCTCGCGGTGCCGTCCGCGATGCAGGCATGGCACTTGGAATGGACGACGGTGAAATAGGCGAAATCGCGAAACAGCTGTGGCGCTTTTCCGCGCGTAAATTCCGCGAAGCCCTTGCTGAGAAGCCGGAACTGCGGGAGTTCGCCGGCCGTGTTGAACGGGATTTCTCTGAAAACCAGCAGCTTGATCTTTTGGTTGACCTCACCGAACGCCTGGACCGGTTGCCGCGCCATATCTCCATGCACCCCTGCGGAGTGATCCTGGGGGATTCCACCCTTTTGGACCGGACCCCTGTCCAGCCCAGCGGACTTGGATTGCCCATGAGCCAATTCGATAAACACGACATGGATCCCATGGGGATGTTGAAGCTTGATGTCCTGGGCGTCAGAATGCAAAGCGCTATGGCCTTTGCGGTACGGGAAGTGATCCGGATTCATCCTTCCAAGGCAGAGGTAACTTCAGCGGGTTCGCATCCTTCAGGCAACGACGGGGAAGGTCCTGACTACATCTCCGAAGACGGGCGTATCGACCTCAACGCAGTGCCCCTGGACGATGAGCCAACCTATGAACTGATACGCAGCACCCACACGCTGGGTTGCTTCCAGATCGAATCTCCGGGGCAGCGGGAACTGGTAGGCAAAATGGCCCCCCGGGATTTCAATGACCTCATTATCGACATCTCACTTTTCCGCCCTGGACCAATGAAATCTGACATGGTCAGGCCATTCCTGGAGCATCGCCACGGGTTCGCACCGGAGGTCTACCCCCATCCGGATCTGAAGCCAGTCCTACAGGAAACCCACGGAGTCACTGTTTTCCATGAGCAGATCCTGAAGACTTTTGACGTGATGACAGGGTGCGGGCTTGCCAAGGCTGACGAATTCCGCCGTGTACTGGGGAATGAGGCCCTGGAATTCAAGGTAGAGGAGTTCTTCCGTCGCGAGGCCAAAGCAAAAGGCTATTCCCCTGAAGTGGTCGACAAGGTCTGGGGAACCCTGAAGTCTTTTGCCAGCTTTGGTTTCTGCAAGGCTCACGGGGCTGCCTTTGCTGTTCCCACCTACCAGTCGGCCTGGTTGAAAGCGCATCATCCGGAAGCATTCCTTGCCGGGCTCTGGGAACATGATCCTGGCATGTACCCAAAGCGGCTTCTTGTTGCAGAAGCCAGGCGGTTGGGAATCCCGATCCTTCCCCTGGACATCAACAGGAGCAAAGCAGAATACCGGGTAGAACGGGTTGAGTCGGGGGAGCATGCCGGAAAGCTGGGGATCCGGCTAAGCCTCAAGGGCATCTTCGGATTGTCAGCCTCAGAGCTTAAGAGGATCGTTGCCGGACAACCGTACGATTCCCTCGCGGATTTGCGGGCACGCTCTCGCCTATCCAAGCCCGGCATCAAGCGGCTGGCCCAACTTGGTGCTTTTGATTCCCTTCACCGTGAATCCGGAAACGATGCGAACCGTGCTGACCTGGTCCTTCATCTGCAAAACCTTCAGAGCCGTCCCACCAAGAAGGGCGTTGACATCATTGAAGGGCAACTGGCGCTGCCTTTAGGGGATGTGGAACTGAACAATCTCCAGCGGGGGCAACCGGCTCCCACCATGGTGGAGAACGTCCGTGCAGAACTTGACCTGATGGCCGTGGATGTCAGTGAGCACCTGATGGAGAGCCATCGGCCACTCCTGAACCGGCTGGGAGTGACAACCGCCGACAAGCTGCTGGGCCTTCGTAACGGCACTGAGGTGCTGGTGGCCGGAGTCCGGATCGCCACCCAAACCCCACCCATGAGGGGAGGGCGTCGTGTCGTTTTCATCAGTATCGACGACGGCACCGGTTGCGTGGATTCTGTCTTTTTCCACGAGGCACAGGAATTGGCCGGTCCTTTGCTCTTTGGAACACGCCTGCTCCTGATCCGGGGAACCACCCGCCGGACAGGACCCAGGGGGATCAGTTTAAGTGCCAGTATGGCGTGGGATCTCAGCAGGATCGAAACCCTCCCCTTCCCACCGCCGGACCAGAACCAGGACAGCACCTCTTCAAGCATCGACGAGGATCAGATGACCTTTGGCCAGGCCGGGCCTCTGGACGGGATCGGCCGCAACCTGGCCATCACCGGGCTCGGTAGCTGAGGCTGCGCCGGGGGCTGCCCAGAAACCGATACGATGGACGAGGCTGGCTGTGGTCCCCGTACGCCACAAGCTACGAAGCCTTAACATTGAATAGGAGACACCCGTGTCAGATGCCCAGCAGATCACCCTCATCGTCGATGGCGAAGAGACCAAGGTGACTACCGGGACCACCGGCGCGGAACTCTTTTTTGAGCGCCGCGACGTCGTTGTAGCCCGTGTGGACGGCGAACTCAAGGACCTGGATCAGGCCCTGCCGGAAGGCGCCGTCGTTGAAGGCGTCACAATTGACTCTCCTGACGGACTAAACGTCCTCCGGCACTCGACAGCCCACGTCATGGCCCAGGCCGTACAGCAGCTTCGCCCGGACGCCAAGCTCGGAATCGGCCCTTACATCACGGACGGTTTCTACTTCGACTTCGACGTCGAGGAGCCCTTTACCCCCGAAGATCTGCGTCAGCTTGAAAAAATGATGCTTAAGATCGTCAACCAGAACCAGAAGTTCGTGCGGCGGGTCGTCAGTGAGGACGAGGCCCGTGAAGCCATGAAGGATGAGCCTTACAAGCTCGAACTGCTGGGCAAGAAGAACACTGCCGCCGACGCGGGCGAGGGCGTTAGCGTCGAGGTCGGCGCCGGCGACATCACCATCTACGACAACGTTGACCGCAAAAGCGGTGACAGCGTCTGGTGCGACCTGTGCCGCGGTCCCCACCTGCCAAACAGCAAGCTCATCTCCAACGCCTTCGCCCTGACCCGGTCATCGGCCGCCTACTGGCTGGGCAACCAGAACAACCAACAGCTGCAGCGGATCTACGGCACGGCGTGGCCAACCAAGGATGCCCTTAAGGCCTACCAGGAGCGCATCGCCGAGGCCGAGCGCCGCGACCACCGCAAGCTGGGCGCCGAGCTTGACCTGTTTTCCTTCCCCGACGAGCTGGGTTCAGGCCTGCCCGTGTTCCACCCCAAGGGCGGCATCATCCGCAAGGCCATGGAGGACTACTCCCGCCAGCGCCACGTGGATGCCGGCTACGAGTTCGTCTACACCCCGCACATCACCAAGGGGCACCTCTACGAAGTCTCAGGCCACCTGGACTGGTATAAGGAGGGCATGTTCCCGGCGATGCACATTGACGCGGAACTCAACGAGGACGGCACCGTGCGCAAGCCCGGCCAGGACTATTACCTGAAGCCGATGAACTGTCCGATGCACAACCTGATCTTCCGTTCCCGCGGACGATCCTACCGCGAGCTGCCGCTGCGACTCTTCGAATTCGGCTCGGTCTATCGGTACGAAAAGTCCGGTGTGGTGCACGGGTTGACCCGTGTGCGGGGTATGACACAGGACGACGCCCACATCTACTGCACCCGCGAGCAGATGAAAGACGAGCTCACCACCACGCTTAATTTCGTGCTTGGTCTCCTCAAGGATTACGGCCTGGATGACTTTTACCTGGAGCTGTCCACAAAGAACGAAGACAAGTTCGTCGGAGAGGACGCCGCTTGGGAAGAAGCCACACGGACCCTGGCGGAAGTAGCTGAGGCCTCGGGCCTGGAACTTATTCCGGATCCGGGCGGAGCCGCGTTCTACGGCCCCAAGATCTCAGTACAGGCTAAGGACGCCCTCGGCCGGACCTGGCAGATGTCCACCATCCAGCTGGACTTCAACCTGCCCGAACGCTTCGAACTTGAGTTCCAGGCCGCTGACGGCACACGCCAGCGCCCCGTGATGATCCACCGTGCCCTGTTCGGTTCGGTTGAACGTTTCATGGGCGTTTTGACCGAGCACTACGCCGGAGCGTTCCCGGCATGGCTGGCGCCCGTGCAGGTGGTCGGCATCCCGGTGGCGGAGGCGTTCAATGACTACATGTTCGACGTCGTGGGTCAGCTTAAGGCGGCTGGCATCCGTGCCGAAGTGGACATCTCTTCAGACCGGTTCCCCAAGAAAATCCGCACAGCAAGCAAGGACAAGATCCCGTTCGTCCTGATTGCCGGCGGCGAAGACGCTGAAGCCGGAGCCGTATCCTTCCGGTTCAGGGATGGCAGCCAGGATAACGGGGTGCCGGTTGCTGAGGCCGTCCGCCGCATTGTCGACGCCGTCCGCGACCGGACCAGATAGCGGAAACCGGAAGGGTAGAGGGTGCAGGAGAATACAGGCGCGGAGGCGGACTATTCCGGCGACGCCGGGGTGACTGACGACTTCGGCCTGGTCGGAGTTCCGGACGCGTTCCAGCGCCTCTGGACTCCGCACCGGATGGCTTACATCAAGGGCGGCCAGCACCAGTTCAAAAATCAGGACGACTGCCCCTTCTGTGTTGCACCAAAGCGCAGTGATGAGGAATCCCTGATCGTGTATCGGGGAAAGCGCAACTATGTGGTCCTGAACTTGTTTCCCTACAATCCCGGACACCTGCTGATTTGCCCCTACAGGCATGTGCCCGACTACACAGACCTGACTGAAGAGGAAACCGCCGAGTTCTCCGCCCTGACCCAAACGGCCATGCGGGTTCTGCGGAAAGTGGCAAACCCCGGAGGATTTAACCTTGGCATGAACCAAGGCGTAGTGGGCGGTGCCGGCATCGCTGGTCACCTGCATCAGCATGTAGTCCCACGCTGGGGCGGGGACGGAAATTTCTTCCCGATCATCGCCCAGACCAAAGCCATCACGCAGACGCTGGACGAGGTGCGCCAACAGGTTGCCGAGGCATGGCCGGAGGACCAAGGTGCTTAACAGACACGCCCGTAGTTTCTTTACCAGGCTTTTCACCCCGCTGGCGCGTTGGCTACTGAAGCATGGAGTATCGCCGGACGCGGTCACCATCTTCGGCACAGCCGGCGTAGTGGTGGGAGCCCTCGTTTTCTATCCCATCGGCCAGCTGTGGTGGGGGACGATCTTCATCACAGCCTTCATCTTCTCCGATGTGGTTGACGGCATCATGGCCCGGATTGCGGACAAGGGCGGCCGGTGGGGAAACTTCCTTGACTCCACCCTGGACCGGATAGCCGACGGCGCGCTGTTCGCCGGACTTGCCATCTGGTTCTTTATGGGCGGGGCCAATACGGCAATAGGCATTGGCGCCCTGATCTGCCTTGTTCTCGGAATGGTGGTTTCCTATGTGCGGGCAAAAGCTGAATCCTTGGGTTTCACCGCCAATGTTGGGATTGCAGAACGTGCCGAGCGGCTGGTGTCAGTACTGGTTGTGACCGGATTTACCGGGCTCGGCCTTCCGCAGGCTGTGTTGCTGGCGACCCTGGCTGTGCTCGCCGCCGCAAGTTTTGTCACCATTGTGCAGCGCATAGTCACCGTCCGGCGGCAGTCCCTGGACGAGGCTGGTACAGCTTTCGAACAACCCGCTTAAGGAACACAGCTCAGGCTGAACCTGCGCTTTGCCGCTGTCCGTCATAGGAATTAAGTCCCTCAGCAATGGGGGACTAGTATTAGGAATACCTGAATCAATGGATCCGGTAATCCGGTGTGGCGATGCTGATTTTGCGTGCCGTCAGCACCGATCGGGACTCCGGATCAAAGTAACATCTATCTACCCATAGGGGTTTTTGTGTCTACACCTGATGTAAGCAGCGAAGCCGGCTCGTCGGCGAACGGCGTCACGGGCAGCAAGCGCGTCAAGCGCGGTATGGCTGAGATGCTCAAGGGCGGCGTCATTATGGACGTCGTTAACGTCGAGCAGGCCCGCATCGCCGAGGACGCCGGTGCCGTTGCAGTTATGGCGCTCGAACGCGTTCCGGCTGATATCCGTGCCCAGGGCGGCGTGTCGCGCATGTCCGATCCTGACATGATCGACAAGATCATCGAAGCAGTCTCGGTGCCGGTCATGGCCAAGGCCCGAATCGGCCACTTTGTCGAGGCGCAGGTCCTGCAGTCCCTCGGAGTGGACTACATTGACGAGTCCGAGGTCCTGACCCCGGCCGATTACACCAACCACATCGACAAATGGGAATTCACCGTTCCTTTCGTCTGCGGTGCCACCAACCTCGGTGAGGCATTGCGCCGCATCAACGAGGGCGCGGCGATGATCCGGTCCAAGGGCGAAGCCGGCACCGGCGATGTCTCCAACGCCACCACCCACATGCGCCAGATCCGTGCCGAGCTCCGCCGGCTCTCCTCGCTGCCCGAGGACGAGCTGTACGTGGCCGCCAAGGAACTGCAGGCCCCGTACGAACTGGTCAAGGAAGTAGCGCTTTCGGGCAAGCTTCCCGTGGTCCTGTTCACCGCAGGCGGCATCGCCACCCCCGCTGACGCTGCCATGATGATGCAGCTCGGCGCCGACGGCGTGTTCGTCGGTTCAGGCATCTTCAAGTCCGGCAACCCGGCCCAGCGCGCCGCCGCCGTCGTGAAGGCCACTACCTTCTTCGATGACCCGGACGTCATCGCCAAGGCCTCGCGCGGCCTGGGCGAGGCAATGGTCGGCATCAACGTCGACGAAATCCCGCAGCCGCACCGCCTCGCCGAGCGCGGCTGGTAGCAGCCTTCAGCAGAAGTACGACGGCGGCCGGTCACCTTTTTGGTGACCGGCCGCCGTCGTCGGGTTACTCGAGGCCTCGTCGCTTGAGGAGCGGTTCCAGTTCGGCATCCCGGCCACGGAAGGCGCGGAAGGACTCGAGGGGATCCCGGCTGTTTCCCCGGGCAAGCAGCTCAGTCCGGAAGAACTCACCGTTCAAGCGGTTGAGCCCACCATTTTCCTTGAACCATTCGACCGTGTCGGCGTCGAGCACTTCACTCCAGATGTACGAGTAGTAGCCGGCCGCGTAGCCGTCTCCGGCAAAGATGTGCTGGAAATAGCCGGTCCGGTATCGGGGTGGAATCAGCGTGTGGGCCACGCCGGCTGAAGCCAGGGCCTTCGCCTCGAATTCCAAAGGGTCGGCGGGAACGTCGGTGGTGTCGAGGACATGCCAGGCGAGATCAAGCAGGGCCGCGCTCAGGTATTCCGTGGTCCCGAAACCTTCACCCCAGAGTTCGGCGTCCTTTAGCCGCTCAACCACGTCCCGGGGAAGGGGCTCGCCCGTCTCATAGTGCCGGGCATAATTGGCCAGGACTTCGGGCCACATGATCCACATCTCGTTGACCTGTGAGGGGTATTCCACAAAGTCCCGCGGCACCGACGTGCCTGAGAACCGAGGATAGGTAACGTTGGAGAACAGACCGTGGAGGGCGTGGCCAAACTCGTGGAAAGCGGTGCGCAGCTCGTCGAGGGTCAGGAGAGTGGGCTCGCCCTCTGGGGGCTTGGAGATGTTGAGGTTGTTGATGACCACGGGCTTGGTCCCGAGCAGGGCCGATTGTTCAACCAACGAGTTCATCCACGCTCCGCCGCGCTTGGACTCACGGGTGTAGTAGTCGCCAAGGAACAGGCCAAGTTCAGAACCGTCCTCGTTCCGGACCTCCCACACCCTGACGTCCCGGTGATATCCCGCAAGGTCAGTCCGTTCGTGGAATGTGATGCCGTACAGGGTTGTCGCTGCAAAAAACACACCGTCTGCCAGCACCCGGTCCAGTTCAAAGTAGGGGCGCAGTTGCTGGTCATCAACTGAATACCGGTCCTTTTTCACTTGCGCCGAATAGTATGCCCAGTCCCACGCCTCCAGCCGGTGACCTGCGATCTCCGCCAGGGCAGCAGCCTCCACGTCAGCGTTCCGCACCGCCGCCGGGGCGAGCCTGCTCATCATGGACTGCACGGCTTCGAAGTCCGGGGCCGTCTGGCGGTCCACAGTCAGTTCTGCATAGTTTCCGAAGCCCAGCAGGGCCGCCTTTTCGGAACGCAGCCGCACCAGGTCCCTAACGAGGTCCAGCACGTCAAGGCTTCCGCCGCTGCACCCGCGGCTCACGGAGGCCTCGTAGAGCCGGCGGCGAACAGCCCGGTTTTCCAAGGCTGACATGGCAGGCTGGTTGCTCGGCAGGATCAACGTGAGCAGGAACTTGCCCTCGTGGCCGGCCTGGCGCGCGGCTTCGCCGGCATTGGCAATGTCGTCGGCGGGCAGCCCTGCCAGCTCACCTTCATCTTCCAGCAGCAAAGCCGACTGCTTCATACCCTCCTTCACACGTTGTCCGTATTCAGTGCCCAGGCGGGAGAGCTCAGCGTTGACTGCCCTGAGCCGTTCCTGCCCGGCGTCGTCCAGCTGGATCCCCGACTCCCGGAACTCCTTGAGGTACTCCTGGACCAGACGCGCCGATTCGTCGTCGAGCCCGTCGGTGGTTAGCGCATTGAAGCGTTCGAACAGTTCTCTGTTCATGTAAATGGCATCCTGGTGTGCAGCGAATAACGGTGACAGTTCGGTCTCCAGGGAGCGGATGCCATCCGAGGCGTCTGCAGAAACAAGCGTGAAGAAGGAGGCCGCCGCACGCTGAAGGAGGGCACCGCTGCGCTCCATGGCCAGAGCCGTATTCTCGAAGGTTGGTGGCTCCGGGTTAGCGGCGATTTCCCCGATCTCCTCCAGTTGCTCAGCCAGCCCTGCCCGGATTGCTTCCCCGTAATGGGTTTCCGAGATATCGGCGAAGGGCGGCAACCCGAATGGCAGAGGGCTGGGTGTCAGTAGGGGGTTAGTCATGAAGCAACAATTTCACGCGGCGGCATGGTTGACCAGCATCGGCGGTGTTCGCCGTAGGATGTCGAACATGTCGAGCAATCCCAGAAAACTTTCCCAACTCCTCGCCGCGGCTTCTGCTGCAGCAGCGCTCATGGTTTCGATGGTGGCATGCGGACTGATCGCCGACCAGGACCGCGGGGCGACGACGTCGGCAGCGCCGGCCCCGGCGACCCCCTCACCTTCCCCTACTCCGACTCCCACGCCCACTCCCGGCAAGGGTCCGGAGTGCCCAACCCTGCGCTGTACCTCAATTCTGGTCACAGGCGACATGCTGGTGCACACGCAATTGTGGCAGCAAGCCCAGCAGGATGCGGCCGCAGCCGGAAAGCCAGGGCTGGACTTCGTTCCGCTCTTGGAAGGACAGCGGGCGTATATCCAGCGGAGCGACCTCGCAATCTGCCATCAGGAGACACCAGTCGCCGGCCCCGATGGCCCCTTCTCGGCCTACCCGTCGTTCAACGTGCCCCCACAGATCATCACCGCGTCCAAAGCGGTGGGCTATCAGGCGTGCACCACGGCCAGCAACCACACCATTGACCGCGGCACGGAAGGTCTGGTCCGCACCCTGGATGCCCTTGACGCTGCCGGGTTGAAGCACACGGGCTCGTATCGGACGGAGGCCGAGGCGCAGGGAATTCTCATCGTCCCTACCCCGGCGGCGAAGATTGCCATCGTCATCGGCACGTACGGACTCAACGGCCAGATTCCCGAACAGGACTGGCAGGTGGACATGCTCGACACAGCCACCATGATCGCCAAGGCCAAGAAGGCAAAAACCCTCGGTGCCGACATCGTGCTCGGAGTCATGCACGCCGGCGATGAGTACGCCAGTGAGGCTAACGCCCAGCAGCAGGAAACCGCCCACGCGCTGGTGGACAGCGGAGAATTCACCATGATCTACGGGCACCACACCCATTCGGTCCTGCCGATCGAGCAGTACAAAGGAACATGGATTGTTTACGGACTGGGCAACGGCGTTACGGAGTTGTCGCCGTGGTTCCAGGTCAACAACGAGGGGTTGCTGGTCCGGGCCCAGTTCAGCCAGGACGCGGCCGGAAAATGGACCGCGGCAAATCTTGCCTGGGCCCCCTCGGTCATTGTCCGTGACCCTTACAGGTGGTGTTCCGTCGCCTCTGACGCGCCTCAAGGCCCGTGTGCAACACCAGCCGAGGACGCCGCAACGCACCAGCGGACCAAGACTGTCGTGGAGTCGATGGGAGCCGCTGCCGCGGGCGCCCACGAGCTCCTCGTCAGCAAGGAGCCCTGAGCAATCAGGTGTTGAGCTAGCGCGGCCTGCGGCCAGCGTGTTCCCTCGCCAGGACGGCGAAACGGTCATCCGGTGCACCAGCTGTGAAGCTTCCGTATTTACGTTCGACGGCGGTAGAGATCAGGAAATCTGCGATAGCCGGGTTCTTGGGCAGGAGTGAGCCGTGAAGGTAGCTGGCCACGATGTTTTTATAGCGGGCACCTTCCTGTCCGTCACTGCTGTTGTTTCCGGTGCCCTTGGCCGTGGTCCCCAGAGCGCGGATGCCAGGACCAAGAGTGGTTTGGCCACTGTGGTTCTCATAGCCCAGGATTTCCCCGAACTCCTCGGACTCGACCTTCACGTTTCCGATGAGCCGCTCGTCAGTGCCATGGGTTTCCACATCAAGGACACCGATGCCGGGAATGACTGAACCCGTGCGCGTCTTGAAGAAGCGGCCAAAGAGCTGGTACATGCCGCAAATCAGCAACATCGGTGTGCCATCCTCGGCGAGTTCCTGCAGCGTTGACCCCCGGCTCAGGAGATCGGCCTGAATAACAAGTTGCCCGCTGTCCTGGCCCCCGCCGCCAACGATGACGTCCACGTCTTCCGGGAAGTCGTCGCCAACGTTGTACTCGAGCAGTTCCGGGGTGTAGCCGTGCCAGGCAATGCGCCGCTTCAGGACCAGGGCGTTACCCCAGTCGCCATAGATGTTCATGTCCCGCGGATACAGCTGCACAACACGGATGGTGCCTTTATTCTCCGAAGCCTCCTGCGTCAAGAGACCACCTCCACGGTCGTGATCTTGGACAGCTCCCGGCGGATGGCCAGCATCGCTGTATATGTGCAGAATATCCGTTTGGGCTGGCCTTTGGCGTCCCGAATGAAGGCTGCCAGCGCGGACGTGATGTCAGTGTCGACCCCGCCGACAGGGACTTCGTCGTACTGAAGCCGGAGCGCCATGTCGTAGGCGCGGGAGCCGCTCAATTGGTCCACGCCCCCATTACGCAACGAATCGAACTCGACGTCCCAGAGCCAGGACATGTCGCGGCCGTCCGCGTAGTTGTCGTTGATGGCGATCATGGTGGCGTAACCACCGGCGGGGAAGGACTTGAGTCCCAGCCGGAAGCCGCTGGGATTCTTGACCAGGACAAGGTCAAGGGGGAGTCCGTCCACTATGAGGCTCTCCCCCCTGCCAAAAGCAGGGGCCACGTTGGAAAGCGCAGACAGCAGAGATTTGTGATCCATGGGACCGGACCCCTGCCCGGCAATGCAGCGGGCGAGCGTGAGTGCAGCGGCCGCATTGAAGATGTTGTACACGCCGCGAAGCTTCATGTGCGTGGTGACGATTGCGCCGTCGTACTCAAAATCCGCGTCATCCACACCCACGCGGCGAAGCACGACGTCGGCATCCGGCCTTTCCGGTACAACCGGCATCGGGCTGCCGGGACCGGCACGCATGTCATCGTCATTGGGAAATGTGCTCAGTAGTGAGTCATCAAGGCCGAAATAACGGACCTCGGCGCCGCCGGACTCCGGCTGGTCCAGCGCGCCGGCGATCCTGGCGACCCTCGGGTCCTCGCGGTTGAGCACCACAGTCCCCGTGGTCTTCGACGCAACGTGCTGCAGGAGTTCAGCTGTCTTGTCGATCTCTCCGAACCGGTCAAGCTGGTCGCGCAGGACGTTCAGGAGCAGGCTGTAGCGCGGTGGAACCCTGTTCACAAAATGAACTGCATGGGCTTCGTCGAGCTCCAGCACGGCTATATCGGCATGAAGGCGGCCGCGCCAGTCCACTTCGCCCAGCAAGGCAGCGGCAACACCACGGGTGAAGTTGCTGCCGGTGCGGTTCGTGAATACTTTCAGTCCCTGGCTTTCCAGCAGTTCCACCACCATTTTGGTGGTGGTGGTCTTGCCGTTCGTGCCGCTGACGACGGCCACGCCGTGCGGGAGTGTGGTCAGCGTCCGCGCCATAAAACCGGGGTCGATTTTTTCGACCACCAGGCCGGGAAAAGCCGAGCCGCCTCCCCTTAGCCGGGTGACCCGGCGCACGAGCTTTCCAAGGGGGACGCTGAAGAAAAACATGCTCCGAATATATCCCAGCAGCGGCATGCACTCTTGCCGGGCCCTGTCTCAGCTGCGTCCGGAACCGTCTGCGGGAGATTATGCTGGATGGATGACCAATCCCACTTCCCAGGACTTTTCGCTGGATTCTGCGCGGGGTTCTCTGCTATCCACGTCATGGTCGGCAGAGCAATCTTCGAGAGCGGGCGCCGGCCTTCGCATCGGTGTCCTGGCGCTGCAGGGCGACTTCCGGGAGCACCTCCACGCAGCCGAAGACGCCGGTGCGACGGGAGTTGCTGTTCGGCGGCCGAAGGAACTGGACGACCTGGATGGTCTGATCATTCCAGGCGGCGAGTCCACCACCATTGACAAACTTGCCAGGATTTTCGAGCTGACTGAGCCGCTGCGGGAAAAGATAGCCACAGGCCTTCCCGTGTATGGGTCCTGCGCCGGAATGATCCTGTTGGCAGACGAGATTGCCGATGCAGCAAAGGACTTGTCCGGGAATCCCCAGCAGACCTTCGGCGGGCTGGACATGACCGTCCGCCGCAATGCCTTTGGACGCCAGCGCGAATCGTTTGAGACGGACCTCGAGTTCAAGGGACTCGAGTTCAGTGCCACCGGTTCCGGTGTTGCTCCAGTGCATGCCGTGTTCATCCGGGGTCCCTGGGTTGAGCGTGTGGGCCCGACCGTGGAGGTGCTGGCACAGGTGGAACCGGCCAACGCCGCCCACTCTGAGGCCCTGCACGGGAAGGCTAGAATTGTTGCAGTGCGTTCAGGTCACCTGCTGGCCACCTCATTCCACCCGGAAGTGACGGGGGAGAAGCGCGTGCACGAACTGTTTATTCGAATGATCAGAGGAGAAGCGTAAAGCATGTCAGGCCACTCCAAATGGGCGACGACCAAGCACAAGAAGGCTATCCTCGACAGCCGGCGGGCCAAGTCGTTTGCCAAGCTGATCAAGAACATCGAAGTCGCCGCGCGCATGGGCGGGCCGGATCTTGCCGGAAATCCCAGCCTGGAACTCGCCGTTACCAAGGCAAAGAAGACCTCGGTCCCCGCTGACAACATTGACCGGGCCATCAAGCGCGGCGCAGGGCTCACCGGTGAAACAGTTGACTACACCGAGATCATGTACGAGGCCCGTGGCCCCCAAGGCTCCGCCCTGCTGATCGAGTGCCTCACGGACAACAAGAACCGCGCCGCCTCGGAAGTCAGGCTTGCCATTTCCCGTAACGGCGGCACCATTGCCGATCCCGGTTCGGTCAGTTACCTCTTTTCCCGCAAGGGTGTTGTGTCCCTGCCTAAAAATGGCCTCAGCGAGGACGATGTCCTGATGGCTGTGCTGGATGCCGGTGCTGAGGAAGTCAAGGACAATGGGGACACGTTCGAGGTCCACTCAGAGCCCACGGATCTGCAGGCCATACGGGATGCGCTCACCGAGGCCGGAATCGAGTACGACACCGACGAAGCGGAGTTCGTGCCGTCCATGCAGGTTCCGCTGGAACTCGACGCGGCGAAGAAGTTCATGAAGCTCGTGGACGCGCTTGAAGAACTCGACGACGTTCAGAACGTCTACAGCAACGCTGACCTCAGTGACGAAGTGCAGGCCGCACTGGAAGCCGAGTGATCTAGGGCCTTGCTCCGCGTACTGGGGGTTGATCCGGGGCTGACGCGATGCGGAATCGGCGTCGTTGATGTGGAAAAGAACCGCCGCGCAACCATGGTGGCCGTCGGTGTTGTGGGTACTTCACCCAGCGAAACGCTGGACCAGCGGCTGCTGCTCATCGCGACGTCGATCGATGACTGGCTTGACCGGTACGAACCCGATGTCCTGGCGGTTGAACGGGTTTTTTCGCAACTGAATGTCAGCACCGTCATGGGTGTGGCCCAGGCATCCGGAGTGGTGATCGCCGCCGCCGCCAGGCGGGGAATCCCGGTAGCCCTCCACACGCCGTCGGAGGTTAAGGCAGCAGTGACCGGCAGCGGCACCTCAAACAAGGAGGCCGTCACCAAATTGGTCACCAAGATCCTGCGGCTTGACGCTCCGCCCCGTCCTGCCGATGCAGCAGACGCGCTGGCCCTGGCAATAACCCACGCCTGGCGGGCGGGCAGCGGGGCTGCCGTTGCCACGACCGGTCCGGGAAGCCTGTCGCTCACCCCCGCACAGCGTGCATGGGCTGAAGCGGAAGCCAAGGCGCGCCGTGCACGGTGAATGCTTGGCGGGTTGCTAGGGTATTCGTAAGTATGTTCGGATAACCGGTTCAGCCGGTGGTATTTCAGGAGCCCGGCCTTGATCAGTTTTCTCCGCGGAACCGTAGCTCACGTCGGGCTTTCCAGCGCTGTTATCGACCTCAACGGCGCCGGCATGAGCGTCAACGCGACACCCCAGACACTCAGCAGGCTGCGCCAGGGCGAAGAAGGAAAGCTGTTCACATCGCTCATCGTGCGTGAGGACTCACTGACTCTCTTCGGTTTCTCGACTGATGACGAACGCGAAGTTTTCGACGTTCTGCTGAGCGTCAGCGGTGTTGGTCCCCGGCTGGCGCTGGCGGTCCTGGCTGTCCACGACCCCGAAGCCGTCCGCGTAGCGGCACACTCCGGGGACGGCAAGGCTTTCACCAAGGTGCCGGGCATCGGTCCGAAGGTGGCCGGCAGGATCGTGCTGGAGCTGGCCGGAAAACTCGTCCCGCATGGGACACCCGGCGGATCCACCCCCGCGGCCGTTACAGTCACTGCCTGGAAAGGCCAGGTGGTCGCGGCTATGACCAGCTTGGGATGGTCCGAAAAAGACGCCACCGCCAGCATCGAAAAAGCACTGGCCGATTCGCCGGAAATCGCCGAAAAGGGCAACGTGGCGGAAATTCTGCGAACCACGTTGCGCTGGCTGGGCCAGGACGGCGCCCGGGCTGGCAACAGGGTAGGCAGCCGTGGCTGAGCCCTCCCTGGTCACCGGGGGCGAAGAGCCGGAAGAGCGGGTCATTGAGGCGGCCCTCCGCCCGAAGAACCTTCACGATTTCGTGGGGCAGCACCGTGTCCGCAAGCAGCTGTCGCTGGTCCTTGAAGCATCGCGGATGCGAGGGCGCAGCGCCGACCATGTACTCTTTTCCGGGCCGCCCGGACTCGGTAAGACCACCCTCGCCATGATCGTCGCGTCCGAAATGAACGCTCCGCTGCGCATCAGCAGCGGCCCGGCCATTCAACACGCCGGCGACCTCGCCGCAATACTGTCCTCCCTGTCAGAGGGGGAAGTTTTGTTCCTTGATGAAATCCACCGCATGTCCAGGCCTGCCGAGGAAATGCTCTACATGGCCATGGAAGACTTCCGGGTGGACATCGTGGTGGGCAAGGGGGCCGGTGCCACAGCCATACCACTCGAGCTGCCTCCGTTCACGCTGGTGGGAGCCACGACTCGCGCGGGTCTCCTCCCTGGTCCCCTCCGGGACCGGTTCGGCTTCACCGGCCACCTCGAGTTTTACTCGGTGGAAGAATTGGAACTCGTGCTCCGACGCTCGGCAGGGCTGCTGGACCTGAAGGTAAATTCAGCGGGTTTCAGCGAAATCGCGGGCCGTTCACGGGGCACACCGCGCATAGCCAACAGGCTCCTGCGCCGTGTGCGTGACTGGGCGCTCGTGCATGGCATCGAACAGATCGATGCGCGGGCAGCATCGGCCGCACTGGACATGTATGAAGTGGACACGCGAGGCCTGGACAGGCTGGACCGCGCCGTCCTGGAAGCACTCATAACCAAATTCGGCGGGGGACCTGTGGGGCTCTCAACGCTGGCCATCGCCGTGGGGGAGGAACCCGAGACCGTGGAAACAGTCGCCGAACCTTTCCTCGTGCGCGAAGGGCTGCTCGGACGTACACCCCGCGGGCGCATCGCCATGGGGCCGGCGTGGACCCATTTGGGGTTCGCCATCCCTGCCGGGGCCTTCGGCCAGGAGCCACTGGATCTCTTCGACGGCGCCCAGGTTGGCCAGGATCCAGCCGATGAGTGGATTCGGAACGGTCAATAGCACCGCTGCCGCGTGTTTCCCTTTAGACTGGTATGACGCTCGGCACGTTCGGGTCTTTATTTCTGTGCGCCGACTCCAATGGGTCGCCCGCCGGCATGGTCTCCTGCCGGGCAGATGGAAGTGAAGCGGACGTTGCCCTACACCCTATATGTCAGTACAGAACGGAATCTTCCCTGTGGATGCAATGAACATCGTCTTGTTCGCCATGCTAGGACTCTTTATCTTCATGATGTTCCGCCGGAACAAGAAGACCAAGGAGCAGCAAGCAACCCTTCAGTCCCAGTTCGCTCCTGGAGTTGAGGTCATGACGAGCTTCGGTCTCTTCGGCAGGATCGTCTCCATGGACGATGAGGAAAACAAGGTCGTACTGGAGCTCTCACCCGGAAATCTGGCAACGGTCCACCGTCAGGCCGTGACCAAGATCGTTGAGCCGGCCGTTGCGGATGAAGAGCCCACAGTTGTTCCCGACGACGCCTCCTCCATCACGTCCCAGGAAACGGATGCCGCTCCCGATGTGGTCGTTGACACTCCAGACGAGGTCGGGAAGCGCCTCAACGACGAGGGCAAGAAAGACATCTAGTCCCTGACTGCCCTCCCGGCTCCCGCAAAGTAACGATCCTACGGCTGCGGGCCGCCGCCGGTATGTGTGCTGTAAGCACCTGCCGGCGGCTCCTCCGTAATTAATAGAAAGATCCACAATGGCACGAACTGGCCCCAAAAACTCAGCACTCCGGGTGCTGGTCTGGCTTGGCGTTATCCTGGCAGTCCTCACGGCTGTCCTGGCTGGCGGCACCATGGCCGGCCAAGCGAGCTGGGCTCCAAAACTTGCACTGGACCTGGAGGGCGGCACCCAGATGATCCTGGCGCCCAAGGTTGAGGGCGGTTCGGATATCAATGAAGAGCAGCTGAACCAGGCTGTAGCAATCATTCGCCAACGCGTGGACGGCTCCGGAGTCGCGGAAGCGGAAATCAGCACCCAGTCGGGCCGGAACGTTGTGGTCAGCCTTCCGGGAACACCCTCCTCCCAGACCCGAGCACTGATCCAGGCTTCCGCGGACATGAACTTCCGTCCGGTGCTGCAGGCCGGCCCGGGTGCTCCGGTTCCTGCCGAATCGCAGACCCCCGAGGATCAGCTCCCGAAGCCCACCGCCGAGCCCACCAACGGCAGTGACATCAACTGGGTAACCCCCGAGATTTACAAGCAGTTCGAGGCGCTTAACTGCGACAATCCCGCACAGGACAAGCAGGAGCGTTCCGATCCCGCAAAGCCCTTGGTAACGTGCGAGCCTGCCACGGCCGCCCAGCCTGCCATCAAGTACATCCTTGGTCCGGTCGAGGTGAAGGGCTCTAACATTGTGTCCTCCTCCTTCCAGCTCCAGCAGGGTGCCCAGGGTGCCGTCACCAACGAGTGGGCCGTCAACATTCAGTTCGACTCCGAAGGCACTGCGAAGTTCAAGGAAGTCACCGAGCGCCTCTTCCAGTTCTATACGGCCGCGGGCGGCGATACCGGCTCAGACCCGAAGTCCCAGTTCGCCATTGTCCTGGATGACCAGGTCATCTCTGCGCCCCGATCGCTGGCTGTTATCACTGATGGCCGCCCCCAGATCACCGGTGGGTTCACGGAACAGACGGCAAAAGCCCTCTCCGACCAGCTCCGTTTCGGTGCATTGCCGATCAGCTTCGAGATCCAGAGTGAACAGCAGATTTCCGCGACCCTGGGCGGTGAGCAGCTTCGGATGGGCCTCTTGGCCGGTGTTATCGGGCTGCTGCTGGTGGTGGTCTACTCTCTCTTCCAATACAGGGCACTGGGCCTGGTGACCATCGCCTCATTGGTTGTGGCGGGTGCTCTGACGTATCTGGCCATTGCCATCCTGGGCTGGACGGAAAACTACCGTCTGTCCCTTGCAGGCGTCGCGGGTATCATCGTGGCCATCGGTCAAACGGCCGACTCCTTCATCGTCTACTTTGAACGTATCCGTGACGAGCTCCGTGAAGGCCGGGGACTGGTCTCAGCCGTGGAGAACGGATGGAAGCGTGCCAAGCGGACAGTTCTTGCCTCAAAGGCTGTGAACCTGCTGGCGGCGCTGGTGCTCTACTTCGTGGCCGTGGGCAACGTCCGCGGATTCGCCTTCACGCTCGGCCTGACTGCCATCGCTGACCTCATTGTGGTCTTCATGTTCACGCACCCCACCCTGCGGCTCCTCGCGCGGACCAAGTTCTTTGGCGATGGCCACAGATTCTCGGGTCTTGACCCCGAGCGGCTTGGCGCGGTGCCCCTGTATCGCGGTGCCGGACGGGTGCGCAACCCTGAGGACAAGCCTGCAACTGTTCGTGCCAAGAACGCCGGTGCTGCAGCGGAAGCAGAGCGCAGAATGACCATTGCAGAACGCCGCCACGCGGAAAAGCAGGAGCAGCTCGCCGGTTCCTCCAAGAGCTCGGCCAAGGAGGGCAAGTAAATGTCCAATAGTTTCGCGAATTTCGGCAATGAGCTCTACACGGGCAAGCGCTCGTACAACTTTGTCGGTTCCAAGAAGATCTGGTTCCTTGTAGCTGCTGTTGCGGTTGCCCTCTCGATCCTGCTTCCAGCGGTCAAGGGCGGCTTCAACCTCGGTATCGAGTTCCGCGGGGGTTCCGAGTTCACGGTATCGAACGTGCAGAACACCGACACGACGCTGGGCACCAAAGCCGTCCAGGACGTCGTCGAGGGAAGCGTTCCCCGTGTGGCCAACGTCGCGGGAACCACCATGCGCATTCAGACCGACAAACTGACTGATGAAGAGACGCTCGCCATCAAGGAAGGGTTGACCACCGCCTACGGCGTCACGGACAACGAAGTTACCTCGACATTCGTTGGACCCACCTGGGGCGCCGACGTCACGCGGCAGGCATTAGTTGGCCTCCTTGTGTTTGTCGCCTTCGCAGCGGTCCTGATGGCGTTGTACTTCCGTACATGGAAGATGTCACTGTCAGCCATTGCTGGCATGTTGGTGACGATGTTCATCACGGCCGGCGTGTACTCCCTCAGTGACTTTGAAGTGACCCCTTCGGCTATCATCGGGTTCCTCACCGTCCTCAGCTACTCGCTGTATGACACCGTGGTGGTCTTCGACAAGATCCGCGAGAACACCGCCGACCTTGACGCCTCCACCCGCCGGACCTTCGCTGAGGAAGTCAACCTTGCCGTCAACCAGACTCTGGTCCGATCCATCAACACCATGATGGTGGCTATCCTCCCTGTCGGCGCCATCCTCTTCATCGGCGCTGGTTTGCTTGGGGCCGGAACTTTGCGCGACCTTTCCTTGGCACTGTTTGTCGGGATCCTCATTGGCACCGCGGCCACCATCTTCATCGCCGCGCCCCTGTATGCGTGGCTTCGGGAGAGGGAGCCGCAGCTCGTCAGCCAGGCCAAGCGTGTGGAACACCGCCGCCACGATGCCGCTGCCAGAGCTGCGGTTGCAGCATCCTCGGAAACAGCTTCCGCCTGATTGTTGTTTTTCGGATGGGCCGGGCTGCGTCACAATGACGCGGTCCGGCCCATCGGCGTTTGTCTCCGGTTATCGAAGTCTCCTGCTCCGGAATAGACTGGGATAATTAACGGGTCGTGAGGGGTGCTTCATTGGAAGAACGTTCGACGTCGGCAGCAATGGCAGACGGAAATGAAGATCCGGGCCAGGCTCCACAGACTGGCGTGGTGGCCTCAGTGCGCCCCGGACCAGGCGTACCCGTCGACAACCCCGGCCTGCGCCAGACGTTCCCGGGACGACGGGAGCGTACGCGTTCCCGCCTCGCCCGGCTGACGGGAAGGGGCACCATCACGTATTCGCCCATCCTCGAGCCGCTGCTGCGAACCGTGCGGGTGAACAATCCCAAAGAAGACTTCGACCTGATCCAACGGGCGTTCATCGTGGCAGAGCGCAGTCACCGCGGCCAAAAACGCAAAAGCGGGGATCCCTACATCACCCACCCCGTGGCCGTGGCAACCATTCTGGCCGAGCTTGGCCTTAGCGGTGCCACCCTCGCCGCTGCCCTGCTCCACGACACTGTGGAAGACACGCCCTACACCCTGGCTGACCTCAAGGCGGATTTCGGCCCGGAAGTGGCGATGCTCGTTGACGGCGTCACCAAACTCGACAAGGTCAGCTTCGGCGAGGCCGCCCAGTCGGAGACAGTCCGCAAGATGGTTGTCGCCATGGCGAAGGACATCAGGGTCCTGATGATCAAGCTGGCCGACCGGTTGCATAACGCCCGCACCTGGCGCTTCGTTTCGGCCGAATCATCAGCCCGTAAAGCCCGGGAAACCCTGGAGATTTTCGCGCCGCTTGCGCACCGGCTGGGCATGAACACCATCAAGTGGGAACTGGAGGACCTTTCCTTCGCTGCCCTCTACCCCAAGGTGTATGAGGAAATTGTTCGCATGGTGGGGGACAGGACCCCCGAGCGTGAAAAGAGTCTGAGCGTCATCCGAAACCAGATCACCGAGGATCTGCGGACGGCCAAGATCAAGGCCACCATTACTGGCCGGCCCAAGCATTACTACTCGATCTACCAGAAGATGATTGTCCGCGACAAGGATTTCGACGACATCAATGACCTCATGGGAGTCCGGGTGCTGGTGGACTCTGTCCGAGACTGTTATGCGGCGCTAGGTACCTTGCATTCCCGGTGGAATCCACTGCCCGGCAGGTTCAAAGACTACATAGCCATGCCGAAGTTCAACATGTACCAGTCTCTGCACACTACGGTGATCGGTCCCGGCGGGAAGCCGGTCGAAATCCAGATCCGCACTCACGAGATGCATCGCCGGGCCGAATACGGCGTGGCCGCGCACTGGAAGTACAAGGACCAGCCGAACCGGACAGCAGCGGGGCCGGGTAGTCCGCGCGACGGCGACATGGGCTGGCTTCGTTCCCTGGTTGACTGGCAGCAGGAAACGTCTGACCCGGGCGAGTTCCTCGATTCCCTGCGGTTTGAGATCAACGCCCGTGAAGTGTTCGTTTTCACTCCCAAGGGTGAGGTCATGGCGCTGCCAGCCGGCTCAACACCCGTGGACTTCGCCTACGCCGTGCACACTGAAGTGGGCCATCGCACCATCGGGGCCCGGGTCAACGGCAAGTTGGTGCCGCTCAACAGCGAACTGAATCATGGCGACTGGGTGGAGATCTTCACCTCCAAGGCTGAGGGCGCCGGTCCAAGCCAGGACTGGCAGCATTTCGTCAAGAGCGCGCGGGCACGGAACAAGATTCGCCAATGGTTCAGTAAGGAACGCCGGGAAGAAGCCATCGACCGCGGCAAGGACCTACTCACCAAGGCAATGCGGAAGCAGAACCTTCCCCTGCAGCGGCTCATGACCCATGACGCCCTGGCTGCCGTCGCTGAGGACTTGAAGTATGTCGACATTTCCGGGCTTTACGCCGGGGTGGGAGATGGCCATACATCGGCCCAGTCAGTGATGGAGAAGCTGGTTGAGAGCCTGGGCGGGAAAGAAAGCCCTGATGATGACCTCGCTGAAGTCAGCATTCCCACCCAGGTCACGAAGGCCCGCTTCTCGGATTCAGGCGTCATTGTGCGCGGCGTTGGGGATGTCTGGGTGAAGCTGGCGCGCTGTTGTACGCCTGTTCCGCCTGATCCCATCCTTGGTTTTGTGACCCGGGGTTCAGGTGTATCGGTTCACCGGACCGACTGCACCAATGTCTCTGATTTGAAGGACCAGCCCGACCGTATTGTGGAAGTGGATTGGGCTCCGACGCAGTCCAGCGTTTTCCTCGTGGAAATCCAGGTGGAAGCCCTGGACCGGAAGTCGTTGCTTTCGGACGTCACCCGCGTCCTCTCGGAAAATCACGTAAACATCCTGGCGGCCAGCGTGCATACGTCAACTGACAGGGTGGCCATTTCCAAGTTCGCCTTCGAAATGGGTGACCCCAAGTACCTCAGCCACGTCCTGAGTGCCGTGCGGCGCATCGACGGCGTCTTCGATGTTTACCGGACTACGGGCAACAGGCGTCGCAACTAGCCCGGGCCTGCCAGATGCGGACCTGCCTGCAAGCTGGCTGAGCTTCTCCAGCGCCGCCTTCTTGTGAGGCACCCTGGGTGTGGCCTCAACGGCCAGGACCAGCAGACGCAGCCGGACGTCCAGTTCGGGACGATCCAGCAGTTCCTGGAGGGCCGGTATTGCCCGAACCGGTTCCACGTGCAGTGCAATATCCAAGGCCGTCCGCAGGGGAGTGGAGACCATTAGTCCGCCCAGACTAACGACATCACATGGGCCCAACCGGACTTCGTGCAGGGTGCATCCCCGAGTGGATCGAAGGCTCGATACGCGCCGTTTTGCATCCACCAACAGAGCCAGCCGATCCGGTTCGGGAGCGCATCCGTAGATCCAGGCTGCAGTCATGCGTCCTGCAACCACCCGTTGCCTGATCGACTGAGGCACGGCGAACGCTGCGGCCCGTGCCCTCAACTGCGGGGTCTCAGGTGTCCCCGGCAAAAGGTAACCGCGCTGGAAAAGCTGCGTCAGCACGCCGTCGGACGCCATCGCCTGCAGCTCAGGCCAGGAGAACAGCCTGCCGGGAAAAAGAAGCTCTGCAGATACGGGTGTGGCAGCATCCCCGTAGGGCGGCGGAGCTGTGTTTCTTGGCTGAGCCGGGTTCCCTGAAAGGGACCCTGCCAGGAGGGAAAGACGGGAGGTTGTGGCCATTGAGCAATCTTCGCTTGCCCGGAGTGAACCGGTACAGTCCCACATTCCGCTATGTGGATAACCCGACTGGAGCCCCTGAGGGTACTTCCCAAGACGCATATCCTGTGTCAATGACCGGATTTAGCATGCCCCCTGCAGCCGGGCTGCCCACCAAGGGCAAGGTTGCGATCTACATTTTCGATCCGAAGCTTGCTCACTACATCACGTTCATCCAGCCACGTCATGCCGAAGCAGGCAGGCAGGTACCGGCCGGGACCATCGAAGCAGGACAAACGCCCCCTCAGGCAGCAGCGAGAGAGCTGCAGGAAGAGACAGGGAGGGGCGGCGGGATGTCTCTATTCCATTTCGCTGACAGCATCTACGACATGCGCCAATACAAGCCTGAGATTCACCTGCGTAGCTGGTTCTTCGGAGTAGCCACCCCAGAGGAGTTCCCGTGGGAACCGTGGACCCACATTGAACGCCAGAGCGTGGAGGCGGACATCGTGGCGGAGTTCTCCTGGACAAGAACGTCCCACCGGGACGAACTTGTTGCCGGCCATGGAGACCTTTTGCCGGTTGCATTACATCTGGCGCAGGCTTGGGGCCTCGGCCAATCTTGAACGTAGTCCGCGGGCGGGGCAGAAGACAGGAAAGCCCCGTTCAGAAGTCTGAACGGGGCTTTCCGAGCCTGTGAAGATTAGGCGAGTTCGTTGGCCGAACGCTCGAGCTGGTCCAACCAGGCCTGGCGCGCCTCAAGGGCTTCCTTGGCCTGCTTGATCTTCCGCTGGTCACCGGCCTTCTCGGCCTTGGCGAGGTCATCCTTGAGGGAAGCGATCGCGGACTCCAGCTGTGACAGGGCGCTGTTGGTGCGTGCCTTTGTCTCCGGGTTGGACCGCTTCCAGTTCTCGTCTTCGGCGTGGCGGACGGCGTCCTCCACCTTCCGGAGCCCGGCCTCGATCCGTCCCATGTCGCCGCGGGGAACCTTACCGGCTTCCTCCCAGCGGTCACGGATGGACTGCAGCGCCTTCTTGGCAGCGGCCAGGTCCGTGATGGGGAGCAAGGCGTTGGCTTCCGCCAGGAGGCCTTCCTTCACGGTGAGGTTGGCGCTGTATTCCTGGTCGATCTCATCATTTGCGGCCTGACGTGACGAGAAGAAGACATCCTGGGCGGCACGGAAGCGTGCCCACAGAGCGTCATCGTCTTTACGGCTGGCCCGGGGCGAAGCTTTCCACTCATCCATCAGGCGGCGGTATTCTCCGGCGGCGAAGCCCCAGTCGGTGGAGGAGGACAGAGCCTCAGCCTCGGCAATGAGTTTTTCCTTGACCGACTTCGCAGCCGAATTGTTGCTGTCCAGCTGCGAGAAGTAGGCGCGGCGGTGACGGTCAAAGACCGTGCGTGCTGCACGGAACCTCTTCCAGAGAGCATCCTCGTTGCTGCGGCCAAGCCGGACACCGCTCTTCTGAGCGGCCTTCCAGCTTTCAAACAGCTCGTTCATCCGGGCACTGGACGTCTTCCACTGGATCTGGGAAGGATCGTGTCCTGCGATTTCCTCAGCCTCTGCAACGATGGCCTCCCGTGCCGCCAGTTCAGCAGCGCGGACGGCGTCGTGCTCCGCCTTTTCGGCCTTCTCCAGAGCAGTAATCTGCTCGGACAGGGCGTCCAGCCGCTTCTCGGCTGACCTGATGTCGCCCACCATGTTGCGCTCTGCAAGAAGCTCGCGCAGATGCGAGACGGTTTTCTGCATATCCGCGGTAGGAGCCTTCGAGCTCACCCGCTGTTCCAATAGGACAATCTGCGCCACGATGTCGTCGTACTTTTTGGCGAAGTAGGCCAGTGCTGCGTCATCGGTGGCTCCGGGAAACTGCCCCACGGGGTGCTCGACGCCGTCGAGGGTCAGGAAAACCTGTCCGTCGCCTTCCACCCGACCCCACCGGGCAGCCTCGGCCAGCGACGTCGCTGGAGGAGCAGGTGCGGGGGCAGCCGCAGCGGCAGAAGGAGCCGCTTTGGGCCGGGCAGCAAACGCGGCCGGCGAGGGTGCAGGGCGGGGTGCAGGACGCGGTGTGGGACTTGGTGTCGGTACCGCAGCCGTAGGAGCAGAGTCCGTCGTCGGAACGGCTTCGGTTTCAGCGTCTGTTGTCGGAGCATCTTCAACCTGCGTCTCAGCCTCAGCAGCAGCCTCCTCGGCCGGAGCCTCCTCAGAAGAGGCGGGTTCTACAGGAGCCTCCTCGGCCGGAGCCTCTTCGGCCGGTGCTTCCTCGGCCGGAGCCTCCTCGGCAGAGGCGGGTTCTACAGGAGCCTCCTCAGCAGCAGCCTCTTCGGCCGGAGCCTCCTCGGTCGGAGCCTCCTCAGCAGAGGCAGGTTCCACAGGAGCCTCCTCAATTGAGGCAGTGTCGGCTGCTGTGGTGTCGGCTGCGTCGCTGACGGCATCGCTGGTTACGGGAACCGCGGATTCGCTTGCGTCGGCAGCTGATGTTTCGTCGGATTTCTGACTGTCTGTCACCGCTAAAAGTCTTTCGCTTGGAGGGAACTGCTCAGGTAATGCTGCCCCGGCCACTGGCCGAAGTTGGTTACTTCAGAGAAAACGAGTCTATCGTGACTGGTTCCACAGGTGAGCCGTCGGTTGGGTTGCCCCCGGCCTTAAGCCCGGCGGCAGCAATGTTCGACACTACGTCCAACCCGGACGTAACCTTGCCAACCACGGTGTAGCCACCGGCCGAGTCTGCCGGAATCTCGGTGTCCTTATAGACGATGAAGAACTGGCGTCCGTTGCTGTACGCGTCATCCCCGCCTCTGGCTACAGCAATAGTTCCGGCCGGATACTTGTTGTCGGCCGGAGTGTTTTCAAGCGGACCCCACTTGAAATCGGGATCCGCCTGGCCGTCGCCGGTGGTGGAGCCGCACTGCAGGACGCCGAAGTTCTCCGCTGTGGTGACCCGGTGGCAGCTTGTTCTGGCAAAGTAGTTCTCGTCGGCCATGGACTTGAACACGGCTGCCGCCTGGGGCGCCTTCGTGCCGTCGAATTCGACACCCAGCGTGCCCCGGTTAAGCACGAGCTCTCCCGTAAAGACCTTGCCGGCAGCCGTCTCGGGCTTGGGGATGTTCTCGGCATTGGTGGGAGCTGCGGAAGGAGTGGCCGACGGGCTCGTCAGGCCGGCCTGGGCCGCGGCGTATTCCTCTTCCGTGGGATTGCTTGAGAAGACCGTCAGCTGGAGGACGACGGCGAGAATCAGCACCGCGGTACCGGCGCCTGCCGCAAGGATATTGTCCCGTTTGCGGCGTTTTTCCTGCTCCCGGCGCAACTCTCGCTTAGCTTCCATCTGCTGGATGCGTCGCTTGGTTTCGCGGGCACTGCGTGAACTGGCCGCCAAAAGTCCTCCTGGGTGTCGTGCTGGCGTCAGGGCGTGCCGACGGCAAGCGTCCCTAGACCAGGTGCAGAGTGGCCAGCCGGATAGCGGGCACCTGCCGCATTAGAGTTGCAGGCGCCGAAAGCATAAACTGACTGCCGCACATAGTTTATGCATGTCTAGCCGGACTCCCGCCCTTTCCCGCCCGTTTCGGGCGGAATAGTGCGCCGAGGGCACCGGCGGCCTGTTTACCTGAGGAGAAAATCCACCATGGCACGCACCGCCTCCCTGTCCGGATTCCCCGAGTGGCTTCCCGAGGAGCGGCTGGTCGAGATGCATGTGCTGGATACCCTGCGGCGCGTCTTCGAGCTCCATGGCTTCTCCTCGATTGAGACCCGGGCCGTAGAGACCGTCGGCCAGCTGCTGCGCAAGGGAGAAATCGACAAGGAAGTTTACGGGCTCAGCAGGCTCCAGGAAGAAGAAAGCGACGAGGCAAAAGCGGGCAAAGCTGATCCGCATGCCTTGGCACTCCACTTTGACCTGACGGTTCCCTTTGCCCGCTACGTGGTGGAGAACGCCGGATACCTTGCCTTCCCTTTCCGCCGCTATCAGATCCAAAAAGTGTGGCGCGGTGAGCGCCCCCAGGAGGGGCGCGCCCGCGAGTTCACCCAGGCGGATATCGATGTAGTGGGCGACGGCGAGCTGCCCTTCCGCTACGACGTCGAGATAGCGCTGGTCATTGCAGAGGCACTGAACGCCCTTCCCATTCCCGACTTCCGCTTGCGTATCAACAACCGCAAGCTGGCGGAGGGCTTCTACCGCGGTATCGGGCTGACGGATACCGCCGGGGTACTGCGCAGCATCGACAAGCTGGAGAAGATCGGGCCGGACCGGGTATCAGAGTTGCTCCAAAGCGAGCTTGGTGCCTCCAGGGAGCAGGCCGAAGCAGCCCTGAAGCTGGCCGGTATCTGCACGGAGGACACATCGTTTGTGGAACAGGTCCGGGCGTTGGGCGTTACAAATGAGATGCTCGAGGAAGGCCTCAGCGAGCTCGAGCAGGTCTTAGACGCCGCCGTCCAGCGCGCCCCGGGGAAGGTAGTGGCGGATCTCAGCATTGCCCGCGGACTCGATTACTACACAGGGACCGTGGTGGAAACGGTACTGGTGGGCCACGAGCAGCTTGGTTCCATTTGCTCTGGCGGCCGTTACGACGCCTTGGCGAGCAAAGGCAACCGGAAGTTTCCCGGCGTCGGACTTTCCATCGGTGTGACGCGCCTGGTTTCCCGCATCCTGAGCCAGGATCTGGCGAAGGCATCCCGGTCGGTCCCGACGGCTGTGCTTGTGACGCTGAACAACGATGAGAGTTGGGACGCCGCCCAGGATGTTGCCGCATTGCTGCGCAGCCGCGGCATCTCCACCGAAGTTGCGGCAAAAGCGGAAAAGTTCGGCAAACAGATCAAGTTTGCGGATCGTCGTGGAATCCCGTTTGTCTGGTTCACGGACGACGACGGCAAGCACCAGGTCAAGGACATCCGCACAGGTGAACAGGTCAGTGCCGCGCCCGAGACCTGGACACCCCCGGAAGAGGATCTCCAGGTCCAGGTAGACCGCACATAGCGGGAAGGGCCTAGCTGCCGGGGTTGCTTAAGGCTCTGCGTTTGCGGAGTCTGAGCACCCCATAGCGGCCAAGAAGGCCAAGTGCAAGGACCACAACCATGACCAGCACTGAGGCCGGCGGGAGCGTCACAGCAAGGATGAGGCAGCCGGCGAAGCCCACTGCGTTAAGCCATTTGGGTCCATACGCCGGACGGTTGGCCATCGTGAAAGCGGATGCATTAGTGACGGCGTAGTAAATCAACACCCCGAAACTTGAGAAGCCAACCACCGTGAGCACATTGGTGGTCAGCAGCAGCAAAATAACAGCGGCGGCGACGGCAAGTTCGGCCACGTAAGGGACTGTATGGGTTCCGCCAATACGGGCCAGCGGTCGGGGGAGGTCCCGCTCCCGGGCCATCGCCAGGGCTGTTCTGCCCACCCCAGTGATGAGGGCCAGCAGGGCGCCTAGGCTGGCCGCCGCCGCTCCTGCCTGCACTAACGGCGCACCGGCGCTCAATCCCGAATCAGTGACCGCCTCGAGCAGTGGCGAAGCAGATCCAGCCAGCCTCCCAATGGAAAGGTGGGCCATCAGCAAGAGTGCAAGCACCAGATAGATGGCAAAGGCGCCGGCAAGGGCCGCAAGAATGGCCTGAGGGATAGTCTTCTCGGGATCCTTGACCTCCTCGCCCAGGGTGGCGATCCTGGCATACCCGGCAAAAGCGAAGAACATCAGGCCGGCGGCGGGAAGGATCCCCCAGGGGCTGCCCACTGGACCTTCGCCGGAGCCGACAGCAACAGGGTGAGGGCCCATGATGCTGGCCACAGCCACGAACACCAGCGTGGCCAGGACGATGGCGAGCAGAACCCGGGTGAGAAGCGCTGTCCGCGTGATGCCCAGCAGATTGACTCCAGTAAGCACCACCACCCCAGCAATGGCTACGGGAATCGCATAATCCGGTGCCACATAATGCCCGAACGTCAGGGCCATTGCGGCGCATGACGCCGTCTTGCCTGTCACGAAGCCCCAGCCGGCGATAAATCCCGGCCATTCGCCCAACTGCTTCCGCCCATACAGATATGTACCGCCGCTTGCCGGATAAATCGAGGCGAGCTGCGCCGAGGCCACTGCATTGCAATATGCGATCGCCCCGGCAAGGACCACCGAAAAGATGAGCAGTTCACCGGCCAAGGAGGCGGCAGGAGAAAATACGACAAAAACTCCCGCCCCCAGCATGGAGCCGAGGCCAATGGACGTGGCGTCGAACACGCCCAACCTGCGTTGTAACTGGCGGTGGCTCTGCATGGAGGTGGGGAGGCCTTTCCAACGGGTAAACTCGGACGGGATCATTCCCGCAATGATCCTAGTCAACTTGATTCTGTTTTTGCTTCCGTTCTCCTTTAGAAAGGCGTGCTGTGCTGCGCACACATGACCTCGGATCCCTTCGTTCCGAGCACATTGGACAGACCGTTACCCTGGCCGGCTGGGTAGGCCGCCGACGTGATCACGGTGGTGTCGCCTTCGTCGATCTGCGTGACGCCTCCGGCGTTGCCCAGGTGGTGGTCCGTGAAGAAGAGGTGTTCCACGGACTGCGCAACGAATACGTGCTTCAGGTCATCGGAACGGTCTCCATGCGCCCGGAGGGCAACGAAAACCCCGCTCTTGCTACCGGTGAAATCGAGGTGATGGCAGAGAAGGTGGTGATCCTCAACACCTCTGACCCGTTGCCGTTCCAGATCGATGAGCACGTGGAAGTCGGCGAGGAAGCACGCCTCAAGCACCGTTACCTGGATCTGCGCCGCCCTGGCCCCAGCCGGAACCTCCGCCTGCGTTCAGAGGCCAACCGCGTTGCACGCGAACTCCTTCACCAGGACGGTTACGTCGAGATCGAAACCCCCACGCTGACACGTTCGACGCCGGAAGGCGCCCGGGACTTCGTTGTTCCCGCACGCCTGGCCCCGGGATCCTGGTACGCACTGCCGCAGTCTCCCCAGCTCTTCAAGCAGCTGCTGCAGGTGGGCGGTTTCGAGAAGTACTACCAAATCGCCCGTTGCTACCGCGATGAGGACTTCCGCGCGGACCGCCAGCCGGAATTCACCCAGCTGGACATTGAAGCGAGCTTCGTGGAGCAGGACGACATCATCGCGCTCGGCGAAAGCATCGTGAAGGCTCTGTGGCGCCTGATCGACGTCGAGATCCCGACCCCGATCCAGCGGATCACCTACAACGACGCCATGGCGCGTTATGGATCTGACAAGCCGGACCTGCGTTTCGGAGTGGAGCTCACTGAGCTCACCGAATTCTTTAAGGACACCAACTTCGGCGTTTTCAAGGCTCCTTACGTCGGCGCCGTCGTTATGCCCGGTGGTGCCTCCCAGCCGCGCCGCACCCTGGATGGCTGGCAGGAGTTCGCCAAGCAGCGCGGGCACAAGGGCCTTGCCTACGTCCTGTTCAAGGAGGACGGTGAGCTGGCCGGTCCCGTGGCCAAGAACCTGACAGAAGCCGAACGCGCCGGGCTGGCTGACGCCGCGGGCGCCAAGCCCGGGGACTGCATCTTCTTCGCCGCAGGCGAGAAGTCATCGGCCCGCACCCTGCTGGGTGCGGCACGGGTCGAAATCGGGCACCGTACCGGCCTCATCAACCCCAAGGACTGGGCCTTCGCCTGGGTGGTGGACGCGCCCATGTTCGAGCCGGCTGCTGCCGCCGTGGCATCAGGCGATGTTGCAGTGGGCGCAGGCAACTGGACGGCCGTGCACCATGCGTTCACCTCGCCGAAGCCCGAGTACATGGACAGCTTTGACACCGATCCCGAGTCTGCCCTGGCCTACGCCTACGACATCGTCTGCAACGGCAACGAAATCGGTGGCGGTTCCATCCGTATCCACCAGAGCGACATCCAGGAGCGCGTCTTTGAAGTCATGGGACTCTCCCATGAGGACGCACAGGAGAAGTTCGGCTTCCTCCTTGAAGGCTTCAAGTACGGGGCACCCCCGCACGGCGGCATCGCCTTTGGCTGGGACCGCGTGGTCTCCTTGCTCGCCGGCGTTGACTCCATTCGCGACGTCATCGCCTTCCCGAAGACCGGCAACGGCTACGATCCCCTGACAGCAGCTCCTGCTCCCATCACGCCGCAGCAGCGCAAGGAAGCCGGAGTCGACTTCAAGCCCGAGGCCAAGAAGCCCGAGGCGAAGTAGCCGGGGAACCGCCCCCTCGCTGCCCCGTGACATCCTGACCAAAGGCCCCCTGAAACGGGGGCCTTTGGTGTTTCCCCAAACCGCTCTGAAGGAGACCAATGGCAACCGGTCCATCCACGGCAAATCTCGCCATGCCTGAATTCGAGGCCCTCATGGACGCCGCCTGGCCCGCCACTGAACGGCATGACACAGGACATTGGGTGTTCCGCGCTGCGTCCGGTGTCACCCAACGAGCCAACTCGGTCTGGGTCCGGGACACCGCGGCCGATGAGCCAGCAGCGATGCGCGACGCCGTCCAGTGGTACCGCCGGAACAGGCTCCCCGTCATTTACCAGCTGACAGAAGAGGCACGTGACCGCCGGAATCAGCGGTATGAGTCTCTGAACGCGTTGCTCGATGCCGAAGGCTTTACGCGGCAATCTGAAACACTCGTCATGCACCTCGATTGTGCGTCAGTCCGGTCAGCACCAGATGCCGGCGTCGAAGTACTTCCGGAACCGTCAGAGGAATGGCTGCAGCTGTGGTGGAGTGTCGATGGCCGCGGCGGGTACGAGGAACTGGCTGTTGCGGGCAGGATCCTCACCGGCTGCCCGGCCCTCTACGCGCTGGTGAGGGACGACGACGGCGTCCCGGCCGCCGTCGGACGCCTTGCCTTAGCGGGCGGTTACGGCGGGTTGTACTGCATGGCCACCCGCCCCGACGCCCGTCGTCTGGGTTACGCCCGCAGGATCATCAACGCCCTTCTCTGTGAAGGGCGCACCCATGGCGTGTCAGGCTACTGGCTCATGGTTACGGCGTCGAATTCTGCGGGCCAGCAGCTCTACCGGCAGGCAGGCTTTACCGAAGCCGGCCGCTATGTGTACCGCCAGGAGCGGCCCAAACGGCATCTGACGGGGTGCTGACGCCACATCGCTGATGCTGGCCCGCCCCGGACACGCAGCTAGCTTCCAGGAGGATCCGACACCACTACTCTGATGGCACAAAAATCGGCCGCTGCTTTCTTCAGCACATCGGCACGGGGATCCGGAACGTCCATAAAAGCCAGGCGCGGGAGCTGTCCATACTCCTTGAGGACCGGCTCTCCCAGCACCAGGTCCGTCAGGGTCCTGTCGCCGCCCGGGGCAATGTACTCGATGGCCTGTCCCTGGAAAATCCTTGAAGCATGCCCCGCCACCGCTTCCACGAGGGCGTCAGCCTGGTTCGCGCGGCGCCGGGCAAACCTTTGCTGTGACCACCCTCCGGCAGCGGTCCGTGACTGCACATGCCGCGTCCCGGTTTTTGACACAACTACGCGTCCCTCCCGGACCGCGGCAACCGCATAGCCTCCGCGGCGGATCAGCACAAGTCCCAGGCTGCGGGACTGTGCGGCAAGCGCGGCCATCCTGGCAACCGGATCGGCGCCTTTGCCTGGACGTCCATCTGCCGGCCAAGGGGGCTGTAACAGGGCGGCGGCGCCGTCGGACGCGGAGAGCTGCAGGCCGGCGTCGAGCTCCGCCATGTGAACAGCACCGTGGCTGGCCTCGAACCGTTCCACCCAACCGGCCAGCCGTTGGCCTGCAACGAAGGCGGTGCGCATGGCAACGCCCGGACGTCCGGTTGCCGGACCGTTCTCGATCATTGCTGCGTCCCCTTGTCCATTACCCGGCTTCTTCACGGCTCACTTGCCGGAACCCGTCCGGTGAAACTATGAGTAGCCTATCTATGTGGATGATCTTTTTGGGCAAGGGCAAGACCGCGACGACGACGACGCGGACTCCGCCACTCCCGATTCCCGGGCGGGAGGCCAGACACCGTCGCAACGCAGCCCTCTAGCAGTCCGGATGAGACCCCGGACACTGGATGAGGTAGTCGGGCAGCAGCATCTGCTCGGCCAGGGCTCGCCGTTACGCCAGCTCGCGGCAGGCACCAATGCCGCAGGGCCGGCCGGGCCAAGTTCGCTGATCCTCTGGGGCCCCCCAGGAACGGGCAAAACCACTCTTGCCCACGTCATCGCCCGGGGCCCCGGCCGGAAATTTGTCGAGCTTTCGGCCATCACTGCAGGCGTCAAGGACGTCCGCCGGGTGATGGACGAGGCCCTGACAGCCAGGGATCTCTACAAGACCACCACCGTGCTGTTTCTCGACGAGATCCACCGTTTCAACAAGGCGCAGCAGGATGCGCTGCTCCCAGGTGTCGAAAACCGCTGGGTGGTGCTGGTTGCCGCCACCACAGAGAACCCTTCATTTTCGGTGGTTTCCCCGCTCCTGTCCCGATCATTGCTGCTCACTCTCAGGCCGCTCACCGATGCCGATATTGAGGGGCTGCTGCTCAGGGCCGTCACGGATGTTCGAGGCCTGAATGGAAAGGTGGAACTGAGCGACGAAGCCCGGGCACACCTTGTGAGGCTTTCCGGGGGCGACGCCCGGCGGGCGTTGACTGCGCTCGAGGCAGCAGCCGGCGTGGCCTTCGGCGATGCCGACGACGCCGATCCTGCAGCCGACTCCGTCATCACTGTTGAATTGCGCCACACCGAGCGGGCCCTGGATGTTGCAGCTGTTCGCTACGACCGCGCCGGGGACCAGCACTACGACGTCGCCAGCGCCTTCATCAAATCAATCCGGGGTTCAGACGTGGACGCCGCCCTCCACTACCTGGCGCGGATGCTGGAGGCAGGGGAGGACCCCCGCTTTGTGGCCCGCCGAATCGTTATCTCGGCCGCGGAGGACGTCGGCATGGCGGATCCCACGGCCCTTCAAACGGCGGTGGCCGCTGCCCAGGCCGTGCAGCTCATCGGGATGCCGGAGGGACGGATCATCCTGGCGGAGGCTGTGGTTCACCTGGCGACTGCCCCCAAATCCAATGCCGCCTACATGGGTATCAACAAGGCAATCGCCGATGTCCGGGCCGGGCTTGGCAATGGAATACCGGCGCATTTGAGGGACGCCCACTATCCGGGGTCCAAGCAACTCGGGCACGGCCAAGGCTACAAATATGCTCATGACGCGCCGCACTCGGTGGCCGCCCAGCAATACCCTCCGGATGACCTGGTAGGGCGAAACTACTACGAACCAACGGCGAACGGCTCCGAGCGGGACATCGCCGTTCGGCTGGAGCGCTTGAGGAAGATCATCCGCGGCGAGTGACAGCGGTCCCGTGGTAGGATAGTTCGTTGTCTGGCAAGGCACGGACGCACAATCCACCTGATTCAGCTTTCAGCTGTGTGATTTGGGGTGTGCTCTGCGCCCAGTAGCAAAAGGCAGCGGTTGGCCGATGCTCTCCATCGTGGAGGCCAGTAACACTGACACACCGCAGATATTGGAAGGACACAAGTGGCTAACAACACTCGTGCTCGCCGTACCGCACGCCTCTCGCGTGCACTCGGCATCGCTCTGACCCCCAAGGCCGCCAAGTACATGGAGCGCCGCCCGTACGGCCCCGGTGAGCATGGCCGTGCCCGCAAGAAGCAGGACTCCGACTACGCCGTACGGCTGCGCGAAAAGCAGCGTCTGCGCGCCCAGTACGGCATCCGTGAAGCACAGATGACCCGTGCCTTCGAAGAAGCACGCCGCACCAAGGGCCTGACCGGTGAAAACCTCATCGAACTGCTCGAAATGCGCCTGGATGCCGTCGTGCTGCGTGCTGGCTTTGCCCGCACCATCGCCCAGGCCCGCCAGCTGGTTGTCCACCGTCACATCCTGGTTGACGGAATCCGCGTTGACCGCCCGTCTTTCCGCGTCGCCGAGGGCCAGCTGGTCCACGTTCACAGCCGCAGCGAGACCATGCCTCCGTTCCAGGTTGCAGCAGCCGGCGCCCACCGCGACGTCCTGCCCATCGTCCCGGCTTACCTGGACGTCAAGCTGGACGCACTCCAGGCACGCCTGGTTCGCCGCCCGAAGCGCTCTGAGGTTCCCGTAACCTGCGAAGAGCAGCTCGTCGTCGAATTCTACGCACGCTAAATTTTCGGCAGCGTACCCAAAGAAGCCCGTGGCAAGCGCCGCGGGCTTCTTTGTATGTAAGGTACTTGAGGGAGTTCCGCGGTTGCGGCCAGCTTCGTTCCACAGGTCCTGAGCTCCTCAGGAGATCGTGGGAAGTGCGGCAGCAATGCCTCGGAAGTACCGCAGCATTCACAGTATTGAAGGAGATGAACGTCTATGTCTGGTGGCGATATTGCCGGCCTGATCGCGGCCGGAGTGTTTGCAGTCCTGGTGCTGTTGCTCGCTGTGCCCATTTTCAAGCTTGGCCGGGTGCTCGATGAAGTCCGCACGTCCATCCGTTCCATCAGCGATGGCGCCACTCCGCTGATGGACGAAGTCACTGCGACCGTCTCCACCACCAACCAGCAGCTGAAGAAGGTGGACGGTATCTCGTCCAACGTCTCCGACGCCTCGGCGAACATCTCCGCGCTTTCCTCCCTCGTGGCCGCCACGGTCGGATCTCCGCTCATTAAGGTTGCTGCGTTCAGCTACGGCGTTCGCACGGCCCTGTCTGCCCGCAAGAAGCCCGCAACCGGCCGTCGCAGCCGCTGAATCCAGCCGGAGAACATAAAATGAAGAGAATTATCTGGATGGGCATTGGAGTTGCCATCGGTGTCATCGCATTCCGTAAGGTGACGGAAGCACAGTCCGCCCTGGGGCCCGAAGGGCTCAACCGGGCGGTGGGCCGTCTCACCGACGGGCTGTACGACTTTGCGGACGCCGTCCGTGGCGGAATGCAGGAACGCGAATCCGAGCTCCGTTCAGCGCTGGGAATCGAAGTGGAAGACATCGTCCGGCGCTAGGCAGCGCCGGATGGCGCTGGCCGGTGCCAGCCCAAAAACCAGATATCGGCCGTCCCGTTATGGGGCAGCTGCGCGGATCAAGCGGTCACGCGAACCAAAATGCAGTGAAGCAAGAAGGGTACGTAGAAAACTCATGAAGTCGCAGGAGATCACAAAGCGCTGGGTGGACTTTTTTGTCAGCAAAGGCCACACAGCAGTTCCCTCCGCATCCCTGGTCTCCAGCGACCCCTCCCTGCTGTTTACAGTCGCAGGCATGGTGCCGTTCATTCCCTATCTGACAGCGCGAGAAGAAGCCCCCTTCGCCCGTGCCACGAGTGTGCAGAAATGCATCCGTACTGGCGACATAGAGGAAGTGGGCAAGACCGCCCGCCACGGGACGTTCTTCCAGATGTGCGGTAACTTCTCCTTCGGCGACTACTTCAAGGAAGACGCCATCAAGTTCGCCTGGGAACTGCTGACCACAAGCCTGGACGACGGCGGGTATGGACTTCCCCCGGAACTGCTGTGGGTGACGGTCTACGAAGAGGACGATGAGGCTAAGGACCTGTGGCTGAAGAACACCGGAGTCCCGGCCAGCCGCATCCAGCGGATGGGCAAGGCTGACAACTACTGGCACACGGGCCAGCCCGGCCCCGCCGGTCCCTGCTCGGAGATCTACTACGACCGCGGGCCTGCCTATGGCGTCGAAGGCGGACCCATCGCCGACGAAAACCGCTATGTGGAAATCTGGAACCTTGTGTTCATGCAGTACCAGATCGACAATGTCCGCTCCAAGGACGACTTCGACATCGTGGGCGAACTTCCCAAGAAGAACATAGATACCGGCCTCGGCATGGAACGCCTCGCCATGATCCTGCAGGGTGTCGAGAACATGTACGAGACGGATCAGGTCCGTCCGGTCATCGACAAGGCCGCCCAACTCTCCGGTAAGGAATACACCTCCGCGGAGACGCCGGAGGATCCTCACCACACCGATGACGTCCGGATGCGGGTAGTGGGCGACCACATCAGGTCGGCCCTGATGCTGATTGCCGACGGCGTCACCCCTTCCAACGAGGGGCGGGGCTACGTTCTGCGCCGCCTGATCCGCCGTGCCGTCCGCTCCATGAGGCTGCTCGGTGTCGAAAAAGCCTGCCTGCCTGACCTGCTGCCGGAATCGCGTGACGCCATGAAGGGCGTCTACCCGATCGTGGAGACAGACTTCGACCGGATCAGCCGGATTGCCTACGCCGAAGAGAAGGCGTTCCTGCGTACCATCGCCTCCGGCACGGCCCGACTGGAGGACGCTGTCAAGGATTCCAAGGCCGCGGGACGTCCGTTGTCCGGGGCCGATGCCTTCGCCCTCCACGACACGTACGGTTTCCCGATCGACCTCACCCTTGAGATGGCAGAAGAGGCCGGCCTGAAGGTTGATGAGCCGGAGTTCCGCAAGCTCATGCTCGAGCAGCGCCAGCGGGCCCAGGCCGACGCCAAGGGCAAGAAGGGCGGCCACGCCGACCTCAGCGCCTTCCAGGAGTTGCTGGCGCAAGGCGAGACCGTCTTCACCGGTTACACCGAACTCGACGGGGAGTCCCGGGTCCGGGGCATCCTCTCCAACGGTGCCAAGGTTTCGCAGGCCTCTACCGGCGACGAGATCGAACTCGTGCTGGGCGAGACGCCCTTCTATGCTGAGGCCGGCGGCCAGGCTGCCGATACCGGACTTATCACGGGTGACGGATTCGTCGTCGAGGTGCTGGATGTCCAGCGTCCCCTCAAGGGGCTCAGCGTGCACAAGGCCATCGTGCGTGAAGGGGAAATCAGCTCAGACGCCCTCGTCCGTGCGGCTGTGGACCGGGAGCGGCGCCATGCGGCGGAGCAGGCTCACACCGGAACGCACATTGTCCATGCAGCACTGCACCAGATTCTCGGCCCGCAAGCCGTCCAGCGTGGTTCCTACAACAAGGCTGGCTACCTCCGCTTTGACTTTGCCTGGGGCGAAGGCCTCAGCACAGCCACGCGCTCCGAGATCGAGGAAGTCTCAAACATCGCCATCCGGAACAACTTCCAGGTGGAGACAAAGGTCATGCCGCTGGCAGAGGCCAAAGCATTGGGCGCCATGGCGCTCTTCGGCGAGAACTACGGCAGTGAAGTCCGTGTTGTGGAGATCGACGGCGCCTGGTCCCGTGAGCTTTGTGGCGGAACCCATGTTCCCAACACCTCTCTCATCGGCAGCCTGTCATTGCTGGGCGAGCAGTCGGTGGGTTCAGGAAACCGGCGCGTTGAAGCCTTTGTCGGCATGGAAGCTTTCCGGCACCTCGCCGCGGAGCGCGCCCTCGTGACCGAGCTGACCGAAATGCTCAAGGTCCCGTCCGGGTTGCTGACGGACCGTATCGCGAGCACGCTGGCCAAGCTTAAGGCCGCTGAGAAAGAGCTTGAGAAGCTCCGCAAGGGGCAATTGACGGCGGCGGCTGCACAGCTCGTCGGAACGGCCCAGGATGCGGCAGGAATCAACGTTATCGCCCACGACGCCGGCCAGGTCAGTGGCGCCGACGATCTCCGGGGCCTGGCACTCGACCTGCGCACCCGCCTCGGTTCTGCAGCTTCGGCTGTCGCAGTTGCCGGCGTCAGCAACGAGCGCCCCATCATTCTGATCGCCACCAATGAGGCAGCCCGCGAGGCCGGAATCAAGGCTGGAGCCCTGGTACGCCTCGCTGCAGGAATCCTCGGCGGCGGCGGTGGCGGCAAGGACGACGTAGCCCAGGGCGGCGGCACTGACGCCGGTAAGGTCCAGGCCGCACTGACCGCCGTCGTGGACGCCATTTCAAGGCGGTAGCAGCTGCCAATGAATCAGGAAGCAGCAGGCGGCGATTACCCCCGGGGCATCAAGCTGGGGGTGGACGTCGGCACGGTTCGTGTCGGCGTCGCTGTCTGCGACCGCGACGGGATCCTGGCTACACCGCTAAGGACACTGGAACGGAATGCCAAGAAGAACATCGACGTGAGGATCCTCGCCGGTCTCGCTGCAGAATTGGGGGCAGTGGAGATTTTCGTTGGCTTGCCCCGGACGCTCAAGGGGGAGGAACATGCCTCTGCGCGTATGGCAGAGGACTATGCAGGACTCCTGGTGGAGGCTCTGGAACACGCCGGATTCGAGGTCCCGGTGCGCCTTATTGACGAGCGACTCAGCACGGTGACGGCACACCGCAACCTTCACGCGGCTGGCATGAGCAGCCGTAACCACCGTAAAGTGGTTGATCAGGTTGCGGCGGCAGGTATTCTGCAGCACGCAATTGATATGCAAAAGGCCAGGGGAACGGACGTTGGAAGCCGCGTTTATGCGGTTTCCCGTGCGGGGCAATCCGGGGACACCACAGCGGGGGACGCTGCGAGGACAGTTCCTGGAGAAAACGAGCAAGCTTCAGAACATGGAAGGCTACAGTGAGCCCGGTCGATCGTGACGAGTCCTCAGGTGATGCTTTCAGTGACCTCGGACGCCCCCTGACCCGCAAGGAACTGCGAGCCCGCGAGAAGCTGCTGGCAACACAGAGCCAGGACGCCGTGCCGCCTCAGGCGTACGTTGAAGATCCTCCCAGCAGACCCTTACCCGAAGTGCCGGCTCCTCCTGTAGAGAGTCCGCAGGTTCCCGCAGCGCCACCTGAGCCGCCATCCGTCCAGGACGAGCCCACCTACCACCCGGAACCCGTGTTCCCGGAGCCGGTGCCGGTGCACCACGAGGAGCCCGTCTTCCAGGTTCCGGTGCACCACGAGCCGGTGCACCACGAGGAGCCTGTCTTCCAGGAGCCGGTGTACCAGGAGCCCCTTCCCCACGAGGAGCGGCATGAGCTGGTGACCGTGGGAGAGTTGCCGGCAACACACAATGGATCTCACTCCACGCACTTGCCGGAGCCCTTGGCTGATCATGGTGATCACGGATATCACGAGTTCGACGACCATCTTGAGGCCGATACACACCATGTCCACAGCGAGGGATTGGATGGGCACGGGCATCACGTGGATGACGTGGTCCACCATCTGGACCAGCACAGTCACGTGCTGGACGAGCATGAGCATGCCCATCACTTGGACGGGCATGGTCACCCGCTGTTCGCTGACGCCCCGATCGTGAAGAAGGGCCCGTCAAAGAAAGTCCGCAGACGCCGTCGCTTTCTCGCCTTGCTGCTCACGCTTGCCGTCTTCGTTACCGCGTTAGTGGTCGGCGCTCAGTTCCTGAAACCGTTGCTGGGAATGGACAAGGTAGCGGACTACCCCGGGCCGGGTACCGGCCAGGTAAGCGTCACGGTGCAGCCTGGAGAGGGTGTACGGTCCGTAGCCACGAGGCTCGAAAGCGAGAAAGTCGTTGCCAACGCAGACACTTTCGCGTCAGCCTTTGAGGCCGACGGCGGGACCCTCAGCCCGGGCGACTTCGTCTTCCGCCAGCAAATGAAGAACACCGATGCGGTGGCTATCCTGGTGGGCAAGGAACAAGGCAAGGTGATGTACTTCGCCCTGAGTGCCGGACTTCGGGTTAATGAATCACTTTCCGCCATTGCCAAGGGATCCGGAATACCTGAGCCTGAACTGAAGGCACTTAGCGATTCCCCCGCCCAATTCGGCGTCAGCGCCAAGGCAAAGAATCTTGAAGGCTTCCTTGCCCCCGGCGAATACCGCTTCCCGCTTGGCACGGCCGCCAAGGACATAGTGCAGAAGCTTGTCTCCACTACAACCGACGAGCTGAAGGCGCAGGGCGTCACGGATCCCGACAAGCAGTACGACGTCGTAACCGTAGCGAGCATTGTCCAGGCTGAAGGCGGGCAGGCCGAGTATGGAGACGTCGCAGGTGCTATCTACAACCGTCTGAAGCCGAACAATACAGAGACCAACGGGCTGATTCAGTCCGACGCGACTGTCACCTACGGACTGGGCATCAAAAGCTTCCACATCAGTGAAGAGCAGAAGGCTGACAAGTCGAATCTTTACAACACTTACGCCAACGTCGGATTGCCGGTGGGGCCAATCGGTTCACCCGGAAAAACCGCCATTGACGCTGCTGCCAAACCCAAGACGAACGACTATCTGTACTGGGTGACCATTAATCTGGACACCAAGGAAACCAAGTTCTCGAAGACCCTGGCCGAGCACAGTGTCTACGTCGAGGAGTACAACGAATGGTGTGCTGCCAATGCGGGCCGCTGCGTATGAGCCACCTGGCTGCAGTACTGGGACACCCGATTTCGCACTCCAAGTCCCCGGCGCTCCACCGCGCGGCGTACGCCCTGCTGGGCGAGGACATCTCGTATTCAGCTATTGATGTCACCGAAGATGCACTTCCAGCGTTCATGTCCGCCCTTCGTTCCGAACCGGACTGGCGGGGTCTTTCCGTGACCATGCCGCTGAAATCAGCCATGCTGCACGAAGTGGATGAGGTTCGTGGAATCGCGCAGATCCTCAGGGTGGTGAACACCGTGGTGTTCGAAGCTGACGGGCCAGTTGTCCGCAGAATCGGCTACAACACAGACGTCGCCGGCATCGTCAATGCGGTCCGTCATGCCGGCAGCCCCCCGGCGCCGTCTGCAGTGATCCTGGGCGGGGGCGGGACAGCTGCCGCCGCCGTCGCGGCTTTGAAAGACCTCGGTGCTGCCTCAGCTGATGTCTTTATCCGTGACGTGAACCGTGGGGCTGAGGTCAAGGCAGCCTCAGCGGGCGTTGGCCTGGAGATCCGGGTGCTTCCCTTTTCGGAGGCCGGGTCCGCTGTGGCCGCGGCCGACGTCGTGATTTCTACTTTGCCGCCCCGTGGCGCCGATGCTTTGGCTGATGAGCTAAGCGCAGGCGGGCTCTCGGCCGACGGCGTCCTGCTGGACGCCGCGTACGATCCGTGGCCGAGCCGGATTGCCGCAGCGTGGCAGAACGCGGGGGGCCGGGTGGTCCCTGGACTTGAGATGTTGATCTATCAGGCGGCCGAACAAGTGCGGCTCTTCACCGGTCGCGGCGCCGATGTCAATGAGAAAGTCATAGATGTGATGTGTGACTCAGTCGGGGCACCCCGACGGGTGTTGTAACCGCCATACGTGGCAGGATGGAAGATATGTTGCGTTGGTTGACTGCCGGTGAATCCCATGGTCCGGCCTTGGTCGGAATTATCGAAGGCGTTCCCGCAGGTGTTGAACTCACAAGCGGTCAGATCGCCGACTCCTTGGCACGCCGCCGCCTCGGTTATGGCCGGGGTGCCCGGATGAAGTTCGAGCAGGATGCGGTGACGATCCTCGGTGGAGTCCGGCACGGTCTGACCCAGGGAGGGCCCGTCGCCGTCCAGGTCGGAAACACCGAGTGGCCCAAGTGGGAACAGATCATGTCGGCTGATCCCGTCGACGCCGAACTGCTGGCTGACCAGGCCCGCAATGCCCCGTTGACCAGGCCGCGCCCTGGCCACGCCGACTTTACCGGCATGCAGAAGTACGGCTTCGATGAGGCCCGCCCGGTTCTGGAGCGCGCCAGCGCCCGCGAAACAGCAACTCGTGTTGCCCTCGGCACTGTCGCCTCGCAATACCTCAAGCAACTCGGCATTGAACTTGTCAGCCACACTGTTGCCATCGCCAGCGTCTCAGTTCCCGAAGGCAGGCCTTTGCCGCTTCCGGCTAATGTTGTTGCACTCGATGCGGACCCTCTTCGCTGCTTTGACCGCGAAACCTCCGACGCCATGGTGGCCGAAGTGGATGCTGCCCACAAGGAAGGCGAAACCCTCGGGGGCGTCGTCGAAGTTCTCGCCTACGGGCTGCCGCCGGGACTGGGCAGCTACGTCCACTGGGACCGTCGCCTTGATTCCCGCCTCGCGGCGGCTCTCATGGGCATCCAGGCAATTAAGGGCGTAGAAGTTGGAGACGGTTTCCTGACCGCGGCGCGCCGGGGTTCGGCCGCCCACGATGAAATTGTCCGGGACACCAACGGAAAAATCATCCGCACAAGCAATCGCGCAGGCGGGATCGAGGGCGGCATGAGCATCGGCGATGTGCTCCGGGTCCGTGCCGCAATGAAACCGATTGCCACTGTGCCGCGTGCCCTCAAGACAATTGACGTCAGCACCGGCGAGGCGGCGAAGGCCCACCACCAGCGTTCTGACGTCTGCGCTGTTCCGGCTGCCGGGGTGGTCGCTGAAGCCATGGTGGCCCTGGTGCTCGCGGAGGCCGTCGCGGAAAAGTTCGGCGGAGACTCAGTGGCTGAAACTGCACGCAACATCAAGGGTTACCTGGACAGCATCCCGGCGGCCCTGGACACGATCGGCCAGTAGTGCCGGTCGGTAAGGGAGCCCGGTTGAGTATTCCCGGGCCCATTGCGTTGATCGGACCGATGGCTGTTGGCAAGACAGCCATCGGCCAACAGCTCGCCAAGCAGCTGCGTGCGCCGTTCGTCGACACGGACGCCCTGATTGTTGAAAATCATGGCTCCATCGCGGATATTTTCGCTGGCCGCGGCGAGCACGCCTTTCGGGAGATTGAAGCCCGAACGGTAGCCAGGGTGATCGAGGATGCCATCGCGACCCCCACTGTTATCTCACTGGGCGGGGGAGCGGTGCTGGATTCCGGCACCCAGCAGCTGTTGGCCCGTTGCACGGTGGTGTACCTGGAATGTGATCCGGAAACGGTTTCGGAACGTATCGCCAGGAACTCCGGCCGCCCGCTTCTGGCCGGCGACCCGATGAGCCGTTGGATGGACCTTTTTACTACCCGGCGCCCGGTGTACGAACGTCTCGCTGATCTGGTCTTTGACGTGCGGCACGGTTCTGTTTCAGAGCTGGGGCGGCAGCTGGAGGAAGCATTGCGCGAGTTGCCCGAAGGGGCGGCAGCAATCGCGAAGGAAACGGCCGCGGCACCCGCTGTACCCGAAAACGTAGCCTTGAAAGAGGAAGTTGAGCAGTGAGTAACGAATCAACCGTCATCAAAGTCACCGGCCAGTCCGCCGGGGAGAATTACGACGTCGTTGTGGGCCGTGGCCTGCTGGGTCAACTCCCCGCGGTGCTGGGGGAGCGGGTGAAGAGGGTCCTTGTGATCCATCCGCGCGCTCTTAGGCTGACTGGCGACACCGTGCGTGATGAGCTGGCTGCTGCCGGATTTACCTCTCTCACCGCTGAAATTCCGGATGCCGAAGAAGGCAAGCACATCCAGGTTGCCGCTTTCTGCTGGCAGGTCCTGGGACAGAACGATTTCACCCGTTCCGATGCCATCGTTGCCGTTGGTGGGGGAGCCGTGACCGATCTTGCCGGATTCGTTGCAGCAACCTGGCTGCGCGGCGTGAAGGTTGTACACATGCCCACAAGCCTCCTCGGCATGGTGGATGCCTCTGTGGGTGGTAAGACGGGCATCAACACCGCTGAGGGAAAGAACCTGGTGGGAGCCTTCCATCCGCCAGCCGCCGTCCTGGTGGACCTTGATACGCTGAGCACCCTTCCCCGGAACGAGATGATTTCCGGGATGGCCGAGGTCATCAAGTGCGGGTTCATTGCAGACCCAACCATCCTTGACCTGGTGGAGAAGGACCCGGAGGCGGTCACTGATCCGGAGTCGGCAGTGCTCCGTGAACTCATCGAGCGGGCAATCACAGTCAAAGCGAAAGTCGTGTCAGAGGACCTCAAGGAATCCGGGTCCAGGGAGTTCCTCAATTACGGACACACCCTCGGCCACGCCATTGAACTCGTGGAGAGGTACTCCTGGCGGCACGGCGCGGCCGTATCTGTGGGAATGATGTTCGCCGCCGAACTGTCCCGCAGCGTCGGGCGGCTCAGCGACGCGGATGCCGACAGGCACCGCAGCATCCTTGAGACGCTTGGCCTGCCTGTGACGTACCGCCGGGACCGGTGGCAAGGGCTTCTGGACGGCATGCGCCGGGACAAGAAATCCCGCGGTGACCTCTTGCGCTTTGTGGTGCTCGACGGCGTCGGGCGTCCAGGAATACTTGAGGTCCCTGACACCTCCCTGCTCTTTGCCGCCTACCAGGAGATTGCCTCCTGATGTATTCGGTAACTGGAGGAACCAGCGAGTGGCCCGATGCAGGTTTTCCCGGGATCAAAATCAACCCGGACACCCTGACTCCCCACATCGTCGACGAGGAACTTTGCCAAACAGCATTGGCTGCATCCACGGACCCTTCCGACAGGATCTTCGTGCTGCTCGCGCAGGGCCACCCCGCTGATGCTGCCGAGTTACTGGCCGAAGCACGCTACAAGGATCCGGAATCCTTCCGCCTGCGGACTTTCGAGGCCGAGGTACTACGCGTTTCAAACCGGTTCGACCGATCCATTCAGCTGTATAAGCAGTTGCTGGCGGAGGTGCAAGGCACCCCGCGGGAAGCCGTCCTGCTGCAGCATCTGGGGCGCGCCTATTACGCAGCGGGTAACACCGCATCGGCCGTGGACGCCTTCGCCAAGGCCTTGGACCTTCGCGTCGCGGAAGCGGCGGACGCTGCGCTGATCTACAGCTCCACAGTGGCGTTGCAGCGGGCACGGGACGTCCTGGATATGGCCTGTTAAGGCGCCAGAACCCGGCGGGTCCGCTGTACCGGTAGAATGGTCTTTGGATTTTTGATAAATACGCGCTGGCGGGCCGTTTTGGCGTGCCTGCCTGGCATAAGCGGCTGGCAGCCAGAACCAGTCACAGAGAAACCAGAGGAAATCAGTGGCAACCACTAACGACATCAAGAACGGTACCGTCCTGAAGCTGGAGGGCCAGCTCTGGAACATCATCGAGTTCCAGCACGTAAAGCCCGGCAAGGGCGGCGCGTTCGTCCGCACCAAGATGCGGAACGTTATGTCCGGCAAGGTTGTGGACAAGACCTTCAACGCCGGGCTTAAGATCGAAACAGCCACAGTGGACCGTAGGGACTACCAGTACCTGTACCAGGACGGCGCTGACTTTGTGTTCATGGACACACAGGACTACGACCAGATCACCGTAACGGGTGCCACCGTGGGGGACGCCACCAACTTCATGCTGGAAAACCAGATGGTGAACATCGCCATCCACGAAGGCACCCCGCTCTACATTGAGCTTCCCCCGAGCGTTGTTCTTGAAATCACCTACACGGAGCCGGGCCTGCAGGGCGACCGCTCCTCAGCCGGAACCAAGCCGGCCACCCTGGAGACCGGCTACGAGATCCAGGTTCCGCTCTTCGTGGAGAACAACACCAAGGTCAAGGTCGACACCCGTGACGGTAGCTACCTTGGCCGGGTCAACGACTAGTGAGTGCACGCGGTAAAGCCCGGAACAGGGCTCTTGATGTACTTTTCGAGGCGGAGCAGCGTTCCGTTTCAGCGTTTGACGTCCTGAGGTCACGACGCGAAAAGACTGACCAGATCATCAATCCCTACACGCTGGAAATCGTTGAGGGTGTGGTTTCACACCAGAGCGCCATCGATGAGTTCCTGGAAACTTATTCCCAGGGCTGGACCCTCGAGCGGATGCCCTCGGTGGACCGGATCATTCTGCGGATCGGCACGTGGGAGCTGCTCTACAACGACGACGTCCCCGACGGCGTTGCTGTAAGCGAAGCGGTGGCGTTGGCTAAGACGCTTTCGACGGACGAATCGCCGTCGTTTATTAACGGCCTTCTGGGCCGGCTGCAGCAGCTAAAGCCTTCTCTCCTGGCTTAGCCCGCTGCACATCCCGGATAGCCCCGACCAGGTAACTGAGAAGTTCAAACCCTGGCCGGGGCTTTTCTGTCTCTAATGCCGGGCGAGCCACTCCGCCCAGGTCGTGGAGCCGAGACGGCCTTGGGGACAGGTCTGGGGTCCGCCCGCCCGGACAGCCATGGCGGGTAGCGGAAACTCAACGGTCCTGCACTCGATATTGCGCGCGGCCTGATATTGGCGGGCAATTTCCCCTTGGGTCAGTACCTCCGGCCCGGCGAAGCACGGCCAATCTTGACTGGGCCCCGCCGCCACAGTCTCAACGACGTAGCGAGCGAACTCGGCTGAATCCCCGGGCTGCATGGTCAGGCCAGAGGCGACCGGCCAGAGGCGTTTCTTCCCCACGTGGCGCTTTTTCGCCATCTGGTCGTGGAGCCGCTCCAGGAGCCAGTAGAACGGGGTCGCTGCAAGGATCGACCAGGGGAGGGGGCGAGCTCTTAACCAGGTTCTCGGCCTGCGCTTTCCTCCGGAGATAGGGAATCCTGGACTCCTGGACGCCGACGATCGAGATGAGCAGGAAGTGTTCAACACCGGCGCTCTTTGCCTCATGGAGGAGGCGGCGTGTCCCCTCCACGTCTACGTCCCCGGGACTCCGCACGAAGTCGATCGGCAGGAAACGGCCCCTTTGTGCTGCCGGCGACATGGTTGCGGCATGAACGATCGTGCGCACCCCTGAGACTGCCTCCCGTATACCCTGACCGGTGGCGAGGTCGCCCCGGATGTTCATCACGTCCGGGTTGGTCCGCTGGCTTCGGGACAATACCCGCACTTTATCGCCCCGTTCCAGGAGCAGCCGTACAACCTCCGAGCCCAGATGGCCGGAACCGCCGGTAACAAGAACGTCCTCCATGACCCGTACCCTTCCCCTTGCGAGTGATCCCCTCCTTCAAATGTAGGTCCACGGTATGTGGGCACAAGGATTCCCGTCAGCTCTTTTCAATCTGATCAGGCCTCGGCGCTGTTCTACGATGGAGTGATGTTCGAGCCATGGGACCCGCAAGCCCCAGGCGTCCTGACGCTGCCGAGCGGACGCTCCATCAGGGGCCGTTCCCTACGGGCGCAGTTGCCGGACGGACAGCTTCCCCAGCTGGGCCTCTACCTCATGGGTAAGGAACCAGCGCCGATGCCTTGGACCACTCGATGGCTGCGATGGCGGGATTTCGGGTTGCCCGCTGATAAGCGCGCCGCCCGCCGCTCCCTTGAGGACGTCTGGGCCGAGGCAGCCACGATCCGCGTTGAGATCGGCTGCCCGGGAGGGCGGGGAAGAACCGGGACCGCCCTTGCCTGCCTCGCAGTCCTGGACGGGGTGCAGCCGGAAGACGCGGTCGCTTACGTGCGGAGGCACTACGATCACCGAGCCGTCGAGACGCCGTGGCAGCGGTGGTACGTGGCACGCTTCATGCAGTAGTTGCCCGCTTGATGCATCGACTGATGCGGAAACTCAGCCCGCGGCTGCAGCCCGCAAGGCGACGATGTCGCGCAACTGACGTTGCTCATCATGCTGGTGACCCTGGACGTCACGCCCGCTGAGGATCCGCTGGCGCGTGAATGCCAATTGCGTGGCAGCCCGGAGGAAGGCCTTCATCTGGTGCCCACGACCAAAACTCTTCGCCCAGCGGATGGCTGACCGGCGTCCGCTTGCCGTCGCCAGCATGGCCACCTCAGGGGGCGTGAACCATCCAGCGGCCGCATACTCCAGCAGGCGCTGCCGCGTCAGTCGGTTCTCGGCAACCCTCAGCAGGATCACGACGACGATGGCCAACACGAAGATGGGCACTTGTACGAAGACGTACTGCGCGAGGAAGTTCTGCCCCATGCTGTTCCACTGACTGTGCAGGATCATCGCCGGGATGAGCCCAACGACGAAGCCCAGGACGGACAGTCCATGGTGCCAGCGGCGGGCAGCGAGTCCCATGATGAGGCCGGTAGCACCCGTGAAAATCGCGTGGGCAAAGGGAGACATCACGCCGCGGAGGAAGAATACGCGGGCGAGGTCGCTGCCGGGGTCGCTGGACTCAGCAATGGCCCGGCCAAAGTAGAGGATGTTTTCAGTGAAAGCGAAGCCGCCGGCAATGGTGAAGGCGAACACGATGCCGTCCACGGGACCATCAAAATGCTTCCGGGCCAGCAAGAGGAGCAGGAGCAGCCCGAGGGATTTCGCAAACTCCTCCACCACAGGGGCCCTGACTGTCGTCGCGAATGTCAGAAAGTCCATTCCCGCGGGTGGAGGCGCAATCAGCGGGAAATAGGGCTGGATGAGCAGGGTGACGGAAATTGAGCCAATCGCGCCCCACATAAACGCGAAAATAAGCAGCCGCTTGGGCTCAGGTTCCCAGCGGTCTATGACAGCGACTGCCAGCAGGACGGCGCCCAAGGGAATCAGCGAAGCCACAAGCCCAATCACAAAACCTGCAATTCCGGTGTTGCCCACCAGGAAGGGGAGGACCAGGAACAGGCCCATGAAGGCCACAGCCGCACACGCCAGCACGACTCCCAGGACCCCGGCAGAGGCACGGCGCCGGGACTCCACCGGCAACGCTGGCGGAATGACCGGGCTGAAGGCTCCAGCAGGGTTGGCCGGGGCCTGCCGATAGTTCTGCGGCTGGACCCTTCCCATCCACGTCGGGTTCGTTTCTGCCCTGAAGGGAACCTGCTGCGCATGGGGATTTTGGCCGGAGGGATCCTGCCACGGCTGATTGCTGGTCATGCCTAAAAGCCTAGGGGCTCCAGGGACGATGCGCAGACAGCCAGTCGCAGAGACGGTAACTGCAGGCGTCGAATGACCCGGAAGGCGCTTGGGCTGTGGGGAGGGACACTGCCTGACGGGCAAGGTGCCGGCAGCCGGTGTGGTAATTTTGGAGGGCAAATGTTCCTTTTTTAATTCCGTCCCGTGAGGCGGGGAAAGGGGAGACGAGCGTTGGCTTCTGTCACACAGGCACCCGTGCCCGCCAGGGTTGTACTCAACCAGGCGGACATTGACCGTGCACTCACTCGTATCGCCCATGAGATCCTCGAGTCCAACAAAGGCTCCCGGGATCTGGTGCTTCTTGGCATCCCGCGGCGGGGTTATCCACTCGCGGTCCGGCTGGCGCAGAAAATTGCCGCCGCAGATCCCGACGTCGATCCTGCCGCCATCGTTGGCCAACTTGACGTCACTATGTTCCGGGACGATCTTTCGCATCAGCCCACCCGGCCGCCATATCCCACTCAGCTTCCGCTCACGGGAATCGACAACAAGGTTGTTGTGCTCATAGATGACGTCCTCTACTCAGGACGCACCATCCGTGCAGCCCTGGACGCCATCATCGATCTTGGCCGCCCCAGGATTGTCCGGCTTGCGGTCCTCATCGACCGCGGACACCGGGAACTGCCCATCCGGGCCGATCACGTGGGCAAGAATCTGCCCACCTCGTCTGCCGAGAAAGTCCGCGTCCGGCTCGAAGAAACTGATTCCCGGGATGGCGAACCCATCAACGAGGTCGTTATTGAGGCAGGCGCATGAGGCATCTCCTGTCCACTGAGGATCTCAGCCTGCATAACGCAAAACGCATTCTGGACACTGCCGAAGAGATGGCCGCCGTAGGAGAGCGGGAAGTAAAAAAGCTCCCGGCGCTCCGTGGCCGCACCGTGGTGAATCTGTTCTTCGAAGACTCCACACGTACCCGGATTTCCTTTGAGGCCGCAGCCAAGAGGCTCTCCGCGGACGTCATCAACTTCGCAGCCAAGGGATCATCGGTGTCCAAGGGCGAGTCACTGAAGGACACGGCGCAGACCCTGGCTGCAATGGGGGCCGACGCCGTCGTCATCCGTCACTGGGCCTCCGGCGCACCGCACCGCCTGGCCGCGACGGACTGGATTGACGCCGCGGTGATCAACGCGGGCGACGGTACCCACGAGCACCCCACCCAAGCACTCCTGGACGCGTTCACCATGCGCCGGCACTGGGCCAAACTCGGCGGACTCCCTTCAACGGGGGCTGACCTGAAGGGCATGCGCGTCGCCATTGCCGGCGATGTCCTGCACTCCAGAGTCGCGCGGTCGAATGTATGGCTCCTCCGCACGCTGGGAGCGCAGGTCACCCTCGTGGCGCCCCCCACCCTGCTGCCCATCGGCGTCGAGCAATGGCCCTGCAGCGTGAGCTATGACCTCGATGAGACCCTTGAGAAAGGCGTCGACGCGGTCATGATGCTGCGTGTCCAGGGCGAGCGGATGAATGCCTCATTCTTCCCTTCAACCCGGGAATACTCCCGCCGGTGGGGATTCGACGACAACAGGCTCCGTACGCTTGACCGTATAGGGCTCAAGGACACCATCATCATGCACCCGGGTCCCATGAACCGGGGACTCGAAATTTCCGCAGCCGCTGCCGATTCGCACCGTTCCACCGTACTTTCACAGGTGCGCAACGGTGTGTCCGTCCGGATGGCTGCCCTGTACTTGCTGCTCTCCGGGGAAACCCGCGAACCAGCCGCCAATTTGAGCAAGGAGAGCAACTGATGGTCAGCAACAACGGCGCATATCTCATCCGGGGTGCCGCAATTCTCGATGGTGCCAAGGAAGACCTCCTCATCCGGGACGGCTTCATCGTGGACCGGGGTGTCAACATCAACGCAGATGGCGCCACTGTCATTGAGGGCGATGGCCTGGTGGCACTGCCGGGCATGGTGGATGTTCACACGCACCTGCGGGAACCGGGCCGCGAGGATGCTGAAACGGTGGAAACAGGAACCCGGGCTGCGGCTTTGGGCGGCTTCACCGCTGTGCATGCCATGGCCAACAGCACGCCCGTGGCAGACACGGCCGGAGTGGTAGAGCAGGTGCATAGCCTTGGCCAGACAGCGGGCTGGGTGGACGTTCGTCCCGTAGGGGCCGTTACCGTCGGACTCGCCGGCGAGCAGCTCGCCGAGCTGGGCGCCATGGCTGATTCCCGTGCGCAGGTGCGGATGTTCTCCGACGACGGCCTTTGCGTCCATGATCCAGTGCTGATGCGCCGGGCCCTGGAATACGTCAAAGCATTCGACGGCGTCGTTGCCCAGCACGCGCAGGAACCCCGGCTTACCGAGGGCGCCCAGATGAATGAAGGCGACGTCTCCGCAGTCCTCGGACTGGCAGGCTGGCCGGCCGTTGCCGAGGAGAGCATTATTGCCCGCGATGTGCTGCTGACCCAGCACGTCGGATCCCGGCTCCACGTCTGTCACGTTTCAACGGCAGGGTCTGTTGAGATCATCCGCTGGGCGAAGGCCCGCGGGATCAACGTCACGGCTGAAGTCACCCCGCACCACCTGTTGCTGACGGACGAGCTGGTCCGTAGCTATGATCCGGTGTACAAGGTGAACCCGCCGCTGCGCACCGACGCGGACGTCCAGGCCTTGCGCGCGGCACTTGCCGACGGCACCATCGACGTCGTGGGTACAGACCACGCTCCGCACCCCAGCGAACACAAAGAATGTGAATGGGCGCAGGCTGCCATGGGCATGACCGGCCTGGAAACTGCCCTCTCCGTGGTGCAACAGACCATGATCGAGACGGGGCTGATGTCGTGGTCCGATTTCGCCAGGGTCACCTCCACGGCTCCGGCGGTCATCGGACGGCTGGCAGATCAGGGCCGCCCGCTCGAAACAGGCGAACCAGCGAACATCATTCTGGTGGACCCCGCAGCGCGGTGGACGGTTGACCCCTCCGCTATGGCCACTATGGGACGCAATTCGCCTTTTGCCGGCAGGGAACTGCCGGGCAAAGTGGTGGCAACGTTCTTCAAGGGCCACCCCACTGTTCTCGACGGCAAGCTGAACACCCCGTACCGCGCTGCCGCTGTGCAGCACCCGGTTCAGGCCGCTGGTCCAGTGAGCGGCCTCTGATGGACAAAATACTGCCCGGAATCGGGATGCTCGCCGTGGCGGCCGTCATCTTCGTGATGATCGGGATCGGCTGGCGGAACCGCCGTCGCCGCCAGGCCGACGTCGAACCTTTGCCTGCCGTCCCTGCCCGGCTGGACGCCGCAATCACCAAAGCCGAGGGTCAGTACGTAACCACCACAACGGCCGGCGACTGGCTGGACCGTATCGCGGTTCACGGGCTGGGAATCCGAACCAACGCGGTCCTGCAGGCGCACCCTGAGGGCGCGCTCTTCGAGCGGGCCGGGGCAGGCCCGCTGTTTATCCCCGCCGCCAAGCTCACGGGTATCCGGCTCGACAACGGGATGGCAGGCAAATTCGTTGAAAAGGACGGGTTGCTCGTCATCAGCTGGATGTTGGGCGACCACGAACTGGACACCGGGTTCCGAACCCGGCGCGCTGAAGATAAGACAGCGCTTCTCAAGGCATTTCAAGAATTAATCCCGGCAGGCCCCCAGGCAGATGCCGATAGTGGAAAGTAAAGACGTGACGGCAACAGAAGTGACAGAAACAGAAGCGATTTCGAAAGCCACCGGTGCCGCCCTGGTACTGGAGGACGGACGGATTTTCCGCGGCAGCAGTTATGGCGCCCAGGGTACCGCGCTCGGCGAGGCGGTCTTTGCCACGGGCATGACGGGCTACCAGGAGACAATCACGGATCCGTCGTACGCTCGCCAGCTGGTGGTGCAGACCGCGCCGCACATCGGCAACACGGGTGTGAACAGCGACGACGCCGAGTCCCGCCGGATCTGGGTGGCTGGCTATATTGTGCGCGACGCCGCCCGCCGTCCCTCGAACTGGCGCTCTGAGCGGAGCCTTGACGAGGAACTGATCGAGCAGGGCATCGTCGGCATCCAGGGCGTGGACACCCGCGCCATCACGCGCCACCTGCGCGAACACAAGACCATGCGCGCCGGCATCTTCTCCGGCGACGCCGCCACCGCCACGGACAAGGAGCTCCTGGACCAGGTGCTGGCAAGTGCTCCCATGGAGGGAGCACGGCTGGCTGAAGAAGTCAGCGTGGAGGAAGCCTACGTCGTGGAGCCCAAGGACCACGGGTGGGAAGGCGACGTGCTCTTCAGCATTGCCGCCATCGACCTTGGCATCAAGGCCATGACTCCCAAGCGGTTCGCGGAACGCGGCGTACGCGTCCATGTTTTGCCTGCCACGGCCACGATCGAGGAAGTCAACGCTGTCAGCCCGGACGGATTCTTTATGTCTAACGGCCCCGGCGACCCCGCGACAGCCGACAACCAGGTCAAACTGCTGCGTTCGGTCCTGGACGAAAAGCTTCCCTACTTCGGCATCTGCTTCGGCAACCAGATCCTGGGCCGGGCCCTGGGCTTTGGCACCTACAAGCTCCGGTACGGCCACCGCGGCATCAACCAGCCGGTGATGGACCGCCGCACCGGCAAGGTCGAGATCACGTCGCAGAACCACGGCTTCGCCGTCGACGCACCGCTGGACGGAGCCACCATGGCTCCCGAGGAGCGTTACGGGCGTGTTGAGGTCAGCCACGTCAGCCTCAATGACGACGTCGTCGAGGGCCTTGCGTGCCTGGACATTCCGGCGTTTTCGGTTCAGTACCACCCCGAGGCTGCCGCCGGTCCGCACGATGCCGCGTACCTGTTCGACCGTTTCATTGAACTGATGGCCGGCCAGCGGGACGGCCAAACGGCCAATCTCTCTGAAGGTTCGGAGGCAGCGGGATCCGAAGACGCCGCTGCTGCCAACGCCCAGAACGTTAACGAAAACAAGACTGAGGACAACAAGTAATGCCCAAGAGAACTGACCTAAAGAGCGTCCTGGTCATCGGTTCCGGCCCGATCGTCATCGGCCAGGCCGCTGAATTCGACTACTCCGGCACCCAGGCACTGCGTGTCCTCAAGGAGGAGGGCCTGCGCGTTATCCTGGTCAACTCCAACCCCGCCACCATCATGACGGATCCCGAGTTCGCCGACGCCACGTATATCGAGCCCATCACCCCCGAGGTGGTGGAGAAGATCATCGCGAAGGAACGCCCTGACGCGGTCCTGCCAACCCTTGGCGGCCAGACGGCGTTGAATACCGCCATCGCCCTGGACAAAAACGGTGTACTGGAGAAGTACAACGTCGAACTCATTGGTGCGAACATCGCTGCCATCGAACTCGGCGAAGACCGCGAAAAATTCAAGGGCGTTGTGGAGCGCTGCGGTGCCGAATCAGCACGCAGCCACATTATCCACACCATCGACGAAGCACTCAAGGCCGCGGAAGACCTTGGCTACCCGATGGTGGTCCGCCCCTCCTTCACTATGGGAGGCCTCGGTTCCGGGCTCGCCTACAACGAGGGCGACCTGCTGCGGATCGTCGGCCAGGGCCTGCAGTACAGCCCCACCAGTGAGGTGCTGCTCGAAGAGAGCATCCTCGGGTGGAAAGAATACGAACTCGAAATGATGCGGGACAAGAACGACAACGTCGTTGTTGTTTGTTCCATCGAGAACTTCGATCCGGTCGGCGTCCACACGGGTGATTCCATCACCGTTGCCCCGGCGCTGACCCTCACCGACCGTGAATACCAGCGGCTGCGCGACATCTCCATCGCTGTCATCCGGGAAGTAGGCGTGGACACCGGTGGCTGCAACATCCAGTTCGCCATCGAGCCGGACACCGGCCGGGTGGTGGTCATCGAAATGAACCCCCGCGTCTCCCGTTCCTCCGCCCTGGCTTCCAAGGCGACGGGTTTCGCGATCGCAAAGATCGCCACCAAGCTGTCGCTCGGTTACACCCTGGACGAGATCCCCAACGACATCACACAGAAGACTCCGGCTTCCTTCGAGCCGACGTTGGACTACGTTGTGGTGAAGGTCCCGCGGTTCGCCTTCGAGAAGTTCCCGGCCGCTGACCCCACGCTGACCACCACCATGAAATCGGTGGGCGAGGCCATGGCCATGGGCCGCAACTTCACTGAAGCGCTGCAGAAGGCCCTGAGGTCCCTGGAGCAGAAGGGCTCGCAGCTGGACTTCAGCTCGGTCCCTGAATGGGAAGTTCCGGAACTCATCGAAAAGGCCAAGCGGCCCACCACGGAGCGCCTCCACCAGGTCCAGCGCGCCATGCTGGGCGGCGCGAGTGTCGAGGAACTCTTCGAGGCCACCAAGATCGACCCCTGGTTCCTGGACCAGCTGCAATTGCTCAACGAAATCTCCCGCGAGATCCGCACTTCCACCGCGCTGACGCAGGAGATGCTCCAGCGGGCCAAGCGCCACGGTTTCTCCGATGAGCAGATCGGCAGCCTGACCCACAATTCAGAGGCCGTAGTCAGGGGCGTCCGGCAGGCGCTCGGGATCCGCCCGGTCTACAAGACCGTGGACACCTGTGCCGCTGAATTCGCCGCCTACACCCCGTACCACTACTCCTCCTACGACGAAGAGGACGAGGTGGCGCTGCACTCCAAGCCGTCCATCCTCATCCTCGGGTCCGGCCCCAACCGCATCGGCCAGGGAATCGAATTCGATTACTCCTGCGTCCACGCCTCCATGGCATTGCGCAAGGCCGGCTACGAGACCGTCATGGTCAACTGCAACCCCGAGACTGTTTCCACTGACTACGACGTCTCCACACGGCTGTACTTCGAGCCGCTGACCCTCGAGGACGTCCTCGAAGTCATCGCTGCAGAAGAACGCACTGGCGGAGTCATGGGCGTCTTCGTCCAGCTCGGTGGCCAGACGCCGCTGAAACTGGCGCAGCAGCTTGCCGACGCCGGTGTCCCCATCCTCGGCACGTCTCCGGAAGCGATCGACCTCGCCGAGCACCGTGGTGCCTTCAGCCGGGTGCTGGACGAAGCGGGCCTGATCTCGCCGAAGAACGGCACCGCCGTCTCCTTCGAAGACGCCAAAAAGATCGCCGACGAAATCGGCTACCCGGTGCTGGTGCGTCCGTCCTACGTCCTGGGCGGCCGCGGGATGGAAATCGTCTATGACGAACCCAACCTCTCCCGCTACATTGCGAACGCCACGGAAATCACCCCCGATCATCCGGTGCTGATTGACCGCTTCCTCGAGGACGCCGTCGAGATCGACGTCGATGCCCTCTATGACGGCAAGGACATGTATCTCGGCGGCATAATGGAGCACATCGAAGAAGCCGGCATTCACTCCGGCGACTCTGCCTGCGTGCTGCCTCCCATCACCTTGGGCAACAACGTGATCGAGCGGGTCCGGGTCGCCACCCGTGCCATCGCCGAGGGCGTGGGTGTCCGCGGCCTCATCAACATCCAGTTCGCGCTGGCCTCTGACGTCCTGTACGTGCTCGAAGCCAACCCGCGCGCTTCCCGCACCGTGCCGTTCGTGTCCAAGGCAACCGGAGTGCAGATGGCGAAGGCTGCCGCACTGATCGGTACCGGCGTCACCATCAACCAACTGCGCAGCGCCTACAAAATGCTGCCGGAAAGCGGTGACGGCTCCACGCTGCCACTGGACGCTCCCGTCTCCGTCAAGGAAGCAGTCCTGCCGTTCAGCCGCTTCCGGACGCCGGAGGGCACGGTTGTGGATTCGCTGCTCGGCCCGGAAATGCGCTCCACGGGTGAAGTCATGGGCATCGACAAGCACTTTGACACTGCCTTCGCCAAGAGCCAGGCAGCCGCCAACAACGCCCTGCCCACCGAAGGCAAGATCTTTGTCTCCGTGGCCAACCGGGACAAGCGCTCGGTGATCATGGGCGTCAAGCGACTGTCCGACCTCGGCTTCGAGATTGTGTCCACGGGTGGTACCGCCGATGTCCTGCGCCGCAACGGAATCCAGGCAACACCTGTGCGCAAGGTGGCTGAAGGCAGCAGCGCCGAGGGCGAAGGCACCATCGCCGATCTCATCATTGCCGGCCAGATCGACATGGTCTTCAACACGCCTTCCGGCGGCGAAGCCCGCAGCGACGGCTACGAACTGCGCGCCGCGGCAACGTCCATCGGCATCCCCTGCATCACCACCGTCGCCGAGTTCAATGCAGCAGTCCAGGCCATCGAGGCGTTGCGGACATATGAGTGGTCGGTGACCAGCCTGCAGGAGCATGCAGCCGCACTGTTTGCGTCGCAAACCAGAGATTCCGAGGAAGCAGCAGCGAAGAATGCCTGAGGCAGAGGCAGCAACCACGGCCAGCCGGGAGTCTTTTGGCTCCCGGCTGGGCCAGGCCATGGCCCAGCGCGGCCCGCTCTGCGTCGGTATTGATCCGCACCCCGCCCTCCTGAAGAGCTGGGGATTGGACGACGACGCCGCCGGCCTGCGGCGGTTTTCGCTGACGGTTTTGGAGGCGGTCGGTTCGCTCGCTGCCGCGGTCAAGCCTCAGGTGGCACTCTACGAGCGCCACGGTTCGGCAGGCATTGCTGTGCTTGAGGAAGTTCTTGCCGTGGCGCGGGACGAGGGAGTGCTTACCATCGCCGACGCCAAGCGCGGTGACATCGGATCCACCATGGCCGCATATGCCGATGCCTGGTTGCGGGACGGCTCGTCGCTTGCGGCCGACTCGGTGACCCTGAGCCCCTACCTTGGCTTCGAGTCCCTGCGGCCAGCCCTGGATCTTGCGGCCGAACACGGGCGCGGCGTCTTTGTCCTGGCGCTGACCTCCAATCCTGAAGGTGCCTCGGTCCAGCACGTGGGTGGTGGCGATTCAGTCGCCCGCCGCATCGTCGAAGCGGCGGCAGAGGAGAACAATCGTTACGGCGGGGCACTGGGCTCTGTTGGCCTGGTTGTTGGCGCAACAGTGGGCAACGCCCTGTCCAGCCTCAACCTGGACCTCGCCTCGGTCCGGGGTCCCATTCTGGCTCCCGGCCTCGGTGCCCAGGGTGCCACAGCAGCGGACCTTCGCCGAACGTTCGGAACGGCGTACGCGCAAGTCCTGGGGACATCCAGCCGGGACATCCTCAAAGCGGGCCCGGGGCTCACGTCCCTGCGCGACGCTGCGCTTGCCACCCTTGAAGGCCTCCGGGCCGCCTGATGGGCCTCCCGGCACTGACGCAACAGGAACGGGTGGCGGCCCTGAACAAGGCCGCCGCCGCCCGGGCCGCACGCGCCGCCGCCAAGGAGCAGCTGAAGGCCGGCACTCTTTCCGTCAATGAGCTCCTCACCGCAGCAACCCAGGACGACGCGATCGCAAGGCTGAGGGTCACCGAACTCCTTGAATCACTGCCTGGCGTTGGCGCAGTGACGGCCCGCAACCTTCTGCAGCAATTGGGGATTGCCGCCTCGAGAAGGGTGAAGGGCCTGGGAACCCGCCAGCGCGAGGCGCTGGTAGATTTTATGAACGAGAAACAGATCCATCCGCATACCGCCTCAAAGGAATACGTGAGCAAGAATCCCGGACTGACAGTCCTCGCAGGCCCCACAGCTGTTGGCAAAGGCACCGTGTCCACCTACATCCGGGACAACTACCCCAACGTGTGGCTGTCAGTCTCGGCAACCACCCGCCCGCCCCGGCCGGGAGAGCAGGACGGTGTTCACTACTTCTTCAAGTCCCCGGAAGAGTTTGACGCCCTGATCGAGGCCGGGGAACTGCTGGAGTGGGCAGTGGTGCACGGACAGAACCGCTATGGGACTCTGCGCAGCACCGTGGAAGCGGCCATTGCCGACGGGCGCTCAGTTCTCCTTGAGATCGATCTGCAGGGAGCCCGGCAGGTAAAGCAGGCCGTGCCCGACGCCAAATTTGTCTTCCTTGCTCCTCCCAGCTGGGAGGAAATGGTACGCAGACTTGTGGGACGCGGCACCGAAACAGCGGACGAACAGCAGCAAAGGCTGGAAACCGCTAAACTAGAACTTGCCGCTGAACCGGAGTTCGACCACACCGTCATCAATGATGACGTTCGACGGGCAGCGGACGAGCTTGTTTCACTCATGGGGCTGATCCCGAACCCGCGTTAGGCGCCGGGAAAAGTCAGCCCGTTAGAATTTGGAGAATTCGTGTCCACGAACCTTGAAGGCATCATCAACCCGCCGATCGATTCGCTGCTGGAGGCTGCTGATTCCAAGTACGGCCTGGTGATCTTCGGTGCCAAGCGTGCACGTCAGATCAACGCTTACTACGCCCAGCTGCACGAGGGCCTGTTCGAGTACGTCGGCCCGCTGGTCGACACCAAGCTGAACGAGAAGTCACTCTCAATCGCCCTGCGTGAAATCAACGAAGGCAAACTGGTTTCCTCGCCGATCGTACCTGCAGAGTAGAACCTAAAGACTGCCTGTTGACGGAGGTCACGTGCGCATAGTCCTCGGAGTCGGGGGAGGGATTGCCGCCTACAAGGTGGCATCGCTCCTCCGGCTTTTTACTGAAGCCGGGCACAATGTCACGGTTATCCCCACCGAAGCCGCCAGCCGGTTCGTCGGCGTTGCAACGTGGGAAGCGCTCTCGGGGAACCCTGTCAGCAACAGCGTCTTCGACGACGTTCCCAGCGTCAACCACGTTCGTCTGGGACACGAGGCTGATCTGATTGTGGTCGCGCCGGCCACCGCAGACCTCCTCGCGCGGGCCGCCCATGGCATTGCCAACGATCTGCTCACCAACACCCTGCTGATGGCAAGCGGACCCGTCCTGATGGCTCCGGCCATGCATACGGAGATGTGGCAGCATGCGGCCACGCAGGCAAATGTTGAAACTCTGCGTTCCCGTGGAGTTACCGTGCTGGAACCGGCAAGCGGAAGGCTGACAGGGAGCGATTCAGGGCCCGGCCGTCTGCCTGAGCCGGAGGCGATCTTCAACGCAGCCATGGCCCTCACCCAGTCATTGGCCGAGGCGTCGGAGGGTCAGCCGGAATCCTTGGCTGGCCTTTCAACAACCGAGGTGTTGCCCTTAGCCGGGCGGATTGTGACCATCAGCGCAGGGGGCACCCGGGAACCGCTGGACCCCGTCCGCTTCCTCGGCAACCGCTCCTCGGGAAAGCAGGGAGTGGCACTTGCAGTTGCAGCGCTCAACGCCGGCGCCACCGTCCGGCTGATCGCCGCGCACATGGATGTTCCGGCGCCTCCCGGCGTTGAGCTGGTAGAGGTGGAGACGGCACTGCAGCTAGGCGAAGCTGTCCTGCGGGCAGCGGCGGGTTCCGACGTCGTCATCATGTCAGCGGCAGTGGCGGACTTCCGCCCTTCCGCCGTCTCCGAGACCAAAATCAAAAAGCGGGACGACACCGATGACCCAGTGATCACCCTGGTGCGGAACCCGGACATCCTGAAAGAGGTGGTCGAGTTCAGGAACACCTCTTCCCGGAGCCAGCTCATCGTGGGGTTTGCCGCGGAAACCGGTGACGCCGACGGCGATGTCCTGGACTATGCCACCGCCAAGCTTCAACGCAAGGGATGTGACCTGCTGGTGGTCAATCACGTGGGAGAGGGCAAGGTCTTCGGCCGCGAGCACAATTCAGTGGTCATCCTCTCCCGTGCCGGCTCGGAGCCGCAATCGGCGTCCGGTTCGAAGGCAGACGTCGCTTCCGCCGTGATTGACCGGATCAGTACCGAGCTGAGCCGGGTTTATCCGCGGGCCTAGGCTCGCCCGTGTCCGGCCAGGCGATGTTCTCAAAGTCCCTTGGTCGCTTTAGCCCCATGTTCTCCTTAGTCTGGGGAAACATGTCACCAGCCATCCGCATCCCAACAAGTAAGGTAGTTGAGTGACTTTACCGCTGCAGCTTCCCGGATCCCATCCTGCGCCTTCGGCCTTGCGCCTCTTCACCTCTGAGTCGGTGACTGAAGGACATCCCGACAAGATCTGCGACCAGATCAGTGATGCGATCCTTGACGCTCTGCTGGCTGCAGACCCCGAGTCGCGGGTAGCGGTAGAGACCATGGCCACTACCGGCCTGGTTCACGTCGCCGGTGAAGTCACCACTGACGCCTACGTTGAAATCCCGCAGCTTGTCCGCGAGACCATCCTGGGTATCGGCTACGACTCGTCCGCCAACGGTTTCGACGGCGCCCGCTGCGGCGTGTCGGTATCAATCGGCCAACAGTCCAATGACATCGCAGGCGGGGTCTTCAATTCCCTGGAAGCCCGCGAAGGCCGCCAGGAGGACGACTACGACCTCCAGGGCGCCGGCGACCAAGGCCTCATGTTCGGCTATGCCAGCGACGAAACGCCGTCGTACATGCCGGTTCCCATCTGGATTGCCCACCGGCTCTCGGAACGCCTGACGGAAGTCCGCAAGAACGGCCAGCTCGCCTACCTGCGTCCGGACGGGAAAACCCAGGCCACCATAGGTTACGACGGCGACCGCCCGGTATCTGTGGAAACCATTGTGATCTCCAGCCAGCACGCCGAGGGCGCAAGCCTGGAACAGCTTCGGGCCGATCTGGTTGAGTACGTTATCGATCCTGTCCTGGCGACGGCCGACCTTGATATCTCACGTACGAGAAACATCCTGAATCCGGCGGGTGCCTTCGTCATCGGCGGCCCCGTAGGCGACGCCGGCCTGACCGGACGAAAGATCATCGTTGACACCTACGGGGGAATGGCCCGCCACGGCGGTGGCGCCTTCAGCGGCAAAGACCCCTCGAAAGTTGACCGTTCCGCTGCCTACGCCATGCGCTGGGTTGCGAAGAATGTAGTTGCGGCAGGGCTGGCCAAACGCGCCGAAATCCAGATCGCTTACGCGATCGGGCAGGCACGGCCTGTGGGTACCTATGTTGAAACTTTTGGGACCGAGACGGTGGACCCGGCGCGGATCAGTGAAGCTATCGCGGAGATCTTCGACCTCAGGCCGCGGGCTATCATCGATGCCCTTGACCTGAAACGCCCCATTTACGCCAAGACGGCCGCTCACGGCCACTTCGGCCGGGACGACCCTGACTTCACCTGGGAGCGGCTGGATCGGGTCGAGGAACTGAAGGCCTTCTTCAACGCCTGACCCTCCCTGACCGGCTTAGGACATGGGCGACGCCGAGGGGAGGCAAGGAATGACGTCAGTCAGGAGAAACGTCGCCGCGGGCGGAATCATGGCCACGAGTGGACCAAGCAGTTCCCGCGAGCCCGTCCAACCTTCGCTGCTACAGGGATTTCCCCCTCTGGTGCAACGCCAGTCACCGGCAGGTCCGGACCTTGCCCCCGAGTTGCCCGTTGCCCGGATCGTCATCGAATCGCCGCTGCCACATCTTGACAGGCCATTCGACTACAGTGTTCCGGCAACCCTGCATCATGCGGCGAAGCCAGGGGTGCGGGTGAAGGTGAAATTCAACGGGCAGGACCTTTCCGGGTATCTCCTGGAGAGGGTCGCCGCGTCGGATGCCGGGCATTCTCTGGTACCTCTGCACAAGGTTGTCTCCGACGTCGCCGTCCTGACACCTGCGCTGGCGGAGCTCGCCGGAAGTGTGGCTGCAAGATACGCCGGCACGGTCAGTGATGTCCTGAGGCTTGCAATCCCGCCGCGCGTGGCCAAGCTGGAAAAGGAGCTTACTGGGCTTCCTGACCGGTCTGAGGGCCCTGAGTCTGACCTTCCTGCATATCAGCCATCCGTGAACTGGGCCAGATACAGTAACGGGCCGGCCTTCCTTCAGCATCTTTCCGCGGGTAAGTCACCCAAGGCCGTTCTCAGCGCCCTGCAGGGGTTTGGAACTGCAGGCTGGCCACATCTGCTGGCGGAAGCTGTTGCAGCTGTCAGATTTTCCGGCCGGGGCGCCGTAGTGGTTGTTCCCGATTACCGCGACCTGGACCGGGTGGAGGCAGCACTCCTGGAGATACTGCCCCCCGAAGACGTCGCACGGCTGAATGCCGACGACGGCCCGACGCCGCGCTACCGCAATTACCTGCGGCTCCTGACAGGATCCGCACGGGTTGCTGTGGGCACCCGCTCCGCAGCCTATGCCCCCGTGCAGAACCTTGGGCTGGTGGTGTGCTGGGACGACGGCGATGACCTCCACATCGAGCAACGCTCACCCTACGCGCATACCCGGGAGATTTTGCTCTTGCGGTCCGGGCAGGAGAATGCGGCCTGCCTGTTTGCTGCGCACACACGGAGTACGGAACTCCAGCGCCTGGTGGAGTCGGGTTGGGCCAGAGCAGTTGAAGCTGAACGTACGGAGGTCCGGCGAACCGTGCCGCGTGTGCTGAACACGGCGGACAGCTACGAGCAAGAGCACGATCCCCTCGCCCGGATAGCCCGTCTTCCCGGTGCTGCCTGGCGTGCGGCCAAGGAAGGACTCCAGAGGGGTCCGGTGCTGGTCCAGGTGGCCCGCACGGGATACGCGCCCTCCCTGGTCTGTGAGCGGTGCCGGGAACAGGCACGTTGCGGAGCCTGCCAGGGACCCTTGGCCATTGCGGGCTCCAGCGGGACGTCTGCCGTCCCGCAGTGCCGCTGGTGCTCCACGCCGGCACCTGAATGGCAATGCACTCATTGTGGCGGGCACCAGCTTCGCCGTGGCGCGACGGGGGTGTTAAGGACTGCTGAGGAACTGGGGCGGGCTTTTCCCGGAGCGCCGGTGGTCACCTCGTCGGGCGATCAGGTTAAGGCCACGGTCCCGGACACCAAGGCGCTGGTAGTCGCCACCGTCGGAGCGGAACCCGTGGCCGAACAGGGGTATGCCGCCGCGTTGCTGCTGGACGGGGATTCCTTGCTGCGCAGGGAAAGCCTCCGCGCCGGTGAGGATGCTGTCCGCCGATGGTTCAACGCTGCTGCCTTGGTACGCCCATCAACTGACGGCGGCCTGGTGGTCATTACAGCGGATGACGCTGCCGCCGTTGGAGCCCTTCTCCGGTGGGACTCGGGGGGCTACGCACAACGGGAGCTGTCATTGCGGCGTGAACTGCATCTGCCCCCGGCCGTCCGCCTCGCGTCCATCACGGGAGGCAGGACTGCCGTGGGGAACTTTGTCGAAGCGGTCGAGCAGCGTCTCGCCAGGCTGGGGATAGTGCTCCGTACCGCCGGACCGGCGCCGCTGGTATTGTCGGCCGCGGTGCCGTCTGCTGGGGCGGCAGCCGCCGGGGTGGGGGCACGGGAAACAGAAGCCGACGTCAGGACCCTTTTGTTCATTCCTTATGCTCAAGCCACTGAAGCGACGAAAGCGATGCGGGCAGCGCGGGCGGCCGCGGCCGCGAAACGGAACGATAACCCCGTACAGCTGAGGCTGGACGGGGTGGATGTCCTGTAAATCCGCGGGCAGGCCACAAACCGCCGGCAGAGAGCCTCTACACGCTGGTGCGGTTCCGCCGCTGCCTCTGCGCGACCACTTCCTCCGCCACCTGCATCAGCTGCAGCGCCGAGTGGTCCCAACTGAACTCTGCCGCCCGCTCCACAGAACGGCGTGACCGGACGTCCCAAACCGAGGGATCCTCCAAGTCGCGGACTGCGGCCGCGAACTCCGATGGAGAATCAGGATGGACGTAAATCGCGGCGTCAGAGCCAACTTCGCGGAAAATAGGGATGTCGCTGGCAATAACGGGGGTTCCATGGGACATGGCCTCCACAAGCGGCAGCCCGTAGCCCTCGGCCTTCGAAAGACTGATCAGAGCCGTCGCCCGTGAGAGCAAGGCCTCGTACTCGTCTTCGGTCACACCGTTGTGGAACACAATGTCCGTCCCACGGGGTACCAGCGATTCGAGCTCGGCCCGGCGGGCGGGGGTGATGCGGCTCAGGAGGTGAAGCTTCATGCCAGGCAGCTCAGCCATACCCTTGATCATCGTTTCCACGTTCTTGTAAGGCATGAACGAGCCCATGTACAGGAGGCTCTTATCGGACCCTGCTGTTACGTCGCGGGGGGAGTGCCCGTGCTGCGGGGCATTGCCCACAATCCTCACCGGCCTGGTGGTTAGGCGGTATTTCGCGATAAGGGAAGCGGTGGTATGGCTGATGGTTGCCACAATGTCAGCCCGGTTCAGCAGCAGCCGTTGCGGCCAGAAGGCTTTGTGGTAGAGGCGCCACAGGACCCGGACCGGTGCAGGAAGGAAGCCCGGAGGAGCGGGGTGCTCATAGTAGATCAGGTCGTGGAGGGTGAGCACCAAGCCATAGTTCCGGCCCCAGGAGCCCATTGTCTGCATGGGGCAAACCACCACGTCAGCTCCCAGCCGGTTGACCTTTGCCGCCACAAAGAGCTCGGCGGGGGAGAGCGGGCTGTTGATGAGCGTGTACGGGACGTCGGGAAGAAGCTTGAGCTGCCGGGGGTCGCTGATCAGCATCGAAACGTCGGAGATCTTTGCCAGCGCTGCGATGAGGCTTGAGCCGTAACGGCTGATTCCGTCATGGTGGTCCACACGGGTGAAGCGGGCGTCAATCACGATTTTCACGAGGCATGGTCTTTCAGGAAGCTGCGGATAAACCCGGCCGCAGGGGCAGGGGTTTCGTAGTGGATCAGGTGGCCCACGCCGGGGATGATTTCCAGCCGGGCATCGGGCAACAGTCCCAGCAACTTGTGCTGGTCTGCGAGGACGGCGATTTCGTCCTTTTCGCCCGCCACGAGCAGCACCGGGAGCTCAAGGGCAGCGGCCACTTCACCAACATTGCTGCCCACTGACGCGCGGAAGGATTCGAGCAAGCTTTGCCGGTTGGCGAAGGCCGAAAAGTAGGCGGAATGTTGCGCGTGAATGAATCGCCGCAATTCCCTGTCCTTGGTTTTAGCCATCGCCACACTCATGATCCTGACAATGAGCTGGCTCCGCAGGATGAAGAGTCCGAGCTTGCTGGGAAGCCTGGCAGACAGTTGGTAATAGAAAATGGCCAGTCTCGTCATGACCCCCTTCGGCCCCTCCAATGCCGGACTGGCTATCGGGTTGACCAGAACCAGCTCACGGACAGTGCCGGGATGGGCTGCCACAAAATGGCTGGCGACAATGGATCCGAAGGAGTGACCCAGCAGGACCGTTTCCGGCCCCAATCCAAGGGCGGCCATAAATCCGGTGATGAAGCGTCCGTAGTTCTCCACGGTGTGCTCCACCGACCGGAACGGCTCGGAGCTGCCGAAGCCCGGCAAGTCAGGCATGACCAGCCGCATCTCCGGGAGTTGATCCGCAACGCGCAGGAGGCCGTGGTGATCGCCACGGAAACCGTGGATCACCAGGATGGTCCGGGTCTCTGGGGTCACCTGGACCGGCTCGTAAATCCAGTACGCCACTTTGCCGCCGTCGACGTCGATATCAGCGGCGCGCGTCCGGGCAGCGAGCTGGGGGCTGAAGAGGGGCTGAGGCCGGTCCGTTTCCGTATCCACTTGTTCCATGACTTTGAATCCTAGTTCACGTTGTCCGGGTGGGACCCGGTGCGCTGACCTCGGTCCAGGGCCGAAATTTTGGACATTTCTGAGGATTCCAGGCTGAAATCGAAGATGTCCAGATTCTCCCTGAGCCGTTCATAGGAGCTGGCCTTGGGGATGGCAATGTTCTCCATCTGCAGGTGCCAGCGGAGGATGATCTGCGCCGGGGTCCTTCCATGATTTGAGGCAAGGTCAAGAATCACCGGGTCCTGCAGCACCTTCCCGCGCCCCAATGGACTCCAGGCTTCGGTACGGATCCCCAGCCGTGTATGCAGTTCGCGGAGTTCGTCCTGCTGGAGCCACGGATGAAGCTCAATCTGGTTCACGGCGGGGATGACTTCTGCCGTTTCCAGCAGATGCTCCAGATGCGCCGGCTGGAAGTTCGAGACCCCTATGGCGCGCACTTTTCCCTCCCGGTAGAGGGTCTCCAAGGCACGATACGTGTCGGTGTAGAGTCCTCGCTTGGGGCACGGCCAGTGGATCAGGTAAAGGTCCACATAATCCAGTCCAAGGCCTGCCATGGACTTTTGGAAGGCCCCTAGCGTGGAGTCGTAGCCGTGATCGTCGTTCCACACCTTGGTGGTAATGAACAGGTCCTGGCGTGAGAGCGAGGGTGTTCCGGCTCCGCTGCCCTGTTCCTGGCCCTCGAATCCGGACAAGGAACCGACGCCTCTTCCCACACCCGCCTCGTTGCGGTACATGGCAGCCGTATCGAAATGGCGGTAGCCGGCTTCAAGGGCCATGGTGACCAGGCCGGCCGCATCCGACGGCGGCACTTTATACAGCCCGAAGCCCAACTGGTCGATCAGCACACCGTTGTTGAGCCCAAGGCGGGGGACAGGTTTCATAGCACCGACTCTACCGACTCGAATTTAGCCCGGGTTCCGTCACTCGCCGCTCACGCCATGTTCTCTGAACCCACGAGCCGCCGGGCCATGGCCTCATCCAGGATCAGATCAGTGGCGAGTCCCGCCGCCAGCGCCCCCCGCAACCCGTTGATTTTGGATGCGCCCGACACCACACAAATCCTGCGCCTTACTTGACGCAACTGTCCCAGCGAGGGGCCGGTGGAGCGTTCGTTAAGTGTGATGCCGTCTGAGGAACCATCTCCGCGGAAGAAAACAGTGGCCACATCGCCCACAACATCAGAACTCGCCAGCACCTTCAGGTCATTTTCATCGAGGTAGCCGCCTGCGTAAACATGGCTCGGATAGTCAGCATCGACGGAACCCACACCAAACACGGCGATGCTCATGCGGGACTGCAGGTCAAGAATCCGCTGCACGCTGCGTTCATTCCACATGGCAGTCTTGGTGCTGGCGTGGTCGAAAAACGCGGGAACCGGGAACTGTTCCACCCGCGCACCATAAGCACTGCCGAAGCGCCGCATGATGTCGCTTGCGTAAGTGATGCCGGTGGTGTGCATGTTTCCGGCCCCGTTGAGTTGGACGATGACGCTGTCGTGGGTGATCTTCCGGGTCAGATGCCTGCTCACGGCGCTCAGTGTTGAGCCCCATGCGACGCCGATGATGGCGTTGGAATCCACCAGCGGGCCGATGGTCCTGGCCGCCTGCATGGCAACGCGGTCCAGCGTTTCCGCTTCGTTCAGGGACTCCAGGACCGGGACAACGTGCACATCGACGTTGTATTCGGACCTGATGATGCTTTCGAGCTCCGGGCCGGTGTCGAGGGGGCTGCGGATCTGGATCTGGACCAGTCCGGTGTCACGAGCGGTGGAAAGCAGCCGGGAGACCGTTGATCTGGACGTTCGCAACTCCCGGGCGATGGCATCCATTGTGAGGTCCTGCATGTAGTACAGCTGCGCAGCCCTCAGTGCGTCAGCGTGTCGTGAGTGTGGCATCAAAGATCCGTTCTGCACGTTCGTGCATAGTGCTTGACTCCATTTTCCATTACTCCAAAGAATAGTGGTGAACGGCGCCGTGCCTGTGGGCGCGCCGCATACGACCAAACCCAAAGGAGTTGTTTTGGGACATAAGGAAACACCTGGCCATCAAGCCTCCCACCGGCACCGGCCCACGGTGGATAGTCTGCGTCAGCGGCCCCGGGCCCAGGTTCTCATCATCGGCGGAGGCATCAACGGCGTCGGGACTTTCCGTGACCTCGCACTCCAGGGCGTGGACGTGGCGCTGGTGGAGCGAGGCGACTATTGCCAGGGGGCCAGCGGAGCTTCATCGCACATGATCCATGGCGGTATCCGATACCTTGAAAACGGCGAGTTCCGTCTTGTCCGGGAATCCGTGGTGGAGCGAAACCGGCTCCTGCGGATTGCTCCGCACTACGTGAAGCCGTTGCAAACCACCATTCCCATCTTCAGCACTTTCTCAGGGATTTTGTCTGCGCCATTGCGCTTCCTGACCCACAAGCAGCAGGGAAAGCCCAAGGAACGCGGGGCCTTCCTGATCAAAGCAGGTCTTACGCTCTACGATTCCTTTTCCCGCGACGGCGGCAATGTTCCGTGCCACGAATTCCGCGGACGGAAACGCGCCTTGGCTGAGCTGCCCAAGCTTCATCCGGGCATTAAGTACACCGCCACCTACTTCGACGCGTCAGTCCATAACCCTGAGCGTCTTACCCTCGATGTGCTTCAGGACGGCGAAAAAGCCGGTGGTGGAACCAAGTCAGGTACTGCCGAAGCTAACGCCCGGGCCAGCAACTACGTGTCCCTTGTATCGCATCAGAAGCCTGCAACAGCCGCCGGCACAGGCACTACCGTGCAGCTCAGGGATGAGCTGACCGGCGAATTGTTCGACTTCACCGCTGACGTGATTGTGAACACCACTGGAGCGTGGGTTGACCTGACCAACCAGGCAATGGGTGCAGCGTCAGCCTTCATGGGCGGCACCAAGGGTTCCCACATTGTCCTGGATCACCCGGGTTTGCTTGCTGCCTGCAACGGCCGCGAGATCTTTTTCGAGCACACCGACGGCAGGATCGTCCTGATCTATCCGATGGGGGACCGGGTGTTGGTCGGCACTACTGATATCGACGCCGATATGTCCCAGGATGCGGTATGCACCGATGCGGAAATCGACTATTTCTTTGAGCTGATCGGACATGTTTTCCCGGACATCAGTGTGGACCGCGGCCAGATCGTGTACACATTCTCCGGGGTGCGCCCGTTGCCCAAACATGATGAAACGCAGCCAGGGTTCGTCAGCCGCGATTACCGGATTGAACGCCAGCGAACGCAACAGGGTTCAGCGGCAGTGGCGGGCAGCGGCAGCGGCACAGTTTTGAGCCTGGTAGGTGGCAAATGGACCACCTTCCGGGCACTGGCGGAGCACCTCAGCGACGATGTGCTCGCCGAACTGGGAATGCAACGCAGGATCTCGACGGCGAAACTGGCGATCGGGGGCGGCGCCCGGTTCCCAGAGACCGAGGCCGGAGTCCAGAAGTGGATCAAGGCCCACATGTCTCCCAGCCGCGACGCCGCCCGGGCCGCAGTGCTGCTGACGCGTTACGGCACCAGGGCAGAAGAAGTAATTTCCTACCTCGAAGCCGGTCCTGACCGGCTCCTTCACTCGACCCGCGAGCTCAGCGTCCGGGAGCTTGAATTCATCGCACAGCATGAACAGATCGGCCACTTGGTCGACGTCCTGATCCGCCGCACATCGCTTGCCTTTCGGGGACTCGTAACGGGCGAACTGCTGAATGAAATCGCCGAAGTCCTCGCCGTACCTCTCGGTTGGGATGCTGCAGCGCGTGCAACCGAGATCCGCCACGCCCAGGAGGTCCTGAACCGTTTCCACGGCGTCCAGGTCCATAGTCTGGTGGCCTGATTATCTTGCGTGCCCGGATCACCCCGGGCGCAAGGACTGCACGGACGCTGAACTGGCCTCCGGTGCAGCCGTTTGCCGGCAGTTCGGCATAGCTGCCGGCCTAAACAGCCCCTCAAACCCGCGAGGGGCTGACAACAGAAAATAGATGGAGTCGAAGATGTCTCTTGGAATAGTTTTCCTTTCCGAAGTATTCGGAACCGCAATGCTGACCCTCCTGGGTTGCGGCGTTGTTGCCAACGTGGCGCTCAAGGGCACCAAGGGCAACAGCGGCGGGTTCCTCATGGTCACCTGGGGCTGGGGCATAGCAGTCTTCGCCGGTGTCTACGTGGCAGCCATGTCTGGTGCCCACCTGAATCCCGCCGTCACCTTGGGCCTCCTGGTCAATGGCAAGGGCGAGTATGCACCAGGCGTCCCGGTTGATGCCGCCTCAACGTTGACCTACTTTGGCGCAGAACTGCTGGGCGCCTTCCTGGGCGCAGTCGTCGCCTGGCTGGCGCACAAGCAGCACTTTGATGCCGAGCCCGAACCCGCCAGCAAACTGGCCGTCTTCTCCACAGGTCCCGCTATCCGGTCCACTCCCTGGAACCTCGTTACTGAGATCATCGGCACCTTCGTGCTGGTGTTCGTCATCCTCACTTTCGGCGGCACTCCCTCAGGCCTCGGCCCGCTGGCCGTTGCACTCCTCGTTGTAGGCATCGGCGTTTCCCTCGGCGGCCCCACCGGGTACGCCATCAACCCTGCCCGCGACCTCGGCCCCCGCATCGCCCACGCGCTCCTTCCCATCAAGGGCAAGGGTTCCAGCGACTGGAGCTACTCCTGGATCCCCGTGGTGGGTCCTCTGGTGGGTGGCACCCTCGCGGGCATCGTCGCAGCAGTCGTTCCAATCATGGCCACAGCGGCGGCGAAGTGAAATCCTCACCTTGAGACTCATAGTCCAGCCCGTCGTCCCAACTTCCTCCAAACGCCATCGCTCAGCATCTGAACAACAGACAAGGACGTCATTATGAACCAGTACGTAATCGCCATCGACCAGGGCACCACCAGCACCCGGGCGCTGGTCTTTGACCACAGCGGCAACATAGTTTCCTCGGGCCAGATGGAACACGAGCAGATCTTCCCGCAGGCCGGCTGGGTGGAGCACGATCCCGCCGAGATCTGGAACAACACGCGCGAAGTCATCGGCTCTGCGCTCTCCAAGGCGAACCTGACCAGGCATGACATCGCCGCCGTCGGCATCACCAACCAGCGCGAAACGGCCGTCGTTTGGGACAAGACCACGGGTGAAGCGGTGTACAACGCCATCGTCTGGCAGGACACCCGCACCCAGGGCATCGTGGACGAACTGGCCAGGGACGGCGGTCCAGAACGGTTCAAGCAGAAGGTCGGCCTGCCGCTGGCGACTTACTTCTCCGGCACCAAGATCAAGTGGATCCTCGACAACGTCGAGGGAGCGCGTGCCAGGGCCGAAGCCGGCGACCTGGTCTTCGGAAACACTGATGCGTGGGTACTGTGGAACCTGACTGGCGGCGTCGAGGGCGGCGTGCACGTCACGGACGTCACCAACGCCTCCCGGACCATGTTTATGGATCTCCAGACGCTGCAGTGGGATCAGGAAATCCTGGACGCATTCGGGGTTCCGGCCAGCATGATGCCCGCCATCAAGTCCTCCTCGGAGGTATACGGAACAGTGCACACGTCTCAGTTGCTGCGGGAGGTTCCTGTTGCCGGCATCCTGGGCGACCAGCAGGCTGCCACGTTCGGCCAGGCCGCCTTCCAGACCGGCGAGGCCAAGAACACCTACGGCACGGGCTGCTTCCTGATCTTCAACACCGGTGAGGAGATCGTCCACTCCAAGAACGGCCTGCTGACAACCGTGGGCTACAAGCTTGGGGACGCCGCGCCGCACTACGCACTGGAAGGCTCCATCGCCGTCACCGGTTCGCTCATTCAATGGCTCCGGGACAACCTCGGAATGATCAGCAGCGCCCCCGAGGTGGAGACCCTCGCGGCCTCGGTTGAGGATAACGGCGGCGTCTACATCGTGCCGGCATTCTCGGGCCTCTTTGCACCGTACTGGCGTTCCGACGCCCGCGGCGCCATCGTCGGCCTGACGAGGTATGTGAACAAGAACCACATTGCCCGCGCTGCCCTGGAGGCAACGGCCTTCCAGACCCGCGAAGTGCTGGACGCCGTAAATGCCGACTCGGGCGTCCCGCTCACCGAACTGAAGGTCGACGGCGGCATGGTCGCCAACGACGCCCTCATGCAGTTCCAGGCGGACATCCTTGGCGTCCCCGTCATCCGGCCCAAGGTTGTGGAAACGACGTCCCTGGGTGCCGCGTACGCGGCCGGTCTCGCCGTCGGCTTCTGGAAGGACCTCGGTGAGCTCTCGGCGAATTGGTCCGAAGACAAGCGCTGGGAGCCCAAGATGGACCAGGCCGAACAGGACCGGCAGATGCGCCTTTGGAAGAAGGCCGTCACCAAGTCCATGGACTGGGTCGACGAGGACGTGAAGTAGCGCCCTATATGTAACAGAGGGGCCGGTGACTCCCGCCCGCCCGTCCCCTGCTGCTCCCAACGCTCGCAAGCTCGCGTTGGGGCCCTCGCAGCAGTGGGCCCCCCGCGAGTGTTCCCACCACACCCTGGCGGGGAGTCACCGGCCCCTCTTTCAGTCTCTCGCGCTGCTTCGTCCTCGTGGCGACTTACGTTGGGGTTGGGGGTGGTGCGCTAAAGTAGTTCTATGCGTGCGATCCTTCTGCTTAGCTAGCCGCCCGGTATCCCGAATCAAAGTGGAATACCGAGCGGCCGCCCCTCCCTGTCGAGGGGCTTTTGTGTGTCTGGGGCTTGCGGACCGGCACCAATGCGGACAGCAGGGGATCAATGGCCGGGCGGAACAGAAGCCGGCCGTACGAAAAGCGGTACAGAACAGAAGAGGGCAGCAGTGAGCGTTCAGCCGGAAACAGACACCGGAACAGCATCAGCCGCAACGGCCGGGCCCGACGAGGGCGGCTACAGTTTCGCGGCCATGGAAGCCAAATGGCCGCAGGTGTGGGAAGACCTCAAAGTCTTCACACCGGTCGACGACGGCTCCCGCGAGCGCCGCTACGTGCTCGATATGTTCCCGTACCCTTCCGGGGACCTCCACATGGGGCACGCCGAAGCGTTCGCCATGGGCGACGTCGTCGCACGCTACCTGCGTCAGCAGGGTTTCGACGTCCTTCACCCTATCGGCTGGGATTCCTTCGGCCTGCCTGCCGAGAACGCCGCTATCAAGCGCAACGCCCACCCGAGCGAGTGGACTTACGCGAACATCGACACCCAGGCGGCCTCCTTCAAGCGCTATGCCATCTCGGCTGACTGGTCGCGGCGCCTGCACACCTCGGACCCCGAGTACTACCGCTGGACCCAGTGGCTGTTCACGCGTTTCTACGAACGCGGGCTGGCGTACCGCAAGGACTCTCCGGTCAACTGGTGCCCCAAGGACCAGACGGTGCTGGCCAACGAGCAAGTGGTTAACGGAGCCTGCGAGCGCTGTGGCACCGCCGTCACCAAGAAATCGCTGAACCAGTGGTACTTCAAGATCACCGACTATGCAGACAGGCTCCTGGACGACATGGAGCAGCTGCGCGGCCACTGGCCTGAGCGCGTACTGGCCATGCAGAAGAACTGGATCGGCCGCTCCGAGGGAGCCCACGTCAACTTCGTCATCGAGGCCGACGGCGGCAAACCCGCCAAGGACGTGACAGTCTTCACCACACGCCCTGACACGCTGTACGGTGCAACCTTCTTCGTGGTCGCCGCTGACGCTCCACTCGCCGTCGAACTCGTCACGGAAGAGCACGCCGGCGCACTGGAGGCGTACCGCGAACAGGTCAAGGCGCTCACTGAAATCGAGCGCCAGTCCACAGAACGCGAAAAGACCGGAGTCTTCACCGGCCGGTATGCCGTCAACCCGTTGAACGGCGAAAAGCTGCCGGTCTGGGCGGCCGACTACGTCCTGGCGGACTATGGCACTGGCGCCATCATGGCCGTGCCTGCCCACGACCAGCGCGACCTCGACTTCGCCAAGACTTTCGACCTTCCTGTGCGGGCCGTGCTGGATACCGGCGAGGAGGACCCGGCCGTCTCGGGAACCGCTACGACGGGCGAGGGTACGCTGATCAACTCCGGTGTCCTCGACGGCCTGCCCAAGGCTGAAGCGATCCCGACCGCCATCAGCATGCTCGAGGCACAGGGAACAGGGGAGAAGTTCGTCAACTTCCGGCTCCGGGACTGGCTGCTCAGCCGCCAGCGTTTCTGGGGCACGCCTATCCCCATCATCCATTGCGCGGAGTGCGGTGAGGTGCCCGTCCCCGACGAACAACTCCCAGTCACCCTGCCGGCAGACCTCCGCGGCGAAGACCTGAACCCGAAGGGGACGTCGCCGCTTGCCGCGGCCGAGGCCTGGGTCAATGTCGAGTGCCCGCAGTGCCACGGCCCCGCCAAGCGGGACACGGACACCATGGACACCTTCGTGGACTCCTCCTGGTACTTCCTGCGTTTTGTATCCCCGCACTACACCGAGGGTCCTTTCGACCCGGCAAAGATCAACGACTGGATGCCGGTGGGACAGTACGTGGGAGGCGTCGAGCACGCCATCCTCCACCTGCTGTATGCACGGTTCTTCACGAAGGTCATCCATGACCTTGGCATGATCGAAACCAGCGAGCCCTTCACCGCACTGCTGAACCAAGGCCAGGTCCTCAACGGCGGAAAAGCGATGAGCAAATCGCTGGGCAACGGCGTGGATCTCGGCGAACAACTGGACAAGTACGGTGTGGACGCCGTTCGCCTGACCATGATCTTCGCCTCACCTCCGGAGGACGACGTCGACTGGGCGGATGTTTCGCCGTCGGGATCCGCTAAATTCCTGGCGCGCGCATGGCGGCTTGCCCAGGATGTTGCCAGCGAACCCGGCGCTGATCCGGCTTCGGGGGATCGCGCCCTCCGCTCGGTGACACACCGCGCCATTGCCGACGCCGCAGCACTCCTGGACAACAACAAATTCAATGTTGTGGTGGCCAAGCTCATGGAGTTGGTCAATGCGACCCGGAAGACCATTGATTCCGGTGCCGGTGGCGCGGATCCGGCTGTGCGCGAAGCTGCTGAAGCTGTTGCCGTGGTCCTGAGCCTGTTCGCGCCTTACACCGCGGAGGATATGTGGAATGTCCTCGGCCACCCCGCCTCGGTAGCCAACGCCGGTTGGCCGGCCCACGATGAAACACTGCTGGTACAGGAAACCGTGACAGCCGTGGTCCAGGTGCAGGGCAAAGTCCGGGACCGGTTGGAAGTACCTCCGGGTATCTCGGAAGACGAGTTGCGTGAGCTTGCGCTGGCCTCCGAGAACGTTCAGCGCGCCCTTGACGGCAAGGGAATCCGCACGGTGATCGTGCGTGCGCCTAAACTGGTCAACATCGTCCCGGCCTAGCCGGGTATCAGGCCCCCGGTACGTCCGGGGGCCGGACTGACCTCAGGAGGTGCTTGGTGGCGGAACGCGAACCCGCGGGCTGGCCTTGGCTGAGGGATCGCCTTGTTCGCCTTCGAAGCGTCAATCGGCCGGGAAGCCCGCCTGCAGTCCCCGCCGCCGTGGTGCGTACGGCTGTTGTGACGGACTCTGCGGCTGCCTTGCCGCGCGAATGGGTCGATGCGTTGGCTGACGGCCGCCTCAGTGTAATCCCCATGCCTGTCATGGTGGGCGAAGAGATCTACGGCGAAGGTGAAGACGACATCGCTGAAAGGATTGCGGTGGCCTTGGCGTCAGGGCAGGCCGTCAAGACCTCGCGGCCTTCCCCGGGACAGTTTGAGCAGGCATATCGTGCCGCCCTTGAGCGGGGGTTTGAGGCCGTTGTGTCTATCCATATCTCCGGTGAGCTGTCAGGAACAGCCGACTCCGCGCGACTCGCCGCGGGCCGGGTGGGTGTCCCCGTGGAAGTTGTTGATTCCCGCACTGTGGGAATGGCGCAGGGGATGGGTGTCCAAAGTGCGGTGGAAGCTGCCGCCATCGGGCTGTCTGCCGCCGAAGTTCGAAGCTCCGCCGAGGACCGTCTGGCCCACACCAAGGTGTATTTTTACGTCCCCAGCCTGGAACAACTGCGGCGCGGGGGCAGGATCGGGGCGGCAGCTTCGCTCCTCGGCACCATGTTTGCCATCAAACCTTTGCTCGGAGTCGAAGATGGCAGGATCATCCCGCTCGAGAAGGTACGGTCCGCAGCGAAGGCAGTGGCACGGCTTGAGGAGCTTGTCGCGGCCGACGTCGGCAAGCGTGCGGCCGGCAAGGCGCGGTTAGCCGTGCACCACTTCGGAAATGCGGGGGAGGCCGAGCAGTTGGCCCTGCGTTTGTCTGCATCCTTGGACGGCGTCGCCCCGGTACAGATCAGTTCACTCCCTGCGGTCTTGGCCGCCCACGCAGGACTCGGTGTACTGGCAGTCATCGTTGGCGAGGGAAGTGACGCCGACGACGCATAGTCTCTGTTGAGCAGTTCGTTCCTCATAGCGACCTTTGCGCCCCGCGCGATTCTCATCGGGCAGAAGCGCTGGACCGTAGAAGCCAATCCATCAGTAAAGCGGCCGTGAGATCCGGGCGTTCAAGATGAGCATTATGGCCAGCGGCGTCGAGAACCGCGAAGGTTCCGCGGACATAGTGGTCCCTGAGTTTCCACCCGTCCTCATAGCCTGTTACATGGTCCTGACGCCCGAAAAGATGCAAAGAAGGCGCTTCGAAAGGAGCAGGGTGGGCGACCTCCGGTTCGACAGAGAGCGCGTAGTCCGCCGCCACCCGTTCGAGAACGGTTTGGTTCGCCCCTCGAAGGCCGGGAAGTGCATACCGGATGAATGCATTGAGTGTGGCCTCGCTCTGAACTACGGTCATCTCCTCGTAGTCGTCCCTCACCTGACCGGCCCTGGCCAGGACGGACGGATCGTTTCGGACGACCTGCCGAAGGGGAAGGGTGCGCGCCCGATGGACTGGTTCGAATACGCCCGCAAGAGTAGCAAGGCCAAGGACTTGATCCCGGAGCTCGTGGGCGATGTGCCGGGCGATCATGCCACCGTAGGAATTGCCGATCACCGCGAACGGTTGGTCCCCTAGGTATTCCTGGATGTCGTCCAGAGCCCCTTGCGCGACGTGGTCTGCACTGGACGCCTGATCCTCAGCGTTCCCTTCAGCCCAAGGGAGGTCAACATAGATACGCTGCCACCCGGCACCGTCGATGATTTCCTCAAGCGGGAGCATAATTCGATGATCTACCCCGAATCCGTGGATGGCGACGAGGGGACGACCTTCTCCTGAGACTTGAGCAATCACGAACCAGAGCCTACTAGGTTCGTCCTTCCTGCGCCCTGGGCATTCCCGTTCGAGATGGATCGCTTGCAGGCCGCGCTCCGGCCTGTCGATCTCTACCCCGTAGTCTCCGTAGGCTGTGTGGATGAGACAGCAAGCTGAGGTCGTACTCATTCATGGCCTGTGGCATCAGCCCGCGCACTTTGACCGGTTGGCGGACAGCCTGCGGAGGTACGGGCTCACTGTTCAGGTTCCGCGTCTGCACCGTGGTTCCCTTGCTGCCGACACGGCCGTTGTGCAGAAGGTCGTCGATGAATGCCGAAAGTCGCCGGTGGTGCTGGGGCACTCTTATGGCGGATCTGTCATCACTGGTCTGGAGCGGGTCAGCCACCTGATCTATGTTGCCGCATTCGTTCCGACAGCCGGTGAAAGCGGTGCGCTGCTGGGCGGAGCAGACGCCCTGGTCAACGATGCCGTCCGGTTCAACGACGACGGGACAACCAGCATCCAGCCGGGGGAAGCCCGAGAGGTCCTGTACGCCGATTGTACTGAAGCCGACAGTGAGTGGGCGACGGCGCTGCTCCTGCCGCAGCAGCCCGGTCACGGCCGGGGGGTGCCCGGACGTGTCGCCTGGCAAAGCATCGAGAGCACCTACATCATCTGTCGACGCGACAAAGCGCTCAGTCCTACGGTTCAGGAACGCATGGCCGGACGGTGCACCGCAGTGATCAGCTTAGAGTCGAGCCACTCACCGTTCATCAGCCGGCCGGTAGAACTCGCTGAGGTGATTGTGGGGATCTGTATGGAGGTCGAAAGATCTACAAACTCCTCACGATGATCAACCGTGAAAGTTTCCTTCGCATCGTCGTGACAGGATCGACAGATGACCTCATCGGCAGTTCCACTTGTACAGGCGGAGCAAGGACGCGCGGCCGCGCGAGACGCGGCCGGGATTTGGGCTCGTGCTACGGCTCGGCGTGATCAACTTCCCGTGGTGCCACTGCCCAAGGACAAGCTGCCTGGTATCGAATCAGCTCTGGGGCTGGATGGGGCGTTGCTGTTGATTGCCCGGCTTGAAGGAAAGGCGATGGCGTTCTCGGTCGTCATACCTCGCAGTGATGTTCTTGAAGTGCTCTATTTAGCGGTTGACCCGACAGCATGGGGCACTGGTCTCGCCCGCCGACTCCTCGATCACCTCCAGGAGCATTCGAGGTCGGAAAAAACTCCTATGGAACTTTGGGTTATCGCGGACAACAGTAGAGCTATCGCTGCCTATGAGAATGCTGGCTGGACCCCGACGTCGGACGTTAAAGTTCGCAACTCTTCCGGCCGGCCGGAACGCCGCTACATCCTGTCGCGTTAGGGAGATCCTTTTAGGGGTCGTTTACTGCCTGAGTCGTTCGGACCATTCGCACGCCGTCCATGGAATGCGGCATAGGCGTAGAGGAGATGCAATTGCCACAGCTCGCCCGCTCCGGTAAGAACCGGACCTGCCATTGCACTGCCGATCAGCGTGCCTTTATGGGAAGCGACCGCAACGGTGTTCTGGCTGTATTTTGGATCGGCCAGGGCTGCGGTCCAGAATCTCTCACGCCAGCTCAGGAGTGCGGGATCGTCCTGTTCACGGGCGTCCGGATCAGCGAAGGTCGCGGTTCCGGCGCCTGCCGTCGAAGCGTTGAATGTATGGGAGAGAGCTTCCGTTGGTGACGTCTAATCCGCCTAAACGATAGGCTGACCTTATGACGTTGGGGGAGTTGGCGAAGCCGCTGGTGCACATATTTTTCCGGTCCGGGTCCATCGAATACGGTAGGAAGCTGCCCATCGTCGACGAGGTGGTATGGCACTTCTTCCCAGCGTCCGGAGCAATCGGGTCGGGCCCACACCTGCCCTTCTGGACGAGTTGAAGCTGCGCGGCATCAAGGCGAATATCTATCTGCCATGACCCCCTATTTCGACAGCGGCTCCCCGGCCCCCGCGAGGTCGCGCTCCCGATGGCGCGTGACTACGTCGAACAGCTGGTCTGGCGGTTGCCGTGGTTCCGGGACCGGGTGGCCGCTGCCTGGGGGACCCCGGCCGACGGGACGGTCGAGTCGCTCGATGCCCTGGCCGCGTTCGTCGCGGCCAGGGTGCACGATCCGAGCCCGGTCACGGCCGATCCGTTCTGGTTCGAGCCACCCGGCCATCGGCCCGACTGGACCGAGGCCGGCGCAGAGTGGGTCGAGGGGCTTGCCGCGGCCGTGGCCGAGGTGATCACCGCGGCCACAGGTGCCCGGTGGGTGTTCGACACCGATCCGCGTTTCGTCACGGGACACCAGCCGGTGCTCCAAGGCATTGTCAACACCCCGCATCGGCTCGCGTCACTGGCGGTGGCCGACGTGCTGTCGGGACGGACCAGTCGACCGCTCTCCGCTCTGGTGCCAAAGATGATCGATCAGTACGACCCCACATTGCGGCTCGCGCGTGCGCCGGCCCTGGATGAGAACGACGCAGTACGCGCCGACGCGCCGACGGCTGTGGCCACACACGTCACCGTCGAGGTGACGCCGCTGACGGGTGGCCCGTGGGACGTACAGGTAAGCCTGCCGGAGGAGGTCGAGGACCTGCTAGGCGCGGACGCGTACGCGAGCCTGGAGGAGCGCTTCGCCGCCGTTCCGGGCGTGCGGAGAGTCGTGTTCGAGGACCGCGACCTGCTGGTGCTCTCGACCGATGGACTCGAGCCCGAGGAGCTCAGGCGAGCCCTCGACGGTGTGCTGGCGGGGCTCGGCCGGCCTGATGTGGCATAGAGGTAGAAGCCGAGGCGGCAATTGGCTGCGCATCTTCAAGAAGGCAGTTAGTCTTAGCTCCACAAGATGCTGGGGGAGCAAAAGATGAAACCAATCACTGTTGACGGCGGCAAGGGAACCGTGGAACTCGATGCCGAGGGAGTTCTCCACCTTGTGTGGAAGCCGGGGACCGTTCTGGAGGCCGATGATGTACATGCGGCGATGGCAAAGGTCAATGAGCTTGCTGACGGTGCCGAGTACCCGATGTTGATCGACATAGCGAACACCCAAGCGGTGACCCGTCAGGCCAGGTCCGTTTTCAGCGTCAAGTGCGCCGCTTCGCGAATTGCCCTTCTTGGCTCAAGCCCACTCAATCGTGTCATTGCCAATTTCGCTATGGCACGGCGGACACTCCCGTGTCCCACTCGGTTTTTCACCTCCCGCAATGAGGCTATGGACTGGCTTTGCCAGGCACCCCTTCACTGAACCCGCCGGGGCTGTGGAGTCTAGCTCGGGACCGAACGCCCCATATCCAAGGAAATGGGACATCGCAAAGTCAGCGTGGTTTCCCCGCTAGGGTTGCCGACATGAACTTCTTCAAAGGCCGGGAATCAAGCGCTCCCGGCTGGCCTTCATCAGGTAGTCGGCCTGAATGCGAATTCGTCCGCAATCATCCCCGCAGTTTCGACTGCGGATAAGTTCGTGTTATCTATTTTGAGGTAGTTATCTTTGATGAAAGAGTCGCCGTCGGAATTCAGCTTGTATTTCTCGTCGTAGTCCAACAAGCGCTTCCTGGAACTCTTTATATCCCGCTTGGAGGCTTTGTGTGACAACCTGAATTCAGTTTCGTTCCGGCTCAGCCGCTCCTCCAAATCAGCCTGGAGCTCAACGAAGTACACGTGTGCACCTTTGTCCCGGAATATGTCGCAACTCCGCTCCACGAACTCCCGGTCAGATTCGTGCTCCACGGCCCAAACGAAGGTGAAAATCAGCCCTGGCAAGTCGCTTGCGGCAACTTCTTCGAACACGCGTTGGCGAAACTCGGACACCAAGGCTTCGAACTGGGGCTCACCGAATTCGAAGAAGTTCAGTACCAGTTCGATCGTCATGTGGTTATGAAAAAGCCGAAAGCCGGTGATTTTCGAAAGCTCGTGACCCACAGTCATCTTGCCAACGGCAGGGGGTCCAAATATGACGACGAATTTCACGGATTTCCTTTTCGACCGGGCTTTGGGCAGGCAGCTTGCAGGCAGCTCGGTCTCGGCCGCCGCCTTCAGGTATAGAGGTCAGCCAGAAATCGACGGAGTGACTCCATAAGGAGACCCTAGCGGGGTTGGCGGGAGCCTCAAAATGGTGCCCCCACGCCTCTTGCCATATCTAAATTGCGAGGGTTCCATGCCATATAGATAGGGGCACGCCGCCCAGCATGCGTCGGACTGTGTGACCAGTAGGATCGGAACATGCCTCACCCGATCACTGAGCCTTACGACGCCGGAATGCTCGATACGGGTGATGGCCATCAGATCTATTGGGAGGTTTGCGGGAACCCGCGAGGCAAGCCAGCTATTGTCCTCCATGGCGGGCCCGGGTCCGGTGCTGCCCCGTGGTGGCGCCAGTACTTCGACCCGGAGCGCTACCGCATTGTCTTGTTTGATCAGAGAGGCTGTGGCCGTAGCCTGCCCAATGCATGCGATGACCTCGCCGGTCTTGAAAACAACACGACCGGCCACCTGCTGACAGACATGGAGCAGCTGCGCGAGCACCTTGCCATCGATCAATGGCTGCTTTTCGGCGCCTCATGGGGCTCGACCCTTGGGTTGGCCTACGCGGTGGAACATCCCGAGCGCGTGTCGGAACTAGTCCTCTGGGCGGTGGTCACGACCAGGGCCAGCGACGTGGCCTGGCTGACGCATACCATGGGGCAGATCTATCCGCAGGAGTACGACGAATTGCTGGCAGCCGTCCCCGTTGCTCACCGTGACGGCAATATCACGGCGGCCCTCAATGAGCTGCTTCGGTCAAGCGATCCGGAAGTGAGTGGCGCCGCCGCACTCGCCTGGTGCAGGTGGGAAGATCGCCTGGCCACACTCAGCGGTCCGGTTCAGCCGAGTGCACGTTTCCAGGATGCTCGGCAGCGTCTTGGCTTCGCCAGACTCGTCACGCACTACTTCGGCAACCACGCTTTCCTCGATAAGGACGCGATCACCAGTCGCCTCGACCGGCTGAACAACATTCCGGCGTACTTCCTGAGGGGACGCCTTGACATAGCATCACCTCTGCGAAGCGCATACGAGCTCGCCAGCAGACTGCCGCTTGCAACGCTTGAGGTCGTCGAGGCTGACGCTCATGGCGGTGGCGACAACACCCAAGCCAGGCTCGTCGAGGTGCTCGACCTGTTCGCCCGCCCGGATCGATGAAATTCAGCCCGTAAAAAGGCCGGCAAATACGACTGACACCGTTACGGTTGGTCGCATGCGGATGCTCGAACAGATTGACGCGATCAACAGGCGCCATCCTTGGAGCCACAACGATTTCTATTCACCATGGATTCTGAGGCAGGCAGCGCAGGGACCGCGGTATAGCGCACTCGATATCGGTTGCGGCTCGGGAAATCTTGTCGCGGGACTTCGAGCCTGCTTTGAACACGTCACAGGCATTGAACCGGACCACTTGATGGCTCGCACGGCGCAATCACGGTTTGAAACCGCAGAAGAGATCACAATCCGGCAGTGCGACTTCGATACGCTCGACTGGAAGCAGCAGTTTGACGCAATCACTTTGGTGGCGGTGCTCCATCACCTCCCGCTGGACGAGTCGCTCTCAAAACTGAAACTACTGCTACGCCCAGGCGGCCGTCTGGTCGTCATTGGGTGCTATCGCGAAGCAACTCTGACTGACCGACTGCTGTCCATGATTGCGCTCATTACGAATCCACTTTTCGGTGTCGTGAAACACTGGCCCATCGCTGCCCATCCCCCCGTTGAAATGATGGCGCCAACAGTAATGCCACGAGAAATGTTTGCCGAGATCCGCAGATCAGTTAAATTGCAGCTGCCTGGCGGGAGGATTCGTCGCCGGCTATTTTGGCGCTACTCTTTGGTTTACACGAAACCCGCATAGAGTTCCTCAAAAGGGATATGGCCGGTGTGGGCGTCGAGACTCACTCTTCCGGGCAGCTGACAAGAACCGCGTCACCTTCTACTGGCTCCTCGACCAGTTTTCTAACAACGGCGGATACGCCCGTAGCGTCCGGTTGAGGACCGAAGATCCGACGCACTGCGTCTCACACGACTCGTGGAATGCTGATACCCATGAAACCCCTGGATATGGAACGACGCGTCATTGAGGCAGCAGAGGCGTTGGCTCGATCGCTCGGTAGCAACCCAAACCACACCGTGGCAGCCGCTGCCATGGACACCAACGGCCAGATACACACAGCTGTGAACGTTCATCACTTCACCGGCGGCCCCTGCGCCGAGCTCGTCGCCTTGGGCGTAGCCGCAACCGCTGAAGCTGGCCCATTGGTCGCGATGGCAGCCGCCGGCGACGGCGGACGTGGTCTCCTCTCGCCTTGTGGCCGCTGCCGGCAGGTGATGCTGGATCTGCACCCCGATATTCTGGTCGCGGTCCCAACCGTGGATGGCCCCCGGATGCGCCCCATTGCCAAGCTTCTTTCGGACACGTACTTCTTTCCGGATGCGCAAGCCGGGCGAGTGTTCCGCTTCAACCGAAGCCACTATGACGCAATAACATCCGGCCAGAAAACCTCCTCGGTCCGTTGGGACGAGCGGATTGCACTTGGCCCTGCCATTTTCTACTTCGAAGATGATGTAAAGTGTCCACCACTTCGTGGGGAGATCCTTGAAATCCAGCGGTATCAGATCAATGACCTAACTCCAGAACGACTCCGCCTTTCAAACGGTGGAACGGTGGAGGGCTACCTCGAAGGTCTTCGACGGCACTACCCGGCAATGCCGGCCGACGCATTCGTCGACGTCGTCGATTTTCAAGTAACTCCATCCGGGTCCGCTCACAGCAGGGAACCACAGAACACAACCGCCCAGTAACGGTCGGCTTACGGGGCGAAATCAGCCGGCTACGACGTCGCACGGGCGCTGGCGTAAATTCAGCTCTCCCGGAGTGGGTCGGGATCAGTCAGTCGCCGTCGCGCGCTGACTTCTGCTGGTTGTCCAGAGATGGGAATTCTCTGAGTGTGGCTGCTATGTCTCTGACTGCGGCCGGGTCCTCTGTCCAGTGCCTGCCTGTCCGGGTGCACGCATTGAAGGTGGTCACCCTGGAGGCTTTGGCTGCTTCAGTAAGTTCGGCCCACGCGGCCTGGAGTTCTTTGTGGAGTTCCGGTGCCAACGGCTCGTCCGGGCCGGCCGACGGCGGAAGAGGATCCCCGTGTGCCGGTGCGACTGCTTTTCGCTGAAAGAGACTTCTGAGACCCATTCCTTTGTCCCTTCTGATGGTGAGAGCTGCCCTGGTTACAGCCTGTTCAGGTGCTCTGGTTGCGTCGGCCCTTCCAATCCCTAAGAAGCTGCTTTTCGTAGCGTTTGTAGTCGTCGTCCCAATGGCGGCGCATGTTGTGTCTGGCCAGGTCCAGAAACTTGGCTAGCGCAGTTCCCTCTTCTGCGTGCACTTTGTCGTAGAGGGCAGCAGCTCGTTCATCCGTCCCGTATACCCGCCATCCGGAGTTCACTTTCTGGATGCCAGCTTCGTATGCCTTTTGGTAACGATCCTCGAACCAGTTGAAGTGGTCAAGGTTCTCCGCGTCGAGGATCGCCCGAACGGCTTCTCTTTCAACCTCGCTCATCCATCTCCTTCACTAGAGCTATGGCCGCCGCTGACTTCGCGGGGACGCAGGCCCGTACATTCCATGACTTGTCGGGGTTGCCACCAAGGGTTATGAACTTCAATTTCGGGGTGGTGCTCCGCGACCCACTCGGCCATCCGACGCCCCCGTCCCGCGATGAACTGGAGTGTGGCCTCCCGGTACGTCACGTACTCATCTTTTGTGGCCGGTGTCCCGGGACGCTCGAAGTTGTTGAAGTCCAGGTAGAACCGAACGGCTTTGTTGTCGGGAGTCACGAGGTCTTGAAAGTGGAAGAAGTTTACGAACTCCTTGAATCCATCGAAGAGCGCGAAGAAGTCCTTGTAGGAGTTGATGACCGCAAAGAAGTCCCTGTAGGCGTCTTTGAGGGCGCCAGCGGGGGGATCCTCCGGCTCTGTGCTGTAGTGACGCCGGATGCACTCAAGGGTGAGGTCCATGCGATCGCCGATCAGCCGACCCGAGGGATCGAATCCCCTGGCCTGGTTAATCGTGGTTTGGCCCTTCCTGACGGGCCAAATCATTGCACTGCCGATGGTGTACGGAGGGTTCAGGTAGCGGGATTTCTGACACTGGCTCAGGTCGGCCATGGCGTTGGCCAGAGGCGCTGGACGTGACCTTCCGGTATAGGAGCTGGTGATGGCGTCGCTGCCGTAGCAATACCTATCTGTATTGGCGTCCGTGAAAATGAGGTACTCGCGCTGTCTGGTTGTCACCTTCGGGGCGAAAACATCTCCGGACGGCAGCTCTTTGCTCCACAGCAGCTCGTGGTCCCACCGGAGCAACGGACTGCCACCATCCGGGTCGGGTCTGGTCCTTGGTGTGTCCGTCTTGTAGTCGAACGAGGTGTCGAAGACGCGTGGCAGATGCTTCTGCGGGTATTTCGGATCCCTCAAGATTCCCCCAAAGGCCAGAGTGATGAGACGCGTTCATCGTACGGGAGACAGGATTTCACCGCACTGGTTTGCAAGGCTTTTTAGACTTGCGCTGACGTGTTCTCCCGAATCGGTATTCATGACGCTTACCGGTGGACGCGGCAATCGTTTCATTTACGTGGAAAGACACATGCCCAGAGCTTTCCACATAAGGGTGACTCCCGCTGTCCTGGTCCACGGCACTCTCGTAGCGTGGTTTCCATGTCACGTCGGAATCCGGGAGCCGCCCCCAGCGCGGACCGAGCCCGGCGCGTGCTCGCAGGGAACCACACGGAAGCCAGCGGGCTCCTGGACGGGGCTGCCTTTAAGGACGGGCCTGACTTTATGGAGACGAACGGTTTTGTCGATGGGGCAGGCTCCCGGCATCCCGCGCGCACACGCTGGCGAACCGGTAAGCGTGCCGGCGTGCTGATTGCGTCCACCGCAATGATCCTGGCCGGGTGGTTCTGGTGGTCGGCTGCCGCAAACAGCCCCCAGGCAGTTCCACTCAGCGCAGTTTCAAGTGCCGCCGGAGGAAGCCAAAGCCCTCCTGCGGCTACAGATTCGGGAACCTTGGCGACCGATACCAGTACGGCGGAGGGACCTGAGGTCGGAGGAAAGATCGTCATCCACGTTGCGGGAGCCGTCCAGAAGCCCGGCGTTGTCGAATTGCCGGCCGGCAGCCGGATTCACGAAGCGGTAGCGGGCGCGGGCGGAAGCTTGCCCGGCGCCGACTTGAACAGGCTTAACCTCGCGGCGGTCCTGACGGACGGGCAGAAGGTTCACGTTCCTTTGGTGGGGGAACAACTTTCGGTTGAACCAGCGAAGGACGCGGATCGAGACGCCGCTGGTTCAGGGGCGGCACCAACGGACAGGATCAATCTCAACACGGCATCCGTGGACGAACTGGGCACCCTGCCCCGGGTGGGCCCCGTGCTCGCCCAGCGCATCGTTGACTGGCGAAAGGAGCACGGCGACTTCAAGACCGTGGAGGAACTCGATGCAGTGGATGGGGTGGGACCGAAAATGCTGGAAGCCCTCCTGCCTCACGTCACGGTCTGACGGGAATCACGCATGACGCGGGTTAGCCCCTGGAAACGGTACGTGGATGCCGCCGTTCATCCTGGACATCAATCGGATCCCCCTGCCCAGGACGTTGCCGAGGCCGGCAATACGCCACGGAGTCTCACCGTGCCACGCTCACGAGCGGCGACCCCCTCCGTACGGACAGCGTGGCAGAAGATCATCCAGGAGAAGCTGAGGGCGGCCGGTGCTTCCCACTCCGGCGCGCAAGAAAGCGCACAACCCCGCAGACGCGCTGACCTTCGCCTCGTGCCTGCCGCGGTCATTGCCTGGCTAACAGCCGTTGCCGGCCTCTGGCTTGGGCCCGCCGGACTGGTGGTCCTCAGTGCAGCACTGATCGCTGCAGGCGGTGCTCTGTTGGCTTGGATGCGGCCTACGGATTTCCAGGCAAGGAAGCGGGGTGGTGGTGCCCGGGAGAGGCTTCGCCGCGGAAGGCAGACTTCCGGACGCAGCCTTCGTATAACCTTCGCCGTCTCCTTTTTGTTGGCGGCTGCTGTAGCAGGTCACTCAGCAGGAGCCGCAACCCAGAGACATGACGGAGCGATGGCAGATGCTGTCTCGACGAAAGCAGCCGTCATAGCCGAACTCACTGTGGAGGCTTCCCCCAGGAAATTAGCGGGTCCGGGCAACTCCGGAGCCGGTGACAGATGGGCCACCAAAGTCACGGCGCACTCCTTGACCGTCAGGGGCAATGTCATACATGCCCGCACACAGTTGCTGGTCATGGGCGGCGACGAATGGCAAGATGTGCGGGCAGGCCAGCGACTCCGCACCACAGGCAAACTGCGATCCCCCGAAGGCGGCCAAGCGGAAGCGGCGATATTGTCAAGCACCTCGGCCCCCATTGTCCTGGCTCCGGCCGGTCCCTGGAATAATGGCCCGGCCGGACTCCGTGACTTGTTCCGGGAAAGCAGCTCGTCCTTGCCGGGAGACTCCCGCGGCCTGCTGCCTGGCATGGTGACGGGTGACACGGGCAACCTCGATGAGGAACTGAATGCTGCCATGAAAACAGTAGGAATGACCCACCTGACAGCTGTCAGCGGGGCAAACTATGACAATTGATATGGGTCAAATCTCTAATGTTGCGAGGTGGGTAGAGGTGGCAATATGCCGATAATCTCGTTCACAACTCCGCCTCTCCTTGCTCGTCCAGAGAAGCTGGGACGCCTGGATCAGAGATCATGTCCGGATGCTCAGATCTTACGTCCCGGGCCCCATCGCGGCGACCTGCGAGAATTGGATCCATGCCCGACGCGACCTTGACCACCGTCCACCATCTCTACTCCAGACCTGACGACCTCCTTCCCGTCTGTGGCGCAGTGCCCGGCCCCGACGGCCCGGAATGGCATACAGGCCATCAGGCTGACGCTCTGCTGGCTTTCTCCGCCAGGGGTTCTGCTTGTTGTTCGCTCTGCCTCGAAAAGGCCGAGACAAAGCTCTGAGCGGCGTTTCATAGGTGGTACATCTGGTACGTTCTGCCATACTGGTAGAGAAAACAGGTATACGAGTGGAAAAGCCGGCTCAGCCCAGCTGAGCAGAGAATCCGTCCAGGTGGGCGCGTGGGGACCAGCTTCGGCTCCCGGGCGTGGCTTGGGATCCGGAACTCGGGGATGCTGTGCTGAACTGTGGAGCCGAGACGCTGGACCCTTCGAGTAAAACACCACCTGGGCACACTGGGTAGAACGAGACGCAAGGGGGGAGCGGCTATGAGCGAGAACCAGTCACAAGCGCCTGAGCCGCAGTCGCGAGAGCAACACGCAGGCCAGACAATGAGCGCCGAGCAGTGGGCCGCCGCGTTCCAGCAGGAACACCATCGTGAACCGACCATGGCTGAGTACCAGGAAGCGCTTCGCCTCGGACACGTCGCGTCCGAGCGCCGACCCCGTGATCCGTCAATACAGCAGATGGCCGACGGTGCCCGTCAGGTCGCCGCAGGTGCCAGGAATCTCTACGAAGCAAAGGTCGCACCCGCGGCGCAGAGTGCCGCGCACTCCGCCAAGGCGGCGTTCGACGAGCAGCGCCAGGACCCGAAGAGCAGCCTGCAGCTTTGGATCACCCGGGTACCCCTGATCCTGCCGGCCGCCGCGTTCCTGTCCATCATCTCGCTGTTCCTGCCGATCGCATCGATACGCCGTGTTTCCGTGAACTTCTTCAGCAGGCAGCTTGAGCAAAGCGACGGAGGCATCATCCTGTTCCTCATGCTCGTCGTCATCGGCTCGTCCATCGCAACCCTTGTCATGAAGGCAAAGTGGGCCCGCATCACCACCGGCGCATCCGGAGTCGCCGCCGGACTGGTCGGGATGATCAATGGCTTCGGCAACATGGCCTCCATCAGCAGCTTGTCCGGGGCATCGATCGGCATCGGCCTGGTCATCCTGGCTCTTCTGTCGGTCGTGGTCGCCGCCTGCGGCGTCCTGGTACTCATGTCACTGCGCCGCGCACCGAATACCGCCCAGAACGAGTAGCGGCTGAAAAACCGCCTCCACACCCTCATCCACCGAACGACACACCACGAAAAGGACAAGATCATGCACATCACCAGGACCGCACCGGCAACGCGGACGAAGCTGGCCGCGACCGCTGCGGCCCTGGCCGCTCTAACGCTCGTGCTCACTGGTTGCGGCGGCGCAGCCGATGGCAGCAACAACACCAGCGACGCCAGCGGTGCATGGATCGCCACCAAGGGCCCGAATGGCGGCGGTGACGTCCTCTTTGTGGATGGCAGCTCGATCGTTTACGCAACCCCGACGACCGACAAGGGCAGCACATGCAACAGCACCACCGCGCTGCTCGAGGCTGCCCGGGCCGGCTCGATCGACCTCAATCACCGCAGCGACAATGACGCATACCGAGTCGTCTCGACCGGCACGATCGACAACGGCCGGACGTCGGTGACATGGGATGACAACAACGGCTCCAATCGGACCGGTGAGGACGTCGGACCCGGATCGATCTCCATCCGAACCGAGTCGATAGCACTGGACTACATCTTCAGTTCCGGCGTCGACGACCCGCAGTTCGTACCTGTCGACGGCGACGAGGGCAAGGCTGTAGCAGCCAAGGCCTGCAGCTGAGGCCAAACCTCAGAGCCACGATCAGTTCAGCCGACCAGGAACCCCGTGGACATATCGTCCACGGGGTTCTCTTTTTTTCACCCGCTTCGCCCGGAACCGCTGCCACAGGAGAACCAGCATGACCCTCATAGCAAAGACCAGGTACTACCAGGGTCGAGTCGCCTACCCCAGCTCTGAACAGCTGAGGGCCGCGCGTGCCACGTGGGACTTCGATGACGTCCGCCGACCGACGGAGGACATCGATTGCACGCACATCCAGCGGATCGAGATCTCGGGACGCGACGACCGGGAAGCCCGCCGGATCGAGAAGGAAACGCTGGAGCGGTTCTTCGACTACATCGGGCACAGGTCCGGTTTCAGGGTGCTGACCCATGAGACGACGACGGGCTCGCATCCCGGCGCGGTGACCGCGGTCCACGAGATCGTTTACGTCATCGAGTCGCGTCCGACCAAAGGCTACGTGAAGCTCACACTCAAGTCGGAACTCCTGCCTGAGCGCCCTGCCGGGCTCGTGTCTGGAGTGTTCAGCGACGAGAGTCTTGACCAGATGGCCCGTCTGTTCGAGCGGCCCAAAAAAGATTGAATCCTGCGCAGAACAGTCAGAAAGACCCCGTGGACATCGCGTCCACGGGGTCTTCTGTTTCCTCCGGCTCTACCGCCGCGCCTTCAAGTGCTGCGCACGGTACTCCTCGACCGTCTCGGGCGGGCGGCCGTTCTTCGGCAGGTTCGCCTCGATGAAGTCCAGCTCCTCCCAGGCCTCCCGGTGCCGGATGCGCGACCTGGCGATAACTGCCAGCGCCGTGACCGACACCACAACGTCGACCAGGAACCACAGGATCCCCACCATGAACAGAGCCAGGAGGTGCCCCTGCGCCAACGCGCTGTCCTGCGTCGCCAGGGCAACCATGCTCCCGAGACCCGCCAGGCTCACCAGCAGCCCTGCGGTCCAGCCTTCAACCGGGACAAGGCCGTCCGCGATCTGGCGGGGCGTATCCCGCCCACGTACGAGGTGGAGCGCTTCACGAATAAAAAGCCAGCCCGCAACGGCAGCCAGACAGTTCAACCCCAGTTCCCGCAAGCCAGCCAGCCACCAAACTCCTGACCGCCACCAACCCCGCGGGAACTCGTCGCGCACCTTCGATCTCAGACTCGTCATGCTCTCTTCCTTCGCCTGTCCTGGACGGTGAGAGAGGCGCACCCGGCGATAACCGGATGCGCCTCTCTCACGGCTTCGGCAACTACCGATCAGTCCTTCGACTCATCGGACTTACGCTGCGCGACCGGACCGTCCGTGCGCTTCGGAGCCCGGTTCGCCGCACGACGCGGCTTCGCCGGACTCTGCTGCTGCGGCTGAGCCTCCACCTGGGTGGGCGTCCGAGGGGCCCTGACGTTGCGAGCCTGACGGCTGTTCACGGTCGGGATCTTCCTCGGATTGCCAGCTGGGGCCGAAACCGGGGCGGACGGCTGCGGGGCTGCGCCCGAAGCCACCGACCGATCAGCCTGTTCCCGACGCTGGCCCTGCTGTGGACGAGGAGCCGTCGTCGAGGCGACCTTCCGTCCTCCGTCCTGGCGTGGAGCCGGAGCCGGAGCCGGAGCCGGAGCCTGCGGCTGCGGACGCTTTGCGTCCGGCTGCTGCACGTCCGAACGGCCGGCCGCACGACGCCCGCCCATTGATTGGATCGGCTGTGCCACCTGGTTCGCCTGCCCCTGGACCGTCGAACCCTGCACAGGGGAGACAGAGCGAGTACCGGGGGCTGCCTGCGGAGCCTTGGTCGACGCAGTGCCTGCCGCACCCGGAGTGCCCGGAGCGGCCTGATTCGCCGGCGTGCCCGCACGGCCCGGGTTCAGTTGGGCCGGACCGCTGGTGCCAGCGGAGAAGCGCGCACCCTTGGAACCGGGCTGAGCCGGGTTCGAGGAAGCCGAAGCCCCGCCCTGCGGACCGGAGCCGAACTGGGTCGGTCCCGTCTGGTCGGCCCCGTTGGTGCTGCGGCCGCCACTGGTACGCACAGCGCTCTCGGATCCAGCCTGGATTCCACCGTTCCGGCCGTTGCCCTCGCCGGTGCTCTGACCCGACTGCTTCGTGCCCGGAGCACCCTGAACAACGCCGCCGCCAAGTCCAAAGCTGGTCTGACCACCAGTGACCTCGCCGCCGCGGGAAGAGGCGCGCTGAGCGCCCTGTCCACCGGTACCGGCCTGGCCGTTGCCGCCCTGGCCCTGACCCGCGCCGGGACGACCGGACTGACCTTCGGCGGTTCCACGCGAGCCCTGCTGGCTGCCGGTGCTGTAACCGAGGTTCGACAGCCCACCCTTGCCACTGAGGCTCTGCGCGGTCTCCTTATCGGAGCGTGAACTGCCGGGCTTACCGCTCGTCAGCTGCAGAGGACCGCCCTTGTCGCCACCGTCAGGGCCCTTCGAGCCCGCAGGGCCTTCGGAACCGCTACCGGAAGGCAATGCGCGGACGTCGCCGCCACCACCTGAGGGCAGAGGCCGCGGACCATCATCCCCGCCGCCGCTCGACGGGCTTTCCGGATCACTACCGCCGGCAAGCGCGAGTCCGCCCTTGCCAGCAGGCAGTGCCTGCTGGTCGCTGTTCAGGCCGCCGGCGTTCGTCGACGCAGTCTTGCCGCCGCCCGGGTTGCCGCCGGACATCGGGGACTTCGAGCCGCCAAGCTTACTACCGACTCCCGAGGCAAGCTTGTTGCCCATGGCCATGCCCGCACCAGCTCCGGCCCCGGCCGCCAGCAACGGGAGCAGGCCGCTCTTGTCCGGCTTCGGCGCGGTGCTCGTCTCCAGGAACTTGTCCACGAGCTTGGTGAACACTTCGTCCATCGCTTGCAGCACGACCTTGCGCACCCGCAGGAGGGCAATCGTGACACCCATGACCAGAAGTGAGGAGATCAGAGTGAGGACCACCACGATGATTCCGCCGAGCATGCCACTGCCCCAGATGCCATCCTTTGCCATCAGCGCCGACACGGGTCCGGCGATGATGTCAGGGATCGAGATCAGCAGCTCCGAGACGAACTGGTAGATGAACAGCGTTACGAGTACCTCGAGAACCAGCGCGATCGAATAGACGATCACCTTGCTGATGGCCGCCAGCGCACCGATCGTGGCGAACGGAATCGCCGCCACAAGGCTGAAGGTGCGCTTGATCGCACCGGCCAGCATGCCGATGGCGTACCAGAAGCCAAGCAGGACGAGTGAGCCGAGAACGGTTGCCGCGTTGCTCCAGTACATGAACTTCGCCGGTCCGGTGCCCACCTGGCTGACGGCCATGTGGTCCTCGCGGGTCAGTCCGCTGGTGACGTTGTTGGAACTGAACAGGGTCATGGACGAAGCGTCGAAGCCTGTGTTCAGGTAGTTGTAGGCGGACATCGCCGACATGTTGCACGAAACCGGGGCGTCATTCTCCCAGACCCTGAGCCCGCAACCGTGCTTCGTGCCCAGCGAGGTAAAGACCTTCGAGTCCCCGCCGGGGTTTGACGAGGTCAAGCCGGGGCCGTTCACGGCCAGCATCGGGTGATTGGTCGGGATGTAGTCACCCTCGTCACCGAACCGCTCGCTGTCGCCATAACTCGCCTTGTCGATGAACCATTCCTTCTTGACATCCGAGTCCACACCCAGGGCCATGATCGAGCTCTTGATCGACGACTCGAAATCCGAGGCCGAGGCCTTTTCGCCGACAATGTAGCGGCCGAGCATCCCGTACGTTGCACCGATTGCTGCCGCATCCTGGTCGACGTTGCACTGAGCCGATTCCTTACCGTCCGAACCGATCGTGCAGCCGTCGGGGCGGCCGTAGGACGCGCTGCCATCACGCCATGCCGAGCCGGCGTCTCCGGGCTTCGTCCCGACATTGATGCTGGAGAACAGGGAGCCATGCGCCTGACGGTTGATGGCCAGGGCGCTCGTGCGCACTCCCATCATCGCGTCGTTGCTCGCCTGGTCGCCGTTCCAGGCAACCACAGCGCCTTCAGGTACAGCCAGGCGATCATTCATCATCCAAGCGTCGAAATCGACGTAGGTCGAGAGAACCACCCTGGTCGGCCCGGCCTGCGAGCCCCATACCGAGTCGTCGAACTTGTCGAGGACGCCGGTGTACATGGAGCCCAGCAGCGGCAGACCTACGCCAATAAAGACAACGCGGATGACCAGCTTCTTGATCGCGGAACCGCGATCCATCTTCTTGAACAGAACCAGGCCGATGAGCAGGAAGGCGATGAACAGCGGGACCAGCGCTTCCCAGGCGATGGACTGAAGCAAGCTGTACCAACCTGCGATCCAATGCTGCAGACCCGCCAGTGCGCCTCCTCCGGAGTCGCCCCCGGTCATCCCTTCCGCCAGTTCCTGCTGGTGCGAACTGGAGGTGCTCCCGCCCGAATCCGCCGTGACCTTGACCGCCTGGTAGAACCACATGAACGGGTTCACAACCTTCAGCAGCTGGATGACGAGCCAGAAGCACGTACTCACAAGCAGTGCCAGGGAGTAGAGGATCAGCATGATTCCGCCACCGATCAGCGACAGGATCTGACCGCCGACGCCCGTGGACATGGTGTCCAGTCCGAGGTCGGCGTTCGCCGCGCCGAAGTGGGCGTAGTCGAGCATGCCGGAGTAGACATTCGCGCCGTTGCCGCCGGACACCCTCAACGAGTCATACTTGATCGTCTGCGTGGAACCCGTCGCCTCTGCGTAGAGCCATCCGACGACGTTGAAGAGGTTGAACTCGGGGTCGGCGTAGCCAAGCATGTCGCCACCGGTGGCCGGGTTGCCCGTGATCTCCCTCCATGTCTCGGTCATCCGCTCATCGGGCGCATTGTCGTTGTCCGGAGAGTTCTCCTTGTTAAAGTAGTTTGCGGCGTTGGATGAGAGGTTATACAGCGAGTAGTTGTCGCGCTCCTCTTCTGCGTGTGCCGTTGGCGCGAATACCGTCATCAACAGTGGCAGAACCAGCGCCACAAGCAGCGCCAGGGCAAGGACGCGCGCCAGCGGCCCCCGGGCATCTGCTCCACCCCGGATCCGCGCCACAAGCGTGGTGATCCCGTTCATCTTTTCCTCTCTGTCCGTGATGGCGCTCATGGCTTGCGCAACTTCTGCGGAGCCTCGCCGGTCTTCTTCAGGCTCTTCTTTTTCGCTGCTTCCCGAATTGAACTCTTGGATCCGCCCTCCTCGGGCTCGACGTTCTGGCGGGCGCTGGTGAGCTTCGCTCCCGGGGCCGGCTTCTCCTTCATCAGCTGGTCCATCCGGGCCGACTCCTCGGCTTTGGCCGCCTCGAGCCGCACCTGCCTGCGCTGGGCCTCGCGGTATGGATTGATCCCCAGCGCCAGATCGAGGTGGAAAACGACATTCGAGACGTCGCGGCGCAGGTATGTGAGGTTCTCGCCCTTGGTCGTGATGAGTTGGGCGAGATCCGGCGGGATCTGCTGGTGCAGCTGTTTTTGGTACTCCGCCACCGTGCGGTCGCGCATCGGGCCGAAGAGCGTGTAATCCGCAGCGTCAAACTTGTTGAAACCCGAATCCTCAAGCATCTTGTCGACGTCGTTGTAGCTGTAGACCACACGGCCGCCACGCTCGTGCATGTGATCAAACTGATCGCGCAGGTACTTCTTCACCCGGTCATCGATCTGCTCAGTGCCATGGATTACCAAGGTGTCCCCGAGACCCAATCTGCCGACCGCGAAACCGACGATGTTGACCAGCTGGGCCATGGCCACACCCTTGCCGCGACGCATCAGCCGGGAGAAGTCATAGACCACGCGCTTGGCATCCCGGATCCCGTCGACCGCCGAAGCAGTGTGGTTGTTGAACAGATCACCGTTCGTCGAGAGCATGTTCGATGCGATGCCCTTGAGCACGTTGTATGCACGCAGCTGGTCAGGGTCGGTCTTGCCCGAGTTCAGCAGTGCCTTGTGCGCGGTGTCGAGGTACGACACGAACATCTGCAGCCGCGGTACCTGCTGGTGCGGGATGTTCACCACGCGCAGGCGGCGTCGCTGCTCCTTGGCGTTGTGCCGCCACATGCCCTGCTCGACATAGAAATCCGTTGCGGTGTCTTCCAGCGCGGTGCGGATGATCGAGGCCACAGAGCCATCGGTCGATTCGTAGAGCTGCTCGAACATCAGCTTGAGCTTCTCCATCTGTGCGGCAAAAACGGTAAGTTCGTCGTCCTCTTCGCCGAACATCTCGAAAGGGTTCACATCGCCACGGTTCAGGTCCACGCGGGAGGTCAGCCGCTCGAACTTCGGCCCCAGCTTGTCCAGATTCGCCCCATCGAGGACCAGGTGAACCACCGCGCCGTTGCCGAGCATGCAGGCCTGCGAGAGCTTCGAGCACCACATATTCGAAACGCGCTGCCGGTCCAGATATCCACTGAGCGTCGCATCGGCTACGACCACGTGATGCTCATACCGGTTCACGTCCATGAGCACAGCCGAATTGTTGACGTCACCGACCATGTAACCGACGTACTCGCCGCCCTTGTCGTTGAGCCCGTTGGTCACCAGTGAGTAAGAACCTGCCAGCTCGGTGGAGGTGTAATGAAAGCCCTTGCCGCGCTTCTTTTCGTTGGTCTTGAACAGGCTGGAGAGCTCCTGGCGCTGTTCGCCGGCATACGGTTCAGCCTTGAGCGTGCCGAAGCGGTCGATGTAGAGCCGGGTGACCCTGTTGATCGAATCCTCCAGGATCTGCAGATCAGGAGCCTTGAGGAAAAGCCGGTTGTGTACCGAGAGGTAGCTCGCGCCGTCCTGGATCTCGCCGATGGTCACCTCGAGGTCCGAGGAAACCTTCGCGGCCTTTCGCTTCGAGGAAGTCGTGCCCGTCTCCGCCTGCTCGTTCGAGTCCAGCCGGTCCAGCTTCTCTGACTGCTTCGTGAATTGGTCGACCCACTTCTCGTCCATCCGGCGCACCTGCTCCAGGACCACCGCGGTGACGCGGTCGTCGAGACCGTCCGGGATCCTGTCAATGCCCCAGAACGCGGCGAAATTGTCGTGCGCCGCGTCATCATGGAAGTACGCGAGTACGCAGCCGACCGATCCATCGACCTCAAAGTAATCGGAGCGGAAGAGGTATTTCTCCCGCGGCTTGAGTGCCAGCAGGTGCGGATACGAGTCGAACCGCCCCTTCAGCTTCTTCATTTCCTGGCGGCGCTGCCACCAGTTCTTCTTCGGCTGGGCCTGCTCCTCGTCGACAGCTGGAACACCCTCGAGGACCGCCTCCAGTTCTTCGACGGACGGTGCGGGAGCCGTGTCCTCGTTCTTGTTCTTCTTTCCCGGGATACCCAACTGCGCCCGGGCCTTTGTCATCAGCGCCATGTCGTCCTTCGTCCTTGTCGTCGTTCGTCTCAGTCGGCCGGTCTCAGCTCAGCGATGCTTTGAGAGAGGGCAGTTCGTCATCAATTCCCTGGTAGAAGACCCGGAGCATGGGTTCGGTCTCCTCGCGGTCGAGGACCGTCGCCTCCTTGATCATCAGCGCCGACCCCTCGACCTCGGCCTGCAGCACCGTGTGGGCCCTGCGCAGAGCGTCCGCGCTCTTTCCCCTGAGCAGCAGGTACTGGTGTATCGAGGTGAACTTCCCGCCGACATGTTGAGTGAGAATGTCGTACTGCTCGTTCTGCAACTCGATCAGATCCGGGTCCCGGACCTGGAGCACATGGTTCCGCTCCTCAAGTGAGGCAACCTGGTGGTAGATCCGCTGCGGCTCCTTCGTGGTGATGAAGGACCATTCGCAGGTCGACTCGATCTTGCGCCAGAAGGCATCGACCCTGTCCAGGATTCCAATCCGGTCCTCGTCGAAGAGCAGGTAGGACGCCGAACCGACGACCAGGTAGACCTGGCCCTCACCCCCGTCGGAGTAGTGGATCCGGCCGTCCTCCTCGATTCCGTCGATGCCCACGATCGAGTAGAAGTCGCTCGGATCAGAGCTGCGACGGGTGTAAACCGTCCGTGCCCTGGAGGGCAGGTAGGCAAGCAGAGCGGGAATAGTCATCGCCCGCAGCTCCTTGGTCTTCGTCATGCCTCCGAAATAGCCGATCGCCAACAGGGCCCAAATGACGAAGAAGGTGATGAACATCGGCCCCGAGCTCGCCACAAACGTCTGCGTGGTGATCCACAGCACCGCCAACACACCGCCGCCGAAGAAGAGCAGCTGCTTGATGGGGGAGGGTTTCGCCGCCCAGCCGCCCTTGCTCAGCGTGATCTCGTGGTCAAGGAACGACCGGTTGAGGCTCGTCGGCACCTTGTACGACGTCTTGGCCATGAATCTCTCCCTGCTACCCGCGGATTTGTCCGCCCCTGTCCGAATGCCCTCATAGACGAGGGATACATGACTACTCTACCTTAGAGTGACCAGTCGAATCGATTACTACTGACACACGAATGGCACCGCCCAATAACCGGGGACTCGCGGTCCGGGGTTATTGGGCGGTGCCACTTTTCCGCTAGATTGCGCAGTATCAGACTATCCGAGCATCTATTGAATGATTACTCAATGACCAGTCGATTGGATCCTTCGCAGAGAATCAGCTGAACGATGGGACGAGCTTCCTCTTCCCGCCCTCGTCCTTCCATGCCAAGGTTGCGTCAAACTTCTTACCCTTACTCGAAGTGAAGCCCTTACCCTTGATCGTCTTACCCGCGGCCAGTGCTGCGAGCTGGTCATCAGTGAACGCCACACCACACCAGCTCTTCGGCGGTGTGTCCAGGGAGGCCTCGAAATCAGGGACGATCTTCTTACCGCCGCCCTTCTTCTCCTCCTTGAAGAAGACCTTGCACTGGAACCGGTTGCCCTTTTGCGAAACGAAGTCGCTGGACTCAACGCCCTCGCCGGCCATCAGCCGGTCGATCTCGTCCTGCGTGAAGGTGTACTGGCACCAGGACGCAGGCGGCAGGGCGTTGCCGTTCGCGTCGCGGCGGCCGAACCCCTGCTTCTGGAACCCGACGAACTTCCGCCCCTTGAACGTGCCCTCGCCGAGTACGCCGAAGACCTCGTAGCTGCTCCCTGTGCTGCTGGTGGCTGAGAACTCGATCGTCTCTCCGGACAGCAGCTTGACGACTTCATCATCGGAGAAACGGTGGCCGCCCCATTCGCGAGCAAAGACCACTGATTTGCCGGTTTTCGACCAGGTACCCTGTGCGCGCTCCTTCTGGACGACAGCCTCCTCCTTCAATCCGAGCTCGGAGCGCATCACGGCGACGTTCTTCTGCATCGTGGCGATGTCCTCGCGTACCCATCCGGCGACGACTGCGAGGCGTTCCTCAGCCGTCGCCGTCCCGGCGGCGATGTCCTTCATGTCCGCGTAGACCTTTTCGGTCAGTGCAAGGTCGCCGATCCGAGTGCCCGGGAGGAGTCGCCAGCTCATGTCCCCGGCCTCGGCGAGAGTGAGCTTGCGTCCCTTCTCGACCAACAGCGGGTACTTCGTCTTGGTGTTGGTGACCTCGGAGTAGGTGCTGGTGCGCGTTGCACCGGTGCCCACGTCACGCTTCTCCAGCTGCTTCATCAGCCACTTCATGCTCGGGTGCTCGGCACGCTTGTTTGCCCCCTCGAAGACGAACGGCTCCGCGTTGGTTCCCAGGCCTTTCGCCGACTCATTCTCATCACCCTCGGCCGAGTCGTCACCTGCGTCCGGATCGAAGACTGCCTTCCAACCCGCAGAGAGCGGGACGTTTGCGATGCCCGCGAAGTCCGGATACTCCTCGACGTGACCCTTCTGCTGCTCGTAGATATAGTCCTCGGCCACCATCGCCAGGTAGTTCTTGCCCAGGGTTTCGTAGATCAGACGGCCGGCTTTGCCGAAGCGCTGCTCGACGTCGTCCAGCGAGGAAGGCACCTTCGGGCCCGGCCGGTTCGCACCGTGCGCGCCTTGCGGCTTCACGTGCGTCTTCCGCGGCCCGCGGTGCGTAAGCAGCTTCATGTCCACGCCCACCACCCCGGCGATCCTGTCCACGAGAGGCGCGAGCTCATTGAATTGCTCGGGGGTGATCGTCTTATCCTCAGTGCGCGGGTAGCTCACGACCTGCGCCTCATACATCTTCTGGTACGTCGAAAGCACCAGCTGGGCCTTGATGCCCTTGCCGACCAGCAATGAGGACAGCGCCGCCAGGTCCAGCAGCTTCGGCGGAGCAGTCTGCTTTTTCGCCTTGCCGTCGAGCACCACGGGGGAGGGGCCGTACTGATTCGGCACCTGGTCCTTCTTGTCGAACCGCGGCTCCTCCTGGTTCGTGTACATCACGTCGTTCTCATCGCGAAAACGGTTCTGGAAGAACGGCTTCTTGACGTAGTCGTTGTACTCCTTCAGCTGGTCTCCGACCAGCTTGACCATCGCGCTCTTGAGTCGCCCCTGCCGCAACACGGTGTTCTGTCCCGATTGACGGGCCATGTTCGTGGCAATGCGCGTGAACTGCATGGAGAGCAAATCAAACTGGGAGCGGTAGCGCGCCTTCTTGTACTCATCGAAGTCCAACAGCGACGGGATCGTCTTGCGGGCTGCAAACGCCTTCTGCAGTGAAGCGGCGGCCTCGTCCGTGAAGTACATGCGCGACCAGGTCTTCGCTCTGAGGCCCAGCTCGAGGAAGGCGTTCACCGCAATCATGCCGCCCTCGCCCGTGGGATCGACGTCGGTGGCGATCACGATCTCGTCGCATTTGGCCAATGTGCGCTTGACGTCCTGTGCGACCGAGCCTGCATCCTTGATCACCTCGAGCTTCCAGTCGAGGTCGTCCGGATTCCACGGCAGATTACCCAGATCCCAAGGCCGGTACTTATCCGCCAGACCCGGGTCGCCGACCATCTTGTGTGGATCAACGAATTCGTACAGATGCCCCCGTGCATGGGCGATCACGAACTGCTCCCCGTTGTACGTGCCGCTCGTTCCGCCAAGGGCCGCAGCGAAGTGCCGCGCCGCGCTCGGCTTCTCCGTAAGGATTCCGACAACCATCATGACTCCTTCTCGTTGATTACTCGTAAATCAGTCATAAGTCTATCGAGTGACTTATCGAATGGCGAGTCAAAGACGAGTCGGATGAGCGTCTGTCAAAACGGAAGTCAGCGATGCCGGCACGTGTTGCGAACCGGGATTTGCTCCTGCTGTACGTCCCTGAACAGGGGTAACGTTTAAAGGGCCTTACGCCCTCGCCCGACCCCAGGAGTACGAACCATGGCCCTCGACCAGACTTTCCTACGCTCGCCCCAGGACTTCCGCAGCATGCTCGTGGACATGCAGGAAGGAAGCTGGCCCCCGGACGAGGCAGACGTCATCCGTATTGCGCAGGCCAGCGCTCTGCTGATCGAGTGCATCGACGCCTGGGAGACCACCACGCACGGCAAGAATGTCTTTGACGTCACCCGCGGGGAGATCACTACTGCAGATGTGCGCCGACTCCTTGCCCAGGAGGTCGCACTGAGCTACGAAGGCGATGTCGCGGTCCTGCTGGTGCCGCCGGGAGACGAACGCGTGCGCGTCGAGATCCGTGCCGACGTAGACGAATACCAAGGGTTGCTGAAGCGCCCGGAGATGGTCCTTGACTGGGACGAGGACGGCGAGGAACACCAGTACCACATCTCCCTCAAGCCCAAAGGCCCGCACTGGTACATGCTCTCTCAGCTGCGCGACGACATGAAGGAAGGTCGACTCGTCAGTCAGTCTTGAGCGCTGCTGAACGCTTAGTTCAGGTGTCGGCTCCAGAAGGGATCATCGGCCCAGTCCTCGGGGATGCCCATGCCGCGAAGATTCAGCGCCCGGCCGGCAGTGCCACGCCGAGTCGGACGCGATAGACCTTGAGCACCTTGCCCAGTGTCCTCAGGCCCTCGTGATGGTCAATACCCGTCTCCAGCTCTTTGAGCCGGATCGGCCGGATTCCTGCGACCTCGGCGACTTGCTTGTGTGTCGCTTTCCCGCGGAGCTTGACCAGCAGGTCCGGAAGATCCTCCCCAAGGTCCTCGAACATCCGGAACTTCTCGGTGGTCCCCATCCTTGTATGGCCGATATGAAGGTGCCCGCAGTGTCCGCAGGAGTACCAGCTCGTCGAAGGGTCTCCGCGCAGCCTGTCCGGGATCTCTGACTCGCTGCGATAGCGCCGCTTGAAAACCTCCCTGCCGTCGCGGACCGTCATGCACTCGCGCGGAGCGTCCTGAGGCCGGGCGGCAGGATTCGCCATCCCGGCGCACTTCGGTGCACAGAACAAGCCGAGCAGCACCTGATCCTGGGGACGAAGCCCCAGTCCCTTGCCGCACCCCTTGCACCGCTGCCTCTTCGGAACAGAGTCTCAGCCACCCTTGCTCTCCTTCTTGTTCTTCGTCCTGTCAGCTTCTGCCTTCAAACGCTCACGCCTCGCGCGGGCTGCGGCCTTGATCCTTGTGCGGTATTCCGGGTCATCCCGGTACCGCTGCAGCTGGCGCTGCCTCTTGTGCTCGGCCCGTTGCGGATCGGCGGCGATGTACCGGGCGCTGGCCGCAGACTGCTTCGCCAGGAATCCGGGATCCTGGCGGTACCGGCGAAAATGGTCGCGCTTGCATGGTCGACAGACCCAGGTGCCGTCCTTGGCCCAATAGCCGTTCTCCTCATTCATCGCGTGCCCACGGGCGCAGCTCGTGCTGCCCGGCCGGCGCAATGGCTTCGAGGCCATCTCCATATGCTCCGGATTCACGCAGTCGCTCCGGCTACAGCTCATGCGCAGGATCTGATCCTGTGTCAGCGGCTCAAGACCCAGATCCTCCTGAAGCGCCGCCCACGAGAAGCGGCGAGGCGTGACCGAGGACCGCCCGTGCGCCAGACCGAAGCGGCCTGACGCGGACCAGAGCCAGCAGCCGGTGCCGTCCTGGGCCCCGGCTTCCTTGTCGACTTTCGCCCAGAACCGCTCGGCATCTGCGCTCATACGAGCCTGAATACCACTACTCACCTGATCGGCCGCCCTTCACGCTCCCGTTCGATCCTCGCCTGTTTCTTCGTTTCCTCCCGCACCTTGTCGCGTACGAAGAGCGCATCCTTGTGGATGATCGGGGCGTCATGGATGTTGTGTGAGCCGCGCAGAAAATTGCTCGTGCGGTCCGCAATCGAATAAGCAAGCGCCTGCTCGATAGCGGCACTGGCGTCCTTCACTTCGCCCACCTGCTCGCGCAGACCCGCCAGACCCTCGTTCCGCTCGCGCTCACGCCGTTCGAGGTTCTCCATGCGGGCCGCGATGCTGCCCAGCAACGGATCTCTTGACCGGAACAGCTGCGCCGCCCGGCGCGTAGCCGCGTCGACGTCCAAGCCGAGGTCCAGTTGAGCCAGCAGGAAGGCCGTGACCAGACTTGCCTGGCTCAGACGCTCGGTGAACTCCCTGGCGGCCGCATCGCTTGCGCCAAACTCCCGAACAGCCGCCGAGCGCAGTTGCTCGCGCAGTGTGCCGACCAGGACCTCGGGCAAAGCCCGGACTGCCGGCTGGCTTTTGACACCGGAGAGACGGAATCCAGTCTGGGGGAGCGTCACGCTGTCGCCTTCGTCCCCTCCGTCCGAACCACCTCTCGCCGCCGCGCTCTGAACGGCCTCCTGATGGTCGGTGTGCTGGAGCGGGACCGGGGGTGTGAGGTTCGCCTCCGCATGCGGAGGGACCGGGGGTGTGAGGTTCGCCTCCGCATGCGGAGGCATCGGGGGAGCGAGCACGTCGGTCGCGTCGGAGAGATCCTCCGCATCATCGTGCGCCTGAGGGGCTGCTGCCCCTGATGCTGCTGCCTCACCCGGCTGGGACGCAGCTGTCCCGGTTGCGCCGGATGAACCGGAGCCCCCGTGTTGTGTGGACGATCCTTCGCGCTCGAGATCACCGGAAGCAGCGTCAGGATCCGGGTGAAGGTCCTTACCGGACTCCTCCTGATCGAGCGCCCTGGCCTGGGCCTTCTTCAGACCATCGCTGCCGCCGGTGCGATAGGCGTCAAGGAATGACGTATCGATGTCCATGCGTTCATCGGTCGAGGGCATGATTTCGTTCAGGTCCTGGCTCACGTCAGTTCCCCATTCTCTTCATCGAGCAGGTAGTTGTCGCCGCGGGTCAAGCCGATGAGGGAGTCGAAGCCCATGGTGACAACCCGCTCCAAATTCGCGGTGTTCGTCGAGACGGCCTTGAGCTCGTCAATGACCTGGTTGATGCGGGCGGTGAGAATGTCCGGGATGTCGAAGTCGAGATTCTCACGTTCGATCTTCTCGGCCACTGCCTCAGCAATATACTCGTTGACCGAGTCGTACTCGCGCCGGTCAGCCCAGTACTCGGCCCGCTGCTTCTCGTCCCTCGACAAACGAGTGAAGACCCGCTCCCGGCGGTCGTTGCCGTTATGATCGACGCCCGGCCCGCCCCCGGATGGTCGGGCAATACCGGATCGAGCAGCCAACTTTGACTCCTGGACGACGGCCATGTCTCACCTCTTCTGTCGTATTCGACTGATGTATGAGTCCATTCTATGCCATTCGACTCGCTGTCACGAGAGGCGACAATGTCGGCATGAGTGATCTTTGCGAATGGACCATTCATGAGGGTAGAGTCATCCACACCACCCGATCAGCGTCTGATCGTGTGCACCCAGGCGGCCTTGGCTTCTCGACCCCAGAGCCAGGGCCGCCAAACATGATTCGCATATCCATCCATGCGAAAAAAGGAGGCCCCGGCGCGCGTAAAGCGCACCGGGGCCTTTTTCTGCCTACTGTCCGGATTCGAAGCCCTTCGGGTTGCCGCCCAAGCGCCACCTCGGTGGCCTGGATTCCCGCTGGCGTTGTGTGCCGTCTCCGTCCGGGCGTACGATCTACTATCGAACATACGTTCGAATAGGAAGTGGATATGCAGGCTTCGCAGCCAGAACCTTTGGCGCTCGACGGGCCGCTGATACTCCCGCTCGCGCCGGAAGCGGTCGCTTGCGGCTTTCCCAGCCCTGCAGAGGGATATTGGTCCGGAGACCTTGATCTCATCAAACACCTGATCCGGGACCCGGCCTCCACATTCGTTTGGAAAGCAGCCGGCCATTCGATGACAGGAGCCGGAATCAACGACGGGGACTTGTTGCTCGTTGACCGGGGGATCAATCCTGCCCCGGGAAGGATCGTCGTCGCTATCGTCGACGGCGACTACACCGTCAAGCGACTCGATGTCATCCAGGGTCGTACCGTTCTCGTGGCCGAGAACCGCGACTATGCAGACATCGTTCTTCACGAACATACGGAGATGTCTGTCTGGGGTGTGGTCACATGGATTCTGTCCCGTCCGACGATCAGACGCGGTGTCAGACCTCTCCGATAGTCTCCGGCCGTGGCAATGACTACTACTCTCACACCAGCACCGGACCAAATTGCTCTCGTGGACTGCGTCTCCTTTTACGCCAACGCCGAGAGGGTCTTCGATCCAACGCTGCATGACCGGCCGACCCTTGTCTTGTCGAACAACGACGGATGTGTGGTCGCTGCATGCCCGCTGGTAAAGGCACTGGACCCGGAAATTATGGGGAAACCATGGTTCAAGATCCGTGCCTGGTGCCAAGCCAATGACGTTCAGGCCAGGTCATCGAACTATGAGCTCTACGGTTCGCTGAGCTCCCGGGTTGCCACGATCCTGGGCCGCTTCAGTGCGTGGCAGGAAGTGTATTCGATTGACGAAAGCTGGCTGAAGCTGCGGGGCACTCCTGAAGAACTCGAGCCGCTGGGCCAGGAGATCCGACAGGCTGTCCTCCAGCTGACCGGCATCCCTGTCCGGGTCGCGATCGGCCCCACGAAGACCCTCGCCAAGGTCGCGGCTCTCGGCATCAAGAAAAACCCCGCATTCAATGGCGTGCTTGACCTCCGGCGCTTCCCTGAAGAGCAACTGAGCCGAATCCTCGACTCCCTCCATGTCACAGACCTTTGGGGCGTGGCCGGACGCAACAGTAAGCGCCTTGCTGCACTCGGCATCCATACAGCCAAAGAACTGCGCGACGCTGATGCGAAGTGGCTCCGCAAGCGGTTCTCCGTGGTCATGGAGCGCACCATCCTGGAACTGCGCGGACAAAAATGTATTGAACTGGAGACCCAGCCGCCGACGGCCAAAGACCAGCTGATCTACTCCAGGAGCTTCTCGCGCAAGCTCACGGACCCCGACGAGATGCACCAGGTGCTCTCGATCTACGCCCAGCGGGTTTCGGCACGGCTGCGGGCCCAGGGTTCCGTCGCCGGCGTCCTCTCAGTGTGGGCTTCAACCGGTTGGGCCGACGAAGGGACCGTACCGCATTCAGCACACCGGTCTGTTCCATTGCTTGTCCCGACCGATGACCCCATCGCGCTCACGAAAGCTGCCTGTGTAATCCTGCCGGATCTGTTTCCCACTCCAGGTATCCGCTACGCCCGTGCAGGGGTCGTGCTCACCGGACTGAGTGCAGCTGACGGGATTCAGTTCCTGCCTGTGTTCCAGTCCGAATTCGACGACCGGGGAATAGGCGACGTACTCGACGAGATCACCAGGAAGCTCGGCCCGCAATCAGTCGGCGTTGGTCGCGGTGGCCTGAAGACTCCTCCCGGTTGGGAGATGAAGCGGGCCATGCTCTCCAAGCGCTGCACGACGCACTGGGACGAACTGCCGGTCGCTGTGGCCTGACGACAGCCGCACGAGCCTTATGCTCAAATCCATGGAAGTTGTATTGACCGTTGAAAATACCGAGGGTGAATTATCCCGCATCAGTGCCACAGATGCGGACTACTACACCGCGCTGGCCGCCGCGCAGGCCAAGATCCCCGAGGGATCCCGGGCGATCAACATCCGCGTACCGGACCGGGACATGTAGTCAACAGCATCTTCCTGCCCCCGGATACGCCGTTTGCCGCCGTGGCATAGATATTTCCGTCAGAGCTGCATGCAAAGCTGGAAGAACACCGGCGGACAACTTCCGTCCGGCAAATACAGCACGAGGGGGATCATGACTGACATTGCCATTTCCATTTCCGAGCCCAACTTCTGGTGGCGCGCAGACGCCGGGCAGGTCCGAAAGTTCGTACCCGTCGACCCGGACGTCGACGACGGACGGCAGCGATGGGATGACCGTGACAAGCAGCGCTGGAATCTCATTGCGCAGGCTGTCATCCAGGTTTCACAGGCCCTGGCGGCCGCTGAATGGGAATCTGACGACGGTGACATTGGTCACGGGTGGGTCCGGATTGACGCAGGCGACCTGACCAAGACCGAGAAGAAGATCGTCCAAAAGTGGTTCAGCGCGGCCGAACCCGTGCGCATGGATCCATGGTTCGAACCTCTGCAGAACGGCCGGCATCGTCTGTGGTCGACGCTGGACTTTTTTGGTAGTGAACCGGTTCCCATCAAGGGTGACGCCATCGGATACGCGAATCCGGCGGATGCCGAGGTGCTGGGAAATGACTGGCAGCACTTCTTCGTGAAGAACGTCGAAGAGCTCGAGGCTGTGACCTGGTTCGACACGACGGACCCCGTCAACATCCGTTTCGCCGATGCACTAAAAACAGCAGCCCGCAGGGAGTTCCCTGCACCGCTCTGATCCGCTGGACCAGAGAAAAAAGAGATGACCCCGGGAAGCCGCAGCTTCCCGGGGTCGTTTTCATATTTCAGACCATAACCATCGCGGCGTCTGCAGATGGGTGCATGTCAATTTCAGGCTTTGCCGTCCTTACGCTTATCGCCCGTTACGTTGGTCGTGCAGTCCACGAGGACCGTGGTGAAATCCTTCGATTCCCAGATCTGCTTGTCCTCGATTTTCGGCAGGTAGTCCGCAATCGCCCCGCTGCCGATGGGCGCTCCGCCGGCCAGGAAGCGCAGCGTAGCCTGTGAGAACCCGGCGTTGAATGCGACACCGGCCAGGCATTCACCTGTCGCCGCATAGGTCTTCGTCTGTTCCTCGTCCCGGGCGTAAGAGGAGAACATCGAGACCAACCCGTCTGTCAGCTCCGATGCCGAATTGATGGTTCGACCCTCCTTGATCTCAAACTTCGGCGTGAGGTTCGGCGCGGCCTCCTTCACCTCCTCAGCAGGCTTGGGCGACTCATACGTCTGATCGCCGCCCCCGGGAGGGATGACCGCGTCAACACACGCGTCGAAGCCGTCGCCCAGCTCGGGGGAGAGCAGGACGGCCGCATCCATCGAACTGACCTTTCGCAGGCCCTCGGCTACAGCACCGATGTCGTCGCTGTTTTGCTCGACGATGTAGGCCAGACCCGGGTTCGAGATGCCCTTACCCTTCACGGCAGCAACAAGACACGTGCCGCCGTCGGCGCTCTTTGTCCCCGTGCCCTGGAAGACGAGCCGGTCCAGCGCCTTGCCCAGGTCCTGGTCGCTCACCTCGACCGCGCTGACGCTCGGGCTGGGCGAGGGCTGTGCGTTATCATCTCCGCCCGAGCAGCCGGCCAGCAGGACGCCCAATGCTGCCAGCGCGGCGGCCGGGATCGCCGTCTTCGTCATTATCCGGGTCTTCATCGCTTTGCTCTCTCCTGTTAGGTGCGCGTCCCCTGTGGGACGTCTTTCTGCTCGTATCCGACTCATCTACGACATCATTCTATCGGACTGATGTATCAATGACCTATGAGTGATCAGTACCAATGATGGGTGGAATCCATTCGGAATGAGGGGCGCGGGGAGCTGCGCTCCTGTGCGCCGGGAACCCATGGACTTCACGTGGCACTGGGGTAGTTGGGATCAACGAAGTTGATCCGGAGGAATTATCGACGCGTCTTGTTCGCGTCTCCCGGGGCCGTGGGGTTTTGGCGGGTCAATGGCCCAACTCCCGAACCAACACAGACCCCGCCCGCGAAAGAAAGAGGTCGGCGTCATGGACATCACCATCGAACATCCCCTGGCTCACCTTGAGGCCGACCAGACCTTCGATGCCATCGTCGGCAACCTGACCTTGACCGTCATCGACAAACGCGCTGTACCCGAGAACAGGATCACCGTACTGCTTGACCTGCCGCACCTGGAGAAGTACGGACACCAGCGCACCCGTGAGCTGGTTTACGGCTGCAACTTCCCCGTGGCGGTCGGGGACCAGGTGCTCTGCCCGCCGACGCCGCTTTATTCAAAGTGGACCACCGGCGTGATCACAGCCCTCGACGGCCGACAGTACCGCGGCCGCGTCAAGTACGTCCGCAAAATCAAAAAGGTCCAGCCGGAGGAGGGCGAAGTGCGATGACCAGCCTCCAGCACCACGTCCCGGCCCCGACCAAACCCGGCCCGGTCGTCTATACCGACCGTCAGCTGCTCAACGCGCTGCGTCGGCTGGCACTGAACGAGCCGACCATTGGCCGCCGAACCTTCGATCAGCGCCGCCACAGTTCGGACCCCACGTCGCAGCTCTACGAACGCAGATTTGGCTCCTGGTCCCGCGCGCTCGAAACCGCCGGCTTGACGTCCATCGAGCAGCCCCGGCACTTACAGGGCGCGACGACGAAGTGGACCGAGCCGGCGATACTCGAGGCGCTGAGAAACTGCCAGCGATGCACAGGTTCCACCACGGTCGCTGCCTACGAGGCCTGGCGGACGGACGCCGACTGCCCGCAGTCCGATGCCCCGCCGGCGACAACCATCCGCTTCCGGATGCGCAGCTGGTCCCGGGCAACACAGCTGGCCTTTGACTAGGCCCTCTGCCCATACCGCAATCCCATCACGAAGGACCCGGAAGGATCGTCGATCCCCATGCCCACCCTCTCTGACCTCTATAACGCCGACCAGCGCACACGTGATCCGGAGATCCGCGAGCTGACGGAGAAGAACCTCATCCCGCATCCACTGAACAACGTCCAATACGCCGACGGCATCTCGAAATGCCGCCATGGCAGGAAACACGATCAGTTCCAGCTCTGCCGCCAGGAGGTGCGCCGCTCATGACACCGGACCCCGCAGAATCCTCCATCGTGACCCTCACCCGCACTGTTCACGACATGCTCTCCGGCTCCGCGCTGGACGAAGATGCCCGCGCGATCGCACAGCAGATCAGGGACCGGAACCTCTCCATGCTCTCGCCTGAACAAGAGTGGTGCGAGGACTGCTCCCGCGACATCGACGCAGCCGCCGAGCCCGGCATGCCACAGGACGTCGCCGACCGATCCATCGAGCCGCTGCCGCTGCCCCCTGACTGGGATCCCGACTGGGGGCCCGGGCCGCTGTATGACGTCGCGTATCTGGTCTGCGGGCACACCCTGGCCCACCTGGCTTCTTGAACAGGTGGGAATCACCTGTGGCGCTGCTTTTCTGCAGGTTTCGTGACGTAGGGGTCAAGGGCGACCCGTCGGCGGACCGACGGAGATAGCGCTGGATCTCTCACGCAGCGGGGCTGCGTCGGGTCCTGGTCGACATCCAATCTACGAAGGGACCTTCCCGTGCTCCCCATGACACCTGCCCAGAGCTGGGCGTTCCTCGCCCTGGTCATACTCGCCATTCTGTGCCTCGTGTGGCTCATGGCCGAGCACCACCGAACGAGCCTGAAGCGCCGGACAGCTTCTGCTGAGGTCACACTCGCCCTCGAAAATACCGTCGAACAGCCCACGCGGCGTCCGGCTCTCCATCTCGCCGAGGGCTCCACGGAGGCTCTACAAGGTCCCCGCGAGGTCTACGACTGGGCTGTGCAGGGGATCTGAACAGACCTCATCCAGCCCTGGCCCCCATCGGGTCTGGAGCAAGACCTCCAGCGGCCCAGAGCCGCACCACGAACAACCCCCGGTCCGCCGCATGATGCGCCAGACGCTCTTTGCACCCAACCCAGTCACGTGCAACGACAGCAGCCCGGTAAAAGCCACGGCGGCTCGGGGGTCACCACGTCGGACCCACCAGGCAATCCCGAAAGCGAGAAGACCATGAACAAGACCAGCTCACCAGCACCCGTCGTCAAGCACGGCATCACCATCGAGTTCAGCGCGATCACACTCAATGGATCGCTGCACCACGACGACGAACGCCGCGCTCTGATGCTGATGACCGAAGAAGGCCCGGAGCGCGTCTCGGTGAACCTTGAGGCGTACGGACTCGTCCCTGCTCCCGGCCACGTCTATGTCAAGGACTGGTCCGAGCACGCGGGACTTGCCGAGAGCCTCCAACAAGCAAGGCTGGCCCGAATCGTCGGGTCTGTCGTAGTCGGGCCGTTCTCCTCCACGGCCTACGAAGTCGAGGTGACACTCTGATGGCTCTCGAACCCCAGATAATTGCGCGCCTTGGTTCCATCCGCGAGCACCTCGGAAAGCTCGAAGAGAGCAACCGCAAGCTGATCGCCCTCGGCGAAGAGCGCCTTGAGGTCGAGCGACGCCAGCTTGAAGCGCAGGACACGCAGAACCTTCTCGGCTGGATGCAGCTGCAGCAGGTGGCAGGTCGCGATCCCGACCCGAGCCTCATGGACATCGTTCGCCAACGGCTCCGGTTGTGAGCCCGTACCAACTCAAAAAGGAGGGTCGCGCCATGGGAACCGTCATCATCGCCCTCCTGGTCCTCGGAGGAATCGTCTGGTCCACGACCAGAATCCTTCGTTGGATGACGGGGGAGCGCGCGCTCAACGTCGTCGGGCTCGAATCCCGGTACTGGTACGCCAGGGAGATCGGGGATGTGGCAGGTGCGGATCAGATCGAGGCTCAGTTACGCGACACCCCTGGTTCCGGCTGGGGGAGACCCGCAGGTAAGACGCAGGGCATGTGAAAAGCGAGTCAGATCAGCAGAGCTGATGCGGGACTCGTGATGAAGGGCTCTGGATCACCGAAGGCGATCGAAGGAAGAGCTCTGGAAAGAACAGCAGAGCACTCGATCAGCGCAGCTGATTCGGGGCTCCGTTCGAAGATCATCATCTGATCAGCACAGCTGATCCGGATGGAGGTCTGAGAGACAACAACCGAATACTTCAACTCACCCAATTCGCGCGCGGAAGCAATGACATTGCCCGCGCGCTTCGTGCACAACGAGGAGAAACAATCATGTCGAACCCCCGCAACTCCGGAACCGTCATCGGCCGCCTGACCAAGGACCCCGTCGTCTTCAACAACCAGGACGGCTCCAAGAAGGTCGCCTTCACCCTCATGTCCGACCACGACTACACCGACGCCCAGGGCAACCGCGGCGCAGATGCTGTGCCCGTGGAAGCCTTCGTGCGCGCGACCACCAACGGCACCGGTCCTTTCTCAAGCATCCACAGGGGCGACCTCGTCGCCGTGGCCGTGAAGCTGAAGCAGGACCGCTACCAGAAGAACGGCGTCGAGGTCTTCGAGCTCAAGGCAGTCGTCCAGAGCATCACCTTCCTCGAGCCGCGCTCGGTCACCCAGGCCCGTGTGAGCGAACGCGTCGCCGCCGCAGAGGCCCAGAACCAGGCTCTGCAGACCCAGGTCCAGGACCCGGCCCCTGCCGCCGTTGCTGCACCGGCTGTCGCCACCAGCGCTGTCCAGAGCGAAGAGCTGCCCTTTGGAGAGCCGCCCTTCTAAGCCAAGGCGCGCACGCGGCACAGCAGACCATAACTGAATACCCACAACCGAATACAGGTGGCCATGCCACCGCAGATCCCCGTTCCGAGGAGCCTCGCGCTGCTCGGGCGGGGATCTGCTTTTCCACCCCAAAGCACATCAGCACAGCTGATGCGGTTCCGCTGTTGAAAGAACACCCTCGTCCGTAAGAAGGAGACCTGCCATGCAGACCGTCGCAGTTGAAACAACCGACGCCACCGACGTCACCGGCCGCGAGGAGACACTGCGCGCCGAGCTCACCGGCATCGTCGGTGGAGTGATCGAGAACCACCCCGGCCCCGACGTTGAGGCCATGGTCGACGACGTCGTAACGGCACTGGTCGAGAAGCTGCGCTTGCACGCCAGCAAGCTGTTCGTTGCCAAACACGACGACCGGCCGGCGGAGAAGTTCCGCACCGTCACTGGACGGATGGACGTAACCGACTCATGACGGAGCGCAGGCACTACTGAGAGGAACCCGACATGAGCTTGTTGCTTGAACCCCGGCCCACCATCGCGAAAACAGTCGAGCCTGTCGACGCCCGGCCGCCGGCTGTCTCCGACATCCCGGCCCCAGCCCGGATCCTTGCCGAGTTGTACCCGCAAATCGTCAACTTTGATGCCACCGGGCTGACTGCTGAGGAAGTCCATTACTTCCTCGGTGGCGAATCACCCGGCATCGCCTATTTCCAGTACCAGGTCCTCGTGGGCCGGTCATAAACCAAACGGCTGGCAGCCTAAGCCCTGATCCGGCTCCAACCATCCCTTCCATCAAAGCTGTCCGCACTGGACAGCCCCGGCGCTCTAGCTCAGCGGCAGAGCACTCGGCGTTCTGACTGCCCGCGGTTCGACTCCGCATCAATCCCCGGTCGGGCAGACCCAGGCGACAGGTCCGGTACAGGACGACGCACGAGAGGTCACGGGTTCGATTCCCGTGAGCGCCACCAGATCCCTATCTCCAGTCCCATCAGCCCAGGAGCGCAACCTCATGACTGACATGATCACTCCCGCCTTCCTCGCGATGGCCAGGAACACGGACCCGGCGGCAGGCGGAATTGTCTTCGACTCCGCTGAACGCCACCGTATTCTCGGCGGCAAAAGCGCCAGGCTCCTGCGCCGCGGCGACCGGGTCGCCCTGCGTGACCTGAACCCGGATCTCGAAGAGGGCACCGCCGTCATCGACCAGGTGCGCCCATCGGTGGGCACGACAGTTCACGTCCTGACCATCGGTGGAAACGCCTACCTCGTCCGCGGTTCGCGCCTGGTGCTCGTCATCCGCGACGGCGCTGAGGCCTGAAGCCCCGATCCGCATACCATTGACCTCTTCAACTAGGAGCACCACATGAAGCGCAACGCATCCCGTCTCGTCCTCGGCTGCCTCGTGGCCGCACTGCTGGGCATCAGTACACTGACAGGCTGCGACGGCGGCCAGCCGACAGTTCCAGGTGTCCCAGGTGACCAAGCACCGTCGAGCAGTCAGGCTGCGGATCGGTCCGCGCCACCTCAGTCTCAGGATGGCGAAAAGCCCGTCTCGGTCGAAACCGAGATCATCCGGGTGATCGACGGCGACACCATTGTTGTCCGGGCAGTTGCCGGCGTACTGCAGCCAACCAATGATGCAGGCACCCAGCACACCGTACGTTTGCTGGGCATCGATGCCGCCGAGATGAACTATGGCAAGGACGCCGGCCCCGAATGTGGTGCCCAGGAGGCTACTGACCATCTCGACAAGCTGCTGCCCGAAGGTACCCAGGTCACCATTTCGTATGACTCCTACGCCGACCGCACCGACCGCTACGGCCGGTCGCTTGCCTACGTCGTTGTCTCATCAAGCGATGAGGACGTCAACCTTGTGCAAACCGCCGGCGGGTATGCCGAGGCCTGGATTCCTAAGGGTGAACCCCAGCCTGAGCGCTGGCACGAATACCTGTCCGCCGCCGAGCAAGCGAAGTGGCAGCACAAGGGTGCTTACGGCGCGCCTGCGAACTGCCCGACACTCGGCCGCCAGTAATGGCTGACCACTCAACGTCGTTCTCGAAGACGATGGCCTCGACTTCATGGCCAGCCCGCCGGCGGACGATGCATTCCCCGGACCCGTCATCAATGAACAGGACGGCCGGGGTGATGACGATCCGATCGTCTGCATGAACAACTACTGCAGTCACAGCGGCACCTTCGCGGAGTTCCGCCTCGGGTGGTGATCACCATGACCACGACCCAACCTGAGAACACCAGCGACGACGCCCGGCCGGTCAATGCGACTTTCACTCTCACCATGAGGGGCAGGCACCGCCCTGAACTGCGGCGGGCCGAGGCCCAGGCCCGGCTCCGGTTTGCTGCAGCCATCCATTCGATGTATGCCGCCGAAGACGTGCCGGGCCACCACAACCTCAACGAACAGGCCGCGGTCGAGCTTGCAAAGGATGCCTACGCCCAGGCTCTGGCTGATTTGATCCGGGGCGACGCAGGCTGAGCACCACCCGTCATCAACCAACTTCAGGAGCACCGCATGACCACAACAGCTGAACCCCGAACTGCTGATCTTTCTGATCTCGCTGTCGGCGACAAGGTCGCTGTCAGGCGCAACCTCGACCACCCCGCCTGGATGAAACAGGTCCCCTGTGATCCCAGGAACGGTTCCACCACGAAACTGATCCGCGACCCGGAGGTCGTGGAGGTGCTGGGCACGAGCACAGTGCTGGACCGCCGTGAGATCCCGGCCGTCGCAGGCTGGGGCGGACGGGAGGCCAAGACATTGGTCCGCCTGCCCAGCGGCTTCTGGTACGACTGCGCCACCGGCCTGCAGGACGGGTCCGGGTCCACTCTCATCGCGCGCACAGCAGACGAAATCTAAGACAGTCTCATCCATCAGCACCAGCCCGGCACGGGGATCACCCCTGTGCCGGGCTCTTTTCTTTCCTCGTCGGTACTTCGCTGATCGGCACAGCCGATCCGGATCTGGGATCGAAGGACATTGACGCTCCTTCGTGATCTCAGAGGAGCGAAGCGCGATGAGCAACGACAACCACAAGTGCAGTCTGGCCCAGCTCGAGCACGGCCTGGAAATGCTCGACCGCAAACTCCAGGCGCTGGATCTCGACGCTCCCGTGCAGCTGCGCGCCATCGGCGGCTTCGCGCTCATGAAATACGGCATCCGCGCTGCCGACCGTGCATTCACCGTCGACATCGACACTGTGACTCCTGACTTCGCCTCCGAGGTCTCCGCGGCGATCCACGAGGTGGCGGCCGAGCTCGGGCTCGAGCGCGACTGGATCAACAACGACAACGTCATGGACGGCGAGGATGCTGAGCTTGTGGCGTCGATGTACCAGGCACGGTGGATGCCCGATGACTCTGTAGTTTTACGAATGCATAGGCCTGCAGGTTGCCAGCGTGCCCACGCTGACACGCGCCAAAATCATCGCTGCCGACACCGCCGAGTTCTCGGGCCGCGCGCAGGACCTGCCCGATCTCCTGGAGCTGCTGCGTTTCCAGGGCATCAGGACCGCTGCGCAGTTCCAGACTGCGTACCCCGATCCCTACGACGAGTACCCCACAGCCCACGACGCCGTGCGCGAGCACTTCGCCGCGCAGACTGTGGCCTGAGCTTGTGATGGTCCTCGACCACCCATAGACCCGCGTCAGGCCAGCTGACGCCGTGCCCTGCCCCGACCGTGCAGTGCGCCGACCACATAGAGCCCCGACGGGGATGCGCGATGCGCTCTTCGTCGGGGCTCGCTCTTTCTTCTCTTCTTCAAGAGCGTGATCAGCGCAGCTGATCCGGAGCAGGAAGTGACAAGACCACCACGCAGGCTCCAGGAGGACGACATGAGCACCATCACTGCACCCGAGCAGGACATACTGCCCCTCGACTTCGGATTGAATGCCTGGTCACTCGCACCCGTCTACGACGATGACGCCCGCCAGGCTGATCGAAAGCTGTGCCTCGATTACCTGAAGCAGTGGGCCGGTTCCTTCAAGCGCGAAGATGCGACCACCGAAATCAGCAAAGACGACTTCGTAGCGGCTGCCGAACGCCTCGCTACGGCTCGGTCGTCGCAGACGTGGTCGACGGGGAGATGATCGAATTGCGTCTCCCCGTCATTCGAATGGGCGTCACCCTGCCCGTGGAGAACCTGCCCTTCCGCCCCTTGCGGATCCGTGAGGAAGAGCTGGTGATCTGAGGCGTTGTCCGGCGCAGCATCCACGAACCGACGACGCCAACTCGTTGGCATCAAAGGGTGGTTAACTGGGAGCTACGTTTCTTGCCTGGGCGGTTCAGTGGTGCGCAGGAGCGATGAATTCTTGGGGGAGTCTGTCTTGGCGAAGTACGATTTGGATCGTTTGGGCGATGTTGAGTTTGAGCATCTGACCCGAGCATTGGCGATTGCTGTCTTCGGAGCCTCTGTCGAGGTGTTCGGTGTGGGATCTGACGGTGGTCGAGAGGCAACGTTCGAGGGCTCGATGTCCTACCCTGACGATCGGGGGGCTAAGGACAACTGGAATGGCTACCTTGTCATTCAGGCAAAGTTTTGCGAGGAACCCAAGGGTGTGGCGGACAACGCGAAGTGGCTTCGTAATGCCGTCCAGCGCGAGATCAACGAGTGGAAAGATGAAAAGAAGCGCAGGCGCACCAATGGTCGGCTGCCGGAGTATTTGCTCTTCACCACGAATGTTCAGCTCTCTTCGGTGCCAGGCGTCGGGGGCATTGACGAACTGAACTCACTCCTGGCGAAGGAACTACCGTCTCTGGGAATTCGGGGATGGGCACTCTGGCATGGAGATAAGATCCACGCGCTGCTGGACAACTACCCTGGCATCCGGAACCGTTACAACGCCTTTCTCATGGCCGGCGATTTGCTTTCGCAGATACAGAGCCAGCTTCAGCTTGATGGACAAGGACTTGAAGCAATTTATGAGACACACAGCCTGAAGAGTCTCCGACGGGAGCAGTGGGTCCGTCTCGATGAGTCCGGAGCAGACCGGTCCAAGCGCCTTCCGCTTTCGCAAGTCGCTATCGATCTGCCTCACATGGAGGGGTTCCGTGCTGACGGAGGCGATCCGGGCGTGCTGCGTAAAATCATTATGCTCGGTGATCGGATGCTACGCCCTGGGGATGAAATGCCTGATCAGCCACATGTGGTCGTCGTCGGTGGTCCGGGTGAAGGCAAGTCGACGCTGGGGTTGCTCCTTTGCCAGGCGTACCGGCTTGCCCTTTTGCAGACATACCCGGAATCCAAGCTTGCTTCCGCGGATGCCGATGTTTTGAAGACAATGCGTGAGCATCTGGTTCGCGAAATGGGTGTGCCGCTCCCTCTGAATCGTCGCTGGCCGGTTCTTGTCAGGCTGAGCGAGTTAGGCGATGCGCTCACTAGCGGCAAGTCCGGAGGCCTACTGCGTTTTATTGCTGACAGGATGAACGATCTGATCGATGGAGATGCGCCGGTCACCCCGGCGAAGTTGAAGTCATGGCTTCGCATATGGCCATGGATGATTGTGCTCGATGGTCTGGATGAGGTACCCGCTTCGTCCTCCCGCGAGAAGGTCTTTGAAGCGATCGACGACTTCCTCACCGATGCCAGAAGCGTCGAAGCCGATGTGTTCATCGTTGCGACCACCCGGCCGCAGGGCTACGCTCAGGAACTCTCACCTGAGTCCTACGAGCAGCTGACTCTTGCGCCACTCTCGGCCGAGGAAGCCGTGAACTATGTGAGACAGCTCGCCGCCGTTCAGTATTCAGGGGACGACGAGTTGCAAGAGCATGTCGTCCGTCACGCCAAGATAGCTGTTCAGCGTGAAGCGACAAGCCGGCTGATGGTTACACCGTTGCAAGTCACGATCATGAGCTTGTTGCTGGCCAAGCGCGCCAAGCTCCCGGAAAGCCGTCACGAGCTGTTCAGCCAGTACTTTTCGACCATCTACGAGCGTGAGATGAACAAGGAGCCTTCGTACTTGGCTAAGCTCCTTCGAGAACATCGGCGAAACGTTCAGCGGATCCACGAACGTGTAGGGATCGCCCTGCAGCAACGAGCTGAAGACGTCGGGCACGCTGACGCGCTCCTCACAAACAAACAGTTCGAAAGTGTCATCGCCGAACGGCTCAGGGCTGAAGACTTCCCCGACGGTGATGTGCAACGGATTACCTCAGACCTCTCGAAAGCGGCTCTTGACCGGCTCGTCCTCCTTGTTCCGCGGAAGGCCGAGCATGTCGGTTTTGAACTCCGTAGCCTTCAGGAATTCATGGCAGCCTCGTACTTCTTCAGCCTCGGCGACAAGGAGACGTTGGACCCGTTCGAGCGGACTGCCACATCTGCTCACTGGCGGCACACATGGCTGCTCGGGGCAGGTCAGCTTTTCGAAGAGCGCGAGATTCTCCGCGACGGTCTCGTTTCTTTGGTCGGCGACGTCGGCCACCGAGATGAAGCCACCGGCACCAGTCTGCTCGGACCGATGCTCGCAGTCGACCTGCTCGACGACGATATTGCCGCGGACGCACCCAAGTACCTTCGTCGCCTCACCAGATACGCGCTGGAGGCTCTCGGCGAACATCCTGGAAGTCACACAGAGCAGCTGAATAGAGTGCTGAGAGAATCCTCGGAACGCGACACGCAAGCCTGGACCCAGGTGAAAGAACGTATTCAAACGAGTCTGAAGGCTGGCTCCGGGGCGAAGCTCTCCGCGGTATGGCTGCTGGCAAGTCTTTCAACTAGATCAGACAACATCGCCGCACATGCACGCGCCCAGCTCAATACTGCGCTGAAAGGTCTGGACACGGCAGAGTCAGCTGCGCTTGTGTGGTTCCTGCGCGAACGACCAGAACTGATGAAACTGGGAACACTTCGATCTCTGTCCATCGAACTATCGGGAATGCAGAATCTGGGGGACCTCATCGCGCCATACCTGTCGGCGCAGGATGACTTTTCAGGTTCCCCGGGGCAGAAGCCACTGCTCAAAGAGCTCCGCTCCATCAGCGCTACCCGGATCGCGGCAGACGAAATCGTCTTCTACGCCGTCGAAGACATCCCCGATGTGGCCAGGTATGGCCTACTGGACCTTCTCCGTGTGTCGGAGGAAGCCCGTCGGCTGGTTTCCATCGTCATTCAGGTACTACCCATCGAAAATGCGCCGGTTGGTGACTTCCTCCGAACACAACTTCGCGCTGCGATATCCACCAACTCGGCGCAGTGGGGTCCTGGCTGGGCCCAAGATATCAGGGAAAGTATCGAAGACTGATGCGATGTAACGACTGGTCAAACCGGCCCTATGTGAACGCGCTCATTCCATACAGCAACTAACCAGGGAAAGAACTGCAGTACTTGGTGACCAATCAGCTGAGCTCTTCGAGTTGCTGGCTGGCTGAATAAACCCCCTCGCCTAACTTGCCCCTCGCACTCGGCGGGCCTTCGACTCAGAGAACCCCAGCAGCTCATAGCTGGTGGGGTTCTCTTTTTTTCGATCGCGTCGCGAACCGACTGTTCGCTCTTCTTCCTGCAAAGGATCAGCACAGCTGATCCGGATCTCGTTCTGAATGAGAACTCTCAATGGTTGGCCCTGCACCCGCGGGCCAGCGGACGACGTCTGTAAAGGAGCCTTGCCATGTCTTTCCTCGAACGCATCGGATTCATCGAGACCGAGGGGCAGGAGCGCGAGCGTCTGGCCCAGTCGCCGGAGGGATCCAGCAACCACCACCTGTCCACGCTTCCCATAACGATCCGGGAATGGCCGCAGGACCTGCTAATCGAGCTGCCGGGCTCGACGATGAACGACCACCGCCTCGTCGTGGTCCCCATCGATTACCGCAAGGACCTCCTGCCCGAGGGGGTTGAGGAGGAGCCGAAGCCCCGCAAGCGGAACTCTGGTTCCTGGACGTGTGCTGTCGTCTCAAGCGACCACCCGAGCTATCCCGTGGGTGGCTACCGCATCGTGATCAGCAGCGCCGAGCTGGCCCGCGGCAGAAAGCTCTCGGTCTGAGGCCAGTCCGACTACCCCGACCTCATGCTTCGGCATCGGGTCGGGGTTTTTCTTTGTCTGGTTCTTCTTTTGTCCTCGGGAAATGCGCTGCAGGGCAGCGCCTGGTGTCTTGCGACAGGAAGACAGCCGTCTCGAACGAAGGAAAAGCCATGACCACCCTGCCCATAACGCGTGTCCCGCTCAAGCAGATGGACCCAGCCATGCTTGTGTTCGAGCTCGACCGTGAGATCCAACGCCTGATGCCCGGAACCGAGAATTCAGAGCTTGTCACCTCCGCAGCTACGATGGCTTCGTTCCTCCATCGGAAGCAGACGCGCTTCGTCAGGGGAGACCTGCCGCGTGTGCCGTACATCGAGCATCCGCTGCGCGTTGCCTTGCGCCTCCTGCGCTGGGGCGTTGTCGATGCTGAACTGATTGCAGCAGCGCTCCTGCATGATGTTGTCGAGGACTGCAGCAAAGAACTGCTCGAAGCCTTCGGCCACCCCAGCGAGAAACCGCTGGATTGCCTGTCCCGGATCTACGGCCGGCGGGTCGCGCAGCTGGTAGGCGCGGTGACGAACCCGGAGAACAGCACCAGTTACGAAGAGCACGTCACCCTGCTTGCCAACTCCGGCTCCCGGGCGCTGCTCATCAAGGCCAGCGACCTGAAAGACAACGCAGGATCCATCCGTCATCAACTTGGCCACGGCCAGGACTCACGGATGTACCGGATGTTGTTCAAGTACATGCCGGCGGTGGAGATCGTGGGGAAAGGTCTGCGCAGCTCGCTCTGCTGCCACACCGGCCAGCAATGCACCATGGTCGCCGTCGCCGAGATGGAGGACCTCAGCCATGATCTGGCAGCCTTGTCGGCCGAACACGGCATTGACTGAAAACCAAGCAGACCAGTCAAAAAGTTTAGGAAGGAACTTTGATGGGTACCAGACAAGTAACCCTCACCTCCTGTGATCGTTGCGGAGCTGAGACTGATATTGATGTTACCCACGAGAATTCGGACAACTACGATCCGAATGCCCACGTATGGCGGACCCTGAAATTCCACTACATCCAGCCCTGGTTCTTTCTCTGCCCGGACTGTGTGCAGGCCTTCCTGAAGTTCATCGCCATGGAAGCAGTACTACCTGTCAAAGTGATTCGCAGAGCCGACCGCGCCTCAACCGAATGACCAACAGCACTGCAAAGACCCCACCGCCAGGAGCTCAGGCTCCGACGGTGGGGTCTCTTTTTTCGTCAGTGAGTTACGGCTGCTCGGGATCGTCGGGATTGTCGCTGTCGTCGACGTCCTTCATTCGCTGTTCCAGCCTGGCTGCGTGGACCTGCTTGGCTTTCCGGTAAAGCTTTACGCCACCGGAAACGATGACGACGGTGCCGGCCACGACGCCTGCAATGATCAGGTCCTCCACACGGGTGTCATGACTGCCGTCGTGGTAACCCTTGCCATAGACCGCGCTTCCACGCACGAGTCCCCCCTTTTGAAATACAAATGACGCCCAAGCCTACCTTAGGGGTCCACCATCAACAGGGCGTCCATCAGGCAACGCCATCGGAGAGAACAACGCCGAGCAGGAACACCAGGGCAGAGAACCCCATCAGGAGCACAGCGAAGACCGCCGGCCGTTCCTCGTACAACTGCCTGAGCCGGGCAACCATACCGGATGGCTTATCTCCGGGCTTGTGCTGGTCCTTCTTGGGTCCGTCGTTGGTCTTGTCGTGATCGGTCATTGTGCTGATGCCTCCTTGGGGCGGTGTATGGACTGCTGCTGGTCGGTCTGTAGTCTCCGTCGGGACGAGTCAGGACCGGGGTTCATTTCCAGGGAGCTGCAACGCTGCGCCCTCGCGCTCCTTATAGACCTCGTAGAGCGTCCGGCCCGTCGAATCGACCTGCAGAAACGCCAGCAGCGCCTGGTCGACGTCGATCATCCTGGCGGCCACGAGCGCAAGCTGCGCTTCGAGCCAGGTCTTCATGACCCGCCAGGCGACGGGTTCTGCCTGGGCCCGGCTGGTCCTCTCGGCCTTGCTGCCTGACTTCAGGCGGCCGGCCTTCTCTTCGCTGCGGAGCAGCGCCTCCATACGGTCGACGCTGGCAGGGAGCGAGAAGCCGCGCTGGCCGTGCGGCGTCTCCAAGACGAAGTCGAGCGCGCTGGGCACGCCGGAGGCGTCGTAGTCGACGCTGATCCGGCGTGCTCCATGCCCAGCAAGCAGAGCCTGCATCTCGGCGACGGTCTGCACCGCCGAGATCTTCGTCGTGTAGTTGACAGGCACCGCCATGGCTCAGCCTCCCGCCTCCGCGCTACGGCTCATCACGCCGCAGCCTTGCTCCGCTTGGCCACGGGCTTGGCGCTCTTCGCGACGGCGTTGGCCGCCAGGTAGAGACCCTCGCGGTTCAGGTGCCGCGAGTATGCAGCATCGAGATACAGCACCGGGATCGAGCCGGCTGCCTTCTGCAGGACCGGGCGCAGGATCTCCTTGACCGGACCCGAGCCGCCGCCGTAAACATAGACCACCTCGGTGGTACCGCCGACCTCGGTGAGGACGTCCTCGAACCGCGAGGCGATCTCGTCGCAAAGGTACTCAGCCTCTTCCGAGACGAAGCCGGCCGCCCTGTCGAAGCGACCCTGCAGGAACACGCTCGGCTCCTGCTGCAGGAAATCGGCCAGGGCCTTGCGGTTCTTGAACCGCAAATCCTTATCACCGCTGGTGCTCATGCGGTCCAGGGCGTTCGTCAGCGCGGTGCCATAGCCCTGCTCGAGGGTCCCGGCAGCTTCAGAGTTGAACGCGCCGTCGGTGAAGACCGGGAAGTTCACGGTGCCCTCGCCGACGTCGACACCAACGGTGTTGCGTACGCCGACCAGCAAGCCTGCGGTGACGCCCTGCAGGCGCGCGGCCTCCTCCGGATCCGAGGCCCGCAGGTCATCAAGCAGAGCCTGTGCCAGCGGCTCGCCCTTGTCGGTGATCGCAAACTGCGCGGATGCACCCTCAGGCAGCACCTGCACGTCCTCGAACGTGAGGCGCACGGTGACCGGAGTGCTGAAATTCTTGATCGTCACCAGGTGAACCGTCGGATCCGCGCTGCCGAGGCGGCCGATGAACTGGGCGGCGTAAGAACTGCGGCGCTGCACGTACTCGGCGATCGGCAGTGCCAGGCCCGTGCGCACCGTGGCACGCAGCTCGTGATCCGGCAGAGTACCGTGGGCGCGCACGTGGTCGCGCAGGACCTTGGCGGCGAATACACCGAGGACAAGCACGAAGCTCAGCTCTTGATCGGCCTTCGAGCGGGCACCGAGGACCTCGAACTGTGTGAACTTCGAGCCCGGAGTACTCAGCGCCGCGCGGCCGAACGTGCGCAGGTCCGAGTGCCCGACCAGGGGAGTGGTGAATGAGGCTGCGAGGTGATTGTAGAAGTCATCCTCGACGACGATCCTGAGGGCATCAGCATCAGCCTCGGGTACCTTCGGCGTGGCGCGTGAGGTGCTCACCACCGCAGAGGGCAGATCGATTGCGTCGAAGACCTCCTTGCCGTTCACTTCGCCGCGGATGACGCCCTTGACGTAGCCGTTACCGACATCGATGCCGCCGGTGAGCTCAATGGTTTTCTCGGTGGTGCTGTTGCTGCTCATGGTCTGTGTCCTTCTCGTTCAGGTGTTCGTTGTCTCAGGAAGTACGGATCAGTGGGTGAGGAAGGCATCCAACCCGGATGGGGCGGCCTTCACGACTGGCGGCTCGGGGCGCTGCGCGGGTGTCTCGATGAATGGTTCTTCATCAACCTCGGCCGGCTCGGTGCCGACCTGCGCTGCCTCCTCGGTCACAGCCTGCACCTCGGCTTGAGCAGGAACTGGAACCCCGGTGTTGGCTGTGCCTGCTTCGGGTTCAGCGCCAGTGCCCTGGAACTCGGACTCGCTCTGCGGCGGGCGGCCCCGGCGGGGCAGCTGCTCGATGGGCCTGTTCACGACGTCGATGTAGCCGTCCCGCTGAATGGACTCGCGGATCAGCAGCTGCAGGGATTGCGAGATGTCGTTCTGCGTATCCAGCCACTGGTTCGTCGACACGTCCACGCGCGGGACGCTCCAGCGCAGGCGGCGCGGCTCAGCAGGCTTCGTCATGATTCACACCCCCTGGCGCAGTCGTGCTGGTGGCCTTGCTTGCAGTCATCACGGACCCCTCTCGTGCGTGGTCCGCGATGAATATCACCATTCGCGGCCCTTTCGACTCATCTATCAGTTATTAGTCTATGGTCTTTCAATGGTCTCTACAAGGACCAGTGAAAGACCATCGTGAGTCCATGGCTGAATGCGGCAGAAATCGAGGCATCGGAGCACTGGGCTGGCCTTGGTTCCGACAGCGCCACCGGCAGGACCCGAATAAGTCCAGTGCCGGGCCAGCGCCTTCGGGCGCGCTGGCCCGGCCGAGGTCTCACCCGGGACCGGCACTCGGTCCCATACAGGCCGCCCCAAGACCCCGATCAGTCCACGGTCTGACACAGGTCCGGCAGGCGTCTTGATGCGGTGCCGCCGCGCCCATGAAAAGACCCCGATCAGTCCACTCTTGAAATGCAGTCCGCTGAAGACCTTCAAGAGACCAGCACAGGACCACCAGTGCACCGACGCGAGCCCCGAGGAGCGCCTAGGGCCACTCAATAGGTTGTGAATGGTCTGTCTGGACTTATGCGGGTCCTGACTGCGTCTTTGTCGCGTCACGGTGCAGCCACGACAAGACATGATCTGTCCGCGCCGAGGCCACGCTCAGTCTTGCTGTTTCGTCGCAATCGGGGCGATGAGCTGTGTGCAGGAGCCCGCCGGCGACCCCTCGAGGCACTGCTTGGAACGCCGGCGGAGAGAGCCTGGTCAGATATCGGTGCAGGGCTGCTGCGCAAGCGTTACAGATGGCGTCACCGACTCGTCGTGGGGCCCGCAGGGAGAGCAGAGGGAAAGGCGTGAAGGGGTGTAGGCCCCCGCAGGCAACGAGAGGGTGAGGACTCCCGTTCCTGGAGCGACGTCATCCGGCTCACGCCTGGAACCGATGGAGGGACGCCGCTCCAGGAACGTACTCCTCGTGGAAGCCCCAGACGACTCGGCGACGCTGGAGGAAGCAATGCTGAAAGGAACTAGGGCAGTTGCTCGTATCCAGGAAGGATCTCTCTTTCTGATGCGTCCACGAGGCAGCGGCCTGGCGGCGCTCGTCGAGGACTCGCGCAAGCGCTCGTCAGTGGGCGCGGGCGCGGCAGGGGAGTGAGAGCCGGGCCGGAACGTGCACCGACGAGGGAGCGTGGGGAGCCCGCCTCGGACGCGGTGCGACATGTGCTGGCACGACGCTGAAACACAGCCGGACCAGCACGGTGCAACCACGATACAGAGCAGTGCGACAAGTGCATCAACCTGTCGATGCAGTGCTGTGACCACAGGGTTATCCACAGCCTGACGCGACGGGGTCGCGGTGTGGGAAGACCGCTGCGCGCCATGTCTGATGCGCCTGCGGCAGCACAGTGTGACAGTGCAGTGACCGGGCTGCGCCCGTCGTCGCTGGCGCTCCGTGTGAGGACCCGTACGGGTAGCGGCTCGTACCTCGCCATGGAGCTGAAGAAGCACCCGTACGGCGTTGCCACGGTCGGCAAAAGGGCTGTACAGCCAAAAGCAGCTATATCCAAGGGAAACGACATGACCCGTACACCCGCTGCGCGGATGAGAGGGGGTGTACGGGTCAAGGGTGTACGGGTCGTTTCCCCTGATGTTCCAGGCTTCCGCTAAAGCTCCAGCCGTGGAACAGCGAGACGAACGGCAAGAAGGAAAAAGGGCATAAGGGAACCTGGCAACAGCGGTCCTGCGGACCCTCCGCTTCGCTCCGGTCTCTTGCTGCGCTTCGAGACGCTGTTGGTCGGCATAGCCGACGGGTTCCACCGCTCGCTTCGCTCGTTGGCCCGTCAGTCGCTGCGCTCCCTCCGGCTATGCCCAGCGCTGCGCTTGAGTGGTGGATGCCCACCGCCGCCCGCTGCAGTTGTCCACAGGTGGACCCCGCAGCAAAAGGAGGCGACGGCGGTGGATCGCCTGGCGCTGCGCGCCAGGCTCATCCGAGAAGGACGGCCCATCGGCCGGGTCGCTGCGCGACCCAATCGGATCAGATCCCTGGAAGAGGGATCAATGGGCCGTCAGGCCAGCAGAGCTGGCACGGGAGCTGTGCCGAACATCGAGTCCCCGCGGGTCCCACAGGGCCCCGCGTCGATGCCCGACACCTGCATCCCAATGACAGAAGAGGCATCGCCGTAAGCGGGATCATCACGAAGCCAAACATCTGCGACAGGGTCAGAAGGGGAGCCGATCAGCCAAGCCGATGTCAGCCAACAGCTCACCGACAGGCTCGGCCGCGCGATTGATCCCAGTGCCGTCGCGAGGATGTGGAGCCTTGAATGTACCGTGCGCCTCGGACAAGACGTCGGAGATCACAGTCCTGCCCGGAGTGCAGTTGGGCACCACTCTCTCAGAGTTGGATGGCATCGACAGGAGCATTTGCAGCCCTGGAAGAGAACGTCGATAAAAGGGGATCAACCGCGCACTTGGCGAAACGCGCCACTCGCACAGGGCACAAACGTGCCGATCAACAGCGAGTGCGACCCAATGCTTTCGAAGCTTTCCAAGTCGACCAGGCCTGATGCCTGACCACTCGAATCATTCCGCGAATCATTTCTCTAATGTCACCTGACGCCATAACGCGAGGAGCCCCAACATGACCTCACTAACTCCTTATGACACCGGCGATCGTTGCAAGGCCAGACCCTGGGTCCCCTCCGGGACAAAGGTCTCCGAAGCGATCCCGGCCGATAGTTTCGGCAAGGTTGACTTCGACAACGATGAAGGCAGCACTGTCTGCGTCGTGCATGTAGAGCGCCGAAAGGACGGCCGTCACATCGTCCACATCCAACCCTTGTGTGACGATACCGAGCTCGATGTAGTCGTTGACGTCGATCGAGCAAACGCACAGGGAACCAATGTCGATGCAACGACCAGCAGAGGCGACCGCCCATGAGTTCAACGTTCTCCCATACCCTGCTGATCACCGGCGCGCGCACCTGGAGCGACGAGCTTGCTATGCGAGCCGCTTTCAACGAGGCCTGGTGCATCTGGGGAATCTCTAAGGTCGCCCGGCCACTGCTGATCTCTGGGCACTGCCCAAAAGGGGCCGATGCCATGGCCGAGCGGCTGTGGCGCACCGCAGGTTTCGATGTACTTGAGGTCCCTGCCGACTGGGACGCCCACGGTGGAGGGGCAGGATTCAAGCGCAACAGCGGGATGGTGAGGATCGCGCGATCGCTGCGAGAGCAGGGGAGCGAGGTGCTGTGCGCGGCGTTCCTCGACGTGTGCACCAAGCAGAACTGCCCGCAGCTCCGACGTCAGCAGCTTGCACCGATGGTTGCCGGCCATTTCTCGCACGGCACCACGCACTGTAGATCAGAGGCCCGATCTGCCGGGATTCGCACGATCGACGTCCTGCCAGCGGCGCAGCGGCCCGCAAGCTGACTCCGGATGCGCGAAGAGCCCTGCAGCAGATACTGCAGGGCTCTTCGTCGATGAATGATTGGTGCCCAAACGCCTTTCGGGAAGATGGCCGAAGATGTTGGGAATTCGAACTGACTACTTGGACCGTTCGATGTTGTGTGCCTCGTCATAGGCCTTCTGGACCATCTTCGGAATGCGCCCGTAAGGCGGTACTTCGAAGTTGTTTTGGCGGCCCCATTCGCGGATCTGCTCCCGTTCCTCGGGCGTGGTCTCGGGCACGAGTCGTTTCTTCTCACCCTTACCTGTGGCCTTTCTGCCCTTGGTGGCATAGCGCTCAAGTGTCTTCTCGAGTTCCTCCCTCTCTTCATCGGTCAGGTCTATCTCAAACCAGGTGTCCTTCAGTCCGAAGGTCACCGTGGCTGCGCCTGCCTTACCACTGATATCTGACTCAATTACTTTTCGCATCGCCATACTTCGCAGGATAAACCATCCACACCCCTATAGAGAAGCCTTTCGGCCTGAGTACCCGATACGCCTGTCGAATGGCCTCGTTATGGCCATAAAACGCTGCTATACGAGCATGAACAACATGCCGCACTGCTAAAATCACACTGCCAGCGGGAGCCACTTTCACCACCGCTGAACCATCACCATCGAACCAATCGAGAGGCCCCGCAATGACCACACTCCAGACCGTCGATGACTACCCCCTGTCTCAGGAAGACGTTGATCTTTTCGCCCTGATGTGCCAGCGCCGCGGTTGGTCCGATGAATACCTCCGCGAGATCGAATCCGCCGAACACGACGAACTCCTGGGCCTGGCCGAAATGGTCGAGGCGCTGGAGGACGCGCGCGCCGCAGGCAGGAAGATCACGATCGCCCCCGACTTCGACATGGACGGCATCTCCTCCGGAGTACTCGGCTATGCCGGTCTCTCCGAACTCGGTTTCGATGTCGAGCTGCACGTGCCGGACTACCGCCGCGGCCACGACCTCGCCCCGGAGGACATCGCCGAGATCGCCGCGAAATGGCCGGATACCAGTGTCCTGCTCACCTGCGACGGCGGAGTGAACTCCCATCGCGGGATCGCGGCGGCCCGGGACCTGGGTTGGACGACCCTGGTGACCGACCATCATGAGGAGCTCGCGCCCGGGTCGACCGCCGACATCACCGTTGACCCGTGTCGGATCGATGAGACCTACGCCCACACCGGTATCTGCGGAGCACACGTGCTCTACCAGGTGATCGAGGCCTACGCACGCGTCCATCAGCCAGAAAAGCTTTGGGAAGTCCGCTTGCTGCGCCTCTTCGCCGGCTTGGGTACCGTCTCCGACGTCATGCCTGTCCTATATGAGAACCGACAACTGGTGCGCGACTCACTCTCAATCGCACGCCTGTTGTACGCGCCCGCGCCGCGGACGATCCCCACTCCCTGGGGCTTCGACCCGGACCCTGAAGCAATCGACGTCGAGCAGGCCACGCTGATGCAGCTGCTTCGCATCGACCAGCACCACCCGGTCTTCATCCGGGCCTTCCAGGGTTTCGCGGTCCTCCTGAAAGCTTTCGGACGGGCTGGCAAGGTCCGCGACGTCGACAGCCTCGACGAGGGCTTCTACGGGTTCTACGTCGCGCCGGCGATGAACTGCCCCCGTCGGACAGGTGATCCTCTCGAACCCTGCTTCGAAGTTTTCACCGCGCCCGACCAGAACTCCATGCTGGAGGCTGCGCACAAGGTCATCGCAACCAACGAGAAGCGCAAGCAGCTTGTCGAAGTCCACCTGCAGGAGCTCGCGGGCGATGACCAGCCGCTGGCTCCCTGGGTGTACTTCTCGGAAGCCTATCCGGGCATGTATGGCCTGCTGGCAAATCAAATGATGGAACGCCAGGGCCATCCGGTCGTCGTGCTCAACCGTCCTTCCGGACCGGACGACTTCGTCAGCGGCTCCGGCCGGGCCCCGTTCTGGTTCAACATCATTGACACCCTGGAACCGCAGAACGGCATGCGCGCCATTGGCCACCAGCAGGCGTGCGGCGTCAAGGTCGACCGGGCCGAATTGCTCGATGAGCTCGTCGACACGCTTCAGGCAGCCACGCAGGTAGCTCTGCTGGCAGTCGACCCGAACGAGCGACGCGCCGACCTTGTGCTCGGCCCCGACGCCGACTGCGACGCAGGCCTCGACGACCTTGAACCGTTGGTGGGCTTTGTCCGCCGGATTGAGACTCTGCGGCCCTTCGGCCAGGGATTCGTCGAGCCGGTTGTTGAGATCGCGATCGAGCCTCTGGGTCTGCGCGTGGATCGCATCGGCTCAGACGCCGACTGCGAACACGATCGTGTTGACGCCAACATGATGATGAACGCCCGCGGATACCGTGTGTGCCGACTGTGCAAGAAGCACTTGCGGTTGGTCACCCGCTCGGGACTGTCCTGCCTGTGGTGGAACGTCGCCGAGGAGAAGGAGCCGGAGCTCGTACAGCTGACGAAATCCGCCAGCCGCACGGAGATCGGGACGCTGCGCTTCATCGCGAAGCTGCAACTGAACACCTTCCGTGGCGAGACACGGGTCCAGGCCATCATCGACCAGCAGATCACCGAGTCTGCCTGAACCAAGAAAGGAGGCGGGTATGGCCGCTCCATCAACCAAGTCCCGGCTCCTCGCTGTCGTGTGGTGCTTCCTCATGCCTCTTGGTGTGATCGGCGGATATCTGGGCGTGGGCTTCGCGGTGGTCGCCGCAGTGGGCGAGCCGATCCTCGGGACCATAGTGCTCGGAGGTGTCGTGTTCCTGCTCGTCGGCGCAGCCAGGTTGCTGCGTCCCGGGTGGCTCGCTTACGAGCCGGCCGCCCGGCCGCTGCCCGAGACGCCGCGCTTGACCAGGATGGTACTCGGGGGTCTCGCCCTGGCATTCCTCGCCGGTCAGTCACTGGCACTGTGGCTCTACTCCCTGGGAGGGTCGACGGGTTTCGACCAGTCAGTCCAGGCCCGTCAGGACGCCGGAGTTATCGCCGCCCTGCTGCTTGCCCTGGTCGCTGCGCCATTGGCCGAAGAAATGCTCTTCCGCGGTCTGCTCTACCCGCTGCTGAGACGACGGATCGGCATCATCGGCTCGGTTCTCGTCACAACCACAGTGTTCGGCCTGGTGCACGGAAACGTCGTTCAGTTCGCCTCGACTCTGCCGTTGGCTGTCCTGCTGGCGCTGGTCTACGAACGCACACGCGTACTCTGGCCATGCGTGCTCATGCACCTGGGTTTCAACCTCGTGGCCACGTTCGTCCCGCCTGTACTGGTCACGCCATTGGCAAACCCGGTCTCCGCGCTCCTGCTGATCACAGCTTTCCTCGGATGTGCACTCATGCTCTACCGGAAGATTGCGACTCCGACTGTGCTCCTCGCCGACGAACCTGCCATGGACATGGGAGACGGTAAGGAAGGCGATCCCAGGACCGTCTAAGCGGCCGGGCTCATCATCCAAGGAACGACGTTGGTGCCCTCCGGGCGCTACCTCTCGACCTCTCGGTCGAGGGTGCGCACCGGAGGGCTGTTCTCGGGTGACCGGGGTGATCCGGTCACCGGGGGATTGGCTGAAAGAATTTCTTCAGCCAAGCTCTTGAGAGAGGGGGATCCACCATGACTGTCGTCAGCACTTGCGTCTACGACGCCCAGGGCCGACTCGTTCGCCCGTCTGACAGCGATGTTCGCCGCGCACGGTTTGCGCTCGACTTCGACACCGGTGAGAGGCCGACCTTTGATCGAGGGTCTGTGCACTTCTACACCATGACCACCAGCGGTCTGACGGCCGGGCACGCGCGTCAGCGTGCCAAGGAAATGCTCGCTCGCTTCTTTGAGCGCGCCGAATCCGTCGACGGCTACCGCAAAATCGAGATGAGCAAGACGCAGGGGATCATCCACTGCAACCGCAACGTCTCGATCACCTACGAGATCCTTTACGCCGTCGAGGACGGCGGCAGGGGCCGTATCCACATTCCCGAGTCCCCCTATGCGGGATACCGGCGAGGCCGGAGCTCCGTCGCCCACTAGGCGAGTAGTGCTCCATCCGCGTCTCGCACCAGCGCAACGCGCAGAAAGGCCGGAGAGCTCCCTTCCCACGGGGAGGTCTCTCCGGCCTTTCTGTTTTTCACGTTCCTGTGACAACTACACCTGGTGACGGTCATCGCCTACACCTTCTCCCCTACAGTATCAGTGCCGAGTCATAATGCGCAATGGATCGCAATCGTCTATCAAGCGGCTCTCTACGTGAGTCCCGGGTCAGTCACATGGGAGGATGACATTCTGTCGAGTCACTCCAGAGAGGCTCGTCAGAGCCTCCATCGCCGGGAACGTCCGGAAGTAGGGTCCTGGTTGCAAGGTGGCGTGGCAGGCTAATGACCAATCAAGGCGTACCACTTGTAGTGGTACACCTCCGGATCCCAGCTCTGACAAGGGAAGACATCGATCCACCGAGTTCATCCGGCGGGGTGCGTACCACGTGGCAGCAGGGACGTGGTACGCCGTTTTGACTGATAAACCAACGCTTTTGACAGATGTACCACGTGTACCACCTCAGCACAGGACTTTTCATGCGCACATATGCGCATACGCGTGATACCAAAATGGCTTGGTCGCCGCAAGGGGCTAGGTTGAGGGGTTCCGGCGGGTGGCTCTCCACCCCAAAAACCCATATATCTAGTCTTTTTTAAGTGGTACAAGTGGTACAGGGGGTATGTAAAGCCCGCCAACTCAAGGTAAAAGCCTGTACCACGTGCAAATCTCCACGTGGTACACCCAGTCATTACACTTCCCAGAATCCTTGCCTGACCTGGGGAAACAGTTGTACCACGTCAAGTGGTACACCTCCCGGTAACCCGTGTGGGTATTCCGTACGAATGCTGAAGCATCAACCCCTGCCTCTCTTGGGGATTCCAGGCCGGCCGGCCGGAAGAACTCCCCGGGCCCCGACCAGAAGGCCGGGCGGCTTACGCCGCCCGCGGGTGGGTGATCGAGCACGAGAAGACAGTGGCTCCGTGGGGCATTCGCCCCCGGAGCCACTGTTTCTCATTTCAGACCCATGCTCTCGACGTGTGCGCCGCTGGACCTCCGGGTCTCGCGCGCGACCCCTCCGAGACCTGTCCATGCATCAGTCGGGAACTCTATCGATGAATCAGTCGATACGTTGGAGACTCGTTGCGAAAGACCACCCGAATGGAATAGAGTCGAGTTCACGTTCCTATTCGATTACGAGACCAATCGGCTTCCCACTCAACTGCCGGCAGGTGCTCGTGCCATCGAGAAAGACAGCAACATGACGACTCCTGACGACCCCACGCCCGTCTTCGAGGACGACTTCGACGTCCCATCAACCAACCCTGTGGCCGACGCCTTTACCAGCGTCATGGACCACTTCTCCGGCGAATCCGACATCGCCCCGCAGAACGAGATTGTCACCCGCGCCACTGCGGTGTACCTCGATCTGATCGACCCGTCCGACCCGCCGTCGCCACGTCTGATCGAGAAGCAGCTGCTCGCGATCGTCAACGGAGTCTGTAAGGCCGAGAACGCCAAGACCAAGCTCGCCACCGAGAAGCTGCTGCTGATGCGGACGCTGACGTACTGGCAGGTGGCGCAGATTCTGTTGAACCTGCACCACGTGATCCGCATCGCCCCAAGCGCCAAGGACACCGACCGGGAGTACGACCTGCTGGCGATGTACCAGGCGACCGGCCCAAGCCGCGGTACCTACACAACCAGTGAGGATGACATCCGGACCGCGGCTCGCAAATACAACACGCAGCTGACGCTGAAGGAGTTCGCCGAGGTCCTCGCTGTCCTCCGGGAGGACGGTCCGCGCCGACACCAATGCACCCATAGGGATCTCATTGCAGTGAACAATGGTGTGTTCCACTACGGACAGACAGCCCGCGACATCTCTGTCGGCGGCAAGGATTTCCATCTCGAACCGAAGACCCTCGTACCGTTCGACCCGGCCCTGGTCTTCCTGGCCAAGTGCCACATTGACTACGTTGAGAACCCGGACAACCCGGTAATCGCGCATCCGACGGATGGTACAACCTGGGATATTGAGTCCTGGGTCAGCGAGCTCTCGGATGATGAGGGAATTCCCGAGCTGCTCTGGGAAATCATCGGCGCGATCATCCGCCCCCACGTGAGCTGGGGTAAGACCGCCTGGTTCTACTCCGAGCAGGGCAACAACGGCAAGGGAACGCTGTGCGCGCTCATGCGTAACTTGTGCGGGCCCCGTTCGCACACCTCGATCCCGCTGAGCGACTTCGGCAAAGACTTCGCACTCGAGCCACTGGTGCGCGCCAACGCGATCATCGTCGACGAAAACGACGTGGGTACCTTCATCGACAAGGCGGCCAACCTGAAGGCGATCGTTACCAATGACGTCATCCAGATCAACCGCAAATACAGAATGCCGATCGCCTACCAGTTCTTCGGCTTCATGGTCCAGTGCCTCAACGAGTTCCCACGGGTGAAGGACAAGTCAGACAGCTTCTATCGCAGGCAGCTGTTCGTGCCGTTCCTGAAGAGTTTCGAAGGTGTGGAGCGCAAGTACATCAAACAGGACTACCTCCAGCGCCGTGAAGTCCTGGAATATGCCCTCTGGTATGTGCTCAACCGCGCCGGAGCTTCTGACCCGGGTAACTACTACCAGCTCTCGGAGCCGGTGGCGACCAAAGAGGTCCTGGCCGAATACAAAGAATCCAACGATCCGGTCCGGGCCTTCTGGCAGGAGTTCCGTGAGCGGCTGGTGTGGGACCTCCTGCCCTTCACGTTCCTGTACGACCTCTACAAGGCCTGGTTTGCCGATGTCTCGCCCTCGGGGTCGCCGGTGTCGAACAAGCAGTTCATCACCGACCTCGTGGCGATCGTGCGGCCTGACCCGTTGTGGCACTGCCCGGACAAGAACAAGAAGATTCGTCCCGGTCAGATGATGACCCTCTCCGAGACCACCATCGCCGAATACGAGCTCACCAAGTGGCTGAACCCCAGTTACAAGGGCAGTGACCGCGACAAGCGTTCGAAGCCGCTCATCCAGGCCAACTACCGGGGCATCCTCCGTCACACCGGCCCCGTCGCGGGTGCTGATCCCGCAGGCACCGACCACCACGAAGAACAGGACTGACCTGATATGTCGAAAATAGCCTCGGCCATCGCCCAACTCACTCAAGCCGTCATCGACCTCGTCCAGCAGCAAAGCCGCACGAGCACTGCGCTGACCGATGTCGCACGTGAGCAGAGGATCACCAACCTGATCGTCCGTTCGCAGATTTCCACCGACGGCGAGGAGAAGCAGCGGCTGATGGCCGAGGCCACCCGACGCATGGATCAGCCCCGCCGGCGATCGCCTCATGACCAGCTCTGACCACACGACGCCACATCAGTTCAACACCTGGGCCAAGACGCCCAAGGACGGATCACGACCATGACCAAACATCAGAACGGCGAACCCAACTGGCAAGAAGGGTGTGCAGGAGACGGAGTCAAGCCCGGTAAAGAATGCCGTGACTGCCTCTTCCAGCGCGGGCACTTCGGCTATGCCCTCGTCAATGGCCAATGGTCGACCACGCCCTGATCACGATCTCCCTATCTCTGTCACAGGAGTTGGGAACCAAACCTGGATAACTGCAATCCGGCCCGTGACGGCTGGCCGACCAGAGGAGACCCTCATGACAAACCAGCGCATACCCGTCACGGCCGACACAGCGCTCTTCACCTACTACGACATCGAGTCACTGGCCAATGTCTTCAGCCTTGTTGCCTACACGCCGCGGCCCAACGGCATCGGTGCTCTCGAAGTCTTCTACCTCGTCGACGATGCCGCTGATGGCACCAATCTCTCTGACGCCGTCGATTTCAAGGCACTGGGAGACGCCATCTTCCAGAGCAACCCGGGTCTGCCTGCATTCCCGCAAACCCAGCTGCGGTTTTGGGACCTGCGTCTGCTTGAAAGCAACACCTGGCTCGCGCAGATCATAGGCCTCTCCGACGCCGAGCATGTCTGCCACCGCAATGCCCCCTCGGCCTACCCGGCCGCCCTGCGCCCGGTTTGCGACACAGACCCCGATTACGACCCCACAGTGCACCCGTTCCTTGTCGGCTACAACTCGATGAACTACGACACAACGATGCTCGCGCTCTACCTCTACGAAACGTTCGGTTCCTACATCGATTTCGAGGAGCGTCTCGGACAGGCGCGCGCCATGATCAGCAAGCTCACCGCCCTGCATGCCCGAACCCGGAGCGAAAACGTCGCGCGCGAGCTCGCCGACTGGCAAGCCAGGCTCGATGCTGAACAAATGGCGGGCCGCGGTTTCCGCAAAAGCAGCGCGGCGAAGCTGCGCGAACAGAACGACCAGCTGTTCTCTGACGAGCACATCAACTACATGCCCGGATACCTCGGCTGGGACAAACCCGCCGCAAAGATCCGCCGTGCCATGCTGCATTCCGGCCGGCACATTGATATGTCCCGTCTCAATGAACTGCAGGCCAAGGTCAGCCTCAAACGCCTGCTCGGAATGCTCGGTCGCCAGATCAAAGAATCCGAGAAGCTCAGCCACGACACCACGATCACGGCAGTCGAAGACCTCTACGAGCTGCTGGCCTACAACGTTTCCGACTGCCTGGGCCTGGGCCAGCTGTCCAAGCACCCGGTGTACTCAAACAACTTCGACCTGAAGGCCGGCTTGCTCGCGCAGTACTCCGAGACAGTCTTCGATAAGAACGGTGCGGTGCGCCGGGACCGCCTGGCCATTGACTCGTCCTCGGCGAAGTTCGTGGGTCGGATCCTCGCGCCGTATACGGCTTTGGATGACATCGAGGCTGTGTCGTTCATGTACCCGGACCCCGAAGTCGCCAAGGAGAGAGGAATCGAGCCGGTCAACGTGCTCGACGAGTGCGTGCGGTTCTTCGAGGAAAGCGTCGCGCCCGACCCCGCCAAAGATGCATCCGCGACGCCGGCGCAGCGGGAGGCGCATCGTCAGTTCATGCAGATCGTGGAGTACTACCGCTCCATCGAGGGGCAGAACTTCAATGAATCCGAGGAGTATCGCGAGAAATTCAACCTTCCGGCGAAGTCGCTGCGTGACATACCCAAGACGCCGAACAATGTTCCGTACTTCGGTGCCGACGCCTCACCGTCGTCCTGCTTCGCCACATTCAGCACCGGCGGCATCCACGGAGCCGAGGCTGATTTGTCAGTCTTCACCTCAGAGCGGATCGAGCATGTCGAACAGGACATGATGCTCACCCGCGCGAAGCTGGTCTTCCCCGATGCAAAGGACTTCGTTTCCGAGGCCAAGCGCCAGCATTCGGCGCTCCGGCTGCCCGACGGCACATTCGTTGACAAACGGCTGGTACTGCTGGGCTCGGACCCTTTGAAGGTGAAGTACAGGAAGCCGAAGAAGGATGACCCGGAGCAGGCCGCGCAGCTCGCCCGCGCTCAAACCCAGGTGCCCGATCCGGCGGATCTGCTCGTAACCCAGCGCCCGGATGCCCAGGCGCTGAACGTCGCCCTGCCCGACGGCACCGTCCTGGAAGGCAAAGTCGTGCTGGCAAGTACCACGGCAACCAAGGCCAGCTACCGCGATGAACCGCCCAAGAAGGCACCGACCCTGTTCACCCTGAAGGAGGACGGATCCGACAAACTGCACCCGAAATTCGCGCGCACTTCAGCGGGCCTGGTAATCCACGAGGATTTCACTTCGTACTATCCAAACCTGCTGCGCAACATGCGCGCGTTCTACAACCCCGAACTCGGTGAGGACCGCTACGCGAAGATCTTCTTCGACAAGGAGCGCTACGGACAGGAGATGAAGCGCCCCGGCATCACGCCGGAAGAGAAAACCCGGCTGAACACGCTCAGGAACGGCACCAAGCTGATCCTCAACTCTGCATCGGGTGCGGGGGATGCAGGCCATAAAACCCCGATCCGAATGAACAACCGCATCATCTCGATGCGTATTCTTGGCCAGCTCTTCAGCTGGCGGATCGGGCAGGCCCAGACACTGGCAGGTGCCCGGATTATCTCGACCAACACGGACGGCCTCTACTCGGTCGTCGGCGGTGGAAACGGCTTCGACGAAGCGACCAACAACCGTGTTCTCGCAGAGCAGCAGGAAGCCATCGGCGTCGACATCGAGCCCGAACTGATGTTTCTCATCAGCAAGGACTCGAACAACCGCCTGGAGATCGAAGCCCCCGAGCAGGGGCGCTCGGTCGCTGACAGCCCGATCATCGCCGCCGGCGGCGGAACCCTCGCATGCCACGCGGGGCCGACCCCGACGAAGTCGTTGGCCCACTCGGCCGTCATAGACTTCGCTCTGGCCAGGTACCTGCAGATCACTGCCAGCAGGGGAGAGGCTGCACTCTCCGAGCCCTTCGACCCCCAGCTGGGCCGGAAGGTGATCGAAGAAGCAGTCCTGGAAGACGACCCGATCCGGTCGCTGATGCTGTTCCAGAACGTCATCGCTGCCTCGCGGGGTTCGATCACCTATCCCTTCGCCGCCGCCCCGGTCAGTGCCGAGGGCGAGAGCGAGGATGCCGAGACTGATGCACAGCTCCTCGATCCCCGCCCGCTGCAGATGGTCAACCGGGTCTTCATCGTCCGCGAAGGCACCCCTGACGCCGTCTCGCTGCATAACGCCGGTGCCTGGAAGATCAACCCTGCCAGCCAGGCCAAACGCCGTGAAAGCGGGGCCGCTGGCGTTCGTCGCGATCCGATTGCGCTCGAGATCCTGCGCCATCACGGCTGGGCGAAGTCACGCGCCGAGGCCAGTAGCTCAGACGGGCTCGCGGTATTGCCCGATGACCAGGATGTTGTCATCCGACGAATCAATAGTATCGACCCGACCTGGTCAATGGCCGTCGTCAACGACGACCTGCACGAGTTGCCCGCGGAGCGGATCCAGCAGCTCATCGCAGCGCTCGACCTCGACATCTACACCTGGATGCTGGCCGAGACGTTCACCAAGAACTGGATGAACGCCGCCGTCTGAGCAATGCCAACTCCTCATCCGCCGGCGGGGTGCCGAGCGACAACACAATGTCGTGCGGCACCCCGCTGGCTTTCCAAACCTCAATCGAGTGATGCCTTATAGATCAATCGATTCGAGTCATAATTGAGTCCGAATGCGAGTTTACTCGCTCATGTCAAACCATTAAGAGGCAATCATGACCCAGTCAACACTCCCCGTCCGCTCCAGTGATCCGGACACCTCCTACGCAGCCGCCCTCGGAGCCTCCCGCGTCCGTCCTGTCGTCCTCGACATCGTCCGCGACCACGGGCCACTCACCCACGACGAGATCATCAGGGCCTACCACAATAAGGTCGTCATGGAACCTGAGACCCCACGCTCCTCGGAGTCCGGAATCCGCACCCGCCTCAAGGAACTCGCCCATGAGGGGCTCGTGGCCGTTGACGACGAAGAGGGCGTCTCCAACTTCGGCAATGCGGCCAAGAAATGGATCGCTGTCAACCCCGACGATCCGAGCTTTGTCTTTGATCCCGATGCGATGGCCGCTTATTTCGAGGAAGAGGACATCGTCCCCTTCACGGCCGCCGACCTGGAGGACGACGCAGCGTCGGTGCTCAAAGAGGACTGATCTCATGTCGACCAAGCCGGATCCCAAGACGTTGTCGCAGGCCGAACTGGACGAGCTGCTCGACGAGCTTGTCCAGTCCGGCCGCGACGATTCCCCGGAGTTCCACGCAGCTTACGCCGAATGGGAGCGGAGAGAGGAGCAATCTTGACAACCCTCGGACGAAAACCCCGCGAGAACGTGATCGAGCAATACTTCCTTAGCCAGTGCCGCCAACACGGATTCCTCTGTCTGAAATTCACCTCTCCGTCCCGGGGTGCCGTCCCTGACCGGATCGTCATCGCGCCGGCCGCGACTGTCTTCGTCGAGCTCAAAAGACCGGGCGAAAGTGTGAATAAGCGGCAACTGATCACCCACGCCAAAATGCGCCGCTTCGGGGCAGAGGTCCACGTGATCGACGACAGGTCCGCTGTGGACAAGTTCATCTCCGACATGCTCCGCCGGGGCCGGGAAAACCAGGACCAGCAGAGAGAAGCATCATAACAATGACAGCCACCGAAACGATCCCGCGAGGATACGAGACCAAGGACTCGGGATCACGCATTCACACCGAGTCCGGCATGCAGCGCGAACCTAAAAACGGCCAGCCCCGCTTCGACCTCCTGATACCGCTCAAGGTGCCCTACCACGAGCAACTGCTCACACGGGCGGCGGCCCTTGTGGAGCGAGGAGCTCAAAAGTACGACTCCCGCGACTGGGAGCAGGCAAGCACCCCCGCCGAAGCCGAGGAGTTCCGCGCCAGCGCCTTCCGCCACTTCATGCAGTGGATGTGCGGCGAAAACGACGAGGACCATGCCGCGGCAATCGTATTCAACGTTCTAGCCGCTGAAAGCACCGCCTACATGATCGCCCACCGCACCGCTGACTCAGACGGGCAGACCGGATGAGGAACAGAGCCGTCAAAACCAACAGCCAGAGTTCGACGATGTTCCGCAACCTCATTCGGGCCGATCTCATCACGTTCCCCTGACCAAAAGACGAAGCGTGCCGACAAGACACCGACCCGGCTCGGGCTTATCCAGGAGGCCTTCCATGCCTGACCGCATACTGCACGATCGACAACCCAGGAAAGGAAGGCAGGTGTCATGACCACAACCATCGCACCCCGACAGCAATCACCCGGGCCCGTCGTGCTCAAGCCTTATCAGCAGCAGATCCACGATTTTCTCGTCCGCAAGCCCTACGCCGGGGCCTGGCTCGGTGTTGGTGCAGGAAAGACGCTCAGCACGCTCAGTGTCCTGCAGACGGTCCGGCCGATAGGCCACATCCTCGTCGTCGCTCCTGTAGCCATCGCACGGTCGACGTGGCTCGACGAGATCGACAAGTGGGGATTTCCCATCCGAACGAAATCACTCATCGTCAACGAGAACGACAAGAAGCTGCCGAAGGCCAAGCGCCTCGAGCGCTACCGGGAGGTCTTCTCCGACCCGCCGACGATGTATTTCGTCAACCAGGAGCTACTCACCCAACCCTCCCAGGGCATCAAGCTGATTGAGCCGGTGCCCGGGGCTGCGGCTTCACCTGCCCTGGGGCTGGTTTCTCCGCCGGCCCGTGACGTGTTCGGCTCCCTCATGGCCTCCGGACCCGTCTCCCAGGAAGAGCTTGTCGAGGGTTACCGTGCCGCGGTGATTTCGTCGGGTCAAGCCGCCCCCGCCAAATCAAGGATCGGCTCCTGGATTCAGGAACTGACCAAGGCTGGTCTCGTCACACGAGAGCAGCATGATTGCCGGTCATGTCAGGGCGAGGGCTGCAAAGAGTGCCGCTTCGGACTTGTCGACCAGATGCCCATTCAGAACATCAACGGCCAGGACACCCTCATTTGGCCGTTCCAGACAGTGATCATCGACGAGTCCCAAGGCTTCAAATCGCATTCGTCCGAGCGATTCAAGGCCCTCAAGATCGTCCGCCCGGCGATTACGCGGCTCATCGAACTGACCGGCACTCCAAGCCCGAACGGACTGCACGATCTGTGGAGCCAGATCTACCTGCTTGACCAGGGAGAAGCGCTCGGGAAGAACATCACCGAGTTCCGCAGCCGGTGGTTCATCCCGAAGATGGTGCCCGGCACCACCACACCATCGAAGTGGATCCCCAACCCAAACGCCGAGGCAGAGATCCACGGGTCCATCAAGCATCTGGTGATGAGCGCGCAGAACACCAACCTGAACCTGCCCGGGCTCACAATCCAGAACGAGAATGTCACACTGCCCCCGGACCTCATGCAGGCCTACAAGGAGTTCAAGCGCGATCTCGTCCTCGACGTGGTCAAGTCCTATATTGACGAGAACGGGAAGCTCACGCAGAGCATCGCGTCAATCGTGGCCGAGAACCAGGCAGTGCTCACCAGCAAGCTCATGCAGTTCGCCTCGGGCACGCTCTACACGGCCGACCCTGACGACCCGAGCACCAAGGGCCAGTACGAGGTCATTCACGACAAGAAGATCGAGATGGCCGAGTACCTGGTGCGCAACAGCGGCGGCGACCCGGTCTTGATCGCCTACCACTTCCGATCGGACCTGGAGCAGCTGCTCCTGCGCTTCAAGAAGTCGGGCATCGATGCGCAGGCCTTCGACGGCTCGCGCGAAATGGTCCGCCGGTGGAACGACAAGCGGATCCCGGTGATGCTGCTGCACCCCGCGGCGGCCGGTCACGGCCTGAACCTTCAGGACGGCGGCTCGACGATGATCTGGTACACGCTGCCGTTCTCACTTGAGCACTATCTTCAGACCAACGGCCGGCTCTACCGCACTGGCCAGACGAAGCCGGTGACCATCCATCGGTTGATCGCCAAAGGTACGCAGGACGAGCGCATGCCCGGCGTGCTTGCTGACAAGCAGCAGATCCAGGACGACCTCATCGAGGCCGTCTCCGGCGAGGACCGCATCCTTGCTGCCCTGGAGGAGGAGATTCAGGACGACTTGAACGACCTCTGGGTCTCCGAACGCGTCTGAGCTCCAACTCTCGGCGCTATATCGACGGCGCAGTCGCCATTGGGTGGCTGCGCCGTCGATAGAGAGTCCGCTCCCACAGCCAAGAACAACTTCCCGAAAGGAGCGCACCCATGGCCAGATACCACAACATCGTGAAGCTCCTGGAGGCCAACACAGGAGCCCGGCGGCTAGCGAACATCTTCGACGACTTCGTCCAAATGAGTGCACTCTCGTTCCGAAATTCCGTCGACCCTCACGATCACGCCGAACGTGAAAAGCAGTACCTCTTCACGGCCGGTAGCTACACGCCTAAGCAGCTTGAGCGCTTTACCGAAGCCCTTTCCCTCGTGGTGATGGCAATGGAGGAAGAACCCGGCGACGTGCTCGGACGGCTCTATATGGAGCTGGATCTGGGTAACGAACGGCTCGGTCAGTTCTACACGCCCTATGACGTCGCCTCTCTCCTGGCAGGCATGACGGTCGATACCGTGTCTGGCCAGATCGCCGAACAAGGCTTCGCCCGGGTCTACGAGCCGACGTGCGGCGCGGGTGCGTTCCTTGTCGCCATAACCCAGGCTATGCGCCGCGCCGGACTCGACTACCAGCGCCAGCTGCACGTCACAGCTGAAGACATCTCCGCCCAAGCCGTGCACATGGCCTATATCCACCTGACTCTTCTGCACGTCCCGGCGATTGTCTACCGCCGCAACACCCTCACCCAGGAAACGTTCGACGCCTGGCCTACACCGGCCCATGTGCTCGGCTGCTGGGATTCAAAACTGCTGCAAACCGCCACCACGACCGAAGGAAGCTGACATGTCACATCCGGAGTACCTCCACCCTATGCAGCGTGATGTCGCACTGTTCCACCGCGCCTTCGGGTTGCCCGATCTGATCGGGAACCCCGGGGCGCTGCCGAAGGAACGCATCGAACTGCGCGTCTCCCTCATTCACGAAGAAGGCATCGTCGAGCTCCGCGAGGCAGTCGACGTGCTTGTCGCCGGAGCCAACGACTCCCCGGTACCCGCCATCGACGCGTTGATCGACACGATGTACGTGTCCCTCGGCGGGCTCGTAGAGATGGGATGCAACGTGATGGACCAGCCCGAAGCGATGCTCACGTTGCCGCCGCGCCCTGGACTCGTGATCTGCAGGGCCGCTGTCGCGGCGACGTACGCCATCGAGAAAAATCTCGAGGCGCTTGAGAGCACGCTGCACGTCGGGGATCGCGAAGAGTCGGTGCGGCTCTTCTCAGCGATCTTCAACGACGCCCGTACGGCGCTGCTCTGGGCCGGGTTCGATCCCATGCCGTTCTTTGCCGAGGTCCAGCGCGCCAACATGTCCAAGCTCGGAAGCGATGGCAAGCCGGTGCACTCCCGCGGCCTGGCGCTAGATGGCTACCCAGAAGGCAAAGTTCTGAAGGGACCCAACTACACCGCACCTGACCTGGAGAAGGTTTACCGCGCCTTCATCGCAGCCAAGCCGCTGCAGAGGGTGTGAACCCATGGCAATTCCCGTGCTCTCGCGCACCGATCGTGAGTTCCTCCAACACCTGGCTTTCCGCCAGGCAGGCCCCGCGGATGAGCCCTGCTGGGTCCACCGGAAGCCCCGCAACCGCTGGCATCTCATCGTCTGGACCATGATGCGCAGCTACGAAAGGTCGCCCTTCGTCAAGAACGGGAAAACACTCGCCCGGCTTGAAGCCACTGAACTCATCGAATACGGGCCGGAGATGAATTTGCCTGAACCCTATGCCCGGGAGCACGGTTCCACCATCATGCTCACCACCGCCGGCTACGCAGCGATTGGGAGCACCGCCGGGCTGAGGTGAAAGCGGCCGACTCCCGGATACTGCTCGACGAGCGTGCGGCGCTCATGGGCGACCCCGCAGGGGACTGGCAGGTCGACGGTGAGCCGTTCGGTGTCCGGATCGAGGCCTGGCCGCCGGCCAGCGCCCGCGAGGAATACCTGCGTCGTTTCGCTGAACTGGCGGAAAAGAAACCATGAGCTTCGTCGCACAATTCGGTGGGCGCTGTGCCGCCCCCAGCTGTGACCGTCCCATCCGATCCGGGGACGAGGTTGTTTACGTCGACCAGGATCTCGTTCACGACGAATGCGGGCTGGACACGGGCCTTCCGGGACCGGCAACCAGACCAATCTGCCCCAAATGCTTCACGGAAATGTCAGTCAGCGGCGCATGTGTCTGCTGACCTGAACCGTCACCAGGAAGAAGAAAACAACCGTGACTGACCTCAGTAAATACCGACCGCCGGTCGCGGAGCGATGGAGCGAGGGTATGCGTACCGACCCTGTACAAATCGAAGTGCACACGAAGTGGCTTTACAGCGAGTACGACCCGAACGTGCTCGTCCCTGAGGGCCGCACCCGCCACCCCTTCTCCCGGGGAGGAGAAGTTACCCGCGCGGATCTGCCCACCGGATATGAGCACATGCAGAGCCTGAACGATCACATCAACTCTGCCGTGGCCGCCTTCGGCGACGACAAGGACCTGGTGATCGAGGTGCGTCTCGCAAGACCCGCGCCGTTGCCCTCGGGGCTATGCGGCAACAAGGCAGACCACCAGCCGCACGACCACCTGAGTGCATCCCTTGGTGCGTTCCGGTGCTCTGCGGACCAGGAAACCCGTCTGCCCTGGGCAGCTGAACGCCTGCAGTCCGAAACCGACAACGAAAGAGAACAATCCCATGACTAAGACCGAGTTGTCTGAGTTCGAGCGTGGAGCCGGGGCCGCCGCAGAAGCGATGCGACTTTACCTCGTCGACGAGAACGAAGCACCGATGTACGAGATGAGTGTGTCTGAACTCGATAGCTTCGAAGCCGGTGCCGTCGCCGATGCACTGGCCGACGAACGCCGCCGCGTCGAGCACGAGGGGGAGGAGAAGAACGGACCTGTGGTCGTCCCCTCTGTTCACCGCGTACTGCCCACCGGCTACGCCGGCTCCGGGCTCGTCGACAAACACTATTTCGAGGTGACCGTCGAATGGCGGGGCACTGATCCCGAAACGCAGCTGGACCGCTGGGCAGTCATGCACATGGGTCACTGCCTCTCGGTGGACGGTGTGTGGGAGTACGAACCATTGCCCTCCTCGCGGGACGAGGAATTCAAGCGCCGCTTCCGGTTCTCTTTCGAGGACGCCCTGCGGCTGGCAACATCTGCCGTCGACAGCGTGACGATCAACGGCCGCACGTTCACCCAGTGCGAGGAGCGCATCGCTGCTGGTTCGTGACCACTCGGCTGCGGGCCCTGCGGGCACTGGCCTCGAAGTCAGGGTCGGCGGGGCCGACCCGGGTGTCGGGACAGTGATGTCGGGGGTCGGGCACGTGCCCGACCCCTCTCATCTTCCTGGTCCGATCGACAGCGAAGCACAAGCGGCTGGAAACAGCCACTGACATAGGAGACCGAGTCATGAGTCACCACCACATCAGCGACAAGGGTGAGAACAGTATCTGTGTCGCGCCAGATGACGTCCAGATTGAAGACGGGAGCCCAGTGGTGCAGGCCTACAGCAACCAGACCGGGAAGACCTACGAATCCTGGGAAGCGCTAATGAACGCCGAGGCCAACGGTCACGTCGTCGTGAGCATCCTGCAGCGCGTTCACCCGAAGACCAGGAAGACCACCGTGTTCGCCCGCACGACCGGGCCGTTCGCCGACAAGCAGGCGGCGCAGCGCAAGGCAGCTACGCTGCGTCGGCACTGGAAACGCGCGTTGGTAAGGGCACTCGAGGGCACCTCGCTCATCGGCGTCCGGGTCGAGCCCCTGTGGATCGACCTGATGATCGATCAGCACCACGGCTGAAGTCATGAGCCGAGACGACCGCAACCAGCGCGGCAGGCATGCCGCCGCGAAAAGAGGCAAAGCGGTTTGCCAACGGCTGACGCCCCCCATCACCAATGCCCCAGCTACCTCCCCGAGGATGACCGATATGACCCTGACCATTGCCGCCCGCCCCGCGCCTCCTCGCATTCAGGATCCTCTTGACGCCGTCATGCGCAGCTGCCTGCGTGACGAGGGCGTCTGGAACGAGATCATCAGCACTCACGCCGGACTGAACCAGGCCGAGCACTGGTTGAAGACCACGACATCGAACATCGACCAGCAGCTCTCCTTCCGTCAGGCCGAAGCGGAAATTCTACGGTTCACTCCGGTGGAGAACCGCGACTCGCTCATCGAGCACCTTGAATGGCGGAAAGGTGCGCTGTACCTCAAAAGCCTCTGCGAGAAGCGCCTCATTGACCTCAAACTGCTGCACGCTGCGGACCAGAGCCGAAGCGACGCGATGAAGGCCTTGCTCGTGCGTCTTGCCGACGGCGTCCTCGGCCACGAGGGCGAACGAATCGACGATCACGAGCTCTACGACGCTCTTGACGAGATCACTCTGCCGGGCAAAGACGGTCCAACCCTGCGCGAATACCTCAACCTCCGCGGATCCGCCCGCTGAGTCCGGCCCTTCAATACCACCCATCCCAGCACTGCCCCTCACCGCGAAGGGCAGTACGTTATCCGATGCCCTAGTGGCTCGGTGGAAAGTCCTGCATGTCCACCACCAAGAACCCAGCCCCCATCGCAGCCGAGGACCTCGTCGAGGAGATTGAGCACACCCTGCTCAACCACCGGAACCAGCGGGAGCACCACCTGCGCCTGAAAGCCCGGACCAACACAGCCCCCGACATCTCAGACCCACACGAGATCACGGTGATGCTCGACGTCACCCTCGCGCTACTGATCAGGCACCGGCTTCCCATCGACGCCGACCGCGCCGCGAAGGCCGTCAGGACAGCCCGGACCTCCGACGCCCGGGCCTGGGCTGGAGCTTGTGCCGAACACCTCGCCTCAATCGCTCGGGAGAGGAAATCCATAAACCGAGATCGATCCTGGCACCGCCACCGTGGCGATCGCCCTGCCGCCCCGGCGCACAGCAAGAGAGAGGAGGCTCTACATGGGCAAGCGCAAACACCAGAGGAAGTCACGTGAGTCCGTCGAAGGCTTCCGCGGCACCCAAAATCCCGAGCTCGCACGCTGGATGCACCTGCTGCGGAGCTCTTCCGCCGCACAGCGGCACACACCCACGCCCCGCAAGGGCACCCGGCGGGAACGGGAGCGCCAGGCAATCCGCGACCAGCAAAGAATCCAGGAGCGCTGACCGTGAACACCACTGCACCAAATGGCTACGACCAGAAGCTCTGGGACTCCATCCCTTCGGTTCGCGCAAAAAAGCACCCTGGCAAACACGACACCTACGTCTTCGGCCAGTCCAGTGCCGACGGCACCGCCTGCATCGGCTGTTCCTGGCAGACCCATCGCGTTCTAATCGGCCCCGGTGCCATCACACAGCATGACCGCGACATGGGACTGACCCACGACCACGAAACATGGGTACCCCTTGCATCCGGGGCCGAGCAAGGAAACTGCCCTTGTCGAAGCCAGAGCAGAGATTGCATCGAGGCCGGCCCACCAAAGAAACAGGAGATCGCCATGCCATCACGCCCGGACACTGCAAGCATGTCGGGCGACCCCGTGCATGACGAAGCGTGCCCACGTTGCCGCCACGTCGGCACCATTGTGTACAACGGCAACTACTGGTGCACGCGATGCCCTTGGGTGATGGCCGAAGGCGGTCGCCCGAAGCGAATCATCGCGGCTTACCTTCGCCAGGAAAGGGCTAAATACCTGGACCGTGGCGATGCAGAGAACGCCGGACGCATGGAGTTCCATCTCAAGGAGCTCGGCGTTGCAGTCCACGAAGTGCCCGAAACGCCAAAGAAGCAATCAACGTTCAGCCCTGAGAACATCCGGCAACTGCAAAAGCTGGTTGCCGGGCCTATCGAGACCTCCCGAGAAGGGTATGAGGGTGAGCTTGAAGTGACTGCGGTCATGGTTCCGATAAAGGACCTGCAACGAGCGCAAGAGATTGTCACCCGGATCGCATCAGCTGTGGAGTGATATGCCGAACTACTGCCAGCCGGCCGCTATGGTCACCGACATCTGCCGTGAAGGACAGCCATGAAACAACTCAGTGAAGACGAATTCGACGAACAATTCACCGTGATCCCTGATGCCCAGGGTGACACGGTAAGACCCAGCGCCGACGGTATCGACCCAGACTCCAGGTACCTCTGGACCATCGTCGACGCAGACGGGTCTTTGTATGCCGTCTCCGGCTGGCATTTCGTGAACCGCTTAGGCTACATCCTCACCGAAGAAGCCTGGGAGGAAGAAACCGAAGCCGTCTGGTGCGAGCTCGACGACGAAGACGAAAACGAAGCCAGACGTGGCTGAACCCAGGAGCACAACAGCATGCCCTTCGTGCGGTGTTTGGGAGTGCCCGGATTGCGGAGCACGGGTCAATCGTCGGAACAGGTATTACCCAGGCAAGCACGACTGCCCAAAATGCAAGAGTCTCCGCGGGCGCATGCTCCCCACCCATCACCGGCTGGGTATTCATGAGGACCACGTCTCTGAACTGGACCCCCAGGCTACGTGCTTTTACCCGCTCGATGTAGATCAGCCCAAAGGAGACCCTAAAAATGCGTGAAATCATAACCGGCCGCGACATCGGCACCACTGTCGATTTCCGTAGTCAGGGCAGCTACGAAGCGCAGCACCCCTGGCCTGCTGAGACCACTGTCAGTGCAGGAACCGGGGTCGTCTTCATACGCAACGCGAAGCCCGGAGAAGCCCGTTCCTACGGAACGCTGTTCATGGAGGTCTATCCTCCGGGTGCATCTTTCATCCGTGGTGAAGGAGAAACTCCACAGGCATGTGAAGACGCCGCATGGGCCAAGTACCAGCTGGCATTGCAATGTTCGGATCAAAGCGGAACCCATGACTGGGAACCCCGCGATTACCGCAACGGCGCTGGCTTCTGCACCAAATGCAACACTTTCCGCTCCAAGATCTTTACCGGCGAGCAACTTGGCCAGTTCTGCAGAATCTGCGGCGTCGGCACCACATACGACTGGCATACGAACGAGAGCACCGGTGCCCAGGAATTCCTCTGCGAAGAGCACTACGCAGATAACAAGCCAACGGAGAGTACTGACAGCAACCACCCGCTCGTGCAGCTGCTCGACGCCCTCCTCAATGAGAACGGCGACGATGAAGAGGGCCAACGATGAACCAGGACCTGCCCGGCACAGTGTGCAGCAAGCGTGTGCCCACCGAGTACGACGTCGAGCGCCGGTCGGTGATCTTCTATCTGCCGAGCCTCATTCCTTCGCTGCCTGACTTGCCTGTGCTGCGCCTGCCGGGCGTGGTCCTCAGCGACGACCGCAGCCGTCGGTTCTTCGGCTTCACGCTGAACAGTGCATTCCGCAGGGCCGAACGGGCCCAGGACCCTGCCGATCCAATTCACCACCCGCCGTACCCGAATCCCAAAGAGGTACCTTCGCCATGAAAACTCCCCAGGAAATTGCTTTTGACCACGCCCACGGCGTCGATGCCTACGAAGACAGTGCCGAAGAAGTCGGGCACCCTGACGGGCAGCCAATCATTGAGACGTTCCCCCAGTTGGCCAAGCTCATCGAGAATGCCATAGAGGTAGATCGCGCCCAGGTCCGTGAAGCCCTCGCACAGCCGCATGCGGTGCCTGGGTTCCGACCGTTCCAACCAGCCACTGTCGACGCGCTGATCGACTCCTACGAAGCCTTTGACGGCGACGACCTATCGGTGTTCATTGACGCATGGAACGACTACACCGCAGGGATCGATTTCCCGTGTCCGGGAACTCCCTCCGGCATTCACCAGGTGTCCGACGGGTCCTGCGACCTGTGCGGCGACAAAAACAGGAGCTGACCATGGTCCAACCCGTTGACCTCCGCTCGCGCCTGCTTGCTGCCATCGCCGACAAGTCCTACCGGGCGATCACCTTTCGGAATCTGGAGGATGTTCCCATCGGCTCTGTCGGCTATCTGTCACCCAGTGGACACAGCGTTATGCGCGACGCTGTGGGATGGCTCTTCGACGGCAGGCGCATCCAGCCCCAGCCGGGGATTGATGTGTTCACCTCCCACAGCGGCCCCGCCAATGATGAGCGGCTGGCAGAACTGCTCGAGGCTGTCCTCGTGCCCGAGCGGCGAGTCCTCGTCACCTTCGAGGCGGTCACCGGCTCCGAATCCGACTGGGAGCTCGGATACCAGGCCACATACACAGACCTTGCTCGGCCTGAAATCCTCGGCCACCGGCTGGATGATCAGGATCTTGCCCACCTCTACTTCCAGATCGAAGCTGTCGGCGGACTGGGGGAGTCCGACGCTTACGGTGATCTGGACAAGCTCATCCAGCAGCTCGGCGAAGGCCCTGCCGAAGCACTGCGAGCCCAGGCAGACACCGCTCATCCTGCACTCTTCCAGCTCGACGCAGACTAAGACCTCATTCAAGAAGTGCCCTCGCCTGACCGCGGGGGCACTTCGTCGTTTTCACTCCGCTGAAGGACCTGAACCATGACTCTTACCCACATACCCGCACACACCTCCCACCATCCCGACCGGTATATCGACGTGAAAATCGGCCTCGGCTACTCCGTCTGCCAGGACGCCGGAGCCGAGGATCCGCGACAGCGCATCGGCGATGAGCACGCTGCTCTTTTCACCTACCGCGGTCCCCGCGGTGACGCTGATGCTGTTCCCGACAACGTCGCCGCGCAGGCCTTCGACCGTTACTGGCAGAAGACCAACGACGAGGACAAAGCTCTCAACCTGACCCGCCGTTATCTGGCTCTCTTCCACCCCGAAAAGAAGATCGCCGTGACGATCAGCACCATCCGGGGCTACTCCCAAGGAGACTGGCGTGAAGTCTTCGTCGCCGTCTCAGACGGTTACGGTAAGCCGGAGAACCACGTCGAAGAGTTCAGCATGTGGGCATTCGGCGATGTGTGGATCGTCATCCCCGACGGTAAGGCAGGCATCTCCGGCATTTACGCCGAAGACGCCGAAGCAGCTCTGACATACTTCCGCGAAAACTTCGAAGACGACACACCGCTGGATACAGAGAGCAGTAATGCGCTCAGCCCGCTCACGACCGGTGGCCCATACCAGGTGAGTTGGTCAATTGACGGAGATGAAGACTTCTCGCCGGCACAGGTCGCGTTACATGCCTGGCAACAGAACTTCCGCCGCGGCGCACACCAGCCAAGCCCCGACGAAGCCTGCGTCTTCACTGTCCTGGACCAGACCACGGGCCGGAGCGTCGACATCGATTTGAGCGACGCCCGGTTCGCGCACCTGTTCCGCTGACCCTTGATCCGGACTTCGCCATGGCGAAGTCCGGGCTCCACCACCGAAGGAACCACCATGTCGCGCATCGATTGCCGCACAGTCCCAAGGATCGAGCAGGGAAAGCAATACATCCATCCAAACGCCACCGATGCCGGGACTTGCTCAGATGGCTGCTGCGACAAGTACGTCTGCCCTGACTGCAATACCCGCTTCACGGTGGAAGCACCGCAATGACCGGCCCCTGACAGGAGGAGGCTCTGATGCCTGACACCGAAACACCCCTCCAAATTGCGCTGAGTGCCGACGGAGCCAAGGACCTCTCCTGGCAAGCGAACGCGCTGTGCACACAGATCGACCCTGAGCTCTTCTTCCCGGAAAAAGGCCAGTCCCCACGCGACGCCAGGAAAATCTGCGCCAGCTGTGAAGTCCGCGAGCAGTGCCTCCAATGGGCTTTGGCGACCAACCAGCGCCACGGTGTCTGGGGCGGTCTGACCAGCCACGAACGGAGCATGCTTGCCCGGGCCGGCAACAAGACCAGGAGGCTCCGCACCGCGAAGAAAGCCATGCGCGAAGACACGATCGTCCAGCTGCACAAGGCCAGCGTTCCGGTCACCGAAATCGCCCAGCGCTTCGAAATTACCGAACGATCCGTGCATCGCATCGTCAAGAAGGCCAGGGAACTCCAGAAACAGTCTGCATAAAGGGCCGGCTTTTGAACCAGCGGAGCCATTCGCTCAGGCCTGCCCTGCCAACACACCCGCTATACACACACGTCCCCGAGCAGGGGAGAAAAGGAACTCCGATCCCATGACACCCACCACGATGGGCGACCTGCCCAGAACCACACGTGTCGCACCAAAGATCACCGTCTACGGCCCGCCCGAGTGCCCCAATTGCGACAAGGCTATGAAACTGTTTGACCGCAAGGGCATCACCGCCACGAAAATCAGTGTGAGCGAGGGCGATGCAAACCATGTCTACATCAAGAAGACTCTCGGCTACGAGACTGCGCCGGTGGTCATCGTCGAGCTTGAGAATGGACGTACCGTGCACTGGGGCGGCCACCGTCAGGACATGCTCACGGCGCTGGTGCGGCTGTCCACCACAGGCCTGAAGGCCGAGCAGTATGAAGAGGAAGCGACCGCCTCCTGATGGCCGGGACTGAAAAGCGCATGAGCGTCGAGATCACAGCCCGGCAGGCCAACTTTCTCCTCGACGCGCTCTACGACAAAACAGCCGAGACCGATCATTACGTGATCGGTTACCGCAACGACGAAAATCCAGGCCCACTGGACACCTGCTGCGACGCACATCTTGCTCGTTTCAAAGACCGCGCACGCCAGCGCGAGGCCCTCGTCGAACGGAAAACACAGCTTCAGGGCGTCATCACCCTGATCGAAGCCCTGGAGCCGATGACCGAGACCTCTGGCGAGCCTGAGCATGACCCGGAGAAATCAGGCCTCTCCGACGAATAACAAGAATCTGCGCCACGCCGAAGTCAGAGCAACGGTCGGCGGAGCCGACCCGAGTCAAAAGGTGAGAGACCTCCGGAGCTGGTCCCGGAGGCCTCGGCCCCATCACTGATAACAACACCGACCGGAAGGACTAGATCTTGAACATCGTCCAACGAGAGTCGAAGCCTCCCACAAACCTTCTGCCCGACGATGCCTACCCGCGCGATCCCGCCACAGGGGCTCCAATGCCAGCCGAAAAGCGTGCGAAAGTCGATCGCCGGCTCCACGAGCTGCAGCACACCGTCCCGACCGAACCGGGGGAGTATCTCGACGGTAAAGGCGACCGCTGGATCCTCGACGCCGAGGGCGGCTGGACCGATCACCAAGGTGTCCGCCGCGATGCGCGGTATGCGCCGATACTCGCGTTGTTCGTCGACAAGAGCGGCCCATTCGTACCTGTCGACGTACTCTTCGGCGACTTGTACCCCCAGACCCGGGACCCTGCCGAATGAAGGAGCACCCCATGCACCCCCGTATCGAAGACGACCACCTCGACGTCGGACTCCTACCAACGGTCGAGGTCGCCACGCGCACCGAGGCGCATCTGGTCGAGCCCGTCCTCCGAGCGATCCAGGCGGCCGTCGCCGACTGCAGCGTCACTGCTGTCCAGACCTTCGCCGGCCGGATCTACGACCGCAAAGGCGTCGAGAACTGCGTCACCGCGTTCGGCAACGAGCCGAATTCGCGATACAGCTCCGAGCGCGATGATTTCTACCTGCAGATCGGCGTCCGTGTGCCCTATCACGCCAACGCCTCGGTGCTCCAGGAAATCCGAGCCGTCGAGACGCAATCGAATGAACAGATGCTCCAGGAGGCCCGTGTCCTGCTCGCCGAGGCGAAAAAGCGCACGGCTGATGCGCAGGACGCCGAAGCCAAAATCCAGACCAGAATCGACCGGCTTACGAAAGAGGAATAGCCCATGAGTGGTAATCAACCCCTGGCCGCCCGCATGCGACCTATCTCTCTCGACCAGATCGTAGGCCAGGACCACCTGATCTTCCCTGGCTCACCGCTCGAGCTGCTCGCCGACGGTAAAGGTGCGACCTCGGTGTTGCTCTGGGGTCCTCCCGGCGTCGGAAAAACCACCATTGCCTCCGTCGTCGCTCACCGGACCAGCCGGCGCTTCGTCGAGGTCTCGGCTACATCCGCCGGTGTTGCTGATGTTCGCAAGACACTAGCCGCGGCCCACAAGGCGCTCGAGAAGGGTGAGCAGACCCTGGTGTTCATCGACGAGATCCACCGCTTCTCCAAAGCCCAGCAGGACGTCCTGCTGCCCGCCGTCGAATCCGGCCTGATCTCCCTGATCGGAGCGACCACGGAGAACCCCAGCTTCTCCGTCAACTCCGCACTCGTCTCCCGTTCGATCCTGCTGGTCCTGCGTCCCGTCGAGAACAGCGACGTTGTCATCCTGCTCTCACGGGCGCTGAAGGAAGATCCGGTGCTCTCAACGACCGGCATCGGCTTCGAAGATTCGGCTCTCGACATCATCGCCGATCTCTCCAGCGGAGATGTGCGCCAGGCCCTGAACCGTCTCGAAACAGCCATGGCCACTGCACAAGCGGCAGGGAAGCACATCATCGACCGCGAGGTCCTTGAGCAGGTCACCGGGTCCGCGCTTCAGCGCTACGACCGTGACGGCGACCAGCACTACGACATCATTTCGGCGTTCATCAAGTCGCTGCGCGGCAGTGACCCGGACGCGGCGCTGCACTGGCTGGCCCGGATGATCGAGTCGGGGGAAGACCCGCGGTTCATCGCCCGTCGGCTTGTCGTGCACGCCTCTGAAGACGTAGGCATGGCTGATCCTTCGGTATTGGGAATTGCCGTGGCAGCCGCTCAGGCTGTCCAGCTGATCGGCCTGCCCGAAGCAAGAATCAATCTTGCCCAGGCCACCATTGCCATCGCCACGGCCCCGAAGTCGAATGCGGCATACCGCGGCATCGATGCGGCACTGGCCGATGTCCGATCCGGACGCACCGGCGAAGTGCCCAGGCATTTGCGCGACTCGCACTACCCCGGAGCCAAAGCCCTCGGCCACGGAAAAGGCTATCTCTACCCGCACGACTTCGAGCACGGAGTCGCCGTGCAGCAATACCTGCCCGATGCCGTCGCCGGCACGCAGTACTACCGACCCACGGTCAACGGCTTCGAGCAGACAGTCACCAACAGGCTTGCCTCCATCGCGGCCATGACCAGAAAGGAATGACCCATGTCAGAGAAGCCCGCACGATCATTCGACCAAGCCCTTGCTGAAGATCTCGGCATCGAGATCGACATCGGGCTCGTCGAACTAAAACTGGGCTTCGCACTGGACCATCAGCGGATCAAGCGCGGCGAACAACATCTGATGGGCTATGTGCTCCTTGATTGTGAGCACCACCCCAACGCCGCCATCGTCTTTGCCACACCCGAGGAAGCCCGCCGGTCCCTGGACGGCCACCCGCTGATCGAGAACCTCCGCGAAGAAGATTGTATCGACGCCCGGGTACCAGACCAGCTGACTCTCTCCGACCTCGCCTCCCGCGAGGTCATCCTGCCCTGATCGCACCTCACCGCGAAGGAATTGAATCATGACCAGCACCGGCATCTTCACCCAATCAGCAGCATCAATCCTGCAGGACGTCGAGGAGTTCTACTTCGGCGGCACGCTGCCGTGGTACCACGGCAGCAAGCTGACCGAGGACGGCTCGCGTGTGCTGGTCACCCTGGACGACCCGGAAAGTGACGACGAGTCCCGGACCAAGGACTACGAACTTTCGGCTGCTCAAATCAGGGCGGCCTTCCGCGAGGCCAAGCAGAAGGGATACAACCTCTGCTGCGCCGCAGACATCGAGTCCGAGCAACTGGGATTCGGTTGCGCCCAGGACCTCGACATCATCCTGCAGACAGCAGGCTACGGCGAGCTGGTCTTCGGCTGGCGGCCCGCACGCCTTGACTTCCCTAGTGGAACTACTTCCACTAGGGTGAAATATCGGAGCTGCCCTGTTGGGCATGAGTCCGCTCACAGCAGTCCTTGCTCTTCCTCGAAGCCCAGCCTGCTCCCCTTCTTCGCACCCACCTCGATCGATAGGTTCCGATTACATGAACGACCAGGAAGTGCGCCGCGGCGCTGGTATCTACAGCAAACCTGTTCTTGGATTTTATGACCTGCTAGTCGTGAAATTCTCCAACTCGTTGGCCTGGCGATGCCCCAGTCGGCTCATGTTGGATCAATACAACCGTTGCATCCGATCCCGACATCTCGACGTCGGACCTGGCACCGGATGGTACCTCGCCAAGGCCGACCTTCCCGATTCTGCTGAAATCACACTCATGGACCTCAACAAAAACAGCGTGGAACACGCCGCATCCAGGCTCACACACACGGAGGCAAGTCTCAGCAGTGTGACTGCGAATGTCCTCGAACCAATCCCCGAGGCACTCGGCCAATTCAATTCCATCGCGGCGAACTACGTCTTTCACTGCGTCCCCGGCTCCTGGGAAGACAAAGGCGTGGCGTTCGAACACCTGGGGGAGCGGCTCACGGATGACGGTGTGCTGTTCGGCAGCACCATCCTCGGCGATGGCGTGAACCACAACCTCGTAGGCCGTGGCTTCATGGCCCTGTACAACCGCATGGGCATCTTCCACAACCGGAAAGACGACGCTGCAGGCCTTGAGACCTCACTCCGACGTAGCTTCGGTCAGGTGAATGTCGACATCGTTGGCACCGTGGCAGTGTTCAGTGCGCGGGAGCCGTTGCGAAACGTCGAAGCTGGATAGCAGGGCACTTTGCCTCAAATCTCCTGAGGTTCCGCCGCCAATCGCCCAAGCTGAGACACCGGCGGATGAGGGCAGACACGGCTAAAAATCAAGCCTGACCACTGCATCCCGCCCCTCAACACCGGATCTGACGCCGGTAGCAGTAATGCTCACATTCTGCACGGAACCGTCGACCCGGCGAAGGGCAAATTTCATTGATTGAGCGCGGACAGTATCGGTCGCTGCCGCCGCAATGAACGCATGCAGCTCACCTGCATCATCGATAGCGAACTCTCCAAGACCACCGACGTGCCCAAAGTCTTCCCGACGCCACGATGGCGAAGTCATCAATACATCAAGGGTTGCAGCATCGATCACAGCCATCGGTTCCTTGGCCAGAGCCATCACCCCACGCAGCACGTCGTCGACACGACCTGCATTGGCGTCTTGCTCGAATGCCATGTCATGGAAGGTCTCCGGGGCATCGTAGCTGAAGCCCTGCAGGAAGATCTTGTCGTCATTCGGTTCAATCGGAGGGATTACGCCGACCAGACGCAGGTGTCGGCGTCCCTGTGAAGTCGATCCGTAGCCGGTGACGATGTTATACGTCAAGCACCGCACCTTACCTGTGACGCCCATAAGTCCGTCCTGGATCCCGTCGCGAATCAGGCTGCTCACCCTCATCTGATCAGACTGGTCAATGAGCTCGCTTGCCCATTCCCCGGCCTCCCAGTAACCCGTGCGCTGCTGGGCTACTGACGGATCAACGTCATAGATGTGGAAGAGGTTACGGTCCCAGTATGTGCGTCGGCGAAGCGTGGGCTGCCCTTCGGAATCACGCTCAATCTCCCATTCCCACACTCCGACCAGGGGCGGCTCGGGCAGCGGATCACTCGCTTTAGCCACACCTGCAAGAACACCGAGCACCGTGGAGGTTCGGGGCGACAGGACGGGCCGCAGCTCAACAGCCCATTTGTCACCAGCGTGAGAGACAGTCTCCGATAGTGCGCTGCCGTTGCGCATCGCCTGAGCGATGCGGTTCTCATCAAGAAGGAGACGTCTGGGGATTGCGCGCGTGGGCTTTCGGGCAGAGACCGGCCCGCAGGGTTTGTCGTCCACCAGAACGAGCTGCCTGCCGTCGTATCCGCAAAAAAGGCCCCAGGATCCTACGTCCAGCTGGACCTGCATGATCAGATCCCGCCCGAGACCTGAACAATGGCCTCCGGCATGTACATGTTTTCCGCCGTGTGGCTCATTGTCGAAGCCATCGCCTCCGCCGTTCCGAACCGCCCCAGCGGGTTACCCTCGATCTTTGCCATCCGCGCCCCTCCGCAACATCAGTCATCATGTCCGTATTCGTGGCCCCGGGGGCAATCACGTTCACCCGGATGTTCTGGCTGCATTTTCCCTGGCCATTGATCGGGCAACGCTTCCAGAGCCCCTTTGAAGCAGTGTAATTGCACTGACCGACAACGCTGTACTTCACGGACATCGATGTCACGAGAACTGTTGAAACGTTGCGCTTCCTCAGTATCTGACTCAGGACTGATTTGCACACCTTCGCCCCGGCAGGCCCCGGCCGTCCGGTATCGTGGGTGAGCGGTTCCCGGACGCTTGCTGCTCCGATCCCGCGATCGCACCGATCACCGGGGCAGGTGCTCCGGTGCCTGCTTGTGTCGTTTCTTGATTTTCCGTCATTTGTCACAGGTAAGACAAAACCTGTACCGTATGTGACGAAGTAAAATACGGGACTGTACCCCTGCGTTGGCAAACGCCAGGCGGTGTCCGCTCTTCTCTCCACCAGAGGAAACGCTGATGCCTGCCTTCAATCCACTTGCCCGCAATATCGTCAAGCTGCGGCCCTTGCGGTTCAACCGCTCACCCTTCGCCAAGCTCCGGCACGGGACCGCTGCCATCGTTGGTGCCACCAGCTGTGCCTCAGACCGCCAACTCGACACATTCGACTGGCCCGCTGAGCCCACCCTGGAGTCCCTCGGCCAGGCCATCGCTGCAGCACGTGACCTCGAAATCTTGATCAGACCTATCCCTGAAGAGATGCGCCACCAGGAGATCAGCGGCCTCACCACCGTGATCGGACGTGTGGCACACGTGTTCTACGACCCCGAACTCTCACCTCTCAACAAGGAGCTGACGATCTTCCACGAGTACGCCCACATCCTGCACGGCGACGTCCGGGCCGACTCCGACTGCACGCATATGCGCAGCATTTTCGACGACCCCGTAGAGAAGCGGGCCGAAACCACCGGCATGCGACTGATGGATGCTTTGCACCGCCGGCAGCGGGCATCCGAAAAGCGGAATGGGTCTGAAGCCCTCGCTTTCCTGTCTGGATCAGACGAGAACGGCCTCTGATGGCCGAGATCGTCATCGTCGGCATCACGATGGGCCTGATCGTGATCGTCTCCGCCCTGCACAAGGGACGTCGACGCCGGGTCAACCTGCTGCGGATCACCTGCGTGGCTCTCTTCGTCGCCACGTTCTGCCGTGGCATGGAGCCTCCCATCGATGGACCCGCTGTTGACCTCATCAAACGCATCGCCATCCTGACCGCCCAGGCCTCGGTTGCTCTGCTCATCCTTACATTCCGCGCGACTCCGCTCTCGGAGCGCACAACCCGATTCGTCTACTTCTTCACCGGGCTCGTCGCCCTGGGGGAGACCGTGCTGGTCTGGTTCATTCCCGTCGACGCCGACGGCACTCTGTACCACCGGACCGACATCGACGATGCCCTTGCCCAAGGACGGGCCTGGGCCCTCGTCTCCTACAACTTCCTGTACCTGAGTGCATTTGCCGCAGCGACCATCGTCGTCGCAGTCGGCTGTTGGAGCACCATGACCCAGAGAAACCAACCGTTCTCTGCCCGCCTCCCTGTCGCATTCGTCTTTGCCGGAGCCATCGGCTCTGCCCTGTTCATCGGCTCATCGCTCCTGGACTTGTTTGGCCATGCGGTCCTCGGCGGATCAGAAGTAAGGACGCAACTGCTCGTCGCCGTTGTCAGCTTCTTCTTCATCGGTCTCGCCACGGGTGTCATCCGCCGCATCAGCATCGAGGTACGGAAGAAGCTGGCGCTCCGCCTCGCGCACGAGGTCGTCGTTCCCCTGTGGCGGACGACGACGACGCTCCACCCCGACGTCAGGCTCCCGCCGGAAGACCAGCAGGAGTTTGACCAATTGATGACACTGTCGAGACTCACGATCGAGACCCACGACGCTCTCAGGCTCATTCGCGAGGACGATGACCCCGCCCTGGAGCCGCTGCACAAGCAACACCCCGAGGATCCGGATCTGTCGGCAGGGTTGGTGCGCCACCTCAGCGGCGAGAATTCCGTGCCCCGGCTCGGATGGTTCACCGTGGCGCTGAGCCGACTGCGCACCCTTAGGCTGAAGGACGACGAAAACCTGGCCACCTCTGTACAGAGTCTTTACGAGATCAGAGTCGCGGTGAGCGCCATGAATGAACAGGACAGCCGATGACGGAGAGCCCGACGAAAATCCAGGGCCCCGCGGCCGCTGATCCTGCAATCCGGTCAGCCCGGATCCTCAGCGACGTTTTCGCCCCTGCTGTTTCCGTGTTCCTCATCTGCGTCCTGTGCGGCGTCGCCGGGCACCCTCACCCCTGGGCGGGCCTCGGATGGGGCGTCCTGCTCGGAACTTTCTGCGCAGTGATTCCGATGACCGCCATCCATATCGCGGTGCGCCGTGAACACCTCACAGATCGGCACGTCACCCGGCGCGAACAACGATGGTGGGTCTTCCTCGTCTGTGTGGGATCCGTGCTTTGCGGCATGACCACAACACTCCTGCTGAGTGCGCCCAGCGTCTTGGTCTGGATCATGCTGACCATGGTGGCGGGCCTCGTCGTCACCGGGACGGTCACCCTTCTCGGCCCAAAAGTCTCCATGCATGCCTTCTGCATGACATGCCTGGTCATCATCGCAGCGCTGCTCATCTCACCCTGGTTGCTGCTCGCGCTCCTACCCCTCCTGCCTGCAGTGGCATTCGCCCGCCTGAAGCTCGGCCACCACACACTCGTCGAAGTCATCCTCGGCACCGGGCTCGCCTTCCTCGTGATAATAGTCGCGCAGCAGTTCCTGCCTGACCTCGGCTAGGGTTTCGACGGCCGACAAGCGGAAATGCACCGCAGTGGAAGATCTTCCACTAAGATAATGAGCGGTGCTGCACTGATGCGATCGCGGCGACCGATCCATGTCAGCGTCCATGAGGAGGACCAGTTCCGTGAGCATTGCTCAGCGACTAGAACGCCTGTTCGCACAGACCGCCGGCCCCCACGGCCGACCCGTCACGCTGCAGGAGATCATCCACAGGATGGAGAAGCGGGGCATCTCGACGATGTCGCTGAGCTATCTGCAACAACTGCGCACCGGACAGGCCGAGAACCCCCGACTCCAGCACCTCCGGGCGCTGGCCGACGCATTCGATGTACCTCTGTCCTACTTCCTGGATGACGACAAAGATGACTCCGCATCGACCGCCGAGGACGAACTGACTCCCGAAGAGCGCACGATCGCCCTGCGCGTCCACGGCCTGAGCAACGATGCTTTATCCAGCATCCGGGCAATTGTCGAGCTCGCCCGCAAGAGCGAACAGCTTGATGATCCGCCACAGGCCCCGCACGACAAATAAAACCGGACCAACTGGCTGAACCGTCCTTCCGGGGTACAAACAGCTTGTTCTGAGGCTCGTGCCGGCGCTGATGCCACATGAGTGGAAAGTTTTCCATTCATGTGGCATGATCGAAATCACCGACCGGCGATGCATACCTATCGCCGGGTTGCCACACCTCATGATCACGCCTTGTGAAGGAGCACACCATGAACCCCCTGCGGCCCGGAGCATCCGATTCCGACGAGTTCCGAGGATTCGAAGAGGCCCGCACGCTCATGTGGTGCTACGAGGACCGGTCCAGGACGCATGCGCGCCTGAATCAGACCGACTTCCTCACCGACGAGTCCGTCGTTGCGGTCCACGTGGAGAACACCACGCGGGCTGACCGTGTCTTCCTCTCAGCGTTCGATCGCGAGGGCCGGCTGCTGCGCGGCGACACTCTCTATGTCGACTACGCCAACCAGCGACTCGACGTCACCGCGGAGTTCGACCACGACTACACCGGCATGGCAGTCCCTGAGGGGTCCGAACTGAAGGAGGCCGTGGCACGCGAGAACGGCTGGGTCATCGACATGCACGCCCTGCGGGAGTATGACCCCCTCGAGGACAGACGGACCACCCAGAGAGCGGTGCTCCTGGCCCACCTCGGCGACATGATGGCCAACGGAGAAGCCCGCGGCTTCCTGCTCGGGAAGCACGACGCCGCCGAGGATCCTGGCGACGCGGCTGATACAGATGCAGCGTGAGAAGCAGATCCTTCCTTTTTGAATACATCCAGACCCCGCCCGGCATCAGCCGAGGCGGGGTCTTCTCTGTCCAGGAGCTGATGGGTAACAGCCGTGGACCGGCTCACGCCGGTCCCGGGTGTTGTTTCGTGGTGTGCGCTGCTGCGCTGCGCGCGCCGCGGACACCATCCCCATAGGCAACGAGATCAGTAAAGGTGCGTCCAGTAACAGCAACCAGGCGACACAGGTCGTTGTCGACATCTTCGACCCGCAGGAGCAGCAACCCATGACCCTCTCTCTCCGCGCATCAAACCTGCCCATTAAGTACGAGCGTCCGCGCGAGACTCATCGGTCCGGGATGACCATCTACGAGGTCTCCGGTGCAGGCCTTTACCGGGCACTGGAAATCAATTCCGGCGAGTTCACAGTCGAAACACTCACGCCGGTCGGATGGATGAACCTGAGCCAGCGCGACAAAATATCGACCGCCGTCGAAGCCATGCAGATCTGGCTCACCATCCAGACGCCAACGTCCGCTCCGGAGACTCAACAGGAAGAGGAGGCCCCTAATCATGGCTGAACCAAGCAAAGCCGTTGAGGATGCCGCCGAAGAGGCTGCCAATGACGTCATCAGCGCCCATGGCATCTCAGTGGAGGACGACGAGAGCTGTTTCGAGGCTCTCTGCTGGGCCTTGGGCAGCGGTGTCCCCCATGAAAAGGGCTTACTCCAGTTCGCCCAGGCGGTCCTCGACAGCTTCGACCTGAAAGGGCTGATCGACGCCAAGATCGAGCTGCTCTCCGAGTACAAGCTCGACTACCCGCAGGATTACGAAACCGCGGACGTCGACCGCATGAAGGCCGAAATCGCTCGCCTTCGAACACTCCGGGAACAGCTCGAAAATTCATAGGCTGAGCGCCCGCACAATAGAAAGAGGCCCGGACTTCGCTGAAAAATCAGCATCGTCCGGGCCTCTTTCGCCATCCCCGAGGCAACAAACTCTTTCGATCACCCCACCGGCGGAATCAAAAGCGACGCCCCGGCGTAAATAAGGTTCGGGTTCTGTATCTTGTTCGCCTCGACAAGGTGCCCGATAGGCACGCCTGTCTCGCCGGAGATTTTGGTGAGGGTGTCGTTCGGCTGAATGGTGTACACCACCGTCGTGAGCTTCGGGTCCGGTTCACGCGCAGGAGGCACTGCAGGCAGTGGTTCCGGCTTCGGCGGCTCAAGCTCGTCCGCAATGCCATTTCCGTCCTTGTCCGGCAGGGTCACCGTTACGGTGCCTTCTTTGCTGCCCTGGGCCTCTGCTGCGACGGCTGCCGCTTCGGGACCATTCGCTGCGCTCTCGTCGGCCGTGAGGATCTGTGTCAGGCCCCATCCTGCAAAAAGTACCGCCCCGCCAACCATGATCCCGGCCGCGAGCACCGGGCCATTCCCGTATCCCAGGGGCCCAACGCGACCACTGCGGTCAGCAGCCGGCCGCGCCGGGGGAGCAGCCCCGGTCTCCGTGCCTTCGGGCTTGTAAATCGTATCCGTCATTCCTGTCGCCTCTCCTCTGTCCTCATCACCTGCGATCAGTCGAATCCATCATTCCTATTCTACTCATAGCCCAGTCGATCTTGATAGAATAGGAGCGGTAATAGCTAGTCGATAGACGAGTCAAACGGGCTTCCACAGACCATTGCACCACCTCAACAGAAGGAACCTCATCACCATGGCCAACTACTCCATCTCCGCCAGCCAGCTCACCGAGGGCACCAGCGTGTTCATCCGGGGCAAGCTCGCCTTCGCACGCCTCACCAGCCTCATCGAAGGCGCGGCCCTGGCAGCCAGCGACCAGCGCAAGGTGCAGAACGGCATGAGCCCCGTGGGCAAGCCGCACACCACCGCGACCGTCACCGAAGCCGAGGTCCAGTTTGCCGATCCGGCGAACCCGACGATCGAGGAGCAGTTCGTCGCCGAGCGCCGCTACGTCTCCAAGAAGAACCCGGACACGGGTGCGAACTACTCGATCGATTCCAAGGGCACCAACCTGCCGATCATCGCCATCCCTTCCGACAAGGGTGACGGCACCTTCGATCAGGACACCTCCGGCCAGGAGCTCGCCCAGGGCCTGGACGTGACGCTCGTGCTGCGCGTCTACAAGCCGAAGAACTTCGCCAACCGTGGCCTGTCGCTCGACCAGGTAATCGTGAACGAGGCCCCGCGCTACTACAACGCCGGCGGCGTCGCCACTGGCGAGCTCGCCGCCCGCGGGATCGTGTTCAATGCCCCGCCGCGTGCGGTGCAGGCGCAGGCAGGCTCCGACTCTGCCATCGGCAACGGCGAGGAGCCTGTAGGCACCGATGTCGAGGATGGCTTGTCCTTCCCGGCCCCGGTGGCTGCTGTTGCACCTGTACAGGTGCAGGCTCCCGCGCAGGTCCAGGCGGCCCCGGTACAGACTGCCACCGTTCCCCAAGTTGCCGCTCCGGCTGTCCAGCCGCAGGCTCAGGTCGAGACCCCTGAGCAGAAGCTCGCCCGACTCGAGGCCGAGAATGCTGCGCTGAAGAACGCAGGCTCAGCCGTCGGTGCGCCTTCGGCCCAGGGCCCGTGGAACGGCTCCGGCGACGCCGGCGGCCAGCAGGCGGGGATCACCTACCAGGGTTGATCCAAAACCGGCAACCCCAACCATCGACAAGACCCCCGTGCTGGCATCCGTGCAGTACGGGGGTCTTGTCTTTTTCAGACCCCTTCTCCCGCCGAACGAAAGCGTGCGCCCCACGATGACCTCACCCGACCCACGGGCATGGTTCCCGCAGTTCTACGACAACCCCGCGATCCGCGCTCTGGCGACCGCCTGTCGATGGACCATCTCCGGTCAGCTCGGCGAGCTCGACGACGAGGACTCGGGCCGCAAGGCCCCGATCGACGTGCGCCACCTCCTCGACGGATGTAACGCCGGCTGCCGCCACGTCGGCCCGCTGCGCGGTGCGTTCGCCCTTGACTCCACCTGCCTGCTCACACTCAAGGACCTCACGGGCGCGCTGCCGAATGCGGCCAACGCCGCCTTCTACCTGCAGGCCCAAGCCGACGGCCTGATCGTGATCGACGTCGAACCGGGATGCCCGCCGGACGTGGCCGCGGACATCCTGCGGCTGCCCGGTATCCTCTACTCCGAGCTGTCCATGTCCGGCAAGGGATTCCACCTGATCGCGTCCCTGCCCGAAAACCTCCACGACTTTCCCGTGGCCGCCGAAAAGCGCGTACTTCGTGAAGAGCACGGCTGGTACGAGATCCTCCTTGACCACTGGTGCACCTTCACGCGGTCCCCGGTCCCTGACCGCATCGTCAAGCACGTCGCGGCTCTGCCCGCTCCGTCCCGGTTCTCCACTGTTGAGGATCTCTATGCGGATCTGGCAGCCAAGGCCCGGCCCAGCCTCAGCGTCTCGGCGACCGAGGTTGGCACCGACGGAGAAATGCCCGACATCCCATACGCCCAAGCCATCATCAAGCAGACACTGGCTGGATCCCTTGACCGCCTGAAGACCCCCGAGGACTTCGACAACGACTTCTCCCGTTGGGAGTTTTCCGTCCTCGGAGTGCTTTACACCGGGATGCAGCTTCCACTGCGCACTTATCGTTCCTTCGGGGCCGAGTTCTCCATCGGAGATCAAGCCTGGCTGTTGTACCAGACCTCGCTCAAGGTGATCAAACCCCGGCCCAAACACTCTCAGATGCGCAACGGCAGGCCATTCCTCCTTGACCGTGCCGCTGCCCTGGTGGCGGCACGTGAGGCATCCGCAGCAGCGGGGTGAGTCTCTGGGGAAACGCCTGTCGGCAGGTGTTGTGGGAAGTACTGGATCGGGCGGAGCCCGATCGGGGATGAAGTGGCGGTGTGCAGCGGGGCTCCACCGCCACCTCCACCGGGCCTCGGGGCCCTGCTTCCGATCCGTGCATACGGCACCACATACCGTCCTCTCGTCTTTTTCTCCTGCTTGATCTCAGCTCGCCCACGACCAGAAAGACATCATCATGAAGTTCAACGACACCCTGACGACCCTCATCCAGCAGTCCCTTGAGGTCGGCGCGACACCTGCACTCATGGGCGAGCCCGGCATCGGCAAGTCCTCCTTTGTCGAGGCCCTGGCCTACTCGATGGGCACCAAGGCCTTCGTCCTGCCCTGCAACCAGCTTGCTGACAAGGCCGACCTCACCGGCGCGCGCCTGGTTCCGTACACCAAGAACGACGGAACCGAAAGCTTCAAGCAGGTGTTCTACCCCCACCAGGTCATCCAGGAAGCCATCGATTACGCACTGGCCAATCCGCGCGAATGGCCGATCCTGTTCCTCGACGAGATCAACCGAACCACCTCGGACGTGACCTCGGGCGCGCTGACCCTGGTGACACTGCGCCGCATGGGTCACATCGATCTGCCGAGCAACGTCCGCATTGTCGTAGCCGGCAACGACAAGGGCAACGTCACCACCCTGGACGAGGCGAGCCTCTCACGCTTCGCGATCTTCCACGTGGAGCCCGACGCCGCGACGCTCATGTCCGTCCTTGGCGACATGAACCCCTGGGTGAAAAAGGTGCTCACCCAGCACCCGGGCCTCATCTTCCAGAAGTCGACGCCGAACGCCATCGTGGCCGACGGCCGCGACGACGATGATGACAACGGCAATGTCACCATGGCCGAGCTGTTCGACGGCGGCGAAGAGATGAACCAGCTCACCACGCCACGCACCATCGACTACCTCTCGCGGTGGCTGAACCGTGTCGACCGTCAGGAACTGGCGAGCCACCTCGCGACCCCGGTCCAGATCGACAGCCGCGACACCACTCTGCTCAACGAGGCAATCGAGGCCTTCACCGGGGACACCATGTTCACCACCCAGCTGGTGGCGACGATCGCCGAGGACCTTGCATCGAACTCGGGCGGCCCGACGCGGAACCGCGTGAACGTGCCGAGGCCGAACTGCTACGCGGGCCTCAAAACCGCAGGTACAGTCACCGACCTCGCCGCACAGATCGCGACCCTGACCCAGAACGAGGTCTCCGGATCGCTGCTGTACGCATTGAAGGAGACCGATGACAACGCCCGGCTCATCGAGCAGCTGGCCCAGGCGGCGACGCAGATCGAACCGGAGCACACACGCACGCTCTTCGAGCTGGTGACCACCGGACTGATCGACCGTCAGAACCTGGAGTCCTTCCTCGAGATCGACACGCCGATCGTCACCGCGGTCAAGCCGTCATTGTCGGCTTTCCTCTGAGCCGAACCCGGCCAAGGCCAGCGTGGGATGCCCCGGTGCTATCTCCCGGGGCATCCCACGCCATCACCGATGACTGACCGCAGTCGCCTCAAACAGCAGAAGGAGATCTCAACATGACGATCACCGTCACGAACCAGAAGCCGGCGGTGCTCGACGCCCTGCACACGATCTCGTGCACCGGCGACTACGACCCCATGCCGGCCGTCCAGAAAGTCCTCATCGATCCGCTGCTCGAACCGCTGAATCCCGGTGCTCCGGCAAGCATCACCGACGGCTCCGGCAAGGACATCACCGCAGACGTCCAGGACCTCATCCTGCGCTGCCTCGGGGATTCGATGGACCCCAACGCCGAGAAAACAGCCAAAGAGCTGCTGGGGCAGACCATGGTCAATTATGACCAGGGCACACCTCTGCCTGTGGGGGAGTTGTTTGCTGTCCAGGCCGGACAGCGGAACAAGTGGCCCGCACCCTCAGCCCGGGTCCTCTACACCGCCCAAAACGACGTCATCCCCGCAGCCAAGGGACTGCTCGCAGGCTCAGCGGACGAGAGCGCGTTCTTCGCATCTGTGGCCTACGCGTACCACCCGAACACGCTCGGATTCTGGTTCCAGTCCTCGGCGGCATTCGACGGCTTCAAGATCTGGCTGAGCCAGCAGGTTCAGAGCATGGCCGGTGCCAGCATCATGCCGCCGGACACTCTCCGACTGCTGAATGACTTTGCGAACCTTTCGCTCAAGGGTCTGACCGAGTCGCTGCTGCTGCGCAAGGACGACTCCGATGGCAATGAAGAGTTTTCATTCGCCCGCCTGGTCATCCGGATGCTCATGAACTACGTCGAACAGCAGCGCAAGCAGGCATCCACGGGCCAACTGCCTGCGGTGGTCGACACCGGAATCATGCCCTTCACCCTCGGAGAGCTGTTCTGCCCGCGGTCACTGGTCCTCGTCAACGTCGAAGCCCATGCCCGGGCCACGTCCTCGAAGGTCACCACTGAGTGGAACCTGATCAACCAGTCCCTGGCATCGCCGGTCAAGGTCGTCTCCAACGCATCGCTGTCCAAGCTCACCTCGCTTCCGCGCGCTGCAGCCAAGGCTGCAGCCATGGGCGCGAAGCAGCAGCCAGGCCAGCCGGGCTCACGATCGGCCCAGGTAAAGTTCCGGAAGCAGCCGCCCAGCAAGCTGGATCTGTTCAAGGACATCACCCGGGTGCTGCGCCGCATGGGTAAGGTCAACAAGTCCCAGAACATTTACCGAACGACGAAGACGACCTTCCTCAAGGCCAACCGTCGCAACCCGGACGACTTCAACAAGCCCGGCCGGATCACCTCGGTGCAGTACATGCCCGACCTGCACATCTACATCGACACCTCCGGTTCGATCTCCGAGGAGAACTACCAGGAGGCGGTGCTGATGCTGATCAGGATCGCCAAGAAACTCAACGTCAACCTGTACTTCAACTCGTTCAGCCACATCCTCTCGCAGGAGACGCTGCTCAAGGTGGAGAACAAATCGACCCGGCAGATCTGGCAGGAATTCCGCAAGGTACCCAAGGTCACCGGCGGGACGCAGTTCAAGCAGGTCTGGGACTACATCAACGCTTCGCCGAAGCGCAAGCGACAGCTCTCGTTGATGATCACCGACTTCGAGTGGTCGCCGCCTTCCAGGCGCGAAGAGCACCCCGCGAATCTCTACTACGCGCCGTGCTCTGCCATGGACTGGAAGTACATGGTTCGATCCGCTGAGGACTACGCCAACGCGATGCAGCACATCGACGCGAGCATTCGCCAGAAGCTGCTTGGCATGGTCATCTGACCCGGCCAACAGCTGTCCCCGAAGAGACGTCGATCGGCTTCATCCGGTCGGCGTCTCTTCGGCCTGATTCCCAACGACTCTCACCTCATACCTACCCGTACCCCTTGCCCGGGATCCTGTGATGCGCCCACCCAGCGCTTCTTCGACCCGGGCGCATACCAAAGGAGGGACCCGAGATGGGCCTCAGCAACTTCACGTCGGGCTCCGACGATGACAAGAACAACAGCGGCGGCACACCTCCGGGCTTCCCGCCAATGGGTGCTCACGCTTCCAGCAACAATCAGGACGACGACGTAGCCAAGGAGCTCCTCGTCGACTACAACGAAAAGTTCAAGAACGCCGACCCGACATTGTTCCGCGATGTGCTCATCGAGCAGGTCCTCTCAGTGCTGATCAGCAAGAACAAGCCGAATGCACTGCTCAAAGGCTCCGCCGGCGTCGGCAAAACCAGGATCGTCGAGGACATCGCCCGCCGGATCGAGCTGGGCGATACCCTCATCCCCGACCAGCTCAAGGGCCACACTGTCTACGAGCTGCCGATCACGAACCTGATCGCCGGATCCGGCATCCGCGGCCAGCTCGAGGAGAAGGTCCAGGCCATCGTCGCCTTCGTCTCAGACCCCAAGAACAAGGTCATCCTGTTCATCGACGAGATCCACCAGATCACCGGCGGATCCAGCACGGGCAGCAGCCATGAGGCGCGGCTGATCTCGCAGATCCTCAAGCCTGCGCTGGCCCGCGGCGACATGCATGTCATCGGCGCAACCACCTCGAACGAGTCCCGGGCCTTCGATGATGACCCCGCTTTCGCACGACGCTTCACCCAGCTCATCGTCGATGAGCTGACCGTCGAACAGACGCTCGCTGTCCTGGGGACGGTTCGCCCAGGCCTGGTGGCCCACTACAACCACAAGATCATGGTCGCCGATGACGTCCTGACCGAAACGGTCAGGATCGCCGAAGAGAACTCCCGTGCCGGACAGCACCGCCCCGACAACGCCATCACGCTGCTTGACCGCGCGATGGCAGACCGGGTCCTGGAACAGAAGAAGCTCATCGTCCAGGCCGAGGCCGCCGGCGACACCGCCCTCGTGGCAACTCTCCGGTCGATCCCGCGGGTGCCGCTCACGGCCAAGCGTGTCCTGGACGTGGCCAAGCGGCTGATGACCGGCAACGCGCAGCGCCCGGACTTCGACGTTGCGACACTGCGCGGCACCCTGATGAACCGCCTGCAGGGACAGGCTGACGTACTCGACAAACTCGTGGACCGTCTGGCCCGCGAAGAACTGGACCTGTTCCCGACCAAGACCCCTACGACGTGGATGCTCGCCGGAGCATCGGGGGTGGGAAAGACCGAGACGGCAAAGATCATCGCAGAGCAGATGACCGGCACCGAGCCGATCATCCTCAACATGACCGAGTTCCACTCCGAGTGGTCGACCTCCAAGATCATCGGGTCCCCTCCGGGGTATGTCGGATCCGACTCCAACCAGGAGCTGCCTTTCGACACTCTCGAATCCAACCCGCACCGGGTGATCCTGCTTGACGAGTTCGAGAAGGCTGACAAGGCCGTGCAGCGGCTGTTCCTCTCCGCATTTGACGAGGGGTACATCCGCAACGCCCGCGGTAAGCTGCTGGACTTTTCCAAGGCCCTGGTCATCTGCACGACCAATGCCGCACGGGAGGCTCTCAGCGGCAGTCACATCGGATTCGGGTCTGCCCCGACTGCGGTCTCTCACAAGAGCCTTACGAAGGCCTTGAGTGAGCACTTCGACGCGGAACTGCTGGGACGGTTCTCCCTGGTAGTGGGATTCAATCCCATTGATGAGGAGACCTACCGCAACATCATGGCTGCTGACTACGTCCGCCAGCGTGAACGGATCCTGGACGTCAAGCCCCGGCTGGCGCAGGCTCTGCCCACGTCGATGCCTGACGACGAGGTACACGCGGTCGCCGAGCGAACTTTCGTCGACTCCCAGGGTGCACGACCGGCAGGAAAAGCAGTCCGGGTCTGGATCGAGGATCGACTTCTCGCCGCCCAGACCCGGACTGCTTCCTCGGCTGCCGCATTGGTTGCCGCCCCGGTGATCGCTCCCTCCGAGGAACCGGAAACGTCGGCCATCGACTGATCCGGGCTCCGATTCCTCGAACGCCCCTGCTCTGGACATTCCAGGCAGGGGCGTTCGTGCGTCTGCATCTCATATTGCACAGGAAGAGAAGGCCTCATGACCGTCACTGTCCCCGCCTCCGGCTCGGCCCGGGAGCAATTGCTCCATAAGACCACCCAGCTCTCTGACAAGGCCCGGCTTCGGGTCGCCGCCCATTCCGCGAGTCCGGCCGACTGCCGTGAACTCGCCCTCATGCTCGGCCTGATCGAGGTCGATCCTTCCGGATCCCTCGTGAAGGCCAATCCCTGGGAGATCGACAAGGTCGACTCCCCTCCGGGCTCGCCCAAAGAGTGAGCCGGTAATGGACGACCGTGCGCCTGGGTAGCGCGCGGTGTCCGGGGCTGCACGGCTGACGCCGGTGCCCCCGGACTCAGGGGCCTTACGGCCCCTGACGGGTGGGTTGAGAGGAACACGGGAGGGCTCGTCGTCAGACGCGAGCCCTCCCGTGTTCAAACCTGCACCCAAACGACCCAACTGCTCATCTACGAGCATTCGACTCATCACACGACTCTGTCACAATGGTGATACGACTCCCCAATCAAATATCTCTCGACTCACCTATTGATCCGTCCGACGAAAGACGACACCATGCCTATCCTGCTCGATGACATCGACCTCTCCGCAGCTGCCGTCGCTGCCCAAAAGGCTGCCGACCCGAAGTTCTTCTCCTCGAAGCTGACCGGATCCGGCAAGAAGACCGGGCTGCTCAATGAGGCCCTGCGTCCGATCAACACTGCAACCAACACCGCCTACGCCATCGCGCGGGACATTGAGGTCAAGCAGAGCTCGACCCAGCACGAGATCACGACTTCCACGGTGCCGCTGGCCCCGATCACGCGCCGCGCGCTCCTTTCGGGCGGCTCCTTTACCCTGCCGGTGCCACACGTTGACGACTGCTTCTCCGTCGATGTTTCTGCCAGCAAGATCCAGGACTGGGACGTCGTCTTCGACATGATCCCGCAGGGCCTGACCCTGTACGAAGACAAGTCCGGTGACAAGATGGCCCGCGACCTCGTCATCCAGTACCGCATGGAGCTTTACTTCTTCAAGCAGGGCCTGGTGGAGCCCGAGCGCGCGACCTCGGTTGCCCACTCGAACGGATACGGCAACCACGATGCTGCCGTGCTCCTGCAGTGGGACACCAGCCCTTCCGAGAACGCCCGTGGGTTCATCGAAGACGTCCTCGCATCGGCAGGGCTGACCGCCTCAAACCTCGACGAACTCGCCGAGTGGATGGACGAGTACCCGATCCACGAGCGCATCACCCGCCTCGCCCAGGTCTGGGACTCCGAAGCGATTGCCGACGAGGTCTGCCAGTACGTGCTGGACATGCCGGCCAGCCCCAGTGAAGAACAGCTGAACATGCTCGCCGTGCAGCTTCGCTACCTGGAGAACTACAACGTTCCGCTGGAAGCCTACCGCCGGATCCACCAGCAGCTGGACGCCACCTTCTCCGAGCAAATCGCGGCGAAGCTGTCCAAGCAGAACCTGAGCCTGCTGATGAACCACACGCTCGACCACCTTGACCGGATGAAGAGCCAGCTGGTGACCCCGACACAGCCGGTAACGCCTCCGGTCCTGCCGGCGCACCTGTCCAAGCAGCAGCTTGACGCACTCACCACGCATGAGCCCCTGGTGATGACCCAGGCCGGCGCGGGCACCGGCAAGTCCACGGTGATCCTCGAGCGCATCAAGTACCTCGAAGCCTGCGGCGTCCCCGCCTCGGACATCACGGTGCTGAGCTTCACGAACGCCGCGGCCGACAACATCACTGAGAAGAACCCGAACGTCGGCTCGATGACGATCGCCAAGAAGATCATCGACATCTACTCGATGAACCACCCGACCCACAAGGTCTCGGCGATCGACACGATCATCAACTCGATCGACATCTTCTACCCGAACAACCAGTTCGCAGCGACGTTCCGTCATCGCCTGCTGGAGGTCGACCAGAACAAGACCGGCGCGTTCACGGCACTGAACACCTACGTCGAGAACCACTTTGACGAGGTGATCGCGCTGCTGGACCAGATCCAGCAGACGTCCCTGGAACTGCAGATCATCATCTGCTACCAGAAGATCGACGACATGGTCGAGCCTGCCCACGTGCAGAGCAAGTACCTGATCATCGACGAAGTCCAGGACAACTCGGTGTTCGAGTTCATCTACGTGCTGAAGTACATCACCAAGCACGCACAGTCGCTCTTCATCGTCGGCGATGCCAGCCAGACGCTGTATGAGTTCCGCTCGGCCAACCCGAGGGCGCTCAACACGCTGGAGGGCTCGGGAGTCTTCGCGACCTTCCGGCTCACGACCAACTACCGGAGCAACCAGGAGATCCTTGACTTCGCCAACGTCGTGCTCGGTGGACTGGAGACCAACCAGTTCGCCAACATCCAGCTGCAGGCGAACTCGCTCGCGGTCCCGACAGCCGATTCCTTCCAAGCGAAGGTCAAGCTCGACTACCGCGAGTTGCCTCGGATCGGCACCTTCGTTACTCAGGATCTGCAGCCAATCGTGCGCAACACGGTGATCCCGGACTACGTTCAGGGTTGCCTCGACCGCGGTGAGCAGGTGGCTTTCCTCGCTTACTCACGACGGGAGGTCGCGCTGATCCAGGAAGTGCTCGAGAAGGCATACCCGAACAAGCACGTCGCATCGCTCGTCAGCGACCGGGTCTACGCCACGGACATCTTCTCGAAGTACATCAAGTTCTACTGGAACGACGTCCTGCAGGTCCAGCCTGCCAACGCCTCGTTCGTGGTCTCCCAGGGGATCAAGGACAACATGGGCAAGCTGACGAAGAACGCTGGCAGCCCTGCCGTGGAGAAGGCCATTCTGCTCACCATCTCGCAGTGGTGGGTAGAGAACAGCGCCACGATCAACGGCTGGGTCGCCCTGTGCAACCAGGGCACGCTGCCGCACAAGGCGTTCTTCGACCGCCTGCGAGACAACCTCCTGGGATTCGAGATCGCTCGCAACCAGCAAAAGCTGAACGTGAACAAGCAGAAAAACCAGGAGCGCAAGCGGAAGAACCTCGAGTCCAAAGCCGACCTCGTCGTCTCAACGATCCACGGTGCCAAGGGTCTCGAGTTCGACAACGTCGTCGTCCTCTACAAGGAGGACACGCAGATGAGCCAGGACACCAAGCGGATGTTCTACGTCGCCTTTACCCGCGCCATGAAGAGCCAGTACGTGCTCTCCTACGGCACGGTAAAGAACCCGCCGATTCAGAGCAGCTACGAGCAGATCGTCAACGCTCTGACCGAGCGCGACGAGAAGAACGCCTTGCGTGCCCAGGGTATCGACCCGGACCTCATGGTCGACGACGATGCCGCTGGCTCCGTCGGTGATCAGCTGCCGGTCCCCGAGGCCGTCTGACCGATGACCGCAGAAGGCGCGGACGCTCCACTTCCTCCCTGACCGGGGAGGACGGAACGTCCGCGCCTTCTTCTTCGCACACCCCTCTTGATCCACCGCAGCTTCGAAGGAGCATGCCATGACCACCATTGGAACCCAGGTCGACTCCGACGAGCTCGTACCGGGCCCCGACACCACCTACGACCTGATTATCTGTCACAACGACAGAATCATCTTTCACGACCACTACCCATCACCTGCCTTTCGGCTGCGTATGTGTGAACAGCTGCTCACAGCCTCCGACGTCGTGGCCGGCGTGGTCGATGCTTCCCGTGCGAACGAGATTCACGAGCTGTACCAGTCCCACGTATCGCAGTGGGAAACCGCCTCCGATGCCGTCGTCAATGCGATCTCCAAGCTCTGCCGCCGCTGGGGTGTGCAGATCTACATGAGCATAACGAAGAAGAAGACTGCTGCCCCCGCTGTCCTCTTCTCGGTCGTCACCCAATACGGCCCCGGACAAACCGTTGCAGAGCACTTCCCGACCCGTCAGGCCCGCCGTGCCAGCCTGATCGAGCGTGCCGAGTCGTTCTTTGACGCTCCTGGCCACATCCCCGAACGCGTCCTGTCCGACGACCAGCGCCTCGCCGCCCTCGTTGCGACCTTCCTCATGCCGGCCACCGTCATCCTCACCACGACGATGGTCTGTACCGCCACCTGCGCGTCCAGGCCCCCGGCACCCGCATGTGGAGCTGGGACGTCACTACGTGGCCCGGTCACCTCGCCACCAGCGGTGACATCGCCGACGGCCATGTCTTCACCCGAGAGCCCGACATGCTCGAGTTCTTCACGATCGCGGGCCGGAGCGAAGGATATTACTCCGATGGCGCACCAAGCATCGACGTGCGCTACTGGGCCGAGAAGCTCTGCGGCGGACGGTCCCACGAGGTGAAAAAGTACGACCCCGACATCTTCTTGCAGCTGGTGCGCGAACACCTCGAAGAGAGTGAAGCCCTCGGCGACGAAGCTCAGACCATTCACGAAAAGCAGCTCGCGCTCGTGAAAAAGGTCCACGAGCTGCGAGGCCTCGACAACGAGGTGATGCAGACCAGCCTCAAGGCGTACTGGGCTGCACAGGAGAAGGTCAGCCATAGCGGCGCATTCGACACATATACCCTCGCTCGCTCAAGCCGTGAAGACCTTACGAAGGCCCGGAACGAGGCCAGAAACCACCTCTGGAGCACCGAGGGCATCTCCGACGAGCAGCACGACAGGCTCATCGAAGAGTTCGACTGGTATGAAATCGGAGACACCGAGATCGCTGAGCAGTCGCCGGCCACGCGCCGCCAGGAAATCCTCGACGACGCACGCTGGCACGCCGACAGTGAATCCGAGGCACACAAGTGGCTGCAGGAGAACGAGGAACACGTCGGCTCCGACACCTGTGAATGGAACCTGCGGGAATACGACATCCACTTCCTGTTCACCTGCTACGCAATTGCTCTGACAACCACGCTCTGGCGCGAACACCTCGCCAACCAGGAAGTGGATGCTGCATAGCACTGGCCAGTCGAGCCGAATCTCTTCCTTCACCCCGGAACAAAGGAACAGCTGTCATGCCCCACGAGACCGTCGATACCCAGCGCTTGGACCAATTGAAGAAACGGCTCATTGCCGCCACCGGGTCTTCTGGTATGACCTCGTTCTACGACGGGAAGATCCACATGTCTCTCGACGAGTGGGAGCGTCTTGTCAGCTCCATCGAAGGAGCCCGCCAGGAACTTCAGTCCCGCGAGCTTCACCACTTTGAGGAAGAGCAGATCTCGGCCAGGGCTCAGGCGGTGCTCGATGAAGCCCGGCGGCTTTGCGAGAGCGTCGAATACAGAGTCCCCGGCAAGCACGAGACCTGGGACGCTTACCATGAAGGCCGATCTGCTCTCTCCGACGAGATCCAGCAGATCCTCGACCGGACCAATGAACCGCACGCCGCGACACACGAACGCATCAATACCGCGTTCAACCGAGCCGCCGATGAGGTTCTCGAAATCGCCCGGGACGACGGCGACGAGCTGCTGCGCGACGCAATCAACCTCGTCGTCAACGCCGGGCTCCACTTCCTGGAGCACCCAGAGGCTTCGCTCGAGGACGCCGCCTCCGAGAATTACGACAACGACTTTGCTGAGGAGCTCCTGGACTCGCTGCGATGACCTCGCCGAGGGCCGGGATGCTCACTCCATCGGAGTGATCGTCACACAACACATTCGCCTAAGCCGGGCTCCCGCCACGCAGCCAACCCTCTAATCCACAAGGAGACCCCATGGGATCCAGCATGCTCACCGCCACCATCGCCGTTCCCGCCAACCGCGAACAGCCGCCGGCGTTCGAAGTCGGCCGCCAGATGATCAACGAGATTATCGACGTCGAACTCTTCGCGTTCGATGACCCGGAATCACAGCTCGAAGAACTCGTTGAAGACTTCGACCCTGCGGTGCACCTGGACGCAGACGGCTTACCTACCTTGGGAATCACCCGGAAGACCGGCCTGCAGATCATTGACGCCCTCGAAGAAGCGCTCGACTCCAGCGAAACTAACACCATCACGATCGCCGGCTACTTACTCCACATCTCGGGCGGACTCTCCGGCGGCGACGCCCCGACCGAAGCGGCCGATGCAATCTGGAACGCGTACTACCTGCCCGAAACGGTCCTGCAGGCCATGGGCTTCATTCGGGACTACAGCAAGCCGCTGTCCCGGACCAACGGGAACCCGGGAGAGACTACAGACACTGACATCGTCGACGCCATCGCACTCGGGCTCGGCACGAAGCCTGAGTGGTCAGGAGCGGACGAGCTGGAGTGGATCGCCAACGCCATCGGTTTTGTTCGGCCGCGCCCCGGAGACCGGGACCCGCGTGAGTACCACGAGGAATTCATCGACCAACACGATTTCGATCCGATCCAGGCCAACTTCCTCACCGGATATGTCAGCAAGTACGACGACGAAGGCGACGAGGGATAACCATGGCCAACACGACCTTCATTCTCTGCGAATGCTGCACGCTCGTGCTGGCGAACGACGACGAGTCCGGCTGCCGGGACTTCCACGGTCACAAGCACGCCCCGTTGGACGTACCGCCCGGCACTGCCATCTCTCAGGGTCCACACACCTGGAACGGCAGCCTGGAGCTGACCTGCCATGGCCATGAAAAGGGACTCATCCAGCCCGGTGAGAACTTTTGGCTCGCCGAACTCCAGACCGAACAACCGGCCCGCACGTCCCCACTGGAGGGAGCAACCCATGACTAAAACAGCAAAGGTGGGAAGCCCCGTCACCAATCCGCTCTTCGGCTCCGGCATCCACCAGCTGCTGAAGAGCGGTGCGGAATGACCGTCTACGTTGACAATGCCTACATCCCGGCCAAGGTCCGCTCAGGTTCCCTCGTTCATGAATCCCGTTGGTGCCATATGACCGCGGACAGCACCGAGGAACTGATCACCTTCGCCGTTGCACTGGGACTGCAACCGAAGTACATCCAGCACCGGGGAACGTGGAAAGAGCACTTCGACGTCACCGAATCAAAGCGTCGATTGGCAGTGACAAAAGGTGCCGTTGAAGTCTCCTACCGGGATCACGTAATGGCGATGGCCCAGCGGCGAACAACTGATTCCGGGACGAAGGACAAGAAATCAGTCGAACCTCAAACTCCTTAATAACGGAGATGTCCTCACCAGAAAGAATAGAGATTATGACCCCGAGCAGACCTGCTGCCGTCATCGTCGACATCGACGGGACAGTTGCTACGCACACCCTGCCCGACGGTAGCCTCATCCGGCCTCACCACGAGTACCGGCTCGTCTCCTGGGACCTTCCCAACCAGCCGGTGATCGACACGGTCCGCGCACTGCGTGATGCCGGATTCGAGATCTTGTTCTGCTCCGGGCGGCCCATCATTGAGGACCACGGTGTCAACATAGGAAATGCCACCTATGCCTGGCTCGTCGAGCACGTGGGGGACTGGACCGCCCGAGCTCCGTTGTTCATGCGCGGACAAGGCGATTCAAGGCCCGACGACATCGTCAAGACCGAGATCTACGAGACATTCATCCGCGGCCACTACGACGTCCGGCTGGCACTTGAGGACCGCCCCAGGGTGATCCGTGCCTGGCAGGCTCTCGGCTTGCCCGTATTCGACGTAGCCCCGGAGTCAGACGAGTTCTGACCCGCACTCTGGCTTCAGCCCGTGCACCGACCCCGATGGGGGTCTGTGCACGGGCTTTGCTTGTTCCTCTGAACATTCCACACCTCTCGAATTCCATTGCCGAATCACCGGGAATGGTCATATACGAGACACTGACAAACCATTCCACCCCGAATAGACTGGAACCATGACTGACGACAACGCCGCCACTGACCAGCCCGACACGACACTCCCGAAGTTCTCCGTAAACGTCGCTCCGACCGAAGGAATTACCGCAGCGCACCTCAGTTCGCTGATCGAGCGCTACCGCGACGGTGAGACCGAGCCATTGGTCTTCGGTGACGACAACGTCCCCGAAGCCGCGATCATCCCGTTCGCAGCCTTCGTCCGCCTGCTGAAGCGCGACCATGCAGACGCTGTCCGCGAGGAGCACGCCTTCCAGTCCGAGCTTTTGCACCGTATCCAAGATGCTGACGCGTCCCGAGACCCGGGCATAACGCTGGACGAGCTCGGCGATGAGCTGGGGGAGCCAGCCCGATCCATGCTCCGCAAGGCGCGTGACGATGACTAACGGCCTGCGCATCAAGGTCCATCTCACACCAGGGGCGCGCGGCGACATTGAGCAGCTGAACCAGCGGGCGCTCAAGCATCCGCATGGTAAGGACGAGGCCTTGCTGGAGGCCACCATCGTGATGCTGCACCGGCTCAACGGACGCCGCCACCCGACCAAGCCGCTGGATTACAATCCCCATTTCGCAGATCTATCAGACTGCGATACAACCTACGTCGGAGCCGACGCCTACGAGAAGCCACCGCTGCGGATCGTTTCCCGGGACATCCGCCCAGAGCAACCCCATGGAATCACCCGGCGCGAAATCGTCGCCATCGGGGCGCGTCGGGACAGCGAGGTCTACAGGATCGCCGGCCAGCGACTCGGACGCCCCTTCGGCTTTACCTTGGACCAGCTGGCAGCGCAGCGTCAGCCGACCGCCGGGCAGGACCGGACACCGCGCGCCGGCCGGGGCGTCGACCAGCCCTTGTCCACAGAGTCGGATCTTGCGTTCGACTGACCATTCAACGTCGTTTCTGTTCATTGCTGAGTGCTTCTCGAAGACCCGCGACGGGCCTGGGCGGCCCTCGCCGTACTCGTCATACCCCACATCGGCATGTACTACCTGCTGTTCGAAGACCGGAAGTAAGGAGACCCACCATGTTCAAAAGCACACGGGCAATCGTAGGCCTCTGTCTGGTCGGCGGGGTATCACTGGCAACCGTCATCGGCTGGAGCACCGGATTCTTCAGCCAGGTTGCGGCCTTTGTCGGCGGCCTATGGACGGGATTCACCACCTGGCTCAGTTCGCCCTTCGGCTGGGATCACGTCATTGCCGGGGCTGGCGTGCTGCTCATCCCTGTCGCTATCCTTGTCGCGATCTTCATCGTGGTTGACAGCTGATCATCAACCATTCCTGCATGTTCGACTAGGAGGAAGGATGGATGAGCCGGTCCGGGGGAGCAGTGGTCTTTCCCAGTTGCGGAGCTCCAGTGCTATCAATCCAGGTGACTGTGAAGGTGACGCCCTCTTCAAGACCCTTCTCCGTAACCGCACCCTCGAACTGTCTGCCAATCGCATCAAAGGTCTCGTTAGGCCAGGCGGAGAGCTTACCGATGTTGAAGTACTCCGGATCGGCTTCAATCCGAACATTACGGACGGGCGCTCCGTTGTTGTAGAGCCAGAACGAGCCGGGCCACTGCGTCGCCTTTACAAACCAACTGGGCCAACCAACACGGCTCCTCTGTAACTCAATTTCCTGGGCATGATCGTCATACCCATTCTTCATCAACTTCTGCCGGTCCTCCGGGGTAGTAAGTCTTAGCCCCCAGATTCGCTTGGGGAGGCGCACCCATACGGCTTCCCGCCAGCCCTGAACCGCGAAACTCTTTACAAAGAGGACCAGGACCAAGACAGCGCCCGCAATCCACAAACCGAGGCTGAGACTTTCTTCCCAGGTCTTTCCCTCTGCCCACTTATTCCAAAAGAAGCCGATGATCAGTACACCCACGGGTCCAAAGGTTTCGACACCCATATTTGACCAAAAGCCACTCTTTGATTCCTTATTACTCACGAGTGCAGTGTAGGACCCAGACGGGATCCGGCATGGCTTGAAGTGAATGCGGGCGTGTCAGAGGACAAGCGTGATTGAACTGTAGCAAGCAAGGCATTTCCTGTCTGCGGCTATTACTCCCGCTCGAAGTCTGCCGGGAAGCTGACCTCATCCGGCTGCAAATCCGGCCGGACCCGCACGAGGCGAACCGAGTGCCGAAAGGCCTGACCCGACCAGGCGACGTCGGCTGAGACCTCCGCAACCAGAGGTTCCACCAAAGTCAGGTGTATCTTGCCGCTTTCCTTGGTGAATCTATCGAGCGACCTCTCGCTGATTTCTTCCGGCCATGGATGCTTCCCCTGTGGCGGCCGAAGGTAGGGGGCCAAATCCCGTCCGGCACGAGCCGACAGGGGACCGGATCGGCCGACAATCCGCAATCGCCCATGCAACGGCAAACCCACGACCACGCCTCGCGGCTGGGTTGCCGGACCTATGACCGCAGCAACAACAACATCTACAACTTTTCTGCTTTTGACCTTTAGCCAGATGCGCCGTGGTTCATAAGTTTGGGCCTCACCCTTGACCAGGATTCCTTCAACACCAGTGGCCGGCATTTCTTGGAGCCAGGTCTCCGCCACCGCCCGGTCCTTGGTCACCGGCGACAGATTCAATGGCGGTACCCATTCACGCGCCAGCTCTTCCAGCAAAGTGCGTCGGTCCCGGAACGGCAATCCGCGGATATCATTCCCGGCCACTGCCAGAGCATCAAAAGCTATCAGCGAGGCCGGACTCTGATGCACAAACGCCGGAAGTGCCGCTTTGGCCGTCACCAGGCGAAGCTGTAGTGCATCGAAATCCAACCGGTCCCCGGACCACACCACCAGCTCACCATCAATGACACAGCCCGGTGGAATCTGCTTACCCGCAGCAGCCAAAACGTCCGGAAAGTATCGGCTTAGATCCTTGCCTTGCCTCGAGTACAACCACACGTCACTCAAGCCGACAAAACATGCTGCGCGGAAGCCATCAAATTTCATCTCGAAAACGGAACCGCCGGTCAGCACATCCCCATGCGGAATCGACTCCACGGCCTTCGCCAGAGCGAGGTCTACAGGAGGGTGCAGCGCAGCAGGCACACCTTCAAACATTCTGGGCACAGCGTAAACCCATCCCGCCAAGGCCGGAAGCGGCGTACCGCAGCAAAACAATGGCCCGTGACTGTAATCCGGGATAGCAAGCTACAGAACGTCACAGCGAAGCTGTGACCGGGTCTTGCTCCGACCAGGGAAACCAACCACGTCCGAAATGAGAGCTGTCATGTCCACTGAACCTGCTCTGATCCCCATCAATACCGCCGGCACTGCCGGTGGCAAACGGTACGCCGAACCCACATCACAACAGATCGAAGATGCAGCAGCTCTGATGTTCCTGGCGGCAACTCGGAAAATTCTAAGGACCCAGGAGCACATCCGGGATGTGCAGCTGGAGCTGGAAGTGACCTACACGGTTCACAACCAGCGCAGCTACCGCGTGCATGCCACTACCCGTGCAGGCGAAAGCATCACTGGTACTATCGGGCATCATGTCCATCCCGCCAATGGCACCCCTGAGACGGCCGCTTGGAGTATTGCCCGGGAAATCCGCAACGCAGCGACCAAACGCCGTCAAAAGGCAGCCATCAAGCTTGTCTGAATCGCGTCGATAAACCACGGCCAAGAATGGTCGTGCCAGACACAGAAGAACCCCGGTGATGCCTTGCGCATCACCGGGGTTCTTCTTTTTTATCCGCCTGTTTCACGTCGTCTAAGACGCAGCCTCGAGCAGGCGCTCTTCCGCCTCGTCGAACTCGTCCATCACGCCGTAGATCTCCGGATCGGTCAGGGTGGTGTTGTCATCTGAATCCAATCGGCGGTTGATACTGCGCGACGCAGAAAACTTCAGCACCGAATAGTCATCGACGTCCTTCTTGCCAAAGCGGACCTTGTGACCCTTGTGCGTTTGTCGGCAGAAGCGACCAAAACCGGTGAGCATCACAATATCTCCACGACGAACCGAGTCAGTCAGCTCTCCGATCAGGGATTCGTACACCTCACTCACGATCCGGATTGGCTGTCCGCTGCGGCTGGCCACCTTCGAAATGAATTCACGCTTGCTGATGCGCGGATGCCCCGTCGTCTCCATGCCCACACCCTGTCCTTACGTCCCTCGTGATCCGCTTCTATCTTGGATATCAGTCTATCCGACACATATGCCTATCGGAAAGCTATCGATAGGTCTATCACGACCAGTTGGTTAGAGCTCAAAGTCTGGATCGATAGATTCCCTGGCGTCCTTGTACTCGTAGTCGACCGATTCGATAATGGACCTCGTCTTCGGGTCGTGGCGCGTATTCACGATCTTGTCGTGCGATTCGTCGAACCGCTGCTGGTCCGCGATCCTGTGTGCCGCGTTGAGCTTTGCGTTGATGTTCTTATCGCCGAACTCCATCATTGAGCCGACCGAGGACTTAGCGCCCTGCTTGGTCGCGTTGACGGTCGACTTGTTCTGAACACGCTGCTGCTCCCAGCGGCTCCGGTCCTCTGGCGTGATGTATCCAAACATCTGCGCGAGTCGCGAGCCGTACCGCTCCTGTTGCCCCACCTGCTGATCGTCGCTCATGGTGATTCCTTCCTATTATCGGTCTGCCGCTTACGCCGGCTGGTACTCGTCTGCCCCGCGCTGCGCCCCTGGCCCGTCACCTTCATGCTGGGCCGAAGGACCGGGACCCTGGCGGAAGGGCTTCGGCCGCATCCGCTGTTCGGCGAAGAACGCCGCCGGATGGTCAACCGCGTCGCGCATCCGGCCCTGCCAGTCCTCGCCGAGAGCCAGCCTCAATTCGTGTTCGAACTCTGGGTCCTCCTTGTTGATCTGCTCGACTGCGTCGACATACGCATTTGAATAGACCCGCTGCTGCTCCTCGTCCGGGATTCCATCGATGTCCATGCTCGCGAGCATGATTTCGGACTGATCGAAACGCTGCTGCAGGAGAGGGTCCAGTCCGCTGGTATCAAGGCCCTGTTTCTTTGCGGCGAAGCCGACCATGTAACCCATCATGCTTCCCGCCAGCGCCTGGCGGCCGCCCTTGTTGACACCGTCAAGCATTGCGGCCTTCATGGTCTCTGCCAGCTGGACCTGATGCTCATCCGCCGTCATCGGCTGGCGCAGGGTAAACATGCCGTCTGCCGGGATCCTGCGGCCGAGGTGATCGTCAAACTCGCCGGTCCACACCTCGCGCACGCGATCCGTCCCCGCCATGCGCTCTTCGTGCGGGGGAGCCTTGACGATCCTGCCGTGGGACACGCCGTTGAACATCAGACGCAGCTCCGGTTCTGATTCCATACGCTCGCCGATGATCATCCGTGCACGCTTGACGACCTCAGCACGGTCCAATCCGTCCTCGTCCATCTGGCCGCGCAGCCGCTTACGCATCGCCTTGTAGCTGGCATGAATCTGCTTGCTGTCCTGTTCGGGATCACGCATCTTCCAAAACGCGTTCTCCATCAATGCAACCTCTGTCATTGCCGCAGAGTCAGGTGTGAACGTCTCGCGGCTGCCCCGGTCACGATGCTCCATCTTCTCCATGCGGCGCTGCCACTTCTTCGACAGGTAGTCCGTGCGGTCGTGCTTCTTGCCCTCCCGGCGTGCCAGGAAGTCCTGGTCACCGGCCAGATCCGGATTCCTGTTCAACTTCGACTCGGTGCCCAGGTCGATGACCCGGTTGTACTGCTCGGCCGAGTTCTCAGCTCCAGCCCTGACGGTCCTGGTTCGGGCGTCCATGCGCTCGTGGATCTTGTCCTTGAACGGCTGCAGGTACGACTCCATCTCGTTCTTGAAGTCCGGGGAAAGCATCCGCATTGCCATCATCATGCCTGCGGCTTGGATGATCGAGTTCGGATTCACGCCGCGCGTGAGCGGCTTGAGGCAGCTCTGCATCATCATCTGCATGTAGACCGCGTGCATGGCGTTGAACTCGTGTTCGCGCTCTTGGTCATTGAACCCGGGCACGAGCAGCTTGGAATCCCGGAGGGTCTCCATGTACTTCTCACCAGCCAGCTTGGTTTCCGCGCGAAGCTTCAGCAGTCGTTCACGCTCGTCGAGGCCGTCGCCATCGGAGGCAGCGCGCTCCTCGTCAACTCTGCGCTGCTGCTCCCGGCCATCGGGGTTTGCCCGGGTCCTCGCTCCGAAGAACTCGCGGGCCCGGTCCCGCAAACGCTCGCGCCGGGCGTTGGCGGAACTCCGCGACTCCGTCCCGTCAACAATCTCGGCATCGACGATGTCCTCGTCCGGCCAATCTGCCGGTGCGGCCTCCTGCGACGGCCGCACCGGCTCTGCGGGCAGAGGGCCGCCACGACGGTCCTCCACACGGTCCGCGGTGCCTGAATAGACGTTGCCGGAACTATCCACCGGCAGAGCCTTCCTGGCCCGCCTGTTACCGCTTGGGCCGTTTTCAAGTTCCTTGTCCTGTGCCATCTCAGTTCCCCATTCCGTAGTCGTCGTCACTCTTCTCGGGTTCGGCCTCAAAGTTCGGCGTCCAGACCGGCCGACGTGCTCCGACGCCGACGGCGTGCACCGAGCGCCGTCCCGCGCCACGTGCCCTGGCAGCGCCGTCTACATCCGGGGCGATTACGTCGCGCTTGACCACCGCGGCGTCCACTGCGATCTCAGCACTCTCCATACCGTTCAGGCCGTCCAGCCCGAGGATCTCGAACGCGTCCAGCTGCTGGGCCGCCGCCGAGCGCACTCGTCGGGTCCCTGCTGAGGCGAACTGTTCGTTCTTCGCTCCGTCGAAAATGCCTTCGCGATCCTTCGCTGCCTGCAACAGCGCCGCAAAGTCGCCACCGTAAGCCATGCGGTCCATCACGGTGCCGGCCAGAGACGGGTCCTCCTCCAGATTGCGCACAAGCCCCGTCTTCGGGTCTTCCAAGGCACGTGCGACGCGCGCCACGTGGTCAGGATTGACCGTGACGTTGAACCCGTCCTTGGCTTCATAGAACTCCGTGAACTGGGCCTCCCACTCCTCGGCCGTTGCCTGGACAGCCTCACCGTCGGAGAACTCGGGCCGCCACTGGCCGGGACCGACATGCTCGAGCTTGCGGCCCCTCCAGAGATCACGCCCCGGGCCCTGAAGCATCTCGTACTTGTGCCGGGCTTCTGCTGCATCGTGTTTGGCCTGCAGGATCGACTGGGTCACCGGGTAGGTAACCTCCAGCACCGCTTTGAGGTCCGCGCCTCGCAGGGCACGCACGGCCCTCTGCGAGAAAGAGCCACCGAGTCCCGTTCCGTGGGCCTTGATTGCCGTGGCAAACATACTCGCCTCCTGGTCCTCCTGGGTGATGCCGGGCCTGCCCTGGTCGTCGCCGAGGTTGCGGGCATAATCAGCCAGCTTCTTCTCGCTGCCCTTCGCGCCGGTCTCAACGCAGACCTGGCGCACGCTCTGCAGGTGCGCCTCACGGTCGGAGAACGTCAACGCCGCACCGAATTCACCGCGCTGGGCAGAGCGATAGATACCGCTGAGCTCGTCGGTGAGTGTCTCCCGACCGGTGCCAACCTCGTAGGAGTCGTCGACGAAACGCAGCCGGTTCGCCTCCGCCAAGGAGCTGTCCAGATCCTCCACCAGGTTCGGGTTCTTCGACAGTGCGACCTGCGTGTCCAGAGAAACCTGCATCGCCAAGGGGTGTGAGCCGTCAGGCTTCACCACTCCGGTGTCCAGCAGGTTCGAGGGCACCGAAAGCTTCTCAAGAGCCTCAGCCTTCGCTGCCTCGCTGTGCAGCTTCACCACTGCGACCGCATCGCCGTCGAAGTCGCCGTCGAAGCACTGATCCATGACCGGGTTGATCGCCGCGCCCGTGAGCCGGTCGTCGATGGCTACCCGCATGTAGCGCACGCCGGCGTCGCGCAGGACCGGATCGCGCCAAACCAGAGCGTGGTCGCCCTCGGTCAGACCCAGCTGCCCGGCCTTGACCGAGCTCAGGGCGATCTGGTCGATGTCGAGCCGCGGGTCCGCGGTCCAGACCATTGTCGCCGAGTCGGACAGGCGCGAGGACATCAAACCTGTCTTGAAGATGTTGTTCTTTCCGGTGAGTACCCGGGTCTGCACATCAGTAGTGATCGCTTCGAAGGAACGCTGGGCCCGGGACACGGACTCACTCATACCCCGCCGCACTTCCGCGCGCTTCTCCGAGGACAAGCCCTGACCGTCCAGCTGCTCGGCCATAAACCGGTAGCGGCAGGCCTCGACAAAAACGTCCTGGTAGTTGCGGGTGTAATCGTGTGTGACCGACGTGCCGTCGTCGAATTCCTGCCCGCTGCGCAGGTGCGAGGAAAGCACAGGCAGCTTCCAGGAGGACGCACTGACGGTCTCGGTCTGCTCGCCGGTCGGATACGCCAGCGGAAACGGGATCTCCATGTCGCCGCCGCGGTCACCGATCAGGTCGCCAAAGGACTTACGCATCGCTGTTGTGTTCAGCCCCGGGAGCGCGCCCTCACTGCGTGGCTGAGTGCGCATCAACTCCGGCATCGGGATGAGACGGCGCTCGGGACGCTCGTCGATGCTGTCGGACTGACCGACGACGCGCAAGGAGCCGTCGGCTTCCATGTCCAGGCCCGCGACAAACAGGTACTCGCGCAGGTTCGACTCGGCCCCGGAGTTGTGACCGTAGAACTCACGCATGATCGCAGGGCAGTCCTGGGACTGCAGCGCCCACGCCAGCTGCGAAGAAGCCTTGCGGCCCTTACCGGCCCGCACCTGCTCGTCATCGTAAATTTTGGTCTTCTCGTCGACGGCCATGTGGGTGACGACAAAGCGCATCTGGCCGATACCGTCTGCCACGTTGTTCTCGGGAACAAACGGTGCCACCAGATCCTGGGTCTCACCCGCCATCAATTCACGGGCCGACCCTGCGTTGCGACGCGAGATCAACGAAAACGGACTCATCACAACGTCCATCTCGGGGTTGGCGCGGAACCAGTTCAGTTCTTCCTCGATGCCGTGGGACCTGGCTTCGTCCAGCGGCATGTCCCGATCCACAACCAGCGAAATTACACCCTTGTTGCCGTGCAGGTCCGAGATCTTGTCGCCCACGACGAGGTCACGCGGCTGGCCACCGGCCCCGCGGATACGATGGCGCTCGGCGAACTCACGGCTCACCACGATCGGGTCGTCGGCCGTCCAGCCGCCGAAGGTCATCAGAGCGGTACCCGTGGGCTTGGTGACCTCAGAGGACTGCATGATTGTCGAGGCCGTCATCTGCTGGCGGTCGAAGGGGTCGTAGCGCAGCGTCTCCAGCTCCGGCCGGCTCATCAGCGGAGCACGGGACCCGGTCACAGTCTCCGGGTTGCCAGGCTCGATGGTGCCGTCCGGGCGCACCGCTGCATCCTCGGTGAGATAGCGCACGATGCCCTGGTTGGTTGCGCCACCGGTCATCACCGGGTCGAAGTACCCGCCCGGGGCTGCAACGTGGTTGCGATCGGTTCCCGTCAGGACCGTCATGTTCCGCCCGCCGGTGAGCTTCCAGGCGTCGAAGACGTTGTCGTCGGCCGGGTCGGTACGGTCCCGCTCGGCGCGGTACTCGGCGTAGATCGTCGAGCCCTGCTTGATCTCGTTGGAATAGCGCACGCGCTTCGCCTCGGTCTCCAGGATCGAAGCCGTCCACTCATCCAGACGTGCCGTGATCTCGCCGGTGGACTCATCGAGCTCGTACGTCGTGGCCTGCTCGACAAAGTCGACCGGGTGCTTGGTGCCGTAAAGCTGCGAGTACACGGCGTTGAGCGAGGCCGGCTCTCCGGTCCGGCTGCGTCCGGAGACGAGGTCGCCCGCGATCTGGTACTGGATGCGCTCGTGCATAAGCTGCTCGTAGCCGCGCAAGACAGTGCGCTCTTCAACTGACTTAGGAGCTTCGCCAGGGATCTGTGCCTTGATGCGCGCTTCGTAGCCGGGGATGATCAGCGCGTTCTCGCCGCTGGCGAACTTCGTGACGATCTCGCCATATTCGCCGACGTCGAAGACCTGACCGATCTCACCGGAGACCGGGGTCGTCTTGCCGTCGCGTCGCAGCTTCTCGCCAGTCCAGCTGATCACACCCTGCTCGTCGACCAGGATCTCAGCCGGCGTCGCGGCATTGCGCACCAGGCTCTGGCGCACGGTATCGCCAATGCGGCGCATGAACTCCGAGGAGTGCTCGGTGATCGGAATGGCGGTGGCCGCATTGAAACCGACGATCCGGTCTTTGAACCGGGTCGCCTGAAAACTGGTACCCATCAACTCGTCAGGGGAGACCCCGCAACGACGCAGAGCCGAGGCAAGGTTGTCGAGATTCGACCACTGACCTGTGGGGCTGGTCATGTACTTGGCCACCCGGGACGGATCGAAGCGTTGCTCCATCCATTCGCCGTCGATGTAATGGGGTTCGGCGTCCCATGTCCCAACCAGCTCGAAGGGAACGTCGTCAGCGTGCCCGCGGACCTTTTCCGCAGGCGAGCCGCCGTAGACGAGGTTACCCAGATCGGGCACGTCCCCGGCCTGCAGCTCGCCGATCTCGTCCAGGCGCTCCTGGTACATCTCCTCGGTCGCGCCCGGGCGCAGCAGTTCGCTGCGGGCCCCGATAAGCACGTCCCAGTAAGAGCGCTGGATCGCCGCAACCTCAGGGTCCGATGCGTACTCGGGCGGCTCGATCTCATCGACCACACCCTCGGTGCGCTGCAGCTCGGACCCGGCACGAAGAATCAATTCTTCAACACCCAAAGCAGCACGCAGATTCTCCCGCGCGGTTTCGACGGCCTCACGTCCATAGATTTCTGCGGGCTCGGCGTCGACAAAGAAGGTCGGCAGGGAGCGGTTCTTGGCGTCGCGGCGAAGCATGATCTTGGACCCGGGACGTGGGGCATTCTCACCGGGGACCACGTAGTCGGCCACTACGAACATGCTCTCGCGGTCGACATGGTAGCTGTCGGGCACATCCACAAGTGTGCGGCCGCGGCCGCGTTCGGGATGACTGGTGCCGACCTCGCCGACAGCCACTCCAGGGAGATCCTCACGTTCAACGCGCTGCCCCTGGGCGAAGCGCAGCAACCGCACTGCCTCCTCCGGAGTGGGCGAAGGAACCGCCATGCCGCCCGGAACCCGGTGGTTGGTGCTGTAACGCAGGACAGTGCCGTTGTCGTAGATGCGTGCGCCGGCGTACTCCTCCTGCCGTGTGTCGGTAAGACGGATCTCCATGCCGGTCCCGGCGATCTTGGCCTTGATCTGGCCCGGCTCACGGTCGCGCAACACCTCGTAGGACACGCCCTGCGACTTCAGCTCTTCGAGCAGAGCAGCCGAGCGGGTCACGGCACGCTGGGACATGAAACGGTTGCGGTCAATGCGGCCGGTCTGGGGGTCGCGGCCGCCGTCAATGACCCACTCCCGGACCTGGTCGTATTCCTGGCGGCTCATCTTGTCCATGAGCGCCGTAAGCCCTGCTGCGTCATCATTGGTCATGGCCCGCCCGGCTTCGTAAGGCTTTCCTTCGGCGTCAACGCGCCAGAGCGTCATGTTCCCGCGCCGGGGATCAGCCAGAGTCTCGACCTCGCCGTCGGCGTTCTTCGTGATCGTTTCATCAGGGATGTACAACAGCTCGGTCCCGGCCCGCTTCACGGTCGCCCGCTCGGACCACGCCGGGTCGTAGGGGCTGATCGGCAGCCGCGCCGAACGAGGATCCGCCTGCGCGCCGACGCCCGTGGCGCGGGTAAAGTCCCGCTGCAGCGACTGATAGCGCTCGTTCTTGGGGGAGTGGTCGCCGAACTGCAGCTCATAATCCGGGACCTTCTCCGAGAAAGCCGCGTCGATCGCGCTCAGGCAGTCGGTGACACCCAACCGGGGGTCAGCCAACGCGGTTCCGCGCTGCCCGAGAATCTGGTCGACTCGTGCGCGGATAGCTTTGGCCTGGGAGATCGGAATGATCTCTCCGCTCTGATCCCTTCCCTGTTCGACTGCCTTATAGAACACGTACTCGTAGAAGTACCTGCGCAGGCCATGTGCCTTTTTCATCTCTTCTCAGCCTCCTGTGGATGCTCGGGTGACATAACTATGTATAGATCATACCCAGACCATTCGATAGAAAGCGAGTAATGAGTCGATAGATGAGAGCCGTGGCAGTCCGACTCATTGAAGGACTGCTACGGCTCGTGAAAGGCGTTACTACTTCGACTTCATCTCGACCGCCATTGCCCGGTCAAAGCTGCCGTCGGCCAGGACCTCCCAGCTGGGCAGCGAAGCGAGGAACAGATAGAACGCGGCGTGGACCTTGACCGTCGCCAGCGACCGCAGATCGTCCTCGGTTACGTCCTGTTCGGCGTACACCCGGGAATTTTCGTCGCCGATCTGACCGTTGAGCCGGCGGGCCGCCTCGGTGAAGGCATCGGAACGGACCTGGCTGATAAAGGTCTTCGTCCCGTCCGCGCTGCGCAGTTCGCCGTCACCGCCGACCGAGAAATGCTTGTGGTCCTGCTGCATCTCGACCAGCGCTGCCTTGTACGCCTCGCCGATCTCGACGTCCAGTGCTTTGACCTTGGCCGAGCCGTCGAGATTGATCAGCATATCTTTACTGATCGTGCCCTCGGCGTAGACCATACGCCGGTGGTCATTCAGTGTCGTTGCGTTCGCAGCCACCGCAACAGCGACTTCGACATTCTCGAGGAACTCCTCGTCGCTGCCCACCATCATCGCTTCGTAGTCATCCGGATCCACGATTACCGGGGCATTAGGATCGTCGCCGTCATGGGCCATCGTCATCCTGGTGATGACCTCCATGACCTCATCTGAGTAGACGTCCGGATCCAAACGTTCGATGTCAACATCCTTGTAGTCATAGGTCTCCTGGTACAGCGTCTTGGCATCCGGAGCCTTGACTGCCTGCGCCATGCGCTTGTCGAGCATCTTCACAAAGTCGGGCTGGTTCATCCGCACGTCGAACTCCATCGCCGAGCTCAGCGTCGGAATTGTCTGCAGCGAGTACTCGTGCCCGGGGTGCCTGATCGTGTTACCCAGCAGCTTGTACGACATCGGCAGGATCGTCTCGTTGCGGTTCCATACGGGCGCGTCGCCGGCGCGCAGCACGATGGAGTTACGCGGAGCAAGGAACGCGAAGTCGTTGTACTTGATCAGCGGCTCCTCCTCCGTCGAGTAGGTGCGCGAGATCGCCCCGTCCGTTTGCCCGCCAACCACTTTGTCCAGGTTCTGCGTGATCTGCTTGGAGCTGGCGTGCGTGCGGTGCGTCTTGCCGCTCATCTTCTCCAAGGTCTCGATCATCGAGTCGTCGGTGGATTTGAGGAAGACGATGTTTGAGGTGTTGCCTTGGACGATTTTGTCGACGGACTCGCCGTAGACGTCGCGCAGCTGCTGCAGGGTCTGCAGGATGAGCGTGAACTGCTGCTCCTGTCCGAGGCCAATGCTCAACATCGTCTCGAAGCCGGAAATGCCGTTGCCGTCGGACTGCAGGTTGCCCAGCTCGTCGAGCATGAACCGCGTGCGGTACAGCGGCTTCTGGTTCGACTTCGTCATGTATGACTGATCGAACGATACGTCCACGAGCTGCTTGACCAGAATGAGAATCAGCTTCGCGTACTTCATCAGGTGAGGGGGAGTCACCAGGAAGACCGCCTTCGGCGACTCCGAGTACCGTGCCATCGTCTGAGTGATCGCCCGCGCCTGATATTCGACCTCCTCCGGGTTCCCTCCGCCGGAGAAATCCAGCTTCCGGCTTGGGAACGTCGTATCCCCAGGCTGGAACGAGAGAATCTTCCCGTCCCGCTTCCCACCCTCACGCACCGGCTTGAGCTCACGCACCACGCCGTTCTTTACGATCTTCTTGCCGGTCACCGGCTCGACCACGAAGTGGCGTCCGTTGAGCGACAGCTGGTAGTTCTTCTTGAAGTGGAAGTAGAAGGTCCGCACAAGCATCCCGCTCTGGGGATTCTTCAGCTCCAGCTTCAACCAGGCCTCGTCCTTGGGGAAGATTCCCTTGAAGTTGTAGCGGGCCCAACCCACTCGGCCGACGACCTCAGCGTGCTCGAAATCCTTACCCAGCGATTCACTGAACATCGGGTCCGCGTACGCCGTCCAGCTGGCCTGCTGTCCCAGCAGGTGGTCGCGCTTGAGAAAGTTCGGTGAGAAGCGCACGCCAAGCCGCCGCGGAAACGACAGGCCAGCAAGATCGGTGTTCTGCGAAGGCTTGCCCGAGGTCAGCGTCGAGATCGTCGGGTCGGTGAAGAAGCTCATACCGGTGATCGCGATGCCGTACACCGAGGACATCATCTTCTCTGCGCCAGCCATGGCGACCAGGGCATTGTGCGCGTTTCCGACCAACGTACGCATCGAGTTGCGGGGGAGTGCCTGTGTCGCGTTGAAGTACAGGGTGAGCAGGTCCTGTTCAGCCTTGCCTTCCCACAGGAAATCCTTCTCGGCGACCTTCGCCTGCTCTTCGACCAAAGCCTCCTCGTCTTCCTCGAACTCGCCGGCCTTGATGCGCTTCTCCAGCTCGGCTGCCGGATTCTTCCACTTCTTCGAGGTCAGCTGCACGAACAATTGGTAGCAGTTGTAGAGCGTGACCTTGCCCCACATGTCGTCCAGGCGATGCTCAAGCGTCTCGGGATCCATGCCAGTCACAGCGGCATACTCACGCAACTCCCGCTCCTCCTCGAGGTAGAAGTCGATAAGGCCGTAGGCTGCTCGCTTGAAGGCGTTGTTTGCCGCGTTCGGCCAAACCGGATCCTCGCCTCCATCGAGCGGGAAGAACACTTCGCCGATGTTCTCGATGTAGAGCGCGCACTTGGTCGAGTCGCCCTCACGGGCTGCGTCGGCCGCCATCCCCAGCGGATTGTAGATGTCGGTCTTCATCGAGTTGATCAGATTGAACTGCACCGGCTCGAATCCGCGGGTGACCAGCGGAATGTAGTTCTTGACAAGAAGCTCGCCCTTGGGGTCGTTGATGACCATGTTGGAGGGGTTCTTCTCCCGGCTCCACATGTCGATCATCGGCTCGATGTACCCCTGACCCTTACCGGCTCGGGTGATCGCCAGAACCATGGTGTTCACCGGTGCTGTGTCCACGATGTACGCACCGGCTGGACGCTGGACCTCATAAGCCGGGAAATCCCAGTCGTCCTTGATCAGGTCCGCCACGGTCTTGTACTTGCCGAGCTTGTCGCGGTTCGAACCGTCAGGGTTGTAGGGGATCAACGTCGTGTCATACTTCTTCCGCAGTGCCTTGTCCTGCGGCAGGCCCGAAGCGTCGAAAAGAGCCTCGCCGAACTCCTCGTCGATAACCGGCAGGGTCTTGACCAACGGATTGCCTTCGGCGTCGTCCATGATCTCGCCCTTGTAGTAGACGAGTTTGCCATCCTCGTCGATCACGTCGGCCTCGGCCCGCTGGGAGACCTCGACGGAACCCAGGCCCTTTTTCCTGAGCATCATGTGGCTGATCATTGAACTGACCTGGACTGCGGAGTGCGCGCCGGCGTCCGGGAACCAATCGTAGGCCTGCTGGATCTCCTCGGGCAGCGCAATGTGCTGGTCATTGCGGTGGTCGTTGATGTCGGTGTGGTCGACATGCGCGTTGTGCTTCGCGACCTGGCGGCCGGTCCACGTTCCGATCACAAGAGCGACGAGCAATCCCGAACCCAGGGTGAGGAAGAGCTTGAATACCGAGACAGCGGCCAGCTGCTCACCGAGGCTCGTCGCGCCGGATGCGGTCTCCTTGGGTTCTGCATCTGCCGGGGCATCCTGGGCCTCCGTCCACCACTCTGGTACGGGCACCTCCGCGAGATCCCTGTGGCACTTGCCCCCGAGTTCCGGGTTGCCCTTCTTATCGAGAGCGCGGTAGCAGCTAACGGGCACCCCACCCTGCCCGGTCGTCGTGTCCTCGACGTAATACGAGGTCGGCGCACGGCCCTGGCCGTTTCCGCCCAGGCCATCCCCCAGAGTCGGACCTACCGACATCACCGCCGTGGCGATGACTGAGAAAAGCACCCATGCCACGACTGCGACCAGGCTCCCGACAATCCCCGCAAGCACCATGCCGGGAGTGTTCGAGCGCTTGCTCAACCGCTCGCCCCGATCAAGCTGCTGATCCTCGTAGACGTCCCTGTTCGTCAACGTCTCACCGGGCCTGCGGGCCGAGAGCTTCTCCCATCCGCGCGCCTTCGGACGTGACGCCTTCCACCTGCTGCCTGCCATGATTACCCGCCTGTTCCTGCGTGTCTTGCTTACTGTGCACTGTCCTTCGTCCCGCCTCCGGAGACGACAACGGCGCATGGAGTGCCTCCATGCGCCGTCCATCCGATGCGCTCGGCCCTTACGGGGCGTCGCGTCAGCCGCCCATCCCCGCGCCGCCGATGAAGCCTGCGAGGCCGCCAAGCAAGGGCAGCGCCACGATGAGAGCGACGATCATCTTGTTGTAGCGACCCTGGATCTCCGAGGCCCGCGTGAGCTCGCTGGCGTACGATTCCTTATCGGCCAGCAGCTCTTCCATCCGCGCCTCATAACGACGCTTGACCGAGTCCTCCACGGACGCCATCTGCTGGAGCAGATCCGTGTTGCGCTTGGTAGCCGAGTCAGTTTTCTCCTTCTCCAGCTCCAGGCTGTGCTGCCACTCCGAATCGCGCCCCTGCATCTGGGTGATCGCGTCCTTGCGGCTGCGGTCGAGCTCGTCCTCCATCCGGCGGATGCGATCAGCATGCTCGCTGCGGATCGACTCCAGAAGCGCTTCCTGCTCGCGTCGGACCACGCCGATCTCGTCGGTGGTCCGCTGGTGCTCGGCCAGAGCCTCGGCCTGGACGATGTCCGCCTTGCGGTTGTCATCGACGATCCGTTGGATCTCGTCCTTCCACTGGCCCAGGCGCGCCTCCTCGGCCTCGAGGTACGCCCTCTGCTTCTCAGCGAGCACCTCGAAGATCCGCGTAGTGCCGATCTGCATCTTCAAGGCTGCGTCGGAGCGGCGCACGCGCAGGATCTCCTGCTGGTCGTGCGAGTAAGCGTTCTCGATGACCCGCTCGATCTCGGCTACAGCGTCGCCCTGCTCGCGTTCCATACGGGAACGGTTGCGCTCCTTGTACTGGATCTCAGCCTGGATCGCCGCCTGCTCGGCGAGCTTCTTGGCCTGGGTCTCGTGATCCTTGAGGATCTCAGCCTTGCGGGCACGGATCCGCTGCTCCTTCTCGGACTCGCGCTCCCGGTGGGCCTCCTCGGTGCCGTCCTTGAGCGACTTGTAGCGCGATCCCGGGCGGTCAGTGGCCACCTCACGGATAACCTGTTCGACGTGTGCCGACATCAGATTCACGTACAAGGTACGCAGCTCGTCCTCATGCGCCCAGCGAAGCTGTGAAAGGTCGGCGTTGGCCTGCCGGTTGAGCTGAGCAACCTGGTCGCCGAGCCATTCGGTCGCGCCTTGAGGCACGTCGATTTGCACGACCGGTGCGCCGATGGCAAAGGTCGCGTTGAACTCGGAAAGATCAACCTGGAGATCCAGATCCTCAGAAAGGAAGCGGCGGGCAATGACTTCGCGAACCTGTTCCTGGTCCTCCAGCAGCACCACATCCTCGGCGCTCTGATCAAGGGCTCCCGATTCCTCGTCCAATTCATCGAGGCCACCGGACCCGTCAAACTCCGGCTCGGCTTCGACGGCAAACGACTTGGGATCGACCTCAGTGCCGAAATTGATCGGCTCATCGTCGAACAGAGGTTCGTCAGCACCCGCAGAGTCGAAGATCGGCTCATCGCCAGTATCAGAGTTGCCGCCAGGGAGTTCGTCAAAAATGTCGTCGCCCCCGTCCTCCACCACCGCGACTGCCTCCGTATCGGTGGATGCACTTCCGGCCGCGACCTCGTCGAACGCAACTCCGCTGTGGTCCTTCCAGGCCTGCTCTCCAACGGCCTGCTCAAGGCTCATCGCACCAGCGGCGACCTCCTGTGCCTGTTTGAATGTCGCCTCGTTCACGAGGTCCACCAACAGTTCGCCGCTGGGCTTCTGCCACACGACTGCCCAGGAGTAGTCGGCACCGGTGAAGAGTGAGTACTCCTCCATCCGGGAAAGCGTCTCCGCGTTCGGGATGATGCCAAAAACTTCTTCACCGAGCATCTCGGCGGTAGCCACGGTCTTGATCTGGTCTGAATCGATGAGCTCGATGATCGACCCTTTGGCCTCGTCACGGCCATGCCGCTTGCTCAGCCCTCCGATGTTCTCCGCGGCAAGTACGAGCATGACCCATGCCGTACCGCTGGGGAAGACGAACTTCGCGTTCGACCGCAGCAGCTCTACCGCCGCCGGGATCGCCGTCTCCCTGACCACGGAGGACAGCAGCTCGTCAGGCTTCTTCTTCCGATCCTTGTTCCGGCTTCCAGCCGTGCCCAGAATGCCCATTGGTGTCGATCCCTTCGATGATGAAACGCAGTTCGCCTGGTATATGAGTATCCTATCGCTTTCCAGTCGATAGGAGCAAGAATGATGAGTCGATAGAATCAAGACTCGTGTAAGAAAACCACCCGGTCAGCGCAATACACTGACCTCAATGTGGGCGTCCGAGGTAAGCATGTCCTTGTTGTCGCTGACCAATTCGCCGACCACGTCGATCCGGATCCTCCGCTCCGAGGGGTGCTCATTGATAAATGCCGCCACGCCTGTGGTGACTTCATCGGTCATTTTCGCCACCGCCGTACGCGCACCGCCGGCATTGGAGTCGGTATCGGCCTTGTCCTCGATCAGGTACTGAAGCACCCTTTCGTCGATGTCCACACGCACGTTGTGTTTGACCAGTACCTCCTGCACCATGGAGCGCAGCTTGTTGCGCACAATCTTTCGTAGCGTGTCCTCCGACAGCGGCTGGAAGGGAACAATGGCGTCGATGCGGCCCAGCAGTTCCGGAGGAAACCGATTGTCGGCCGAGGTCTCCGAGATCGAGCGCCGGATGAGCTTGTCGTATTTCAACAGCTGCTCGCCCGAGCCGGTGTCATCAGCGGCGTACCTCGCGATGGTCTCGTAGATCTCCGATCCGGCGTTCGTGGTGAGCACAATGTATGTATTCAGGAAGCTGACCTCGCGGTTGTTGTCATCAGAGAGCCGGCCGTCGTCGAGCACCTGGAGCAACAGGCGCGTGACCATCGCCGAGGCCTTCTCGATCTCGTCGAAGAGCAGCACGGCGTGGGAAAGATCCCAGACCCGCTTCGTCAGCTCAGAACGGAACAGATCCATAGAGGAATCCTGCGCAAACTCGGACATATCGAAGCGGATCAGGTGCCGCTGGTCGTCTCCGAAGAGCAGCCGTGCCAGCTGCTTGGTCAACTCGGTCTTACCCACGCCCGTAGACCCAGTCAGGAGCATGGAGGCTTCCGGGCGGCCCTTGTCGTTCAGATCGGCCACCGACAACTGCAGCCGTCGGGCGACCGCCCGCGTCGCCAGATCCTGGCTGTACACCCGGGCGTCCAACTGCGTCTTGATCTTTGCGCCGTCGACCTTGAAGGCTACGTTGACGCCCAGGGACTCCTGGAGCACGTCCGAGAGCAGGGCGCGGTCCATCGCCCGCCCAGTCAGACGGTGCCAGCCGACCATGCTGTCCAGTACGAGGATCGATTTGCGGGGCTGTGAGCTCGCCGGCATGTAGCGCTGTGTGTATTCGTAGATCTGACGGTAGATGTGATCGTCGTAGAACTGGTCAGCCACCTCGTAGCGCTCCGCCATGCCCTGAAGGATCTTGATCGTCGTCACCTGGTCCGGAGGCGTCAGGTTGATGCGCTGCAGGCGCTCGACCAGGGGCTGGTTCGGCGCGATGTGCTTGTGAAATTCGACGTACGTCGTCGCCGCGATGATCCGGATGCCGCGTGTACCCGAAGCGGCCAGCACCGGCTTGATCGCCTCCACGGCTGCGGTGGAGAGTTGGATGATCTGGTGGAATTCGTCGATGAAGAGCACCAGCTCCTGCTTCTCGTCCTTGACGAAGCGCTCGGCCTCGTCGAAGAATCCCTTGAGCATCGAGGCCATGAGATCACCGTCGCCCGCCTCGGAAACCATTCGGGCCGGATCGGCTTCAAGATATAGGCGCTCTGCGTCGGCCAGCATGGTCGCCTGGACCAGTGCCGTCTTACCCGTACCGGCCTCCGCCAGCAGGAGTGCATTGTTCAGCTCCGGACGGCTCATGGACGCCATCAGCTGCATCACCTCATGCTCCCGGCCGACAATCTCTCGCTCGGCCTTCTTCAGGGGATCCGACAGCTTGGACAGGAGGGGGTAGCTGTCATTCAGACTGGCATCGTTGAACATGCTGTGGAAGACCTCTCGACAAGACTCTGATTCACCTGATAGATCAGTCGAAAGTCTATCATGAATGGCATTCGATAGATGATGGATAGAACATGGAGAGGCCCCCGGACTTGTATCCGGAGGCCTCCTCAATGCCCAGTGCCCTGGCCGATTCCGTCACTGACCCTGTTCGGGCCCGTCGTCCTGCCGCTCCCCGGACTGCTCGAACCGGTAGTCGTAGCGTTCACTGAGCGGCCGATTGGACTCTCTGGCCTGCTGTGCCACCCGCCGTCGCTCCTCCCGCAGCGACTCATCCATCCGGTCAATCAGCGCCCGCCCGGCGGCAGCCCACCGGTCCTGCCCCTCGTCAGGGGCCGTGATCTCATCCAGTCCCAGGTCCAGAAGGCTGGTACCGTTCATCGGGTTGCTGTCATTCGCCGCCATGTCACCCTCCTCTTTGCTCAGTCATGCTGCTGCTCGACGCCGCGGCTCTGGTCCTGCCCCTCAAACTGGTAGTCGTACCTCTCGCTCAACGGCTGCCTGGTCCGCTCCGGGGGACTCTTCGGGACCTCGGGTGCCCTGCCAACCACCGCCCCCAAGCGCCCGACGAGATCCGTTCCCACCGGGGTGCCCTTTGTCTCCTGGTCATGTCCCTGCTGCGTGAGTTGATCGTTGCGGCTGGCTATTTCTGTGCGCAAACCCCGGGCCATGCCCACGGCTGCACCCTTGGCTGCGCTGGCCACAACGCCCTTGGTGTTGGATCCGCCCTGCTTGGCGCGGACTGCCTCCGCGCCCGCGTCCCGCATTACCCCGACGCCAACGCGTTTGACTCCGCTCTTGAAGTCCTCGGACTGCACAACCTGACCGACCTTCTCCTTGAGCCTCCGGCCCGCCGGCAGCCTCTTGGGCTGCACTGAACTCCCGGGCCCTGGAACGTCGGCCGAGGTCACCATATCCGGGATCCCGGGGACCTTGGGGCTGACCTTGCGATCGCGCACTACGGGGTTGAACCGCGAGCCTGGCTGGCCGGGAGCGGGGGAGGAGGGGGCCGATCGCACAGGTCCTCTTGCCGCGGCCAGACCCGCCTGTGAGCTCACGCCTGGTCGGGAGGGTGTGATACCTCCGGTGCGCTGCGGTGTGTCATTTGCCATGTTCTTTCACTCCTTTCAATTGGTCCCGGGATGCAAAAGAGGGCTGCGTTCCATTACTGGAACGCAGCCCTCTTGTCAGTCCCGCGGACGGCCCTCGCCGGCTCAGCCGACGGCGGGCTCCTCGACTTCAACGGCCTGTTCGACCGACTGTTCAGGGGCCGCGGTCTGCGCTTCCTTGGTTGCCGACTGGGCATCCTTCGCCGCCTTCATCGAGGCGAACTGGGTGTCCAGAGTGTTGGCGTCGACCTTGAAGTCAGAGGCTTCGACGGACTTGGTGTTGACCACCAGACCGGTGCCGCGTGATGCTGGCATCACGTTGCCCTTGAAGCCGTAGAGGGTACCGACGGCATTGCCGTCCTTATCCTTGATCGGCTCCTTGTTCGGACCGGCGGCCTTGACGATTTCCTCCAGCTGGCCGACTGAGTACGGTGCGCTGTTGTTGAATCCCGGCTTGCCGTCGGGACGCTGGATGCGCTCCGACTTCAAGTGCAGGTTGCTCTGCTCGGGGCCGCGTGCGTCGCGGGCATCAACCTGGACGTCCGCGTAATGCGACTTGCCGTCCTTGGTCTTGCCGTTGTCGTAGACCTTCGCGATGAGGTTGACCCCGGTCATCGCGCCCTTGCCCTTGAGAAGTGCCATGATCTTGTCCTTTCGTCGTTCCGGCCACCAATTGGCGAACCGGCCATGATCATTCGCATCGTCCTGGCAAGACCTGTGGGTACCTGCCGAACTGATCTATACACTAATACGGTATAGAGCATTCTGCAACCATTCGAATGGTGACTTACTCGTGTTGCATGTCCTCGGACAGGTCAATCTCTTCCGAGTCAGTGATACGAGCCGCATCAGGACTGGTCACTGCCGCGTCGATCCGCTCCTGGACGCGCACCACAAGCCCTGCGTCCAGAGAAGCTGTCCTCGACCTGCGCAGCCGCGCTACCTGCTCCCGTTCTTCGCGCAGCTCGGCGAGCCTCGAGCGCAACACCGGATTCCCGCTGCCGTGCTCGGGTGTCAGGCTCCGGGAAAGGCGGGTCATGGATGCGATGTCATCGACCGGAAGGTCAACAATTGCCTCGGACTGACCCGACTGGTCCAGGTACTCCATCGCTGCCAGCAGCAGCCTGCGGCGCTGCATGGCTGCGGCGGAAAAGTCCTGGCGTGCACGTTGACCAATTTCGACATCGGTGACGAAGTCATAGCCGAGATGGTGCAGGTCCAGAGCTTTGACCTCGTCGAAAGGGTGCGGAGTCCCCGGCTCTATGGAGAGCTCCGCGGTGACGCCGGACTCCTTGGCCTCTGCCTGACCTGCCGCACCTGCAACGAGCACCAGACCCGAGTCGGCGAGATCCGACCGAAGCTCATTGACCCGCTCGTTGTAGATCTCCTTCATCGCTGCGATCCGGCCATCAAGCACAACCCGGCCGGCCTTGCCCTCAGTCAAATGCCGGCCACCAGGTTGGTCATAAATTTCCCTGCCCAGGCGCTCGGCCTCCTCCGAATCCTTCATGCGCTGCAGCGAGGCATCCTGGCGGAGGGCCATGAGGGAGAGCAGGCGCTGGCCATAGTCGGCAACGTGCTGCTGCCGCTCGTACCACTGGCCGACGTCGCCGATAAACGGCAGGAAATGCTGGTACTTGCTCATCACCCGTCGGTGGTAGTCCTCCTCGAATCGGTAGAAGTCATAGAGCGGCCGTGAGTCTTCATCAGCCACATCGGCCTTCTCGGCCCGCTCCCACTGGCGGACCAGGTCGCGATAGACACCGGCTTTGGTCTTGTGGTGCTGCAGGCGGGAGGCGTAGCTGCGCAGCCGGAAGCCGAAGGTCACCAGATCGTCCTCGCCTCCATGCTCGTCCCCGGCCTGTTCCTGGCGTTCCGCGGCGAGCACTGCCATCTGTGCGTAATCCATACCCATGACCTCGAGCATCGGAGTGCGCACGCGCAATTCCTCCGGTGGCAGGGCGCGCAGCATCTGATAAACGCCGTTGACAGCCCGCTCGGTGATCCGATCCCTGCCCGCGTCGATCAAGCGCTGCCACTGATCCTTGGACAGACCTTCGGACCCGCGGCGCTGGTTGGCGTAGTCCACGACTTTCTCCATCGCCTCCGGCAGCGGCGACCCTGGACGTTCCAGCTGCTCGGCAACCAGCTCGGAGACGAGTTGGTTTGCCTTGCGCATGCGCAGATCATTGGAGCCGGCCCGCCACAACGAACGATCAGCCGGCAGACAGGCCAGCAGAAACTGGGGGAGCGACTCAGCCCGCATGCGGTCGTGCGCCCACCGCTTGATATACGTGGTGACGTTCCTGCGTTCGTAGCCCACAGCGCTGGAGAGGTGGGCCACCGCTTGCTTCTCGTCAAGCCAGCCGTCCATACCGCGGCGCAGCCTCGACTTATGCCGGTCCAACAGCTTGCCGCGCTGCGTGCCGTCCTTGGCCAGGTTTCCGTGCCCGGCATCGACCATGGCGAGATGACAGTGCACGTGCTCGGTGTCGACCTGGATCACGCCCACATAGCGCAGGTCATCAAATCCGCTGGTGCCCGAGCTCATCCGCTCCAAACCGTGCATGATCGCCATGCGCAACTTCATCTGATCGATATGGCCCCGGTAGTCCCCGCGGCCCTCGCAGTGAAAGTCCTCGCTGACGATCCCTCGTCTCTTCAAATAATCCTCGTCAAAGGAAAGCACCGTCTTGAGGACGGTCTTGCCGCTCTCGAAATGCCGCTGAATGTCCTTGGACGCCGCACGCAGTTGTTCATCCGAGAGTGAAACGGAGCCATAGCCGAACGCGACACCCCCGTCACCCTGTGCCTGGCGCATCGCCGTCTTAGTGTCGAGCCGACTGGTCCCCGCACGCTCGACGGCGCTCTCGCGCGCCATATAGCGCAGGATGAAGTCATCGGTGCGCAGCCGCTGGATCGGTGCGAGCGACTCAGTGGCCTGCTCGCGGGCCATGTACCGGGTGACATAGTCGCCGGGTGTCCCACCCCGGGAGCCCTTACCGCCCGGCAGCGGTACCGAATACTCGTTGACCAGAACGATGTCCTGTTTCAGTCCCATAGCACCTCGCATCCTTCATCTCGGGAACCGAAGGCCCCGGCTGCTGTTATCCAGCGGCCGGGGCCTTCGCATGCTCTTCTCTGCCCGCCAGATCCCTCAGGACCCGAGGTCGTGCCCGCGGTCCTGGCCGAAGTCGAGATCGGCCGCGCGCTGCTTGGCCTCGCGCTTGCGTTCATCAAGCGTGGTCCCGGTCTTGACCTGTTCCTCGGTTTCAAGACCGAAATCGAGATCACTGCCGCGCTCTGTCTCAATGCCCGTCCGGTCCTGATCGCCGTCGGTGGCATCCGGCGCATCAACCTCGTCCGCACGCAGTACCTGGGCCACACGCTCGTGGTACAAGTTCTCCGGGGTACCTTCGGTGAGCTTGAGCTCGTCCTGGAACTGCTCGCGCTCAGCAGCAATCTCGGCCTCGAGCTCCTGCAGCCTTGTGTTCACGCCATCGGCCGCAGTCTTCTCCGGACTCTCGGGTCCGGCCTGACGTTCTGCCTGCTCGACCAGATCCAGCTCGTCCTCTGTGAACAGCGAATTGATCGCGTCCGAGCGGGCCCGCAGGCCCCGCTCGTCAACTACGGCCTCAGCCTTACCCTTGCCGTCCTTCGAGTGGTCAGCGAAGTAGTCGCTGAGGTCGTAGCCGGAAGACTCCAAGTCGATCTCAAGATCGGCGATGCGGTGCACGTTCATGAAGACCACGGGGGCATCGGCCTGGTGCTCAGACGGAGTAAGTACAAGAGCGTCCACCGTGGCGGGCAGCTCCCACTCGATTCCCGTGAGCTGCTCCGGCACTACGAAGGAAGAGCTGAAGTAGCCCTTGGCGGCCAGCGCGACCAACTGTGTGTCGTCGAACTCGTAGAAGGCATCAACCTTCTCACCTTGGCCGTGGGAGTACGTCACCTGGGTGATCCCATACGGCAGGGACACTGCGGGGGTGATCGAACGCAGTTCGCCGATGACGTGCAGATACGGGCGGTGGTTCTCATCCTTGCCTTTGTGCTTGAGCTCAACGGAGTCGACCAGGACGCCAATCTCCGCTTCCAGCCCGTCGTAGCGGTGGGCTTCGACGCCTCGCTCCCGCAAGGCCCGGTCGGCCCACACATCGTTCATCATCAATCCAGCGGTGCGCATCAGTTGCTCCTCTTTCGGTTGGCGTTCTTGTTCTGGGAATTGGTGCGGGGAGTCGTTACCAGGGCGTCACCGGCCCGTGCGTCGCGAATGCTCTGGATCCGGCGGCTGGCCCAACGCCACATGGCGCGCATTACCGCGATCTCAGCGGCTGCCAGGACCAGAACCAGGAACAGCAGCGGAGCGATCCACATCGCGATGGTCCCGGACATGGTCAGATCGCCGTACACGTCACCGGACTGCTGGTGCAGCCACGCACCGAGCATCGGAATGAGAGCAATCGCAGTGCTGAGCACCAACAGGTAGTCGGCGATGAGGACGACCAGGCGGAAGAACACCGTCCAGATCAAGACCGGAAATCCGGCTGAACTCTTCTCCGGGGTCAGGCCGCGCAGCACGCCGGCCAGCTTCGAGGGCTTGCGCTCCTTCGCCGCCTTCTTTGATGCGGGTGTGGCCACCTCGCGGACGTCCTCCGCCTCGGTCGTACCATTCTTCTTGTCCAGGGTCTGGGTCGTCATGTTCTCGTCCTTCGTCATTGTCGTCGTGCGTATCGTGTTCATGGGTCGCGCCTGTCAGCCGTTTTCAGTAGGCTCGGCGCTCGGAATCTTGGTCGGGACTGCCGTCGCCTTGGCAACGGGCTCTTGCGCAACAAGCAGATCGCGTGTCCGGCTGGAGGCGCGATACGCCTCGAAAGCGGACACTGAGCCGTCCTGACGGGTGCTAAAGGTAAAAAACACATACTCTCGCTTGGCTGTGCTCTCACCGTCTGCCCGGACGGGATCGAACCGGGCCACTCCCGCGTAGGAATAGTCCAGGCCCCGCACTTCTGTCACATCGATGTCGAGCGTGACCAGCCGGTAGGTCGTTCCTGAGCCGTGGCCCGATCCGGTGGCCGCCATCCACTCGGGGATGAACTCGGTAAGAACGCGCGAGGTCGGGCCCAAAAACTCGTATCGGGCGTCGAGGAAAGCCTGTGTCCCTGCCAGATCTCTGGTCGATGATGAAGGGCTGATGAGGCCCAAGAGCACCGAGCGCGCAAAGGCACGATCCCGGTCTGCCCGTTCGGCGTCCAACCCCGGCAGATCCGCAAGCAACTGGGCGTGCGTGGCGTCCAGTGCTTTTTCAGCCGTCTCCAAATCACCTTGGAGTCCGACGATGAGCTGGTCTGCCTTGGTCTCGGCGTCAGCGGATCCGTTGCCCAGCAACGCTGATCCCAGCGGGATAAGTGACAGTGCCAACAGGGTCCCGGTGCTGCAGACGAGTACCTTCCCGGCCCGCTGACGCACCCAGTCCTTCGCCTCTTCGATCACTGTGTCTTCACCTCCTGCCGCAGGGCCTCACCCGTGGTCGTCGTGCCGGTCTCCACGTTCGAGAACGTCTTGCGGGTCATGTCATAGTCGGCGTGTGCCCATGCCAGCACCGTCGGAGTGCGACCCGCGGCAGGCCGGGTTTCGACGGCCAGCCATGTGACCCGGATGGTGCTGTCCTCATTCAGCGAGTAGGGACGCTGCGCAACCCACTTGAATCCGGAGTCAAAGCTCATGGGGAGCCCGTTACCCGCAGGTACCTCCTTGTCGCTTGCCAGCAGGTACCACGGCTCCAGGGCCGGCTGCCCGACTTCGGGGGAGAAATACGGGGTCAGGTTCCGTCGCGTCGACTCTGACGCCGATGCTTCAAGCGTCCCGCCTTTGGCTGCCACCAAGGGCGTCAGATGTCGGTAGTCGTTCTGCAGTTGGGCAATCTGCACGGCTGAGGACTGCGCCGTCACCAGAGCCCGGTCGGCGTCTTCAGCCTTGGGAAGGGCATCGGCCTTCGTTTCAGCGACTCTGATCTGGTCGCGCAGTTCCATGACTTCCCGGGCGGTGGAGCCGCTCACTGCGGAACCGCCACCGGAGAGCCCTGCACCGAGTACGAAGCACAGTACGGCTGCTGCACCCATGCACACGCCGCCGATGGCCGCACGCCGACTCATCAGCGCGCCATCGGCCTCCACGTGCTCTGCCACACCTGCGCCGTTCGACGTCGGCTCAGCCGTGGGGGAGGTCACGAAGCGTGTCCTGCGCGCAGGGCTCTCAACCTGCTCGCCTGACTTGCCGATCTCTGTCTTTGCCATTGACCCCTCAACTCACTGTTCCACTCGGATACCAGTAAAACTCTATCAAGAATACGAGTCGATAGGGAGTCGGAATCACCCCGAATGGCGAGTCGATCCGATGGCCGGAACGCCGGAGAGGTTCGACACCGTGCCCTCAGCGTCGACGGCGAGAAAGAGCAACATCCTCCGCTGTGTCGAAACCGAGCCCGGATTAGCGTTGTTTCGGATCACCGCGTCAGAAGTGATTGAGACGTCGACCATCACTGCATAGGTGTATTGATCGGCATTGACCTTCACGACCTCTATGTCAGGATCGAGAGCGACGGAGGAGTTCATCCCCTGCGTGTCGATGTAGTAGTAGCGCTTGCCCGAGTCGTCCTCATTGAACCTCGACGGAGGCATGAACTGCTGCAGGAACGGCTGGTCCTCGGAGAGGTTGTGACGTTCCTTCAGGTCTGCCCGGGCCGACTCATAGGACTGACCCGAGTCCCAGGTGAAGGCCGTACGCACCAAACGATCGATGACTGGCCTGTCCTTGTCGATCCGCCCCTGACTTACGCCCAGCGCCTCAAGTACGTTCTGCTCCACCTGCTCCGACTTCGCCAGTTCCGCGCTCTTCAGCTGACCCTCCAACCCGCCGATCCGCTGTCCCTGAGCATCCAGTACCGCCTGCTGGGATCCCCAGGTCATCCCAGTCACAACTGAGGCAGTTGCCAGGATTGCCGCGACCGCCAACACCAGGGCGTTGCGCCTTGCGAACCCGGGCCGTGCCGATGTGGTCTCGTCGCACTCGGCGCTCATAATCTGTTCCTGCACCATCAGCCTTCTCCGTTCTCGTCCGTCGTTCCGGTTGCCGGCCCGCTGATCTCCGGCACCTTCGGCGCGTTCGGTTCCTGACCCGCGCCCTGCTGGTGCTCGTGCCCGGCAGCGGTCACCACGACGTCCAGGTCCTTGAAGGTGCCATGCCCGCCGTTCGGGGTGTAGCTCGCGTTCGCCCAGGCCAGGACCCGGTCGGTTCCAACCTCACGGCACAGCCAGACCACCTGCGCTGTACGCGCCACACCCGCGGCGTCCCGCGCGTCCAAGTCAGGCATCACGGTCTCGACGGTCCACGTATAGGCGTCGGGGGGTGAGGCTTTCGTGCCGTCATAACGCACGTACCAGGCAAAGCGCGGATCGATCTGCGTACTCGGGTCGAACGGGGTTATCGATGACGGAGAATAGGCCTCCTTTTCATTGGCCAGGTAGGTGCGGTCGTCGAACAACGGGGCAACAACCCTGCGGTGCTCTACGATCTGCAGCATCGCCGTATTAGGAGTGCCGTTGCCTGCACTTGGCTCGGTGCTTGCTCTGTTATGAAGCTCTGAGAAGACCTGCTGCGCATCCGCCACCTTTCCGGCGTCTCTTGCGGCGGTCTCCGCCAGGCGGGTCATCTTCCCCGACAGGTCCGGGTCCACCGGGACGACCTGTGCTTTCTGCATCTCAGACTCCAGCTGAGCGATCCGACCGTCATTCCGGGCCTGCGAGGCCTCGAAGCCCTGTCCCGTCAGTGCGCTGACTACGGCCAACGCCAGGATCCCCACCCCCATTGCCACGCTCAATCCGCGGCGCATCCGTCGTGCATCGTCCTCAGGGGTACGTGCGTCCTGCTTCCCGCGCCGCTCGTCGCGCCAGTGCTCGAAGCGGGCCTCCAGCTCGACTCCGCTGAACGTCCTGCGCGTAGCAGGAGCCTTGGGCTTCGTCGGTGCGTCCTCAGCAGCGTCCTCCTGAGCCCTGTCGTGCGTCTCGTCGGCACTCGTCACCTTGCCCGTCCCTTCACTCGATTTGTCCTCACATACGACTCCAAGTCTATCTCTAACGGGAGTCGAGTCATGACTCTGTCATCATTCAAAAGGTTGAGTGAGTGGCCCGGGCAAGACGAAGCCGGAGCCCGGATCACCGGGCACCGGCTTCGTCTTTTCTCTCTTCTGATCCTTCCGGCCCTACGCGGCGACCTCCGACGCCGGCAGGGGGCCAGTCTCGCTGATCAGATCAGCGACATCGACGAATACCCAGCCCTCGGCCTTCATTCGTGCCGCGCTGTCCACGCGCACACGACCCATATGCGCGCAGTAACCGGCTTCGCCAATGATGACCTGGTCACCGTTGACGCCCAGCACCACCAGTGTGTGACCGGCGGAGCCGGTGCCAGGTCCCGAGCCGACGGAGTAAGCCGTCGGCGTGTCCGAAACCTGCTTGCCTGTCATTGACGCGATCGAGTGCGCAGTCTGGATCCCGTCGCCTGCGGGGTACTGCTGGAACGAGGTGTACTTGTTCACGAAGTAGACCGAGAACGACACGCAGTTCATCGCATGGTTATCACCACACGATCCCGGGCCACCGCCGTTGCCGTACCTCTCGTCAAGGAACTTGTCGCCTTCCTGGTTGTACAGCTCGATCAGCTGCTGCGCCTGCTCCTCGTTCATACCGCCGTCGACCAGGTCGCCGCCGGCTACGGTCTCGTTGTTCTCGCAGTTGCCGAGGATCGTATTGACGCCTCCACCGATGGTGGCGATGATGCCGCCCACAATGTCCTCGACGCCGCCGACGATCGAACCATCGACCTCCCAACCGCTCATCTTGCCGTACCACATTTCGGCATCCACGACACGCTCGGCCATCATCGAAGCGTTGTCCGCAGAACGTTCCCACTTGTCATGGAAGTGCCGGGCCGCAGCCCCGGGTGAGCCCAGCGAAGTCTCGATCATGCCCTTGAATACATCCACGTCACCGGGATTGTCGCCCTCGACCATGAACGCCAGCTGTGCCTCGATCGTGTACCAGTCCAGACCCTTGGACTGCGCGTAGTTCAGGAGCATCGGGGTACGGCCGTTCGACCACTGGCCCAGGCCGATGCCGCCGTGCGACTGGCCGGGAATGTGGGTGAACTCGTTGTCCCAGGCTTCCTGCTTGCGCTGGCCGATCCGGTAGGGCTCGTTGTAGATACCCTCGACGCTGGTCGGGTCGATGCCCGACTCCTGCGACCAGTTGCCCAGGATGCCTGCGATGTTCTCGTCGGACATGCCCCAGCTCTTCAATACCGAGTACACGGCCTTGGCATTCGCCTCAGTGCTGGCCGGGACTTCCGCGCCAGGACCGTTGTTGCCGACTCTCACGACACAGCTTGCCGAACCGCGGTCGCTGCTGCCGTCGAGGCCGGCTTGGTCGAGAATGCCAGTGACCACCGTGCTCAGCACGGCCACCGCAGTGATAGACGCGATGATGCCGGAGGTAGCGGTAGCCACGGGCGCGACCGTTGCCGTGACCGCCACCCCAAACACAGCACCCGCACCTTTGGCCGCGAGCCCTCCGATTGCCACGAACGGTGCTGCGATCGCCTTGCCCATGACCTTGGCGACGCCGACGATGAAGCCCCATACGAGATTGGCCGCGTTCGCGGCCATCGCCATCATCGCGAAGAACATGGTCTTCAGCCACTTCAACAGGGCCATGAGCATGACCAGGCCCATGGCCGGGGGAGCGGCTGCTGCAGCGCCACCGATAGCGACACCCTTGGCGGTCTTGGAGACCAGCTCCCCGTCCTTCTTGGCGGCCCGTTCGTAGCCCGTTCCGCCAGCGCCGAGTCGCTTGTCGGCAGGCTCTGCGTCAGGCCCTCCACCGGTGATTTTGGACGCACCATCGACGACGTCCTTGCCACCCTCCATACCAACGTTCTTGGCTGCGCCGATGGCAGCCCCGGGCAGAGCTCCGATACCTCCTGCCGCGGCTCCGGCCTGTGCACCGGCCACCGCACCCGAGGCAGCAGCCCCTGCGTAACGGCCTGCATTACTTCGGGCCTTACTGTCGCCCTTTCCCTCGATCGCCTTTTGGGCTGCTCCTCCTGCAGCGTTCGCAGCGACACCATCCAAGCTCTTGCCCGCCTTCTTGGCGGTGTCCATCGCACCCTTGGCCTGCCCGGCCTTGTCCGCTGCCTCGCTCGCCTTGCCAGCAGTATCCGCTGTGCTCCCCGCGGCCTGCGCGGCCGTCGAAGTCTTTGAGGAGGAACCGGTGCCGCTCGTCGAGCCGTCCTGGTGTGTTGTCGAACCTGTCCGGTTGCTGCTCGCCGGTCCGGATCCCGGACCAGCAGGACCAGTTCCCCCAGCTGCGCCCGCTGCTCCGGGAAGGGACTTGGTCCCGCGCGCCCCGGGCGTGCCCTGGTTACCGCCTTCAGGACCGTACGCGCCGTTTTTCGCATCTCTGGTCGCCCCGGCCCCAACCTTCTTCGGCCCGGCTGCAGCTGCACCAGGGGCTCCTGTGCGAGTGCCGGGAACGGCTCCTGAGGCTGCAGCCCCGGCAGAGCCGCCTGCGTTGCTGCGGCCCTGGCTCTGACCCCCACGCCGTGCGCGCTGAGCATCATTCCCCGCAGTTTTCCCGACCTTGTGTCCGGCTCCCTGACTCTGGTCGGGCGACCCTCCGGGCCGAGTCGAGGCATCCGGCTTCTCAGGCTTGTCAGTGGCCATTAGTTGTCCTTTCCGGCTCGATGCCTGGAGGTCGTTTTGTGTGGGATCCGGAAGGCGCTCAGTAGAGCGTCTTCAGAAAGTCCTTGGACTCGTTGACAGTGCTGTTGGACTGCACGTCGCGCAGCTGCACGTCCAGCCGCAAAAGGTCGAGCAGGAGCGTCGACTGGTACTCGGACTTGCTCTTGCCGTAGTCCTGGTACGCCTGCGACAGGTTGTTCATCACATTCGTCAGAGGCCGCATCGTGACATCTGAAGACTGGTAGTCGTTTTTGAGGTCGGAACCATCCGAGAGGATCCACTTCATACTGGAGATCTGCTGGCTCGTGGCGTCCGAGCCTTCCTGGCGCTTGGCTGCCAGGAATTCGACGTATCCCTCGCCCGAGGGCACCAACACATCGAGGTAACCGTCGTAGACGTTGCCCGCGCGCCAGTTGAGATCAAAACCGCCAGGGACCGTGTGATCGGTCTCCAAAGCCAGCGTTGAAACGCCGTTCTCCGCCTCGGCGGCCGAGGCTCCGCTGATCTCGTCACCGGTGACGGTTGTCGGTACCGACGGCGGACGCAGGAACAAACCGTCAACCTTGGTCGTCTGCAGGTCCGAGGTGTAGGACTGGATCTGCGCCAAATTCGTGCGCATCGCCAGTAACTTCTGATCCAGCTTCTCTCGGGTCTTGGCCTCCTCGGCCTTGAGAACCACGTCGTAGTAAGCCCGGGCGGGGTCGAAGTTCATAGCTTCGAGGGCCGGGATCTTCTCCGCTCCGTCCGCGCCGGGATTGAAGAAGACACGCCACTGGTCATACTTGGAGAAGCTCGAGTCACGCGCGGCCTCGTCAGTGTTTCCGGTGGCTTGCTGACGCTCGTCGTAGGAAAGCTCGGCGTTCGCCCGGATCGTCAGGTTGAGCACCTGCCTGTCGAAGGGTTCGTCCGCCTCGAGCAGCACTCCGACGTAGCCGGTCGAACCGAAGACGTGGAAGGTGCCCCGGATTCCGCCGGTCTTCACGGTCTTGGTACTGAGATCGGTGTCGGAACCCAGCAGGAAGGCCTGATAGTCTGCCGCGTTGTATGAGATCGACGCCTTGGTCCCGAAGTGCATCATGACCAGCGCCCTGTCGCCGGCCTTGTTGGTGTAAATGCCGTCGACGTCGCCCTTGAGCTGCGTCTTCGAACTCGTGAACTCGGTGTTGTAAAGCGCCGTGTGGGACAGTGTGTCACTGCCTGCCTTGATGGCCGCTGCTCCCGACCCGGCGATCACGATCGTGCCCATGAGCGCGAAAATGCCGAAGAACACCCCGAAACGCTCGATCGCGTGATGCGAATCGAGCTTGAACTTCTTGCCAAAGGCCTTCGCCTTGTCTTTGATCCCCATAATCCCTTGCCTGCCTGTCCTCGCTCTTATTGCCGCCTGTGCCGTGGTCCAGTCCCGGAAACGACGAACCGGGCCGGCGGAGGCATCACACCTCTACCGGCCCGGTTCGACGACGCCTTGTAATTCCGGTCGTGTGCGTGGCCTCTGTCGGCGACGCCTACCAGCCGGAAGTAATGTCAAAGACTCCGTTGAAGGACTGGACGATTGCAGTGCCGCCGCCGAGGTCTTCAATGGTTTGCTGTCCGCCGGAGCCGATCGTCGAGACCAGCGACCAGCCGCCGGTGCCGAATGCGCCGCCGACCAGGATGAGCAGGGCGATCGTGCCCCAGCCCTGCTGCTGGCCTGCGGTCTGCGGGTTGGCCATCAGTTTCTTGATCAGGAGCACGCCGCCCCAGACCAGACCGACAGCACCCAGCAGCATGAGCACCAGACCGCCCCAGAGCTGGATCTGCGTCTTGGTGTTTTCCAGGAAGCTGGTCAGGTCCCAGGCCGCGGTGGGCAGGCTCGCCTGCGTCAGGACTGCTGCCTCGTAGATCTTCGTCATGGTTCTTTCCTCTCGCCTTTCGTATGATTCGTGACATGACAGTGAGTCACAAGGCACCTAGCACCACTCTCGCATAGATAGAGCATACGGTGCCCTGTCATTGATGTCTCGTGATGCGACTCGACTCCCGACCAAGAGGGCCGGAGTGTTTGCAATCATGCGGCCAACCTCGCTTAGAGACTCGTATACGTGCACATCCTCAAGGTCTAATCTACATCATTCGACTGACCTATCGCATCATCACTCGACTAATCGATCCATAGGCAGTCGAATATCCTCGTAGATCAGGCGAAACGTACCCATGGAGCGGCGTGATGAAGTTCAGCTCAAAGACGTGTAGATTTCGCATGACGGCGCTTTCAACATGCTGCGCCGGCATGACCGCGTAGCCTTGTTATTCAGAAGTGCCACTGTCCCGTCCGACCGCCAAACCACCCCGACCAGGAGCCCCAGCCCCATGAATTCATTGCCCGGAGACCTCTTTGCACGCCGTCTGCGCCAAGAGAGAGAGCGCCTGGGCATCAGCCAGGCCGAATTGGCCCGAAGGATTGCAGAAATTCTTGGCACGAATGTGGACCCGTCGGCAGTGACGCGTATCGAGCAGCAAATCCGCGCTGTTCGGCTAGATGAAGCCGTCGCGGCCGCCAAGGCCCTCGATGTCCCACTGGCACTCCTGGTCGCCGACGACCATGAGGCCGAGTCCGAGGCTCAGCTGCAGCAGTACCTGGCGGACCTTGCTCTGGCCCAGCGTGAATGGGAGAAGAGCCGGCTGGAAGTCCTGCGTATCACCCGGGCAATCCAGGCGCTGGGTGGAAGCGCTGAGCTCCAGGCCCGGATCGACCCCAGACTCATGGACAGCATCGACGCCCGCGTCCCGCTTGAAGACGAGACCGAAGAACCAGGCCCTACAAGCCCAAGCGCGTAACACTGTTGCGAGCCGCGGGGTTGTACTCCCGATCGTAGATGTTTACCGTCTCGGCCCGCCTCCAGCGGCCGGCGCGCATGATCTCCTCAGTGGTCGCACCGTTTCGCCGGGCTTGGGTGACGTGCCCTGCCCTCAATGAGTGGAAGCCGTACGCCGACGGATCCATACCTGCCTCGGCCATTCGAACAAGCAGCATCGAATGCAGAGCATCACCGCTGACGCTCACCTTATGGATCCGCGCGTCGTACCTGTTGCGGTAGGTCGCCCGCATCAGAGGTGTCACAGACGCCAGGTCCGCGCTGCTGATGAGTCCGTATCCTCCTTCGGAGCCGCACACATGATCGTCCAGCTGGTAGGCGAACAACTGACGCATGGTCCTGCGCCGGCGCTGTGAGGCGTCGGCCTCCTGGGCTATTCCGACCAGCGCGACCCAGCGATGTACCGCACACGGAGCACAGGTCATTGCCGTCGACCCGAAGGGGAGCACCACCACATCCGCCTCGGCGTTCTCCTGGTCTGCTTTTGATGCACCAACATGCACATGGATCCCGTCCTTGGGATGCAGTTCCAGGTCCTTCATCTGCAGGCCAGCTGCCTCGCTGCGCCTCAGGGCACCAGCGAAGCCCAGCCATAAAGCGACTGCGTCGCGTGCTGCAGACACGCCGTTCGGATATACGTCGTGGTCCATGGTTCCGATAATCCTGGTCACGTCGTCCAGCAGCAGGGGCCTTTTCCTCACCGGCCGCGTTGCCCTGAGCTTTGCCAGTCCGCGGACCAGATCACTGACGGCCTTGTGACCAGTCGGGTCGAGGTAGCCGTCTTTCACGTGACGATTCGCGACTCCCGCCAAATGCTGTCTGATGGTTGCCGTCGCAAACCGGGGCAAACCCCATTCGTCGGTCTGCGTGGACATCCAGGCGACATACCAGCGGACAGCCTCAGGGTGGGCTGGAAGCGCCTCAAGTGAATGCAAGTCGCAGAACCATGTGAACGACCTCCATGCCTTTTCGTATGCCCGCCGTGTATTCGCCGAAAGCGTGTGCTCCTCGAGACCGCGCGAGATTGCTTCGAGCTCTTCCAGCTCTTCATCGATCTCCGGATCCAGGATCAGTGGAGGCTCGGCAACCGCCGCCAGTTGGGATCGCCGCCCGTTTCCCGCTATCGCGCTCATGTCTCCAGTGTTGCCCACCGGCCCAGACACAAGTGCGACATTCGATCGCAGGTTCCTGATAATTGCTCTTATCGGGGCATGGAAGAGGACCACCCTCGCGTGACGCGATGACTGTCGAATCGGTCACATTGAGCACATCATCATGCGCTCGGATTCAGGTGGACACAGGAGCGGAAGATAGAGCTCGCGCCCAGCGCCCGGTGGGACAATCAGGAGAATGACGATTGCCCTGCCCGACCTTTGGACCGACTGGTGCTCCGTGGCGGGAAGGCCCGCCGAACGTGTCGACGATACAGTCCTCGCTCTGTTCTCCAGGCAAGCAAGACCCTCGCGCGCCGTGCTGGCCTCGCTGCGCCGAATGATCGATCCGGAGCCGACCGTCGCCCCTGCCTGGCCGCACGCCCACAAAGACGACCCCGGGTCACTTCACCGGCTCATGAAGCGCGCCACCATCCTGATACAGGACCCGGCGACCCACTGGGTCTTCCGCCTGCGGCTGCGGCGGATGCTCTTCGCCGCGGTGCTGATCGCGCTACCCGAACACGGAGGACTGGGCCTGAATCGGTCGGCCGCTCTAGGTCTTCGTTCCGAAGAGATGCAGCGGCTGCGCCCGCGCATCGGCGTCACCCCCGATCCGCAGTCCTGCCCCGCATGCGCCGCGTGGTCGTGGCTCGACGTCATCGGCACCAACAACGGATGGTCACACGAATCCGTCAAGGCACTGGGCCGCCGCCGCGACCAGAAGGACGACGAGCACCGTCATGTGCTTCCCGACGCGAGTCCCGACTGGCTCCTCTGCGTCGGTATGCTGCCGGCGATCGATCGGTGGGGCTACATCGACCCTTATTCCTCAATGCACCCCTCGTCACTCTCGGCGGTCATCCGCGCCATGGACGCACTGCTCGAGGGCCCCGTGCCTGTCCCAACCCCAGTGTTGGATCCCGAACCTCGTCCCGCCGCGCGCACGATCTCGCCGGAGGAAGAAGAGCGGATCCTCGCCAGGGCCGACGAGCTCACCGACCGTGTCGCCAAGATCCTCCGCGAGTACGGCTGACGCGGGAGCAACGCCTGCCCGAGCCCGCCGAGCTGCGTAGAACTCGTGGACCGACTCAGGAAGCGAATCAGGCTCCGAAAGGCCTCCACTCAGCTAGAGTCGCCGCATGGCGGTCGAGGGGCCTTCCTGTGCGCTGACATACTATCTCTATCATGGTGACGTTACTCCATTTACTGGATAACCATGGAGTCAAAGCTCGACGTTGCTAAGGAAGATCGGAGTTGGGGGATGGCAACTGGAACCGAGGCTGGACTGCTGGAGAGTCCGAAGCCGCAGTCGGTCTACAAGCACGGGATTCTTGAGCAGTACGTCATTAGGTTTGCAACGATGACGGCGAGCAAGCTGACGCCGAAGAGGGCGGTGCTGTTCGACGGCTTTGCTGGCAGGGGACGCTTTGACACCGGCGAGGCAGGATCCGCCGAGCGCATGATGCTCGCAGCCCAGAAGGCTAAGAACTCCACAAGGATCGACCTCTTCCTGGTCGAGAGGAACCGCGAGGACTTTGTGTCTCTCGATAAGGTGGCCGATGAGTACCGTAACCGTGGCATCCATGTTGACAGCCGGAACGGGGATTGCGGGCAGCACCTCGACGAGGTCAGGCAGCTCGCCGTAGGCGCGAGCCTGTTCGTTTTCCTTGACCCCTGCGGCGCGGGGCTGCCCATGGATTCGATCAAGAACGTCCTCCACAAGCGAGGTTCATGGCCTCGGACGGAGGTTCTGCTGAATTTCAACGCTGACCTCATTCGCCGTGCTGGCGGACAGTTGAAGAAGGGGCAACTCGACCTTGGAGGCGTCGCCAAAGCGGACTCAGTGTGCGGGGGCGAGTGGTGGCGTGACGTGGCATTGCAAGCGCACGCGGCTTCTGGCGGGACCTCCTGGGAGGCGGCCGCGGATGCTGTCGCACACGAGTACGCCCGACGACTCGCGGCCGGCACCAACTATGGCAGCGTCGTCGCGCCGGTGCGACGGCAGGTTCATCACCAGCCCGTGTACTACTTGATTTTCCTCACCCAGGCTCCGTATGGCTTCTGGGTGTTCGGGGTTGCTTCGGCAAAGGCACGGGAAAAATGGATCGACTGCCTCGGACCGGACCCCGACGAACGCGAGGGCATGCTCTGGGACACTGTCGCAGTTCAGTTCGAACGTGAACACGACTCGGCGATCAGACACATCACCGACAACCTGCGTTCTTTGGTGTCGGACGGTCGGCCGAAGGCGGTAGTCGAACACGTCCGGGAGGTCTATGGCGATCTCTACGGAGAGGCCAAGGAGACGGCCTTCTCGGCCGCACTTCGTGCGCTCGTGAAGTCAGGCGAGATCGAGTTCGCTACCAAAGGAGCCAAGCCCCACCAACACGTCATTCGCAAGGCCACCGGCTAGGCTGACGCTGCAGCGAGTTGCGGCATGTCATCCCAGGTGCGTCCTCCGAGTTCGCGTCCGTTGGCCTTTGGCGTCCGCCCGCCCCACTGCTTGAAGAAGAACGCCACATCGGCTTCAAGGCACTGGTCACGGATGTCTTCGGCCCAGGTCGGATCCATGGGTCGTGCGCGCGGACCGGACTCGCCACCGACGATCACCCAGTCGATGCTTTCAAGGTTCAGTGTCGGCAATGCTGTGATGAGCGGTTCGCAGGACAGGAATCGTGTTGCGGCTGGTACAGCTCGAAGGTAGTCAATGCGATCGACGACATCAAACGACTCCACCGAGACTCCCATCCACAGGTTGTCTGGCCAATCAAGCTTGTCTGCCACCCTCGCCATCCGATGAGCCCGCTTGGTCAACACCTGGTAGGTGTGCTGTGGTGTCTGGCGCATGACGTCAAAGATGTCGCGAATGAAGTCGAGCGGAACCTTGGCATGGAACAAGTCGCTCATCGAATTCACGAAGACAATTTTGGGTTTACGCCAGCTAAGGGGCTGCTTCAATGCTGCCGGGTGCGTCGTGACCCCGAATCCAGGACCGGAGGTCCGGGGGTCACCGTCGGTCTGGTACTTCTCCGCACCCATGGCCTTCAGACGCTTCGCGAGCGCCAGAGCGTAACAGTTGTCGCACCCTGCAGCGACCCGATCGCAACCTGTGACAGGGTTCCATGTCACCTCAGTCCACTCAATCCCACTGTTCGTCGACACAGTCTCACCCTTCTCATAACCACTGCGACTAGCAATGCGTTCCATGCAGTTGCTGATCGTCGCGCGAACCGCGGTTATCCGACCGGCGCATGGATCTAGATCTTGGCCCGATCATCTCACGGCACGAACGACGTATGGCTTTCCACCACGCCGCTACGAGGGGTGAGATGTACCGATTGGACTCTCGAATGCAAGGCGCGGTATCCCCCACGAACTGTTGCCCGACCGCGCGATCAGGCAAGAACAAGATCAACCCTTGCCCCATCGCGGCGCATTGATCATGCTGATACGCCATTCGGATGTTGAGCCTCTAACTCCTCGCCGGACTGGACTTCAATTGGCACGAGCTGATGGATCTCACCCGAAGGAAGCGCGATGTACTGCACGGTGTCAGGCGGATCGATCCGTGGAGGCGTCACCCGTTCACGAAAAGCTGTCTGCCGGCCAGCCATCGACTTCTTGGTCTTATGCCAACGACCAGTGAGCTCCAGCGTGGTGAGTGCCTCGGTGACCTGAGCCTCGCGGCTCTCAGCCCTTCTCACATCCGCTGCGTCTCGCTCAAGAGACTTTCGAAAGGCAAGGTATGGGTTGCCAGGATCGGCAAGCGCTGCTTTCGCGGCGTCGGCGAGAAGCGCTTTTCGTCCGAGGGCGACAGCGGCACGAGCGAAGTGAAGTTCGCGAAAGAAATGGTCGAGATCTTTCGTCTTGCCGCCGAGGGCTTTTTCCAGTTTGCGATAGTCAACAGCACCGCTGCCCACACCAGACTCCAGGAGTGACTGGATGGCAGACCAGGTTTGCTCCAAGAATATGTCCGCGTTGTGGAACTCCTCGCCGGCACTTTGCTGAACAACGTCCAGATCAGGAAGCCCGCCGTCGAGCATGGAACTGATTGCTTTGGACAGTCGTTTGTCCGTCGTTCGTTGGGCCGCAATACGCATGTCTACGTATCGCTTCTCCTGACGTCCCAGGATTGTCTCGACCCGCCGCTGATGAACCCTCTGTTCCCGCTGAGCGAGCATGTCCAGAGCCATCACCGAGGCACCCACTGCCAAGATCGGCCAACCAGCAACCGCGGCACCTCCGACCCCCACCGGATACAGGACAGCCTGAGCCGAGATACTGGCGGGTCCGCGCGCGAATCCGCGGAACCCGCTGGTGCCAACCGCGCGAACAAGCTCGGCACCCTTCGGCACCACTACCTTGAAAAGTGTGGCACTCTTCGGATCCACTGCACGGACGACGTTGGTGAGTGCCTGCTGAATGGCAGCATTCACTGGAACCGACTTGTACTTTGTTAGCTCAATGTCGGTGATCGGGTGGTACTCGAACGCCATCGGAATTGAAGCGACCTCAAGCGCCTCCTCGACCGAGACGGATGCGCCGGTTGCAGACAAGACGGCCTCTGGAACCAGGAGCCCCGAAGCGGGGAGAACCCGGACGGGTGCCAAGGTCTCGCTCGGCGAAGTCTCAGTCGTCACTGTGGTTCTTGCGGCGTCGTCTCGGCTAGCACTTCTGTGCCTGCGAAGAGTTAGAGTGAGGAGGCCGCCGGCGGCCACAACAACTGCGACTACCAACGCAATCCAGAGTTCTGTCATTGCGACAGCCTAACGTGACGTTCCGGACGATCTGCGGGTCAAGCCTCGTAACTCATGCAGGCTTAACCCGGTCAAACCCAGCCAAACCCTAAGAAGACATGCAGTTGAAGCTAGGATGGCTTTTATCCGACGTTGCCAATCCCGACTGGAGGCTCCACCGTGGCCGAACCATGGCTGTCCGCCGATGGCATTGCCGCGCATCTGGGGATCACAAAAGACACGGTTTATACGTGGATCACCGATAAACGCATGCCAGCCCACAAGGTCGGCAGGCTCTGGAAGTTCCAGGCAAGCGAGGTCGATGAGTGGGTCCGCAGCGGCGGCAGCGACGTGTCAAAGGACCCCGGTGACGGGATCAACTGACGTCCGAGTGCCCAAGTGCCTACTTACCGTGAGATCTGAGATGAGGCCTCCCTTTGGTTGAGCAGCATGCGACGACGCAGCGCTATGCGCTCTCATTTACCAGTGGAGCCCTCCTCATGCGTGAGGCCGCGATCGTTGCGCCCGTCTACTTGCGCGAACGCGACTGGGCAAAAGTTCGAACGGTGATCGCTGAGGAGAACCTACTGCAAGCCCGCACGGTCTCCTCTGGGTCCAGGCTCGCGCGCGAGGTTGTGCAGCGGCTCGCTGTGCTAACCGTCGACGAGATCGAACTGCTCACTGAGGCAACGTCAACCGAGCGCGGACATTTGCTGTGGGCGGCGGCCTGCCGTCGATATGACCTCATAGGAGAGTTCGCTGAGGAGGTCCTACGAGAGCGGTTCCTTTTGCTTACGCCGACCCTCACACATGACGACTTCGACAGCTTCGTGCGTAGCAAGTCTTTGTGGCACAACGAGTTGGCTGAACTCAAGGACTCCACGCGGCGCAAACTGCGGTCAAACTTGATCCGGATGCTCATTGAGGCGGGCTTTGTTTCAGGGGGCGGACGCATACAACAGGCCGTGATGTCTCAACGCGTCGCCACTGCCTTAGCGACGCATGCCCCCAATGACATGCGGTTCTTCCCGACTTCTGATGACGCTGCAGTCAGGGCCCGGTCGTGACGCGGACTGAGATAGCTAATCAGGAAGAGCACCTGTTTGCCGTTCTTAGTGGCAGACGATTTCTCCAGATGGAGGGCCTGAGCAACGAGGTGCCGTTTTTCATCTACCCCTACGACCCCGAGGATGCACTCGCGGTCGCGGAGTCGAAGAAGCGCATCAAGAACCGGCTGGCGAACAAGGGCGTCGTGGTCCGCGAGGTTAATCTCTACGACCTGTCGGTGGAGATCCTCAAAGCGCGCGGGGTATGGGATCGGCTGATCGCTCTCGAACCCGAGCAGGACAAGGCCGACTTCATGAAGCCCCTACAAAACCTTCTCGATCCGGAGACGAAGATCGCTCCCGCAATCCGCGCGAAGCTCGCCGACGGCGACTTTGACATCTTCTTCCTTACCGGCATCGGCGAAGTATTTCCGTACATCCGGTCGCACAACGTGCTGAATAACTTGCAGAGCGTCGTGACAAGCAAGCCGATGCTCATGTTCTTTCCCGGGGATTACAAGCAATCAGATTCGATGGGCTCGTCGCTCGTCCTTTTCAATTTGCTCACCGACGATCAGTACTACCGTGCAAAAGACATACGGCAGCAGGAGGCCTGACCCAATGAACCTCAATGAGATTTTCGTCAAAGACGTCCAGCGCACGATCGAGGGCGTAATCAAGGCTGACGACACCGCTCACCTTGGTACTGAGGTCGACGAGTACGTTCTGACCAACGAGGTCGCCAAAGGCCTGGAGTTGCTGCTGGAGGCCTATTCGAACTATACGAACGCCAACGGCGTCTGGATCTCAGGTTTTTTCGGTTCCGGTAAGTCGCACCTGCTGAAGATGCTCGCGCACTTGCTCGGTGACGTGGATGGTCAGGACTTCCCGCGTGAGCGCGTATCGGAGAGCTTCCGATCCAAGGCTCTGGATGCGTTCCTCCCGGCGCTGCTGACCAAGGCTGAGCGGATCCCGGCGAAGAGCCTGCTGTTCAACATCGACCAGAAGGCCACGCTAATCACGAAGGACCAGACTGATGCGCTGCTGAAGGTATTCGTCAAGGTCTTCGACGAGAGCCGCGGCTACTACGGCAACCAGGGCCATGTTGCCCGGTTCGAGCGAGATCTGGATAACCGCGGCCAGTACGATGCGTTCAAGGCCGCATACGCAAGGATCGCCGGGATCAACTGGGCTGAGGGGCGCGAGCTTGATGTTCTCGAAGAGTCCAATGTCGCCGCCGCCTATGCCGCCGTTATCGGAGACAACTCTGCGAGTCCTACGAACATTCTGACCAAATACCGTGACTCATACGCAGTGTCGATCGAGGATTTTGCCGAAGAGGTGAAGGCCTGGCTCCACAAGCAGGAAGCCGGCTTCCGGCTGAACTTCTACGTCGATGAGGTCGGCCAGTTCATTGGGTCCAACACACACCTAATGCTCAACCTCCAGACCATCGCCGAGTCGCTGAACACCAAATGCCAGGGACGAGCATGGGTGTTTGTGACCTCGCAGGAGGACATGGACAAAGTGGTCGGTGACCGCACCCGGCAGCAAGGCAACGACTTCTCCAAGATTCAGGCCCGCTTCGCCACACGAGTGAAGCTCACCAGCGCCGACGTGGAAGAAGTCATCCGCAAGCGCCTGTTGGAGAAAAACGTGGCCGGCGAGGCAGCGCTGAACGCGATCTACGCCGACCAGCACGCAAACTTCAAGACACTGTTCGACTTCGTAGACGGCGCTAAAACGTATCGCAACTACACCGACGAAACGCACTTCGTCGGCACCTACCCATTTGTCAGCTACCAGTTCCCGTTATTCCAGGCAGCGATCGAGGGCATCTCTGACCATAACGTGTTCGAGGGGCGCAACAGCTCAGTCGGTGAACGCTCCATGCTCGGCGTCGTCCAGCAGGTCGCCAAGGATATCGGGGATGTTGAGGTCGGAAGGCTCGCAACGTTCGACCAAATGTTTGCGGGCATTCGCGCTTCGTTGAAGTCCGCCGCTCAACGTGCCATCGACCGTGCCGAGCGAGATCTCCCCGATCCCGACTCCGACCTAACGAAGCTGGCCGTGCGCCTGCTCAAGGCTCTGTTCCTGGTCAAATACGTCGAAGGATTCCACGCCACGCCCCGCAACCTGACCGTACTCGTCTACGACCGGTTCGGACTTGACCTGCCCGCACTATCGAAACAGGTGCAGGAGGCCCTAACCCTTCTGGAGACGCAAACTTACGTACAGCGCAACGGCAACGTCTACGAGTATCTGACCAACGAAGAGCAGGTCATCGAAGAGGAGATAAAGAACGTCGACATCGATGCCTCGGAGGTCAGCGGTCGCCTGTTCAAGATCCTCTCCGGCGACGTCGTTCGCACAAGCAAGCTGCGATATGCCAAAAACGGACAGGACTTCGCTTTCGGGTACAAGCTAGACGACCAGGTCTACGGGCAGCAACGCGAGCTGACCGTCCACTTCATAACCCCGGAATACCCATTCGGTCCCGAAAATACCCGGATGCACAGTGCCGGCAAGGACGAGCTGCGCGTCATCCTGGAACCCGACGAGCGAGCCCTGTCGGACCTGCGCCTGCTCATCAAAACGGAGAAATACACCAAGCGCAAGCAGACGACCTCACTGTCGGCGATCGAGGAACTGATTCTGCGCTCGAAGGCTGCCCAGAACGTCGAGCGCGAAAAGGAGCTAATAGAGCGCATCCGTCGGGCCGTTGGCAAGGCGGACCTCGTGATCAATGCCGCCGATGTGACCTCCTCCTCGCAGGACGCCATCACGCGTGTCACAGACGGCTTTCAGGACCTCATCAGCCGCACCTACACCCAGCTCAGCCTGCTCGGCGGGTCCACGTACAGCGAACAGCAGGTCGCTGTGTTCGCCAACCCCGACCAAGCGAACATCATCAACGACCCGTCGCTGTCGAGGCTCGCTACCCCAGGCGACGCGGTGCTCTCATTCGTCCTGCAACGCGACCGCCTCGGTGAGCAGGTGACAGTCAAGGCCATCGTGGATGCTTTCCAGGCCAAGCCCTACGGCTGGGATCTCGCCTCGATCGAGGTCGTCGTCGCCTGGCTCGTTGGCATCTCAAAGATCACAGTCACGGTCGATGGAAACTTGCTGAAGCGCACGGAGGTTGCGCCGGTGCTGCGTAATACGCAAAAGCACTCGCATGCGGTAGTTGCTCCGCAGAAGATTTTTGACGAGCGCAAGGTCGCAACCTTCCGAAAGTTCTGCACTGACTTCTTCGACGAGGCGACCGCACCGAAAGACCCGCTGGAACTGGCCCGGCACGGCAGCGAGAAGCTAGGGGCAAAGCTCGATGAGCTGAAGGCGCGGGTGATCGGGTCCAAGTACCCGTTCGTGGAACAGTTGGCTTCCCCCATCACATCGCTCGAACGGGCCGTGGGCAAACCCGACGAATGGTATCTGACCGAGTTCGTTCTTGGAGACGAGCTGCTCGACGCCAAAGAGAACGTGATAGACCCAATCCAGTCGTTCCTGGGCGGCGGCCAAAGAGTCATTTACGACCAGGCCGCCGATCTGCTGATTGCAAACGCGAACAACCTCAGGTATCTGCCAGCAGGAAGCGACACCGACGTCCAGCGGCTTCTGGACGATCCAAACGCGTTCCGCGGTAATCGCATGACCCAGCTCAAGCACGCCGCAGACGCCCTCGGCGCGCAGGTCGAGAACTCGCTCGCTGCCAACCGCAGGATGGTCCTGGAAGTCATCGAGAGGCGCAAGGCGGAGGTGCTCGATAGCGCCTACTACAGCAACGCCATCGAAGAGGCACAGCAACGGGTCACTCGCACAATCGACCAGATCGTCGCCACCGTAGGCAGTGAGCGGCAGATCGCACTTATCCGTGAGCAGGGCAACAGCTTCGAGGAAAAGACCTATCCGGAGCTGCTCGACCAGCTCGCGTCCTCTGCCCGGCCGAAAGGCGGCACGGACAGCCCTGAGCCAACGCCGGCCAGGCAGACCGTCTCGGTCAAGAGGATCACGGTATCCGGTGCCCACGGTGTACTCGAGAACCCCGAGGACGTCGACCGCTACCTCGACGCGCTCCGGATTGCGCTGCTGAACGCACTAAACGACGGAAAGCGAATCGCACTCTGATGGAAACCGCTCCCCTGAAGTCCTTCGCCACCTGGGCTCGCACTGCACTCATCCGTGAGGTGTCAGCCCGCATCTCCGTCGTGCTCGCATCGCAGGAACTGCGCCATGAGCAGCCCAAAGCCGTCGCCGCCCTGGAGAAGGCCGTCAACGGCGCTGGAGGCGGTGACAAGGGCCGCGACGCCATAGCCGACAGGGTCGCCTACATATGGTTCAACCGCATTATCGCGTTGCGCTTCATGGACGCCAACGGCTACACGGGCATCGGCGTAGTCTCGCCCGAACATGGCCGCGAGGGCGGGCAACCCGAGATCCTGGCTGACGCTAACCGCGGGAACATCGACCCCGATATCGTGCGCGCTGCAATCGCGACGACCGTGACGAGCCTGCTCAACGGCACGCGCCGAAGTCCTGACCCACTGGGTGAGGCCTATGCGCTGCTGCTCGCGGAGTACTGCCGACACTGGAACCGCTCGATGCCGTTTATGTTCGAGTCCGAGGGCGACTACACCGAGCTGCTCATCCCCGCAAACCTGCTCGCCGACGACTCCGTGCTTGCCCGCGCCGCGATCGTGCTAACCGAAAAGGTCTGCCTGGACGTCGAGGTCATCGGCTGGCTCTACCAGTTCTACATCTCGGAGCGGAAAGATGAAGTCTTCGCCGGGTTCAAGAAAAACAAGAAGGCCGGCCCCGACGAAATCCCCGCCGCGACCCAGCTCTTCACCCCGCACTGGATCGTTCGGTACCTGGTCGAGAACTCCGTTGGTCGCCTGTGGATGCTCAACCGCCCGTCGTCCAGGCTTGTCGACCAGATGGACTACTACATCGCCCCGGTCGATGAGGAGACCGGATTCCTGAAGATCGTCAGGCCCGAAGAACTCAAGGTCGTCGACCCTGCCTGCGGGTCCGGACACATGCTGACGTACGCCTTCGACCTGCTCTATGCGATCTACGAGGAAGAGGGATACGCACCGTCGGACATCCCGGCACTCATCCTCACCAACAACCTCTATGGGATTGAGATCGACCCACGCGCCGGGGCGCTTGCAGCGTTCGCCCTGACGATGAAGGCTCGTGCGAAGCAGCGCACGTTCTTCAACCAGCAGGTCGAGCAGAACGTCTGCGTCCTCGATCCGATCAGCTTCACGCCCGACGAGATCGAGTTCCTGCTGACCTCCGGAGGCGATCGACACGCGGAGTCGTCGTTCTGGAACCAGTTCGAGCGTGCAGACGTCTTCGGCTCTCTGATTCAGCCTGACCCCGCGATGATCGTTCACCTGAAGCAGCACGTCGCGCAACTCGACCACGACGGAGACCTGCTGAATGCCGATGTGGTCGGCTGGGCGCAGCGAGTCGTGCTCCAGGCCGAGTACCTATCGCCTAGCTACTCCGTGGTTGTCGCAAACCCGCCCTACATGGGTAGCAACAGCATGGGCGACGCGCTGGCTCGGTTCGCCAAAAGCAATTTCCCGATGACGAGATTCGACTTCTACAACATGTTCATGGAACGGGCGATGTCCTTGTGTGTCAGGGGTGGAGCTTGGGGGGTCATCTCTCCGCATGGGTGGATGTTCCAGTCGTCATTCTCGGACTGGCGACGTCTATTTCTATCCGAGAACACCGTCATGAGCCTTGTCCATTTTGGCCGTGGCGTCTTCGGATCTGACTGGGCTTCGGCGGCATTCGTCGCCCTGCGGTCCAAGCCTGACGTGAACTGTTCCGCCACCTATCGGAAGCTCTACGAGCGCGCACTCGAAGTGAGACAGAGGGACGCGCTTGAGCAATTCTTCCTTGACCCCACATATCAGAGATTTGTCGTTAACCAGCATTCGTTCCTTGGCATTGACGGCAGTCCGTTCGCCTACTGGTTGCGGCCAGATGAGCTGGCGATCTACCGCGACCACCCTCCACTCTCGACGCTTGGAGCGACGCGCCAGGGCCTTGCGACCGGTGAAAATAATCGCTTCCTTCGCTATTGGTGGGAGGTGTCGGTTTCACGGACCAATCGGAACGCAACCGACGGCGCGGAGGCTGCAAGGTCGCAGGCGAAGTGGTTCCCTCTGCAGAAGGGAGGGACTCCACGTCGATGGGCTGGTAACGATGAGTACCTCGTCGACTGGTATGACGACGGCAAGTCCATCAGGACATTTGGAACCGAGTCAGGCGGCCGGCCCAAGTCGCGAGCCCAGAACACCGCCTACTACTTTCGTGAGGGAGCAACCTGGTCGAGCCTGGCGGGCGACTTCGCGATGCGGTTCTCTCCCAGTGGATACATCTTCGAGACCAAGGGCTCAATGCTGTTCCCCTCGCGAGAGAGCGATCTCCGCTGGTTGCTTGGCTATCTGAACACGCCGATCGCTCGGGAGCTGATTGACTCTATGTCTCCGACCCTGGACTATCACGAGGGTCCGGTCGGTCGTATCCCCGTTATTTTCCCGAACGATCCGGGCTTCGTGACCGCCTGCGTCGAGCAAGCACTGGCCCACGCAACTGCAATCTGGGGCCGCCTGGAGACTTCTCCAGCATTCAGTAGTTTCCACCTTGGGCCGCGGGCAGCCTTGCTCAAGACTCAAGACGTTCTTGCGGCTGACTGTGCAGAGCGGCTTGCGATGGAAGACGCCATCTTGGGGATCGAGCGAGAGATCGAGGCGCACTTCCGAGCCTCTGGCGGAGTTGGTGAGGATGCCTTCGCGCTGGAAGTTCAGCGCCCCACTGGCCTCCTCGACGATCGTCTCCGCGATCGGCCGGCCGCTACTCGACTCCTGGTCGAACACTTTCTCTCTTTCGCCGTTGGCTGCATGTTTGGTCGCTACAGCGTCGACGAACCCGGCCTGATCCTCGCCGACCAGGGCGCGACGTTGCAGGACTACCTCGCGAGGGTGCAGACACCAAGTTTCATGCCCGATGCAGACAACGTCATCCCGATCGTGGACGGCGACTGGTTCGAGGACGACATCGTGTCGCGGTTCCGGCAGTTCCTACGGGTGACGTTCGGAGAGCAGCACTTCGAGGAGAACCTGCGTTTCGTCACGGAGTCACTTGGCGTGAAGGACTTGCGCGACTATTTCGTGAAGTCTTTCTACAAGGATCATGTGCAGCGGTACAAGAAGCGCCCGATCTACTGGCTGTTCTCCAGTCCGAAAGGGTCTTTCAACGCGCTGGTATACATGCACCGCTACACGCCGTCGACCGTCTCGACCGTGCTCAACGAGTACCTGCGCGAGTTCAAAGCAAAGCTGGAAGCCAGCCGCCATCACCACGAGCGCCTCACCGCGGGCAGCGGCACACCACGCGAGAAGGCTGCCGCGCAGAAGGAAGTCGACCGGCTGCGCAAAGTGCTGCTGGAACTCGACGAGTATGAGCACGACGTCCTGTACCCGCTCGCCACCCAGCAGGTCCAGATCCACCTCGATGACGGTGTGAAGGCGAACTACCCGAAGCTGGGTGCCGCCCTAAAGAAGATCCCGGGACTAGAGGCAAGCGATGAATGAAACAGCCTCCGTCCGGCCCCACCTAGAGCGACGCTTCGAGACTCAGCGGGTGGTGTTCTGGCACGACCCCGAGGGCGAGTACGCTGCAGACTTCGAAACGCTCGGTTTGGAGGGCGTGCAGACAGTGCGCGTCACCAACAACGAGTTCGCGATCAAGAACCGGCTACTGCATCAGGAGCCCAAGGCAAAGTTCCTCGTCTACCGCTCAGGTGCCGTGCCGAAAGGGATAGCCAACTGGCTGCTTGACCTGGAGCTCGCCCACGGGGTGTTCACCGCGGACCGGACCTCGCTCGTGCAGCAGGAGCTGGGACTCACTGCTGACGGCATCGGTGAGGTCGTGCAGGCGTGTGAGAAGTTCTTCCGGGCAGCCAAGCGCGTGCAGGGGTTGAAAAACATGCTCAACGCTGACGATGACGCCCGACTGCTGCAAGCCAAGATGTCAGCCGTCCTCCTCAGTCAAAGCGAGCACAGCTTGCTGGAGATCACGCGCACCCTGCTGATCGAGAACGCCAGTGGAGCGAATGCAAAGTACACATCGCTCGTCGAGTACGGCCTCGACCGGTTTTATTGGCAGGGCGCAGGATCCATTTACGGCTACACGTCGCCGAGCCCCAGCATTACAGACTTTGTGCTTTGGATGTTTCGGCAGGCCAACGCCGGATTCAAGTCCGAACGGCCTGGCGAGCTGCGCAACATCCAGCTCGACTTCGGGAGCCTGCGCTACGACGTACGGAGCCAGAGGGCATTAACGACGCTAGCGAAGCGCGCGGCGAGCGATCTGGACTACGCCAGCACCATCGAAGACTCGAACTTCCGCGACCTGTTGGGCAGCGATCTGTTCGAGGAAGTCGACCGGAAGATCGTCAGCGCCCTGGCGCGCGGGGTGGCCGAGCGAACGCTGACAGCGCGTGAGGTCACCGAGGTCATCCGTAGCCGCCAGAGCAGCATTTGGATCGAGGGATACCGTATTCTGTATGCCGCGATCGGCAGCGCCTCCGAACTGCTGGCTGAGCTCAGCTCGCTAGACCTGTCGATGCAGTCCTTTGATGAGGGTCTGGAGCGGTACCGGAGTGACTGGTTCCGCATCGATCAGCTCTACCGCCAGTTCACGCACGCAGCCCGCACCGCCGAATTCAACGGCCCCTTGGAGACGCTGCGCGCCCAGGTGGAGAAGTTCTACGCGAACAAGTTCCTTTACGAACTGGGCAATGCCTGGCAGAAGCAGGTCGATGGCGTCGATCTGTGGCGTTCCGCGGCGCTCAGGCCACAGACCGCGTTCTTCGCGGACCACGTAACGCCCATCACGAGGGATGGCCGACGCAAAGCCGTCGTCATCATCTCGGACGCCCTGCGGTATGAAGTGGCCGACGAACTCGGCTCACGTATCCGCCAGGAAGACCGCTACGACGCGACCCTCGAAGCCATGCTCGGGGTACTGCCGAGCTACACGCAGCTAGGCATGGCCGCGCTCCTGCCCCACACCACGATCGGACACTCCAAGGACGGCGATCCCGTCTTGGCCGACGGTCAACGCACAGACGGCACCGCAAACCGAAGCAAGATTCTCGACACCGTGGACGGGAAGGCGATCCAGGCCGAGGACGTGTTCTCGCTGACCCGAGACGAGTTAAGAGAGCTGTACCAGCAACATCAGGTGCTGTACGTCTACCACAACCGTATCGACGCCACCGGGGACAAGGCCGGTACCGAACGCCAGGTCTTCGAAGCAGTCGACGACACACTTCGTGAACTCGTCGATCTAGTCAAGCGTCTGACGAACGCAAACGCGACCAACATCCTCATCACGGCAGACCACGGATTCCTTTTCCAAGACACGGCACTCGCGGAGTCCTTCTACCTGTCGACCCTGCCGCAAGGAAACGAGATCAAGGTCAGCAACCGACGATACGTCCTGGGCCGCGGATTAAGGGAGGACCCTGCGTTTAGAACCTTCACGCCGGCTCAACTAGGCCTCGGCAGCGACCTCGACGTGCAGATTCCGAAGTCCATTCATCGGCTGCGACTTCCCGGCGCGGGCTCGCGGTTCGTCCACGGCGGTGCGGCCTTGCAGGAGGTCGTAGTTCCGGTGCTGGCGATCAACAAGAAGCGCAAGAGTGACGTGCGCGCGGTGGACGTCAAGATCATGCCCGAGTCGGACAAGATCACCACCGGCCAGCTGGTCGTCAAGTTGTTCCAGGCAGAGCCGGTGAGCGAGAAGGTCCACCCCCTGGTGCTGCGCGCTGGCCTGTACGTTGGCGAGACCCTCATCTCGAACCATCTCTCGCTCACGTTCGATCAGGACTCGACGGACCAGCGAGACCGTTACCAGAACGCTCACATGTTGCTCAGCCAGGACGCGAACGATTACAACAACCGCGCGGTGGAGTTCCGGCTCGAAGAACTCATCCCGGGTACCAACCAGTGGCGCGGCTACGCCAAGGCGATCTACACGCTGAAGCGCTCGTTCGGCTCGGATTTCGACTTCTAAGGAGAGTGCTACCGTGAGCGAAGAAGTCAGCCAAGAGACATCCGCTGGGGCCAATGCGTTGGCAGTTGCCACCCCTGTACAGAGCGACCTGGACCGAAAGATCAACCAACTCTTCCCCGGCGTTGTAGTACGCAAGGACCTGGTGAAGGCGGTCAAGGGCAACGCCATCGTGCCCTCCTACGTGCTGGAGTACCTGCTCGGCCAGTACGCGGCATCCGACGACGAAGCCACCATCCAGGCAGGCATCGACACGGTGCGCAAGATCCTCGCCGAACACTACGTGAACCGGAACGAGTCCGAGCTCGTGAAGTCCACGATTCGAGAGCGCGGGCGGCATCGCATCATCGATAAGGTGACGGTCGCGCTCAACGAGAAAGATGACGTCTACCAGGCCGAGTTCGCCAACCTCGGAATCAAGGGCGTACTCGTCGAATCGGCGACGATAAAGACCCACCCGAAGCTGCTCGTTGGCGGTGTGTGGTGCATCTGCGACATCGAGTATTTCCACAGTGACGACGCCCGTATGGTGCCGTGGACACTGGGGTCGATTAAGCCCATCCAGTTGTCAAAGTTCGACTTCGAGGGTTATCTCGCGGCGCGGAGCGAGTTCACAACCGGCGAGTGGACTGACCTGCTCGTGCAGTCGATCGGGTTCAACCCCGAACTTTTCGGACGCCGCGCCAAGCTCATCCAACTCGTGCGGCTCATTCCGTTCGTCGAGCGAAACTACAACCTCGTAGAACTCGGCCCCAAGGGCACCGGCAAGTCGCACATCTTCTCTGAGTTCTCACCCCACGGCATGCTCATCTCCGGTGGCGAGGTCACCGTCCCAAAGCTGTTCGTCAACAACTCCAACGGCCGCATCGGGCTGGTCGGCTACTGGGATGTCGTAGCGTTCGACGAATTCGCGGGTAAGAAGAAGCGCACCGACAAGGCGCTCGTCGACATCATGAAGAATTACATGGCGAACAAGTCGTTCTCCCGCGGCGTCGAGACGCTCGGCGCGGAGGCGTCAATGGTGTTCGTCGGCAACACTTCGCACACCGTGCCCTACATGCTCAAACACTCTGATCTGTTCGACGAGCTTCCCGAAAGCTACCACGACTCGGCGTACCTTGACCGCCTGCACCACTACATCCCAGGCTGGGAGGTCGACACCATCCGCGGCGAGATGTTCTCCAACGGGTATGGGTTCGTTGTCGACTACATCGCCGAGGTGCTCAAGTCGATGCGTTCGGCAGACTACTCCGACCGCTACCAGTCGCACTTCACACTCTCATCGGACATTTCGACGCGAGATCGCGACGGCATCCACAAGACCTTCTCCGGGCTAATGAAAATCCTTTACCCGCACGGAGAAGCCTCGGCCGACGAGATCGAAGAGATCCTGCAGTTCGCCATCGAGGGCCGCAAGCGCGTCAAAGACCAGATCCTCCGCATCGACTCAACGATGGCAAACGTAAAGTTCGGCTACCTCGACAAGGCCGGTACATGGCATTCAGTCTCTACGCTTGAAGAGGATGAGTACCCGGCGTACTACTACCGTGAGCGCCGCGTAAGCACTGACGCGGAGGAGGCAACGGGCGATCCAACTGGGCACGCCGCGGCTTCTGCGGAAGACGGTCAACCAATTGCGCCCTCGCCAGCCACCATAAAACCGCTGTTTGAGGGTCACCAGGAGTTCCAGGAGAACCAGCGTGGAATCTCCTTCGAGACTCTCTTGGTCCCGTACCTGCGCGGAGCCACGCAGATCACCATAACTGACCCTTACATCCGGCAGTTCCACCAGGCCCGTAATCTCATGGAACTCATCGAGTGCATCGCGGCCACCAAGGACGCGGCCGACGAAGTGAGTGTCCGGCTCGTTACTTCTGAGAACACCGAGGGACAAGACAAGCTCCGCAAGCAGTACGAACTACTGCTGAAGGTCAAGCAGGGAGCCTCTGTCGCCGGCATCAACGTCGACATCGTCTTCGACGGCGCTATCCATGATCGGTCCATCCTCACCGACACCGGATGGAGGATCCTGCTCGGCCGCGGGTTGGACATCTTTCAGTACATCACGGGCGATGCGTTCGAACTTGCCACTAAGCTTCAGGAATATCGGCAAGTCAAGGCCTTTGGCATAACTTACATCCGAGACGACGCGTGAGCGCAGCGCGTTACTAACGTGTCCGGCAGACTTACCCAGGCTCGGTGGCTGAGTTTTGCGCGGTTCCCAATTGCGTTACGCGATCCCGGATGTCAGCAAGCGGTTCCGTCAACTGGTCTGCCATGCCGGCCAGATGCACGAAGGCCTCGGTGCCTAGCAGCATCAAGCTTGGCAGCATCGCACGGAAGCGATTGTGAGGGGTTGGTTCCATGTGAAGATGCATTCCGGGCTCATCAGGGTCGTACTCGGCATAGGATTCTGAACTGGTCAGCGTTGCGTGGGATTCTTGGGTGTCCGTAAGCCAGATTTGGAAAAGAATCTGGTAATCGGGGATGTCGTTCATCAAGGACTTGAGGTCTTTGAAGGAGACGCTGTCCGATCCGGGATCCGCTTCGGACTTTAGTAATTCGATGATATCCAGCGCGCCATCGGGTAGAGGGGTGCCGGCCTCTGCCGCAAGTGTGATGTTGCCCAAGCTATGTTTGCGCTTGTTCAATGCTGCTTCGACGAATCTGCGGGTGTCGACGGTGGTGGCCCAGTGGAGCCTGATGACGTGTTCAACGACGGAGCGTCGGAGCGGAGCGCACTCGACGCCGAATCCGCGCTGTTCTAAGAGCCTGATGGCCTCGGCAGTGCGTAGGGTTCGCATAAGCCACCCCCACGCGATGCCGACGGCACGGACCGCGGCCTCGTCATCTCGGTTCCAGTCATCAATCGGAGTCGGAGGCAGCGGCGGTAACTTTTCGATCATTGTTCTGAAATCAGCCAGGATCTTGTCTTCTTCGTCACCTGGGCTCTTCGTGGTCGTCATGCTCCAAGACTGACGCCCGATTTGGCCAGCTGCAATTCAGGACAGCGACGGCTCGGCTCGAGCAGGCAACCGCCGCACATCCCCTCCGGACACAACCAAGGGACGGGCCACTAAGCCACCGCGCCCGGTTGGTGACATAAGGTGTTTCAGTGTCTGATCTTGTTCTCGATGTAGCTGCGGATTCACTGGTGCCGGCTTCGCGCGCGTCCCTCACTCTCGGTCATGTACTGACTGGCATGGGCGCAGACCGCGACCCGGCCGTCCGGCTGGAGGATGTATTGCTGATCCGCCATGCCTTCAGGCCCGGCGACCCGACCGCCCTGCGTGGTCCCGAAGACCTGACGGAGGAACTGGTCCTCGCTTACACCAGGGAGCAGGGTCTCTCACCCCGGCAATTCCCCACGGACCCTCCCCGTTTTTGGGTGATCCTCATCGCCGACGGCAAACGTCGCTCCCGGCTCTGGGGCACCTTTGAGAACCACGGCGAGGTGGTCGCAGAGCGCACTGACGTGAACCGGTCCTTCGACCTGCGCCTGTCACGTTTCCTTGCGCCTTTGAATGACCGGCTGGTGATCGAATGGGACAGCCCGCGGAATTGGCACCGGCGCGCCGCCAGCGCCGCGAACCTGCCCGTGCTGGAGATCGCAGACCGAGACAAGGAACCGTTCCCAGGATTCGACGGGGTGTTGCTCACCTACCACCGACTTTGCGAAATGGTAGAGAGCCCCCGCTACGCCGATTGGCGCACTGCCTTGAAGGAAGTGCAGGGCATCTACCTCATCACTGACTCCACCAACGGCAAGCAATACGTTGGAAAGGCGGATGGTGCTGAGCGCATTCTCGGACGGTGGACGAGCTACGCGCGCGACGGCCACGGCGGGAACGTCGCACTCCGCGAACTTGCCTACGACAGCGCAGCCGGAGAAACGACCAAGACAGACCACGCCCGGCACTTTGTCTTCAGCCTTCTTCGCGTGTTCGGACCCAGCACACCCTCCACAGAGGTGGATTCAGCTGAGTCCCACTACAAGGACGCGCTGATGACACGACAATTCGGCCTCAACAGAAACTGATCGATCAATGACACCACGTCCACGCCGTGCCTGGCAGGCGGCAGCAAAAGCCAAGCAGGAGTCCAAAGAACTGGGCGAGCTGCACGCGATCGAACCAGCGTCCCGCCGCAGCGATGGCTCACCCAAAGTAGGACCGGGCCAGGTTTACGTGGTGAGCTCCGGCAAGGTCTATCACCCGGCCTGGTGCAACTCAGTGGGCAACGTCTGGGACGACAACCCCAAACGGCTGCTGGTCGTCGAAGAAGCCGGCGTCGGTGGCCGGAAGGCCTGCAAAGCCTGCGACGAACCCCTGCAGGCCTGACTTTGCATATTTAGCGGCTACGACTGAGTCAGGCCTCCGGCGGTCCTCTCCGTAAGAGACGGTCCTCCCGCATAGGATGATCCCATGTCTGAATCCGAGCCCATCACGATCCGGAACAGTCTGCCGAACATCCTCGCAAATGAGGCGTACGGCCCGGATTGGAAACGCACGCAGGATGTCATGGTGGTCATAACAGTAGGTGGTACTTCCACTCACCTGGCTTTGAAGTCTGCACCCACCACGACGCTATGCGGTCAGAATTCCCGGTTCGTGGCCCGCGCCTGATTTCTCCTCAGTGGTTGCAAGAAGTGTTTAAAGGCTGCTCTCAAACAGGGCATAGCCACGATCACCGATACGGACGGCACACTCATCGACCTCGCCACCAACACCGAGATCAAGCTGCCGGAACACTAAGCTCTTGCCGCTTCGTAGGCCGCTTCCTGGATCTCCATTGAGGGACCGGACCAAATCTCAGTGATTGCCTTGGTCAGGGCCACAGAGCGCTCCTTGATGTCGGCTTCAGTCCAGAGATCGATGTGTCCCTGGATGATTTCCTTGTTGAGCACCAGAAGGCTGAAGGCGTCGAGCAGCGTTCGCTTGCCCTTGCCTGACTCACCGCCGTCGATGAGTCCAGCGGCGTCGCTATCTGTCCACGGACGGTTGGATAGCGAACCATTCAGTGACTTGGTCACGAGCGTGAGATTACCGATCGTATTTACGACCCGGTCACGCACAGCGGCCTCTTCAGGCGTGAGTCTTGGCTGCGGATCCCAGTGAGTTCGCCAACCCTGCGGCATAACGTGCTCGATTTCCAATCCCCATGGAAGCTCGACTGCTTCGTACTTCGTGCTCTGGCTGCGAAGTTGTTGTTCCACAGCACGGAGGACTACCTGGAGTCGCCACTGGCGGATGTTCCCGTAGAGCTTCACATCAGGAAGGGTCGTCAGCATCTCCTGATCGGAAGGCCAGTAACGGGTCTCCGCGGTCTGCTCCGAAAGAAAGTCCCGGATGGCGCTTCCGGCTTCGCGAGCATCAACGCTTCCGAGCGACTTCAAGGTGGCCACCATGAAGCGATTTACATCCTTGGAGGTCTTCCGCAGGAGTGTACGGCGAATAACCCAGCTCTCGATTGCATCCAGTGCTATCCGCAACTGGTCACGGGGAACCGAATGGTTCTCGGAGAGGAGCCAGAGAAAGACGGGAGTGGTGGCCGCCAGCTCCATCGTTTCTATAACCCGGGAGCGGAACCGTCCTTCGGGCGTTCCTACGTCCAGTTCGCTGAGGCCCCGGTAGGTGTCGGCATCCTTCCGCAGTTCCGTCAGCAAGGCTTCCGCGCCAAGGGGCGTAGTCAGTCGTGACCCTGCGTAGTCCGCGAAAATTCTAAACACCAACTCCGCTTTGACTTCTTCCTGTAAACGCATCGTGAGCCAGTACTGCAGGAAGATGTCCACACGGGACCGAATTTGACGGCCCTGGGAGATTTCAGCCCGCCACCATACGGTATCGAAGTCGGCCCAGTGCGTCCTGGACCACTTGTCCACATCAGCACCAATCTGTTCGCCCTTGCGGAAGACCCAGTTCTTGATGAGGTCCGCTTTCAGCAGGGGTGTGCCCCGGTCGTTCAGCGTTTCGAAGATCAGCTGTGAGTCTTCATGTCCTGACAAGTCGATGGCGACGACGACGAGTCGATGTTCAAGCGTTGAACATAGTTCCTTGGCACGGAGTTCTTCAGTGCCGGGTGGGACGATCCCTTCCTCGTCCGGTGTTCCTGTCAGCCACTGTTCTATTTCGCGCCGGAAAAAGTCGTGGGCCTCGATGACTCGATGCTCCTCGACCCGCGGTTCCTCCGGATCCATGGCATGGGCAAAGGCGCTTCGATCCGCCTGGGATGGCCAGAGTTTGAAGCGTTCGATGCGGCCTTTGAAGGTCAACGCCTTGTTCAGAATGAGCTCTTCGAGCTGATCCGCTTCCGTCTGGTGTCCCCGCCCGGCGACGATTTCATGTGCAGCATCAAGCAAGAGCTGAAGTGTCGTCATGCGCTGTTGGCCGTCGATGACCTCATGCCGTGTCACATCGCCGGCAGATGGTGGCTTCGACTCATAAACGACCGCACCCAGGAAGTGATTGGGAATTGGGGGCTTGCCCCCGTCAAGAAGATAGCTCTCGGTGACGCGGACCACGTCGTCCCACAGAGGGGCCCATTGGCTCTCCTCATCCCAGACATAGGGGCGTTGAAATGCGGGAATCTCAAAATGGCGACGACCCTCGAAAAGATCTCGCGGGCTTCGAGGATGAGTATCCACTGCATGCACCTTTCGACTACGACGTCCTCCGTCACACGCTATCGGTCAACCCGGGACGACAGCCACAAATCCAGCAGTGTTGCCTTTCGAGTCGCCGTCAAACTCAATCGCCGCGTCGTGCGGGATCCGCCTGCGCGACAAGACTGGGCGGTACAAGCTGGCGAAGTCGCCCGGCTACGACGTCGTACGGGGCGCTGGCCTAAAATCCGGTTTTGCACCGAGCAGGACCGGGGCAGAATCCTCCGCGCCGTATCTGGTCGTGTTGAGTCCGCCTGCACCAGGCATTGATTTCGTCCACTGTGGGGTAAAGAGCATTGCACGTCAGGGTTGTTGTTGAATCGTTCGGGTTGGATCATATGACCATGGGGAGGATCCTGGACGGCGCAGCCGATGATGTCCGACGTCGCCTTGAGGCGCTGGAGGTGCCGTCTTCTATTGCTATCGCAATGGGGCAGGTAGCCTACCTGCCTCGTAACAGCAGGATCCCCGGCGTTCCCCAACCCATAGTTGGACGAGCAGAAGCGGCCTGGTTGATCAGCAAGTACGAGGAGCAACTCAAGATCGACCAGGACCCCTTTGCCAAAGCCGGCCTGGTCCAGGGCTTATGCGCTCAGATTTTCGGCGCGTCCGGCGAGACCTTGTATAACTCTGGCTATCCACCGGGAACGGTGGGGTATGAATCAGAGTCGCTGGTTAAAGGAGCGCTGCGCTACTTCGAGACGTTCGACCCGTCCTTCGCGGGGGACGAGGTGATGGTCCCGGCCACTTATGTTCTCGGCGAAGGAGAAGATGAGCGGCGATGGGATGGGTGGATCCTGACCAAGGATGGCGTCATCGGTTTCTTCGAGGAAAGCGATCTCCTTCCGGCAGATACTGCCCAGGGCAGCCCTGTACTTGCACAACTGGGCGACCTCCGGCAGTGCTCCGTTCTGATGCCTTCCTACTCAGCTCCAGCTCTCACCCATATCGACCGTCAAGGGCCGTCGAAAAATTTCATTGCCTCGCTCCGGTTCGATGACGGCAAACGAATGCGCTTGGCCGTATGGCTGGAGGATCTTCCCCCAAACCTTCGTGAGGAAGCGATGGACGGCATATCCGAGCTACTTCGGATCCTTGACAAAGCCCTGACTCTTAGCCTGCAATCAACATCATCAGGCCGCATACCGCCGCGCTCAGATCCCACGAATATCCAGGAGTCAAGGCCAGCCATCCGAGTACCTGACCTTGCGGATGCGCGTTCTCTGCCAGCCTTTGACGCAGCCATGGAAGAGCTGTCGTTTAGGTACTTTGAAAACGGCAACAACCCCCGGATGCTGTGGCCGCTTATGGAGCAGTACCTTCAACCCATGCTCTACCGGTACTCCTTGAGGACCTACATGACCAATGACGAAGTGGATGGTCAATGGCTCATTGAGAAGTACATTTCATACGCGGGACAAAGCCTTTGCTTGCTTCAACATAGCAATCATCACCTCCAGCACGGCGATCTAGGCGCATCCGAACACGCGGCCCTAAGGGACTTCATCCTCGACTCCACACAGGAGATGTACGGTCTAGTCGTTTGTGCCATTCAAAATGCGGGCAGAGAACGACCGACTTCTTTTGACGGGTCGCCACTTGAGTGGGACCGCGAGCTTCGCGCCTACCTAACATCGAAGCTCAATGAAATTGTGTCGGCTCAGGACCCCAATGATCCGATTCGTTTGGCGCAGCAAATGATGAAAGGTGATGGAGCCCTGTAGCTGGCTCGAGGCTCACAGTCGAAGATGTTCGAACATATGTTCTATAATCAAGCCGTGATCAAGCGAGGTACTCCTGAGGACTCTGAGCGTATGTTCGCCCGGATCCAAGCGGAAGAGAGCCGACCGATTGATGACCCGGCTCCCATCAGAGAGTTCCCGAAGTATGGCCGGCCCCTGGTCTACGTGAGCGGCATCTACGGCAAAGCTGTGGGCTGGACCCGGAACTATGGCCTGATTGAATGGCTCGACTCATCCGGCAAATACCACGTGGGTTGGGCGCATTCGTCGAGCATCAAGCGGGTGAAGCCTGAAGAGTGGAAGGGCGGCGGCGGGCTGTAGCGGGCGTGAACGTCCGGCGAGTGGGCGCGGGATTCAACGGACTTTAGGCCGCTGCCCGCACACAGGATGAACCGGTGACCGAAGAACCCAAGAAGCACCGATTCCTGACCATCGAGCAGGCAGCCGAGGAACTCAACGTGTCCCACAGCCAGATCCGGGCACTGCTGAAGACAGGTGAGCTTCGCGCCATTCAGGTCGGCGGGAGGGGCATGTGGCGTATCGGCCGCCAGGACATCGAAGACTATGTCAGTGAGGCTTATCGGCGCACCGCGGAACGCATCGCCGCCGGGGAGATCGAAGACGACGGAGAGCCCGACACCGAGCAGGCCTAACAGCGGATCACTTGCGCTGTCGGCCAAAGCCGACGGAATGGTGTTGCCGGTGCTAAGCAAAGCAGTGTCACGCTATCGAGCCAGGCCTCAGGTTGGCTCCGGTGGCGGCAACCAGGAGATCGCTGCCCGTCTTGGAATCAGCACGCGAACGATCGAGAACCACCTATCGAAAGCCATGAGGAACTGCGCGCCTTCGTCGTTCAAAGCCTGCGTTGCCAAGAAATCCCCGGTCAATAGAACAACCGCATGTGGAACCTGAGAAGACGAGCGGGAATAGCGGGTTCTAAATCGACCGCGACGAGGCCGGCAATTCCCCGCTGATACCGTGTGAAGGCGGCCAATGGCTGGTTATCAAGTATTTTCGGGGCAGGGGGAGCATGACGGAATGGAAGCCAGGCTGGTGGGCTCGAATGTTCATCGGCGCAGGGTCATGGGTGCTGTCGATCGGCGAGGGCAGTCTCCATGTCCGCGGAATTCCACAAGAGCTCGCGGTCGATGTACTGGACATCCACGAGCTCGCCGTCGATGAGGGCTCGAGACGGATCGTCATCAGTCTCGCCCACCGAACAGAAACCGTACTTACCGGGCTCCCTCGCCGCGCGGTGCGGGAAGTCGCTGCTGCGTACCGCTCTGAGCTAGAAGAACGGCGACATCTCATAGCTTTGCTCTCAAGGGCTGGGGAGCAGGGCGAGGCAGCCCGCCTGTGGTGGTCCCAGGTACAAGATGTGATGAACCGAGCCAGATGGGCGGACCAGGACACGATCGCCACGGTCGAAGGCTCCCGTCCAGACGTCGCTGTGTGGTTGGCTGCCGACAGCGATCCGAGGCTCTCCGGGCTTCCCAGGGACAAACGCGAGGACCAGCGTGCCGCGGTCCAGGCTTGCTGTACCACTGACTTACCTGCGTGGGCAGCTCAGCGGAACGAAGCATTCCTGGAGTGGGAGAAGAACGAATTGGCGGACTTCTTCCGCACGGTTGAGAAATCCCCACTGACAGACGAGCAGACAAGGGCGACCGTCTGCTTCGAAAACCGGGTGCGCGTGATCGCTGCCGCGGGCTCCGGGAAGACTTCGACGATGGTTGCACGCGCCGGGTACGCGATACGGCGCGGCATCGCACAACCAGCTGAGATCCTCGCTCTCGCCTTCAATAAGAAGGCAGCCGGTGAACTTTCGGACCGGCTCGTCTCCCGCCTCGGCGACGATGGTGCCGGGGTAGCGTCGAGCACGTTTCATGCCTTCGGGTTGCGCGTCGTTGGCGAGGCCACTGGCCGCAAGCCGTCCCTCCCCGACGACCTTGCCACTGACAATGGCATCGGGCGGCTCGCGAGGATCGTGGACGTCCTCCGCGACCAGGACCCGGCCTTTCGGCGGGACTGGGACCTCTTCCGGCTCGTCTTCGGCCGGCAGCTGCCGGACCTCGGGGATGAAGCTGATCCTGAGAGGTCGGACCGGAACACCGGCAATAACGGCTTCGGAACTCTCGCCGGGGAGGTCGTGAAGAGCCAGGAAGAGGTAATGATTGCCAACTGGCTCTTCCTGAACGGGGTCCGGTATGAGTACGAGCGGCCGTACGCGCACGATGTCGCGGACGCGCACCACCGTCAGTACCAGCCCGACTTCTACTACCCGGACATCGATGTGTGGCATGAGCACTGGGCGCTCGGCCCCGATGGCACCCCGCCGCCCCACTTCGACGGGTATGCCGAGAGCATGGCGTGGCGGCGTCAGACCCACACGCGTTTCAGTACCCAGTTGATCGAGACGACATCGGCGACCATCCGGGACGGGTCCGGGTTCGACCATCTCGAACAGGAGCTTCGCAGGCACGGAATCCAGCTCAAGGAAGACCCGTACCGGGAAGCGGTCGGGGAGCCTCCGATCACCGACCAGGCGATGGTGGCGCTGATGCGGTCCTTCATGGCCCACGCGAAGGGCAACCGCCTCGACCCTGACACACTCGCACAACGGGCCGACCGGACCTTGCGGGCCAGGCTCTTCACCCGCCTGTACGGCGTCATCCTTGCCGAATGGGACCGCCGGCTCCGAGCCGCGGGCCAGATTGACTTCGAGGACATGCTGAACCTCGCCACCGATCACGTCGAATCCGGCCGGTGGACCAGCCCGTATCGCGTTGTCATGGTAGATGAGATGCAGGACACCAGCGCTGCGCGAGCGGCTTTGGTGCGGGCGCTGCTGAAGGCACCCGACACCTACCTGTACGCAGTCGGCGACGACTGGCAGTCCATCAACAGATTCGCGGGCTCAGACCTCAGCGTGATGACCCGCTTCGATGACTGGTTTGGCGCGGGATCAACGATTTGGCTGGACCGCACTTTCCGGTCCCCGCAGTCCCTGTGCGACGCTGCCGGCGGGTTCGTGATGAAGAACCCCGTTCAGATATCCAAGAGCGTTCAATCTTCAGCGCCGGATACTGACGAGACCATACTCGCAGTCAGCGTGCGGGACCGCAGCCACTACGGATCGGCCGTTCGACAACACCTCATGAACCTTGATGCAGAGCTCACTGGGCCGGCAACGGCCCTGCTGCTCGGCCGATACACCCGGTCCAAGGACGATGTGACCTCAGCCTTGGACGCGGAGTATGCCAATCTGACCGTCCAGTTCAACACCGTCCACGCCTCGAAGGGAAAAGAAGCCGACTACGTGGTCGTCCTCGGCCTTGAGAGAAGCGGTTTCCCGAGCACCATCGAGGACGATCGACTCCTGCAGCTGGCCATGGCGGCACCGGATCCCTACCCGTTTGCCGAGGAACGACGCCTGTTCTACGTCGCGCTGACCCGCGCGCGGCATTCCGCGCTCCTGGTCACCCGCAGCGGCGCAGAATCAGCATTCCTCCTCGAACTGGTTCGAGACCGAGCCCTCAAGATCCGGTCCGCCAAAGGCGATGACATCACCCCGGTGGTCTGCCCGAAATGCAAGAAGCGCACCATGAAGGAACGCAAAGGGCGCTACGGCCAGTTCTTCGGCTGTACGGGCTATCCAATTTGCGCCGGAACTATGAAGCTCGCGGATGCTTAGTGCGTTGCTCAAGACGGAGACTGCCGTGTCCGCGATGAGCTCCGCGGGTGTGCTCAGGGTTCTGCAGAACCTCCCGGCGCATCTCCCAGGCCGGGTCAACTGCAACGGCAGCCATGGCGCTGTGGGGGAGCAGCTCGTGCCGTTCGCCGTGGCCCCTGTCGTCGAGTTCCCGCAGACCGAACCTGTTCAGGCCACTCCCGCCAGGCACATCAGTCTGGAAGAGGAAGCCGGGATCCTCAGCCGGGCGGACGAGCTCAACGCTCGTGTCGCCAAGATCCTTCATGCGTACAGCTGAACGATAAAGTCGTGCACATGGCATTCAACTGGGAGCAAGTCCTCGGGACCACTGGCACGGGTCTATCCAGCACCTACGATGAACATGCGTCTGACGCTCTCTACCAGGACCACCCAACAGCGGCTCCACCGGGGTCGCCCATTGATCCCGGCGATGAAAAGGTAAGCCTGCCATTCGAGGAGAACTGACTCGACTGACGAGTCGAGTGACTGCTGGCTCGTCTCAGGCTGCCGCACGGTCATCATCGTCGAGTTGCACATAATCGCCCTCCACCACAACAACTGGTTTGTCCAGTGCCTGAGTGAACAGCCCTATCAGCTTCATAACCTGGACGTCAGTGGGTGCGGGGGCCTCTGCCACCGTCCGTTTACACCACTCGGCGAACGACTCGCCTGTGCTCGCGACGCGGACGCCTCGCAGCAATGCGGCTCTCTCGCTCGCCTTTGTACTCATGACTTGAATGATATTTGATAGACGAGTCGAAAGGCAAGCGACTCGTGAACCAGTCGGGAATGGTCAACGCCAGTCCATCACGACCCTGTCAGGGTCCACGCCTCGGGTGCCCTTCTTTGCGGCCCTCATGATCTTGGGGGTGGCCACCGCGCGGATGACATGGCGGCACCAGTCCAGGTCGCCGGCCTCCTCGCGCTCCGACCAGATCTCACGGACACGACCCGAACGGGCCAGCTCCAGCACCACCGGATCGACGTCGGCCAGCAGCAGCAGTTTGGCCTCGGCCGCGTCGATCTTCGGCTGCACGATGTCCTCTTGGCGCGTGAGGTAGCTGAGGTCCCTGCGGCGCTCGGCCTCGGCGTGCACCTGCTCGAGCCACCGTTTGTGATCCGCGATCTCGTCTAGGAGCGCCTTGCGCTCAGAATCGACGTCCCGATCCTGCTGCCCGATGCGGGCCATGAAGTCGGGCCTTTCGATCCACGCAAGCACGAGCTCAATCACGACGGCATCGAGGTGCGTCTCCTTCATCGCAACATGAAAACCGGTCCTGCCGGGCACACCGACGCAAAGGTAGGTGTTGTAGTGCTGGCGAGGGAGGAGATTGCCGTCTTCGTCCGACTGCTTCCGGCCCTTATTCTGCTTGCCGATTCGAGTGCCCGCTCCACACACGCCGCAGACTGCTATTCCCGAAAGTAAGTGCTTCGCTGGCCAGACGTTCGTCTGCTTTCTCCACTCAGGGTTCATGAGCACCTGCAGCTTCCGCCACGCAGTCTCGTCGATGAGCGGCGGCCAAATTGCATTGCCAAGGATCTCACCCTGATGCTGCCGCAGCCCGGCATAGGCAGGCATCCCCAACATCTGCTTGATCGCGACAGCCGTCCATCCCAGGTTCTGGCGCTGCTGTCGGTATGCCTTCCGACGCGGCGGGATGGAGCGGCGGTTGAAATCCTTAGCGATCATGTAGAACGTCTCACCGGCCAGCACCCGCCGCGCGGACTCCTTGACGATCGGTGCTTGCTCGGGATGAGGGATGACCTCGATCAGCTGCCGCGTTTCCTGGTCATAGATCCGCTGGTATCCGTAGATCTGCTTGCCGTGTGGGCGACCCTTCTCGGCATTGGCTCTGACGTCGCGGAGCAGTCGTTCGGACGACTTGTCGCTCTCGTACTCAGCGTCGGAGGCGTCCTCGCGCAAGCTTCGGCGGTCGCGAGCGTTGTTCGGGTCGTAGACACGGCCGTGGGTGAGAACCCAGATCTTGACGTCCCGCTCCATGCACAGATCGATGAGTTCCAACCACTCGCTCGTGCGTCTGGATCCTCGGGAAGACTCCCAGATGCCCAGCAGATCGGCACCGAAGGTCCCCGTTTTGAGGTCGGCCATGAGATCAAGGAAGCCCTCACGGGTCTTGCGGGCGTAACGACTCGCGCTGCGGTTGTCATCCCGATATGGAACCGGGTGTAGCCGCCAGCTCCGCGCTCGGCACTCGCGCTCCATCTCGTCATGCTGTTGGTCTGGGCTCTTGCCGATGCCCGAGCGGTCCTGGGAAACACGCAGGTACTCCCTGACGGTGACGTTCGCGAGGTCGATCATGCACCCATCTTCTCATTCATCTTTGTCCCACAAGACCATGTGAGGTGACTCCAGCATCCGACTCTCGATTCCCGGCCATACTGGACTTATCGACCTAGATTTAGGGATCCGATCCACCCGCTCACAACGCTTCAGCAGGACAGGGCGGCAGCAGAGAGGCTGGCAACCGCCGGGCTCTTTAGGGGAATTCTTCCGATGTCCTGTTCGTTGCAGGACCGGTAACCCCTCAACAGAGAAGAGATGCACCTCCGTGGCAACCGATTACGATGAACTGCGCACCGAGGTCAAGGAGTCCCAGGAAAACTCACTGGAGGCCCTGAAATCCGCCAAAGCCCCGGATGCCAAGTCCGTGGTTCAGGAACTCGACGAGGCTGACACTTTTGACGGCCTGACCCCTGGCGGCGAGTTCATCGCCGAAGAGCTTGTGGTCCAGGTCATTCCGCAGGCCGACGATGAGTTCACCTGCTACTCGTGCTTCCTGGTCCGCCACCGTTCTCAGAAGGCGCGCGAGAAGGACGGCCATGCCTACTGCGTCGAATGTGAGGGCTGAGCGGGTCTGGCCGGCTGTCCCGGAGCACATCTGGGAAAGCATCCGAGAAGAATTCACCCTGCCGACCGCGATAGACATGGACACGCATTTTCAGTCGCTCGGCGATCCGGAGGCGATGCGCCGGGCGGTCCGGGTCTTCTTATCCGGACTACTGAGGGTGGGACACCCCCAGCTCCATGCCTCGAAGAATTCCGTGGCCAGCTTCATTGGTCGCGCCCTCCAAGCGAGCAGAGCGGTCCTTCACATTGTCCAGCCAACTCTTGTAAGCCACGCTCCGGTTGGAGGACCATTGCATTGAAATAAGAAGGGGATGACCGTGAGTGACCGTTACGCAGGCATGGGGCCGAAAACGAAGCGGTTCGTGAAGGCATCTGTCATCCTGCCAACCCCTGTCATCGTTGGAGGCATTCTGTTATCCAACTACCTGGGATTCTGGCCAGTTCTTCTGATTGTCATGACGATCGCCGCTGCTGTTTTCGTGCCTCTTGGCTTTGCTGCTCGGCGAGAGGGACGAGAAATTGCCGAGCCTGAGTCAGAACAGGGAGGGATGGGCCCGAAGCTATAGGGGCGTTGGCACCGGTTCATCGGCTTGGATATTTCAGTCAGTCATCCTGTGAATCGTTGGCCTCCTTTACGTTCCTGATTCGGGGTGTTCCGAGTTCGACGACTTCTCGGTCGTGGTGATTGTGCAGCTTATACATTTGCGCGAGCTTCAGCTCGGCGCTGTTGAGAGTCACGCGCAGTCCTTCGACGTCCCCTACCCAGCCGTGTTGTTTGGCTTCGACGATGCGCTCCTGGAGGTTGTCGATGATGTCCTGGAGTCTTCCGATCTGGGCTGGGTCGGGACGGAGGAGCGCGCAGCGCAGGCAGGCGTGTTCGTGTTGGCAGCCTGTGCCATATGCGCGCCCGCAGCTGCCCAGGCTGAGCTTGCGCTGCACAAAGTGGGCCTCGAACTCGTCCCACTCGGAGGCGGTCGGTTCGCGGTATTCCTCGGTGGGCCGAATGACCCGTCGCTTTTCGATGAAGGTGCGGTGGTGCCGAATGACGTCCCTGGGATAAATCGCTGCGTATCCCTGAGTCGTCGCCAGACTGGCATGCCCCATCAGCACCTGCACAATATGTGGAGGCAGGCCGCTGGCAAGTGCCTCAGTCGCGAAGATCCGACGGAAATCGTGCGGGGTGAACCTCACCTCGGCACCGCTGACCTTGATCTGCGCGCGTCGCGCCAGGTCATTGAGCAGCGTGGAGACGGTGGCCGTCGTCATCACGTTCGGCGGTCCGGCGCCACGGCGGCGGACGAACAGGTGCGGAAGAGGTGAGCTCAGCACTTTCTCAGCTGAGTCCCATCGCTGTGTCAGCGGTGCACCACCCGTGTCCTTGGTGATACGAGAAAGCACTCGGTAGAGCACGTGCACGAGCTCGGGGCCTGCCACCATCAGACGCTCTGTGTCGGTCTTGCTCGGAGCGAAGTGCAGCAGCGGTATGGTCTCCCCGGTCCCTGGAACCTTATAGGGCTGGATGCTCATGTGCACCAACTCGAGGACTTCTTCGATCCGTGCACCGGTGTGTCGAAGTGTCTCAACAAGCGCCCAAGTCCAGAAGGCGTTGTCCTCTTCAAAGGACAGGTCCCGGTCCTTTCCATTGCGCCGAATCCGGACATGTGCATACTCACTGCTCTGGAAGACTTCCCAAGCCTCGCCGTCCATGTCGATGTTTTGGCCGGCGCCGGCCATCTTGGCATCCGCCAGGGTTGCTTCTGCTGCGCGGAGGGCCTGTTCGGCAGCCTCCACCAGACGGGGCAACACGGGAGCCAGTTCACGGGTGCGCTGTTGCATCGTTGCGATGGTCGCGCGCCGGTGCTTCACGTAACCGCGGGTTTCGGCGAAGGTTACGGGGCTTGGTGCTGCCCACTGCGCCCAGAAGGCATCTTCGAGTGCCCATTGGCTGATGTCGAGATAGAACGCCCGGACGGAGAAGAAGACGCTGTAAACTTCCCGGCGCGGCGAGCCGTCGGCTTTGAGTTTGACCCTGGCTTTCCAGTCAGCCGCCTGCTTCGGAGTCAGTGCGAAGCTGCGTTGGTCAGGGTAGTGCTTGAGGATGTCTGCGAAGAAGAGCCCCGCCAGATACCTGCCCAAAGCACAGAGTGAGGAGTAGTCGAGGCCAGCCGACCGGACCTGAAGATAGCGGATGAGTGGTTCCCGGCAGGGGCCGGTGATGTCGTAGTAGTCGACCATCTCATCCACCGTTTTCGGTCCGACGCGGAGCCGCGTGGGCATGGTCCCGGAATCGTGTCTGATCCATCCCAGCCCGTGCAGCACGGGCCATACTGCGGTCAGCCCGCTGCGGCTGACGTCGATCAGCTTCCCGGGAAGCTGGGTCGTCAGGTCAAGGATGTCTTCGGCTGTGAGCTGGCGGATCGATTTGCCTGTATGGGCCTGAATGCGACCTAGGGTGAGGATCCCGCTAGTGGCCTGGGCCGGTGAAGCCTTCGCATGGAGGAGGGCGTTTTCGAGTTCAGCTGTGTGAGCGGGATCCCGGAACCGGCTGAGTGCTTTCCAGAAGGCAAAGCGCTGACCCGCGAGCCACCGGTGGGACGGGCGCATGACGTCCAGAGCCAGCAGCGGTCCCATCGCCGCATTGAGTCCTTCGACTTCGTTCCGGTTCTTCGTGTTCTTGCTTGAACCGCCGGCTATTCTAAGCCGCCACGTCAGCGCGTCATGCCCGACCTGGCCCTCGAACAGCGCCCAGCGGTCCTGCCAGGTTTCACCCGGCAACTGCCTCAAATGACCGAGTAAGCGCCGAATGCCCGCCCTGTGCTCATGCACCTGGGGCCAGTACGGGCGGCAGTGCTCAAGACGGTTGATGATGTCCTCAATGCTGGCGCTGGTCAGCGGTCCAGAAGGAGTGGGTGCCAGTGCAGGCGGTTGTTGTGCCTGTGGTGGCGGCGTGTGGTCATTCCAGCTTCGTCGTGCGGTCTGGATCTTATTGATGGGGGGAGTTTTCACTGGTTCCCCCAAAGCACGCGCAACTCATCGGGGTTATAGGGCTGACCGGCCGGTGAACTGTCATCGGCGGGGGAAGTCCTGCTGCTCAGGTGGGTCCGGTAATGCTCTATGACTTCCTCCATATGTGGAACCGCATAGATCGTGGTCGTAGTTAGCGACTGGTGACCCAGTAACTCCTGGACTTCATGAAGGCCCATCCCGCCCTCGAGCGCTCGGATCGCGAACGTGTGCCGCAGATCGTGCAGTGTCCAGTTCGAACCGAGCAGGTCGTTGCAGCCTCTGAGGACGGCGCGCATGGCTTCGTAGGTCAGAGGACGGGGCTCGCCTCGCAGCGTGAGCCAAACCGGCTCATCCGGACCGGCAACGCCTCCTTCGAGCTGATAGAGCCGAAGCCATACGAATGCATCAGGCGCAGCGGGCAACCATTGCAGCTGGCCGCCTTTGCGGTAAACGCCGATCAGCTGGTCACCCACGTTGACCCGGTCGCCCGTGAGCCCGAGCAGCTCGCTCGCACGCGCACCGCTGCTGACATAAAACGCCACCAAGGCCCGGTCCCTGTTGGACCGCAAACGCCGGAACAGATCGTTGAACTTTCCATCCGGGATTGATCTGGGCATCCGGTGCGCCTCGCGCTGGCGCAAGGGTTGTCGCCGCACGAAGGCAAACTCCCGCTGAGGATCGTGATGCGCATGGGATCGGCCACGGCGCAGTTCGAAAGGATTCACGATGGGCCCCTCACCCACCCGAAGCTGGAAAGCGTAGAACTCCTTACACACTGTCGTGGTGTGGTTAATCGTCGAGGGTGAGTAACGCATTCCAAGGTGCCTCTTTCCCGTGACAAGGTTCCGGCTCCCCCGCCGTTGCGGGACGTTACGATTCCCGACGAACTTCTCGGCCTGGCGCGCCCACAACACGAAGTCGCGCGCTTCAAGGGACGTTGCCTGCTCCCAGCTGACCCCGACAGCCCACAAAAATCGAAGGAACCGAAGCAACGACAAGGCATAGGTTCGTACGGTTTGAGGCGAACGGTCCGTCGCTGTCAGCTCAAGCAGATACTCCGTGGCAGGAGCGAACTCCTCGCCCTTCGCATCGAGGACCACGAACCCAGGAACACCGGAGCGAGGAATCACCCGCCCGACGTTCGCGACAGTCAGTCCCTCGGCTCGCTGCCGATCCGAACTGCGATCCCAGAAATCCATGACCAAAGCATGACGCTGACAAGGTTCTTCCCACGCGGCGACACGCGCCGTTAACCACCCACTTAGTCCGGTAAACAGATCATCGGGGAGGGAACGCACTGCCCGGGCTTCCAACTCAAAGACGGGCTTTTCACGAACCGGTGCTGCGTCTCTTTGACCAGGCGATGGCCTTGAAGATTCCACACAACGTGTTCTCCGCCTGGATGGTCATCCCGCTGCCTGCAGGATCCGGTTCCAGGCCCGTCGACCTGGTGGACAGCATGGCGTTGCTCCAGAATTCCTTGGCTGACTTCGGTGACAGGTACCGGCCGGTGGAAAACAGCTAGGCCGGCCATTGACTTAAGGAAGGTATCTTCCTATTCTTTCAGCATGCCGCGACGAAAAGCAGGGACGCTACTTCCTTTGGAACTTCGCGTCCTGGAAATCGCTAAGAAAGCCGAGCTAGACCGCAAACCCATGTACGGATTTGCGCTTGCGAGTGCTCTGTCTGGAGATGGCGGAAAGTCGCTAACGGGCCATGGCACCCTATACAAGGCACTGGCGCGCATGGCCGAAGCCGGCCTACTGGAAACCGAGTGGGAAGATCCTGAGATCGCAGAGACTGAACGTCGCCCGCGCCGACGCCTCTACCGCATCTCATCCAAGGGAGTCGCCGCGCTCCACGCGTCCCACCCCGCTCCGGCCACGACACCGCGCCCGCTAGCTACCCTCCGCCCGGTTCAGCCATGACCGCTCTATACGACATCCCGACTTCAAGAACCATGTCGGCAGTCCTCCGATGGGTCGACTTCTACACAAGCTTCGTGCCGGCGAACGTGGCGCACGAAAGACGTCAAGAACTCCTTTCTGACATCTACGAGCAACTGGCGGACGGACAGCTACGGGAACTCTCACCAGGATCAATTGACCGCGCAATAGCTAGTCGTGCACTCCGCGGCTTGCCCGCCGACCTCATCTGGAGCAGGAAGCACCAACGAAAGGGCAAGAAGATGAACGCATCACCGGCTACACCCCAACCCTCCAACGCGCCCGTGACTATCCGTCTCAGCAGCCTTGTCTGGGTAGCCTTAACACTTCTGGCGCTGATCGGCGTCGCTACCTCAATCACCGAGTTTGTTGAATATGGGGGTAACCGCTTCGGCTACGTCCCCTGGCCAGGGGCCGGGAACATCAACACCACCGTCGTCCAGCTAGTCTGCAGCGCAATACTTCTAATCCCCGCCACAGTCATCACAGTCAAAAGGCTGATCCACCACAACGCCCGCCAAGCCTAAAAGGCTTCCATGGATATCCAGCGGTTATTTCGTCAGCCTAGTAGCGACTTCAGGGGGCGACTTCGGCCAGGAATTTGCCTATCGTGCCTCGCAGCGAGGGAAAAAGAAGGCCCACCGATGGGGGACCGGCAGGCCTTCAGCACGCCACGCTACAGCAGCGTGCAGTGAACATCGACTGGACGAACGGGGGCGGTCGACGGAGAGACGAGGAGGCTGTTGGCTTTTTGGCTCTCTCCATTAGCGATTCGATCTACTCAACCAGCTCTCACTATTTGAGCGTGATCAACGTTGTGACCGAGTACCGGGCATATCGGCCTGGCTAGGGTTGGGGACGCCGATCGTGATGGCACCAAAGAGTTGCTGGACACCTTTGGCTAGTCCGTAGGTAGCCCCGGATGGGCTGAGCCGTTCAACAACCGAAAACCCCTCACACCAAGCTGAACGCCCCACTGAAAGCAGAAGTCATCCGTCACTAGGGCACGAACATTTCGCGGGGGCGGATCTGTTCCCAGGACTTACCGTCGCCCCAGATCGAATTGAAGTGAACGAGGCGGCTGGCCTGCTCTAGGCGCTTATCCTCTGCTGTTCCCGCCAGGGCGCTCTCTGCGACCTGACGAGTGAATCCCGCCGTGATATCGGCCAACTGTATCCGCGGGTCTGTTTTCGAGTCGATGTGTTTCACATCTACTAGCGGGAACTTGTAGTTGGGCAGGTTGAAGCCGCGCGGAGTACCCTCATTCGCTACTTTGAGAAGCATCTTAAGCAATGGCTCGGTTAGGGCAGTTTGTTCATCGTGCATGATGATTAGAGGCTGCTTCAGCTTGCGATGCCATGTAAGTGCGAGTTGATAGAGAGTCGTCTGCAGCGGATCGAGAGTCTTCAGGGCCAAACCTTCGGCGATGGCCACTTGGAAGGCGTCAGCGTGGTGCCGCGTTCTCCACACCAGCTCCAGCACCCTGCTCACCTTGTCGCGCCGTGACTTCAAGCGGTAGGTGTCCACCTTCTCGAAAAAGCTATCGACTGTCTCCTTTTCTCCGCCCTTGCGCTGTTTAGTCCGCATTAGCGAAGTAAAGCCTGAGACCAGATCGTTCCATCCCTCAGCGAGTGCGCGGGGACCATACTCGTACAGATCGTCGGCCATCTGCTTGGCCGTGCCGCCGGCATAGAGGTTGATCCCACGCCGGTAGGCCTCCTCCTCGATCAGGAGGTCGATGATTTTACCGACCGCAAAGTTGGCCTTTTCGACTAGGTACACCTGGACATGGCCGACGAGCTTTCCATTCGCCCCGAACAGCTCATCGATTGCCTGGCCCTTGCGCAGCACATCTGAAGCCTTCAACTCCGGGCTTTGAGCTTTAGTCTTCCTGCGGAGATACGCGACCAGATCAGTCGCCTCGGCAAGATCCACGTGAAGACTGCTGTGCGCCAGGACGGGAGTGGTGCCTGCCATCAGGTTCTCGCCGTCGTGACCAGACTCGTCACAGAAGATCTCAGCGATATCGGTGGTGGCGGTCATGTCGTTCTTCATCCTTTGCCTCGGCGTGATCCCAAGGGTAAGCATTCCAGAGCCAGTCACTGCTTTCACAACTAGCTTGAGAAAGCCATGTGCCTGGCCCGCGAGTGGGGGCTGGGGATGCAGTAGGTCTCGCTTGCCTGGCTGCTGTCCCGTCCGGCCGTGGCCTTGGCGATGCAGTATCGACCCGGGTTGGCGGGTCGGTTGTCGATTGACCAGTCACATCCCACGCGGCATATGCGAAAGTAAGTGGACCATCTACCTGGGGGAGAGACCATGCCAGCTGTGCCCGATGACCTGCGAAGAAGATTCCAGAAATGGGACGCGAACGGTCGGCCGCCCCAGATGCCGTTTGAGTGGAAGAAGGGCAACTGGCAAAAGTACTTGGGCAGCCGCAGCATTCTCGAAACACTTCCGAACCCTATAGACCGCGGAGGCGTCCTGGAGTCCTTCAAGCTCATCCATGACTCGGACTCGGCTCTGGACGCTTACATCGCCAGCTACCTCTGGGGCTATGCAGGGACCGGTTTTGGCCCGTACCGTGCCGCTAGGGTCATCAAGCTCAACACGGACGTTGAGAACGGCAAAGACTTCTCCGGTGAGCTGCACAGGCTTGCCGGGATCGCGATGACCAATGGCGGGAACGCCGCATTCGAGCACGTCGTGGAGCAGCGGCAAAGCAACAGGAAGTTCTCTGCCTGGTGGGGTCCAGCCTTCGCCACGAAGTTCATCAGCTTCGCTACCAAGGCGTCCGACCAGGTAGCCACCACCCCCATCATGGACAGCATCGTCGCGGGATGGTTCAGGAAGCACTGCAAGGAAGTTGGCCCGCTCAGGCTCAACTGGAACAGCGCCGGCAGTTACCGCCGGTACACCGAATGCATGGCTGAATGGGCGGAAGAGTTGGACATTGAACCCGAGCAGGTCGAACAGCTGATCTTTAGGCGGGACTGAGCGCGGAGGGGGCTTGTGCTCCTGTCCTCATACAGCGTTGGCCAGGGACAGTGCTGCTGCCCGCGAGAAGGCTTCGTTCAGTAGTTCCTTGTTGGGCTGGCCCGTGACCGCATCTGTTTTGTTGTAAGCGAGCGGACTCGGATGGGGAGCGGTGATAACAAGGAGGCTCTTGAGCTCAGGGGAGGCCCTGAGTAACAGCTGGGACCAGGCTGCCTGTGCTTGTTTGCCCAGAAGGAGAACCACCTTGGGACGGGACTCCAGTAACTCCATCAAACTCTGCCAGCAGGGGAGCGGCCCGGCGTGCCTCGGCAGCCAAAGTCCGTTGTGGAAAGGCTGGGTTTGCGACCCACCAGGGTACGACGTTCCAGTGGAGGGACCTGGAGTAGGGCAGACCACCGGCTTCGGCAGCGAGTGTGGAGTTGTGGGCCGTTGGGTCATTGTTGTCCCGGCTGATGAATCCTGAACCGAGTTGCGCTTCTCCGGAGGGGTCCTGGAGCAGAACCAGCACGTCGGCCCCCTGCGTCGCCGACCGCGGGTCGAAGTAAGGGACGCTTTCCCTTGTGGCAACCCTGACCTCGTCAACCCACTTATTCAGGGGACCAACCACGCCTTCGTATCTGGTCTCTTGCCGCTGTTGGAGGACGTGGGGAAGGTGATGCTGGCTAAGCAAGGTTCCTGCGTTGTACGCATGCTTGTTCCATATGACTGTGGACCTGTTCGTCACTCTGCCTGCCGTTCTCTCGACACTGAATACCTCTACATTAGGCGCGCGGAATCGGTACGAACCGTTCAAGGAGTCTCTTCATCGTGCCGTGCCCTCATCTTCAGGGGTCCTTCCCTTGGAGATGCTGTCGTAAATGCCATCCGAGTAATGCCGCCGACCTGTCGCGACGATGATTGGAAAACGCCCAGCTTTGAGCTGCGCGGAGGGCTCCACCTGACCACCAGTGGACACAACGCATTCAAGGCCTGGCTCCCGTTGCGCCGGCAACCAGGATCCGGCGGTATGCGGCCTATTGGCTGTCCGAGACCGGGAATTCACGGAGTGTGGCTGCGACGGCCCTGACGGCGGCCGGGTCTTCCGTCCAAGGCCGGCCGGCCCTGGTGCAGGCCTGGAAGCTGGTTACTTTCGAGGCTTTGGCAGCCGCAGTGAGTTCATCCCACGCGCACCGCAGATCCTCCAAGAGTTCCGGCGGCAAGGGCTCATCCGGGGCCGCCGGGGCTTCGGGAGCGCTCACTTTAGGAGCCGTGGTTGCAACTTTTCGCGGAAAGAGGTTTCTGAGGCCCATTCCTTCTCCCTTCTGACGACGGGGAGCGCATGGCCAAGCTTCATGAAGGCTTCCGGCAGACAGCGGCGCAGTCATTGATCCCCCAATAGTCGAGCTTCCATTCTGATCGGCACGACAGCTTAATGTCCATCACTCTTGAACAGCTGCAAGGACGCAGGGCTCGTACCCCTTCGGGCGTCCGCTGGGTTAAAACTCGTCCGAGAAGTCGGGTACGGGCTCGTTGATTCGTTCCAGAAGAACCCGTTGGGCTTCTGCTTCGGCGCGGCGAAGTTCGTCGTTCGTTTCGGACTCCAAGGCAAGGTCGAGTGCAGCTAGTGCCAATTGGAGCTCGGGCGACCCCGAGTCGTTTCCGCTCCAGAAGTGTGGAGTGAGATGCTGCGAGACCCGGTTCAAGGTGTCCTTGCGGAGATCTTCTCCGAAGGTGCGGGCGTGCTCGGTGAGCCGACGCGCCAGCTCGATGTGATGTGCAGCCCACGCGTTCAGGGAGGCCAAAATTCCGAGGAGGTTTTTGAGTTGCTGCTCGCCAAGGCTGCCCACGGCAGCGCGCAGTTCGTCTGTGACGCCCCGAGCAAGCCGGTCTCCTGCCACTTGGGTCAGTGCTGACGCTACCTGTCCGGGATCGTCACTTTCGCACCCGTCAAGGATCCAGGCCGCGACCTCGTGAGGCTTCCCGGAATAGGCTGCGCGGAGGTTGTGATCCCCAGCGTTCCGCAGAAGATGGCGGAGGGAATGGATCCCGGTCATTCGGTCGAGGACCAGCCGCGGATGCGCCGTTGCGATGTCTGTGATCGGCTTCTCGGCCTCAAAAGTCCCGACCTGGATGGTGGCTAGAAGGTCGAGTACCGCAGCCGCCTGGTCATGGTTGAGGTTCCGGTACCAGTCCTTGCCAGCGCCGCCTAGGGGCATGCGGAGGATGTCATAGATGGTGTTGTCCGTTGCCTTCCCGGCCATCAGGGTTTTGGAAACGGTGATTGGATCCTCGACGAAGGGTAATGCTGTGAGGAATGCCTGCCGAACTCGCTCCGAAGGGTCCTCTACTCCATCCGTGATCGCCTCGGTGTAGGGGGCCCCGAGGTTCGCCCAGGCGAAGAATCCGGCAGACCGTCCGATAGCCCACCGGACACCTTCACGATGGGCCGCTGTCTCGGCAACGATCTGGTCGACCAGGGTCTTGTTCGAGGACTGGAGGCCGTCCAGGAGGATTGGCAGGCCGGCATCGAGTGGGCCGTCGGAGAGATCGAAGATTGCCGCGACGATGTCTGCTACTCGTTCAGCATGCTGTCTGGCGGTGAGTTGTAGAAGGATGATGATCTGGTGATTGGGTGTGCTCTTTGACGTCAGGAGGGCTTCCCGCAGTTCCCCGTCGAGTCGGTCTACGCTTGCCTTCGTATCGGCCTGGGGCCCCCAGAGTGACCCGGCAAGTCGGAGGAGTCTGTGGTGGGAACGGTGCTCGTGTGCTTCCATCCGGTCGCTGAATTCGGCCTCACCTTCTGCGGAGTGTTTCGATCTTGCAGCAACTTTCTCAACGCAATCGCTGAGCGTTGGCGCATCTTTCCCTCGCTGAGGGTCAACGTCGATCAATCGTCCGCCGCCGAGCAGGTGATCGCTGAGATCGTCATCCTCGCGTTGGTCGAGTTGATGGAGGAGTGAAAGGGCTGCGTGCATCACTTCCGGCGAAGTGGAGTAGCCGGCTGGGATTTCAACGGCGCGGCACACTGTTCTCCGTATGGCGGACTTCGTAGTGGTTTCGGCGATGGCTCGCAGGGCTGCGATGGTCTGGAGATCGTCATCCGCCCAGGCATTGCGCTGTTCATCGGGAACATTTGCTCCGAAGTAGCCATGGGGTGGCCGGACGGCATTTTCGAGGAGCCTGACGATTTCAGCTGTGAGCGACAGGTTCTCGTCGTTGGCATATTTCACGCACAAGGCCCGAACAGCGTCCCGATGCGGTCGAGCCCACGCCGGATTGACCTGGAACTGGCCCAGTGAAACGGCACGAGGATCCTGCATCTCGGTGGTGGTTCCCTCTTTGGCAAGGAACGGCCCGAGTACCGTCAGTGGCGTGACAGCATCTTGTGGTTCCATTGTCGCGAGCCATTGCCCGGCTTTGGCGATGATGCGCTCCGGGTAAAACGGATCGGGAAGCCGATTGAGCTGGCATAGCTGATCGATGATGATTCCCAGGGGGTGGTCCAGTGCCGAGTCGACGGGGCGCGAGTCTTGGCGGCCGAGCTCCCAGAGAGCATCCAGCGCTGTTTCGAGCCCTTCAGCACTGTTGGCGGCACAGGCACCGTACGGGACGGCCAGCCTTCGTTCCACCGCGGACCGATCGATTTCGCCTGTTCCGAACAAGGCTGCCATCCCAGCGTCGCCAGGCAGATTCGCCGGTCGTTGACCTGATTCAAGACCGTCGAGTTCATCCAGCCGGTGCCGAATCCTGCCGAGTATATCTAGCGTCTTCGCCGGTTGGGTGAGCGGGAGTGATCCGAGGTGGCCGGCCAGTGTATAGAGGTCTCCGTAGCCGCCATGATCAATAGTGGCTTCGATGCTTGCCCACACGGGATGCATTACCTGTGGGCCGTCGCGATGGATAAGCCGCCATTGGAGGCTTCCGATCGACGTGAAGAGGTCCTCACCGGCCAGGTCACCGAGGGCGTTCCAGAGCTCCTCAACGAATCCCGTGTCGGTCCCGGAAATCGATGAAACCTGCTCCAGAACCTGATCAGCGAACAGCTCAGGCATGACCCGCACCCTGCCGTTCTGTTCAATGACGATGCCGCGGTTGCGAAGCTGTTCGCGGAGGCGAAGGTAATCGGTCAGTGCTGTGCCCGTGAGGCTCAGGATCCTGAACCGCACCTCTTGGTCGTCGGGGTTGATCGTGCCAAGCGCTGACAATGTCGCGAGCACTCGTTTGAGGGGTTCGGGCCCGACAGCATCAACGCCTTCCGTCAAAATATCCCCATAGCGGGCCATGACCTGCTCCCGCAGATCGTTGTTGAGGGCCAGATGTCCTGTCAGCTGGCCACGTCTGATCATGTTCAGCGTCAGGACAGCCATGAACGGTGTATCGCGTGCCTGTCGAGCAAGTGCTTCCAAGAGGGAACGATTGAGGTCGAGCCCGTCGGCAAGAGAAGCCACCAGCTCGCGACTTTCAGGCAAGCTGAGTCTTCCGACGGTGATCTCACGGAGCTGGTCCTGGCGGAAGCCGATCCTGATCACCTCTTTGCGAATGGCCTGTGCTTCCAGACCCCTGACGCCGAGTATGAGCTGAGTTCCAGCGTTCTCCGCGGCGTAGTTGAGAAGAATCGCGAGATCCGTTGGGCTGCGATGAGCGTCATCGACCACGATGACCGCCGGTGTCAGAGGCAGCAGATTGATCGCATCTTTGTCGAGGTCATGTCCGGGGGAGAGCCAGAGCACCTGGACCGGGGGATTGGCTGTTTGGAAGGCCTCGAGGCAGTCGATCATGAGACGTGTCTTGCCGACGCCGCCGATCCCGTTGACGATGACGATGCGAGGCCAGTCGCCGGACCGATCCAGCGCTGCGGATAGCTTTGCCGCTTCCGAAACTCGTCCGACGGCGGGTCCGAGGTCGTTCAGGAGGTCTTCACTCGTACGCCTCCGCTCTGCGATTTCCGCGATACCGAGGAAGGAATCTACCCCAGGAATCTGGACGAAAAGGCGGCGGAACGTCTCACCCCAGAACGCGTCAAGGAGCCTGCGCTGCCGGTGTAATGGGAGACTTTTCACCATCTGGGTCAGGCCGCGTTGGTCGATGATGTCCCAGCCTTCGTGCTTCTTCACTTCTTGCCGTGCTGCTGATGACGCCTCGCCGGAGTAGACGATGTAGTACTCATCAGCGACGTAAGTGCAGTCCTTCACGAACTTGCGAACATTGGCGGCTGTCAGATCGTCGAGGCGTTTGCACTGCCACGCAACTGTCGCGCCGTCGGCCCACGTTCCCTCGAAATCGATGCCGTGCTGCGGATCGCCGCGACGACCCCATCTCTGGACACGCTTCACACGTCGAGCAGGCTCAACTACGGACATGGTGGCCACAAGAAGATCCTCCGTGAAATCCTCAAACCGATCCGGAAGCAAGCCATCCGTAGGGACCAGATCAGCCCGACGTCCTCCAGAGATCCCAGACTCTTCGGACAGTTGTGCATCGTGACTCATGACCCTATTCTGCAATGCTCAAGGCATAAGATGCTGACCCGCCCCAGCGAACCCCAGTGATTCCGGTGGGCGTCGTCGGCTCCCGGGTGAAGCGGACAAACACCCTAGAGCCCACGAGCGGTCAGCCGCGGAATACAGTGTTTGTTACCCAGTTCCCGAGAGCGGCGACGAATCCGGCGGTGTCCGTCGCGTCGAGTGTTGCCAGGGCGACCTTACCGCGACCGGTACTAAGTTCGATCTGGATTTTGGCGAAAACGTCGCGATCCCAAGGGGCCGTTTTGCGCATGTCGATGTCTGGGCCGATGTAGAGGACGGCGTCGCCGTGAACGAACTCTGCGTTGACGGCAGAGTCGCGATAGGCATCCGCGAGGGAGCTCTGCGCCACGGCGGTGTGAACGTCGTCGCTGACGGTCGTGCCCGAAAGGTCGGAATGGTCGATATGAACGCCGAATAGAGTTGCCGGCAGAACGAGATGATCCATCAACCCGGAAACTGAGTCCAGTTCAGCACCGCCGCGCGCGTTGACGGTTTTCGCGGCAGCTGCCAATTGTTCTAGCCGGTGCAACAGGTTCCGGGCACCCCACCGCTCGGCGGGGCCGTGATCGGTGTCGAACACGCGAACCATCCATCCGGAGGCCCCGTCAGGCAGAGCTCCGGTCAGGCCCATCTTGGTGGCCCGTGTGATATCCGCAGCCTGCCACACGCGGGAGGCCGGCTCGGCGGGGTCGAAACCGGTCGGCAACAGATTCAACGACTCGGTGCGGGCTGTCGCATCGGCGACCAGTTCGTCGGCGACCGACAGGCGCTGGGCGCGGGTGAGCGAGTTCAGCGTCTGAGGCAGGCTCGCACCGAGGGTGTTGACCAGGTCCGTGCCGGTCCAGGTTTCCGCGTGTCGGTAGCTGTCGAACGCCGAAGCGCTGAAGGTGGGTACATCGGAGGTTCCGCGGGTGGCATCGATGATAGTCCTTAGACGGGCTTCAGCCTCGTCGTAGACGTCCAGCCACGCGGCGGCATCCCACATGGACTCCGACACTCGGGTTAGGTCTTCGGCTATCCGAGAGGCTTGAATGGCGTTGGTGAAGGTGGTGACCTTGGCGCTGTGAGAGTCGGCGTACTCGCCGGGCCAGGTTGCGATGACGGTGATTTTGCCCTGGGTCGGCAGGCAGCTGTAAAGCGTCATGATGGTTCTCCAAAATGGGCGTCGGTTGGCGGACCGCTGCTATTCCTCCTCCGCAGCGCGCGAATGGTTGCTGGGCGCGAGGAAAAGCAGCGCGAGTCGCGCTAAGGCTGATGAGAGACCCGGTAGCTTCGCGGCACCACCGCAACGCCAATCCGTTGTTACACACAATAACCTCGCTCAGCGACAGACCGCCACCACGACACACAAGCAGCTTCTTGCTTACGGAAAATGATTTCTTTTGGCTCCGACCCGGCGTGCTCAACGCCTCGCAGTTCGCCCAAACACTCGCCTGCACGTACCTAACAGTTGTGAAGCCTGATTATCGAGGGCAGCCGGAAGGCTGTTTGCCGCGTTAGGTAAGGGTCCCGGGCACCTAAGCTGGGCGTATGCCAGATCCGGACACTTGGACTTCCCCCTTTCCGATGCGAATCCCGGGAATACGGACGTATGCTTTGGCCTCGGAATTATTGGGGAAGCGTGTACCCGAAAACATCAGAACTGAGTTCTGGAAGCAGCTATCACTTGGACAGGCGTTATCCCTTATCGCTCAAATCATCACAGACATCGAAGTTCACTCCGGCACGTCAGATGCGCCGGCATCTGACGTGGACATGCGCTGGGCCAAGCAGGTGGAAAACCGAAATCTGCGCACCCATCTTGAAATTGCCTCGACCTTCGGTGTCACGCTGTTTGCTCCACAGATGCTTTTGTTGGCGGCCAAAGAGGCCATGCTGCACTCCCCAGAAGGGCCGCCAACGGACGACGCGGGAGGCGTTGATCTTCTGGTCATCTGCTTGCTCGGAATCGCTGACGACAACGATGAAGGGCCAAAGGATACCGGTGGTGCGACCTGGGGTGGCATGGATGTGTCGCTGGCTAGCGAACTGATCGCAAACCTTCACTTCAACCGTACCCTGTGGGTCGGTCGTCAGCTGGTTTGGTTCGAACGGACATGGTTCCGCAGTTGGCCGAAGCGAACGAAAGCAGCCACGACGGTCGGGGGTGAACCTCACGAGCTGTTCAAAGAAGCGACCGGGATCGAGCTTGTAGATTTCGCCGCAGCAGCCTTCAATCTCTATGCACAGGCAGCTGGCCATGGATATGTGCGTTACCCGGATGAGTTCTTCGCAACACTGGGGTTGCCGGCGGAAGCGGTCAAACATTTCCTTGACGCGACATCGTGTTCAGTGTCGGAAATGCGCAGGCTCATCCGTGACGATTCCCCAGCCCCGAAGTCGTCCAGGTTTGGGTTCGATGCATTCCGGCGTTTCCCCCTCGTCCGCTTGGAATCGGGAGAGCTACTTATGCTTAGCCCGAACTTCGTCATGCAACGTGCCTTGAGCGAGACCACGTTCTGGGACGTTCGTCAGTACCTCCGCAAGGTCGATGCCAAGCGTGAAGTAGCTTTCCACCAATGCACCAAAGACATCCTCGAGTACGAGGCGGGCGCTGCCTTACGGAGAATCTTCTTCAAGAAAAAACTGCAGGTCCTGGATGAAGGACAACTGCAGAAAAGGCTCGCGGCCGGCAGAAAAAGGATGCCCCGCATGTGTGACTTTGCGATTCGTTCGGGACGCACCTGGCTGCTCGTCGAAGTCACGGATCGAGCAATGCCGCGGCCCGTCGTCTTCGCTAGCGCCTCGGCAACCGCGTTGGACGATGAACTAGACAAGGTTTTGACAGCTCGCAAGGCGGAGCAACTCATTTCCACGATCAGACTGCTGGAGGAAGAAACACGGCTTCGCCGCAGCCAAAGCGACGGGCGGTTCACCTATATCCCGTTAGTACTTACAGGCGAAACCGGGCTGCCCTGGACTTTGCCGGTCCAACACCGGACACGGGAACGTCTGGCGTCGTTAGGACACCCCGAGGAATTTTGCTCTGCAGTGGCACTGATCACGCTCAAAGAACTCATCATGTTGGAAAACGCCGCCGCCCTGGGTCATGACACCATTGAGATCCTGCGGTCCTGGAGACTGGACAATCCCTCACTCCCGCTGGACCAGCACATTCACCTCCAGGCGATTCCCCTCAACTCTCCCGTGTGGGAAAGGAACCGTGTTTCCGCAGTCGTCCGCAGATTTGCGAACAGAATGGGTCCTTCGGGCCTACAAAAGAACTGACAGGGCCGTCATCGGCCTGCACGCGTGCTTATTTGAGCTCGTGTTCCGGTCGCAGCTCATCGTCCTGACGCGGGGGAGCGGTGCTACTCTCAAGAACACCTGTCGGTGCCGTGGGACTCACGAGACTCGTGCTAGCAGTGGTGATCGAAACACCGAAGGCTCTCTTGCCCTGAGTTGTGGCCGGCGAAACACCCCAATTTAGTCGGCTTGCACCAGCAGCACGCCGCGGCTGGTTACTAAAGCCCGTATGTCACGATCCACAGCAACGGCCGCCCTCACTGCATTTTGGTATGTCGCAGCATTGCAGCGATCCAACCTCAGCGGCTTCAGGCGGTCGGGAGTTCGACGGATCAGGTAGTCCAGCTTTTTCTGTACATCCTCCAAATCTGCGGTGTTACGCCCGGCAAGCACCGGCGCTCCACCTGTGAGAACTGCTTGAGCCACAGATGCTACGAAGTTGCCATAGGAGTCTTCGCGATGGAGGCCTCGCAATATTGGGAGGCCATGTTGATAGCTCGCCATGATGTCGTAAACCTGCTGGTAGGTTGCATCGAAGCTTGCGATGAACCACAACTCGTCGTCAGACTCCTTGAGAGAACTTGACAGGTCGCTCAGCTCAGGAGGATTGACCGTCCATGCCGGCAGTGCTGCAAGTTGTGCTTCAACGGCTTGACTGTGCTTGTTCTCAATCTGGAAATCATCGATGCTTCCTGCCGTCTGCCAGGTGTCAGTTGATGTGGCCTCCAGAAAGCTGTATAAGGTTTCGCCCGTGTGGAACATTTCATATGCTGCGCACACCATGTGGCGGATGCGGAGTCTGGGTGGAAGCTCGCTGGCTGCTCCGGGAGCATAGGTCTGCAACGGGCTGAGCTGAGCTTGCAAGACCCGCAGTGATTCGATAATTCGTTCGATGTCGTGGTCGGGCTGAGCATCATGTTTGTCATGGTTGGCGCTCGTCCTCACGAAATCCATGGCATCAGCGCCCTCTTGCCACCCTGCCGAGCGAAGCTGTTGCGTGATGGCAAACAGTGATGAGTCTGCCCAGTCCGGGTGTGAGGCTTTTAGAGATCTCTCCCACAGAGCGGCGGCGTCTCGCGCGATCTCTCCAACTTCGTCCTGGTCGTAGCCAGTCACTTTGAGTCGAAGAGCCTGTTCAAGGCTCCGCGCCAAACCGTTGGAAAGCTCGTCGATGATACGCATGGGAGAATGATCTGCCAACTGGAGGCAATCGATCAAATCCAGCCACGGCGCTTGCCGACGCTTCTCGCGAAGAAAGACCAAGACAGATCCCCGCCCGGTGGGGGCTGTCTGTTCTTGTGAGCGAGGGTGGCTTGTGTCGCGGAGTAGTTGGTCCTGAGGTCTTGAGCCGGTGGGTATATGTCAGCGGTACCAGCCGCGGCGGGTGGGTACTTCTATCCGCGGGATTTCGTGCGGTTTCAGCGGACGTTGGGGAACCGGGCGGATGGTGTAAGGGGTGATGCGGTCCTCCTCGTGCTCCCTCTCGATCATTTCTGCGGCGCTCTTGTCAGTCCTACGGATGTGGTCCACAGCCCAGGTCAGGAGGACGTCGAGGCGATTGACTTCCGCTTCTGCAGCCAAGAGCCGTTCATGGGCGGTCACCGAGCCATAACCGCACCATTGGCGGAGGATCTCATGAATGGGTCTTTGGCGGCGCAGGTAATAGTCGTATTCAAACTCGGCTGAAGTGGCTACCTGTTCCCGGGTTTCCCAGTTTTCAATTGTTCCGCCCCGCTTGGATTTTTCTCGAGCCACTGCTTCCTCGGCCATGACGAGGTCCAGGACCGGGGCCGGGTTCCTGCGACAGGCCAGCTCCACGACAGCCAGCGCCGCACGCGGCGACAGGAACACCTCGCCGTCGTGAACCAGCCAGGAAAATCGGGCTTGGAAGGCGGCCACGGTCTGCCCGGTTAGCGTTTCGAAGGCGATGTGATCGTGGACCGTCAACGAATCGTCGCTTGAGGCGACAGACAGCTCGGCGACCTCCGAAGGTACAAGCAGCTCAAGGGCCGCCCACAGGGCCGACGCCTCATGGTCGTCGATGGACTCGGCCTTGAGCCGCCTCCAGCCATCCATGGAGGCGTTGTACGGGACTACGTCTTCCCACGGCACCTTGAGCCGCGAACGAGGGACGTTCTCTTCCCTGCCCGGTGGATAGCCGTGCAGGTGACGGATGTCGACCCGGAATCTTCGACCCTGCTGGTGCACCGCCACGATGTGCACCCGCTCGGACGGCGCATCGTCACGCAGCCTGTAGGCCCACTCTTCCCCTGGGCTGGGACTACGTGAAACATCAGCTTTTGGTTCCATAGCCGCTCATTATCCGTCCACCCCCGGCTGCTGTCTCCTAGCAGATTGGTGCCAACAAGTTAGCCGAACGAGAAACCATCAGCTGGAACTGCGCAGGACCTGATTTTTGTTCAAAGCTACGTTTTCGGGATGGTGTCCGGCTTGTTCCTAGACTTGGGTGACGCTGTGGACGAGCATTGAATAATGAGCGCCGCCGAGACTGCCCCGGTCGATGACCAGACACGTGAATCCGTAAGACTGCTGAAGCGAGTACCTGGGCGGGCGCGGCCTCAGAAGGAGGCGCTCCGGGAGTTCGAGAAGGCTGTGGCCGAGCTACGGCAGCGGTACCAGCCGGTGTTCTGGCCTTTCTTCGTCCCAGAACCCAAGGACATGTTTCGTTGGCGCGTCCAGCTGGAGTGCGGCTGCACGTTCGAGGTCTACACGCATGGGGAGGACAAGTATCCGGACGATCGCAGCTACGTCGACCCCGTCACCGAAAGCCGGCTCCCAGCCGGCGAGTACTGGTGCCCCACCGACCACGGACCTACCACCAAGCCATACCGTGACATTCTCGAGTGGGTTGACAGGAAAGTCGTGGACTTCCCGGCTGATCCTGAGGAACCGGACTACGACTGGATGGACGCCGAGGACTGGGCGAAGATCCGAAAACTTGACCCGCACACGTCGGCGTTCTGGAAGGTCAAGCTCTCCTGCGGGCACCACGACCAGGTCTGTAGCGACGTGGATTGGAAGCCTGAGGACGGGCCCAAGCTGGTGTCGGAGGAGCGTATCGCGGAGATCCGCCGTGAATTCGAGGAGATCTGGACCGCGGAAGGGCGCACCGGCTGGCCACACGAGAGCCCCGAGCGTGACCACATCCGTAAGATGATCGAGCTGCGCTGGCCTCGCCCCGAGCCCGAGAGGGACTGCTTCACATGCACGCGTGCGCGGAGAATCACCGGCTACCAGCGGATCGGTTGGCTCGTTCCGAAGACGAACCCGGCACCGGCGTCATCAGCGAACCTTGACCGGAAGAAGGTCGAAGCCCGACTCGCCGGGGCGGAGGCCGAGGTCCGCAAGCTGCGCAAACAACTCGATGACCGAAAGGACGCTTGAATCCTTAGGTAGCAGCAAAAGTTTCGCCGAGAGCCCGCGCGCGGTTCTATTGCTTCGATGGACAGCGTCGTGAATCGGCCGACTGAGTGCGTGATTCTTAGGCAAGGTTGCGGACCTTCTTCCCAGAACCCCATCCGTTCTTGACGATCTCGACCTTGCCTGAGGTCGCCAGGCGCTCGAAGAGCGTGTTGTTGGAGGAACCTGACGGGAGGTCAAACTCTACCCCCGGTCCACTGGTGAGCGTGTTGTAAGGGGAGCCGAGCAGCGCCAGCGACTCGATCAAGGACTCAGGAGTCATGTCTCGGGCACGCACCAAATGAGACAGGATCAGCTCCGGATTCTGGGTGGCTCGGGCGATACGCTGAACCTCCGCGAGGGGAAGCCAGATTTTCATCTCGCGTGCGTACTCACCCGCGGCTCGGAGCGCCCCAGCGTTGTCGTCGACCACGTACATGGCGAGTTCATTTACGACCTTCTCGCGAACACTGTGGGGTACCTGCGGGCTCGCCAGCAGGTCGGCGACGAATCCGGATACCAGGGCAGGAGTCAGGATCGATTCCATGTTCTTGGATACCGCGAAGGCCTCCGAGACCGACCTCCATCCAGCACGCGCAAAGTGCGCGAACGTGTCCGCTGTATCTGGGATCAAACTGGCTTCCAGAGCCAGCGCAAGAAGATTGTCCCCAGCCGCAACCAAGGCTGTTGCATCGACTTCGGCCGGTAGATTCAGGCTAACGGCGAGGTCGACCCGAGTCGCTGCTCGGAGATACGAGGAGGCGTTCAGGATCTGAATCGCGAGACTGTTTCTGGTGTCGGTATCGGTTTCATCGACAGACTGTAGTTCGATCGGCGTGTTTCCGTCGGGTGCCAGGAAACGGGCGAGGTGCTGATCGACTTGATTCGCCTGAACGTATGCCCAGACGTTCTCGGCTGTCGGCACCGCACGTGCCGCATTGATAACTGTCGGCCATGTCACTGAAGGCACCGTCGTGATGACGTGAAGCGCCGCGGCGGGGGAGCTGCCCATGATGACATCGCGGAGTTGTTCTTCCGTCCAGGCTTCGTGTTGCTCTGTGATGACGTCCCGGAGGACAGACTCTGTTCCCACCACATACTCGACCGGATCGTCGCCCCGAGCCGCGGCCAGGTACTCGTCCACGTTCTCATTGCAGTACAGCCAGACGTTCACCTTCTTCCTCACCTCGTCGAGAGTAGGATCGCCTTCGATACCGAGCGCGATTCTCAGATTCGACGTGGTGAGCTGGTACATCTGTTCGGCGACAATCTTCTCGCGCAGTGGTTCAGCCAGATTGTTCAAGTCGGGGACGAGGATCTCGGCCGCCTTGACGAACGACAGGACGCGCTCGGTGCGTTCGGGGGACTGCCTCTGGTTGACCGCCGTAAGGCGAGGTAGTGCGGAGGTGAGCAGTGCCACGGATTTTTCCCCGTGGTCGTAAGCTTCAGCGTCCAGCCCGTTGAGAAGCGCGGCGTCTAGCAGACTGATCCTGGTCGCCTCGTCGGGGATCCCGCTGTGGCTTGCGATGTAGTCGATCAGTCCGGGCCACGGATGGAGTGCGAGCAGTGCGACGAGCTGTTCTCGCGGGGCATCGGCCGCATTAAGGAACGCATCGAGAAACGTCTCCACGTCACGGCTGTGGTCAGCCACGATAAACGCGACGACCTTCTTCGCTTCGGACAAGCTATTGGTCAAGAGGTGGCTGTTGACCTGGATGTTGAGGGAACTGACTGAACTCGTGAAGTCAGATGGAACCTGCTCGAGTAGGTTGCTTAAGGCGTTCCTGGTCGTGAACTGGTGGTCGACGTACATCTGGTTCGGTTGAACACTGTGATTGTAGAAGAACGCGACGTCGACCCCGATGAAGCTGCCATAGAAGGTCGCAGAGTACTCTGCGTAATTGCGGTTGATGAAGCCTCGACGGACGAGATCCCGCGCCAGCTCCGACTTCAGCACTCTTGTGATCTCGTCGCCGAATTTTGGTTCACCTTCCGGGAACCGCTCGTACTTGGCCAGATCGCTGAAGTCAGCGCCACGCAAGAAGGCGATGTCGCGATCATAGTGTTGCCGCTGTCTGGCCAACTCGCTGGTGCTCGGATCGCGCCAGCGGTCGGCTTTCAGGCTCTCTGGAAAAAGGATCTCGACACGCGTTCGGTCGAGATGCACCATGGGAGGGCCGTAGTTGTTTTGTGTGGCAACGAAGCTCACGGATCCTGTCGCAGCGACATGCTTCCAGAAAGGAACAGTTGGCACATGGTCGGGTCCAAAATTTGCACCGCCGACTGAGAATTGGTTGTAGGGGTACCCCGTATTGTTTGGCAGCGTATCTCTGATTGCGATGAGTTGACGCCCCAAGATCCTTGCCGTTTCCTCTTGCGTCCGCTGTAGTTCCTCTGTGTGTACTACCTCACGGCCTTTTTGCTGCAAGAGCTCGATTGATGCTCGGACAAGATCCCGATGGCGTTGCTCGAGCTTGTCCAATGAGCTTGCCCGCTGTGAGATGGCCTCGAAGTCCGCGAGGTGGAAGTTCTTGTAGACCACCAGCGCAAACAGATCGTCGGCAGTCATACCAGGCGCAGGATTCTTCACCCAGAGCAGGTGCTCCGCGAACACGACGAACTCGTTGCAGATGTTCTTCAGTAAGCGCATGTCGGTCGTATGGCGCGCTACCAAATCCAACAGTGGACGCGTCACGGTATCCGGACCCAGCTTCAGGTCATTCAACGCGTCGACCAGGTGATCACGTGCGTTGCGGTGCGAGATGAACGGCACCATAGGGATCACGAGTTCGAAGAACTTGGTCCGGTTCGCTCGCTCTACTGCAGCAGCGGCCATATCGACGGAAGGTACGACTGCTTCAGCAGAGCCGGCCTCTCCGCTCTCAGAGGTCTCCGTTCTCTTCTCTCGTGTCTCGGGGTCCGTACCTAGCTGTTCGAAGAGGCTGTCTTTGATGGCGTAGATGAACCGGAGGGGCTGGCTCTTGCCTTCCCAGTGTGCAGACGAGTTGATGAGCGTGTTGAGCTCTCTAAGGGAATCGAAGATCTGTGGATCGTCGAAGCGATCCAGGTCCTCGAAAATAACGTATTCGGGTTCGACTGCGTCGAAGAAGGCCACGATCTCGTCCAAGAAGCCGTCGAAGTAGGTGCTTGGCTTCTCGCCGAGAGTGATGGTGGTTCCGGCAGTCGTGACCTGCGAGACGATCCGATCGCCGATAATCCATCGCCCGCCCGAGACGACAAGCACGACCAGAACGACGAATAGGACACCCAAGGCGGTCTTCACACTTGGATCCGCGGTCCCGCCGAACCACGAGTCTCCCGGCCGGAAACCGATGAGCCAGAAAAGCGCCAGCCCGATGGAGGTCAAGCCAAGAGCCTGGAGGAAAGCCCTCCTCGGGGTCAGGGGAATGGTACGGGCGAACCTGGAACGACGGAGCTTCCCAGGTTTGGCCCGGTACACCAGCTGCTTGACAAGCTCCTTCTGGATCCTGTTTGTCAGGTCTTCGTCGTCCTCATCCGGGCCCAGAGTGTTGATGCTGATGCGTAGAGTCTGGTCCTTGTGCTTGGATTCGAACTGGTCGAGCACGCTGGACTTTCCGGCACCGTAACGACCGGTAAGGGCTATGTTCCTGTTCCTTGTATCCTCTATCGCGTTTTCGAGATGTCGCACGTAACCGCTGTGTTGCGAATCCAAATATGAGGGCGCGAGAGAACGCAAGGTGACCTGGGCTCTGGCACTCGCTTCTGGTGCATTTTCGGCCTCGATCGAGCTGTCTTCAGATTCGGTAGTTTCCGTCACACTGACAGTATGTCCGGATGCCCCGACACTTTCTCTACTGACGGCCACGGATTCGGTGTGCTGCTGAAAATTTCCGTGACTGGACCGCCAACCAGATATGACTCGGCCGACGCTGTCTAGCGGCCTTCGGGGCCTGGCGACTTCGCATGCCGAATCCCCGGAGCGCTGCGACCCATTCAGGCGACATGTTTCTTGCTTGACGCAGTGGCGTGAACGGCAGGGGAGCAGCGCCTGATCAGATCGGGGAGTGGCCCCCGTCGCCAGAAACCGGACCGCGCCGGGGTTCTGCCACCAGGGTCAGAGGCTAGGGTTCGACTTCATGAAACCAGAGCACCAGGCACGCGTGTCTTGGGCATGAGGCGACTCATCTCCTACTTCAACGTTTGTAAGCTGATCTCCTATCAGATGATCCCAAGCAGGGAGCCTCATCGTCCCTTGTTGATGCCGGGAGAACGAGCAAATCGTCCATTCAGCTCATCCGCGAAGACCTAGAAAGCGCACCTGACCTGCGGAAACACCTATGCGAGGCGACCCACCCCCACTTTAAACATTTACTGGCCAGTAATGTGCTGTGGCCCACATGGGTTGTCAGGTAGTCCCCGCAAGGTATCCGTGCATGTCAGAGGCACATTTGCATACTCATCTGACAACGTTGGTTAAAGCCCGGAAACTGCGTCCTTGCGCTCCTGCCCCTTACGTTCGGCTTGTTTTGGGCGCATGGCCCAGTCCGCCGCCGAGCACAGGTACTCGCCGTCTCACCCGCCCTACACCAACGCTTCTATGGCGGATGTCTCCGGTATGTGACATTCAGGGGCCAGTAGTCATGCAGGGCATGGACTAAAACGCAGGCCAGGCATGAGTGTGGATCTGCGAGGCTCACGTCGCGTCGGCGAGCAGCTAGAGATCGTCAGCCATCTGCTTGGCCGTGCAAGCGATGATTGGCGGGACTGGTCCGCATGACCCCATGTGCACGTCGTTGGGAGCGGTCTATTCCATCCTTCAGCTTGACTGTGTAGAACCGGTTGGTTGAGCTAGGATCGGCGGGTTTGCTACTGAAAAGGGAAGTCGCATTGGATCTCACCCGGTACACCCTCGGCCTTGCTGTCCTGCTGGGCGTCATGGTCTTATCTCTGCTATGCGCACACCTCCTGTTCAGGTGGGCCCTTCACCGGGAGCACCGGGGCAGGAAGCTCTCCGCGCCCGAGGCTGCTGACTAGGCATGCCATACATTGATATAAACCCGCACAAGCAGCGACCGAAGTGGCTCGCCTACACTCTCCTTGGAGTTCTGGCGGTCGCATGTGCGGTGATCGTAACCCTGGCGCTCACGGCACGTTAGGCCGCAAGCCGGCGGGCAGGAGGCCGAGGAGCTTTACTCTCACGCATCGTACGGAAAAATAGGGTGGATAAGATGAGCAAGGACGGGGAGATCTGGCATACCGATCCAGTCACACTGCGTGATGTCCTCCTTGACCGAGCCCAGGTGGAGAGCAGGCTTGATGACTGCCCCGAGCTTGAAAAAGTGTGGGTCCTTTTGCTGCTCGGACGTGAAGAGGAAGCCGTTGCTGCAGGAAGGCTCCTGTTGGTGGCGCGGGTGACAGGTTCCGGCCGCTGCTCGTCCTAGCCCAGGCCTACCAGCGCCAGTACCGATGGCATAAGGCAGCCAAACTTCACGAGGAAGCGCTGCGGCTGGCCGGCACGCCAACTCGTGAAGCCCACGTGCGGCATCAAATCGGCAGGCGGCTCTTTGACGAGGGCAGGTATCATGATGCCGCAGCAGAGTTTGAATGGGCGTCTGACCTTTACCGGACAGCCGGCCGGGATCGGCTCGCTGAAGCATCACGCCAAGCGATGACCCGTGCCAGCGAAATTATTGGCCAGAGTTGAAAGACCGGACCCCGGCACCTGCTCGGCTAGGCAGAGAAGAGTTGTTGGTCTTGCTTGAGCCCGAGGGCCAGCTGAAGCCCCTTATCCCGAGTACAAGGTGGATCAGAACCCGCAGGAACCAGCCCATCTGGTTTCCGCCGGGATGAGTGGCGACGAGCCCTATGCCTACAACATATGCACGATATGTGGGACGGCTGAGAGTGCGTATTATCCCTTCTACCGTCGTCGTAACGACCCTCGATGATCTACGGCTTCGGTAGGTGGCCCGCTCTGCTTCGGGGGAAACGAGCGGGCCACCGCCTTGGAATTCCCGCACAAACGGTCCCGTGCGACCACCAGTCACAGCCGAGGGAACCATCCGTCGCACGACCGCTTCAGGATTCACGGACAAAGGTGGGTGCTGGGCACGGTACACGCTTACTTTCCTTGGTCGAGCCAATTCAAGACGGTAAAACTTTCTACTGGCCGATTATGGCGAACGGTGGCCTGCTACACACTTTCCTTAGCTGACAGTCCTGCCTTACCAGAGGGACGGCAACGCAGCGCCGTGTTTCTGCCTGAAGACAAAACATCGAAGCCAGGGCGGAGGATCACCGTCAGGAAGAGACCTATGGCGGGTATGTTCGAACTTTCAAAGATGAAGACTCGGGCTTCAGGTTCAGAATGACAACTCGCGATGGGACGATGGTGGCAGTCTCGCGATGTTTTTCGACATCACAGATACGCCGGAATGGGAGATATCACGGACATGTGCCCGGCACCCGCCGTCGACACCGCTGCCGAATCCAAGCCGTCTCAGGATCAGCTCCGCGCCGGTTCCCTCGTGGACGGTTCGTGCAGTCCCAACCCGACCCACCGCCTCACCGAGACATCCCGATCGGCCGGCAGAAATCAGGATCCGGCACCGAAATAAACAGCGCGGGAAAAACCAAGGCTAATCCAGAGGAAGGGTTACCGTGAACTTCGTACCGTCCGGGCTGGAATCAATCGTGATGACGCCGTCATGCTTCTGCAAGGCCAGAAGCATGGGGCCCATGCTGGGCCCGTGTTGACTGCTGTCAACGGCATTACCTTCGAAGCCCACCCCGTTATCTGCAACGGCCAGCCGGATACCGTGGTACACGGCCGCCAGGCGGATCGTCACCTCGCTGGCCTTGGCATGTTCGGATACGTTCTCGAGCGTTACCTGTGCTGCACGGTAGAGGAGTGCCGCGGACGTTGCCGGAATCTCCACGCCGTGGTGCGGAGTCTCCCATCGGATGGAGGTTCCTCCTCGACGAAGGGGAGCGGTCAGCACGTCGATACAGCCGGCAAGTCCCAAACGATGGAACTCGACGGATGGCCCGGCTGCGACCGTCCTTCCTGCCCAGTACTCGATCAGAGCTGGTGCTTGACCCATGGCTTTCCCTGCTTCTTCCAGCGGGCTCGCTGAGTTGACTTCCCAACCCGGCTTTGGCCCTGCGACTGTGATGCTGGCTTTAGACTGCCGGATCAGCATCAAGGACTCCTTGGGTTATCCACAGTTTCCAGGCAGAATTGCGCTAGGAACTGCCCTGGCGGCGCGCGAGAAGCTGAGGCACCAATGCCGCTGCCAAGCACCCATGGTGCGAGCAGGACAGGATTGTGCATTCAGTTCGCAAGCCATCGCAGCGAGCCGATGTTGGATGGGTCCCCGCCCGAGAGTGCTCTATCTCAAGGTTCGCTTATCCCGAACGAGAACTTGCTGATTCCCCCGCTTAAGTTCGAACAGACCTATCCCTTCAATGAGGTCACTCAGCTTCTGATAGCCATAGTTGCGTGGATCCAGCGATGCTTGGTTACCTATTTGATTTCCAACTGCGGAGAGGTGCGCCCAGCCATCATCTCCACTAGCAGCTTCGACAGCGTTGCGTACCAGAAGCACGAGTCTGGCGTCGCCGCGCATCTCCTTCGTTCCACCAGGCCCGTCTAAAGACTTATCAGGGATGGTGTGGGGTTGCCCCAGCCCCTCGACATAAGTGAACAGGGAGCAAGCGTTAACGAACGGCTCCGGCGTTTTTCTCTCTCCAAATCCATACACCTTTAGACCATCCGCCAAGATGCGCATCACCAACGGGGTGAAGTCGGCGTCGCTCGAAAAAAGGGCGAGCCCATCCACCGAGCCTGCCGTAAGCAGGTCCATAGCATCAATCACCATCGCCATGTCAGCCGCATTTTTGCCAGTGCTGTACGCGAATTGCTGCATGGGCCGTATCGCGTACGGATGGAGAGCAGCTTGCCATTGCTGAAGGTAGGGGCTCTTCCAGTCCCCATAAGCTCGCCGCACGTTGGCCACGCCGTGACGTGCAACTTCAGCAAGGACGAGATCGATCTTCGACGCTGGTGCGTTGTCGGCATCAATGAGCAAGGCAATGCGCTTCTCGTCAGGATTCACCTGTTGATCATGCAGGGAGACATGAGCCCGGTCAACTTGCTCTGAATGGCATCGTGAGTTGCACCTTGACAACGGAAACTTCTTGACCGCCATGAACCTGAGGGTCAGCTTAAAAAGAGTGTCCTCAGCCGAACGGGATTTCACGTGCGCACGCACGAACCGGGTTGTATGGCGTGGCGTCTGTTCCATTGTCAGAAACGTTAACGAAAGCCTTCCGCAGCAGCCGAGTACCTCCACTCGGGCCTCCGCCCTTCCCTGCCAGACAAACAGCCTCCGCGGGATGAAAAAAGCCCGCCGATGGGGGATCGGCGGGCTTTCCGAAAACAGACGCTACACGTAACCAATATAGCCATCGAGTGGATATTCCACGGGGAAGTCCGAGGCAGGCTCCATGGCGGAAAAGAACGAGGGCAGCCCCTACGTATCCCCAATCCCTCATTTCTTTATCCTTTCCGTCAGGACAGGTCTTTGTATTGCGGCACCTTCCGCTGCGGGTCGCCGTCGCGGAGCCAGGACATGGCTTTCCGGAGGGAAATGAAATACATGATCGGACACGGCGTGGCTTGACTGTGGAGAAAGAAGAGCGAAATGACGTGGTCCACGGGAGATGATCCCAGAAGTGCAATCCGGGATGCGCATGCCGGAGAGGTAAGAAGTCTTCGCGCGGATCGGGAGAAAGTGACGCTGTCGACAAGAATGAGCATGGGATAGCTCTTTCCCTGGTATCGCTCCTGAAGATGGGACAGGGCCGCGAGGGCATCATCGTCTCGGATGGTCTCGCCTGCTTTCCAGCGCAGCCGGAGGATACCGCCCCTCAGTTCAAGAGTGCCTTTGCCCTCGGCGATGTCGATCTTGGCCATTCGATCCCTTTTATTGGAAGCAATTTTTCGTAGCTGCTGGCCACATCCTACGGCGACGGCCTCACTGCATCCCCCTATTGGCCCCCGAAGCGGAGAAAAATGCCTGTCGGCAGTGCAGTTCGCCTTGTGGTTCCGATGACTTCGGGAAGCACGTTTGTGACGGTGGCCCCAGACCTCACGGGAAAATCACATCGGGGCTGTCCTCACACCGTCCCGACTTCCCTTGTCCACGGCTTTTCCCGCCTCCCCGCGGACCAGGCCGACATCCACCTCCCTGGGCGGACGGTCGGCGGTTTATGCTGTTGGAGGCTTCCGGGTAAGTCATCTTCAAAAACAGCATGCCGCGCTGGTCTCTTCGCGGCACAGATGCTTCCTGCCGCCGGTGTCAGATGCCTTGGACACATTCACTTCTGAGCTGCTTGGCCGATCCAGGAAAGAGCCGTATGAACGCAGACGAAACAGTACCCTCCCTTCAGGGCCGGATCTCCTATACGGTCGTCACGGAAGATCCCCGGACGCTGCAGGATGAGCTGGCCGCCGCCGTGGACCTGGTGAGAGGGCGGGCCGGACAGCAGGTCCGGAACGGTATTCTGATCACGCGCCGTTCCCGGTCCTTGTTCACTGTCGAACTCGACGACGAGGTCCCTTACGGGACGACGATGGAACGGGACCGGTGGCAACGCGGCGGCCCTGACCCGTCCGGGCAGTGAAGATATATGGGGGGAGTGACAGCTCTGTGAGTACAGAGTCTGATGTTTGGACCACAGACCCGGTGACGCTGCGCGACGTGGTCCTGGACGAGGAAGCCATGCAGGCCCGGCTCGGCGATTGCCCGGCCTTGGAGCGGGTGTGGATACTGTCCCTGCTGGGTCGGACCCGGGAAGCGATCGCAGAAGGCCGGGTACTGCTGGCACAATCCACGGAGCGCTTCAGACCGTTGCTCGTCCTTGCTCAGGCCTACCAGCGACAGTACCAATGGCATGAGGCGGCGAGGCTTCAGGAAGAGGCCCTGTGCCTGGCCCGGTCCCTGACCAGAGAAGCACTCGTCCGCTACCAGATCGGCAGACGCCTCTTTGATGAGGCCCGCTACAAGGACGCGGCGGCCGAATTTGAGTGGGCACGCGACCTGTACCGGACGGCAGGGCGTAAACGCCTGGCTGGGGTCTCTGGGCAGGCCCTGAACCGTGCCCGCAAACTCGCAGAAAACTCATGAGACGCGACCAGTCCAGATGTGCCCGCGTTGATGCTCTGGGAGCACCGGCGATGATTGCCGACCGAACCCGGGCCCCTATCGGGGAGGAGACCGGGCCCGGCGCTCACACCAAGGGTGAGACCACGGCAGGCATCACTCGGCACAAGGCCGGTGCCCGCCACCGGTGAGCCTACCCGCCCAGGCCGGGGGCTGTACAGGACAACGCCGACTAGACTCTCACCACCGCCGGTTTGCCTTTTGGTCATATTCCGTATGGACGTTTCTGGCAATCCGGGGAAATGTGAGAGTGGGGGTTGAGAGGTTCAAAGGGTGGGAACGGGGACGCGCGGGCTTGGTGCCCGCTTTGGTTCCCCCTGTTGTGGGCGGAGCAGTTCTTCGACGCGGACCCGCAGCGCCGCCATGCGGAAGGGCTTGGGGATGACACCGTTGGCTCCGGCGGCCAGCAGCTTGTCCGCGAGTTCCACGCGTCCTGTCAGCATGAGGATGGGCTCGCAGCTGAAAGTCCTGATCTGGCGGATCACCTCAAAACCATTGATATCGGGGAGCCCGTAATCCAGGATCACAATGCCCGGGGCCAGTTTCTGTACCGCGGCGACGCCCTTCGCACCTGTTTCGGTCAGGCGGACGAGAGACAGTCCTGAGATCTTCAAGACACCGCATACGAGATTGCCGATATCCGCGTCGTCTTCTATTACTACGGCCGTACGTGTATACCACATAGCCTATTGCCCCCCGTGGCAACACGCTGCTGCCTACGTAAGTTTACCAATAAGAAACCTCCTTTTGGGGGGTTTGGGCCGGAAAGTTTTTCCCTGTGCAACCTGGGCCAAATTAAGGACGATGCCCGCCTACGTTAGAGGCAGAGGGAAGAGAAGCGCGGGGACGGCAGGGATCCCCGGCGGCCCCTGAATGAGCCTGTCAGCATTCTCCGGAAATCCACCCCAAACCATGCTGTACCGCACCAAAGGGACAGGACTCCCACAGGAATCAGCATATAAGCGCAATTACGGCCACCCTACGGATCTTCTGCGGTTAGCGTTGGATCAGCAAGCTGGCCCGATGGGGGCGCTGTGCCAACCAGATCATCGAAGTCCTCATCAGCACACCAGCATCAGCCCCCCATCCGGGCGGGGCACCTAGGCCAAGAGGGGGAGCCGCCTTGAAGCGTCGCGAAGACCATGGATCTACACTGACCCTTCGGACGGCGGAGTACGTGCGGGGGCTGTCTGCGGCAGAAGCAATACCGCGGCCGGCAGGGCTCTTCGGAGCAAGAGCCCGCTCTCTTGAGACCTCCTCCATCTTCTCCAACCTTGATCCGCTTGTTGAAGGGCCTGAAAGCAGCATGGGCGCGGGCGTCCTGCCGGGAGCCACGGCTTCGGCGATGGACTTAATCAGGAGTCGGGTTCATACCGTGCTGAGGGATGGCTCCATGGCCACTGCGTTCCAGCCCATCTATGATCTCGCCACCGGTCACGTGGCCGGAGCCGAAGCCCTGACCAGGTTCGACAGCGGGCGTGATCCCGATGTTTGGTTCGCCCAAGCGGCCACCGCCGGACTGGCTGTGGATGCGGAGCTTGCCGCCGTTGAAGCCGCGCTGTCCGCGGCGGTCCAGCTACCCGATCTCCTGTACGTTTCTGTGAACGCCTCCCCGGTGACGTGCCTTAGCCCGCGGTTTAGTCGGCTGCTCCGAAAGGCACCGGTCCGCGCTGACCGGATCGTCCTCGAACTCACCGAACACAGCCCGGTCGAAGACTACACATCGCTCCTGAACGCCCTCGCCCCGCTACGCAGTTCCGGCATGCGCGTTGCCGTCGATGATGCCGGAGCCGGACATTCCTCAATGCTTCACATTCTGCGGCTTGCACCGGACATCATCAAGCTCGACAAGGAACTCATCACCGACATTGATACCAATCACCTGCAAAAGGCGCTCGGCCGCGCCATGGTGAATTTTGCATGCGACATCGGCGCGACCATCACCGCAGAAGGCATTGAGACCGCTGCAGAACTTGCCACCGTCACAAAGCTTGGAATGACCTCAGGACAAGGATATTTCCTCGGCCACCCAACATTGCTGCCCGACCAATGGGCACAATGGCATTCCCATCCCGGCTCGACAATGCCCATGGTCGCAGTCTCGAACTGAAGATCTAGCCCGGTCAGGGAATTACCTCGCGAGCGACTTCGCATGCTGCTGACTTCCGTCCGGCCCTGAAGAGGCGCTTCGGGCTCGGGTCGGCTGGCCGTGGCGTGATTATCAGCCATGGATGGATTGCTCCCACTCACCTCCGAATACATACCCTTGCTGAAGTGAAATGACCTGCGAAGAGTACATCGGCACCGCAGCCTAAGTTGATGCAACAAGTTCCATAGTGGGCAAGGCTGCATTTCAAACGCAACCACCTGCTGAGAAGACACGCCAGGGCACCTGCGCCATCCTGTCAGTGCCCGGGAGCACCATGGTTCTATGACGGCACCAACGGTGGAGGCAGCAATCCATGAGCTGATGGATTTCTGCTGGAATGTTGTCTACGACCTGCTGGAAGCGCGGAGCCTGCTCGGTGACGGCTTGTTCGTCGAGGAGTACACCGGAATCCACTCCTGGGTGGAGGAGTGCACCCGCTACACCGTGGTGCACTCCCGGACAGTTGCTGTCTTGTTTGTGGACACGCGGCCGGTGGACGCCATCGTGTTCCATCACGACCTCCTGGGCACAGACGACCCAAAAAGCTACTTCAGCGTGCCTCAGTAAACGACGCTGAGGTGTCTGCCTTTTTTGAGTGGCGACAAGATCATCTCTTTGCTGCCTTCTGCCTTCCCTGACGCCATCCGGGGATCACAGCATCCAGCTGGGTCCTTTTCGCTGGATTCAGCTTGCCGGCGCGGTCGTTGATGCGTTGGCTGTGAAGCCACACGCCAAGCCTTCGTTCTAACGGATCGTTGGTTTTGTTGTGCCGGGGCCAATCGTTGCCGGCAGCCCGGTACTCAGCGACCTCAGTAAGAAGCTGCGTCCAGCGCGCTTCGTCGTCAGCCTGTTTTGCCGATGGTTTCCGCCAGTTAGGTATCACGTCCAGGGCGTCAGCATAGGCAGGGGAGAGGGTGCCCTGCGCTGCTTCCTTACGGCGTCGATGCAGCCAGACCGCCAGTGCCTTTTCGCGGGCCGAGCGGCTGAAGATTGGCAACCGGCCTTCGGTCTTGTAGAAGACGATGATGTCTTCCAGGTTCCGCCGGCCAGCTGCTGTAAGACGCGGGAGTGCGGCGGGAAGCGCCGCCTGATGCTCAGCCCTGATGCGGGTATCCTGTTTTGCAGCGATGGCCAGGTGGTACCTGACCGTGGTTTCAGCGACGCCGGCGACCGCGGCGATTTTCGGCGTGGCAATGCCTTGCCGGTACATCAGCACCCACTCAGGATCGGGCGCGGTGCGCCTCGTCTGGGTCATGCGCTTGCCAGTGTCATCACCGCAGGGGGTCGCCCTTGGACGGTCCAGCCTGCTTCAGCTCAGCGATCCGCAGCCGGAGGAACACGATGACGAGGACCAGGGCGTATACCGCCAGTCCGGCCAGCACGATCGTAAAGATCGCGTACAGAACACCAATAACACCGAAGGCTGGACTTACATTCACTGGTTCCCCCCCAAAGTCGTTAGCCCTAGGCTATGCGAACCAGTCCTCGTTTTGTTGGACTGGCGTAGTGCCCTGGAAGGGCCGGGAATTGGCAGAAATCATCGTATGCTCAAAGCGATACGCTTCTACCTGATCCCATGCGGTCCGTGTGGGCTCCAGCCGTCGAGGAACGGCACAAGGTCTTCATCGCGATAGTCTGCCAGGACGGGAACCTCGATGGGGCGGAGCAGGGGATCCTTGGCGTCGATGTAGTCGCGCGCCCATGCCAGCCAGGCAAGCCCGCGATTGACCAGCTCTACATCCCGTTCTGAGGTCAGCCTCGCCTCAGTGCCTCCACGTACTTGCGCAGCATGCCGGCTTCTGCCCAGGCGTCCGCCTGAATCTTCAGCTGCTGGGCCTTGTGGTGGTCCTGGATTCGTATGCGGGCGCGCTTAATAGCTGCTTCCCACCGTCGCTGCGTTTCCTCCTCCTTGAGGCGTGCTTGCTCGCGCTTCCACGCGTTTTCCAGATGTTGAATTTCGATCTCGCGAAGTATGGCCGGCAGGGCGGTGTCGAGTTGCTGTCGCTTGCCGTCGCGAAACCGTTCTCGGCGACCGTCGGTTGAGTATTTTTGTGTCAACTCCAGTTGGAGTCGCCCCGTTGATAGGAAGTCGGTGTTGTTTACAAGCGTCCAGGACTGGTTGCGGGAGTTGTATTTGCGGATGTAGGGCCTTGCGGCTCCGCCGTTCGGGGGAAGCTCCCGCATTTCCAATGGAACGGTGGTTGTGCCGATCGTGATGGCGAAGTCGCCATCGAGAGTTGTGGTTCCGCGGGAGTTGCTGCGTTTGTGGCTCGACGGCAGCGTTACCTCATAGCCGCGAGCTGCACTTTCGGTAGCCAGCGCGTGCAGCAGTTTGGCTGCACGGGCGACGTGTTCTTTAGACACACCCTTTGTGCCGTCCCGGAACGCTTTGGCGACCGGGTGATATTTGCCCACCGAGTCCGGAATCGGGACAGGACGCTCGTCGACATCATCAGGGAAATGACGCGCCCAACGTGCCTCGTACTTTGGGCTCTGCCACGACCCGACGCTCGCTATCTCGAGCTTGTAGCCTTTCGGGCGCAGGGCTGACTTCATCACGTCACGGATCAGGGCATCGTTAGCTGCGCGGTGCGAATATCCGCCCTCGACCTCAAGGACTCCACCAGCGGCAGTGAGCTTCTGTATGAATTTGTCGGCTTCGGATTCGTGGGTGTGGTTGTTGCTATCGGAGTCATCGATGCTCTTGAGCAGCTCCACACCCAGCTGGGTGATCTTGGCCGTCCAGGTCGGACCCTTGCCGGTAATAGTGATGTATCGATCGTCCGCCAAGGCTCGGGCGGATATCCGATGGGAGTAGCCGTCGAAGATGCCATCCGGACAGCCGTCATTAACCCATTTCAAGACTTTGGACTGTAAAAAGCTGAGCGGCTTAGGGTGCTGTGGCAAAGGAATCTCCAATCGGAGTCGGTCCACGGCGCATACTAACGTCCAGAGCCAATGATCTACTCAGTCTTCAATGGATGCGACCTGTCGGCTTTTGAGAATAGCCAACTCTGGCAGCGCGGTGAACCGTATTGAGGTTTCTGGTTCTGTGCAGTGCCGATGCTCCCGGCGAGCAACCGCACTTGGTGATTTTGAGGGCACAGCGACGGCCTGCGGAATTCGTTAATTGGTAGAGCGTGAGAATTGCCTGCTAAGCCGTTGGATCCTTTTGAGCTGTCGCAATGATGCGTAGAACCCTAACCAGTCACGGATCCGGGGTTTGGTCACACCAAGTTCGGAGACGGGATGGTAGTAATCGCGGTCATTCGGACCGAACGTCTCGGGCTTCCCTTCGCGGTAGGTGATGTAGTCGTAGGGCCGTCGGCCAGGTGCTAAGTGGCGCACGAAGAAGATCGCCGAGCCGTCGTACTCGTCCCCCTCTGGCGCGATGTCTTCTATCCATTTCCATGGGATATGACCAATTTGGGCCACGTTCGGGGCGGGACGATCTGTTCTCGTAAGAGTGCGGTGCCCTCGGTCGTCGTAGTAGCTCTCTATTCCGGCTAGGATGACTTCCACTCCGTTGTGAACGATCTCGATTAGTTCCGAGCTTGAAAACATCCCGCCGCGCCAGGTCACCTTGTTGCTGCCGTCATACCCGCGTTCGTACAGCGCCGCATTCATTACGATGATTTTGCTGTTCAAACCTTCAGTGCGGATCGGCTTCAGGACGTCCCACGCCTTGCTTTCCAGTTCACGGACTCGTTCACGTTGCTGGCGGAAGGACAACTGACGGCCTATGTGAAATATGGCTAGTGTGACGCCGAGCGAAGCCACAGAGATAGCGAGAGAGACGAAATCTACCCAGGAATAGTCACCATTCACTGTGTAAGTGTACGGAGAGTAGATCGCAGGCATCAGGCCTAGGACTTCCAAATGGAAGGCTAAGCGCTTGCGTGTGGTCGTTTCGCAAACGCGTGGGCCCAAGCCGAACCGGGAATCCAGCGCGCCGATCGGCGGATCTCCGGTCTGGTTCGTAGGCTTAGATCGTGCCTACTTACGACTGGCCGCTGATTCAACAGCGAAGTGGCGACTCTATCGAGTCGCTTATTGCAACGCTCCTTCGTCGTGAATACAACGACGTGCGGCAGACTAAGCCTTCACAAGGTGATGGCGGGATTGACATTCTCCGCCTAACAGCTGACGGGTTCGAGGTTTGGCAAGTAAAAGGCTTCACCACGGCGATCTCCAATAGCCAATTCCGCCAAGTCAAGAACTCTTGGAAACGATTCATCGAGGAACACGTATGCCCCGGTGAAAAGCAAATTGTCCGCTATCACCTGGTTACCCCGTGGACACCTACCGAGGAGCGCGTCACAGAGTTCGACGAGCTCACTGCAGACGCGGGATTCCCATGCCAATGGGACGGTGATGCCTTCATTGCCGGCTTGGCGGACCGCTTTCCTGAGACCATGCAGCGGTTCACTTACGGCGAAGCAGCGTTGGAACAGTTCATTAGCCAAAAGGCCATGCTCGCTTCCTCTCCAGTCGAAAGAGGCGAATCGCTAAAGATGCTTGATGCCATAGAGACCCGGCAGGATGCCCTCAATGCTCTCCGCGACACCATCCACGACAACTACCGGATCGAGCACGGGACCCGAACTGTAGCCAACAGCCAGGAAATTCCGCTGCCGCTTGATGGTGACCCTGCAGTCTTTCGCCGGATGACCTACCTGGGAGATTCGCGTTGGAAATGCGAATCCGTCGTGCCTCGGACGCCAGACGCCGCTGAGATTGATCCCATCAGCATGGGCGTCGAGTTCCTGACGACTCCCGGGACACCCGAACACGATGCCGTACGGGCCTGGGAGGAATGGGGTATCCCGTTCAAGGACGTACGAGTCAGGACAACCATCAGCGGTGGACCATTCGCTCATGACGAGCCGCTTGATTCGGTCATCTCCATCATCGAAAGAAGCCGTAACGATGCGCCCCAGCTCTACCTGCGATGCACTGCGAGCAGCGGCCAGCGTCGATTCCGGATGCCATTGGTCGTCGCCTCGCAAACAGTTGGTACACAAACAGGTTGGCTGCGGCTAGTCCTCGACACACCGGAACGTACGCTCAACTTCGAGCTTCGTTTCAAACAAGGGGAAGGCACAGAAGCGAAGGCTGGGATGGGAAACGTTGACGGACGTGATCCAGAGACCGTCTGCGACGAGCTCGAGATGCTGGTTGGTATCCACGAAAGTGACGTCATCTCAGTGGAGACTGCCACCGGGGATCCGCTTCTTCGAGCGCATGGCACCGTTTTACCCACGGCGCTGGATGCCCTGTACCTTCCTGTCGCTCGCCACCTCACAATGCTGCAAGTTCCCACAGCTCCCGCATTTGTCATGCCATCGATCGACGAGATCACCGATGGTCAGTTCCGGCACCTCGCGCTCCTTGCAACCATCTATGACGGCATTCCGAATAGCTGGAGCTGGAAGGAACTCAGGTTCCGGGTCCCCGAGGACGAAAGGTCGGCAGAATCTTTTAGGACCGTAGTCATAGAGGCTATCGCCGGCCGTGGCAGCATAGTGCAGGTGGAGACACCGGTCTTCACTTTGGGGAACCGGACCTACACGATCGATCATCCCCTTGCCAGTACTACCCACTCGGTTCAGCTTGAATCAGGCGGCGATCCTGCAACACTGTACCCCGGAGACACAATCCGACTCGTGCCAGGGGCAGATGACTCGGTCACAACGGCGAAGGTCGTCGATTGGACTCCCGGGAGCATCCAGTTCGGCTAATTCCCTGCGAACGTTGCGTGAAGAGCATGGCAGACGACGCCCGGCTGCGTGGGAAGCAGCGGATCACCCATTCGGCGGAACCTTCGAGCATCAAGCCTTGTTGCGGAACTGGCCTCCAGCAGCGGCGCAGTGAGCCTCCGCTCATTGACCGCACAACATGCGCGCGATCATTGCACTGCCCGATTGAACCACGAACACTATTTACCTCGGAAGCAATCGTGGGGCCTGTGTGATCTGTATGTCATCATCAACCTCATGAACGACAATGACGCATATGTAATCGCCGGCAGCGACATTTTGCCCTTCGTAACCGATTGGGCTGCTGTCCTCATTGCGGGGGGCGGGGAGTCTAGGGGTTTGCTCGACCACGCATTGGACGATTCCGACTATTCCTACGGTGGTTATTTCATGATGGGGAACATTGGCTCACGAGCCACCTCACCAACAGCGACGGACGCAGAGCTGCTTCTCTTTGCGGTGCTTTCGGTTTTTCAAATGAGCGATTTTCCTGGAGTTGACCCCAAACGTTGGGAAGGAGTGGAAGCCCATCTAGATTATGCGTTCAAATACTTTAGGGAGATTGGCGAAAAAGAGGCTGCACGCAGACTCCGAGAGGACGTGGTGCGGCGCAGTTTGCGGGAAGATCCACCAATATGGAGGGAAATGAAACAAAGTCGATCTCGTAACCCTGCTCGAGAGGCGTCTCATGATCAAGATATGGCAACGATCGATCAGAGGAGTCTGCGTGCGGCGCAGCTTCTCGACCCCGAGGGTGACTTCGATAGCGAGTTGAGAGCATTTTTCCAGCTATGAGCACAGTCACCCACAATGAGGCCCGGCACTCGCGGAGATTTTGAACGAAAGCAATTGACCGTTCACTTCGGGACACCACCATGTCCGCACGAGTACGTACCGGAGTACCAATCCGGGGCTTCGAAGTCCACAAGGCGTGCGGCTGGTTACTCTTCATTCATCCGTTGTTGTGGCACGCGCACGATGGCAATACCGGCCACGTTGTCGGGCATTTCCGAGGCCAGTCGCTCGACATCAAAGCCGCCGGACATGATCTCAAGTACGTATGCAGGTGGTGCGTGCCTGAGCGGGGCGAGCATGTGATCGAAATAGTTGAGTCCCCAGTGCCCGGCATCGGCGGGGACATCGTTGAAGATGGGGCCGAGCATGTCGTGGTTGCCCGAGCGAGAAAGGTTTGCCGCGATTGTCGGAGTGGCTCCAAACGCGCCGGCCCGTGCTCGCAGCACTCTGTCTATCATTTGGCGGGTGACTGCTCGAGTTCCATGTTGCTCATGTTTTAGAAACTCCGCGAGTTCAGGCGCAAGTTGCGGCCTGAGTGCCGGGATCAACAGTGACTCTGACCTCGGTGGATCCCACAGATCCTCGATCGCTATTGAGCGCTCGTATGTCGAAGCGGCATCATCCACAATGAGCTGCTCAGCGAGGAGCGCCGGTATTAAGGAAACTGATCGCTTGATGCAGTGAAGGCAGCCTTCGCTCTGATGACTCTCAGAGCACGATTCCCACCCGCGGTAATCTCCCGTTCCCAGATAGAGGGCATAGACCGGCAATAGGTCAAGGGTCTTTGCAGTGGAAAAGAGCATTTCGCGTTGCTGATGCGGTGCGCTTTTCGATTGGTAATCGAAGCCGAAGCTCCACCCATTTCCTGTCACCGTCAAGCGTTTCGCCTGGACGAGCATTCCGTACCCGCCCGTGGCGTCGATCCACCACCAGACCCAATCGGCACCACTAAGAGCTTCGGCCGGCTGAGTGAACGGTACGACGGTGGCGGCGAGTGCGGCCTGAGACATCACGATTTCTGTGATCGACGTCTCATTCCACCGGAGGCCTGCATGCTCGCATGCGGCCATGTGGCGTTCGGCGTAGATTCTGCCTCGTTTGAATGCTCCCTCGACCGTCGTCATGGTCGAACCTCCTTCGCGAAACTGGGCAACACGGCACTTCGCTTACGTGCCGATCATCTCGCCTAGGTATGGGATTGCCGACTTGACGACCTGGGATCACCTCGCGCATGGCGGTAGTGAATGCCGAACTAGGCGAACGGCTCTCCTATACGGTGAAAGTGTCCGCGAGGTCAACGCAGAGCCTGTTGCCGTACTTGTAGCTGAGCATTCTCCGCCGGTGCATCTGGTGGACTGCGACTCCGGGGGAGATGCCGACCCGCTTCGCGGCATCCTCGATTTCACGGTCATAGGACAGACCCGAGAGCTCCGAGAGTCCCGCATCGCCGAATAGCGTGTCCAAGGCGAACTTGTTAGCGGCCTTCTCCGCGGCGCTGCTGCGCTTCTTCTCGGTGCTGTATTCGAGGTGCATCTCACCGCGAGGATCATTGAGGACGTGGCCGAGCTCATGGAAGAGCGTCCAGATGACGAAGCCGTCCTTGCCCCAGCGACCCGTCTGCTGGATCACAGGCACGCGCTTGTCGATCCAACGCGTCACGCCGAGGAGTGGGAACTTCTTGGGTGGTTCGACCACCATGAAGACCACGCCTACATCGGCGAGCATGCTCGCCACGTCCCGGAGCATCGTCGTGTCAGGGGTCGCGGCTCGCGTACGCAGCTCGGGAAGGGCAGCCTGGAGGTTCTCCGGGCGGTAGTCGTAGCTCCGGCCCCGTTCGAAAATCTGATCGAGTTCCGCGGCGCGCAGCCAGGTCGTCAGCAAAGTCCGATCGATGGACGAGCCTGAATCCTTCAGCGCGGCCAGAGCATAGTCACCGGTCGATGTTACCTCGTGCAGGTGCGTATACGCCTCCCAGGTCCCGCAGCGATGGAAGGCTAGAAAGTCGGAGACGAGCTTGCCGGGAGACCGCTTGGTCGCCTGCGTCGCGCCGATGCTGCGGAGGTAGGTTACTGCGTTCGGATCGATCTCCTCGACGTGCACCGCGAGGTTCTCCTCATCAGCGATCCGCGCCCGGTCTGCACGGTAGGCAGCCTCGAAACGGAGCCACGAGTCGGCTGGGATACCAGTGACGCGCTCGAGGCGCGTCGCCGTGTCGGCGGTGATCGGCGCGCGCCCGTTGACGATCTCGTTGACTTGCTTGCGGCTGCACCCCAGAAGCTCGGCAACGCGCTGCTGGGACAAGCCGTGTTCGTCGATCCATTCCTCCAGGTACTCGCCTGGAGCAACGGCGTAGTTGGTCCCGGTCATGGCTTCTCCTCTCTCAGCGGTCGTAGTGGTTGGAGATCTCAATCACGGTGACGGTCACGGCGTCCCGCGGCTCCGCGGAGTCATCCGGTCGGACCAGCAGCCGGTAGTTGGCGCTGAGCTTTCCCGACCACAGGCCGTCGAGATTGGCGCTGAGTGAATGCCAGCCTCCCAATGGGTCGTGTGTGGAAAGCTCTCCGACTGTCTGCGCGGTCTTGAGTGCGTTGATCCGCAGGCGGAGCCGGTCGGCGATGTCAGCGCGCTTCTTCCGCATCTCCCGTTCGTCCATACACAGCTTTTCGAGCTTCTTGTCTTCGAACCTTACTTCCAAGCTGGTGTCACCGATCTCGTTACAGTCTAGCGCAAATACTAGGAAAAATATGCCTCGACGAGGCGCTTGGGCAGGCGGTTCCCGAGGCAGCGGAGAGAGCCGATGTTCATCCACTCCATCGAAGCCCCGGTTTACGTGAACTCACTGCCTCACGGGAGGTACTCGCCCTGCGGTAGTGCCACTCGGGATCGCACCATGGGTTAGTCGTGCTTCCGGTTCGAGGGATGGACGCTCGCCTCGGCGATCTGCCGCAGCTCCTCGGGGGAGAGGTAGTAGTCCGTTCGACTGAGTCCGCGTCCGCGGCTGTCCATGATCCGGCGGTACTCGGCCAGCATCCGCAGGTAGACGTCGAGCACCCGATGATGCGAGTTGCCGTTGTCGTGCCGCTCAAGCTGAGGCTTCAGCTCCGTCCAGCGGTCGTCTCGCATCAGGAAGTCTACGTAGCTGGCCATGTGGCCCTCGAGGGCATCGTTATGATCGAACCCCATGAACTCGAGCCGGAACTTCAGTTTCTCGTCGACCCCCGACCCCTCTCCGTCGAGGCGTTCGAGGCTGTAGGTGATGACGCGAAACATGTCGAGGATATCCGCGACCCGACCGCAGTCGCGCTTCGAGAGCTCCGTCTGGAAACCGGCAGTCTCGAACCAATACTCGCCCGTGTAACCAGCCTCCAGGATCTGCGCACGCATGAGCTGGTACTCGAGGTCACCGTCGACGTCGTTGGCATCCTCCGGCAGCACGCGACCCAGGATCCGGTGCAGCAGGGAGAGGACCTGACGGTCGATGATCCGCAAGCTCTCCTGCGGCGGCTCGTCGCCATGCTTCACCTCCCGCTCGAACACGGGAACTACGGCCTCCATGACCAGGTTGCGAATGAATTCGCTGAGAGTCACACCCTCGTCGTCCGCCATCTCCTTGAGCTGATCACGGATTCGGTCCTCGACCCGTATGTTTAGAACTGCCATAACGTCCTCCAATAGATGTGTATGACAGTGAGTGTAGTCGTGTCATACGCAATTGGCAACGAAGGTGGGCTCGGACGTCCGGCAAGGCCGGAGATCTCCAGTTTTCTCAACCAACAGGTGCGAGGTCATTCACGTTCGGTCTGCGCCTGGAGGGTTCGCTGCCTTGCGAGGTCTCCTCGAAAGCGAGTTCATGACACGAGAGCATCTGGCGTCCGTGCCGGGGCCTAATCCACCCATCTCCCACTTCAACGTTCGTCAGTTGATCTCCCATTTGATGGGCTCCGCGGGGACCTGATCGCCGTCCACTCACGACCGGAAGATGGGCGTGGTCGTCACGCCAATTCGATCATCGAATAGCACGAAGACGCCGTTGAGCAGCGAAAACGCTGTTCCAAGCAGACCCACCCCCTAAGTTAACTTTCATCGGCAAGAAGATTTGCAATTTTATATGGGTCAATAATCGGGTATTTTCGCTCATTCCCGCAGGTCAAATCCATTTCTGCTACCCATACCAGGCAAATAGTTTGTGACCCATAAGTTCACTTTTAAGGTACTCGATGCGCCGATGAGTCTTCAACCGGCCGCGAACTTGAATTGACCAGCGTCGGGCACACGCCTAAGGGTCGCATCTTGGTAACGGGGGGGAGAGGAGCCCCCCCGTTAGTGCTCATATTCCCCCGATTCAGTGCAAGACCGTGCCCTAAAAGGAAGGCATTCTTATCGTTACTGGCGCAACGATCACTTCTCCGTGACGTGGGCGTGAATCAAACCGATTATCCCCACAGCCAGTAAGCCGCCAGCACGATCAGGGGTGGAACGGCTTGTATCAGGGCGCCTATCCACAGGCGTCGTTCGGAGGCGTAGAGCACTATGCCGAGAAGGACGTGGGCGGCGCAACTGAACAACACGAGCGCTCGACCAGCTTCGACCCATTCGGTGCCCAGCAGCACCAGGCCAATGATCAGCCCCAGGGCGTAGGTGAGGTTGTAGAAGCCAATGTTGATGGCGGCCACCTGCACCAACGGACTCATGTCCTTGGGTTTGATGAGCGTGAATTTGGAGAGCTCTTGGCGGTGGACGAAGAACGCCTCCATGACAAAGACGGCGATGAGGATTACAGCGTAGAGTCCGGCGATGATCTGGCTCAACGGGTTCATGGCCATGCTCCTTGCCGGACGGCGTCGCGCGAATGCGCCCTCGGGAATGTCTGCGCGCAATTCCGGGACGTGGCACCATAGCCGGTTGGGGTGACAGCTGTTCCTGTCATGGACACAAGATACTACTTCTATAGTGCATTGTCACTATGTTTGTAGTATGGACTATGTCCACTCGTGAACGTGTTATGGAGGCTGCCGTAGAGCTGCTTGGCACGCAAGGTCTGAAGGCACTTACGCATATTAGGGTTGATGAGGCGGCCGGGGTACCCAGGGGCTCGACGTCGAACTATTTTCGGACTCGTGCCGCGCTCCTGACCGGTGTGGTCGAGTGGCTGGCGGAGCAGGATCTGGCCGCGCTCGGTAGTCCACCACACCCGCCGGCCAATGTCGCTGCCTTCGTCGCTCTGCTGGCGCACACGGTCGAGACCACCACCACCGCTTCCCGGACCCGGACGATTGCCCGGTATGTGCTTTTCCTCGAAGGCACGCACAACGAAGAAGTCCGCAGCCCGCTGCTCGCCGGCCGAGTGTACTTCCGTGCCTTTGTCGAAACCGCGATGACGCGGCTCGGAGCGCCTGATCCGGTGGCAGCGGCGACTGCCATCACCGCAGTCGGCGAGGGCATGATCATCCAGCGTGTGGCGGTAGATCCGGATGCGGAAGTGTTCGCGCCCATTGATGCCGTCGTGCGGGCGTTTCTGCCGCACGAACGCAGTCGCGCATTGAAGTGAGACGCAGTGGTGGGCCGGGCGGGCAGCTGGCCGAACTTGCCGCAGAACTCCGCGTACGCCCCTCACGCTATATCGCCAGTACCCTATTTCCGGAGCACCGGCCGCATGAAGAGACGTCCTGCGGCGCCCGGACCTAACCCTCGACGACGGACTCGATCGGGCGCGGGGACGTGATCGGATCTGCGTGACGATGGATAACCTTCCAGTCACCGTCTTCCAATCGGAAAATCGTCGTCACCCGAAGAGAGATCCGGGAAAGTTCATCGGCTCCGCCAACCTTGGCCTGAGCCCGTTCAATTTCGACAATGTATGCGAGTTCCGTCCCGGTATAGTCCGAGATTCGTTCGAAGGTCGTGGGCTTGCCTTCCCTCAGTTGAGAAACCGCCCGATCCATCGTCTGCTCAACTGCACTCCGGCCCCGGACCGGCGGGCCGAGCGGATTTGCTAGCGAGACATCCTCCCGCTCCGAAAACATCTTCTTCTGCAGCCCCGAGTCTCCCCGCACGAAAGCATCGAGCGCTCGATGATACTGCTCCACCACAAGATCGAGATCGGACCCCGACATTGGTTCCTCCAGCCTCGCTTCACGCCGGCGCGGCGCGCCAAGCCCTGTAATAGGCCATCGTGGCACCGTTCACGAACTGTGTCTACATAGCGAATTGACTCATAAAAAACCTCCGCGGCGGCCGAAACGTTGCCTCACTGGAAAACTTCCGGATGCGCAGGGTTGTCGGGGCTTTGATTGCTTCGTGATTGTTGTGGATTGGACTGACGATGGGTGAGCGCAAGGCAGTGACGAAGCATCTGGCGTTGCGGTACCGCGCGGCGGACCGGCGCGTAAAGGGCCAGATCCTCGCCGGGCTGGTGGCTGACAGGCTGGCACCGGGACTATGCCCGGCCGCGCTGCGCCAGGCTCTAAAGCCGCCTCGACCACGGGCGGCGCGGCCGGGACGGAAGCCTGTCTATCCGGCGGATCTCCAACCGTCTCTGGTGTTGTGCTGGTTGGTGCTCAGGGGCCGGGCGGGGAAGCTGCTGGCGGCCGCGACCGGCTACCTCGTCCCGATGCCGCGTGCAGAGCAGGTCTTGGTGGTCTGCTGAGCGAGCAGTCCTCCCTGTCCCACCCGCGGTCCATGGACCTTTGGAAGAACATCTGCACCCAGTGCGACCTCGGCATCGGCACACTAACGACACAGGCAGCAGGCAAGCTTCCAGAGCAGCAACAGCGGCTGCGCCGGCTCCTCGCCGAACGGATCACCCGCATCATGGTCAAACCCTTTATGGACATGTCCACCATGATCGAGGAACGGCTCACGCAATGCTGTGTTCATGTGGGCACAAAGAGCGACGCCGGCGATCACCAGTGCGCTCCCTTCTGCGCTGTCCAGGCGTGGCCGGCCGTGGCCAGGCAACGAATGAGCACAGCAACGGGCCGGGAACTTCTCCCGGACCGCCAGGTCTGAGTCAGCGAGGGGGAGGAATGATGCGTTCCGCTTCTGATACCCGGCGTATTGCAGCCGGGTCATTGCCGTCGCAGCTGGTTCGCTCCAAGCACGCAGGTCCGCACGGACACACGCCTGACCCTGAAGCGGAGGGGGTATATTCGCTGGCAGCCCAACTGTTCGGCTTGTAGACGCCTCCCCATATTGACAGTGCCGGAACTCGGCGACTCGGCGGAGATGACCGTGCCTTTACCCAACTGTGTGCGTTGGGGAACTAGATGATGTGGCCCGTATTTCGAGAAAGCGAGCTGTCCCACAACCCGCAAGCGGTGGCCCGCCTCTTTCGAGACGGGCCACCGCGCAAAACGGTTGATGGGCCTCTGTCTACTGAAACGCAGGGATCAAGCTATTCTGACGTTGATCACCTTTCGTCGGCGCATCGTTTTGTATCAGTGCCCGACTTTTCCGCACTTTCCATCGAGTTTGTGTCCAAACAACGCCGGGCTGCTGGGATCGGTGAACCCATCCGTGATCACGATGATCGCCCGCAGGCTGCTCTGATCGGAATGGCTGCCTTCGCCGGGTGTGGCTCCGATTGGGTCTGCTACATCGCCGAGGGGATGATTGGTGTCGGCTGTCACGTTGGCACAGTCGGCGGATTCCACGATCGGGTGGATGGTGGCGGAGGCTGCCGGGGCAAAGCCCAGTATTCCCGCGAATAAAACGGCACCAGCTAAGACTGATGTCCTGATCCAAGCCATTGCTTTTCCTTCCTATCAAAAAGAAACGTGAACAAGGAGCCGTTCTCACAAAGCACCGGCCCCAGCAGTCGCGCGCCGGACGTCCCGTCAGGGAGGTGCTTGGCCGGCACCTGCCTATCTGGAGACGCTGCTCCAGCGCTCGGCGAAGGGGCATACCCCTCCGACCCGAACCGGCTGGCGGGGCTATGCCGTGACCCCAGTTAACATCCCCCCAGCGACTCCGTCACGAGTAGTCAGTACTCATATTTCAGAACTACATAACCCCCTCCGGTACAGCACTGCGGATGCCCACACTAGAGTTGGGAGGCGGCCATGCGGAGGGCTGGCACCTTCAGCCCTTACAAATTCAGGGGGCGACGGGCCTACGCCCTCGGGCCGCGTCCCTGAGGAGCAACATGGCCCGCGTTTTGAGGGTATTCGAAATTTGCACCTGCTCGACGGGTTTGGCTTCCAGCACCCGCTGGCGGTCATGAGATCACTTAGCGTCTGCGGGCGGTCCCATGGGCTGCTTCCCCTGAGTCGCCTGGGCCGCTCTAACGGTTTAACCTTGCGCGGACAGCCTGTTGGGTCCTTACTAGTCATTCCCGAGCCGGCGCACGTCCTGGCCCGCTCACACTGGTGCCGAAAACACCAACACAACGCCCGCCAGCACCATTACAAGAAAGGACAGCAGCCAAAACAAACGCGACTGTGTACTAGGCGGGTTTGGCGTACGTGGCCGCGCTCATGATTTCGTACCCCACGAACGTCTCGTCGTCTTCCACCCACGCGTCGTGGCCCGGTGGGATGGCGTAGGCGTCGCCGGCGTGGATTGTGGTGCTTGTCCCGTCGTCCAACTGAACCGTGAGTGTTCCGGCGGTGCAGAAGCCCAGATGGTTGTTCTGGCAGCTGTCGGTGTGGACCACGGTCTTGACCGTCTCGGACCAGCGCCAACCGGGGTCGAAGGTGAACCTACCCAGCGTGGTGCCACCAATGGTGACGACGTCGACTTCTGTCTTTGGCGGGCGGCGCTTTTCATCCGGTTCGTTGAAGGACTTTGATTCAAGGGTTGTGACAGTTACTGCAGGCATTTCAGTTCTCCTCAACAGGGAGCGGTTAATAACTGTTCCTCCGGAAGCGCGATTGGTGCTCCGGGAATGCAGGTCCGGTACTGCCCGGGACGGCGTGCCGTAAAGGGCTGAACCGAACTTGCGACTGGCGTTCTCAGGCCTCTCTCAGCATGAGGGACTGTCCATACGGTGCTACTGGCTTGTAGCGACGCATCATTAGGAACGACTCAATGCGACCCTGTCTGTTGCATGAATCACATCGGTTCTGGCGGTCTTGCCTGACCTTCAGACCCGGCGGGCTGACGTCAAGCCCGAGAGGCCTGGCCTCCCGCGCGAGCAGTTGGACGGGAGGCCGGGGCACAGTTTTCGGCCATGGCTTACGAAGCACGATCATGCCCAGGCAAGTCGGTCTTGGCCTCGACCGGGAGGCCTGCTTCTTTCCATTCGGGGTAGCCTTCCTCCAGCCGTGCGGCCTTGAACCCATGGCGGCTCAGGGTGCGGACGGCATTGTCCGCGAAGACGCAGTACGGTCCGCGGCAATAGGCCACAATGAGGCGGTCATTGGGTAATTCGTCCAGCCACTTCTCCAGTTCCTTGAGCGTCACAGACGTCGCGCCCGCAATGTGGCCTGCCCGGAACTCAGCTTCGGGCCGGACATCAATGACTACAAGATCCCCACTGCCTATCCGCTCATACACCTCGGTGCGCGTCATAGTGGTCAAGGCTGAGCGGTCGCCCAGGTAGGACGTAGCCAGCTCGTCAAGCTTGGCAACGTGCTCGGCCGCCACGTCGCGAACAGCAGCCCACAGCCGCGAGACGGCCGTCCCGCTCAGTGAGTAGTAGATCCTGGTCCCGTCACGCCGGGACTTTACCAATCCCGCGCGCAGCAGTTGCTGCAGGTGCTGCGATGTATTGGCGATCGTCTGGTCGATTTCGCGGGAAATATCATCAACCGGGCGCTCCCCCTGAGCGAGGATGTCCACAATTTCCGCACGCCTTCCGCTGCTGAGGACCTTCGCGACGGAGGCGAAAGCGTCAAACAGTTCCCTCTTCGCTTCGTGGCCGCTCGTCTCATGCCTGCTCATCAAGTACCCCTTCAAATTTATTCAAGTAACTACTTGACAATCTACGCCGGTCGGGACGAGTATTCAACTATCTACTTGAATACGGCTTGGGCATCCGTTCTGGCCGGAACAGAAAAGAGGCGAACAGCAATGGAGGCCGTGGACACCGTCCGCAATGGCATAGACGTAAGGCAGCTGGTGGAGACCATCGGCGCGGTCAAGACTGACGAATCCTTGGGCAGGTTTACATTCAAGGCGAGCAGCACATGGCGCGAGGGCACACGCAACAGCGGCCAAATCCTCGGATTTGTCCATGCTGGGGCCCCGGACACCACTCGGTCTGTTCCCTTCACTCTTGAGGGTGATGAACCGCCCGTGCTCCTGGGAAATAATGCCGGACCGAACGCAGTCGAATTGCTGTTGCAGGCACTCGGCTTCTGCTACGGCGTGGGATATGTAGCTAACGCCGCGGCCCAGGGTATCGATATCACCTCCCTCGAGATCGAGGTCGAGGGCGATCTGGATGTGCGTTCCTTCCTGGGACTGCAGGGCCCACGCGCCGGCTTCACGGGTATCCGGGCGAAGGCGAAGGTTTCAAGTCCCAACGCCAGCGAAGCGCAGCTCCAGGATTTGTGCCGCTATGTCCAGGACACTTCTCCGGTCCGTGATTGCCTCGCCAATCCGGTAGCGGTGAAGACCGTGCTGGAAATAGTGTGAAGGCGGGAACTGCCATGAGCATTCCGGCAGGCATTTTTGACCGGGTCGACCTTGAAGTCAAAGTCAAGGACGTTTACCGGCAGGTGGCTCTGGCCCCGGAGGGCAAGTATCACTTCGAAGTGGGCCGCCCCCTCGCCGAACGTCTGGGCTATCCGGCACGACTGCTCGATTCAATACCTGCCGGCGCTGTTGAGTCCTTCGCCGGTGTGGGATATTTCTTTGACCTGGCACGTCTCTCCCTGGGGGAAAGAGTCCTGGATTTGGGAAGCGGTTCAGGAACGGATAGCTTCGCCGCTGCTGTGTCGGTCGGAAGCGGCGGGGAGGTCGTCGGTCTGGACATGACACCCGAGCAGCTGCACAAGGCCGGCGAGCTCCAGCGGACCGGCGGGTTTGCCAATGTGGCGTTCCGGGAAGGTCATATTGAGGAGTTGCCGTTCGAGGACGGAAGTTTTGACTGCGTCATTTCCAACGGGGTGATCAACCTGTCTCCCGATAAGGCGGCAGTGTTCAGCGAGGCATCCCGCGTGCTGCGCAGTGGCGGGAGGCTGGTCATTGCCGACATTGTCAGCGGCAGGGCGCTCACGCCTGAGATCGTTTGTAATACCGAGTTATGGGCTGCCTGTGTTGGCGGGGCGGAGCAGCTGGGCGTCTATGAACAGCTGATCGCCGACAGCGGGCTGACCTTGAGGGAGCGGAAGAAGAATCCCTATACGTTCCTATCGGGCAGGGCACGCCGGGCAACAGACACGTACGGCATCACCAGCCTCTCCCTCGTAGCGTCCAAGGACTCAAAAGCGCATTGATCAAGGATTGGCCCGCTCGGGCGAGGTCGCTAGATTGCTCCGTCCGCTCCGACGGGTCGAAGAGGGTAGGTTCTGGCTCGTCCATCCTGTCCTGTGCGTATTGCGCATTCACCAGGTTGATATAGGTAGATGCACCGACCGTTCGCTGCCCAGTACCCCGAACTTCGGTGAGTTGTTCTGTCGCTGCCGGAACTATGCCATCTCGCAGGGTCAGCAGCGCACAGTCCATTGCGTAGAGGTCGAGGTGAGTACGCGCGAGGCCAGCTATTAGTCCGGTGCCGTAATGAAGGCAAAGGCTTGGCACGGCCAGGTTTCCCACACTCCAGACACGGTTGGCCGATGACCTTTCCGCCGGACGATGGCTCTAAAAGTTCGGTTGGAGCTTCTCTGCCCAGGCCTTCCGATCACCCCTAATCGTAGTGCTTCCAGATCTGCCCGTAAGCATCGGGCCTTTTGAGGAACCATCTGTGGCACGGTCCGCTAGGGGATCGGTCTACGGTGCGCATCAGTCAGACGTCAGCGGCTCTGTCCATTCATTTGCTGGCAGCCTTTCTCGCAGCAATGCGGATTGACCTGATCCAAGAATCATCTCGGTGTCGAGATGGGCTGGGTCGACTTCTCTGATGAGCTCGCGACAGCGTCCGCAGGGAGTAAAACGCAGCGCAAGCCGTCACCGTCTCGCCAAGCGGCGACGATCTTTGGCGACCTACTCGCCGCTGTGAGCTGACCCGCACCTCAACATCCCTGGTGGCTGGACCGTCGAGTTTCACGAGGCGCAGCCAGTCCCCGGATGGTGAGCCCACGCCACGTAGCTGCAGGATGCGCCGCCCGGTTCGGCTCCGCATGCACTGCAGCTACGGGGCTCGGATCCCGTCCGGATCTACAACCCACCAGAGCCCCCCGTGAGTCGAGACGTTGTGGCACTTCACCTCGCCAGGCCCCTCGTGCGCGTAGAAGTAGAGCGGATGCCCGTTGTAGGTGACCTGGGTCGTGCCGTCCCGCCGCTTCGTCGTCCCCAGCAGCGCTGAGTCGACCTCGCCGCTAGCGGTCGGCGCTCCGTCGGTCAGCACGGGTGGCCACGCTTCAGCGCAGTCGTCGTAACACTCCGGCGTGATGCTCTCCTCACTCTCCCAGATATAGATGGCCTGCTTTTTGGCATCGAAGAGCATCTGGCCGAAGTCGCTCGCGGCTGTGGTGATCATGGTGCCCGGCTCTCGCGCGCTGGATGGCTGACTCGGCTGGGGTTTCGGGCTCTCCGGAGTCGGAGTGCTCGCCCTCGGAGGCGGGGTAAAGTCCGGCGCCTCGCTCGAGGTGCTGCTTGCGCAAGACGACGCGACGAGTGCGAGGACCACCGCAGCCGCCGCTCGCAGTCCGGGTCTGGACACGCTGTGCTCCCATCGGCAGGAACGGGCGCCCCCGGCCAGGTCTTCGGGGTTGGTGATGATCAGATAGTGGGGCAGTTCGGTTCCATCATCTCAGCCTTTAGCGAAAATCGGCAGGCGGAAGACGGCGGGTCCGGTCGCGGGAGACTGCCACCCGACCCGCCTGGGTCAGTGAGCGGCTGTGGCCGGCAGGGTGCGGGGCGACGGCGCCCGGCAAGCAGGACGGTGCCGAGCAGCAGCTTCAGGACGACGAGGCCGAAAATCGCGCCGCACAGTCGCGCAGGTCGTTCTCCGGAGTTGCCCTGACAAGGTGACGGGCCAGCTCCATCTCAGCCTCCATGAACGCGGCCATCCTGTCCGCGTAGTCGAACAGGGCCCGGATCTTGTCCGGCTCCAGCTCAGGCGGTTCAGGCGTCGGCATCTCGATCATGCGGGCCAGTCTGTCAGATGCACTCTTGGGAACAGCGTTTAAGGGAGGGCCCCCGACTCCTTGATGCGGCATTGATACTCTGGATTCGCCCAAACTGTCAGTGGGAAACAGAAATGGGCCTTAGAAGTCTTTTTCGGTGAAAGGCCGCAACTGCGGCACCCTTGGGTCCTGTTCAGGCGGCCGTCCCTGTCCCGGATGCACCCGTGTCGCCGGAACTCCCGGAGGATCTGCGGTGCGCGTGGGCAGAACTTACTGAGGCAGCCAAACCCGCCGCACCACGGCCGGGGCGCGGGTGCGACGGGGGCCGGGCATGCTTCCACGGTAGCCGCGCCGGCTCTGCCACCCCGGTCCTGCGACACCCCGAACGTGCGAGGCGCGTTCAGGCCCCGAACCAGCGGGCGCGTCGCGCCGCGCCGAACTTCGCCTTCTCAGCGGCGTACGCCGGCGACGGCCCCAGGAGCGGCGCGGTCGGCCCGCCGTCAGCGTGGAAGTCGACGTCGACGCGACCGACGTCGCCGTGGCCGAACTCCAGATAGCAGAGCCCGGTGCCCCCGGATGCAAGTCCGCCGGCGCCTCGGATGCTGCGAACGATGCCGTCCGCGACGACGTGGGCCGCGCTCTCGGCGAAGGTGCCGGCCTTCGGGATCCCGGTCTCGGCGCAGTCGCCGATCGCGTACACCCCGGCGTACGGCGTCTCCAGCGTCACGGGGTCGACGGCGACCCAGCCGTCCTGCGTCAGGCCCGCCTCGACGAGCACGTCGGGCACCTTGTGGGTCGGGATGCCGATGAACAAGTCGTACGGCTCGTCGTGGTCCTTGAACTGCGCGACCTGCGCGTCGGGGTCGATCCCGTGGATCCGGTGGCGTTTCGTGTACGCGATCCCACGCTCGGCCATCGCGCGTTCCAGCGCGGCCGATGTCTGGGGTGAGACCGGGATGGGCGACGGCTGCGGACTGACCATGTGAAGGTTGCTGCCCTCGCGGATGCCGCGGGCGACGAGCCGGTCGTGGAGCAGCAGGATCGCCTCGTATGGCGCGGGCGGGCATTTGAACGGGATGGAGAGCACGGCAAGCATCACCCGGCCGCCGCGGAACGCCGCCAGTTCGTCGCGCAGCCGCTCGGCGCCTGCGACCGTGTAGTACTCGAACCCTCCTTCGGCGAAGCCGGGTGTCGCGGCGATGTTGTAGTCGGCACCGAGGGCGAGGACGATGATGTCGGGATCGTAAACCGCAGCATCGGTGACGACGTGCCGCGTCCCCGGGTCGATTGCGAGCACCCGCTCCTGGCGGAATTCCACGCCCGGAGTGCTGATCTCGCGGTAGGGGATCCGCACTTGTTCGGCGTTCTGGTGCCCGAAGAGGACCTCCAGCTTGGAGAAGCCGAACACGAAGGCGTCGTGCTGGTCGACGAGGGTGACGTCGACCTCGCTGGCAAGGCGCTCCGACAGTGTGCTCGCGAGTTCCAACCCTCCGAAGCCGGCGCCGAGGATCATGACGGTTGTTGTCATGCACCTCATCTTGCGCCTTGGACGGCCTGGCGTCCACGCCCGATGAATGACGCCCGTCGGGGCGCGATACTCGGCGGCGTTGAGGTCCCTGATCTTCAGAACGCGTTCGATTTGCGGGATGAGTCGCTCGAGGCGTCGGAAGTTGCCGCGGGTGGTGCGCTCGATTCGCACGAATGCTCGTGCGTCGGTGAAGTCGTCGAGGGTCAGCTGGGGCGACCGGCGTGGCACTAGTGCAACGAAATCGTTGATGGACCTCGGGAATGGGTTGCGGAAATAACTACCCAGTTAGGAACCGTGGTTGTAGTCTTTTTAGGCACCCCTAAACTTTTTTCTAAGGTATAGCGTAATTTCGTCTCAAGGAGAGTCATGACTACAACTCCGCCTACCGCTATGCTGCCGCATGTCGATTTATCCGGTATGACTACCCACGCCCCGGCCGCGCTTTCCGGGCCGGTAGCACCGGGCGGGCACCGAAAGCCTTCGGGGCGGCAAAGAAGCCGGATGGTCTTGCTGGGCGGGCTGTGCACGGCGGGCTGGCTTGCCTCGGTGCTCGTCGGGCACAACGTGGACTGGGGACCCGAGGTGCACCGCATTGGGCTGGCCGTGCATATCCTCGCCCTTGTGCTGTCCTTCGGCTCCGTGCTGGCCGTTGACTGGCTTGGACTGCTATGGCTCCTAGGCAGGCGGGATCTGCACGAATCCACACGACTTGAGGCCGCGGCAAAGCCACTGATCTGGGGCGGTCTCGCTCTGCTCTTGGCCTCCGGAGCCCTCGTTCACCCCAACATGGGCAACCCTGTCACGGCGGTAAAACTTGGCTGTGTCCTCCTTCTCATGCTCAATGGTCTGAGTATCGGCCCGGCCATGCACCAGCTGTTTGCACTGCCGGCCGGCACCCGGTTCGGGGAAATCGGCCGGGTGTTGCAACTCCGCCTTTTGATGGCGTTGGGCATCTCGCAGGCATGCTGGTGGACCAGCATTCTGATCGGGCTGCTCAACAGCACCGCACGGCGCTGGACCGGCGCCTAGTCCAGGAGGCGTTCTTCCGCCATGTCGGTTTTGTTGTGCCGGGGCCAGTCGTTGCCTCCGCCTCGTAGTCGGCGACCTCTGCCAGGCGCTGCTTCCAGCGTGCTTCGTCATCGGCCTTCTTGGTGGACGGGTGGTACCATACGGGGATATCGTCGAGGGCTTCCTTGTAGGAGGGGGAGAGGATCCCCTGCGCGGCTTCGTGCCGGCGGCGGTGGAGCCAGATGCCCAGCGCCCGTTCCCGGGCTGAGGCGCCCTTGGTGGAAGCCGTCCTTCTGCCTTATACAGGGTGAGGATGTTGTTCTTTGCCCTGGCGGGCTTTGAGTTCGAGCTGGTGGAGGCAGTTCCCGGTGGCAGCACGGAAGCCCTGCGGGAGTCCCTGCTCAAACTGCTGGACGACGAACCAGCGTACGGCGCGAGCGGTGGGCTGGTTTCATATCAGCCCCACCCTCCGCTTCAACCAGCGGTCAAACCTGTCCGGAACGGAGCGGATGCACTTGATGAGGAAGATACCAGTAGCGGTGGCCAGGACCACCACCAGCGGCCCGACAATGTTTGCGCCCAGGGGCGTCTGGCTCCAGGCGAGGAAGCCGTTAATGAATGCGAAGAAGTCCATAACCATGACGGTAGCCGGAAGATCCGGGATTAACCCACCCCCGGCGCCCCAAGTCTGTGAATAACCTGTGCACTAACTGGGGATACCTGTGCACATACTGTTGCTGGGCCTGTGGATATAGAAAATCTTTCGAAGACTGCTGCCTGCTGACCTGCGCAAACACTCGAACGTAGATGGGGAGGAAATATTCTTTTGGCCAACCTTCATCCACAGCTTGAGTCACGCAGCCGGGCGTGGCGAAAGATGTACGGATTGTTTTGATGGGATTTCTTTTTGACAGCCAGTCAAACGACGAGACGGAGCCGAAAAAACGTCTGGAGCCCGGCAAGCAGGGGAGAATCTGCTTAGGCAGTTCTTGAGGGTGTGCTTAGCGTGGCACCCACTCCGTTGAAAACATTCAGTGGCGAAAATTAGCGGATGGGTGTCGCCGCCCTGCCGCGCCCCATGCCTATGCAAAGCGGCTGCTCGGACAGAACTTTCGCCACCAATCCCGAACTTGAGAGTTGGTGCGGACTCTGGCTGTGCTCAGGTTGTGCCCATGCATCGCGGGGGAGAGGGTCGACGACTCCGGATCCAGCGGATCACCAGGTCGAGGCTATAACAGCCGGACACCGGTTATCGTGACCGAACTTGAGCCCGCGTCCCACGCGATGATGATGCATGTGCCCGATTACTAATCCGTCAGTCGGCCGCTGGTTGGCCAAGCGAGCACGATTCGACCGGGCCCATGCCGACCCACCACGTTCTTAAACGTTCGTCGATCAAGCTCCTCCCAGATGGTCTCTAGCAAGGTCGCTATCGTCCTCCGGTCAAGCTGGGCACGGTCGACTTGATCGCCGTGCCAGGGGCCGATTGAATGCCGAGAACCTTGCCTGAATAGGGGAAACACGGGCCCGATCGACCCACCTCTGTCTTTAACATTCACTGGCAAGAAAATCTGGAATTTTATATGGGTTCAAAACGGGGTAATTTCACGCATTCCCGCAGGTCAAAGCAATTTCTGCTACCCATCCCCGGCATATAGTTTGTGACCCATAATGTTCACTTTTGAGGTACTCGATGCGCCGATGAGACTTCATCCGGCCGCGAACTTCTGCTGACCGGCATCGCGCCGCGGCCATTGAGAGTCGAACCTGGGGGAGAGGAGCCCACTGTCAGCGCAGAATGCTGTTCCCGGAACTTACAGCTGCTCAGCAACGACATCGGGCCGGCCAGACTCAGGGCTCCTGCGAGGACCTCTAACCATCGAAAATCCCCCAATGCGCTTCGTTGAGAGGCGTGGGGGATACGGTGCCACCAATCCTAGCGGAGGTGGTTTGCGCCGGTCGGGTCGGAGGCATCCGCGAGAGACGTACCCTAATGCAAGCCCATTCGGCTCTAGGACATGCTCGATCCGAATGGCTTGGCCGTTAGGATCCGGTCAGGGAACCATCGCCGTGAGGGCAGAGGCTGCCCTAGCTGAGACCTGGAGGACTACATCGCTCGGATGTACGCCGCTACCGCCGCAGACATCGTGGCCAACCTGTTGGGAACCGACCGCGAGGACGCCGAGCGAGCCAGGCGGTTAGCTGGCTGCGCCCCGGCGCCAGGGTTAATGGGCAAGTGGTCCAAGGGTGGCGGTGCGCTCCAAGGGGAGAAGGTCGTTCGCCCCCACGTGTCAGGTTGAGTTGTAGGACCCACTCGTGACCTTGCCAGGAAAGAATGAAATGGACTCTATCGTGACAGGACCCGAGTGGTGCCCGACGTCAGGTTGGGGTGTGTCTTTTTTTGAACGTGTGCAAGGCTTATGCGCCTAGACTTGCTTGGTGAATAAGGGGATGAACACACGTCAGCGCGATTGGAGCGAAGAGTTCCTTGGACAGCGGGAAGACCTTGAAAGGGCCAGCACAAACGTGGGCAACTCTTTCATGGGAGGCATGATCGTCCTTCTTGGAGGATAAGGAGGCCGCTTGGACCGGTGGCAGCCCAAACACGGGCTATTTGACCTCGAGGATGGTCAGCAGGTGAGGCGTCTCCGACGCACCGCCGTGTTCGAAGCTTCTGCTCCGAATTCCAGACCGTAGCCGGACTGCTTCGCACCGCGGTGCGGTCCAGCTCCAAGGTTGTGCTCATCCTGATGCTCAGGAAGTGGCAGTAAGCGCCGGCGCCGGGGATTCCTCAATCTGGCGCTTGGTGTAACAGGTCTTACGCTGAAAGCCATCGCGAGTCGCTCCCCGATCAGGTCACCCTGGAACTTTTCTTGGCCGAAGACCACGTAGAAAGACAAACGGTTTGGGGGGCCGGAGGGGCCTGTTGGGGACGAAGCGGCGAATGAATGTTGCCGTTATCGCTGCGAAGAGCGACATGAGGAGCCATGGAGGGAGTGCCGTGATTGACGGTGTGTAGGCGTGTTCGTAGAGCGGGGCCAGGACCGCATTGCCGATGATGACGGCGAGTCCTCCTGCGGTTGCGAGCAACCCGTAATAGGCGCCTGTGGGGCGCCCGGCGGCGAACTCCAATACTAATCCCATGGCCATGGGCATCACGCACATGTTCCCGAGGGCAAGACCTGTTACGAGCAAGAGGGCCGGAAACATGGATAGACCGCTTGGCGGAGGGATGACAGCCAGGACCGCGATGGAAGCGAAGCCAAGAGACTGCAGGGCAAAGCCGACGGGAAGTGCAATTTCTGGTCCTGCTTTGCGCATGAGCCGGGCTATGGGCCATTGAAGGATGATAGTTAGGACGGATGCGTAGGCAAAGACCACCGCCAACGCACTTGCCCCTGCCCCGCTGCGTTCCAGTTCCACTGGAAGCCCGAAATACAGCTGGTTGGTCGCCAGGAGATTGACGCTGTAGAAGGCCGTGAACCGGACGAACTGTTTCTCCTTAAGACAGGACCACAGGCCCGGCGCCGGTGAGGAGGAAGTCTTTCCGCCTGCTGTTTTGGGGGCACCGCGGTGTGGTTTTGGCAGGAAGCACAGGAAGACTGCAGCCATCACGGCAAAGACCCCTGCCCCAACCAGCAGGGCGGTGTCAAAGCCTGTTTTGAGTAGAAGAGCTGCCAAAAGCGGACCTACGACAGCACCTACCTCGCCGCAGACCACCAGCCATGTAAAGAGTGTGGATCTATGGTTTTTCCGTGCGGCGGCGCAATGCGTGGCGCCCTCCTGTTTGGTGCCTTTCAGGGCGATGGGCAGTTCGGCGGCAGATGCCACGAGACTTTGCATCGCAGGCGCAAAAAGCGCGCCGCCAATGCCCGTCACCACGGCACCGAGTAGGAACAGCGGGAAGTCCGATGCCCACGCCAAAAGCAGGAAGCCCACGACCCGTACCAGACAACCGGCAATCATTGACTGCCTTGCTCCCCATCGGTCGGCAAGCGCCCCGCCGAAAAGAAACAATCCTTGCTGCGCAAATGTGCGCGCGCCAAGAACGATCCCGACCGCCAACGTTCCCATGCCGAAGTCGTCCCGCATCACGCCTGCGAGAAACGGCACCACGGAATAGAAGCCGATGTTGAAAATCAACTGGCTGACCAGTAACAGCTGCGGGGCTGGTCCAGCCCTGACAAGACCTTTACGTGCCAGTTGACTCTCCTGATTCTAGAGCCAGCGCTTGAATGGCGCCGGTAGACGGATACTGATGAATGCTGGCTTTCGGTCCTTGAAGAGGCAGGCTGCTGCCACTCATGCGGATTCCTCCCACTGCCAACCTGCAGAAAAGTGAGGGAAATTCGTGGTGAGGGTCATTTGGGACTGGTTTCCGTTTCTCCTGCGCCACTTCCTAAGCACACCCTGGGCAGAGCTGGGCAATCTGTGCGGGTTGGAGGGGCCGCGTCGCATGGCCTTGCAGTAGGAAGAACAGGCGGGCAGTTTCTTCTACTTCCTCAACGGCGTCCACAGCTTGTGCGAGGGAAGGCGCGGAAACGATCGGTCCGTGGTTCGCCAGCAGCAGGCCCCGGGTCGATGCAGCCGCTTTTTGGGCAGCTTCGGCCAAGCCTTGGTCGCCGGGGGCGAAATAAGGCAACCGGACCAGCCGTCCGACCCTCATCACAAAGTAGGCCGTCAAGGGCGGCAGAACGTCATCGTCGTCCAGACCGTCCAGGCATGAAAGCGCGGTCGCGTAGGTGGAATGCAGATGGACGGCCGCATGATCCTGCGGCCTGGCCCGGTACATGGCCAAGTGCAGGAAAGCCTCTTTGGACGGGCGGGCTCCGGACAGGTGTTCGCCGTTGTCGGAGACCATCGACAGATCATCAGTTGTGAGTTCTCCCAGAGAGGCGTTGGTGGGGGTGACCAGCATTCCGCCGTCCACGCGCAGGCTGAGGTTTCCGGATGTTCCCCTGGTCAGTCCTCTTCGGTGAAGGGACCTGGCCAGCCGGACGAGCTCGTTGCGGCTGTCCATGTCGGTCACCGGTTATGGTCCCATGCATCAAGGAAGAGACCCGGCATTCCGAGGTTTCCTGATTTGAGCAGGATGGACAGCCCGGGGTCTGTTTCCGTTTTCAGCCATGGCACGCCGGGAGAGACTTCCTTGCCGACGTGGGCTGTGGTGATGCCGAGCCTGCGGACTACAGCGCCGGAGGTCTCTCCGCCGGCCACGATGAGTTGCCGGCAGCCCAGACCAACAAGCCCTTCGGCGATCGCGGAAAGGCTGTCTTCGGTTATTTCCGCGGCCCGGGCCTGACCAAGGTGCCTTTGCGCTCTCGAGACTTCCTGTGGGGAGGCGGAGGAGTGGATCAGGATTGGGCCGTCCGCCAGGTTTTCCCGCGCGAACAGCAGCGCTGCGGCGACGACGTCGTGTCCTTCAGCTATGGCGACAGGATCCACCAGGAAGCAGGGGCGGGACTGACGGAAGGTGTCGATTTGGAGGTTAGTCATCTCCGAGCAGCTGCCGGCGACGACGGCGGCCGGACCCGCGGGCCGGGCGGCGCGCGCCGATTCTGGTTGGGCTTGAAACCCGCGGGCAACCGCAAGCCCTCCGACCAGTCCTGATCCGCCGGTGACGAGCGGGTGATCGAGGAGTGCAGCGCCCAGCACGGCGAGGTGCCCGTCACTGAGCGTGTCGACGACGGCGTACTGGGTACCCTGGCCGCTCAGAGTTTGGATCTCGGAATGAACTGCGGGAGCACCGGTTTCTATGATGCTGTAGCCAATGTGGCCCACGACGTTTTTGGTTTGGGCCTGGAGCAGCCGTGGCACGCTCGAATCGGTCATCGGGGTCAGCGGATGGTTGCGCATGGATGATTCCTGCAGGAGATCCGTGCCAGCGAACAGCACACCGTTGTACACGGTCCGCCGCAGTGCCGGGGTTCCGGGAGCGACGACGGTGATCTGGCCGGCCGGGACGAACTCTTTGCGCAGGGCGTCGGCGACCGGGCCGATGTTGCCTTCCGGGGTGGAGTCGAAGGTGGAGCAGTATTTGAAGTAGAGCTGCTGGACGCCTCGGGATTTGAGGGCACGTGCCGCCGCGAGAGATTCTTCTACAGCCTCGGCGGCCGGCACGCTGCGGGTCTTCAGGGAGACCACGATGCAGTCAACGTCGCGCAGCTGCATTGATGGGTCGGGGACGCCGAACGTCTGCACTACCCGCATCCCGGCGCCCACAAGCGTGCCGGCCACATCGGAGGCTCCTGTGAAGTCGTCGGCGATGACTCCCAGCCATGGGACATTTGCTCTCATGTGAGTGTTCGACATAATCGGATCCTTCTCGGGTAGTGGCGTTGCCTATGAGTCTTTTTAGGCGAAAACAGTGCTGAGCTGGGTCATCCCGGAGTCGGGAGAGGCAAGGACTATGGGTCGCCCCGCCTTGTCTTCGGTATGCTCAATGACGCGGGCCATGGACGCCTGGGCGAGAACGATGACGTCGCACTGCGCTGCCAGTTCTGAGAACGTGGCGAGCACCAAACTGTCATGCATCGCCCGGTCACCTGCGCGCAGGGCGGGGAAAGCGCCGTCGACTATTTTTGCGGTGATGGTGGGCGTTTTGTTCTGCCTTTTCGCTGAGTCCTGGACGAGCCTGGTGGTCGGCCCAAGGGTCGCAGACAGGGTGGCGAGTACGCCGATCCTCTCGCCGGACAGTACGGCAAGCTCGGCCATCGGAGTGTCGATGCGCAGGACAGGGATGGAGACGAAGTCCGCGGCGGCGGTTGCCGCTTCACCGATGGAAGAGCAGCTCACCAACAGTGCCTGGGCACCCGATTCCTCGGCGTAGCGGGCATAGTTGACCAGCCGCCGTCGAACATGTCCTGGCGTAGTTCCAGTGGCAATCGTGTCTTGGAGCAATGACTCGTCAACGTAGTGCAACACACGGAGGCCGGGAACCGTGCCCGCGGCCAGCGTTTCCATGCCCGCTACCAGGCCGGGGACCGTGTGCAGCATGGCAAGCACCGGAGGATGGTTCGTGTCCTGGGCCGCCACGGCAGGATTGATGGTCTTCAAAGGTGAGTTCATGATCTTCTTTCTGTTGTTCGCAGCGGCTGATGAAGCTTCAGGAGTGTGCAGCTGTTAACCCGGCTGACAGGGGTCCGATGAGTGAGTTGGCCGCCGTTGTCCCGATTCCGGGTTTCGCTCTCAAGGACCACAGACTTCTGCGGCTCTATTAGCGTATGTGACAAGAAGAGCCTGAAATAGGGCATTGGAGACAATGCATTGTTTCCAAGAAGGATAGAAGGGGATTGTGGAGCTTAGATCAATCGATGGGTCAACGGAGCTTGTCCGACGACCTTCCCCTGTAGCGGCGCAACGCGGTTCAGCTTCTGCTTCTGTCGTCTTTAGCAACAATGCGTTGTCTCAGTTGCCGTTAATCCGCATTTTCTTGTCTCGTACGCTGGAAGCACCGTAAGTCCAATGTCGAGACAACGGCATTACAACAAATGAAAGACGAGAAGGAGTAGCTATGGTCAAGGCGACCGTCATGAGTGACGCAACAACCGCAAATCCGGGGGAGCACAAATCCAAGGAAACCTCAGTTACGCCCGGCCAGACCGAAGTGTCCTTTCGCCTTTGGGCCAGGGACGACTTCAAAACCGGTATCTGGGAGGTAACTCCGGGGGAGTTCAAGAGCACCCGGCCCGGGTATGACGAGATCTGCCAGATTCTGAGTGGATCCGGCACCATCACTGAACCGGATGGCACCAGCTTTGAAATCGGCCCGGGGACGTTGTTCGTTACCCCCGCCGGCTGGGAGGGCCGCTGGACTATCCGTGAAACGGTCCGCAAAATGTGGGTTGTGAAAGACGTCGAGTAGTCCGACAATCGACAAGGCCGGCGAACGACCAGTCCGGCGCGACTAGGACGGAGCCTGACCAAAAGGAGCCCCGGAACAGCAGCGGCTGTTTCGGGGCTTTTTGGTGCGCGGGGCCGCGCACCTTGCCGGGGCTAGGGACCTATTCTCGCTTCAAGGCCCTGCCGCAGATGCTCAATTGCCGAGGTGATCCGGCGGGGTGTCCGTTCCGTCGCGGGGTAGAGAGCGAAAACGTCGGCGTTGGGCGTGGGGACGTCCGGGAGGACCTGCTGAAGTACTCCCTGTTGGATCAGCGGGTTGACGTGCCATGTGGAGCGCATGATCAGGCCGAGGCCCTGGACGCACCAGTCGGTCACCACATCCCCGTCGTCACTGATCATGTTGCCCTTGACGTCGACGTACTCCTGCTCTTTCTCGCCAAAGCGCCACAGTGCGTAATCTGCGTTGTTTTCACGCAGGACGATGCAGTTATGCCGTTCCAGGTCCCTGATGGTCTCCAGCGGCGGTGCGGTGTCAAAGTAGCTGGGTGCGGCGCAGACGATCCTTCGGTTTCGGGCCAGGAGTTTTGCCTTGAGCCTGGAGTCCGAAAGTCCTCCAACCCTGATGGCGATGTCGAAACTCGTACCCGAGATGTTCAAAGGCAACGGTGAAAGCTCCAGGTCTATCTGGATCAACGGGTGCTGCCGGACGAACTCCCCCAGCAGCGGCGCGATGTGCTTACGTCCGATTCCCAGGGACGAATGAACGGTAATGCGTCCCCTGAGCTCACCATGCTGCTCGGACAGGGCTTCTTCGAGGTCAGTTTTCTGCTGCAAGATGGCCAGGGCGCCTGAGGCATAGCGCTGCCCCTCTTCGGTCAGGGTCAGCCTCCGGGTGCTGCGCCGGACCAGCGGTACCCCCAGCCGCGACTCAAGCGCGGCAAGGCGTTTGCTCACCGCCGACACCGACTTACCCCAGCTCCTGGCCGCCTCGGTAAGGCTCTGGGAACGGGAAATCTGTTCAAAAAAGTCCAAATCATCGATCGTTCTGAGGTCCATATCCTGCTTCTATCGTTCTTGGAAACAATGCATTGTCTCACGGGCCGTTGTTCGCCTTCTTCTTGTCTCGTACGCTAGCAGAAGCCGAAGATCTTGCCTTCATAGGCAGACCCGGAACTGGGACTACGGCGTGCAATAAGGGAAAGCAAGGTGGAAGCATGACTGCACTCGAAACGGACGTCGTAATCGTCGGAGTCGGCTCGGTAGGAAGCATGGCGAGTTGGCAACTCGCCTCCCGGGGTCAGCGGGTCATTGGAATAGACAGGTTTTCGATCCCCGGCCCCTTCTCCGCCTACGCCGGCGAATCGCGCCTTTTCCGTAAGGTTTATGCGGAGGGCGGGCACTACACGCCCCTTTTGCAGAGGTCACAGGACCTGTGGCGCGAGCTGGAGAAAATCAGCGGGATCCAACTGCTCAACACCACGGGAGCCGTCACGATATATGACGAGCACAATCCGCGGTTGGCACCGCTCCTTGCAGCCGGGAAAGACAACGGCCTTGACTACCAGCTTCTCCGGGGTGACGAGGCCAGGGCAAAGTATCCCGAACATGTGATCAGGGACACGGATGTCACCATCTTTGATCCAGAGGGCGGCTACCTTAAGTCCGAAAGGGCCGTGACCGCCGCACTGGCGGAAGCTACACGGCTTGGTGCTCAGTTCCTGGGAAACCGGAAAGCGCACAGCGTTGAACCGTACGGTGACCGGTACATCGTCCGGACCGATCAAGAAGAAATCATTGCCTCCCGCGTAATCATCTCGCAGGGCAATGGTGCGGGAGCAGTCTGCAAGGAACTCGGTGTTCACCTTTCAGTTCTGCCCCAGATCCTGACATGGTTCCCCGTGAGGGATCCAGCAGCATTCTGCAGGGAAGGCATGCCAGTCTTCCTCAGGAGGGCAGAGGAAGACGGAAGGTCAGACAAAGCCGAGTTCTATGGGTTCTCGAGCGCTGACGGTTGGACAGTGAAAGTCGTCGCGAGCATCTTCTTAGACGAGGTTGAGTCCATGGAGAAGCCTCCTACTTGGGATCCTCAGCATTTGGACACCATCCGGGCATGGGTCCGGGAATTCATTCCGGGACTGATTCCGGATCCGGTGCGGGTTGCCGCGTGCGCGGACGGTCATTTACCTGACAAGACCGCACTGTTCGGCAAAGTGCCCGGAATGGAAGGCGTCGTCGTGGCGGCCGGCTTCTCCGGCCACGGCTTCAAAATGGCTTCTGCACTGGGTGCTATTGCCGCCGATCTTGTGCTGGACGGAACCACGGCCACCGACGTCAGTTTCATGAACCCCGCCAGGTTCCTCGGGCCGGACACACAACTCACGTCACTGGCTCTGAGCTAAGGCAGCATCAATCAATCAATCAACAACCCGCAGCAAAATACAAAACAACCAGGAACGGATTAATCATGGCAGACACGAACTTCCGGCCGAAGTACATCTCTTATGATGTCTACGGCACGCTGATCAACTTCAACATCTATCCCACCACCCAGCGCCTGCTCGCTGGCCGCATCCCGGACGAGCAGTGGTTGGCCTTTAAGAGGGTGTTCCGTGCCTACCGGTTCGACGAGGTCAATGGCAACTACAAGCCCTACGTGGAGATTCTTCAAAGTGCCTTTGACCGCGCATGCAAGAGGTTCGGCATTGGGCCGACTCCCGGTGCCGGGGCAGAGTTGGCTGAAGCTGTGCGCAACGCCGTTGCCCACGAGGACGTGCCGGCTGCCCTGAAGCTCCAGGGCGACAACTACAAGCTGGTGGCTCTGTCCAACGCTGACGACAGCTTCCTGGACATCAGCATTCCCAAGCTAGGTGCAGAGTGGCACGCCGTGTTTACCGCTGAACAGGCCGGGGCGTACAAGCCGCGCCTACAGGCGTTTGAGTACATGCTGGACACCCTGGACGCCAAGCCGGAGGACTTCCTGCATGTCTCCTCGCACCCCCTGTACGACCACATACCGATGTACAACCTGGGTTTCCGGGATCTTGTAATGCTGGACCGTAGCGCAGAACCCTTCGCCGACGGCTACAACATCACCACCGTGAAGTCCCTTGACGAGCTGAACAAGCACCTCGGCCTCTAAACCCGGGCCAAGATCCAAGAGCGTCAGTTAGGTCACAGTTGCGGGAAGTCACCCGCACATCAATGTCTCAGACACTCGAACCTCCGCCTCCGTTGGAGACGTTCTACCCGGCCGGACCTGTTGGAGCTCCAACAGGTCCGGCTGACTTTAAAGCCAGGGCTCCGACTTCCGGGTACGGTTCATGTGCCGGCCCTGTCAAAGCGACAGCTGTGCTGCCTTCCGCAACAGCTAATTCCCTTCGACGACGGACAATGCGTAGCGCTGGGCCTTGGGGCCACGTCAACGGCCACACCTTGGTCGTGGATGGCCGGCATTTCACTCGCATGACCTCCCCTCCAATCCCAATCGCACGGCAGTCGGTAGTTGAGGTGGCCACCCAACACCGGAACGAAGCTGGATCCGATTCGCGCAATGACTCGCCACTGCAACGGCTGGAATGTGAGCCGTCATGCATCTACTGCCGTTCTGAACCGGACTAGCCGAATTGTGCGACCAACAAACTGCCGGGGTCTGCCTGCCGCAACCCGGGAGGTTTCGGTTACAAGTCACATTGAAAGATGAGCACGCGAAATCCCTAAATCCGGTCTAATGGCTCGAGCGACCGCACGCTATCCCGGAGGAACTACTCCGCCGCGGTGATGCTCACCGGACAACGAATCCGACACCTACACAGCACTTCCGCTGAGAGCTGTCAGACCTTCCCCCGTTCATTTTCAAGAGCCGATAGTGGACCTACCCTGCGGTCACAGCTGTCCGGGAGCGAGTGCTACCGGTCATCGGGATAGGAATTAACTCTGGTCTGCTGCGTCAAGAAAGAAAGGATCCGTTGATGAGCCATAAGGTTGTGAAATTCATCACAACAGGGGACATTGTGGCACAGTCGCAGAGTGCGAAGCGCAGGATCTACACTCTTGAGCCGGTAATTGAGAAGTAAGATGGCAGCCTCGAGGAGCTCTCCGCGGACTTCTGGTCGTTCTTCCTGAAGCACGTGGCTAGCCTCGAGCCGGCGCGATGCAGACTCAAGATATACGTCGGAAGTACGTTGGAGAGACCCGGTCGGAAGTCTCACCGTCCGAGGATTATCTCTACATCGGCAAACCTCGCGGGAGCGCAGACTGGCCGGATATCAGTGACTCCAATGGCGTTGTTACGACGCTAAACCTGGGTAGCGGAGCTGATGCACTCATCGAACCGGCATACAAGTGCCGGTCTCCGGCACAACATATGTGGCTGTGCTTCGGACGATTTTGGAAACGCGATGAGGAAAATACAGGATCTGGGCGCCGGGGGAGTATCGGTTGACCTGACAGTGAGTTTCGGGAACGCCGAGCCTGATCATTTTTATGCCGAACAGGTGGCAAATCAGGTGCGGGCAATTGTCGGAAAAGTGCCGCTGAAATCGGCACAAGCCACTCTGCTCACCACCGATGCAGATGGACGCTCCAAGCGCGAAAAGATCGACTTCCTCAAGGATCGCGTCACGGGTAGCGAGTACGTTGGGACATCAGAGGATGAACCTGCGACGCCCGGGGTTGTTCTGTCCGCGATGTCTGAGGCCATCCGTAAGTTCAGGACGTCCCTCGGGTAGCTTGCCGTGCGAGGAGGAGCCATGCAGTGGCTTAGAAGCAAAGTCCAAGATCATCCCCTCTATGTCTCCCTGTCGATCTTTGCCGCCGTGGCGGCACAAGCAGCGCTTACGTGGCTGGATCAGTTACCTAACATGTGGGCAGGGACCTTGGCTCAGGAGGACTCCGTCACGGTGACGCTATTCTTGGGAACTGCTGCGGCCGCTGCGATTCTGGCTGGGTTTGCCGGCGTGGTCGTAGTTTTCGGATTGACCGCCGACGGTGACAGGTTTAGAGTCTTCAGGCTGGAGGCGGGTAAGAGCCTCCGTGGCAACTGGACTTCGACATCATTGGCAGGGTTCGCGGCCGCAGGTTTGAGCCTGGGTGCTGCCATCACAGTCGTCAATGGGCCGGATGTCGCTGCGCCCTGGCTTTTCGAACTCTCACTCCTTCTTATGGCCCACGGGGCCCCGAGGACCGTTTGGATCTTGAGAGAGCTCATTATCGTCGTTCGGAACGAAGACAGGGTAAGGCACTCGCCAGGTAAACGAAAGGACGTTTCGATAACGCGCAGCGGCTGAGGACGCACAAGGAAAAGCGCCCGGCCCAGAAGGAGGGACTGTCCAGCTCACCAGTCCGGAGGGGCGACATGTGCCCGCCCCGTCGGGGAGTCCTCATCGGGGAAGCTCGGCGGCGGCCGAGCTCGGCCAGGCCGGGGGAGGCGGTGCGAGGATCCATTCCAGGTCGGCCAAATTCAGCGCAACATTGCGGAGCCGGCGACTCCATCGCAGTGCCGGAGTTCGCCAACACATGAGCATGTGGTGGCGAGGGCGATATCGGCGTGCTGGCACGGATCTGAAGCTCGCTTTTCGCTCATTTACGAGCACATCACCGTACCGATACACACTCCTCCGGGAGCAGGCAAGACTAAGTACGATCGGTGGGGCGGCGAATTTCGCCCGATCGCGACGCCGCGCCACGGTGACCATTCGAGCCTGCCCACTTGGACTCCCGGGCGACAACATTTCGGGAGACAATCGGCGGCGCACTGTTGACGGCGGCTCTGCCGGACTCAGGTGATCGTGACCGAGCTCGAGCCCCGTCCCACGCGATGATCATCCATGTGCCCGATCACTCGTCCGTCAGACGGACGCTGGTTGGTTGAGCTAGTACGATGCGACCTAGGCCTGCCGACCCACCTCGTTCTTGAACGTTCGTCAATCAAGTTCCTCTCACATGGTCTCGCGCAGGGTCGCTATCGTCCTCCGGTCAAGCTCGGCCCGGTCGACTTGATCGCCGCCCCAGGGGCCTATTAAATGCCGAGAACCTTGCCTGAACGGGGGAGACGCGGGCCCGAACCGACCCATCTCCAGTTTTAACATTCACTGGAGCCAACTGCAGCCTCGTCCTCGGGGCGCTGCTTCTGGTGGCCCGCAGTCTCCGTCTGCCACGCGGGATAGCGGCGGGATGCGCGCTGGGTGGCCTCGGCTTTTTCGTCCTTGTAGTGGGACCGGACGCCAGCGTCCTCCGGGCAGCCCTCATGGGCTCGATCGGACTGATGGCGCTGGCCGGGGGGAGACCGGGCCGGGGACTCAGTTTCCTATGCCTGGCGGTGATCGGCTTGCTGCTGGTTGATCCCGCACTCGGATCCAGTTACGGGTTTATCCTGTCAGTTCTTGCCACGCTGGGCATCGTGACAATCGGGCAGCAACTCGTCAAGTGGACGCCCAGGATTGTGCCGCGATGGGCGGCTGCGGGGCTGGCTGTTCCCTTATCAGCACAGCTCCTTTGCAGCCCGGTGATTGTCCTGTTGCAACCCCAGTTCTCGCCATACGCCCTGACTGCCAACATCGTTGCTTCACCGTTCGTCGGTCCCGTCACCATACTGGGAACCGCGGCCGTGCCCCTGCTGCCTCTTGCCCCGCTGCCCGGCGGGATACTGGTTTTCAACGCCGGGTTCTTCGCCAACTGCGTCGCTGGCACGGCCCGGTTCTTCGCATCCTTGCCGGGAGCCTCATTGCCGTGGCCGGAAGGAATATTCGGGCTCTCCACAATGGTTATCCTGTCCTGTCTCGGCATTCCGGGAATGTGGCTGGTATTCCATCCTCTGAGTGCCGGAAAGAAGCTGCTGCTTGTCCATGCTGCCCTCGTGGGGTACCTGGACCGGCTGGCCGGTGCAGGTCCTTTCCCGTTCAATAACAGCAGGTCCCGGTTGGGCTTGGTGGCGCGGAGACTGCGTGGCAGGCTTAGAGTCCGCAGAATTATTTCCGGGAGGAACCAAGAGTGGCCGCAACCCAGGCATCGTCCAGAACGCCGGCGTCGAATACGGCAACCTGGCGGGACGTGACACCGACAGGCGTGGTACTGATCTCCGGCCCAGAAGAATATCTGGGAACGCGGGCAATGGACAGAATCCGTTCTCTGGTGAGGGCTGCGGAACCGGACGTTGAAGTCACCCGTCTGGACGCCGGCAGCTACGAAGCAGGTTCCCTGGCAATGAATGTGAGCCCGTCGCTGTTCGGGGAGCAAAAACTCATTGAGGTCGATGGGCTCGAGTCCATGAATGACGCGTTCCTTGCGGATGCGTTGGCCTATCTGGCCCATCCGGAGCCCGATGCTGTCCTGGTATTGCGCCACGGCGGCGGAAACCGCGGCAAGAAGCTGCTCGACGCAGTGAAGTCGGCAGGATGGCCCACCGTGGACTGCCAGCCCCTCAAGAAAGAGGCGGATAAGACCGCCTTTGTGGTGGCGGAGTTCAAAGCAGCCTCCCGCCGGATCGAGCCCGCAGCAGTCCAGGCCCTCGTAAACGCGGTTGGCGCCAGTTTGGCAGAGCTGGCAGCGGCGTGCAGCCAGCTGATTTCCGATGCCGCTACGGCGGTGGATGCGGACATGATTGACCGCTACTACGGTGGTCGCGTTGAGGCCTCTGCCTTCAAAGTCGCCGATGCGGCGATGGCAGGGAACGCGCCGCTGGCCCTGTCCACGCTGCGGCACGCCCTCGCTACGGGTGCGGATCCGGTGCCTTTGGTGGCCGCCCTCGCAGCGAAGCTTCGCACCCTGGCTAAGGTAGCCGGTGCTCAGGGCTCATCCGCCCAGGTGGCCAGGCAGCTGGGAATGCAACCGTGGCTGGTGGAGCAGGCACAGCGGGACGTCCGTCGCTGGACTCCCGAAGGCCTTATCCGGTCCATCCAGGTCACCGCAGAGGCAGATGCCCAGGTGAAAGGGCTGTCGCGGGATCCCGTCTATGCCGTCGAGCATGCCGTGACAGTTGTGGCCACATCTGTTCGCCGCGGCTAATCGGGGTGGCATCTTGGCGGTTTTCGTACACGCCCAGCACATAGTCGCGAGGCCATAGATCCGGACCCCCATGCGGTGTTTTCAACGACGTTCCTGAACATTTGGCGCAACAGGCAGGTGACAAGGAGCGCGACCAGCAAGGTGCATGGATGTCACGGCCCTGGCCCGGTCAGGGGCATCCGGCCGTGCCCACCAGAGCACTGCTGTGCCGTGGCGACTGGTTCTTTCCAGCATTCATGAGACGCCAAGTACACCAGCGACTTGGCGTCGAATCGTGGGAAGTTCCAGGGGGTTACTACGCCACCCTGAGCCATCCAGACGCTGTTGCTGCTGCGCTGAACGACTTCGCCCAAAAGATCGCTCAAACACAGGGCAAGAGGATTTGAGGACCAGCCGCTTAAACGGATATGGTCGGCACCCGGAGGTGCCGACCATAATCATCAGTTCAGGTGAACTGGAAAACCTTAGAGTGCGTTGACCTTTTTGGAGATCGCCGACTTGCGGTTTGCAGCGTTGTTCTTGTGAAGAACGCCCTTGCTGACAGCCTTGTCCAGTTTGCGACCGGCAGTTGCCAGCGCAGCGGCAGCGGCATCCTTGTCAGTGGACTCAACGGCGGTGTTGACCGCGCGGATGGCGGTCTTCAGCTCGGACTTGACTGCGTTGTTGCGCAGGCGAGCCTTCTCGTTAGTCAGGATGCGCTTCTTCTGGGACTTGATATTAGCCACGTGTGAACTCTCTTTTTAATGCGGAAATGGTCTAGAGGGCTTTCAGATTGGCCATTGACTGAGCGGCGTGGGGATACCTATGGCGGCCAACCATCAGTGGCCGTCGACCTGCACGGACACACAGCTATAAATATTAGCAGATTGGCTGAACCTGTGGCGATTCCTGGACTAGTTCCAGCCGTGTCGCGCCCTGAGTGCGTCAGCCACCATAACGAAACTGCCGGCGTCGATGATGGCACCCTCGCGGCGAATGTCCCTGGGGTTGATCTGGAGGATGCGGTCAAGCCTCGCTTCGCTGGGCCGCCATTGCCGGTCCCAGCTTCCAGGGCCAAGGTCAACGTAGTCGCCGCTCCGGCGATGGTCCTTTCCATGATCCTTGGTGGTGAGCATAACTCCCAGAAGATAACGCCCATGGCTGCCAATCAACAGCACCGGGCGGTCTTTGCCCCGCGAGTGGTCCTCTTCAAACGGGACCCAGGTCCAGATCACTTCTCCGGGGTCCGGTTTGCCGTCGGGGGAGGGGGCATACCGCAGGTGGGCGGTGCCGGTGAAGTCGCCGCTATAAGGAGCAGAAAGCCCTGAGGAAGGGTTGAAGGTGGCGCGTTTGATAGCAGAGGGCTTCACGGGTGCTGCTGCCCCTCGCCGGTGATCCTTCCTGACGGGAGCCGCACCTCTGACGGGAGCCGCCCCGCGCGTTCCCTTTTTCCCGGCAGGCGCCTGCCCGCGCAGCCCTTCCAGAAGCCGCAGGGATGAACGGACGATTGCGCCTAATGAGCGGAAGTTCAGGGCCATGGAGAAAACCATACCTTCGTGGGGTCATGGGCGCCGCCCCAGTCTTGCCGGTGCCGTGAGAGGTGCCGGTGCATCCTTCCCGGATAGGATGCACCGCAGAACCGCCGAACGTGGGAGACTATAACTTCAGAGAAGTGGCAGGCGGCCGGACAAATTGCAGCCGTCGTGCTCCCTGGAAGCCATCAGTATCGCCAACAGAAGCCAACAGTAAGGACCCTGCGTGTCTCCCATGGCCCGCACCGCACCGGTGCCCGCCGCGACAGATCCGGCCATCATCCGGAACTTCTGCATCATTGCCCACATTGACCACGGTAAATCCACCCTGGCCGACCGCATGCTGCAGTACACCGGCGTCGTTCAATCCCGCGACATGAAGGCCCAGTATCTGGACCGTATGGACATCGAACGCGAGCGCGGCATCACCATCAAGTCCCAGGCTGTGCGCATGCCCTGGGAACTGGACGGTGCCAGCTATGCGCTGAACATGATCGATACTCCAGGCCACGTTGACTTCACCTACGAGGTATCGCGTTCCTTGGCCGCCTGCGAAGGCGCAGTGCTCCTCGTGGACGCGGCGCAGGGCATTGAAGCCCAGACCCTCGCCAACCTCTACCTGGCGATGGAAAACAACCTCACCATCATCCCGGTCCTCAACAAGATCGACCTTCCGGCGGCGCAGCCGGAGAAGTATGCTGCCGAGCTTGCCAACCTGATCGGCGGCGATCCCGATGAAGTGCTGCGCGTCTCCGGTAAGACCGGTGCCGGCGTGGAAGCCCTGCTGGACAAGATCGTCCGTGATCTGCCGGCCCCCGTGGGCGATCCGAACGCCCCGGCCCGAGCCATGATTTTCGACTCGGTCTACGACACCTACCGGGGCGTAGTGACGTACGTCCGAGTCGTGGACGGCATGCTGCATCCGCGGGAGAGGATCCAGATGATGTCCACGCGTGCAACTCACGAGCTTTTGGAAATCGGTGTGAGCTCCCCGGAGCCCACACCCTCCAAGGGCCTGGGCGTCGGCGAGGTCGGCTACCTGATTACGGGTGTGAAGGACGTCCGCCAGTCCAAGGTCGGAGACACCGTCACCAACCTTGCCAAGCCGGCTGCGGAATCACTCAGCGGCTATGCGGATGCCAAGCCCATGGTCTTCTCCGGGCTGTACCCGTTGGACGGCACGGACTATCCGGTGCTGCGCGATGCGCTCGAGAAGCTGATGCTCAACGATGCCGCTCTGGTGTACGAGCCGGAGACATCCGCCGCATTGGGCTTCGGATTCCGTGTGGGTTTCCTGGGCCTGCTGCACCTGGAAATCACGCGTGAGCGGCTCGAACGCGAATACAACCTTGACCTGATCTCCACAGCTCCCAACGTGGAATACGAGGTCACCCTGGAGGACAAGAGGGTGGTCCACGTGACCAACCCCAGCGAGTATCCCACCGGGAAGATCGCAGAGGTCCGCGAGCCGATGGTCTCCGCCACCATCCTCGCGCCGAACGAGTTCGTCGGAGCCATCATGGAACTGTGCCAAAGCCGGCGCGGCATCATGGGCGGCATGGACTACCTCTCCGAGGACCGCGTGGAAATCCGGTACCGTCTGCCTCTTGCCGAAATCGTCTTTGATTTCTTCGACATCCTCAAATCCAAGACCCGAGGTTACGGGTCGCTGGACTGGAAGGCCGACGGCGAACAGGTTGCCGATCTGGTCAAGGTGGACATCATGCTCCAGGGCGAACAGGTGGATGCATTCTCCGCCATCACCCACCGCGACAAGGCCTACGCCTATGGCGTGATGATGACTGGCAAGCTCCGCGAACTCATCCCCAGGCAGCAGTTCGAGGTTCCGATCCAGGCAGCCATCGGCTCCAGGATCATCGCACGTGAAAGCATCCGGGCCATCCGCAAGGACGTACTGGCCAAATGCTACGGCGGTGACATCTCCAGGAAGCGCAAATTGCTGGAGAAGCAAAAGGAAGGCAAGAAGCGCATGAAGATGGTGGGCCGCGTGGAGGTCCCCCAGGAAGCATTCATCGCCGCCCTGACCACAGACGAGTCCAAGGACAAGGCCAAGAAGTAGTGAACACAGCGTCCGGCAACACCGGAGGCCCCTGCAATGCCTAGCACCCTTCCCCTCGGCGACCCCGCGCCGTCGGACGGCCTGCTGCCCGCCCAGGCAGTGGAAGGTGCGGCGGAGCGGGCGTTCGGTCTGTACGTCCATATTCCGTTCTGCGCCGTCCGCTGTGGCTATTGCGACTTCAACACGTACACTGCCACCGAACTTGGTGGGGGCGCGTCTCAGGATGCCTACGCCGGCACTGCAATCTCCGAAGTGCAGTTGGCGGGCCGTGCGTTGATGCAGTCCGGACTCCCCGCCAGGAGGCTCAGCACAGTGTTCTTCGGCGGGGGCACGCCTACCCTGCTTCCCGCGGATGACCTTGCCCTGATCCTTCGTGCTGCCATCGATCAGTGGGGGATCGAGGACGGCGCGGAAGTCACTACCGAAGCGAACCCCGATTCGGTAACCCCTGAGTCTCTTGCAATCCTCAAGGCAGCCGGGTTCACCCGGGTCTCGTTCGGCATGCAATCCGCGGTTCCGCACGTATTGAAGGTCCTCGACCGGACGCATACGCCCAGCAGGGTGCCGCAGGTGGTGCAATGGGCGCGGGAGGCCGGGCTCGCTGTCAGCCTGGACCTCATCTACGGTACGCCGGGTGAATCGCTGGATGACTGGCAACATTCATTGGAGACGGCCCTGTCCTACCAGCCCGACCACATCAGCGCCTATGCGCTGATCGTAGAGGACGGCACCAAACTTGCCGCCCAGATCCGCCGTGGCGAGGTCCCTGGAATCGACGACGACGACCACGCCGACAAGTATGAACTCGCCGACCAGCTGATCACCGAAGCCGGTCTCAGCTGGTATGAGGTCAGCAACTGGGCCCGCACGCCGGAGCAGGCCTGCCGCCATAACCTTGCCTACTGGCGCGGTGACGACTGGTGGGGAGTGGGACCCGGAGCGCACTCACATGTGGGCGGAGTGCGATGGTGGAACGTCAAACACCCCACAGCGTACGCTGGACGCCTTGGGCAGGGACTGTCCCCGGCAGCCGGACGGGAGACCCTCGACGCCGGAACACGCAGCGTGGAGCGCATCATGCTGGAGGCGAGGCTGTCCTCAGGCCTGGACGTCGAAGCTCTGGATGCCGCCGGGCGCCGTGCCGTTGCCGGCCTGATAGCCGACGAGCTGGTCGATGCACCAGCCGCTTTTCAGGGGCGGCTGGTCCTGACTCTCAAGGGTCGGTTGCTTGCTGACGCCGTGGTTCGACGCGTCCTGCCGGACTAGTCAGGCAGGCGCCGCTCTGCCGGGGCTACTTGATCCACCGCAGATTGAACGGGTAGCGGTGCGGCTGACCCCGGTTGACATGGATCCCGGCGGCCACGGCAAAGCAGGTCAGGGCGATCCAGATCCCGGTGGCAAGCACAGCGAAGAGATTGCCGACCACGGGAAGCATGACCAGTATGTTGGCGATTACTGCGGCAATGGTGGGAGGAAGCGTAAAGTTCAGGGCTTCTTTGGATTCCTGGGCGGTAAAGGGACCCCGCTCTTTGAAGATCAGGTAGATCAGCAGTGAAGGTACGCACCCGAGGATGCCGCCGAAGTGCGCCAGTGTTGCCCATTGACGGTCCTCGCTGGCGGTCAACGGCAGCGCGTTGGCTGGAACACCATGGTACTGGGACTGACCCTGGCTGCCATGGTCGTCCCTGTGTTCACGTGCGTCTTCTGCCACGGTTACGTCCTTTGGATTGCAGTGGTGCGTTGGTGCCTGGATAGCAGGGGAGGCTTGCAAGAAGCCACCGCCGTTCCAAGAATACTGGTTTCCGTCCGGCTTCGCGGGGTAGCCTCGGCGCGCCGGTTGCTAGGGAGCTGTCAGGAAATCGATGACCTCTTCCACACGGCCCAGGAGTGATGGTTCAAGATCGGCATAAGTCCGCACTGCGCCGAGGAGTTTTTGCCACCCGAGGCCGATGTCTTCCTTTGTGGAGTGGGGCCAGCCAAAGGCGGCCAGAATACCTGTCTTCCAGTCCATGCCACGCGGGATCGCGGGCCACTGCTCTATTCCAAGGACACCGGGCCGGATTGCCTGCCATACGTCAACGTAGGGGTGTCCGACGATCAGCACGTTTCCTGCCGCCCCCGGCGATGACATTACCGACTGTGCAATCCGGGACTCCTTGGAACCGGCTACAAGGTGGTCCACCAGCACCCCGAGACGCCGGTTGGGTCCGGGTTGGAACGCGGCCACCGCGCCTGCCAGGTCATCAATGCCGTGGAGGGGTTCGACGACGATCCCTTCGATCCTGAGGTCATCACCCCAAACTTTCTCCACCAGTTCGGCGTCGTGCTTTCCTTCCACCCAGATGCGGCTTGCTTTGGCGACCTGCGCACGTTGGCCCTCTACGCGGACCGAGCCGGAGGCCGTCCGCTGGGGACCGGCGGAAGCGGCGTCTTTGCGGGGCGCCGGCGGGAGCAACCGGATGGGTTGACCTTCCAGCAGGAAGCCGAAGCCCAGGCGGAAGGACCGTGACTTACCCCGGCGGTCCTCGAGGGCCACAACGTGCATTCCACCGGACTTTTCAACCCTGGTGACGGCTCCTACCCATCCGGACTGGACGTCTTCGAGGACCATTCCACGTTCCACCGGAACGCAAGGGAGCTCACGTTTGGCGGGCACCGTGATGTCCTGCGGGCCCCAGTCCTGGTATGTCATCGCCACTCTGCTTTTCACTTGGAATCCGCTCGTGGCCTCGGGAATCTGCACGCGCCGGTTCACTGCGGGAGTTTCGCCCGGAGCGGTACCAATGCTAACAACGCGTTGAGTCATATTAGACTGGTTAGCACTGAGGCATGTCGAGTGCTAACCGCGGAACTCCGTCGTGACGTGGAGCCCGACAATTAAGCGTCGTGAGGTTGAACGCGGACCTCGAGCCGACAGCACAGACATTTGGGCGGACAGCAGATCGGAGGTGGACAGTGAGCGAACCACGCAAACTTGAAGTGTTGCGTGCCATCGTGGAGGACTATGTCCATTCACGTGAACCAGTGGGCTCGAAAGCCCTCGTGGAACGGCACCATCTGGGAGTGTCCAGTGCGACCATCCGCAATGACATGGCTGCGTTGGAGGATGAAGGCCTCATCACCGCACCCCACACAAGCGCCGGCCGCATACCCACGGACAAGGGCTACCGGCTGTTTGTCGACCAGATTTCTGCCGTCAAACCTCTCTCACAGGCAGAACGCCGGGCCATCCAGTCCCTCCTGGAGGGATCTGACGATCTCGACGACGTCCTCGAGCGCACCGTCCGCCTGCTGTCGCAGCTGACCAACCAGGTTGCTGTGGTGCAGTACCCGCACCTGAGCCGGGCGCTGGTGCGCCACATAGAATTCGTCCTGCTGGCACCGCGGCAGGTTCTGATCGTGCTGATTGCTGATACCGGGAAAGTGGACCAGCGGGTTATCGACGCGGGGCAGGATCTGGGCGATGAAGTCTTGGCTGCCCTGCGCACCCGGTTCCTCATGGGCCTGTCCGGCACACCCCTGAGCCAACTGCCCCACGTTCTCCCCAGCGTGGTTGCCTCCTGCGAACCGTCCCGCCGTAACGTGGCACAGGCCTTGGCCCGTGGACTCGAAGGACTCGCCCACAGCAGCCGCGAGGAACGCATGGTCATGGCTGGAACAGCCAACCTGGCCAGGTCCAACGTGGACTTCCCCCTGAGTATCGGCCCCGTTCTGGAAGCACTGGAGGAACAGGTGGTGATGTTGCGCCTGCTCAGCGAGATGGCTCAGGATCCGCGGGGGGTTACCGTGAGCATCGGTCGCGAGAACCCGTACGACGGCCTGGCGGAGGCCTCCGTGGTGGCCACCGGATACGGGCCTGACTCAAGTTCCAAGATCGGGGTTCTCGGCCCGACACGGATGGATTACCCCACCAGCATGGCCGCCGTCAGAGCCGTCGCCCGCTACCTTTCCAGGATCCTCGGCCCCGGGGGCTGACGGTCCCACCCGATTCTGCGCCCGCACCTGAGGCGCCGCGTTCGTAGACAGCGCGTTCCTATCACAGGCAGTACAACCAGGAAGAGACACAAACTTTGAGCAGCCATTACGACGTCCTTGGAGTCTCACCGGAGGCCACCGGCGAAGAAATCAAGAAGGCCTACCGGAAGCTTGCACGTACCCTGCACCCGGATGTGAACCCTGGTCCTGATGCCTCCGACAAGTTCAAGGCCGTGACCCACGCCTACGAGGTGCTCTCGGACCCCCAAAAACGCCGTGTGTATGACACCACAGGCAACGAGAACGGTACGGACAACGGCTTCGGCGGCGGTTATGCCGGCCAGGGCTTCGCATTCCAGGACATTTTTGACACCTTCTTCGGTGCCGGCGGTTCCGCAGGACCTGCCTCCCGCGTGCGCCGGGGGCAGGATGCCCTCATCAGCGTCCGCATCGACCTGCGCGATGCAGTATTCGGCGTCAATAAAAAGCTCGAAGTGGACACGGCGGTCCTCTGCCCGAGCTGCGAGGGCTCGTGCTGCCGTCCGGGCACCCACCCGGTCCGCTGCGACATCTGCGGCGGAAGCGGACAAGTGCAGCGCGCCGTCCGCTCCATCCTGGGACAGGTCATGACCGCGGCTCCCTGCGGCTCCTGCGAAGGGTTTGGAACGATCATCAAAGACCCTTGCAATGAGTGCAACGGCCAGGGCAGGATCCGGAGCCGCCGCTCCATGACCGTCAAGGTCCCCGCGGGCGTGGCTACCGGAACAAGGATCCAGTTGTCCGGCCAGGGCGAAGCAGGTCCCGCAGGCGGCCCCTCCGGCGATTTGTACGTGGAAATCAGGGTCAACGCGGACTCCACATACCTGCGCGAAGGCGACGACCTTCACGCCACCCTCAATATCCCCATGACGGCCGCTGCCCTCGGCACCGAAATCACCCTGGAGACTTTCGACGGCGAGCAGGAGATCGACGTCAAGGCAGGCACTCAGTCCGGCGAGATCATTACGCTCCGCGGCCTTGGAGTCACCCACCTGCGGGGATACGGCCGCGGCGACCTCAAGGTGCACCTGCAGGTTGAAACACCGACCAGGCTCGATCCCGCACAGGAGGAGCTGCTCAGGAAACTCGCCAAGCTCCGGGGTGAACAGTTCACTGAAGGCAAACTTGCCGCCAGCGGCGGGGTTTTTGCGAAGCTGCGGGACAGGTTCGGTAACCTGTAGCAGTGAGCAACCCGGTCTTTTTTACCCTTGCAGGAACCCTCGACGGACAGCAACCGGGGTCACAGTTTGTCCTCGAGGGCCCTGAGGCCCGTCACGCTGTTACGGTCAAACGGCTTGCGGTGGGGGAGCCAGTGGATATTGCGGATGGTTCCGGAAAACGAATGACCGGAATTGTCACCTCCGCCGCTCCGTCTGCGCTTACCGTCGAATGCAGGGCATTGGAGGTTGAGGACCGGCCCGGTATCCGGCTGGTCCTTGTGCAGGCCCTGGCGAAAGGGGACCGTGACGAGCTTGCTGCGGAGACCGCCACTGAGCTCGGGATCGATGCCGTTATTCCCTGGCAGTCAGAACGCTCAATTGTCCGATGGAAAGGCGAGCGTGCGGCAAAGGCCCATGCCAAATGGCAATCCGTGGTGACAGCAGCTGCCAAGCAGGCGCGAAGGGCGTGGATCCCCGAAGTACGCGACGCCGTCGACACTGCCGCTCTGCAGCGGACTGTCTCGGCGGCTGACCTAGCCATCATTCTGCATGAGGACGCTGTGCGGCCCCTGCGGCAGGTCCTGGAAAGCTGGCACAATTCCAACCCTGACCTTGAACTCAGAGATGGTGCCGACGGCGCCGGGGCCAGGGAAGTACTGCTGATTGTGGGGCCGGAGGGTGGAATCAGTCCGCGGGAGGTGACCAAGCTATGCGACGCCGGGGCAGTAACAGCCTTGCTGGGCAACCATGTCTTGCGGTCCTCCACGGCTGGCCCTGCCGCTACAGTCCTGGCCAGCGACGTGCTGGGACGCTGGTAACAGCAGCTGTTGACTGTGGCAGCTGCGCGCAGCCTTAGCGGACGATGAAGCCGCGGCTGTCCACGTTGACTTCGGAGTCGCCTTGCACGGACAGGATCCGGGACACCCGAAGTTCGTACTTGCCCGGGCCGAGGTTGACCGACAAACCAAAGATCCCCGATTGGGAAGGGTCTGCGGAAGCGGTAACTTCCCCGCTGAGATACGAGGTTTTGTCGCTGTTTCCCTCCACCCGGAGGATGCGCCAGCGCAGCTTGTTGCCGGGGCTCGTGCTTCGACCGTTGATCTTCACGACGCCCTCGGGAAATTCAGTTCCCTCCTGCGGATCGATGATCCAAACAGGCGCCACCATTCCGGTACTCCGGGACATGGGAGTACCGAGCCGTATGTGGTCAAAGCCGAGATAGCCGGTATGACCGTCCACGAGCACTACAACCTGCAACTGCTGATTGGTGTCAATCAGGCCGGCGCTGGCGCCTGCCGCCGTTGCCGTGTAGACAAGCTGCTGGATAGCGCGATCGGCCGTGTCAGCGTCAAGGTTGCTGTTGAAGGCGTCGGGTGAGACGTCCACCGTGATGACGTTCTTCCCCGAAATGGAGGTGGCCAGCTCCTTCGGATTTTGCCAGGGAGTGAAAAAGTCAGGGTCCATGGGTTCTTCCGACATCATGGCCCGGAGGGCGCTGGTGACGGGGTTCTCCTGGGCCGGGACGTCCCGGAACTCCCGGTAAAGGAAGAAGTCCTCGTTGCTCTTGCCCACCCAGTAGACGGGAGCCTTGTTCGATGCCTGTGTTGTCTCGAGGGGGGCACTCGTGGTTGGTATGTCCCCGGTGGCGGGAGCCGACGTCGACTGGTCCGCCGTACCGCCGTTGGTGGGGGCGGGCTGCGGATCGGCAATACAGCCGGAAAGGGTCAAGGCGAGCCCAAGCACCAACGGCAGGAGGGCAGCGCGAAGGTGCCTCTTTCCTGTCGCGTGCCTATCCATCATGTGGCTCTTTCCCATAGTTCGTTGTGTCGGCAGTACCCGCAAGCGTGTCTTGGTTACCGCCATTTCCAGCATTACATACGGCTGTCCGCAGCCTCTCAGGATTACCTCCCAAGCCCGTAACTGCAACGGGAACGATATGAGGACGATACGAAGTTGATATCTAATTTCGGGAACACGTCACGGAACTGTAGCCGCGGTCACGTCAGCGCTGCGTGGGGGACGCGGGTCTGGCGTAAGATAAGAAGACTCGGCTGACGCCGGGAGTTGCCGACCCAACGATTCCAAACTGGAGGGGACCAGAGGCCTGCGGGCCATCATTATGACTGAAGCAGCGAACGGAAGGTCCCGGACCAGCGCCGGCGAACGGACCCCCAGCGAATTTCCCCATACCCTTCCGGGCATCCGGACAGAGGTTATTGTTTTTGACAATTCAGAACAGATGGTTCAGTCACTCGGCAGCCATGACGAAGCGCTGCGTTTCATCGAGGACCAGTTCCCCGGCGTCGATTTCCACGTTCGCGGTAACGAACTGTCCTTCAGTGGACCCTCCGATGACGTTCCCCGGATCCTCCGTCTGCTGAACGAAGTCAACGGGCTGGTGGCCAGGGGAACGGTTATCACTCCGGCAGTCCTTCAACAGCTCGTTTCGCTGCTCCGGACCCAGTCGCTGCAGAACCCCGTTGAGGTGTTGACCCACAACATCCTGTCAAGCAGGGGAAGGACCATCCGGCCTAAAACCCTGAACCAGAAAAACTACGTGGACGCCATCGATGCCAACACGGTGATTTTTGGTATCGGCCCGGCGGGCACTGGCAAGACTTACCTGGCCATGGCCAAGGCGGTCCAGGCCCTTCAGCAGAAGGAAGTCACCCGGATCATCCTCACCAGGCCTGCCGTGGAGGCAGGGGAGCGTCTGGGATTCCTGCCGGGAACCCTTAGCGACAAGATCGATCCGTACCTGCGCCCCCTGTATGACGCCCTGCACGACATGATCGACCCCGAGTCCATCCCTCGGCTCATGGCTGCGGGAACCATCGAAGTGGCACCCCTGGCCTACATGCGCGGGCGGACGCTCAATGACGCCTTCATCATTCTTGACGAGGCGCAGAACACCACCCCCGAGCAGATGAAGATGTTCCTCACGCGCCTTGGGTTCGGCTCCAAAATGGTGGTGACCGGAGATGTCACGCAGGTGGACCTTCCGTTCGGCACCCGCTCGGGGCTGCGGATCGTCGAAGAGATTCTGCACGGTATCGACGACGTCAACTTTTCAGTGCTGGACTCCTCCGACGTCGTGAGGCACCGGCTCGTCGGTGACATCGTGAATGCGTACAGCATTTGGGACGAAGTCCAGCGGAACCGGGTCAAGCACACGGTGCCCCGCGAGAAGCGCGGGGACCATTCATGAGCATAGAGATCAACAACGAGTCCGGCGTGAAGGTTGACGAGGAGCAGCTCGTGGCACTTTCACGCTACATTTTCGAGCGTCTGTTCATTCATCCCCAAGCCGAGCTGTCGGTGCTGCTTGTGGACGAAGAAGCCATGGAAAAGCTGCACATCGAGCTCATGGATGAACCCGGTGCCACCGATGTCCTCTCGGTACCGATGGATGAGCTGACTCCAGGCACACCGGATAAGCCCACGCCCCAAGGGATGCTGGGCGACATCGCCATCTGTCCCCAGGTGGCTGAAGTCCAGGCACGCAATGCAGGCCATTCGACGCAGGATGAAATGTTGCTCCTCGCCACCCACGGGATCCTCCACCTGCTGGGGTACGACCACGAGGACCCTGAGGAAAAGGCTGAGATGTTTGGCCTGCAGCGCGAGCTTTTGACCGGCTTTACCGGCAAAGAGGCCCCGGCAGAGACGACTCAGTGACGCCCCTTATTCTTGTGGGCATGGCCGTGGTCTTCCTGGGCATGGCTGCCCTGCTCACGGCAGCAGAAGCCGCATTCAATTTCCTTCCCCGGCACGACGCAGAGCAGGCTCTGCTCAGGACCCGCAACCCCGCCCTGAAACGCATCCTGGCACAGCCCGTTTCGCACATCCGGGCATTACGCTTCTGGCGCGTCTGGTTCGAGATGGCGGCGGCTGTGGCCGTTGCTGTCCTGCTCCACAGCATTCTCGACAGCATCTGGCTCGCCGGGCTGGCTGCCACGGGCATCATGGCGGTTGTGGGCTTTGTCATCGTGGGCGTTTCGCCGCGCCAGCTTGGCCGCGTCCATTCGGGTGCATTGGTCAGGTTCACTGCGCCGCTGATCCGGTCCCTGTGCTGGGTGCTGGGTCCCATTCCCGGTTGGCTGGTGAAGCTGGGAAGCGCAGTGGCGCCTGGCTCCTCAAACGGCGACGAAGCCTTCTTCAGTGAAGAGGAATTCCGTGAGCTCGTGGACCGCGCCACCGAGTCGGACGTGATTGAGGATAACGAAGCTGAGCTCATCCAGTCCGTGTTCGATTTTGGTGACACCCTGGTCCGCGCCGTTATGGTTCCCCGGACCGACATTGTCAGCATCGACGCCGGCTCGAGCCTTCGGAGGGCAATGTCGCTCTTCCTGCGCTCGGGGTATTCAAGGATGCCGGTGATCCGCGACAACACCGATCAGATCCTGGGGATCATTTACCTGAAAGACGTCGCCGCTGCACTGCACGAACTCGGGCCGGGGGATGAACCGCGTACGGTGGACGACCTCGCCCGGGAAGTCCGGTACGTCCCGGAGTCCAAGCAGGTGAGTGATCTTCTCCGCGAACTGCAGAAGGAATCCACCCACGTTGCCATTGTGATTGATGAATACGGCGGCACCGCCGGCCTGGTGACGCTGGAGGACCTCATCGAGGAAATCGTGGGCGAAATCGTTGACGAATACGACACGGAGTCGGCCGAGGCCGTAGAGCTTGGGGATGGCAGCTACCGTGTCAGCGCCCGGATGAGCATAGATGACCTCGGTGAGCTGTTTGACATAGAACTCGACGACGACGAAGTGGACACCGTGGGTGGTCTGCTGGCTAAGGCCCTGGGGAGGGTTCCGATCGTTGGAAGCGCCGTGACGGTGGATGGTGTCTCGCTCCGGGCTGACCGCCTTGAGGGCCGCCGCAACCGGGTAAGCCACATCATTGCGGCTCCGGTGCCAAAGGAAGAAACTGACCATAACGAGCTTCTCGACGAGGCCGAATCAACGCAACAGGGAGTGCCACGTGAGCAAGCAGAATAAGGCCGATGCCGGGGACGCCTACGGCGGCTTCCGTGCCGGGTTCTCGGTATTGGTCGGGAGGCCCAACGCCGGCAAGTCAACACTGACCAACGCCCTGGTGGGTAAGAAGGTTGCCATCACTTCCGCCAAACCGCAGACAACACGGCACACCATCCGCGGCATAGTCCATCGTGAGGATGCGCAGTTGATCCTTGTGGACACACCAGGCCTTCACCGTCCCCGTACCCTGCTGGGCAAACGACTCAACGACCTCGTGGCCGATACCCTGGCCGAGGTCGACGCAATTGGTTTTTGCCTTCCTGCCAATGAGAAAATCGGCCCTGGCGACAAGTTCATCGCAGCCCAGCTTGCCGCCGTCGGAAAAAAGCCGATCATCGCGCTCGTAACGAAAGCCGACCTGGTAGACCGGCAGGCCCTGACAGAGCAATTGCTGGCCGTGGCCGCCCTGGGCAGGACTGTCCTGGGGGAGGAAGGCTGGAAAGACATCGTGCCTGTATCCGCAACAGACGGCTTCCAGGTCAGTACGGTCGCGGACGTCCTCATCAGCCACATGCCGCCGTCGCCTCCCCTCTACCCGGATGGCGAGCTGACGGACGAGCCGGAAGCAGTCATGGTGGCCGAACTCATCCGGGAGGCGGCCCTTGAAGGCGTCCGGGATGAACTTCCGCACTCACTGGCTGTTGTGGTGGACGAAATCGTTCCAAGGGAAGGCCGTCCGGAAGACAGTCCTTTCCTTGACGTACGGGTGAACCTGTACGTCGAGCGGCCGTCGCAAAAGGCCATCATCATTGGTAAGGGCGGTGCACGGTTGAGGGAGGTCGGCACCAACGCCCGCAAGGGAATCGAGGCGTTGCTGGGAACCCGGATTTACCTGGATCTCCATGTCAAGGTCGCCAAAGACTGGCAGCGGGATCCCAAACAATTGGTCAAGCTCGGTTTCTGACTCGTTCTGGAAAACAGCCGATACCAGCGCGGCGCTTCGTGCGCGCCCGGCTTTTTCCCAGTCTCAGCCCCTAAGATAGGGCGGATCATGTTTTTACAGGAAGGTACATTCAGTGGTGCAAGGCCGCGATGACAGCGCAGACAGGCCCAGCGGGTCACGCTCCGACGCCGCCGCCAGGCACTCGGAACACGCCGGCCTCGGCGCTGCCCGGCATCTTGGGGCCACCCGCCACATGCCGGCCTGGCTGAAGGTAACCACCGCCATCGTGTCAGTTTTCCTGGTCGCGGGACTCGCTTTTGCCGCTTTCTGGGTTATCCGGTTGCAAGGCAACATCGAAAAGGCGCCATTGGGTGCCGGGAACCAAAAGACAGAAGGAGCCGTCAACGACGCGACTGACCGGATGCAGATTCTCATCCTTGGTTCAGATACCCGCGACGGGAAGAACTCCGAATACGGAGCGGCAGACCTTTCGTCGGGTTACGGACAATCCGATGTCATGATGATGATGGATATCTCCGCCGACAACAAGCGTGTCAGCGTCGTCAGCTTCCCCAGAGACCTCCTCGTTGACATCCCCGAGTGCAAGGACCAGGAAACGGGCAACGTCTACCCGGAGCGACAGAACGCGATGATCAACGAAGCCATGGCCCAAGCCGGGATCGGTTGCGCCGTGGATACCGTGAATCAGCTGACCGGCCTCGAGATCGATCACTTCATGATGGCTGACTTCAACGCCGTGAAGGAGCTCTCCAACGCTGTGGGCGGCGTGGACGTCTGTGTCAGCGACCCCGTCTTTGATCCTGACTCACGCCTACGCCTGCCGAAAGGCACCTCCCCGGTCCAAGGCGAGCAGGCACTGGCATTCCTCAGGACGCGCCATGCCTTTGAACTCGGCGGAGACCTCGGCCGGATCAAGGCCCAGCAGGGCTTCCTGTCCTCACTGACGCGCAAAATAAAGGACGACGGCACCCTCTCCGATCCTGGAAAGATGCTGCAAATCGCCGATACGGTCACCCAGAACCTCACCGTGGATGACGGCTTGGCCTCGGTTCCGGCCCTGCTTACCATCGGCAACCGGCTCAAGACCATCGATGTGAGCAAGGTGGCGTTCGTTGCGGCCCCCACAGTTCAAGCCGTCAGCGACCCTAACCGGCTGGAACTGGCTCAGCCGGACGCCTCACAGCTTTTCGCGGGCCTGAGGAATGACATGGACCTCACTGATCCGACAGCCACTCCGTCGCCAACGCCAACGCCCACCTCGACGGCGACCACCCCGCCTGTGGGAACGACTCCAGCCGCACCCGCGCCGCCGCCCTATGACAAGACACTCCAGCCGGTGACCATCGCGAACGGTACCGGGCTGCCCGCACGGGCACAGGAGATTGTCCAGGCCGTTGTTGACGGTGGGTTTACCCAGACAAGCCAGTTTGCCGCTGAACCAACACAGACCACCATGGTCTACTACGGGGCGCAGTACGCTGACGTTGCCCCTGACGTCGCGGCCCTGCTGGGTATCCCGTCCGCGCAGGTGGTTCCTTCGCTTGGGGTGGCAGGAGTGCAGGTCTACTTGGGTTCAGACTTCACCACAGGCACCAAGTTCGGCTCCGTGACGCTGCCGCCCAACATCGTTAATCAAACGGCCGGGGAAACTCTTTGCCAGCAGGTCAATCCGCTGTACATCGACGGATAGGGACTGCGACGGCCTGGAGCCATCATGCTCAGGAACGACGACGGCGGCAGCCCCCGTAGTGGGGTCCGCCGCCGTCTGTTTCATCCGCCGTCGGTATCAGCGGGCGGCTTACCAGATACTGACGCGATCCTCGGGTGAGAGCCACATCCCGTCGTGGTCGGTGACCTCGAACGCCGTGTGGAAGGCATCCAGATTTTTGGCGATGGCATTCGTACGGAACTCATTGGGGGAGTGGGGGTCCGTCGCGAGGCGGCGGATTGCCTCTTCTGTCCTGATCACCTGCCGCCAGCCTGCGGCCCAGGAAGCAAAAAATCGCTGCTCCCCAGTGAAACCATCAATGACAGCCGCTTCCTCACCGTTCAGGCTGAGGAGGTAGGCCTTGTAAGCGATGGTGAGTCCGCCGAGGTCACCGATGTTCTCGCCGAGTGTTAGCTTGCCGTTGACCTTGTGCTCGGGCGCCGCCAGCGGAGACAGAGCATCGAATTGCGCGACGAGCTTGGCTGTCAGAGCCTCGAACGCCTTTCGGTCATCCTCACTCCACCAGTTGCGGAGGGCTCCGCCGCCATCGAACTGTGAGCCCTGGTCATCGAACCCATGGCCGATCTCATGCCCGATCACGGCGCCGATCCCACCATAGTTGACGGCGTCGTCGGCGTCGGCTGTGAAGAACGGCGGCTGCAGGATCGCCGCGGGGAAGACAATTTCATTCAGCATCGGGTGGTAGTAGGCGTTGACCGTCTGAGGCGTCATGAGCCACTTGTTCCGGTCCACGGGCTTTCCCACTTCGCCGAGATGCCTTTCGACATCTGCGTTGTGGGCGCGTTCCACGTTGCCGAGGAGATCCGAGGGGTCGACCGCCACCGCCGAGTAATCGATCCACTCTTCCGGATATCCGATCTTGGGCCGGAACGCGTCCAGCTTCTTCAACGCCTCCTGCTTGGTTTCTTCACCCATCCACTGCAAGTCGGTGATGCTCTGCCGGTAGGCCTCGATCAGGTTGGATACGAGTGTTTGCATCCTGGCCTTATGGGACTCGGGGAAGTGCCGCGAAACATAAATCTGGCCCACCGCTTCGCCGAGAGAAGCCTCGACCACGGCGACGCCCCTCTTCCACCGGTCTTTGTTCCGTGGCGTGCCGCTGATGGTTGTGCCATAGAAAGCGAAATTGGCATCCACGAATTCGGAGGAAAGGTAAGGGGCGGCTGAACCGACAACGCGCATCGCGAGCCATTCCTGCCAGGATTCCAAGGATTCGGAGTCAAGGAGCGCTGCCGCACCGACGAAGAAATCGGGAGTGCTCACCACAATCTCTGTGCGTTTCTCCGGTGAGATCTCAGCCGCATCGAACCATGTGCCAATCAGCGGAAAGAGCTGGTTGGCTTCTTCTGCGCTCTTAAGGTTGTACGTCTTCTGCGGATCACGGAGTGTGACGTTGTCCCAGTGGTGGGAGGCAAGGGCCGTTTCCAAAGCAACCACCCGCGAGGAGGCTCCCTCCGGGTCCGCGATCCCGGCCATGCCCAGCATGGTCCTCACATGCTCCCGGTAAGCGCTGACTATCGGGGCGAATTTCTCCTCCCGGTAGTACGACTCGTCCGGCAGGCCAAGGCCGCCCTGTCCGGTGTAGAGAAGGATGCGATCCGGGTTACCGGCATCGGGCGCGGGGTAGATATAGAAAAGCCCGCTGACGTCCGACCTGAACAGGCGTCCTGCCAGTGCCATAAGCTCCGCGGAAGACGTCGTCGCGAAAACAGCTGTCAGGCGTTCCCTGATGGGCTCCAGGCCCTTGGCCTCCACGGTTTCTTCATCCATAAAGCTCTTGTAAAGGTCTCCGACCTTTTGTTCTATCCCGGTGGCCTCTTCGCCACGGTTGGCAGCTTCCTCAATGATCTCCCTCACGGCCAATTCGGAGCCGTCGCGAAGCGCGGTGAAGGTCCCCTCCAGAGGCCGGTCGTCCGGGATTGTGGTGCTCTTGAGCCAGGCGCCGTTTATGTGCTGGTACAGGTCATCCTGCGGCCGGACACTTTGGTCGATGTTCGACAGGGCGATCCCCGAGTATGGCACAGGTGCTCCTTCAGGTGAGGGCTGCAGCCGGTGCGGTCACCGGGGCAGCGTCTGCATGGTGGACGTTACGGAGGGTGTTGCTCCTTCATCTTACGCACCCGTGTTACTGTGAAATGGTGCGCGCAGAACTGCTCCTTCTTAGCTGCCGTGGCGAGGCCTCAGACGCAATCTAGCTCAAGGCCACCCTCGCTGCGGAGTTTGTGTTGCCCGGCCACCCTTTCATCAAGAACCAGAAAAGGCCACGATACTGATGCGAAACGCACAAAAGTCCTCAGGAATGCCCGTCCACCGCTACCTGCCGTTCCATGAGCAGATCACCGTTGATCTGCCGGACCGCACCTGGCCGGACAAGAGAATCACCAAGGCACCGCGCTGGTGCGCTGTTGACCTCCGCGATGGCAACCAGGCACTGATCGACCCCATGAGCCCGGCCCGGAAAATGAAGATGTTCGATCTGCTGGTCCGCATGGGCTACAAGGAGATCGAAGTTGGTTTTCCTTCCGCGTCCCAGACGGACTTCGATTTTGTCCGCCAGCTCATCGAAGGCAACCACATCCCGGATGACGTCACCATCCAGGTGCTCACCCAGGCCCGCGAACACCTGATCGAGCGGACTTACGAGTCCCTGGTCGGCGCCAAGCAGGCCATCGTCCACCTGTACAACTCAACCTCGGTTCTGCAACGGCGTGTTGTCTTCAACCAGGACGAAGACGGGATTCTGGACATCGCCCTCCAGGGCGCCAGGCTGTGCAAAAAGTACGAAGAAACCCTCGTCGATACCGCTGTGACCTACGAATATTCCCCCGAATCCTTCACCGGCACCGAGCTGGAATACGCCGTGCGCGTGTGTAACGCAGTCGCTGACGTCTTTGAAGCTTCGGCTGACCGCCAGGTCATCATCAACCTGCCGGCGACCGTTGAGATGGCAACCCCCAACGTTTACGCGGACTCGATTGAGTGGATGAGCCGGCACCTGCACCCCCGGGAGGGAATCATCCTCTCCCTGCACCCGCACAACGACCGCGGCACCGGCGTTGCCGCTGCTGAGCTGGGCTATCTGGCCGGTGCAGACCGTATCGAAGGATGCCTGTTTGGCAACGGCGAGCGGACCGGCAACGTGGACCTCGTGACACTGGGCCTGAACATGTTCGTTCAGGGCATCGACCCCATGATTGATTTCTCCGACATCGACGAAATCCGCCGGACTGTGGAGTACTGCAACCAGCTTCCCGTCGCGGAGCGTTCCCCGTACGGCGGCGACCTGGTCTTCACCGCATTCTCGGGCTCCCACCAGGACGCCATCAAAAAGGGATTCGAGGCGTTGGAGAAGGAAGCCGCGGCAGCCGGCAAGGATGTCAGCGACTTCACCTGGCAGGTCCCGTACCTGCCCGTGGATCCCAAGGACCTGGGCCGCAGCTACGAAGCCGTTATTCGCGTGAACTCGCAGTCCGGCAAGGGCGGCGTGGCGTACCTGCTGAAGAACGAGCACAGCCTGGACCTGCCCCGCCGCGCCCAGATTGAATTCTCCGGAGTCATTCAGCGCCAGACCGACTCCGTGGGCGGCGAAGTGAGCGGGGCGCAGCTCTGGAAGCTCTTCCAGGACGAGTACCTTCCCTCCACCGAATCAGGCAACCAATGGGGCCGCTATTCCCTCGGCTCCTTCAGCACCGAAGTCGACGAGTCCGGCGACATGACACTGCACGCCACGCTGAACATCGATGGTGCCCAGGTCCGCCGCACCGGGACCGGCAACGGCCCCATCGCCGCCCTCCTGAACATTCTGAGCGGAGACGGTGTGGATGTGCGGGTTCTGGACTACAGTGAGCACGCCTTGTCAGAAGGCGGAAATGCCATAGCAGCCGCCTATGTCGAGGCTGCAGTGGGGGAGCGGGTCCTCTGGGGCATTGGCATCGATTCGAACACCAGCATGTCTTCATTGAAGGCTGTCATCTCTGCCGTGAACCGCGCCATCCGCGACGCACAAGCGTGAGATTCCTGGTACGAGTCTGACGATCCGAGGGTGTGCCGCAGCAGTTATGCCGCGGCACACCCTGACTCCCGGCCTGTTTAGGCATGGACGGTGCGAAGATTAACTGTGGCCAACCAATCATTTGCGGCGCGCTCCTATCGGGATGACGCGGTAGTACTGCGCACCCATAAGCTGGGTGAAGCCGACCGCATCATCACGCTGCTCACCAAGCATCACGGGCAGGTGCGTGCAGTGGCCAAAGGCGTGCGACGCACAAGCAGCCGCTTTGGCGCGCGGCTGGAACCGTTCATGGTCGCGGATCTGCAACTTATCTCCGGACGTTCCCTGGATATTGTCACCCAGGCCGTCGCGAAGGGTGCCTATGGCAGCAACATAGCCGCCGACTATGGCCGTTACACTGTGGCGGCCGCGATGACCGAAACAGCGGAAAAGCTGACGGACGTCGACGGCGAAGCCGGCACCGCCCAGTACAACCTGCTGGTCGGGGCGCTGGCCTCATTGAGCCGCGGTGACCATTCTCCGGAACTCATCCTGGATTCCTATCTGCTGCGTGCCCTGGCTACCGGCGGATGGGCGCCAAGCTTCACCCAGTGCGCACGCTGCGGCGCCGCAGGTCCGCACACAGCTTTCTCCGCTCCTTTGGGCGGGATGGTCTGCGCAAACTGCCGCCCCCCGGGTTCCCCGGCGCCGGCGGCCGAAACAGTGTTATTGCTCGGTGCTCTGCTGACAGGTGACTGGACGACGGCGGATGCGTCCCTCAGCGTCCACCGCAGGGAGTCTGCGGGTTTGGTGGCAAGCTACCTGCAATGGCATCTTGAACGTGTACTGAAATCCCTCAAACATGTGGAGCGAACGTAACTTGGCCTTGGGAAATAAGAGAAAAACGGTCCGCCAACGAACCGCTCCGGTGATCAGCCCCTACCCCCATCCTTCCGGAGCGCTTCCCCCGGCCATTCCAGCCGAGTTCATCCCGCGCCACGTGGCCATTGTCATGGACGGCAACGGCCGTTGGGCCAACCAGCGGGGACTGCCACGAATTGAAGGGCACAAAGCCGGCGAGCCGGCCTTGCTTGACGTGATGGCCGGCGCCATCCAGCTCGGTATAGAGCACGTAAGCGTCTATGCGTTCTCGACGGAAAACTGGCGGCGGTCGCCCGAGGAGATCCGGTTCCTGATGGGTTTTAACAAGGATGTGCTGCGTCGCCAGCGCAACCAGCTGGATGAATGGGGAGTGCGGGTGCGCTGGTCCGGCCGCCGCCCGAAGCTTTGGGGTTCCGTGATCCGCGAACTTGAGGAAGCCGAGGAGTACACCCGCGGCAACAGCACCTGCACGTTGAACATGTGTGTTAATTACGGCGGGCGGGCGGAAATCGCAGACGCTGTCGCCGCTATAGCCCAGGATGTGGCGGCCGGTCACCTCAAGCCGTCAGCCATCAACGAGAAGACCATTCAGAAATACCTGGACGAACCTGACCTGCCTGATGTCGATCTCTTCCTGCGAAGCTCGGGGGAGCAGCGGCTGTCCAACTTCATGCTCTGGCAGTCGGCCTACGCGGAGTTCGTCTTCATGGATACGCTTTGGCCTGATGTTGACCGCCGGACCCTGTGGGACGCCGTCGAAATTTACGCCCAGCGGGACCGCCGCTACGGTGGCGCAGTGGACGCCGCGGCAACGTAGGCCGCAAGTTGGGGCGACCGCGGAACCTCCCCTGCTCCTGACGGTTGCCTATTGATCGTGATCCTGGACGTACCCGCGGATCCAGCGGGAAAGACGGGCATAGGCATCCTCACGAACCTTGGGAGGGGAGAGGAACACATCATGGAGGCCACCCTGGATGCGTTCAAGGGTGACCGACCTTCCCAGTGCCAACGCGCGGATGGCGATCGCGTTGACATCGAGCACGGCGTCCGTCCTGCGCATCTCCTCGGTCCAGAAGAGGCCGTTGGCGCTGGCTCCGGAGAGCAGGACCAGTATGGGTATTTCGATACCAAGTCCGCGGGCCACCTTGGCGTGTCCGGCCAGAACCGCACTTAGCCAACCTGCCCTGACAGGGAATGCCATGGGTGGCCTGTACTTGTCATCGAGGGCCCATTCGCCCTCAGCGGTGTTGCTGATGCTGCGCCAGTAGAAGCCACGTTCCGGCAGGCGGAGGACGGTTTCCGGCTTGAAACGGGCGAGCGGTTCCACCATGGTCCAGGCGACCCGCCGAACCAGCGTGCTGCCGTGCATCTCGAGCCAGGGGCTGTTGAGGACGAGGTGGCTTGCGACTCCGGGATGTCGGCTGACCCACAGCGCGGCAACGAGCCCGCCGGCGGAGTGCCCCATCAGAGTCAGCGACGGCCGACTGGAATCCTGCGGTCCAAGCGTATTGATGACGCCGATTGCCTGGGCGATTTCCGCGTCGTAGTCGGCAAGGTCCGCGACATATCCGCCAGGTACGCCCTCCCGCAGGCTTCGGCCGTGATTGTGCATGTCCAGGGCGAAGAATTCGAATCCTTTGCTGTACCAGAAGGCGGCAAGTTCAACGTTGAAGAAGTAGTCGCTCCAGCCATGCAGGAAGAGGACGGCCCGCCGTTGGGTCGGTGACTCGGCCTCAATCCCCGCAGGGGAGTAGCGGATGAGGGTCGCAGTCCGCTCTGTCCCGTCGTCACCGCGTGCCTGGAAGCTGTATGCCTGGAAGTCCGCGCCGAGGATGTCTGGTCTCCACTCCATGGCAACAGCCTAGGCATCCAACGGGAAGTCAGGGAGTGGAGAAGCCTGTCCAGTTTGGTCTGGACCCCTCGAAGCGGAAAACTAGAGGCATGCGCGTATACCCAACTTTCTTCCGGCTGGCCTTTTCTTGGATGGACGCCGAACGCGCCCACAAAATCGGCTTCCGTGCCATCAGGCTCGTCCATGCTTCGGGTGCCGGCAAGGCACTGTACAAGTTCACAGCGCCGGCGCCCTCCCTGGAAACCAAAGCATTCGGCCTGACCTTCCCGTCGCCCTTTGGCCTTGCCGCTGGCTTCGACAAGGAAGGGCTTGGCATCGAGGCACTGAGCGAGCTCGGGTTTGGGCATGTGGAGGTTGGAACCATCACCGGGCAAGCCCAGCCGGGCAACGAAAAACCCCGGCTGTTCCGTCTGGTCGAGGACCGCGCGGTGATAAACCGAATGGGGTTCAACAACGACGGCGCCTCCGCCGTGGCTCCGCGGTTGAGGTCAGCCCGGGCGGCTCTGCAGAGGAGGCATCCCGGGGTGCGCCCCTTGATCGGCGTCAACATCGGCAAGAGCAAGGTGGTGGAGCTCGAGGACGCCACCGAGGATTACCTCCTCAGCGCCCGCAATCTTGCGCCGGCAGCTGACTACCTCGTGGTGAACGTCAGCTCCCCGAACACTCCTGGCCTGCGGCTGCTCCAGAATGTGGAAACACTGCGGCCGCTGCTGAAGGCAGTGGGTGAGACGGCAGACCAGGCCGCAGGGCGGCACGTCCCGCTGCTTGTGAAGATTGCACCGGATCTCAGCGACGAGGATATCGACGACGTCGCCCGGCTTGCCCTTGACCTGAAACTGGATGGCATCATCGCCACCAACACAACCATCGGCCGTGAGGGACTTGCGACGGCGCCGGAGAAGGTAGCCGAGTGTGGCGCCGGTGGTCTTTCCGGGGCCCCGCTGAAAGGCCGGGCACTGGATGTTCTGCGGCGACTAAGCAGCGCAACGGAAGGAAAGCTGACGCTCATCGCCGTCGGGGGAGTGGAGACCGCCCAGGACGTCCGGGAACGGCTGGATGCCGGGGCAACCCTGGTCCAGGGCTACACCGCCTTCCTGTACGAAGGACCGTTCTGGGCGGCACACATCAACAGGCAGCTCGCTAAGTTGTCCAAGCTGGAACAGGCGCGGGAAAAGGGCGAATAGCCCCTGATCGGGAAAGCATCCAGGGCATAAAGGAAACCCCGGCGGATGTTCCGCCGGGGCGTCGCTTTCCCTGTTCCAACCCTCAAACCGAGGGCTGGCTGTCAGGAGGGGTATTCGCCGCGGCTGACCAGCGGCTTCGGGAGGCGCAGCTTACGGAACTGCAGGGAGCGCATGGACCCATACCAGACGGTTCCGCGTTCCGGTTCACCGAACTTTTCAGTGAGGCGCTTCTTCAGCTTCCTGGACAGGATGAAGACGTCGACGAAAACTGCAAGGAACATGACCCAGAACCCCACGAGGACGTAGACCATCAGTTCGCTGCTTGCAGGGATGAGCAATGACACGATGACGAACACGAGGGCTCCGAACATCAAATACTCGCCAAGGCTGAAGCGTGCGTCCACGTAGTCCCGCGCGTAACGCTTCTGGGGGCCCTTGTCGCGCAGCGGCAGGAACTTCTCATCGCCGGTATCCAGGGCGCGGCGCATTTTCATCCGCTGTTCCTGGACGGCGGCGCGCTCTGCGGCCTTTGAGGCTTTGCGGTCTTCAGGCACCAGCGGCCTCTTCCGTGCGGCTTCCTGTGCCTTGCGCTTGGGCGTCGGCGTGCCCTTGCCAACGGCCGCATTCTGCCGGGCCTCAGCCTCGGCAGCCTGCTGATCAACTACGTCTTGCGCCAATGGCGCTTCTTTTCTACGTCCAAACACCACTACAGAATACCCCGAGGCCGGTACCACCGACGTCCTGCGTCCGAGCGGTCACTGGTGCCGGGCGGGCAGCTGCAGGCGCCGGAATCTCGGCACCACACGCGGGGGCGGGGCGGTTTGTTGTCCCTTAGTGCAGAGGTAGTGTGTGGCCATGACATCAACTCCCGCCCAGCCCTCACAAACCTCGAGCAAGCCCCTGGACGAAGCCCGGATTGAAGACCTCAAACGTGCAGTGGACGATGCTTTTGATGCAACTGTGGAAAAGCTGAAGAACCTGGTCAGCATCCCGGGGATCGCCTGGCCGAGCTTCGACCCTGCAGAGCTGGACCGCAGCGCCAAGCACGTCGCGGAACTCGTAAGCCATGCAGGCCTTAGCGACGTCCAGATCCTCCGCTGCGACAAGGAGGATGGAACGCCTGGCGGACCCGCCGTCGTCGCCCGCCGCAAAGCCGCCCCCGGCAAGCCCACAATCCTCCTTTACGCGCATCACGACGTGCAGCCTCCCGGGGACCCCGGCCTTTGGGAATCAGAGCCGTTCACCGCCGTCGAACGTGATGGCCGCCTGTTCGGACGCGGGGCCGCGGATGACAAGGCAGGAATCATGGCGCACATTGCAGCCTTTTCCGCTGTCTCAGATGTTCTGGCTGATCAGTTCGGACTGGGAGTCACCTTTTTCTTTGAAGGTGAGGAGGAGGCCGGCTCCCCGACGTTCAGGGCCTTCCTCGAAACGCACCGGGACTTGCTCCGGGCAGACGTCATCGTGGTTGCCGATTCCAGTAATTGGAAAGTTGGGGTTCCGGCCCTGACCACAAGCCTGCGCGGACTGGTGGACGGCACGGTTGAAGTCCAGGTGCTCGAACATGCTGTCCACTCAGGTATGTTCGGTGGGCCTGTGCTCGACGCCCCCACTCTGCTGTCCCGCATCATCGCCACCTTTCATGATGCCGACGGAAATGTCGCCATTGAAGGGTTGGTGGGCCGGGACGAGGTGGCGGTGGACCTCACGGAGGCAGAGTACCGCGCCGACGCATCAGTGCTCGACGGCGTCAGGCTCGCAGGCACGGGAAGTATCGCGTCCCGGTTGTGGACTAAGCCTTCACTCTCCATCATCGGTTTTGACGCACCAGGCGTGGACGTTGCCTCCAACACGCTCTTACCGAGGGCAAAAGCAAAGTTCAGCCTTCGCCTGGCTCCCGGGCAGGATCCCGATCAGGCCATGGAGGCCGTTCGGAAGCACGTCGAGACCAACCCTCCCTTTGGCGCGCGCGTGGTGTTTACTCCAGGGGAACAGGGGAACTCCTTTCTCACGGATACCGGCTCCGCGGCAGCCCGCAAGGCAATGTGGGCCTTAGGCGAGGCGTGGGGCGTTCCGGCAGTTGAGATGGGGATCGGCGGTTCCATCCCATTTATCGCAGACCTCACCGAGCTCTATCCGAACGTCCAGATCCTGGTAACAGGGGTTGAGGATCCCGATTCGCGGGCTCACAGCGCCAACGAGTCCCTTCACCTCGGCGATTTCCGCAATGCGGTGGTGGCAGAGGCCCTCCTGCTGGCAAGGCTCAATCACGAAGGCCTGGCTTAAAGGCTTAAGAAGCGGCGGTAGGACCGGAAAATCCGTCCCCGGGAACATTCGGGTCCTCAGAACGGTTACGTCTGAAGTTAGAGCTAGAGCACTGCGCGACGTAGCATTAGCTATAGCCCATACCGTTTCCCCGGGGCGGACAAGGCGACAGCCTGGTCGCCACCATGTTGCAAGAAGGTAGGCCAATGAGTACTACGACCAATGAAAACAGCATCGAATCCACCGAGATCACCGGCGAGGAGCTGGCCAGCCACGAGGTCAAGCTGACCGACGTCGCGGCCGGCAAGGTCCGCAGCCTGTTGGAGCAGGAAGGCCGCACCGACCTTCGCCTGCGCGTGGCCGTCCAGCCCGGCGGCTGCTCAGGGCTTATCTACCAGCTGTACTTTGACGAGCGGATCCTGGACGGCGATGCCGTACGCGATTACGACGGTGTCGAGGTTGTGGTTGACAAGATGAGCGTGCCCTACCTTAGCGGTGCAAGCATCGACTTCGAGGACACCATCGCAAAGCAGGGTTTCACCATTGACAACCCCAACGCCGGAGGCTCCTGCGCCTGCGGCGATTCGTTCCACTGACCGGAAATAACGTCCACTTCACCGTGCCCCGGTGACCGGTTTAAACCGGCGCCGACGCACGGTGCAGTCATGTGGGCGAAAACCCCCGGGGAGCGGTAAGCTCTACACCGAGTAGTAAAACTTTTCGTGTGCCCGGGGGCTTAGACAGCCCGGGCGACAGCAACAAGTAGGAAGGGCCGTCTGTGAGTTCGCAGAACCGAACCGGCAGCCGACGCAAAAAGATCTCTTCGATCACAGGCTTGGCATTAGCCGGCGCGTTGGCTTTGACTGGATGTTCACCAGAGGTACAGAAAGGGTGGTTGCCCACCGAGCGTGGCACCACCAATCACACTGACCGAATCATGGACCTCTGGGTCAACTCATGGATAGCCGCATTGATCGTCGGCGCCATCACGTGGGGTCTGATGATCTGGTGCATCGTCGCCTACCGTCGCCGGAAGGGCACGGTTGGATTTCCGCGGCAGACGAGCTTCAACCTTCCCTTGGAAGTCTTCTACCTCACCATTCCGTTGTTCATGGTGCTGGTTTTCTTCTACTTCACCGACCGCGACCAGCAGGCCATCGATGACAGGTCCAAGCCGGCCGACGTCGTAGTAGATGTCCGCGGAAAGCAGTGGGCGTGGGACTTCAACTACAAGGCCGGCGAGGTCATCAATGAAGACCTCCACGAAGCAGGCGTCCAGGCCCACCTGACGGGTGAGGAAGTGGACAAGGAGAAGCTGCCCACTCTCTACCTGCCGGTCAACAAGTCAGTTGACCTGGAGCTCAACGCCCGCGATGTTATCCACTCCTTCTGGGTACCCGCCTTCCTTCAGAAGCGCGACATGATCCCGGGCAAGACCAACTACATCCGGTTTACGCCCACCAAAGAAGGAACCTACGACGGCAAGTGCGCCGAGCTTTGCGGGGAATACCACTCCGAAATGCTGTTCCGCGTGAAGGTTGTCTCTGAGTCCGAATTCCAGGCCCACATGGACAAACTGCGCCAGGACGGCAACACGGGACTCCTCGGCGAAGAGTACGACCGCAATCCCAACCTGAACGAAATTAAGTAAGGGGAGCGACCGTGGCTACGTACACTCAATCGCCCGCCGGGATCCTCGATGCTCCCGTAGTTCCTAAGTCCAAGGGACGCATTGTCGTCAACTGGATCACCTCTACCGACCACAAGACCATCGGGTACATGTACCTGATCGCGTCATTCGTGTTCTTCTGCTTTGGTGGCGTCATGGCGCTGCTTATCCGTGCCGAGCTGTTTGAACCGGGTATGCAGATCCTGCAGACCAAGGAACAGTACAACCAGCTCTTTACGATGCACGGAACCGTGATGTTGCTGATGTTTGCAACGCCGTTGTTCGCCGGCTTCACAAACGTCATCATGCCGCTGCAGATCGGCGCCCCCGACGTTGCCTTCCCGCGACTGAATGCCTTGGCATTCTGGTTCTTCCTGTTTGGCTCCACTATTGCGGTTTCCGGCTTTATCACCCCGCAGGGTGCCGCCTCCTTTGGTTGGTTTGCGTATGCTCCGCTGTCCAACACCACCTTTAGCCCCGGTATTGGTGGCGACCTGTGGGTGTTCGGACTGGCGCTGTCGGGTTTCGGCACCATCCTTGGCGCGGTCAACTTCATCACCACCATCATTTGCATGCGTGCCCCCGGCATGACCATGTGGCGCATGCCGATCTTCACCTGGAACGCCCTGGTTACATCCATCCTCGTGCTGATGGCGTTCCCTCCGCTGGCAGCAGCACTGTTCGCCTTGGGTGCGGACCGCAAATTCGGTGCACACATCTTTGACCCGGAGAACGGCGGAGCTGTGCTCTGGCAGCACCTGTTCTGGTTCTTCGGCCATCCCGAGGTTTACATCATTGCCCTGCCGTTCTTCGGAATCGTCTCGGAGATCTTCCCGGTCTTCAGCCGCAAGCCGATCTTCGGCTACAAGGGCCTGGTCTACGCAACGATTGCGATTGCTGCCCTCTCGGTGACCGTGTGGGCCCACCACATGTACGTGACCGGCTCCGTGCTCCTGCCGTTCTTCGCCTTTATGACGATGCTGATCGCTGTGCCAACCGGCGTGAAGTTCTTCAACTGGATCGGCACCATGTGGCGCGGTTCCATCACGTTCGAGACACCCATGCTCTGGAGCATCGGGTTCCTGGCAACGTTCCTGTTCGGCGGCCTGACGGGCATCATCCTTGCGTCGCCGCCCCTGGACTTCCATGTGTCCGACTCGTACTTCGTGGTGGCGCACTTCCACTACGTCGTCTTCGGCACCGTTGTGTTTGCCATGTTCGCGGGATTCTACTTCTGGTGGCCGAAATGGACCGGAAAGATGCTGAACGAACGCCTGGGCAAGATCCACTTCTGGCTCCTCTTCCTGGGCTTCCACGGCACGTTCCTTATCCAGCACTGGCTGGGTGTGGAAGGAATGCCCCGCCGCTACGCGGACTACATGCCCCAGGACGGCTTCACCTGGATGAACCAGTTCTCCACAATTGCCTCCTTTGTTCTCGGTGCGTCACTGATCCCGTTCTTCTGGAACGTCTACATCACCTGGCGCAGCACCGAGAAGGTCGAAGTCGATGACCCGTGGGGCTTCGGCGCCTCCCTGGAATGGGCTACCTCCTGCCCGCCGCCGCGGCACAACTTCACCTCGCTGCCGCGCATCCGTTCGGAGCGTCCGGCCCTGGACCTGCACCACCCGGAGCTTGCCCAATCCCATACCGTTGAGTCTCCGGCACCGGCTGCGGCGACGCTTGGTAACGCTGACCAGAAGGACACCGCAAAGTGAAAATCGAATCATGGATATTTGGAGCCGGAGTCTTCTTCTTCGTCCCGGTCTCGCTGATTTACGGTTTCCTCACTCAGTGGTCTGAGTGGGTGGGCACCCTCGGGATTCTTCTCGTGGGCGGTTTGGCCGGCATGATCGGCGCCTACCTCGGCTTCACTGGCAAGCGGGTCGGCATGCGGCCGGAAGACCGCAACGACGCTGAGATCCACGAAGGCGCCGGCGAGCAGGGTCACTTCAGCCCCTGGAGCTGGTGGCCCCTGGTTCTTGGACTCTCCTGTGCAGCTGGCTTCCTGGGCCTTGCTGTGGGCTTCTGGATTGTCTTCATCGCAGCGGGGCTTGCCACGGTAGCCCTCGTTGGCTGGGTGTTTGAGTACAGCCGTGGAGACCACGCACACTAGCCTTCAGGCGCAAGCTTTTTAGACGTAGGACGGCGGGCCCCACCTTTGGTGGGGCCCGCCGCGTTTAAGGCGTTCGCCTCCCGGAGAATACCGGACATTCAAGAATCAAGTGGTCAGGAAGCCGCTGCCCGGTCCGAAGCAGGGGAAGGCAGGCGTGAGGACTTGTGGTCCGTCCCCATCGACTCCAACAGCGTACACAGTGCCGTCAGCGCGCCATCGGCATCTTCCCTTGTGGATCCGGCCGGGAGAGCGTCCAAGTCCACGGACAACTCAACCTCGCACCCGCATTCAAAGTCCGCCGTCATGACCTCCAGGAGGGAGCGCGCATCCACCGGGGACATGCCTTCTTTGCTGATGGTCACCGGAAGCCCGGTGTCGGTGACAGCCCGTACAAACCGTGCTGCCGGGCGGGCATGGAGCCCTATTTTTGATTCCACGATCGCCTTACGAACTGGCAACGTAACTCCTTCTCTGCAGCGGCACGCAGCCACTGTTTGATCAACCAATCCAAGGGTAGCCGGGCTCGCTTCAGAGAGTGGAATTCGAGACCGGAAGGTGGTCTAGACCTTTGCCTGTCTTGGCCTAGGCTTGTCATATGAAAAACAATCGGAAGGGCGCCTCTGATGCCTTCTGACGCCGCCCGCATCGCCGGGGACATCGACCGCAAGAGCGGCACTCCTATCTACATTCAGCTTCGGGAACTACTCCGCGCCTATATCGGTTCTTCGTGCCCGCCTGGTTCAGCTCTCCCCTCAGAAAGAGACCTGGCGGAACGGTTTGGGCTGGCAAGGATGACGGTCAGGCAGGCAATCGATGCCCTCGTGGGGGAGGAGGTCATTGAGCGCGTAGTGGGGCTGGGTACTTTCGTCCGCAGGCCCAAGCTCGACCTGCAGGTTAAGCTCACGTCCTACACCGAAGAGATGCAACGCCGCGGAATGGTGCCTGCAGCCAAAGTCCTGAGTTTCGAACAGATAGCCGCCAACGCTTTTCTTGCCCGGGAGCTGCAACTGGAGGAAGGTACGGCCCTGGTCCGGTTCCGAAGGCTCCTGTTGGCCGATAACGAGCCTATGAGCGTGGACGAGAACTTTATCCCCGCCCATCGTGTCCCAGGCCTGCTCGACGGTGAGCCACCCACGTCCCTGTACAACGTCCTGAGTGAACGCTACGGACTCGTCATGGAGTGGGGCGAGGACATGATTGAGGCCACGGCAGCCACTCCCTCTACGGCACGTCTTCTTAATGTCGAAGTCGGCTCGCCGCTGCTGAAGATCCAGCGCCATGCCTTCGTCGCAAGGGCGATGGTGGACTATTCCGTCTCTTACTACCGTGCTGACCGCTATAAGCTCTGGGTGCCCTTGCAGCGTCCAGGCGTGCGGCCTACCCGGAACTACGCGTCAGGTTACCGGCAGCAATAGCAATAATGTTCCAAGCAACACGTAAGGCCCGGTCCAATGGACCGGGCCTTACGTGTTTCAAGCAATTGTCGCGATTGCGACCGCTTCTAGTGGGTGAGGCTCCGTTGTTCCTCTGCAGTCTCTACAGCTTCGTGCTCCCCGTGGTGGCCATGGGCGGCTTCAAGCTCTCCAGGTGTGGCCGGAGCGACGCGGTCCTCAAAGAACAGCTTGGAAAGGGCAGCACGGCGCTTCTCTTTCCTGGTCACGATTCCGTGTTCGTTGGGAACGGCCGGAAGCGGCGCAGGCGATTCGAAACCGACCAGCTTGTAGCGCTTGTAGTCGTCCAGCGGAGCGTGGACCTCAATGAACTCACCGTGGGGCAGACGTACAATACGTCCTGTCTCGCGGCCATGGAGGGCGATCTCACGGTCCTTGCGCTGAAGGGCCAGTGCGACACGCTTGGTGACGATGAACGCCAGGACAGGGCCGATGAAGAACAGTGCACGGAGCCAGTAGGTGACGTCGTTCAGGGACACGTTGAAGTGTGTCGCAATGAGGTCGGAACCAGCTGCCGCCCACATGACGCAGTACCACGTGAAGCCTGCCATGCCGATTGCGGTACGCGTGGGAGCGTTCCTCGGACGGTCAAGAACGTGGTGTTCGCGGTTGTCCTTGGTGATCCAACGTTCGATCCACGGGTACATGAACATGACCGTGAAGAGAATGCCCGCAGGAACCAGTGCCGGCAGGAGCACATTGAGTGTCAGGACATAGCCGAAGATCACGTACTCGAAGTGGAAGTCGCCGATGACGCCCGGCATCAGACGGAGCGCGCCGTCAACGAAGCCGATGTACCAGTCAGGCTGGGTGCCTGCGGATACAGGGGAGGGGTCGTAGGGGCCGTAGTTCCAGATCGGGTTGATCGTGAAGAAGGCTGCCATCAGTGCGATAACACCGAACACGATGAAGAAGAACCCGCCGGCCTTCGCTGCATAGACAGGACCCAGGGGGTAGCCGACGACGTTTCCGTCATTGCGGCCGGGACCGGGGTACTGCGTGTGCTTGTGGACAACCACCATAAAGAGGTGCAGCACAATCATGAGCAGGATCAGGGCCGGGACCAACAGAATGTGCAGCATGTAGAGCCGGCCGATAATGACCGTGCCCGGGAACTCGCCGCCGAAGAGGAAGAACGAGATGTACGTTCCGATGACCGGAATCGACTTGATGACACCGTCGATGATGCGCAGGCCGTTGCCGGAAAGGAGGTCATCGGGAAGGGAGTAACCGGTGAAACCGGCGGCCATGGCGAGGATCAGCAGGACTCCGCCGACAACCCAGTTGAGTTCACGGGGTTTACGGAAGGCACCGGTGAAGAACACACGCAACATGTGAACCGCAATCGAGGCTACGAACAGCAGGGCGGCCCAGTGGTGTACCTGGCGCATGAACAAACCGCCACGGACGTCAAAGGAAATGTCCAGTGACGAGCTGTACGCGACTGACATCTCAACGTTCTGCAGCCCGGTGAAGGAGCCATCGTAATGGGTCTCCGCCATGGAGGGGTCGAAGAAGAACGTGAGGAACGTGCCCGACAAAAGAAGGATGACGAAGGAGTACAAGGCGACTTCGCCGAACATGAAGGACCAGTGGTCCGGAAATACCTTGCGGCCAAATTCCCGGAGGATGCCCGAGCCGCCAACGCGCTCGTCTACAAAGTCCGTGATCCGGCCGACTTTTGTTTTAGCGACGTAGGCGGGGGCTTCAGCTCTTGATGCTGCGCTCATGCTCATCACGCTCCCAGTAACTCGGTCCTACAGGTTCGTTGAAGTCGCTCGTAGCGACGAGGTAGCCCTCGTCGTCAACTGCAATAGGCAGTTGGGGGAGAGGACGGCTGGCCGGGCCAAAGATAACCTTGCATTCCTTCGTCAGGTCAAAGGTCGACTGGTGGCACGGGCACAGCAGATGGTGCGTCTGCTGCTCATAAAGGGCAACAGGGCACCCGACGTGGGTGCAGATCTTGGAGTAGGCAACGATTCCGTTGTATCCCCAGTCTTCGCGTCCCGGTGAGGGATTCAGGGATTCAGGATCCAGGCGCATCAACAGAACGACGGCTTTGGCCTTCTCGTTCAGTTTGCCTTCGTGGAGTTCGTTGAGGCCCTCTGGAATGACGTGGAAGGCCGAACCGATGGTGACGTCCGAAGCCTTGATCGGGGTTCCGTCAGGGTCGCGGGTGAGGCGCTTGAGCTTGCCGTCCTCGGGTGCCCACATGGTGTGGGCCAAGGCCTTGTCAGGCCGGGGACCGAGGTCACCGAAGATGGCGATCGCGGGCAGGGGTGCCAAGGCGACAGCGCCAAGGAGGGTGTTGCGAATGAGCGGCCGGCGCTTGATGCCGGTTTCCTCGACAATGTCGTCGACGATGCGCACAGCGGCCTGGCGGTCCTCCTCGTAGCGGACAGCATGCCGCTCTTCGGATACCTCGTGGTCCGGCATAAGGGCCTTGGCCCAGTGCACAATGCCGGTGCCGATGCCAAGCATGGCAAAGGCTGTACCGAGCCCCAGCAGGGCGTTCTGCAGCCGGATGGTCGCGATGGTGGCACCGGAGCCTTCCCCCAAGTCAATGAGGAAATACGCCAGTATGAAGGTCGCTGTGCCAACGACCGAAAGGCCAAACAGAAAGGCTACCTGCCGTTCTGCTCGTTTTGCGGCCCGCGGGTCCGTGTCAGCCAGGCGCAAACGATGCGGAGGAAGCCCAGGATCCTGGAACTTCTCCACCTCATTCTGACCAGCCGTAGCTACGGTGCCCGAGTGGTTCGGACTGCCGTCACTATGGTTGCCCATGATTCGCCTCATCCTTCTCTCGTCTCGGTCGGTGCCGAGTTAGTTTTCAATTCCTATCCGCCTGATCGGCGGAGATTCTTACGTTGTCCGGAGCGGCAGCTATGACGTCCGGGAGGTTAGCCAGATGGTGAAGGCAATGATGACGCCGAGACCGGCGATCCAGACAAACAGACCTTCAGCAACCGGGCCCAAAGCCCCGAGATCTGCTCCACCCGGCGAGCCGTTGGTTTCGATCTGCTTCAGGTAGGTGATGATGTCGCGCTTGCCCTCGGGGGAGATGTTCGCATCGTTGAACACAGGCATGTTCTGCGGACCCGTGGCCATGGCCTCGTAGATGTGCTGTCCGGAAACTCCAGCAAGAGGCGGTGCGTACTTGCCCCTGGTCAAGGCACCACCGGCAGCGGCAGCGTTGTGGCACATGGCACAGTTGACGCGGAACAGCTCTCCGCCTTCAGCTGCATTGCCCTTCTCGTCCAGAAGCCCGGCTTCGGGGATGGACGGGCCGGGGCCGAGACTGGCAACGTAGGCCGCGAGCTGGCGGGTCTGTTCTTCGTTGAACTGAACCGGCTTTTCCTGCGCCTGCGGGCCGTTCATCTGCATCGGCATGCGGCCGGTGCCTACCTGGAAGTCGACGGAAGCAGCGCCAACACCTACCAGGGAAGGGCCATCCTGCGTTCCACTTGCACCCATGCCGTGGCAGGTTGCACAGTTAGCGGCGAAAAGCTTTCCGCCTTCTTCTGTATCGTGCTCGGTGAAGTTTGTGGTCGAAGCCTTGGCCTGGTTCATGGTGGTGGCAACGGCGTACAGCCCACCCGTGACCAGGAGGCCCATCAACAGCAATGCTATTGCGGCCAGTGGGTGACGTCGCTTCTGCGAGAGTGCCTTCACGTGGTGGTTCCTTTTTTCGATGGTGCGCCGGCTCCGGGAGCCGCTTCTTGAAATTCTGCCTCTTGTAGAAAAAGAGTCAAGTCGGGCTACTTCAGCACGTAGATGACCATGAACAGGCCAATCCACACGACGTCGACGAAGTGCCAGTAGTACGAGGTGACAATTGCCGACGTTGCCTCAAAGTGCCCGAACTTTTTCGCGGCAAAGGAACGTCCCATGATGAAGAGGAAGGCAATGAGTCCGCCAATGACGTGCAGGCCGTGGAAGCCGGTGGTCATATAGAAGGCTGAACCGTAGGCATTGGAAGAGAGCGATACGTGCTCCGAGACCAACATCGCGTATTCAGTGGCCTGCCCGGCAACGAAGAACGCACCCATAAGGAACGTCAGAGTAAACCACTCGTTCATTCCCCAGCGGGTGAACTGCAAAGCTCCGCCGCTTCGGCGCGGTTGCAGACGCTCAGCAGCGAACACCCCCATCTGGCAGGTAAACGAACTCGCCACAAGGACGATGGTGTTCACCAGGGCAAACGGGAAGTTGAGCTTGGCAGTCTCCTCGGCCCACATCCCTCCGGATGTGGAACGCAAGGTGAAGTACATGGCAAAGAGGCCGGCGAAGAACATCAGCTCACTGGACAGCCAGACCACGGTTCCTACGGAAACCATATTCGGGCGGTTGAGCGTCGGGTGCGCCGGGGTACTGGGGGCATGGGTCGCAGCAGTCACATAGACATTATGTCTGCAAAAGTTCCTCCTGCCCAACGCAAACCGGGTTTTCAGGGGACTTTTTCTACAAAGACGCGAATTCGCGCGAAAAAGTTCCCGACTGCGTTCACATTGGTCTGGCAGCATTCGCCTCGATAGCATCAGGAGGTGACTTCACAGGTATCTGCGCAGCCGCCCGCCAACACATGGCCGCGGCTCATCTCGGCACTGATCCATCGCACGGACCTCACGGCAGAAGATACCGAGTGGGCCATGGGCAACATCATGTCGGGGGAAGCGACCCCTGCACAGATCGCCGGTTTTCTTGTGGCGCTCCGGGCCAAGGGCGAAACCGTCGATGAACTGACCGGCCTGGTGAAGGCCATGGTGGCTCACGCGAACCCCATCAGCATCTCGGGGGAGAAGCTGGACATCGTGGGCACAGGCGGAGATCAGCTGAACACCATCAACATCTCCACTATGGCTGCCCTTGTGGCGGCTGGGGCCGGTGCCCGGGTGGTTAAGCACGGCAACCGAGCGGCTTCATCTTCCTCCGGGTCCGCTGACGTGCTGGAAGCACTCGGAGTGCGTTTGGATCTGGCCATCGACAGAGTCGCCCGGAATGCTGAAGAGGCGGGGATCACCTTCTGCTTCGCCCAGGTGTTCCATCCCTCATTCCGCCACACCGCTGTTCCCCGCCGGGAACTTGCCATACCCACGGCATTCAATTTCCTTGGTCCGCTGACCAACCCCGCCAAAGTCCAGGCGTCAGCCGTGGGCGTCGCCCACGCGCGGATGGCACCGCTGGTAGCCGGTGTGCTGGCGCGCAGGGGCAGCCGCGGACTGGTATTTCGTGGCGACGACGGACTGGATGAGCTGAGCACCACCGGGCCGTCCACTGTCTGGGAAATCCGGAACGGTCAGGTGGAGCAGGAAACCTTTGATCCCCGGGAACTCGGTATCCGTCCGGCGACGATGGAGGAACTGCGTGGCGGAGACGCCCAAGCCAATGCCGCCGTCGTGCGTCAGGTTCTGTCAGGCACCAAAGGACCGGCACGGGACGCCGTCCTGCTGAACGCCGCGGCTGGACTGGTGGCTTTTGACCTCGCTGCCGAAGGGCCCTTGATGCTGAGGATGAGTGCAGCACTGCTTAAAGCAGAGGACGCCGTCGATTCCGGTGCGGCTGCCGCAGTGTTGGATCGCTGGGTTGCCCTCAGCCAGGGCTAAGTCCTACTGCTCGAATCCCAACGAAAAGGCGGCGTCGAGGTCGTGTTGAGAGTAGGCGCGGAAAGCCATGTGGGTTGTCGTGTGCACAACGGCCGGGACCTTGGAAAGCTTGTCGGCAATGACGTCTGCAAGTTCCTCGTGGCGTGAAACGCGGGCAACCGCGATGAGGTCCCACTCGCCGGTAACCGAATAAACCTCGCTGATGCCCGGGATCGAGGAGATTTCCTCCGCCGTTTCCGGGATGCGTGAGGCGTCTGTTTTGATCAGGACAAAAGCGGTGATCACTGCGAACCCTTCCGGATCGGTTGTGCCATTGCCGTTCGGGCAGGCCCTTGAATCTGTGTTGCCCAGCCTAGTGCATCTGCCTCTGGCGGGCGCGGAGGCGTATGTAGGCCGTTACTGCAAAACGGTGGCCGAGGAGGAAGACACCGAGGGTCACCAAGGCGACGATGATGAATGTCACCACCACCGTCTGATTAGTCAGGGCCCTCAGCAGCATTCCGATGGCGACGGTGCCGAGCCACACGCCCACTCCAGCGGGCCATGGCGAAAAGGGCGCCTTCCAGGCGAGCATCATCAGCCACATTATTGCTGCGCCGGCAAGGAAGGGCCAGGCTGTGAGCAGGACACCGGAGATAACGTCGCCCCGCTCGTGAGCCTCCCGGCCGAGGGCTGCGAAGACGAGAATAAGCAGGGCATCTGCGGCGGCGGCCCCGATGACAGTCGCGGCAGAGACCTTGGCGGCTGTAGTCGGGACAGAAGGCCGGTGAGGGGAAGTCATAAGATCAACACTAGGCATGAATCCGCCACAATCACGCCTTGGAGGAAGAAGTGCACCTGCTGCAAGTCGCGCAAAAGGCCAATGACCTGAATCGCGCAGCCTCTTTCTATTCGGAACTGCTGGGTACCCAGCCCACCGGGCTTTTTGACCCTCCGGGTCTTTTGTTCTTCGATTTGGAAGGCGTCCGGCTTCTTTTGGATCGGGGCGCGCCGTCGTCACTTATCTATCTCGCTGTGCAGGATGTCCGGGCTGATATTGAACGGCTTCGGGACAGAGGCGTCGAAGTCGTCAGCGAACCGCGTGTGATTTTCAGCCACGCCGACGCACAGTTGGGGCCAGCAGGAACCCAGGAATGGATGGCTTTTATCAGGGACAGTGAAGGCAACACGGTAGGGCTGGTCAGCCAACTGCCGCTGGACTAGGCTCTGGTCACACGCACTGGGCTTCCGGGTTCTTGCGTATGCCCTCTGAATGGCGTCTGCGGAGACCTACAGTGATGGGAAATTAATCGTGAAAAAAATCACAACATGCCTTTGGTTTGACGGCCGGGCCGAGGAAGCAGCCGAGCTCTACACGTCAATATTCGAAGATTCCAGGATTTTGGAAGTCGCCCGATATGGAGAGGCTGGCCCTGGGACACCCGGGGAGGCGATGACCGTGCAGTTCGAGTTGGGAGACCGGGAGTTCACGGCCCTGAACGGCGGCCCCGGCTTCACTTTCAATGAAGCCATCTCCTTTATGGTCCCCTGTGCCAATCAGTCAGAAGTGGACAGATACTGGGACAGCCTTTCCGACGGCGGTGAAGAAAGCCAGTGCGGGTGGCTGAAAGACCGGTTCGGAGTGTCCTGGCAGATCATTCCAGACAGGCTGGGCGAGTTGCTGGGCGGATCGGATCCTGAGGGAGCCCAACGGGCAATGCAGGCCATGCTCGGGATGCAGAAGCTCGACATTGCGGCATTGGAGAAAGCTTACGAAGGAACCTGAGCTGAGCCACCCAGCCGCAACCTAGCCCACCCGCAGGGAAGCAAGTCGCCGCCCGGCGGGGTACTAGCCCGCCAGCCCCGCAAGAACAAAGATGGCGGAGGCGATGGCGAATCCCATCACGCCGATCAGCGTTTCCATCACGGTCCACGTAGCCAGCGTCGTCTTCACGTCCATTCCAAAGAACCGCCCCACGAGCCAGAAGCCTGAATCATTGACGTGGGAGACCACCACCGAGCCGGCGGCGACAGCGATGACGAGCGCTGCGACCTGCATTCCGTTCAACCCTGCGGCAGCCACGGCCGGGGCGATCAAGCCTGCGGTGGTGGTCAAGGCCACGGTGGCGGATCCTTGGGCGATGCGGAGGATGGCGGAAATAAGGAAACCTGCCACGATGAGCGGGATTCCGATATTCCCAAGCACGCCGGCGAGAGCGGAGCCAATGCCTGATGCCCGGAGCACACCTCCGAACATGCCGCCGGCACCTGTGATGAGGATCACTGAACAGACTGGCCCCAGAGAGGACTCGAGCAGCTTTTCAAGGTCGCCGCCATGAGTTCCGCGCCTTGCCCCGAGAACGAAGAGTGCCACCAGTACTGCGATCAGCAACGCCACCGGAGTTTCCCCCAACGTGCGGAGGAGCTGGAACCAGTACTCGTTCTTGACGGACTCAGCGAACACGCCGGAGGACGCGAGGGTGCTGAGGCCGGTGTTGACGAAAATCAGCAGGAGCGGGAGCAGCAGCAAGCCAATGATGGTTCGGAATCGGGGCGGATTCGCTTCGGCGGCCGCAGAGGCATGTCCCAGCAGTTCCGGCACGGGGAGGACCAGGCGCTTGCCGGTCCAGAGCCCGTAAAGGTAGGCCGTCACATACCAGGTGGGGATTGCTGCGATGAGGCCGGCAATCATCACCAGGCCAACATTTGCTTCGAAGAAGGCGGAGGCGGAGACCGGGCCGGGATGCGGTGGCAGGAAGATGTGCATCACGGAGAACGCTCCTGCGGCCGGCAGGCCATAGCGCAGGACGCCACCGCCAAGACGATGCGCGACCGCGAAGACCACCGGCAACATCACCACCAGTCCGGCATCAAAGAAGATGGGGAAGCCGAAGATCAGCGACGCCAGCCCCAGGGCGAACGGCGCCCGCTTTTCGCCAAAGATCCCGATCAGGTAATCGGCGAGGACCTTGGCCCCGCCACTGGTCTCGACAATGCGTCCCAGCATGGCCCCCAGCCCGACGAGCAGCGCCACCGTTCCGAGCGTGGTGCCGAAGCCGTTGATCAGCACTGGAACAACCTGGTTCGTGGGTATGCCTGTGGCAAAGGCCGTTGCAAGGCTCACCACGATGAGGGCGATGAGCGCGTGCATCCGGAGCCTGATGATGAGGAACAGCAGGACACCGATTGCCGCGGCCGCGATCAACAGCAGCGGAACCGCGCCGAGCGTTTGGGTCCATCCTTCGATGGTCATGATTCTCCTTTGAGACAGTTCGGGGAAAGGGAGCTGATTGCAGGGGTGGGGGTGCTGGCTTCTGCATCACGGAGGCGGAGAGCGGTTATGACAGTTTGAACGAGCTGCGCCGGGGGGCTCGCGATATCCAACTGCATGCTCCCGGCTGCCAGCTCCGACGTGTCCAGAGGCTCCAGTGCTGCCAGTTGGCTGGGCAGCAGGGTGGTAGGCATGAAGTGGCCTTCCCGTCCGCGCATGCGTTCGGCCAGAAGGGACGCATCGCCGTCGAGGTGGATGAAGACGACACGGCCGTGCGCTTCGGACAAGAGGCGACGGTAGCTTCGCTTCAGGGCGGAGCAGGTCAACACTGTGCTGTCGCCGCCTTCGGCTTTGGCGGTCATCCAATCCCGGATGCCAACCAGCCACGGCCAGCGGTCAGCGTCCTCCAAGGGGACGCCCTGACTCATTTTGCTGATGTTCGACGGCGGGTGGAATTCGTCCGCTTCTGCCTGGGCCCAGCCAAGGGCTTCGCCAAGAGCTTCCGCGATCGTGGACTTGCCGGCACCGGCAACACCCATAACCACAAGGTGGGTAGGAGGACACTTCATTGTTTTGATCTCCGTAGAAGACGACGCTGGCTTTTGTTTTGAAGCTCGCAGCCCAAGACTGCTCGGAAATAAGATAGCACCATTGAAGGCGATAAGTAGTATCTTTTGTAACACAGGTCATACCTTATGACTGGCGGTCGGGTATTCTAGGGAGTGCTGTTTCTGTCTGGCAGATCCAGTACACAAGAGAGGACTGCCATGTCGACGGCGACACAGGGGAGCGGGGCAACAGCCAATGCGGCGGGTCCCGTGTTGCACCGGAAAGTTTTGGATTCGTTGGGGGAGGCCATAGCTTCTGGCAGGCTGGCCCCGGGTCGGCGCCTTACCTTGGATGAGATCCAGCAGGAATACGGAATTTCGCGGACCCTGGCACGTGACATCATGCAGGTCCTTGAGTCAATAAACCTTGTCTACTCCCGCCGTCGGGTAGGCATTGTCGTTCAGGAGCCGGCGCGTTGGAACGTTTTTGATCCAAAACTGGTCCGGTGGCGGCTGGCCTCCGAGCGCAGGGCTGAGCAATACAGCAGCCTGACTGAGTTGCGTATCGCCGTCGAACCCATCGCGGCTGCCGGGGCCGCTCGCCGGGCAAGCTCAGCAGAACGAAGCCGGCTGGCAGGATTGGCGGCCGAGCTTAGGCAGTACGGAGAAGCAGGGGATCAGGAGTCATTCCTGGCAGCGGATATAGCTTTCCACCGTCTCCTGCTGAACAGCTGCGGCAATGAGATGTTCTCAGCCTTGGACAGCATGGTGGAGGAAGTGCTGACAAGCCGCACCCGGCAAGGCCTGATGCCGTTTCATCCAAGCCCTGAGGCACTGCGAGCGCACGAAGAGGTTGCTGCCGCTGTTGCTTCAGGCGATGCAGGAACAGCGGAGACAAGCATGCACCGGATTCTGAATGAAGTCCGGCACGCCATGGGCCTGGAGTAGCTGGTTCAGCTCGACTTACTCATCGGGATTGGGGCTGCGCACGTCTTTCTCCCCGATATCGGCTGCGCCCAGGACATCCGCTGCAGGCGAATGCGTGGTCTCATGTTCCCGCACCCGGAGTTCCGGGTGGTGCAGGTCCAGGGCCGGACGTTCTGAACGGATACGCGGCAGCGAGGTGAAGTTGTGCCGCGGCGGCGGGCAGGAGGTAGCCCATTCCAGGGAGGCGCCAAAGCCCCAAGGATCGTCCACTTCCACTTTTTCCCCTGCGCGCCAGGTGATGTAGACGTTCCAGAAGAACGGGATCACCGAGGCCCCGACGAGGAATGAGCCGATGGTGGAGAACTGGTTCATATAGGTGAAGTTGTCCTCGGGCATGTAGTCCGCGTAGCGGCGGGGCATTCCTTCCACACCCAGCCAGTGCTGGATAAGGAACGTGCCGTGGAAGCCCAGGAACAGCATCCAGAAGTGGATCTTGCCCAGGCGTTCATTGAGCATGGTGCCCGTCCACTTGGGCCACCAGAAGTAGAATCCTGCGAACATGGCAAACACAACGGTGCCGAAGACGACGTAGTGGAAGTGCGCCACCACGAAGTACGAGTCGGACAGGTGGAAGTCCAGGGGTGGTGACGCAAGGATGATGCCCGTCAGGCCGCCGAACAGGAACGTTGCCAGGAACCCGATGCTCCACAGCATGGGCGTTTCGAACGTGAGGGATCCGCCCCACATGGTGCCGATCCAGTTGAAGAACTTCACGCCGGTTGGCACAGCGATCAACATTGTCATAAAGGCGAAGAACGGCAGGAGCACGGAGCCGGTCACGTACATGTGGTGGGCCCACACGGTCACCGAGAGGGCGGCAATCGCAATCGTTGCGTAGACCAGGCCTTTGTAGCCGAAGATCGGCTTGCGGCTGAAGACCGGGAAGATTTCCGAGACGATTCCGAAGAACGGGAGGGCAATGATGTAAACCTCGGGATGGCCGAAGAACCAGAACAGGTGCTGCCAGAGAATCGCACCGCCATTCTCAGGATCGTAGATGTGCGCACCGAATTTGCGATCCGCTCCCATCGCGAAGAGTGCTGCAGCCAGCGGGGGGAAGGCCATGATCACGAGGATGGATGTAACAAGGGCGTTCCAGGTGAAGATCGGCATGCGCCACATGGTCATGCCGGGGGCACGCATGCAAATGATGGTGGTGATGAAGTTGACGGCGCCAAGGATGGTGCCGAAACCCGATAGTGCCAGTCCGAAGACCCACAGGTCACCGCCGACACCGGGTGTGAAAGTTGTGTTGTTCAGCGGGGCATACGCGAACCAGCCAAAGGACGCCGCACCCTGGGGAGTGATGAAGCCGGCCATGGCAATGGTGGAACCGAAGAGGAAGAACCAGAATGCCAAGGCATTCAGTCGCGGGAAGGCAACGTCGGGGGCGCCGATCTGCAGCGGCATGATGACGTTTGTGAAGCCGGCGAACAGGGGAGTTGCGAACATCAGGAGCATGGCCGTGCCGTGCATGGTGAAGAGCTGGTTGTACTGTTCCTTGGTCTGCAGGATCTGCATACCGGGTTCATACAGCTCGGCACGGATGACCAGGGCCATCACCCCTGCCAGTAAGAAGAACACAAAGGACGCGATCAGGTACATGAAGCCGATCGTCTTGTGGTCCGTGGAGGTGATCCAGTTGACGATGACGCTGCCCTTGCGTTTGGGCACCACCTGGGGAGATGCTGTCGGCGCGGCGGTCCCGCCGGTTGCATACTTGTAACTGGCCAAGGTCACTGCCCCCCGGACTGTTCACTATGTGTCTGTGCCATCATCGGCTCTTTTCGGGTGTGCATACTGTGCCGCCGAACGGCTACAGCGGTTGCCGCTTTCCGGCCGCACACCGGAGCCGGAAGGGTGTTCCCCGGCATGACTGCCATGCTGGGATCCTTCTTCGAATTTACTGACGCCAGGTGGTCCTGTCCATAGCCTTTGTGCCCAGCATTACTAGCTGCTGGTCTCGTAGGCGAGGTCGTCAATAGCCCCGGCAAGAGCACACATGTCGAACCACGAATCGGGCAACAAGTCGTGGATAAAGGCGTCGAACTCAAAAGGATCGCAGTCTCCGCCACGGCTCCAGTACTGGATCCAGAGGTCGACCAACGCCAGATCTTCCCGCTGTAGCAGTGTTCTCGCCCTCAAACGCAGGTCCATAACCAATCCTTGCTTCTGCTCCTGCAGCAGCACAAGATCAGCGGGACTCTAACCGGCCAACCCACCCCGTCGCCCGTTTGCCGTGTCGCTAAACCACCGGGGAATCGCTCGGTGAGGACATTGATACAAACACGAAACGTTGCGTCGAGGCCAGGAAACATTGCGGAGCTACGCTAATGCCTAGTTGGACAACGACGTCCCAGCAAAACACGAAAGGAAATTCTGATGTTGTTTGCGAGCAGCCTTACTCTCTTTCTCGATTACCGCGGCAAAGACGACGACGCCCACTCCGGCGCGGAGAATGCCACAGGCTTTCCTAGCGGCCAGCTGACTTCGAGCCCTTGGGAAGGTTGGTGGCACGACGCCATCCTTGGCTAGGCCGCAGGAGGAGCAGTTGTCTTGCGGATAACGAGGTGTGGAGTTCTCACGACATGGGCAGGACTCGCAGTACCTTCTATCCGATCCACGGCCCTGTCGACGGCGGCCGCGGCAAGCAGCGGCGCGTCCTGGCTCACGGACGACAATTGCACATAGCTGAGCCGGGCCATCTGGCTGTCGTCATAGCCGAGCACAGACACATCGGCTGGAACCCGCAGTCCATACGCCCTGAAGCCTTCGATCAGGCCCAGTGCTGATCTGTCATTGAAGGCGACAACAGCCGTCGGCAGGTTATCCCGCAGGAACCGGGCCGCCCGCAGGCCGTCCTCCTCGCCAGGCCCTCCCTGGATAACTGTTGCTTCCAGCCCGTGACGTTGCATTTCGCTGCGAAAGGCTTCGCGGCGCTCTTGGGCTGACACTGCTGTACCGCCGCCGACATGGACAATTTTGCTGTGTCCCAGGCCCACCAGGTGGTCCACGCCAAGACGGATGCCAGCGTGATCATCGCTGCTGACGGAGTCCACAAGCCTACCCACGTTATTACGGAGGAGGCTTACGACAGGCACCTGGTCGGAGTATCGGTCCATCTCATCCCCGCCGAGGGTCGGCGAAATCATGATCAGGGCTTCCGCGCCGAGATCCAGGAGGGACTCGATGGCGCGGGTTTCGGTCCGGCCGTTGGCTACAGCGCTCAAGGCTATTTCGTATCCACGGGAATTGGCCTGCGCGTAAGCAGCGTCCACAATTTCGGCGTGGAAGGGCTGGGAACTGGAGAAGCTGAGACCGATCAATTTGGTCCGGCTGCTGCGGAGCAACCGGGCCCTGGTGTCCGGCCTATAACCGAGTTCCCGGGCGGCATCCAAGACTTTTTGCCGGGTGGATTCAGCTGCGCCGGGCGCACCCCTCATCACTATGGAAACCAGGGCCCGCGAGACGCCTGCCGCATGGGCAACGTCCATCAACGTGGGCCGACGCTGCTGTTCCTTCATGTTCCTCCTCGTCCCCTTCAGTGTATAGAACGATCTAGACATGTCTCGTATGACGTGCCAGCATAGACGGACTAGAACGATCTAGGACCAAGGAAGAGGAACATTCATGAGTTATTTTCAGCATCCAGTGAGCGATGCCAAGCCTGTCCGGGTCGGCTTGATCGGCGCTGGCTGGATCGGCAGCTTTCATGCGGAGTCCGTTGCCCTCCGCATTCCTGCTGCCCGTCTTGACGCGATTGCAGACCCGGATCTTCCGGCGGTAGAAACCTTGGCCAGCAGGCTGGGAGTCAGCAAGATCAGTGCCGATCCCGCAGATGTGATCAACGATCCGGAAATCGACGCCATCCTGATTGCGGCACCGGTGCGTTTCCACGCCGGCCTGATCGCGGCCGCCGCCCGCGCGGGCAAGGATGTGTTCTGCGAAAAGCCTGGCGGGCGCACCGTTGAGGAACTCGATGAGGCGCTCCGAGAGGCTGACACGGCCCGGGTCACCGTCCAGTTCGGATTCAACCGCCGCTATGCGGCGGATTTCGCCGCTGCACGCAAGCTCATTGACGACGGCGTTGTGGGCACTCCGCAGCTGATGCGGTCTCTGACCCGGGACCCCGGCACCGCTGCCGGAATCGCCAATCCGGAGCGCATTGCACCCGGAACGATCTTTTTGGAAACACTGATCCATGATTTCGACACCCTGAACTGGCTCAATCCCGGCGCCATTCCCATCAGTGTGTATGCCGTCGCCGACGCTCTCGTCGCCCCGGAAGCCAAGGCGGGCGGGCTGCTGGACACCGCCGTCGTCACCATCACCTACAGCAATGGAGCGATAGCGGTGGCGGAGGCAAACTTCAATGCCCTCTATGGCTATGACGTCCGCGGCGAAGTCTTTGGTTCCGCGGGAATGGTCACGGCCGGCGGACCACAGGAGTCCAGCGCCACCACCTACACTGCTGCGGGCATGGGCGCTGCAACCGCGCGGCTGAACGTGGACCTCTTCCGCGACGCCTACACTGCGGAATTGAGTGCCTTTGTTGACGCGGTGAAAGCACGCCGGGAAGGTATTCAGGAGCACGGAAACAAACATCCGGGAGGGGTGGACGCCCGCAACGCTTTGGCAGTGGCGCTGGCAGCGCTTCGTTCTGCTGAATCCGGGATGCCGGTGGATGTTGCGACGGTGGCCGACTTGCGCCCGGCTGAGCCGCAGTTCCAGCCGGCCGGGGAAAGTGCATGAGCTTCCGCCTGGCTGTATGCGCCGAGATGGTTTATGGCCATCTGCCTCTGATGGACCGGGTGACGCGGATTCACGAACAAGGTTTCGAGGTGGAACTCTGGGACACCCGTGGACGGGACATCAGTGCGTTGGCGTCCACCGGAGCGTCTTTCTCTTCGATGAGCGGCTACTTCGGCGGCAGCCTGATCGACCCGGACGGCGCCGACGAGGTTCTCGCTTCTGCCGAAAAACTGATTCCCACCGCCCTGGAACTTGGTGTCGAGCGGATGGTGGTGCATCCGGCAGAGCTGGGGGAGGGCGGCCTCGCGGTTCGCCCGGTTCACCGCTCCACCGGGCAGATGTGGCTGACCGGCCTGCGTACGCTTGAACGGCTTGCCCGCCTGGGCGAGAAGCACGGTGTGACGTTTGCCCTTGAGAACCTGAATACCATCCTCGACCATCCGGGCATACCGCTGGCACGGGCGAAGGACACTCTGGCTCTGGTCTCGGCCGTCGATCACCCGAACCTGAAGATGATGCTGGACCTCTACCATGCCCAAATCGGGGAGGGGAACCTCATCGAACTCGTTCGGGCGGCTTTGCCCTGGACAGGCGAAGTTCAGGTGGCGGATGTTCCAGGACGGTTTGAACCCGGCACCGGGGAAATCAATTACAGCGCAGTCGCGGCAGAGCTCAGGGATGCCGGCTATTCAGGCGTCATCGGACTGGAAGCCAGCCCTTCCGGCGGTGACGGCCTCCCCGCGGGCGATGCCGCGCTGGCGGCCTTCGGGGCAGTATTTAGAAGCTGAGCCTGCCTTACACAAGGTGAACCTCTCCCGATAATCTACTCGAGTAACTCTCCCATTTTTCAACCACTCCCAGGAGCCTTCATGTCCAAAAATGCTGCGATGATGACCGTCGAGCTGCTGCCAGGGGAGGGCTGGTGGGGCGGCGCCGTCGCCGATGGGCAGGCCATGCCCTTCGGTCCGCGCCCACACCGACGCGACCTCGCCGTCAACGCCGGTTTCGCGGATGATCCGAGCAAGGGAGCAAACCAGTCTGCTCCCTTGCTGGTCTCCAGCAGGGGCAGGGTCTTATGGTCGGAGAACCCTTTCGCCTTCGCTTTCGCGGACGGTCAGCTCCATGCCGACGGCGGAGCGAAGCTCTTCGAGGCAGCCGGAGGGACACTGCAGGATGCCTTCCTTCTCGCCTCGGGGAGCTTCTTCCCGCCGTCGGGCCTGATACCGGCCCTCGAACTCTTCGACGGTCCGCAATACAACACCTGGATTGAAATGCCCTATGCGCCCACCCAGGAGGGCGTGCTCGCCTATGTGGAAGGACTGCTCGACGCCGGATTCCCGCCGGGTGTAGTCATGATCGACGACCGCTGGTCTGCCGGTTACGGGGACTGGCGGTTTGATGCCTCTCGTTTTCCGGATCCGGCTGCCATGGTCAAGCAGCTGCATGCCAAAGGCTTTCATGTAATGCTCTGGCTCGTGCCGTTTATCAGCCCGGACAGCGATCAGTTCCGTGAATTGCGGTCCCGCGGCCTGTTGCTCGCCGGTGCAGACGGGGAGGTGATCGTGCGGGAGTGGTGGAACGGCTTCAGTGCCCTTCTTGATGTGACCAATCCCGAGGCGGGCAAGTGGCTGCTGTCGCAGCTGGATGCCTTGCGCGATGAGTACGGCGTTGACGGTTTCAAATTCGACGCCGGGGACTTGCGGGACTACCGTCACGGCGACCGGCCGGCGCACGGCAACAGCCCGGCTGACCTGTGCGAGGCTTATGCAAGGCTTGGCCTCAACTACGGGTTCAACGAGTACAGGGCCTGCTGGAAGATGGGCGGACAACCGCTCGCCCAGCGTTTGCACGACAAGCCTCCGACGTGGGGCACAGACGGATTGCTCTCCCTCATTCCGGAAGGCATCGCCCAGGGCCTCATCGGCCACGCATTCACTTGCGCCGACATGGTGGGTGGAGGTGAACTCACTGCCTTCGCGCCCGGCTCCGCCGTCGACCAGGAGCAGTTCGTCCGCTACGCCCAATGCGCAGCACTGTTCCCCATGATGCAGTTCTCCATATCGCCCAGCCGTGTGCTTGACGGAGAGCACCTCGCTGCGGTGCTCTCCGCCGTCGCGATCCGCCAGGAACTGCTCCCGGAAATCCGGGCGCTGACGGAGCATGCGGCACAGACCGGCGAACCGATCATCCGTCCGCTTGCTTACCACTTTCCGGGCTTTGAACAGGTGACCGACCAATTCCTCCTCGGCGAGCGGATCCTGGTTGCGCCGGTCCTTGCCAGAGGCGCGGTTCGCCGCACTGTGGTGCTCCCGGGCGGAACATGGGTTGGCCCCGATGGAACCGAGTACGGGGAGGGGCTCGTTGAGCTTGAGGTGGGACTCGGCAGTCTTCCAGTGTTCAGGCGCACGTGACGTCAGGACAGGGCTGCACACCGGTCAGCTGACTTTGAAGCCGCCGTTGCTGGACAGAATCTGACCGTTAATCCAGGAGCCAGACTCCGAGAACAGGAATCGAACGAGATCTGCTGTGTCGTCGGCCGTGCCGAGGCGCCCGGCGGGCGTCGCTCCGATCCCTGATTCACGCGTTGCGTCATCCATCCAACCCGTGTCGATCGGACCCGGGTTGACGACGTTCGCCCGAACCCCTCGATCAGCCAACTCGACCGCCGCCGCCGTGACGATGCGATCGAGGGCTCCCTTGCTCGCCCCGTAGGGCAGATTATTCACAGTGTGGTCGCTCGTCAACGCGACGATCCGGCCGCCGACGTGGCCCGGGTTCACCGACTCCGGCAGTTGCTCGGCGAAAGCGTTGATGAGGAGCCATGTCGCCCGCGCGTTCACTGCGAAATGGCGGTCCCAGCTCTCGATGGTGGTGGTCAGGATCGAGCTGTCCACGGACTCGCAATGTGACATGACTAGACCCGTCACCGGCCCCAGACTCTGAGCCACCCGGATCAACTCTGCCGGCACCGTCGGGTCGCTCAGGTCCCCGGAAACAAGCTTTACGGCGACTCCAAGTGCACGGCACTCGTCGGCGATTGTCTCGGGGTCGGCGGTGCCTCTCTCCAAGCCAATCCGCACATCGTAGGGCTTCCAATAGTTCAGGATGAGATCCCAGCCATCACTTGCCAGTCCGACGGCGAGACCCGCCCCGATCGATCGGCGCCTCCCGACTCCCGTTACTATTGCGGTCTTCGAACGGTTTCGAATGGTCATGGCCCGACTCTATAAGAGGTAGCGCCGGGTTATGACGGGGGAGTGACCGATTTGGGCTGATATGCCGCAATGCTTTCTTGGACGTAGCTTCCCGGCAGGGGTCGGTAGGGGAGAGGCGAGGGGCCTCGCGCTTATCCCGAGCCTCAGAGCGCGGAGGGCTTAATTTACACAAAGAAGTGTGCTTGTCTGAAGCAGATAACGCTTGAGCAGGGGAGCAGGACCCGTTCTTCAACGAGGTGACACACATGAGGTTGACGACCACGACCAACGTCTCTGTGGATGGTGTGATGCAGGGGCTGGGCGGGCCTGACGAAGATCGGAGCGGCGGCTTCGTGCGCGGGGGATGGGCCATACCGCTTCTCGACACTGAAGCCGGAGATTACCTCAACCAGGTCTACGGCGGCGCGGACGCTTTCCTGTTCGGCCGGCGGACCTACGAAATATTCGCCGGTTACTGGGGCGCGATGACTGACCCGAGTGTCAACCCGATTGCCGCAGCGCTGAACGACCGGCCCAAGTATGTGGCATCTACCAGCCTCACCGATCCGCAGTGGGCGGGCACGACAGTCCTGCACGGCCACCTTGCCACTGCCATCGGTGATCTGAAGGGGCAGCGAGACGGCGAACTGGTGGTGCCAGGAAGCGGCGTACTCGTCCGATGGCTCCTTGCCAACGACTTGGTTGACCAGCTCGACCTGGTCACTTATCCCGTCGTCGTCGGACAGGGCACACGGCTGTTTCCGGATTCCGGTCCGGATCTTGCGCTCGAACTCGTCAACTCGCGGACGACGTCACGGGGTATCACGATCCAGACGTATCGGCCTTTCGGGCGTCCTGAGTATGCAACGTCTTCTGTCGGTCCCGATCAGCTGGGGAAGGGGCAATGTCAGCGAGCTTCACTTTGCAGAGCATCACAGAATTCCCGTTACTTTACATAATGTAGATTATCGGCGTTGAACCCACGGGAGTAGAAGCATCACCTTTGCTGACCTCGTCGACACCTAGCATGATCCGCCGCTTGATGCGCAGGGTACCGCTGACCGGTTCCATCAGCCAGCGTGCGACTGCCACTGGGGCAGGGACAGGCCGGTGTTTATTGTCGTCGGACCTCAATGTCGCGGTGGTTCTCCTCGACCCAGTCGGCCATCCGGTTGCCCCGCAACGCTATGAACTTCAGCGAGGCTTCCTGAACCCTGATGTACTCTTCTTTCGTGACCGGGACGCCGGTGCGCGTGAAGACCTTGTCCTCATCCTCCTCTAGGAAGAAGTCGATCTTTCCCTCCGGCGTCACGAGATCCTGGAAGTGGAAGAACTCCACGAACTTCTCGAACGTGCGGAAGAGTTCGAAGAAGTCCCCATAGTTAGTGGTGACGTCGGCGAGGGGGCTGCCTGGCTCCTTGGCGTAGTGGCGCCGGATGCATTCCAGAGTCAGGTCCATCCGGTCCGCAATCCGTATCCGCATTCCCCTGGCGGTGTTGAGGGTGGGCAGGTGTATTCCCCTGACGGGCCAGATCATGGCGCTGCCGATCGTGTACGGCGGGTCGAAATAGCGGCGCTTCTGCTCCTCACTCAACTCGGCCTTAGCCGCGACCAAGGCATTGGGCTTCCCCCACCTGGTGTAGGAGTTCGTGATGGCGTCGCTGCCGAACGTGAACGATTTATCGGGCGTCTGCTCGAACATCAGGTAGTTTTCCCGACGCACCTTGGGAATTTCCGAGACCGCCAGTTCGAACAGCTGCCCATCGCATAGCTCCTTCTTCCAGAGCAGCTGATGGTCAGCCTTGAGCCGCGGACTATGAGAGTCCGCGTCCTTTCCCGGAGGCGTGGTGTCGAGAAGGTAGTCGAAGGCGATGTCGAAGACGCGCATGGAAGGAAGTCTACGTGCCCGCCTATTGCGAACCGCGGAACCTGCAGCCGAAACAACCGCGCGGTCGCGCAGGCCCAACGACTGGAACAGCAACCTGATGGTGCTCGGTGACTTCAACCTGGACCGGAGCGGCGACCCGCTGTACGAATCTCACGATGTAACGATAAGGCGGCCGACAGTTTCCGCAGGACTGACGCTCGGAAGACGCGGAGCTTCAGGGGAACTGTCGCCCTCGGATTCTGGGCTACTCCCGGCCCATGAATAACCGTGCATGCCAGTTTGGAAGGAGGAGTAGAAGTAGATGAGTGAACTCCTCTCAGTCTGCTTTCCGCCTTTCTCATGTCACGTCGCGGTCGCTCAGCTCGATCAGAGACTAGACCCAGCGGCCCTCCGCTAAATCAGACCAAAAGCCGACACGATACCTCGGTAACTTCACGTCGGGCGCCCGGAAAAACTCAGCGGCGAAGTAGGCAGCAAGGTCACTGCCGTAATAGATCACGTCCGTCTGGTAAACAGAAAAAACCGGACTTCCCGCCGGCGCTGGCGCTCCGGGCAGAAAACGGTGCAAGTAGACAGGAATCAGCGTCGGCACGAATTGCATACGTTCCCGCGCTGCCTGCACAGCCGTAGCTGTTTCACTTGGCCTTTCACCCCATTCACCGGGCCAGAAGGCATTCTGCTCGACGTCAAACAGGACTCCTTCCAGGGGCCAGCTCAGCCGCTGATTAATCCCATAAGGCTCCCCCAACCAATCAACCCATCCAGGGCCCATCGGAGTAGCCAGACTCAGCAGCCCCGCATGATCAGGGCTGAACTTGATACCAAATTGCTGCTCAACGTCGGCGATCTCGGTATTAGTTAGACCAGGACCCAACGGAATACGCGCCTCGTAAAGTGTCTCAATGGCTGCCTCAACGATAGATGTCACGAGAGAATCCTGTCACCAACTCGTCCCATATCAACATGTCCGCTGCCAGTCTGGAGGCAGGTCATGATCGGGGGGAACATCGCCCCACAACTAACAGCCGCTGTTCCTGTTTTCACGCAACAAGGGACCTTTGTCCCTTACGGGCTCCGCCCCTCTCTGGAAACATCGTTTTGGGGCTGCCAGCCGCTGCACTGGATGTGGATCGACCGGTTGGGTTTTACCAAATCACTGATCCTTCTCGCCGAATGTCGGCCAGGCAAGCACCCGCCACGATTCAAAAGGCGATGTTGCCTGGAAGGAGCAAATTGATGGCAGGTTCGTTCGAGGTATTCATGGATGCCGAATCGCACGTGCGGTTCAGGCTGGTTGCCCCCAATGGAGTTGTACTGGCGGTCTCTGAACAGTTCGCTGACAAACGTCTCGCTGCCGCGGCAATCAAAGATGTACGTGAATGCGCCGGAACCGGGCTGATTCAGGACCTCTGCCCAAAGCCTTCCCTCGAACCTGTCCAAAAACAGCACTCCACACCGCGGCGTCCGGTGGTTCGACGCCCCTACAACTCTCTTTCCACCCGCGCGGTTTAGGTCCCTCCGACACTAATTGGGCGAAGCCCGCTGCTTCCCCAGCGCTCCCCCGATGTCTCGACGTCACCGAAATGTGATCTAACTTACTTGACGCACTTGTTTGTTAGCGTTCACACTTGTCGCCAGAGCGAATCTGCTTCAGTTTGCAGCAACGGTGGTGTTGGGGTCTCCCGCCTGCATGTAACTAACGCTTCCGGGAGGATGTTGTGTTTAAGAAATCTCTAGTAGCCGTTTTGGCCGCCTCAGCTATTGCCCTTACTGCCTGCGGAGGTGGCGGCCAGGCCGCTTCCAGCACGGGCGGTGCTGATAAGAAGATCGTGATGGGCTTCGCCCAGGTCGGCGCGGAAAGCGGCTGGCGCAGCGCCAACACCAAGTCCGTCCAGGAATCCGCGAAGGAAGCCGGGATCGACCTGAAGTTCTCCGACGCGCAGCAGAAGCAGGAAAACCAGATCAAGGCGATCCGGTCCTACATCCAGCAGAAGGTCGACGTCATCGCCTTCTCCCCCGTGGTTGAATCCGGCTGGGACACCGTCCTGAAGGAAGCCAAGGACGCCAAAATCCCCGTGATCCTCACCGACCGTGCCGTGGACTCCGCAGACAAGAGCCTCTACAAGACGTTCCTGGGCTCTGACTTCGTCCTCGAAGGCAAAAAGGCCGGCGAGTGGCTCGTGGGCGAGTCCAAGGCCGCCACCGACACCGTGAACATCGTCGAGATCCAGGGCACCACCGGTTCCGCCCCCGCCAACGACCGCAAGGAAGGCTTCGAAGCTGCCATCAAGGCTGACCCGAAGCTGAAGATCATCGCCTCCCAGAGCGGTGACTTCACCCGCAGCGGCGGCAAGCAGGTCATGGAAGCCTTCCTGAAGAACAACCCGGACATCGACGTTGTCTTCGCCCACAACGATGACGAAGGCCTCGGCGCGATCGAAGCGATCGAAGCCGCCGGCAAGGTCCCGGGCAAGGACATCAAGATCATCACCATCGACGCCGTCAAGGACGGCATGACCGCCCTGAGCGCCGGCAAGATCAACTACATTGTCGAGTGCAGCCCGCTGCTGGGCACCCAGCTCATGGACCTCGCCAAGAAGGTCCTCGCCGGCGAAACAGTCCCCGAGCGCGTCGTCACCGAAGAAACCACCTTCACCCAGGAACAGGCCACCAAGGCCCTGCCTACCCGTCAGTACTGAGCCCCGCTCACCTGATCGTCCATGCGGCGGCACAGCACAGCACCCCCAAGCTGCCCGCGTGCCGCCGCACGGATCAAAATGCGCGGAAATCACCGCACCGAATACACCCCACAGATTTCACCGCGCCATAGCCACACCCCTGGCGTAGAAGCGACCGCGCCCTGTCACGGCTGCCGTCCCCTGGCAAGAAAATTACCCACAAAAACGCCCCGTTCACTAAGGGGCACGGAAAGCAGGCGCAACGATGCGACCCATACGGTTACTCACCAGGACGGCAGCGGCGGGGGCCATCGCCTCGGCGCTTGCCCTGACCCCGCTGGTCCCGGCGTTGGCTGAGACCACCCCCGACCCAAGGCTCGTCCTGCAGTACAACCTGGATCAAAGCAGCGGAACCGTGGCTGTGGACACCTCCGGAAAGGGACGCAACGGCACGGTCGTAAATGGCGGCACGTGGACGGGAAGCGAAGGCCTCAAGCTGGACGGCGTCAATGACTATGTCCGCCTTCCGGACAACATCATGCAGGGACTGTCCGCCATCACCGTCAGCACCGAGGTTCTGATGGCACCGACACAAGCAACTCCCTACTTCATCTATGGCCTGGGCAACACGACGTCGAACGCCGGTAACGGCTACCTGTTTACCACTGGTGACAGCTACCGCACCTCTATCGCCTCCGGCAACTGGTCCACCGAGCAGACCCTTTCCCAAAGCCAGCCCCTGGCGCGCGGCGTCTGGAAGACAATCACGTACACACTGGCAAATGGAACAGCCACACTGTTCCTCGACGGCGCACAGGTCGGACAAAAAACCGGCATCACCATCACGCCAGGCAGCATCGGCAACGGAATAACGACGGCGAACTACCTCGGCCGTTCGGTCTACACAGCGGACAAATTTTTGTCCGGGTCCGTCCGTAACTTCCGGATTTACGATGCTGCCCTCACTCCAAGCGAGGTGGCGGCAGCAATAGCACCAAGCGACACACTGAGGGTGGAACGGGATGCAGCAGCACTGTCTCTCGGAGACCTCTCGGCAGTGACAGGCAACCTGTCCCTGCCGGCAAGCGGCGTCAATGGCTCCACCTTGACGTGGTCGTCAAGCAACCCCGCTGTCATTACCAACACAGGAGCAGTGACGCGGCCAAACGCGGCGCAGGGTCCGGCAAACGTGACCCTCACGGCAACAATCACGCGCGGTGACGCCTCCGGAACAAAAACATTCACTGCAACCGTTCTCCCTGCCGAGTCAGATGAAGAAAAGCTGGCGGCCGCCACTGCTGCGTTGTCCCTTCCGGCCCTCGACGACGTCCGCGGCAATGTCACGCTGCCGGCAACCAGCGGACAAGCCGCGGTAACCTGGCAGTCCGCAAGCCCGATCATTGACGCCACAGGCGTCGTTAACCGCCCGGCTGTGGATACCGACGTCGTCCTGACGGCCACCCTGAAGGTCGGAACAGCGACCGGAACGAAGCAATTCTCGGCCCACGTAAAGGCCAAGCCAACTGTTGCACCCTATGCCGGATACGCTTTCGCCTATTTCACGGGGAACAGCCTTGCCGGGGAAAACATCTACATGGCCGCAAGCCGCGGCAACGATGCCCTCCACTGGGATGAGACCAACGGCGGCAAGCCGATCCTCACGTCCACCATGGGCACCAAAGGCCTGCGCGATCCCTTCGTGATCCGCTCCCCCGAAGGCGACAAGTTCTACATGATCGCCACGGACCTTTCCATCGGCAGCGGAACCTCCTGGGACTCCTCCCAGCGCCAGGGCAGCCAATACCTTGAGGTCTGGGAATCTTACGACCTCAAAAACTGGTCCGAACAAAGGCATGTGAAGGTTTCCCCCAGCACGGCCGGCAACACCTGGGCTCCGGAGGCCTACTACGACACCAGCATCGGCGCGTACGTTGTGTTCTGGGCATCGAAGATCTATGCAGAATCCGACCCGGGCCACACCGCCGGGGTTGTGAACAAGATGATGTATTCGACCACACGCGACTTCCGCACCTTCTCTGAAGCCAAGGTCTGGAACGACCCGGGCACCTCAGTCATCGATTCAACGGTCATCAAGGACAAGGACACGTTCTACCGCTTCACCAAGGATGAAGGCGGCGTTTCGGGCTGCGTGGACATCATGCAGGAAAAGTCCAACAACCTTCTCGCCGTCGACCTTCCCACCACCAACCCCAGGAACTGGGCGCTCCAGAGCTCGTGCATCGGCAAGAACGCAGGAACTGCAGCGGTGGAAGGTCCCACCGTCTTCAAATCCAACACAGAGGAGAAGTTCTACCTCTTCCTTGACGAGTTCGGAGGACGCGGCTACATCCCGCTCGAAAGCACAAGCCTGGAAACCCCCAGCTGGAAGCTGTCCACCAACTATGACCTGCCGGCCAGTCCCCGTCACGGAACCGTTCTCCCGGTAACGCAAGCTGAGCTGGATGCCCTTCGCCAGACACCAAAACCCGCTCCCGCCAATGAAAAGGGCGAGATCCTCCGCTACTCCTTTGACCAGACCTCGGGGACGGACGTCACAGACTCCTCAGGCAATGGCCTCAACGGCAAGATCGTGGCGGGCGGCAGCTGGCAGCCGGACGGCGCTCTCAAGCTCGACGGCGCCGGCGGTTATGTCGATGTCCCCGACAACATCCTCTCCGGTGTTCAGGACCTAACGGTGGAAGCGGACGTCAAAGTCAGCACCGCCCAGAGCGGGTCCTACTTTCTTTATGGATTCGGTAACACCGACGCCGCCGGAGTGGGTAACGGATACCTGTTCGCCACCGGCAACTCTGTCTATAAGACCGGTATCGCTTCAGGTAACTGGACAACGGAACAAAATGCCAACAGCACATCAGCCCTCCCCCGCGATTCATGGAAGCATCTGGTTTACACGCTGAAGGGCACTGTCGCCACTGTGTACCTCGACGGGAAGAAGGTTGGCGAGAACCTGAACGCCACCCTGAACCCCGCCGACATCGGGGTGGGCAGCACCACATCGAACTACCTTGGCAAGTCCGTCTACACCGCAGACAAAACCCTCAACGGCTCCCTCCGCGAGTTCGCCATCTACAACCGGGCGCTGTCAGCGGATGAAGTCATGAACCTTTCAGGCGATAAGACCGGACTGGCAGACGTTTCCCTGACGGATGCCAGCCTTCTGAAGGTGGCGCCCATCGTCGACAGCACAAGCAAAAAAGTCACCTTCCCCGTCAAGCGCGGCACGGATCTGAGCAAGCTCTCGCCTACATTCAGCCTCTTTCCCGGAGCTGCCTCAAGCCCCGCTTCCGGAGACACTGCGGACTTGAGCAAGCCAGTCACGTACAAGGTGACAGGGCCTGATGGTTCAACGGCGGATTGGACCTTCTCAGTGCTGGAAATGAAGAGCCCGGTGTTGCCCGGCTACACAGCTGATCCGAACATCGTGGTCTACGGGGACACGTACTACATCTACCCCACGACCGATGGAATTGCTTCTTGGGGCAGCACGAAATTCTCCGTCTTCTCGTCCAAGAACCTGGTGGACTGGACAGATGAAGGCGTGGTGCTCGATCTCGCGAACGTCAGCTGGACGCATACAAATGCCTGGGCTCCAGCAGCTGCGACGAAGAACGGCAAGTACTACCTGTACTTCAGCGCCGGTCAGAACATCGGCGTCGCTGTCGCTGATTCTCCCACTGGCCCCTTTGTCGACTCCGGCGCCCCGCTGGTAAACAAGGCGGCCTTCGGAGGTGCCCAACAGATCGATCCCGCTGTATTCACTGATGACGACGGCGTGTCCTACCTGTTCTGGGGCAACGGCACCGCGCGCTATGTTCCCCTGAACCCGGACATGGTCTCCTACAACGCTGCCAACATAAAGACCATCACCGGCCTGACGCAGTTCAGGGAAGGAGCCTTTGTACACAAGCGCAACGCTACCTACTACCTGACCTATTCGATCGATGACACAAGGAGCGAGAACTACCGCGTCGGTTACGCCACAGCCGGCAGCATCGCCGGACCGTGGACCTCCAAGGGAGTCATTCTCGAGAAGAAGCCTGAAGTCGGCATCCTGGGAACCGGACACAACTCTGTGGTGCAGGTCCCCGGTACGGACGAGTGGTACATCGTGTACCACCGCTTCGCCATCCCGGGCGGCGACGGAATGCACCGGGAAACCACCATTGACCGGCTCACTTTCGCTGCAGACGGATCGATTAATCCGGTTGTTCCCACACTCGAAAGTGTGGAGCCAAGATTCGCCGACACCTCTGCCCCGACCGTTACGGTGGCTACCGAGCCTGCAGCACCGAATGGTACTGAGGGCTGGTACGTGGGTCCTGTTACGGTGAACGTCACTGTGAGTGATAACTCCGCAACGGCCCCCAGCGTTGAGGTATCGGTCGACGACGGTGCCTGGGTTCCGTACACGCACTCCTTCGACGTGGCATCCGATGGCGCTCACACTGTCAAGGCAAAGGCCACAGATGCGGCCGGAAACGTGTCCGCGGAAGCATCAATCGCGTTGAAGATCGACAGGACAGCACCACGAACGGCTGCCACCCTCGACGACGACCGAACGCTCACCCTCACCGCCGAAGATCCCTACTCCGGCGTTGCTGCCCTTGACTACCGGGTGGGCACGGCCGAATGGGCACCGTACTCCGGGCCCCTTCCCGCAGGACGGACAGCGGCAACTGTTGAGTTCAGGGCTATCGATATAGCAGGCAACTCCACTCAGGGAATCGTGGACGTCCCGGCACCGGCTTCACAGTCGATCTCCTTTGGACCGATTGCAACCAAGACGCTCGGGGACGCTGACTTCGCAGTCAGTGCAACGTCTACTTCCGGTCTGCCTGTATCGCTCTCTGCCGCCGGCTCGTGCACCCTGCAAAACAACTCGGTTCACTTGGCAGGCGCTGGAACCTGCACCATCACTGCCAAGCAGGACGGGAACCAACGGTTCCTGGCGGCCCCCGACGTCGTCCGCTCCTTTACGGTCAACGCCCCGGTGCTGGACAACTTTGACCGGGCGAACGGGACGTTGGGACGTTCGTGGAGCGGCGAGACCGGACCTCAGTCCTACGTCATCAAGGACAAGGCCCTTAGCCCGCTCCTTGGGGGCTCGACGCTCTACTCCAGCACGTTTGGTGCAGACCAGACGGCTTCCCTGACGCTGAAGTCCATCGCACCCAAGTCGGTTCAGGGTGTGATGCTCAAGGCCCAGTCCGGGAAATCATTCCTCTCGGGCGGAGTTTCAGTGGTCTATGACGCACCCACCAAATCAGTGCGCCTGTCCACCTTGGGTGCTGAGAAAGCGTGGTACTCCTACCCCGACGCTTTGGCTCCATTCGCGGCAGGAGACGTCCTCACTGCCAGCTACGTGAACGGCACTGTCACCATCTACAAGAACACAGAGGTTGTTGCTGCTGTGTCGCTCCGGGCAGCCGACGTGCAGTTCTTTACCGGTAAGACGGGCAAGGGCGGTGTCGTGACCTCGCAGGCGACCGGCAGCGTCCTGGACGATTTCCGGGCGGCGACTATCACTCGTCAGGGATAACCACCCCGCAACTGGAAGGCGGCCATTCATCTTTCCCGATGAGTGGCCGCCTTTCGCATTGTTTTATCCACCGTCTCTCACTAACAATGAACCATGACGGTCTACCTGAGATCCCTGGAAACTGCAGTCCCTCCGACTATCCTGATCCAGTCCGAAGCGCGGGAGGTTTTCGCAGCCCAGCCCGGGCTCACCAGGCTCGGCTCGAGGCTCGTCAATACCTGCTTCGACTCGGCAGCCATAGACACCCGGTACACCGCAGTTGACGAGCTGACAATGGAAATCCGCTCCGACAACCCCCAGTTCTTTGATCCCCGGACCGGTCTCCTGCTCCGGCCCAGCACCAAGGTCCGGAACGACATCTTCGCGCGGGAAGCGACCAAATTGTTTATCGAGGCAGCAGATGCTGCCCTGACTGCTTGCGCCGGTATCGGACCGGAGGACATCACCCACCTCGTGACAGTTTCCTGTACAGGATTCTTCAATCCCGGCCCTGACTACAAGATCGTCCGCGCCCTCGGCCTGAATCCCTCGGTCCAGCGGTACCACCTTGGTTTTATGGGATGCTATGCAGCATTTCCAGCACTCCGCGCAGCAAAGTCCTTCTGTGAAGCGGATCCGGAGGCCGCGGTCCTGGTGGTCTGCGCCGAGCTCTGCTCACTGCACGTGCGCACGTCCAACGATCCGGACACGATCATGGGATCAGCACTGTTTGCCGACGGCGCTGCAGGCGCGGTGGTGACCGCCCGGGACATTCCTGACGCCGAACCGCTCCTGCAGCTGGATCACTTTGAGACCGTTTTGACTCCGGTCGGCGAGGAATCCATGGCCTGGAACATCGGCGACGAGGGTTTCGAGATGGTCCTGGGAAACTACGTCCCACACATCATCGACGATCACATTATCGGCGCCCTGGAACCATTGCTGTCGCGCGAGGAATCTCTCCGCAACAAGCCCTACACGGACATCAGGCACTGGGGAATCCATCCTGGCGGCCGCAGCATTCTGGACAAGGTCCAAAGCCGGCTGCAGCTCAGCGATGAACAACTGATTCCTGCCCGCGAGACGTTGAGGAACTACGGAAACATGAGCAGCGCCACCGTGTTGTTTGTCCTCAAATACATTTTGGAACTACCGGAAGAACCGGGCGACGAACGGATTTGCTCCATGGCCTTCGGCCCCGGACTGACGGTGGAGACGGCCCTTTTCACCAAGATTTCGTCCCGCCCCAAGGCTTCAGCAGGGAATACTGCCGGAATGGCTACGGCATCGACTGAACTGCTCATGGAGGCGCCGCTGGATGCTCTCGCCCAGCCCTTCCGTGCCTGAGCCGGTGATGGCCTTGCTGCGGGAACGGGCGGTTGATGCCGTCGAGGAAATGGACGCAGACGATTGCGATCCGGTACGCCTTGAGAATACCTACGCACAGTTCGCCTTGGTTAACAGGCTGGTCTCGGGCTGGCGCAGGCTCTACCGGAAGCAGCTGCTGCCCCGGTTATCAGCTACCACTCCTACGACCCTCCTGGACATCGGGTGCGGAGGGGGCGACGTCCCCGTGTTGCTCGCGGCCTGGGCTGCCCGGGACGGCAAGCAGCTGCTGGTCACCGCGATCGATCCCGATGAGCGCGCCTACCGTTTTGCCGCTGGCCGCCCGGCAACAGCCGGCGTTACCTTCCGCCAGGCATCCTCCGCCGAGCTGGTTTCAGAAGGACTTACGTTCGACGTCGTGATCTCCAACCACGTCCTTCACCACGTTCCCTCGGCGGGACTCCAACAATTCTTGGCGGAGTCGGCGTCGTTATCCCGCGGATTTGTCATCCACAACGACCTTCGGCGCAGCCCGATCGCGTATGCCGTCTTCTCCGTGGCGGCCTTGCCACTGAGGCGTTCGTTCATCAGGCAGGACGGGCTCACATCCATCCGCCGCAGCTACACGCCCCAGGAACTGAACGCCGTCACTCCCCCGGGCTGGGTGGCCGAGCGGCGTTTTCCCTTCAGGACCGTCCTGCATTACAGGGTGCCGCAATTGCCCGAGGCACTGAACCCTTGATCGACGTTTTGATCGTTGGCGGAGGTCCTGTGGGCCTGTATCTGGCGTCCCTCTTGGTCAGCCAGGGGCTGGCGGTGCGGGTCTTTGAGCAACGACCGTCGCGGTCGCCGTTTTCGCGGGCCATCGGGATCCACCCGCCTGCGCTGGAAGCCCTTGACAGGATCGGCGTCGCCTCCCGGCTGGTGGCCTCGGGAGTTCAAATCCGCCACGGCGTCGCGATCGGAAACGGCAAACCGCTAGCCGGGATGTCCTTTGACGGGCTCTCCGGCCGCTTCCCCTTCGTCCTCTCCCTCCCGCAGGAACAGACGGAAGAAATACTGGAGCGCCGCCTCCGGGAACTGGATCCGGATGCCCTCCAGCGCGGCTCCACTGTGACCGGAATGCACGACGACGGACGGACCGTCACGCTGGACGTTGCCTCCGCTTCCGCATCCTCCGCGCAGACTTCAGTGCTCGCCGTCGCGGCCGACGGCGTCCGGTCCAGCATGCGGGATTTCCTGGGCGTTCCGTCGCGGCTGAAGACCTATCCCGACACCTACCTGATGGGCGATTTCAAGGACTCTACCGAATTCGGATCAGATGCTGTGTTGTTCCTTGCACCGAAGGGGATCGTCGAATCGTTCCCCCTGCCCGGCTCCCTCCGCCGCTGGGTGGCTAGAATGCCGGGTCTGCCGCCACAGGCAGGGGCTTTGATGTTGGCTGACTTGGTGTGTGAAAGAACGGGAATACGCATAGATCCCGAAACCAACAGCATGCTCAGCACCTTCGGCGTCCGGTCGCGACGAGCCGTGCGGCTGATCCATGGCAGAACAGCTTTGATCGGGGATGCCGCCCATGAGGTCAGTCCCATCGGCGGTCAGGGAATGAACCTGGGATGGCTTGATGCTGCAGCGCTCGCGCCTATCATCGTGGCGGCGATAAGAGGGCAGCCGGTGGCAACTGAGCTGCGTGCTTACGAAAGCTCACGATTGCGCGCCTCGGCTAAGGCCATGCGTCAGGCCGAGATCAATATGGCTCTGGGTCGCCCCGTGCCGCCGCTCCTGCTGGCCGCCAGAAATCGGATGCTGAGCTCTCTTGCGGGAATCCCGACAGTCAATGCCTGGGTTGCGCGGCGCTTTACCATGCACTGAAGATCCTGCCTGCGCTTAGGTTCAGCCGCCCGTGAAGTAGCAGTCGTAGCTGTCCTGGCTGAGGATCCGGCCGTCGCTGACCTCGAACACTGAGGTGGTCCTGGCCCTGATGACTTCTCCGGAGTCCCAGTGCGGAAGGTCCATCCGGAGCGTCGCTGACCAGTCCGCTTCGATGACCACGCGGCCGCCTTCGCAAGTGGTTCGGTTCACCTCGAAGCGCTGCCCGGCCACCACTTCCCCGCTGTTCTCTGCTCCTGACAGTACCGCCTCAAGGGTTTTGGTCGAACCGCGGGGTGCCAGCACATGCGGCGCTTCGACGAGGACAAAGTCATCCGCCAAAAATGGCCTGATGTCTTCTGCGCCGCCGCCTGATTCAAGCGCGCGGATAAAGCCGAGCACACACATTAAGGGGTCCAAAACCACGGGGTCCTTTTCTGTCATGAAACGACCTTAGCCGAATTGGGCATCTTCACCCCAGTCACCTTCGCTAGCCCGCAGAACTGCCAGCAGCGCCAGCCAGTGACGGGGCGTGGACCAACGGCCTAGACTTCAGGAATGAGCCGCGCACCGCTGACCTCACGACGCCGGTTCAAGTCCGCTCTTGCCTCTATCGTTGCCATGGCGATGCTCATGACGCTCGCCGCATGCAATTCTGGCCCTCGGCCCGAAGGCAGTCCCGATTCAGCCTCTGCGCCTGTGCCGCCATCGCCAACTCCCATAGGCGGGCTGCCGGCCATCAGCGCCCAAATCAACCAGTTCAGGGACAACTACGCCAGGCAAATCATCGAAATACAGCTCACGAACAACACTCCTGAACCCGTGACGGTTCTGGATGCCTCCCTCCGTAGCGGACTTTTCGGTGCCGCGATTACCTGGGATCCGTCCGCCGGTGGCATCGAGCTTCCGCCGAGGCAGACCAAAAGCCTTCCCGCGCAGCTCCCCGAGCCTGCCTGCACCGGCTTCGGTGAACCGACCGGAGGCCTGACAACGGTTCAGGGTGATAAACCACAGCTTCAGATCACCACTCAGCCGGCGATGCCAGGTCAAGCAACACTGGAGCCGACGGATCCACATGGTGTGTTGACCCGGAACAATGCGGAACGGTGTGTCAGTAAGGCTGCCGAGGCGATTGCGGAGTTCCGCCCGGTGCCCGAACTGGATGCTACTGAGAAAGGCGGCACCGCCGTCGTCCGTATCCTCATACTCCCCAAGCCGTCACCCCAAGGCAGCACTGGGAGTACCCAGGGCGGTGGGGACCCTGGCCCAGAACCGCGGAGCCTGACCATAGAGAAAATCGACGGGACACCGCTCATTGCTGAAGAACCTTCCCGGCCATGGCCGCGCGGAGTCAAGGTTCAGGAGGGCGGACCGGCTTCGGAGCTGCGCCTGGTTATCCGTCCGGCCCGGTGTGATCCCCATGCGGTGGCAGAGGACAAGGTAGGGACGTTGTTCCCGTTGCGGATAACCGTGGCCGGGCAGCAAGGAGTCTTAAAGGTAGACGCGGGTGCCGAGCTTCGGGGCCGAATCCACGATTTCGTCACCGCTACCTGCGGACCGCAGTAGGACTCAGCCGCATTAAGCTTTTCCTATGGCTTCAGTCCCCACTCCATCCAGTCCCGCCGAGATACAGGAGACGGTTCAATCCATCCTGGCTGCGGAGGGTCTCCCGCCCATCGTCCAGGTGGGGCATCCTGCACTGCGACAGTCCGCCGCCCGCTACGACGGACAGCTCACCGATGAGGAACTGGCTGGGCTGATCGACCTTATGCGCCGGGTCATGCATAACGCTCCTGGCGTCGGGCTCGCTGCCCCGCAGTTGGGGATCCCGCTACAGATTGCCGTGGCGGAAGACGCGTTCGACGTCGAGCCTGATGTTGCGGGCCTCCGCGAGCGGGCACCCCTGGACTTCCTGGTGCTGCTCAATCCCTCGTATATCGCCATAGGCGCAGGCCGGGCAGCGTTCTACGAAGGCTGTTTGTCCCTGAACGGCCTGCAGGCGGTGGTGTCCCGCCCGGACCGCGTTCAGCTGACTTACACCACTCCGGACGGGGCCGCCATGCAAGCAGAGTATGCCGGATGGCAGGCGCGGATCGTTCAGCACGAAACCGACCATCTCCACGGCACGCTCTATGTAGACAAGGCCGAGCTCCGGTCCCTCACCACGAACGAGGAATACGGTCTGCGCTGGATGGCGCCGGACATCAGCCGGGCCCGGCAGGAACTCGGGTTCCTGCCGGACTGATCAAGCCTTCACTGGGAGGTATTTCGCCCACCAGCGGAGGATGTGTTCGAAGCGTTGCTTGCGGTGGTGGGGCGTTCCGGATCGCGAAAGTTCATGGTTCTCCCCCGGGAAGACCAGGAACGCGGCCTCCACTCCCTGTTGCTTCAGTGCCGTGAAGTACCGCTGCCCCTGTTCCACCGGACACCGCAGGTCCTCCTCGCTGTGGATCACGAGCGTGGGGGTCCGCACGGCCGAAATGGTGGCCATCGGGCTCTGGGCAGCCATTTCCTCAGGCATTGGTCCGGTGTACTCGCCGCCGAAAAACCAGCCGATGTCAGAAGAGCCCACGAAGCTGACCGGGTCAAGGAATCCCCGTTCCACAATGGCCGCTTTGAAACGGTGATCCTGGCTGATGGTCCACGCGGTCAGGTACCCGCCGTAGGAGCCGCCCATAATTCCCAGCGCGGTGGAATCCAGTTCCTGGAACTTTTCCAATGCGCCGTCGAGGAATGCCAGGACGTCCTGCATATCCACGGTGCCCATCTTGCCCTTAATGGAACGCCCATGGGCCTGGCCGTAGCCGGCCGAGCCACGGGGATTGCACATCAGGACGGCGTATCCCGCCTCGGCGTACACCTGGGCTTCGTCGAACACTCCAACCGTGTACTGAGCGAAGGGCCCCCCGTGGATGTTGAGCAGCACCGGGTGGGGTCCCTTGCCTGGAGGCATGACAAGCCAGCCGTGCACCGGATGACCGTCCGGCGAAGTGAAGGTAAGCTCCCGGGGCTCGATGATGCCTGCTTCGGTCCGCAGCCGCGCCGAGAAGTCGGTGAGCAAGCGCAGTTGACCAGCCTCCAGGATGGCCACGTCACCGGTAGTGGCTGAATCCGCAAAAGTGACGAAGATCGAGCCTCCTCCCGATCCCGCTCCAACAACCACACGGTCCCCGTGGACAACGAGCGAGTGGTTGCCGGTGGCACCGAATTCCAGCAGTTCCACTGTGCCTTGGGCGTTGTTCAGGACGAGCACCGAATCGTCCCCATGGAGTTCGAGCAGCCCAGCGCCAGTATCCAGATCCATGTTCTCGACGTCACTCATGCAGATGGGGTCACCACCGCCCGAGGGCATCACGTACATGGCGGTGTTCCGGGCTACGAAGTCGAGGCCCGAGGTGCCGAGTTCCTGGGCCAGGTAAAAGAGCCACTTGCCGTCCCGGCTCTGCCGGACGCTGTGGACCGCCTGCCGCGGTCCCTCAGTTGGCTGCAGAGGAACGGGATCCTGTCCCCCCGCCGCGGGCAAGGAGTAGATACCGGTGGCCAGATCGCCGTCGCTTCCCTCGTGGAGTGCTGCCACAAAGAAGATGGTGCTTCCATCACTGCTGAACGTTGCACTTTCATGGTCAACCGCTGCCGCAGTCAGCTGCCGGGCGGTAGGCACTGTCTCGTCCTCCGGCACGTCGGGGGAATCCTTCGAAGCACGCGGATCCGTGGAATCTTTCCCCTGTCGAGCGGCACGGCCGGCGCGCACCACTTTGGGCTCGTCGTCAAGATCTGGGACGTGAACGAGAAACAACTGGAGGGGCTTATCAGCGGTGTAGCCCACGCCGTTCATCCGGTACTTGTAATCCGTGATCAACCGGGCGTCCTCGGCGGCGGACGAAACGCCGTCGACCGTTCCGTACCGGCCCTCCTCTGGAGTTCTGGCAGCGAAAACTATCCGATGCGAGTCAGGCGCCCAGGCGAAGTAGGAGACGCCAAGCTTCGCGTTGGTGATGACCTGCGGCTCTCCTCCGGCCGCGTCCACAACATGGAGTTGCGGTTTCCCGTCCGGAGACGCGCGGAGAAATGCGAGCACACGCCCGTCCGGAGAAAACGACGGCGACGTGTCACGGAACCCGCGTGTGAGTCTCCGCGGCAGTCTCTCGGGATTCCGGGAGATGCTCCAGAGCTGGCCCACATAGGTGTCAGCATCGAAGTCCGGACGGACAACGGACACGACCGCCCTCGTGCCGTCAGGATGAACGGTGGGGGCGGATACGGAATTCAGCAGAGGCAGGTGTTCTGGTTTCACCCTTGCGAGCCTAGTAGTTCGGGGGTCGGATGCGGAACAACTTAGTGGTGAGCCGGGCACTTAAGATGGGGCTATGCCTTCTGACACCGTCCATTTGCTGCTGTGCCCCGTTTGCCGGCAGGCACTCAGCTTCGGCGCCGGCGAACTGCGCACGCTGAAGTGCACTGCGGGTCACAGCTTTGATGCCGCCAGACAGGGATACTTCAATTTCCTGGTGGGCAAGGGGACTGCCTTCGAGGCAGACTCGGCCGACATGGTGGCCGCGCGCAGCGATTTTCTGTCCCACGGGCACTATGACGGGCTGGCCCTGGCCATCGCAGACACCGCCGCGCCGGCCCTCGCTGCCACCAACGCTGCTGTCCTCGACGCCGGCACCGGAACCGGACACTATTTGCGGGCGATTCTTGACAGGTTCCCGGCTTCAGCCATCGGCCTGGACATTTCCAAGTTCGCCTTGCGGCGCGCTGCCAGGTTGAATCCCGACGCCATCAACATTGTCTGCGATGTATGGCAGCCCCTTCCACTGGCGGATGGGGCAGTCGACGTCGTCACCGTCGTCTTCGCTCCACGCAACCCCGCCGAGTTTGCCCGGGTCCTGCGTCCTGGTGGGAGACTCATCGTGGTAACGCCCAGGCCTGGTCATCTGGCCGAAGTTGCGGGAACGACCGGAATGCTGGGGCTGGAGCCGGCCAAAGAGGAACGGCTGGCAGCATCCATGGACGGAGCGTTCATTGAACTGGCCACCCGGGAGTTGGACCTCGACTTGAGCCTTCCAGCGGTCGACGTCGTCAATCTCGCGTTGATGGGGCCGGCCGGGCACCATCTGGACCGATCGGCGCTTCCCGACCTGCTGGCTTCCCTGCCGTCCCGCACCAACGTTTCTGCCCGTTTCCGGATCACCGCTTTTGAACCCCGCCGCCCTTCCGTCCCAGGCTCTTGACCTCGAGTGTCCGAGATAACGACTTGGCCACTTTCCCGACCTCTCCTCCTGACCCTCCCCGCCCCCTCAGGCTTCCGACTACGATGGAAGCACAGTTACTGAGGGTCTGCTCCCGCAGGTCCCGGCGACGAAGGGGGAGCTACATGTTTGATTGGCTTGGCGAGAACTGGTGGGCGTTGTGGCTGACCGTATTTCTGGCGTTTGCCGTGGTGGAAATGCTCACCTTGGACCTTTTCTTCATTATGCTCGGCGGTGGCGCCCTTGCCGCCCTCGTTGCAGATTTTGCCGGCGCCGACCTCTGGTTGCAGATCATCGTCTTCTGCGTCGTGTCACTCCTCATGGTTGGCCTCGTCCGGCCCGTGGCGCTCAAACACCTCCATAAAGGTCCTGCAGAACAGAGGACCAATGTGGACCGCCTTATCGGGGAATCAGCGCTGGTCATGGAATCAGTCAGTTCCAACGGCGGCCTGGTCAAGATTGGAGGCGACGTGTGGAGTGCGCGCTCCAAGGACGGAGTTCTTGAGGCGGGCCAGCGCGTGGTGGTATCGGCCATCGAAGGAGCTACGGCAGTCGTCGTTCCCCAGCCGGAACCAGTACAGTAACTGCGCCGGCACGGCCGCCGGGCAGCAAGAAGGTGTGAACGGCGGGGCCTCCGCCAGGTGGCCGCGCTTGCGTACTCAGCTTGAATACAACTATTGGGGAATGAAGGAGATGCATGGATATCGCAGTCACGATCGTGCTGCTGGTTCTGATCGTATTCGTAATCATCGTGCTTGTACGCTCAGTACGAATCGTCCCGCAGGCGCGGGCAGGCGTAGTCGAACGGCTCGGAAAGTACCAGCGCACACTTAATCCGGGACTTACTATCCTGATCCCCTTCGTGGACAGGCTGCTGCCGCTCCTGGATCTCCGGGAACAAGTGGTTTCCTTCCCCCCGCAGCCCGTGATCACCGAAGACAACCTGGTGGTCTCGATCGACACCGTGGTCTATTTCCAGGTTACTGACCCGCGGGCTGCAACCTATGAGATTGCCAACTACATCCAGGCGGTCGAACAGCTGACCACCACCACGCTCCGTAACGTCGTCGGTGGTCTGAACCTCGAAGAGGCCCTGACGTCCCGCGACCAGATCAATGGTCAGTTGCGAGGCGTGCTGGACGAAGCCACCGGCCGCTGGGGCATCCGCGTTTCGCGCGTGGAACTGAAGGCGATTGATCCGCCCCACTCCATCCAGGATTCGATGGAGAAGCAGATGCGGGCCGAACGGGACCGGCGTGCGGCTATCCTCACCGCCGAGGGCACCAAGCAGTCGGCCATTCTCACCGCCGAGGGCCAGCGACAGGCAGCAATCCTCAAGGCAGAGGGCGACGCAAAGGCCGCCATTTTGCGCGCCGACGGTGAAGCCCAGGCGATCCAGAAGGTCTTCGACGCAATTCATAAGGGCAACCCGGATCAGAAGCTGCTGGCTTACCAGTACCTGCAGACGCTGCCGAAGTTGGCCGAAGGATCCTCGAACAAACTGTGGATCATTCCCAGCGAAGTTGGCGAGGCACTCAAGGGCATCGGTAACGCCCTGGGTGGGACAAACTCGGACTCCGAAGGCCTTTTCGGCGCGGGCGCTCCGGCAAAGCAAACCACTGAAAAACAGGCTGTGCAGGGGCCTTAGCCCATAAATAAGGGGAGTTGCCCGGAACAGGGCAACTCCTCCTATGTTTGATTTTTGCTTCGCTGTTTTTGCTTGGCTGTAGAAGAAACCGTATAATAGGATATTTGTCCGACCGGTTCAATAAGGCTGGAACAAGAATGCTGCGAAAAGCGTTGGAGTTAACGATGCAACGTAGTGCAAACCGTAGTCCGGGGGCTGTCACTTACCTCCGGCTAGCGCAGGGCCAGGCTCTGCGAACCGACCAAAGGGAGAAATCATGAGCGATCGCAGCCTGCGGGGCATGCGCCTCGGCGCACAAAGCATGGAGACGGAATCCGGTGTCGAGCCGGCTCCCCGCCAGCGGGTTGAGTACCGTTGCGAGGACGGCGAACAGGTCTTCGTCACCTTCTCCTCGGAAGCTGAAATCCCTCCGGTATGGGTGTCGAAAACGGGCAAGGAAGCTCTCCTGGTGGACGGCGAACGCCCCATCAACAGCAACGAAAAAGCCGTCCGGACCCACTGGGACATGCTCCTTGAGCGCCGGTCGCTTCCCGAGCTGGAACAGATCCTTGAGGACCGCCTGACGATTCTGCGTGAACGCCGTGGAGAACGCCGCTCAGCCTAAGGGCCGAACCGCACAGCGCACAAAAGAACCGAGCACATAAGAGAGCCGGGCTCCCTCATCGCTTACATGACGAGAGGCCCGGCTTTTTTGTGTCTTAATACCGCCTGGCAGCTTAAGCTGCGGAGCTCTTCCCGGAGGTGAGTTTCTGCCACCGAGCGGCGAGGCCCCAGCGCGTGACATTGATCATGGCTTCAACCACAATGTTCCCGCTCATCTTCGAGTCCCCGAGCTCGCGCTCCACGAACGTGATGGGACGCTCAACAATCGTGAGTCCCAGCTTTGCAACGCGCCAGGCAAGGTCCACCTGGAAGCCGTAGCCAACCGAGGCCACCTCTTCGAGGTTGAGCTTTTCAAGGGTGGTGCGGCGGAAGGCGCGGAAGCCGCCGGTGACGTCCTTGATCTTCAATCCCAGCATGAGCCGCGCATAAGTGCTCCCGACGCGCGAAATGGCCTGCCGGTACAGCGGCCAGTTAACTACGCTTCCGCCAGGAACCCAGCGGGACCCCATGGCCAGATCGGCACCCTGCTCCAGGGCCTCCAGCAATTGCGGAAGTTGCTCCGGCTGGTGGGAGCCGTCAGCGTCCATCTCTACGAGAACGTCATAACCCGCCTCAAGTCCCCATTTGAACCCAGCGATGTAGGCCGCTCCGAGTCCTGCCTTGCCCTGGCGATGCAGGACATGGATCTGGGAATCCTCTGCGGCCAGGCCATCCGCCAGCTGTCCGGTGCCGTCAGGGCTGTTGTCGTCAACAACCAATACATCCGATGCGGGGACTGCGGTCCTGAGGCGGCCGATTGTCTTCGGCAGGGATTCCAGCTCATTGTAGGTGGGGATGATCGTGAGGACACGCACAGCGAGGCCTTTCCTTGGTGGAAGCGGTCAGAGCGCACAGACCAGGCGAAAAGCCGAGCTGCAGGCGCAACTTTCTATTATAGGGCGTCCAAAGTGGGGTGGGTTCCTGCAACAGCGGCTAGCCGCGGAGGCTGTCCTGCGAATAAAGCTCCTTGCCATCGCGGACCGTCTGGAGACATATGGGGCTGGCCCCGGTGTCCAGGGCCGGCAGGAGCGGTGTTCTTGCCCGGGGATCCGTGCTCCAGGACTGCACCCGGCCGTCGGCAACCTGGACCATCAGTTCCTCAACCTCCCAGACTGCAAAGCTCGCCGGTGCCCCGGGTACCAGCTGACCAGCCATCGGATTGGAGTATTTCGCGGCCCGCCAGCCCGCCCGGGTGTGCCCCAGGAATGCTGCCCGCGCCGAAATCCGCTGTTCCGGATTGCTGTGCTCCAGGCAGGCCCGCACGCTTTCCCAGGGCCGAAGCGGTGTCACCGGGCTGTCACTGCCGAAGCACACAGGCACTCCGGCCGCATAGAGGGAGGCGAAAGGATTCATGGTGAGGCGGCGTGTACCGAGCCGTTCCTGGTACAGGCCTCCCTCAGCGCCCCACGCCGCATCGAAAGCCGGCTGGGCGCTGACAGTGACGGAGTGACGGGCCAGTCTCTCGATAGCCGATGAGTCAGCCATTTCCACGTGTTCAAGCCGGTGTCCCGCCGCCCGGATGCGCTGATCGCCTACCTCCGCAGCAGCCTGGTCGAATGCTTCCAGCACAGCGTCCAGTCCGGCGTCGCCGATTACATGGAAGCCGGCCTGAATTCCCAGCAGCGAACAGGCTGCGACGTGCGCAGCCGCCTGGTCCACAGAAAGGTATCTGGTGCCCCGCTCCCCCGTTGCGTCGCTGTAATCCGCGCGAAGGGCGGCCGTCCTGGACCCGATGGAACCGTCAATGTTCAGATCCCCGGCAAGCCCCCGGACGGGAACTCCTAGCCCATCAAGTATGGCCCGTGCATCCCCTTCGGATTCGGCGAGCTCGCCGCGGTAGGCGAGAATCTCGGGAAAATCCTGGCCGGAGGCCGCGTTCCAGCCCACTGCCTGCTGCAGGTCCAGCACCGTGCCGATATGGGGGGCGGACATTTCGGCGAGGGCCACGTAGCCGTTGGCTGCGGCTTCGGAAAGAGCTCGGCGCTGGAACTCCCGAATCTGTTCGGCGGGGAATTGGCGGGCTGCCAAGCGGGCGGCTGAATGGTCCCCGCGCTTCACTTGGCTGTCGGTGCCTGCTTCCGCAGTGTCCGGGGATGACAAGTTGGCCGCAGCTGCCAGGGATGAGGAGACCAGCGCCGAATGGGCGTCCACCCTGGCCAGGTAAACCGGTCTGCCCCCGGAGGCCCGCTCCAGTTCTTCCCGGCTGGGGAGAGTCCCATCAGGCCAGGCACTCTCATCCCAGCCATGCCCCATGACAGTTCCAGTGCCACCCCAGCCCGCCACCGCGTCGAGCAGTTCCCCTGCCGAACGAACGCCGTCCAGCCGGAGCGAGCCCAGGGCAATCCCCGTCTCTGTGAGGTGGACATGTGAGTCGACAAAACCCGGCGCAACCAGCGCGCCCCTAAGGTCAATGACCTCCATGGAATCGTCAGCTATGGAGGAAGCTGCCTGCTCAGAGCCAACCCAGGCCACGGTTCCTTCGTCCACGAGCATCGCAGTCGCAAATGGATCAGCAGCGGTATAGACGGAGCCGTTGCGGTACAACGTCACCCGCCTCTGGGCCTGCTTGTCTTTTGCCGGCCCTTGGGACGAGGAGCCAGACGATGAGTCAGACATGGATGAACTACTCCTGAACCTGGTAGTGAAAACTGACAGCTGAAGTTCCGGCGGAAACCGCTGGTGACGAACCTTTATTCGCGGGCAAGGCTGATCATGCGACCGTCGAATACGCGACGACGCCCCGCCGCACCAACGTGATCGCTTCGCTGCAGAGCCTGGCAATCCTGGGATCCAGGCCTGGGATCTTGGCCAGCTGGTCAAGGAGGTCAATGACCTGCTTGACCCAGCGCACGAAGTCGCCTGCGGCCAGATCGGTTCCGCTGAGCACTTCCTGGAGATGGCGGCCTTTCGCCCACTTGAAGATAGGCCACATGAGGCCCAGTTCCGGTTCTCCCGTCAGCGGAAGCTTGTTTGCTTCCTCTGTGTCTTCCAGCGCGGACCATTCCTGAACCACAATGTCCACAGAAGTTTCCAGTGAAACGCTTGGCATTCTCGGCCTCAGGCCGCGGTCTTCGCGCTTTGCCTGGAACACAAGGATGCTCGCCAAGGCGGCGATCTCTGCCGCATCGAGGTCGTCGAACGCCCCTTGCCGGAGGGCCTGGGAGATCAGCAGATCCTTTTCCCCGTAGATGCGGCGCAAACGCTGCCCGTCCGGGCCGATCACTACCTTGCCGGATTCAGTCGTTTCAAGGTATCCGTAGCTGAAGAGCACCTCGCACACCCGGTCAAAAGTCTTGGCAATGGTGTTGGTTCTGCCCTGGATCTGGCGTACCAGGCCGTCAGTTTCCTGGCGCAGCTTCCACCAGCGCTCGGACCAGCGCGCATGGTCTTCCCGCTCGCTGCAGCCGTGACAGGGATGGGACCTCTGGGCACGGCGGAGCTCGGCGATCTTTCGTTCCTGGTCCGGAAGCGCCGCGGCCCGCCCAAAGTCGTTGTGCCTGCTGCTGTCGGGTGCGGGCGGCCGGTTTTCCCGGATGGCGTTGCGGACGGAGGAAGCAAGCTCCCGGCGGGATTTGGGCACTTTGGCGTTGAAGGACTTCGGGATCCTGACGCGGGTCACGGGCGAAACAGGACCCTCGAGGTCGTGAATCCCGATCCTCCGCAGCTGGTGGTCCAAGGTCAGCACCGCCGGCCTGGGTTCCCGGGACGTGTGGTCAGAGCTCAGCACGACGGCGAATCCCGGAGCCCTTCCCGTGGGTACGTCAATGACATCGCCGGGAAGGAGGCGGCTCAGGGAGTCTTCGGTGAGGGATTTGCGGGCACGGGATTGGCCGCGGGCCGCGACGTTCTCGGCGTCGGACAATTCGCGGCGCAGGCGCGCGTACTCGGTGAAATCTCCGAGGTGGCATGTCATGGATTTGCGGAATCCGGCCAGCGATTCCTCGCGGCTGCGCACCTGCTTGGCCAGCCCGACGACGGAACGGTCGGCCTGGAATTGGGCGAAGGAAGATTCGAGGATTTCGCGCGCCCTGGGCCTGCCAAATTGTGCCAGAAGGTTAATGCTCATGTTGTACGTGGGACGGAAGCTGGAGTTCAACGGGTAGGTGCGCCGGGAGGCGAGGCCCGCTACAGCCGCGGGGTCCGTTCCTGGTTGCCACAGCACCACGGCGTGACCCTCGACGTCGATGCCGCGCCGCCCGGCGCGCCCGGTCAGCTGGGTGTATTCGCCGGCAGTTATACCCACGTGCGCTTCACCATTGAACTTTTCCAGCTTCTCCAGAACCACTGAGCGTGCAGGCATGTTCACGCCCAAGGCAAGGGTTTCCGTTGCGAAAACGGCCTTCACCAGGCCCTCGGCAAACAGTTTCTCCACCACTTCCTTGAAAGTGGGCAGGAGCCCGGCGTGATGGGCAGCCAGTCCGCGGAGCAGGCCGTCACGCCAGCTCCAGAATCCCAGCACGTCCAGATCCTCCGAAGGAATGTCCTGGCCCGCCTCGTCAACGCGCATCGCGATGATGCGCTGTTCCTTCTCTGTGGTCAGCCAGAGTCCCGCGGACACGCATTGTGCGACGGCTGCGTCGCAGCCTGCCCTCGAAAAAATAAAGGTGATTGCAGGCAGCAGATCCTGCCGGTCCAGGCTGGCGATGACCTGAGGTCGGCTGGCCTTGCGCACAGGGCTTCGCTGCTCGCCGGGGGCGCCGGCGTTCTCCCGCACGTGCTGGCCATGCTGGCGGCGTTGGCTGCGCCCGCCGTGTCCGAACCGTCCGCGGAAGTTCATCTGGCTTTCGGCCTTCGCCATGGACAGCAACTCAGGGTTCACCTCAAAGCCGCGCTGGCTTGCCGCTTCTGCTGAGAGCACCGGTTCAGCTGCGTCGGCGTCCGGAGGCGCAATTTCGTCGAAGGGCGTCTCACCCGCGAAGAGATCCACGATGTTCCGGCCAACCATGACGTGCTGCCACAGGGGAACGGGACGGTGTTCCGAAACGATGATGTCAGTGTGGCCCCGGACGGTGTCCAGCCACGCTCCGAACTCCTCAGCGTTGGAGACTGTGGCGCTGAGCGACGCCACTTGGACCTCGCTGGGAAGGTGGATGATCACCTCTTCCCACACGGCCCCGCGGAAGCGGTCAGCGAGGTAATGGACCTCGTCCATCACCACGTAGCCAAGATCGTCGAGGGAATCGGAGTCGGCGTAAAGCATGTTCCGCAACACCTCGGTGGTCATCACCACAACCGGCGCGTCACCGTTGATGCTCGTGTCCCCGGTCAGGAGGCCAACGTTGTGAAGCCCGTACTTCTCGGAAAGCTCGAAGTACTTCTGGTTGCTCAGTGCTTTGATGGGTGTGGTGTAGAACGCCTTGAGTCCACGCTGCAGTGCGAGGTAGATGGCGAACTCCCCCACAATGGTTTTCCCGGCGCCTGTGGGTGCCGCCACGAGCACACCACGGCCGGCCTGCAGTGACTTACATGCCTCACGCTGAAAGTCATCCAGCTCAAACTCCAGGGAACGGACGAAACCACCCAGATAAGTATTGGCTTCGGCGGTCCGTTCAACGCTGGCCCGGTAGAGCTCGGATGGCGACTGGGGCCCGGATATGGAGGACATGCATCAAGCCTAGTGGGCGAAGAGCTAGAGATTGCCCAGTTCAGTCCGCGGGGTTGCTATGTTGGCTGTGGCTTCAGTCTCGGCGGAGCGTTTTGCGGCTTTGCGATCCCGACGACGGTCGTTGAGGAGGCACAGCCCGATGGCGGCGAAAAACAGCGCCAGCATGGGCCCAGCCAGGTAGAACATGCTCATGGCGTCAGCGCCAGGGGCCGCCATTGCCGCGAAAAGGCATACCAGAAACACGGTAATCCGCCAGCTCTTGACGAGCTGCTGCCCCTTGATGATGCCCGCCAGATTCAGTCCAAAAAGGACGACTGGCAGGAGGAAGGCAATGCCGAAGGCCAGCAGGAGCCGCAGGACGAATGCCAGATACACTTGCGCACTGATGAAGTTGGAGCCCCCGCTGGGCGTGAAGTCCGTGAGTACCCGGACCGCGTTGGGCAGCACCAGCCAGGCCAGCACTACGCCTCCTACGAAGAGCGGGACTGCGGCCGCCACAAAGGACAAAGCCAGGCGCCGCTCTTTTTTATGCAGACCGGGAACGATGAAGGCCCACAGCTGATAGAGCCACACAGGGCTGGCGACTATCAGGCCAAGGAAGACCGACACCTGGATCATCAGGTCAAAGGAACTGGCCACGCCGTCAAAGTTGAGCGAGGCCTGGCGCCCCTCTTTTTCGTTGAGGTCAACGATGGGTTTGATCAGCGCGGCCAGCATCGGCTGGTACGCCAGAAACCCGACAATGGTTCCGAGAATGACGCCGATTGCGGACTTGAAGAGCCTGTTCCGCAGTTCCTTGAGATGGTCAAGCAGCGCCATCTTCCCCTCAGGGTTGGATCGGCGGCCCATGGTTACTGCCATCTGGACTTAGGCGCGGTTCGACGGCGGAACGTCAGTACCGTCCGCGGGGCGGTTGTCGGTCGAGTCGGTGCGGGGGTGGTTCACCACTTTGCCTTCGACAGGTTCAGAGCCGTCCTTCGCTTCCGCGGTGCCGTCCTTCTTCATTTCCCGGACTTCGGACTTGAAAATCCGCATCGACTGCCCCAGGCTCCTGGCCATGCCAGGCAGGCGTGGTGCAGCAAAAAGCACCAGAGCCAAAACGATAATAATGATGAGATGCCAGCCTTCAAGCCTCATGTTGGGAGGTCCTTTCGTTTAGATACATCCTACGTCTTACTGAATTCGATGTCGCGCAGCCGCTGGGGCTGGCCCCTATCCGCCTTGCGCTGAACGCGTCGGGCACGGCGCCTTTCCTGGCGGGCGGCTTTGCCCGCATGATACTCAAGCCGCATCTGCTCCGGGGACGCGAAGACAGCCAGTCCCGGTGGCAGGGATTGCGTCAGCCTTCCGGCTTCCAATCCATTTTCGGCGACAGCATCAGGGTCCAGGTCAGCGAAGGAATTGCCTGACCGGCTGCCGGGCTGGCCAAGGCGGCTTCCGGCCTCCCCCAGTTCCTTGAAGGTGGCCATGATCTGACGGACGAGCCGGAAGCCGAGAAAGGCGTAGAAGAGGAGGGACAGCGCAACAAGCGCTATCCAGAGAAGTATCCAGGACCACCAAGGCATGCTGAGTAGTCTAGCTGTCGTAGTGGGCCAAGGCTTCTTCGATCCATTCACGAGTAGCAGCCGCGGCATGCTCAGGCTTCAGAATCCTTACACCGCCGCCATGCTGGGCAACGAACGCCGGCAGCCACTCCGTGCTGCCAAACCTGATTTCGGCGAGAAGTCCGCCATCTCTACCCCCTTCAGTAAGTGGCGCTGTCCGTTCCGCGTAGTAGTCCTCTGCGAGGCCGGCAGCTTGTCGGGTGAGCTGCACGGTGACGACTGTATCGTCGTCGTTCGGGGTGAAAAGCTTGACAGGGAAGCCTTCCGAAGCCTCGCCGTGGTCAGATGCAGGCCGGCCATTTGGGCTTAGTTTCTCAACGCGGTCCAGGCGGAAGTTGCGCAGCCCCCCGACAGAATGGCAGTGGGCCTCGAGGTACCACGTGTTGTCCAGTGAATAGAGCCGGAGAGGATCAACATCGCGTTCCGAGAAAGCGTCGCGCTGAGGTGACAGGTATACCAAGTGGAGTTGGCGACGGGATTCAATGGCATCCCTCGCGGTCTGGAGATGCGCGGAATTACCCGGACTGACTTCAGGCCCTGCCAGCGAGGCAGCCCTCAGGCCTTCCTCCCCCGCAGCTGCCATCAACTTCAGTGTTACTGATTCCAGGGCGCTTCCTTCGGCCAGTTCGGGCAATCCATTGAGGGCGTCCAGGCCGGTAAGGAGTGCGCAGGCTTCATCAATCGTGAAGCGGACAGGACGGTTCAGGTCCAGGTCCTGGGTGATATAGACGTGGTCGTCCTCCCACTGGATGTCCAGGAGGTCGTCCGGATACCCCTCGGGCAATCCCGAACAGATGAGAATCCGAAGATCGTCCTCCAATTCCTTCCTGGTCACGCCAAAGCGGTCGGCAACCTCCCGGATATGCAGGCCCTGATTATGGACAAGGAAGGGCACCAGTTGCAGCATTCTTTGCAACTGGTCCTCGGAAGTACGTTTACGGGTCCGTTTGGCAGCTGTGTCATCCGGGAACTCAACCGGCGGCATCGGTGCGGCCGCGAAGTCCACAGCTGCGGTGAGCCGGCGTCGGACGGCATCCCTCAACTCCTCCGGCGATACGACCACCACGTTCGGGCCATAGGAGGCCAGCTCTTCGCCCAGCACCTCCGAGTCCCTGTAAGCAACCTCGAGACGGTCCCAGCCGTCGTCGGGAGCCCCAAGCGGCTCTGCTGCCTTCTTCCGCAAGCCCAGCACACGACCCTGACGCACATCCACAACGGCGGTCCTGAGCGGGAGTTCAGGAAGTTTGTCGAGCTCGGCGCGGGCGCTAAAGCCAACAGGCGGTGTGTAGGAGTCCTTCTCAAGCATCGTGACGGCCGAAGTGAAACGCGAGAGCCGGAAGTACCGTTGCGCCCCTCGGGCACGGTCGAAGCCTACGAGGTACCACTGGGCAAAGCGGCTCCCGAGCCCCCAGGGCTCAACGAGTCGTTCTTCTTCTTTCCCCGTAGTTCCAGCCAGATAACGGAAGCTCACCGGATGCTGGGAGTGCATTGCTGCAACCAGGTCCTCGAAGGCCTGTCCCGGGGGTTTGATACGTGGCTGCACGCCGGCAGGGACTTCGGCTGCGGAAGACAATTCACCGGTCGCCTGCAACTTACGCATGGCACTGAGTGCGGCCGAACCAAGCGCAGCCTGCTCCCATAGCTGGGAGGCAAGAATAAGGACGGTGCACTCTTCCGGTGTGAGGCTGACATCGGGCAGGCGGTTTGATTCCTTGCCGATCCGGTAACGCGTGGTGGCCGGATCATCGGATCCCCATCCCTTGTCGGTTACCGTTTCCACGTCGAAACCGAACTGCCGCAGATCATTCTTGTCGCGCTCAAACATCCGTCCGAAAGAGACATCGCTGCTGCTCGAGTCGTGATAAATCTTCTCGCGCAGCTCACTGCGCCGCAGCCCATACCGGGTGTTGAGGAGAGCGATGAGCAGGTTCAGGAGGCGTTCTGTACGTGAGGCGGACACCCCATCAACGTTACTCAATACCGCTTGCTGAAACGCAGGAAGCGCGGCCACAATCGGAAATACCGCTCCGATTGTTACCGCGCTTCCAGGCTCAGCGGGCTGATGGCCCCACCTCTGGTTATTTGTGCTTAGCGCACGCCGACCAGGTCAACGACGAAGATGAGTGCCTCATTGGGGGCAATAGCGCTGCCGGCGCCACGTGAACCGTACGCGAGCTCCGAGGGAATTTCCAGGCGGCGGCGGCCGCCTACCTTCATGCCCAGCAGGCCCTGGTCCCAACCCTGGATGACCTGCCCGACGCCCACCTTGAAGTCCAGCGGCGCTCCACGGCCCCAGGATGCATCAAATTCTTCGCCTGTGGACCAGGCAACACCGACGTAGTGGGTTGAAACGGTGTCTCCCCGTTTGGCTTCGGCGCCGTCGCCCTCGATGAGGTCCGTAATCACCAGTTCGGTGGGAACGTCGCCCTCAGGGAAGTCAATTTCAGGCTTCTGGCGGTCGAAATCACGCTGACCAAATGACATGGTTGCTCCTTTTGTTAGGGGGTTGCATGGTCTTATAGCCGTATGGCTCAAGGCCGAGGAGGGTGAGTTACTTCTTTGACTTGATCTCAACAACGAAGACCAGCGGACCGGCGGGCTTCTTCTGTGCCTCGGCGTTAGGACCATAGGCGAGGTCGGTCGGGATCGTCAGCAGGACTTTGGATCCAACTTTCTGCCCGGTCAGGCCAAGGGTCCAGCCCTTGATGACCTGGCTGAGGGAGAATGTCGCTGGTTCGCCGCGGTCGAAGCTTGAATCGAACTTTGAGCTGTCTTCCCACCGCCAACCCGAGTAGTTGGCCTCGATGGTGTCAGCTGCTGCGATGGCTTCGCCGGTCCCTTCAGAAAGTACCTTCGCTGACAGGCCTGCAGGAGCATCCGTTTTCGGAATTTCCACCGAAGGAACACCCTTGTCATCGAATGTGACCTTGGGAAGCTTGCCGTCCTTGTCCAACTGCTCGGTTTCTTCCTTGCTCAAGGCTTTTGGAGCTTCCTTAGTGGAGAGCACCTTGATGATGATCAGGTTGCTCGGCTGTGCTTGTCCGCCTTGGGCCGCGGCCTGTCCGGGGAGGGCGAGTGCAATGAATGAGCCGATCTTACTTCCGACCAACGCGTTGTAGATCTCAGGACTACCGGTTTTTGCTTCTTCGCTTAGCTCCAGTGGCTGCGGCTCAGTTGAGAAGGTGTCTTCAAGCGTGGCTCCGTCTTTGCCGTTGAGGGCCAGGTAGGAGATCTGGGCGATCTGATTCGCCTTAACGCTGTCTCCGTCACCTTCTTTGACCACCTTGATAGTGGGTTTTGTGACGTCCAGCGGCTTGGTGAACTCAACACCAGGCGCCTTCTTGTCTCCATTTTCAGTCAGCTTCAGGGTGTCGAGCTTTGCTGTTTCACCCGCGGATTGGCTTGTTGGCTCGGGAGCGGCAGCTGATCCGCCGCACGCGGTCAGCAGCAGCAGCCCGGGAATGAGAATTGCTAGTATTCGGCGCACGTAAGAACTTTCGTCGGGGCAGGATGGACGTCATGCCGGCATCACGCTCGCGGCAGAACAAGGGTGGCCGCATAAACGGCCCCATCCAGCTTAACCCCTGAAGCTGGGTATCAGCCCATAGAGTCCAGGAGCGCGTCCACACGGTCGTCAATACTCCGGAACGGATCCTTGCACAGAATGGTCTGATGAGCCCTGTCATTCAGTTTCAGGTGGACCCAGTCAACGGTGTAATCCCGGCCCAGCTCCTGCGCCCTTCGAACGAAGTCCCCGCGGAGTTTGGCCCGCGTGGTCTGGGGAGGGGCGTCCACAGCGTCCTTGATATCAATGTCCCCCACCAGGCGCCGGGTGGCTCCCCTGGACTGGAGGAGATAGAAAAGCCCGCGTGACCGGGAAATGTCATGGTACGTAAGGTCCAGTTGGGCAATCCGGGGAGCATCCAGTCCCAGACCATGGCGCTCACGGTAATTGTCCATCAGCTTCTTCTTGATGGCCCAGTCAATTTCAGTGTCGATGGTCCGGGTGTCTCCGCTCTCAATCGCGTCGAGGGTGCGTCGCCACAGGTCCAGTATCAGCGGGACATGCGGATTATGGGCGCCGTTCTCCGCCACGAAGGCCGTGACTTTGCTCAGGTATTCGTGCTGGATCTCCAGGGCCGTGAGCTGCCTGCCGTTCGCGAGCCGGACCAGTGCCCTGCCCGTGAGGTCGTGTGAGATCTCCCGGATGCTTCGGATGGGGTTTTCCATTCGCATGTCCCGCATGATGACCCCGGCTTCAATCATCCGCAGAAGCAGGTCGACTGTACCTATTTTGAGCAAGGCAGTGGTTTCCGACATGTTGGAATCACCAACAATGACGTGGAGGCGCCGATAGAACTCGGCATCCGCGTGAGGCTCGTCGCGGGTGTTGATGATGGGCCGGGACCTGGTGGTGGCGGAGGAGACACCTTCCCAGATGTGGTCGGCCCGTTGGGAGAAAGCGAACGTTGCCCCGTGCGGAGTCTTCAGGATTTTCCCGGCACCGGCAATGAGTTGGCGGGTAACCAGAAAAGGGATGAGGATTTCCGCGAGCCTGGAGAACTCGCCACGGCGCGGAATCAGGTAGTTCTCATGGCTGCCGTATGAATTTCCGGCTGAGTCGGTGTTGTTCTTGAAGAGGTATACGGTGCCGTTGAATCCCTCTGCGGCCAAACGGGCCTGTGCTTCATCCACCAGATCGTCGAGGATCAGCTCGCCGGCGCGGTCGTGGGCTATCAACTGCGCCAGGTCGTCACATTCAGCCGTTGCGTATTCAGGGTGTGAGCCCACGTCCAGATACAACCGGGAACCGTTGGTGAGGAACACGTTGGAGGACCTGCCCCAACTCACCACTTTGCGGAAGAGGTAGCGTGCCACTTCCTCAGGAGCCAGGGGCCGGGAATCAGGACTGGAGTAGGAAATTCCAAACTCGGTTTCGATGCCAAAAATGCGTTTGTCCATGTCAGTTCCCCTCCGCCAGGAGTTCCGCGATCTCTGCGTCTCCAAGGCGCCGGAACGCCCGGCGGGTGCCGAGTGCAGTTTCCGATTGCCGGTGCAGCACCGCTACTTCAACAGCCGAGGGAGGTAATGCCGAGGCGTCCTTGTCAGTGACAAGGCCACGCATGGCCAACCGGACTGCGCCGGCAAGATCAAGTTCCCGCTGCCAGCCTGCTTCCACGGCTGCCGAGACCTGTTCAGCCTGACCGCCCATCACGATGAAACCCTTTTCGTCAGCGATGGAACCGTCAAAAGTCAGGCGATACAAATGGTCCTCATCCTGGCGGCTGGCCACCTCCACCACGGCTAGCTCAACCTCGAAGGGTTTCTGCTCAGCAGTGAAGACTGCTCCGAGGCTCTGCGCATAGACGCTGGCCAGGCCCCTGGCGGTGACATCCTCACGATCGTAGGAATACCCGCGTACGTCCGCGTACCTCACACCTGCCTGGCGGAGGCTTTCGAACTCGTTGTACTTTCCGACGGCGGCGAAGGCAATCTTGTCGTAAATCTCGCCGATCTTGTGAAGGGAAGGCGATGGGTTCTCGGCAACCAGGGCTATCCCGTCAGCGCCGCTGATGACCACCACGGACCGGCCGCGTGCGATGCCTTTCCGTGCGAAATCGGCACGGTCCTTCATCAGCTGTTCGGGAGATACATAAAACTGCTGGGTCATGTCAGGACTCCCTGTGAGCCGAAGCCCGTGACTCTATGATCCGTTGGGCGGCCTCGGCCAGGACGGCCTCCGGCACACGGCGGGCACCAGCACGGTTCACCGTGTACACCACCGGCCATAACTGCCGGACAGGATCCGGGCCGCCTGTGGCGGAGTCGTCGTCGGCCGCGTCATACAAGGATTCAACGGCCACCCTGATCGCTTCATCCTCTGAGATGTTCGGACTCCACAGTTTCTTGAGCGCTCCCCGGGCGAACATGGAGCCGGACCCTACCGTATGGTGTTCCTGCTCCTCATAACGGCCCCCGGTGACGTCGTAGGAAAAGAGCCGTCCCACTCCCGCCTGAGTGTCGAACCCGGCAAACAGCGGAATCACTGCGAGCCCCTGCAAAGCCATGGGCAGGTTTCCCCTGATCATGGCGCCCAGCCTGTTTGCCTTGCCGTCCAGGCTCAACAAAGTACCTTCGATTTTTTCGTAGTGCTCGAGTTCGACCTGGAACAACCTGGTGATATCAATGGCAATTCCGGCGGTACCGGCAATACCAAGCACGGAGTATTGGTCGGCAGGGAAGACCTTTTCGATATGGCGGCTGGCAATGATGTTTCCCATGGTGGCCCGGCGGTCACCGGCCATCAGCACGCCGCCGGCATATGTCAGGGCAACAATGGTGGTAGCATGCGGAACCTGTAGCGGCTGAGCTGACGCGCTTTGTGCCGCTGGAAGAGGATTGTTGAAGGGCAGCAGTCCGGGCCTGTCGCGTTGCAGGTGCTCGGTGAACGAAGACGTCGCGTTGGCCGCTACCTGATTGGCTGTAGTTTCCTGCACTGCTGCACTCCTTCAACGTGGTGAATCAACGTTTTCCTCGCCCTTTGGGCAGTGGCGCGCGTCCGCTTACTGGCCACCCTTTTGGACGAAGGCCCGAACGAACTCCTCCGCATTGGATTCGAGGACTCCGTCGATTTCGTCCAGAAGGTCGTCAACGCCTTGTGTGGCGGCTGACGCCTGGGCCTCCGCAGGGGCTGGCGGGGGTGCGGGGATGTCCTCGTCAACCTCGGTGTCCCGCGACTGCGGTTGTTGCTGCTCCTGGCCTGCCATTGTTCCTCCTTCTGACTGTCCCCGATTCCTCGAGGGACATCCTGTAAGCCAATAGTGCCACGCCGGAGGCCCCTGCGGGTGGCTTTATCCCGGTGGCGGAGTGGTGCCCAGCCCGAGTAGCTCTGCGAGGAAGGGCGCGGCCTCGTGATGACGGGCAAACAGCCCGCCGGTGAGTGCTTCGGTGCCCCGTAGGGGTTCCCGGGTGGGTACGCGTTGCAGCCGTCCGTAGCCCGGAACGTCGAAGATGACCGAGTCCCAGCTGGCCCCGACAACGTCCTTGCTGAAGCTGCTGACACAGCGCCCGCGGAAGTACGCCCTGGTATCCGACGGCGGCTCAGCCACAGCGCGGGCAATGGCCTGGTCATCCACGATTCGCTGCATGCGGTCCCTGGACAGAAGCCGGTGGTACAGACCCTTCTCAGGACGGATGTCCGCCCACTGCAGGTCGATCAGTCCCAGGCGTGCGTTGTCCCAGCTGAGCCCGTCCCGCTGCCGGTAACCCTCCAGCAGTGACAGCTTGGCGAGCCACTCCACCGAGGAAGCTGCGGCGCTTCGGTCGTTGTCCAGCTGGCTAAGAGTTGCCGCCCAGCGCTCAAGGACTGCGTGGGTGTGACCGTCGCCGTCCACAGCATCAGCCACTCCGGTTTCCTGCGACAGCTTCGCGGCGGCCTCGTGGTACATCCATTGAAGGTCCAAGGCGGTCACCCGCCGGCCATCGAGAAGCCGGATGGTAGCGGACAGGGACGTGTCATGACTGACAGTTTGGAGGGCGGCAACAGGTTCGTGGACTTCGACTTTCGGGGCGAGTCCGGCTTCAATGAGGCTCAGCACCATGGCCGTGGTCCCGAATTTCAAATAGTTCGAAGCCTGGCTCAGGTTGGCGTCACCGATGATGACATGTAGTCGCCGGTACTTGTCGGCGGTGGCGTGGGGTTCGTCGCGGGTGTTGATGATGGGGCGCCGAATGGTGGTTTCCAACCCGACTTCGGCCTCAAAGAAATCAGCACGCTGGCTGATTTGGTACCCGGGCCTGGAGCTGGCCTGTCCCAGGCCCACTCGCCCTGCCCCGCAGATAATCTGCCGGGAAACAAAGAACGGCGTCAACCCCCTGACAATGTCCCCGAAGGGGACAGAGCGCGGCATGAGGTAGTTTTCATGCGACCCATAGGAGACGGATTTGTTGTCAGTGTTGTTCTTGTACAGGTTGATGGGGGGCAGTGTAGGGTCAGCGGCCAGACGCCGGACAGCCGCCAGCACCACAAGGTCGCCGGCAGCATCCCATGCCACGGCATCACGCGGGTTGGTCACTTCAGGGCTGGAATATTCAGGGTGGGCATGATCCACATACAGTCGTGCCCCGTTCCCGAGGACCATGTTCATGAGCAGCGATCCGGATTCATCTTCGCCGTCGTGGTCCAGCTCGTCCCGACCGTAGGCCATGGCGATGGCCTCCGCATCGAGGACCGGTGGCTGGTCCGTCAGCTGACTCGGATCCGCCGAGGTCCGCTCCACGGTCCAGCCCCTGGCATCGTGAAGGGGCTCCTCATCCGTGTAATCCCAGCGAGTCTCCGCTCCCCCGGCCGCCCGCTGCCTGGTGACCTGGGCATAGGCCTGGATCACCCGGGCGGACATCATGGTGGCATTCGCTCCCGGCGCAGATGGAGCGTGGATACCGTACTCCGTTTCCGAACCCATCACCCTCATGGCGCCGCCCGCCGGGAGGGCAGAACCTGGAGCGCGTTCGGGGCGGGCTGTCACAGGTACTGTCCAGTATTGGGCATCGTTTCGATGGACTTGCCCGGCTCCTGGCCTGCCTTGCCCTGGACAATAGTACGGATGTAGGTAATGCGCTCACCCTTCTTGCCGGAGATCCTGGCCCAATCGTCAGGATTGGTGGTGTTCGGCATGTCCTCGTGCTCGCGGAACTCATCAATGACGGCCCGGAGCAGGTGGTCTATGCGGATGCCCCTCTGGGCCGTAGTGAGGAAATCCTTGATGGCGTACTTCTTGGCACGGTCCACAACGTTCTGCACCACCGCTCCTGAGTTGAAGTCCTTGAAGTAGAGCATTTCAGTATCGCCATTTGCATAGGTCACTTCGAGGAACTCATTGGATTTGTCTGTGGAGTACATCGCTTCGACGGTGCGCTGGATCATGGCGTCTACCGTGGCCTGGACATCGCCATTGTGCTCGCCAAGATCTGAGGCATGGAAGGGCAGGTCCGTGGTGATGTACTTGTAGAAGATGTCTGCTGCCGCCTCGGCATCCGGCCGATGGATCTTTACCTTCACGTCCAGGCGTCCTGGGCGCAGGATGGCCGGATCGATCATGTCCTCACGGTTTGAGGCGCCGATGACGATGACATTGTCCAGCCGCTCCACGCCGTCGATCTCGCTCAGCAACTGGGGAACGATGGTGGTCTCGACGTCGGAGGAGATTCCGGTTCCGCGGGTGCGGAACAAGGAGTCCATCTCGTCGAAAAACACCACGACCGGGCTGCCGTCCGACGCCTTTTCGCGGGCCCGGGAGAAAATGAGCCGGATATGGCGCTCGGTCTCACCGACGTACTTGTCCAGGAGTTCCGGACCCTTGATGTTCAGGAAGTAGCTCTTGAGATCCACATTTCCGGTGCGCTCGGCAGCCCTTGCTGCCAGGGAATTTGCCACAGCCTTGGCGATGAGGGTCTTGCCGCAACCGGGAGGGCCGTACAGGAGGATCCCTTTGGGGGCCTTAAGACCGTGTTCACGGTAAAGGTCCGGATGCAGGAACGGGAGTTCGACGGCGTCGCGGATCTGCTCAATCTGCGGACCCAGCCCGCCAATATCCTCGTAGGTGATGTCAGGGACTTCCTCCAGCACCAGGTTTTCGACCTCGGCACGGGGGACCTTTTCCAGCGCGTAACCGGTGCGGGAGTCTATGGACAGGGCGTCCCCCACCCTCAGCTTTTGCGCCATCAGGGGACCCGAGAGGCGGATGACCCGTTCCTCATCCGCCCGGCCAACAACCAGGGCGCGATCGTGGCCCAGCATTTCCTTGAGCGTTACGAGGTCGCCGGCACGCTCGAAGCCGAGCCCCGCCACTACCAGGAGTGCCTCGTTGAGCAGCACCTCCTGGCCGACGGACAGTTGATTGATGTTGACCAAGGGGCTGATCCCCACGCGCATTTTGCGGCCCGCGTTGAAGATGTCCACCGATTCCTCGGTAGTGGCCTGCGTGGAACTGCCCGGCGCAGCCTGCCGCTTTGGATTGAGCTGGAGAATCGTGCCGAAGCTGTAAGGAGGTTGCCCCTCCTGATCCAAGGCGTTCTTCAGGCGCAGAATCTCGGCCTTAGCGGTTTCCAACATGCCCACGAGCTTCGTGTTGTTCTGCGTTGCTGCGGCGAGTTGGCGGTCGATGTGGCGGAGTTTGTCCCTCAGAATGTTAATTTGCCGGTCGGCGACCGAAAGTTCGCTGGCGCCGTAACGTGCACCGTCCTCGGCTCCTGGCCCTGCCGTGTCCCCTGCGGGCGTCCGTCCTGATTCGTTGTTTGGCATCTCCATGATCATCAGCCCCTTCTTGCGCTCTTATTAAGACCATAGTCCCAACAACGCAAGGTCTGCTGAAGCTTTCCGAAATACGGACTAGTTCGTGATCTTTGGATCGTCCTTCACATTGGTCCCCGCGATGGCGTCCCGGGCAGCCCGTCGGAGCTTCTTGTCAGACACCAGGCGTTCTCCTACCGCGCCCGGAGTCCAGGCGTTGACGTCCTCGTCGTTGAACTCGGTCTTCGAGGGACGACGCTTCACGGAGATGCCTGTGACGCCGTCGGCCAGCCTGCGAGTGACCAGCAGGAAGCCTGTATGTGCCACCATCCGGTGGTCGGGGCGCACTGCCAGGCCTTCGAGATGCCATCCCCGCACCATCGACTCCCAGGCGTCGGGCTCGGTAAAACGTCCGTCTGCCCGGATGGCCTCGGCCGTCCGGGACAGCTGGGTTACCGTTGCAACGTAGTTGATCCAAACCCCACCGGGGGCAAGAACCGTTGCCACCGCGTCCAGGCACTCCCAAGGTGCCAGCATGTCGAGCACGACCCGGTCAACGGAGCCCGGGGCTTCGCTGCGGACCACTTCTTCCTGGAAGTCGCCGAGGGAGATCTTCCATGCAGGATGCGGACCACCAAAGATCGTCTCTACGTTCCCGCGGGCAATATCGGCAAATTCCTCGCGTCGCTCAAATGAGTGCAAGTAACCGTTGTCCCCGACTGCGCGCAGCAGGGAAATGGAGAGGGCTCCGGAGCCCACGCCCGCCTCAACCACACGGGCACCGGGGAAGATGTCAGCCATGGTGACGATCTGCCCTGCGTCTTTGGGGTAGACAACCGCGGCTCCGCGAGGCATGGACAGCACAAAGTCCGAGAGCAAGGGGCGAAGCGTCTGATATTGCTGGCCAACGTTGTTGGTTACCACGGAACCGTCAACCTTGCCGATGATCTCATCGTGGTTCAGGAACCCACGGTGGGTGTGGAATGCCCCACCCACCTCAAGGGTGATGGTGTTCATCCGGCCACGTTCGTCGGTCAGCTGTACGCGCTCACCCTCGCGGAAGGGGCCCCGGCGCCTCGCGGCACCAACCGGCTCGGCACTTGCCATACCCAAGCCTGGATTTTCGGCTGTGGTGGTACCGGTGGCGGCGTGATCGCTGCTCATGGACTGTTCCTCGCTCCTGTGATGCTGTCTGGCTGCTCATTGAGAGCCCCTGCACCAGGCGGCTCGGCCTGGTGGTGATTATGCTCTCGCCCTATTTCATGGCCGGCAGGTAACTCTACCGGTTCCTGCTTATCTGCGCCCGTTGCGCTGCGCTTCCCTGCCTGTGATGGCGTCCAGGACGGCGTGCTTGTGTAGCAAGCCTGTCACTATGCCATTGTCATCGACGACGGCATACTCGCTGCCGTTTATTTTGGACAAGTATTTAAGCAGATCCTGGCCCTTATCCGATTCAAGTACGTAGGCGCCAACGTCCAGTTGGTAGGAGACCGCACTGGCGGGGGTCGCTGCCTCTGCCCCGGCAGGGACTTCCGCTACGGACTTGGGATTTACCAATTGCTTGGGACGCCGGTCGCTTCCGAACAGGACCACCGCCGGGAAGCCAGCGGGTGAGAGACGCAGGACGTCCGCCACAGTAGCGGCCTCTGGCAGGCCGACGGCGGGTTCGGCCAACGCGGCCGCGTCCACCAGATGCAGGCGGCTGCGTAGCTTCCCTTGCTGAATGGCGTCCGAAGCGCTTACCCACAGGAATCCACTCACCAGGACTGTGATAACCATCTGGGTGATGTCCGGCAGTTGGCCGCTCAGCCAAGGACGGACCACGAACCAAAGGACGAGGGCGACGACGATCAGCCTTCCCGCCCAACCAGCGGCGATGGTGCCTTTGGCCTGGTTTCCGGTGGCAGCCCAGACGGCGGATTCAACCAGTCTTCCTCCATCCAGCGGCAACCCGGGGAGGATGTTAAAGATTGCAATAACGAAGTTTGCCAACATGAAGATGAAGGTGAGGTTTGCAGCGACCCCTGTCAGAGATCCTGCGGAAATCACAGCCCAACCAGCGGCGGCCAGCACGAAGTTGGCCGCAGGGCCGGCCAGGGCGACTATCAGTGACCGGCCAGGAGTGGGTGTGAACTCCTCAAAACTCGTATGGCCTCCCCAGAGGTTCAGTACGATCTTGTCCGTTGACCATCCGTAGATCTTCGCGGTCAGCGCATGGGCAAGCTCGTGAACGAGGACGCTGAATAGTAAGAGCAGGGCGTAAGCGAAGGCCACAAGGTAGACGGACATTCCGAGCCGCGGAAACTCCTGCGCAAGGATGGGCCCGTAGGCGAAAACTGTAAAAGCGGCGATGACGAACCAGGAATAAGAAAGCACCACCCGGATGCCCGCGATGCGTCCCAGGGCAATACCCTCTCGGAGTCCGTTGCGTCGGACGTTCCCGGCACCTGTTGTGGATTCAGTCAACGCTGTTGCTCCCTGGTTCTGCGGCTTCCACCGGAAATGGGGCCGCCGGAAATTTCCGCCGGCGCTCCACAAGTTGTTCCAGGTCCGCGACGCTGCGGCCTTCAAGAGTGTCCCAAATGGCGTGGCGGGAGTCTTCCGCCAAGGCCGTGATGTGCGGAATGGCCACGGTTACGGCGCCCGATGCCACTGCTGCGGCCACTCCTGGTTGGGAGTCCTCAAGCGCAATGCAGTCATCTGCGGTCAGTTCAGGATCATTGTTTTGGAGGAACGCGATGGCTTTCAGATAGGCCTCGGGGTCTGGCTTCCCTCGGCTCACGGTGTCACCTGTGACGACGTATTCGAAATAAGGCCTGGGCAGGCTCGCCACTATTTCCCTGGCCAGCGGTCCTTCAGACATGGTCACCAATGCGCAGCGGACATCAGCCTCGTACAACTGCTCCAGTAGTTCACGGGCCCCGGGACGCCATGGCACAGTGTCCCGTACCCTGCCGATGACCTGGGCCGTCAGGGTGTCGATGATGTCCCGGCGGGGCATTTGCACCCCGGCTTCCTGGAGGACGCCGGCTGAGAACACGAGGGATTGCCCAACAAGCTGGAGCGCCTGTTCATGGGACCACTGACCACCATGCGCTGACACCAACGCATACTCAGCCTCGATCCAGTAGGGCTCCGTGTCCACGATGGTGCCATCCATATCCCACAATGCGGCCTTTAGTACGGATGGGGAGGCTGAGGATCGCATGCCTTCAAGTCTACGGGGAGCGCGTGGTTGGCTATTCGCGCTACGCCCTCGGCGAATTCCGGAGTGACGTTCCGTGTTTCCTACTGGTTCCATCCTGATTTGCAGCGATTCATTCAATGCGTAGCCTCGGCTCTTGGACGTAGGGTGAAGGAATGAATAGCTTTGACGGAGACATCACGGCGCCGGAGGGTACGGTCGAGCCGGACCGGTTGCTGCAGCCTGTGCCCGACGGGCAGCGCATCACAGTGATGCTCGCCGCCTTTGAAGGCTGGAACGACGCCGGAGAGGCCGCCAGCGATGCGCTTCGTTATCTTAACAAGCTCTGGGACGGCAAGAAGGTTGCCGCCATTGACGCTGACGAGTACTACGATTTCCAGTTCACCCGGCCCACCATCCGGCGTACCCAATCCGGTGAGCGCAAGATCAAATGGCCGTCAACACGGATCTACAAAGCAAGTGCGCCCGACACCAACGTGGACATTATTTTCGTTCAGGGCACTGAGCCGTCATATAAATGGCGGGCGTACACAGCAGAACTGCTGGTACACGCCGAAGCCCTCAACGTCGATTATGTGGTTCTCGTGGGCGCACTGTTGGCCGATGTACCTCACAGCCGGCCGATCCCCGTGAGTTCTTCAACGGATGATAATGCACTGCGCGAGCGGATGGACCTTGAGGCCTCTCAGTACGAAGGGCCCGTGGGCATAGTGGGCGTCCTTGCTGAAGTTGCGCTTCTGGCCGGCTTGCCTACCATTTCCCTCTGGGCGGCGGTGCCCCACTATGTTGCGCAGGCGCCCTCACCAAAAGCGCAGCTGGCCCTGTTGCACCGTATCGAGGAGCTCCTGCAGATTCCGCTCGATACCCACGAACTCTCCGAAGAGTCTGATGCCTGGGAGCGGGGCGTGGACGAGCTCGCTACCGAGGATCCGGAAATTGCTGCCTATGTCCGCCAGCTGGAGGAGGCGAAGGACACCGCTGATCTCCCCGAGGCCAGCGGCGAGTCCATAGCCCGTGAATTTGAGCGCTATCTGAAGCGTCGGGGCAAGGACAAGCCCTAGGATTTAGAGCTGGATGCCGAGCAGTGCGTCGAGTGCGTCGCTTACCAGTGCCGCATCCAGCTCTGATCCTTCGCTTTGGAGCTTGGCGTCATGCTGCGGCGTCGATCGATGTGCGTCCAGGGCACTGGCTGCCCAGCGGTCAACGGCTACCAGGGCACCAGGCGCATTGAGGTCCTGCGACATCTCGGTCCGCAGCGCTGCGACCAGGCCTGCTCCGGATCCTTCCGGTGCTACTGAGACAGCTAGGGCCCAGCGTTCAAGCCTCGCTTTCGCCTCCGCAAATTCCGCCTCCGTCCAGGACCAGTCAGAGCGATAGTGATGCGCCAGGATGGCAAGCCGGATGGCGGCAGGCTTCTCCCCTGCGGCTCTCAGCTTGGACACCAGGACAAGATTGCCCTTGCTCTTGCTCATCTTTTCGCCGTCGAGGCCCACCATGCCGGCATGGGCGAAGTGTTCGGCAAGGGGCAGCCCGGACAGTGAGTAGGCGTGCCCGGCACCCATCTCATGGTGCGGGAAGATCAGGTCCGATCCGCCTCCTTGCACTGTGAATGGAGCCGGGAGGTGGTGCTGGGCGATGACGGTACATTCAATGTGCCAGCCCGGCCTTCCCTGGCCGAGTTCTCCCCCGGCCCAGCTGGGCTCACCCTCCCGGGCGACGCGCCAGAGGAGCGGGTCCAATGCCTGCCGCTTGCCGGCGCGGCCAGGGTCGCCGCCCCGCTCAGAGAACAGCTCGAGCATCTCGGCCTCGTTGAGGCCCGAAATGGAGCCGAGCGTCCAGGCGTCCGCTCCTACCGAATGCTTACCCGCCGCTTCGACGTCGTAGTAGACGTCGCCGTCGGGCTCTCCTGCCGTCCCCGGAACGCGGTAGGCGAGTCCAAGTTCCAACAGCCGTTCGATAGCAGGAACGATCATGGGGATGGCTTCCACAGCGCCAACGTAATGATCGGGCGGCAGGACGTTGAGGGCCTCCATATCGGAGCGGAAGAGCTCGATCTGGCTTGCTGCAAGGTCTTTCCAGTCCATCCCGGTGGCAGTGGCCCGCTCCAGCAGCGGATCGTCGACATCCGTCACATTTTGGACGTAGGAGACCCGCTGGCCGGCGTCGCGCCAAGCCCGGTTGAGTAGATCAAAAGCTACGTAGCTGGCCGCGTGCCCCATATGGGTGGCGTCATAAGGCGTGATTCCACAGACATACATCGACTGCTCCCCCGGCCCATCCAAGGCAACAAAGGAGTCTTTAGCTGAGTCGAAAAGCCGAACGGTGGGCATACGCCCGGGCAGCTGTGGGACGGGACGGGATTTCCAGGATTTCACAGCCCAAGCCTAGTGCTAGGCGCTGATGACGTTGAAACCGAGCAACAAGTACAGCGCCATTCCAAGGAAGATGCGGTACCAGACAAACAGCCGGTAGCTGCGTGTGGAAACGAACTTCAGGAACCAGCCGATGATGACGTAGCCCACGACGAAGGCAATCACCGTGGCGAGGGCAGTTTCAGGTAAACCATAGGGACCGGATACGCCGTCCTTGGAGACCACCTTATAGAGCTGGTAGAGGCCACTGCCGAAAACGGCGGGGATTGCAAGCAGGAAAGAGTACCTGGCGGCGGCTTCGCGGGTGTAGCCCATCAGTAGTCCGGCGGTGATGGTTCCACCGGATCGGGAAACGCCTGGTATCAGTGCCATTGCCTGGGCGAAGCCGTAGATAATGCCGTGCTTGTAGGTCAGCCTGGTCAGGTCCGTGTGCTGCCGGCCGACGGCGTCTGCGACAGCCAGGATCATTCCGAAAACTATGAGGGTGGTAGCCACGATCCAGAGGCTCCTCAGGACCGACTCAATCTGATCTTGGAAGAGTAGCCCCAGGATGATGATGGGCAGGCTGCCAAGGATCACCAGCCAACCCATCCGGGCATCCGGGTCCTGCCGGGAGACCCTGCCACGGAGGGATCCTGACCAGGCCCTCATGATCCGCACGATGTCCCGCCAGAAATAGACGATCACCGCAGTCTCGGTACCCAGCTGGGTGATCGCGGTAAAGGCCGCACCGGGATCTGCAGCGTTCGGCAGGAAGGAACCGACTATCCGGAGGTGGGCACTTGAGGAGATCGGGAGGAATTCCGTCAGTCCCTGTACAAGGCCCAGCAGGGCCGCTTCAATCCAGTTCACGTTTATAGACCCTACGTCATTGCACTTGGGGAATCCCCGTAAGCTTGCTGCTATGCAGCAGCGTTATGTCGGCAACAGTGGGTTGCGCGTGTCCGCCCTTTCTCTTGGCACCATGTCCTGGGCACGGGAAACCGACGAGCAGGATGCCTCTGAACTGTTGCGGAACTTTGTTGATGCCGGCGGGACGATGATCGACACCGCGGCGTCCTACTCCGAGGGCCAGGCTGAGGCGATCCTTGGGGGTTTGCTGGGAGACGTCGTGGCCCGCTCCGAAGTGGTTATCTCCACGAAAGCGGGACTTTCGACGTCGGATGGCCGGCGTCGGGTGGATACCTCCCGAAGCGGAATGCTGTCGGGGCTTGACGCCAGCCTTGCGCGTTTGGGCACAGACTATGTCGACGTGTGGTTTGCGCACGCCTGGGATCCCAACGTCCCGCTCCAGGAAACCCTCTCGGCAATGGAGTTCGCTGTGAGCAGCGGCCGCGCAAGGTATGCGGGCGTGTCTAACTTCAACGGCTGGCAGACTGCCAAGGCGGCAGCCGTTGCGGGCTTTCCCCTGGTGGCCAACCAGTCAGAGTATTCGCTGGTTCACCGGCAGCCCGAAGACGAGCTCCTGCCGGCCATCGAGGACGCAGGGCTGGGGCTTCTGGCCTGGGCGCCCCTGGGCAGGGGTGTCCTGAGCGGAAAATACCGCGGCCACATTCCCTCAGATTCGCGTGCCGCCCAAAAGAGGCTGGCCGGGTACGTGGAACCTTATCTTGAGCCGGAGTCATCAAGGATAGTGGAGGCTGTTGCCATGGCGGCGCGAGGCCTCGGCCGGACTCCCGTGGACGTCTCCCTGAGCTGGCTGCTTGCCCAGAACGGCGTGGCAAGCGCGGTGGTGGGTGCGCGCACTCCCGTGCAGCTGAAGGAGATTCTCGCATCCCAGCTGGCTCCCCTGCCGCCAGAGATCGCCCGCGCCTTGGAAGACGTCTCTCTCGTGTCCTGACAGTTAGTTGCCAGACCTTCGTAGCTGGCAGACTCCGCGCGGTTAGCTGTCGGACTCCACGATCTCGAGATCGTCGTCGTCCACGTCTTCGCGGTCATCCTCGTCGTCCTCGACCTCATCGATAACCTCGAGAGGCGTCACTTCGCCATACGCTTCGTACAAGGAATCGTCGTAGACTTCGAAAGCATCAGCGACAGCAAAAAAAGCAGCTTCAACTGTGGGGTCACCCTCACCACGCCGGGCCGAGGCTGCGATCAGGTGTTCTTCCAAAGCGGTGGTCAAAGACTGAAGCGCGACACGCGGATCGATGCTCATGACTTCACGTTAGCCGGAAAAAGACGAAAATGGAGAGCAATGAAGGAACATTTTCTGCGCAGCTCCGTCGAACGCGAGCGGGACTATGTCAGTCAGTACGAGTACCTCGTACTGACGATCGGTCCTGAGGATTCGCTGCCTGAGGCCCGGCGGAGACTCGTTGAACATTCCGAGTATGGCAAGTGGGAATTGGAGCGCAGCCGCCTCTATGTGGGCGGCGGAAGGCGGTTCTGGCTGAGGCGCCGCGTAACCCAGGTACAGCGGACGGTTTAGCAGGACGGGTGGTCCTTGGCTGCGCGGTAGCGCATCAGAAACTCTCCAGCGGCCCTAACCATGCGTTCGCTACCGTGTTGTGCGCTGACTCGTCGTCGGACGGATGGAACATTCCGGCCAGTACATCCCGGTAGAGCCTCTCCAGCTCGCTTCCCTGGAAATAGCTTGAACCTCCTGAGACCCTGATGGCCAGGTCTACAACTTCCCGGGCGGTTTCGGTCGCGTTCACTTTGAGGGACACAAGTTTGGGAAACCATTGGCTTCCGTGGTCCACCTTCGCATCCACATCCCGCGCTATCAGCTGCAACTGCGGGTACAGACGTTCCAGCGACATTGCCCCAGCCGAAACCTTCCAGCGGATGTCGGGATCCTGCGAATAAAGACGGCCATCGTTCTTCAACGATGTCCGGCGCTTCACTGCCTGCACTCCAAGTTCCAAAGCCCGTTCCCCGATGCCGGTGTACACCGCTGCAAGCAACGTCTCGAAACACGCAAAGATCGCGAAGATCAGAGGATCCGCATTAGGGCCAACCGGCAGTTTCCGGAAGATCCTTTCAGGCGGGACGTATGCACCTTCCAGGACGGTGGTGCAGGACTGGCTGGCCCGCATCCCCAGCGTGTTCCAGTCATCCAGGATCCTGTAACCGGGAGTGTCGCGATGGATGAAGCCGTGGACCAGTTCGCCCTCTCCATCACGGGCTTCACTGTCCTTGCCGAAGATGCCCAGCCGTGTCCAGACGGGGGCAAGGCTCGTGAAGATTTTTCGTCCGGTGAAGCTGTAGCCACCGCCGGGCTGCGGGCGGGCCTCGGTGATGGAGTCAAACAGGACTGCATCATTGCCGGCCTCGGAATTGCCGAAGGCGTACAGCTCCCCCTCCCCCGCCTCGCTTAGAACAAAATTCAATGAGTGGTCTCCTCTTGCCGCCAGGACGTGAGCCACTCCGGTCCAGACCAGATGCATGTTGATTGCCAGGGCGGTGGCGGGAGCAGCCGTTGCGAGCCGGCGCTGCAGCTGTGTTGCCGCTTCCAACCCGAGGCCCAGGCCGCCGTCGGACGCAGGTACGAAGATCTTCAGGTAACCGGCATCGCGCAACTCGTCCAGGTCTTCGTGGAAGAAGGAATTGTCCCGGTCATAGCCGGCGGCACGGCTCCGGATCCTTTCAAGCAGCCTGTCCGGCAGAATCTCGTCCATCATCATGGTTCAGCCTTCGGTGCGTGCAATGTCAGCGGCGTCAGGGTCAGTAAGTGGTCAAGAGCCGGTCGAGGACCCTGGCACCGAACTTCAGCGAGTCGGCGGGAACACGTTCGTCCACTCCATGGAACATGCCTGTGAAGTCCAGATCATCCGGCAGCTGTAATGGAGCGAAGCCGTAGCCGGTGATCCCCAACCTGCTGAGGGCCTTGTTGTCCGTGCCTCCGGAGAGTGTGTACGGGAGGACCTTTGCGCCGGGGTCTTCGGAGTGAAGGGCATCGATCATCGAGTCCACGAGGTTCCCGGCGAACGGCACCTCCAGCGAAACGTCCTGGTGAACGTAACTGACGTCCACTCCGCTGCCGGCGAGCTCCCGCACGATCTCCAGGACCTGGTCCTCCTGACCGGGAAGGGTCCGGCAGTCCACCAGGGCTTCCGCGGACTCCGGGATGACGTTGTGCTTGTAGCCGCCCTTGAGCAGGGTGGGGTTGCTGGTGTTCTGAAGAGTCGCTCCTACGAAGCGCGACAATGTTCCCAGTTCCTTGAGGAGCCGTTCGGGGTCATCTGCGTCGAACTCCACGCCGGTGAGTTCGGTCACGCCGTCGAGGAATTGCCGGGTGGTGGGGGTCAGTTCGATCGGCCACTGGTATTCGCCGATTCGCGAGACAGCGCTGGCCAGCCTGGTGATGGCGTTGTCGGTGCTGATCTGAGAGCCATGCCCTGCCCGTCCGTGCGCCACCAGGCGAAGCCAGGACAGCCCCTTCTCGGCCGTCTGCAGCAGGTACGTTCGCTGGCCCCCGATGGTTGCCGAAAAACCACCTACTTCAGAGATGGCCTCTGTGGCGCCCTCGAACAGCTCGGGGCGATGTTCGACGGCGTAACGGGAACCGAAGGTTCCGCCCGCCTCCTCATCGGCAAAGAAAGCAAAGATGATGTCCCGCTTGGGTTTGCGCCCCGTCCGGGCGAACTGCCGCATGACGGAAAGGATCATGGCGTCCATGTCCTTCATGTCCACCGCACCGCGGCCCCAAATCAGGCCGTCCTTCAGCTCACCGGCGAAAGGGTCAACGCTCCACTGGTCCTTGAGGGCCGGCACCACATCAAGATGGCCGTGGACCACCAGTGCGCTGGCGGAGGGGTCTTCTCCCGCGATGCGGGTCACCACGTTGGCGCGACCCGGCGCGGATTCGAAGATCTCGGCCTCCAGTCCCACCTCTGTAATGAGCCCCGCCGTATATTCGGCAGCCGACCGCTCTCCCGGGCCTGTACCGTCACCGAAGTTGGAGGTGTCGATCCGGATCAATTCCTGGCAGATCCGAACGACTTCGTCCTCGGGGCGGATGACAGTCATGGCTCTCTCCTCATATCGGTGGGGCTCGTGGTCCCAAGCCTACCCAGTGGGCTCCCTTCGTCCCGATTCCAACTTTCCGCAGAGTTCGTGTTAGAGTTTTTCTCGCTGCTTCGGAGAGAAGCGAACCGCCGAAGGGCGGAAATCGTGCTCCGAATTACCACCTGCGCGGGTGGCGGAATGGCAGACGCGCTAGCTTGAGGTGCTAGTCCTCGAAAGGGGGTGGGGGTTCAAGTCCCCCTCCGCGCACAAAGGGAAAACCCCGGAAAATCAATGATTTTCCGGGGTTTTTTTGTGTCTCCGGCTGCCTCATCGCCTGGGGCATACAGCCTTGCTGTCCCTGACAGTGCTCTTTCGAGTGCCTAGGACAGTCGACCCCGGACTATCTCGCTGACGGCCTTGCCATCGAAGCGTCCGGCTACCTTCGCTGTGACAGGCTTCATGACGGCCCCGATTGATCGCATGGACAGCTCTTGGCCCTCACCCTTCAACGCGGCGATCTCTTTGTCCACGATTGCCTCTACCTCATCCAGTGTCAGGGCCTTGGGCAAATAAGCCTCGATGACTTCCGCTTCAGCAATTTCGGCAGCGGCACGGTCGGATTCACCGGCTTCTGAGTAGATACGGGCCGTGTCACGGCGTTTGGCCGCTTCCTTCTGCAGCAGCGAAGTCACCTGGGCGTCGTCCAGCTCAATTGGTGTTTTGCCGGACTTCTCCCGGGTTTCGATTTCGCCAAGGACGTTCCGCACCGTTGTGAGGGCCACCTTGTTGCGGTTTTTCATGTGGACGACGACGTCGGCGTGCAGTTGTTCTTTCAGTGACATGGTGCTCCTCGTTTTGAATGGCACCGGGGGTGCCCGTTGCCTGTGCGCCAGCAGTGGCGAAAGTGGCACGCCTCATGTGTGCCGTTGTCACACCGGTATCGACGAGCCTTGGCCCTGCTTACAATAAGGGAACCATGAAGAAACTCACCACAGCCCTGCTTGCTGCCGCGCTCACCCTCTCAGCCTCAGCCTGCGTCGCCCATCCGCAATTGTCCAACGCGGAAACCTGCGAGCGGATCCGTGACGTTATGTCGAATCCTCCGGCCAGCAAGACCGGAGCGGTCAACCTCGCCAACCAGATCCGGACAATTGGGCCCGTTTCCTCGGATGACCTCAAGTCCACCGTGCAGGCGCTGGTGGAACTGACCGACGAATCGGCCAAGGACTCGCCAGATGTCAAGAAACAGGGCGAGCTGCAAGCCGAGGCCCAGAAAAACTTCGGGGAGTTCTGCCCCAGGAGCTAAACCGCATCAACAAGGTGCAACGGTTATCCCCCTGTGCTAGTTCGCCAGCCACAGGTCGGGGCCGAATACCTCGTAATGGATGCTGGTGGCGGGGATTCCGGCGTCGATCGCTTCGCTGCGGATGTGCTTCATGAAGGGAAGCGGCCCGCAGAGGTAGAGTGAGGCGCCAGCCGGCAGATCCACATCGCGCAGGGACATCAAGCCCGCCTTGGCTCCGGCCGCTGGTTCCTCCAACCAGAGCTGCAGTTCGGCGCCGCCCAGGCGGTCGACGTCGTCCGTCATCTGTCCGCGGAGAGCCCAGCTGCCCAGATTGCTTTCAGCATGCAGAACCAGGACCTGGCGATCGGAGGCGGAATCCGCAAGGGACCGCAAGATGGACGCTGTGGGGGTGCAGCCGATTCCGGCTGACGCCAGAACCACAGGACCGTCCCCTTCCCTGAGGGTTATCTCGCCATAGGGGTTGGAGATTTCCAGCACATCCCCCACTTCGACATTGTTGTGCAGCACAGGTGACACTTCGCCGCCGTCATCAAGTTTCGTTGTGAAGGTTCGGCTGGCTCCCGCATCATCAGAGATTGAGTACTGCCGGACCTGCCGGAGTCCGTCCTCGAGCTGAACTTTGACGCTGACGTACTGACCAGGCAAAGCGGCAGTGACGGGTGTGTCATCGGCCGGCTCCAATGAGAACGTCATGGCGCCTGTCCCTGCGGGAGTCTTCGCCACAACCTTCCACGGGCTCCACATGCTGCCGTTGGCCTGCCCTGCGTAGAGCCCTTTCTCAAGCTTGATGAGGGCGTCTGCCATGAGCCAGTACACCTCAGTCCAGGCCTCGGCGATCTCGGGCGTGATGACGTCAGCCAGGTCCTCCGCAATCGCCTCGAAGAGGTGCTTGTACACCACCTGATATTGGGGTTCCGTGATGCCAAGAGAAGCGTGCTTGTGTGCAATCCGCGACAGAACGGCCTCCGGGACGGTGTCCGGGTTTGTCACCAGGTGGGTGGCAAAAGCTGCGATGCTGCCGGCCAGCGCCTGCTGCTGCGTCCCCGAGCGCTGATTGGAGCGGCTGAAGAGACCATCAAGGAGTTCCGGGTGTGCCGCGAAGAGACGTGCATAAAACTTTGGAGTAATGGCGCCAATCCGTGAGCCGACAAGCGGCAGGGTGGCTTCGATGACGGGGCGGGACTTGTCGGAGAGCATTCATACTCCTGAGATAGTGTTCCTGGACTGGTGGTCCGGCCCGGGTAATACCCGTATTTGAAATACCAGTATCTAACTTCAGTTCTACACGGTGTAGAAGATGAATCAAAACCCGACTCCCCTATGTGCCGGCATGGGCTGAACCAGCGCGAAACAGCTGGGTGGCCTCAGATTCCCGGATGCAGGCCGATCGTATGGAAGACGGGAAGCATCTGGCGAGACCCTGGGAGGCTGGCAATAACAATCCCGTCCAACTCACCGTAGAACGCTTCGCGGGCCCGGGACAGCGCAACACGCAACTTGCACTCGTCGATCAATGGGCACCGACCGGCCAGTCCCACACACTCAGCGGGATCGGCCCTTGTATCAAGCTGCCTTAGCAGTTGCCCTACGGTGGACACGCGGCCGGCCGGGGTTAGACGGGAACCGCCTTTTCTGCCGCGCTCGACGTCGATCACGCCCAGCTCCCGTAGCTTCGCCATGGCCTTGCTGACATGGTTATACGGCGTGTTTACGGCGTCGGCGATATTTTGAGTGGTGAGCAAGGTGCCCGCAGGTGCAGCGGCAAGCACCATCACGGCGCGCAGGCTCACATCCGCGAAGGCATTGATCTTCATCAAGCAAGCTTACGAGCGCGCTCCGAGCCTTGGAAAACAGCACACCATCCGGACCTGCCGCGCGGTTCCTCAAATGTTGATACCGCCCACCGTAGGCTGTCCCCGTGACACCTTCACCAGCCACAGCGGCGTCCACTCTCGTAGCTCAGTCAGCCCCTGCCCAATGGTGGGAGATCGTCGCCGCCTTGGGTCCGCTTGCTGTCCTCCTGGCTGCTGTCGCTGCGGCGGTCGTCGGGCTACTGACCCTGCGTCAGAAGGCACAAGCGGACGCCTTTGCCTTGGCGCAGAAGTCGGAAGCTGACAGCCGGTCAGAATGGTGGCGGCGCACGCAGTGGGCCATGGACAGGGCGTTGGGCAGCGAGGACGATGTAAAGGCCCTCGGACTGGCAGCGCTGTCCGTTCTTAGCGAGAGCGAGCTGGCCCGGGAGGAAGAGTTGAGGCTGCTCGACATTGCCTGGAAGTCGGTAATCGAAAGAGATGAGGACCTCGAAGTCCGGCCTGCGCGGACGAGTGCCGCCAAAATCGGTGTCTCGGCACAGGGGTCTGATCAGCGGGTGAGGGCGGCGGCAGCAAAGCTTCGCGTCGCCCTGGACCGGCGCCTCGGACGCCACACACCGAAGTCGATAAAGGACCTGGCAGAGCAAGACTTCCGGTAAAAGCCCACAACAAAGGGCGGCCAGTTCACCGGACCGCCCTTTGGGAACGCTCTACCTCGTTTGCAGCACGTTCCAGAGAATCAGGTCGTGGGCGTGCTTGGCCTTGTCGTCACCACGGAAATCCGCTTCTTTGATGCTGCCGCCCGTATCAATCCCGATACTGGAAGACGATGCGAAGCGGCCCAGCATTGACCTGTTGGACAGCATGGAGACCGAGCGAATGTTCTTATAGGGCACGGAAACGACGGCAACCTTGTTACCGACGAAGCTCTTGTCCTGCAAAATAATGCGCATGTTGGTAATGCCTACAAAGCCCGTTCCGACGCCGATACAGTCGTAGACCGCATATACCGTTTCCCCTTGCAGGAGCCCCGCGTTTATCTGCTCGAGCTGTTCTGGCTTGTCATAAATAATTTGTGTCATAGGTGTTCCCCGGTTTAATCCTGAGTTGTTTAGTTACTCGCGCAGGGGGATGCCCTTGGCGTCCCGCTGGAAGTAGCTGGCACCGGCAAGAATCATGATGCCTTCCACGACGCCCCAGAGCCCTACCAGGCCCAATGTGAAGATTCCCACCACAACTGTCAGGACAAGCTGGATGACTCCGATTGTGGTGTACCCAAGATAGAAGCGGTGGATGCCGAGTCCGCCGAGGAAAATTCCTAAGAGCCCGGCGGCAATCTTGGACTTCGGCTGGGGGTAGCCGTAGGCCTGGTTGGGCATCGGAGGCTGCTGGGACATCTGAGGGTATTGGCCCTGGTACTGCTGGGGTGCCGCCGGCGGATAGGCCTGGTACTGGGGCGCGGCGGGAGGCTGCAGGTACTGGGGCTGCTCTGCGGGAGGCTGCTGGTACGCGGGCGCAGCGGGCGGCTGCTGGTATGCGGGCGCGGCGGGAGGCTGCTGGGCCTGGTACTGGTGTGGCGCCTGCGGTGGGTACGGTGACTGTCCGACCGGAGCCGACTGGTCCGATGCCGGCGCTGTTGACTCGCTGTTATCCGCAGGGTTTTCAGCGGAGGGGTGGGTCATGGTGGTGCCTTTCGATGAAATGGTGAGGTAGCCCAAGGACTCCGGGCTGCAGCACCGTCGAAAGACGGCATCCCCCAATAATCCACGTGCCCTCATCATTGTGTCGGATGATAAGGCCGGTGCACGGTATTTCGTCACGCGACCCGCCCATATCGCAGGGCCGCTGTACCAGGCTCTGGTTCGGCCGGAAGGCAAAAAAATAGGGGGGTGCTTCCCGTTCGCTGGAAGCACCCCCGGTATCAATGTCGTTCAGTCGCGCTTAAAGGCGTCCTTGACCTTTTCGCCTGCCTGCTTCAGGTCCGCTTTGGCCTGGTCTGTTTCACCTTCAGCTTCGAGCCGCTCGTCGTCCGTCATCTTGCCCGCGGCTTCCTTGGCCTTACCGGTCATTTTCTCGCCGGCATTTTCCATCTTGTCGCCAAGTCCCATTGCTGGTCCTCCCCTGCTCGGAGCCGATTTTGTCGGCTGCTGATGCCTTCAGTTTAGGACTGCAAAGGGAAGGGAGGAAGAGCACTCAGAAGGCTTCCTGAACCCTTTTCAGGCAAGCGGGAAAACGACTGCTATTGCCTGTTGCGCAGGCTGCGACGGAAGAGGTCCGCTACAGCAAGAGAACCAGCAATCAATGTGGCGGCGACGGCTACATAGACCAGCATCAGCCAGGTCAGGGTGGTTACAAGGGGCTTCGGATCGCTGAGGAAGGAGAACCCACCCAGAAGTCCAACCATCCAAAACAAGACGACGCCCCCTGCTACTGCCGCTCCTGGAACGTATTCCTTCTTCATCATGAATCCCTCACTCGTTGCCACCGCGTCACCATGCCGCTCAACATCCAGTATGGGACGGCGGAAAGCCCAAAAATGCACGGACGGGGCAAGTGTGAGGAAGTCAACAGAGGCTATTCTCCAAGCTGCCGTCGAGCCCCCTCTTGAAGCATGTTCCTCACCCGGTCAACCAATGACCTGTAGCGCATGTTTGCATCCAGGTCCTCGACCAGAACAGCACCATCAGGACCCGCCAGGGGAATGCACCAATTAGGGTACTGCTCATGCGTTCCAGGCTGGTTCTGGGTCCGTGTCTCCCCCACGGCGTCCACCAGCGCAATACCCAAAAGGGACGACGGCGTCAGGACGGTAAAGGCGTACAAGGCCTCCACAATCCGTTGAATTTCCTGTTGCCGCAGGGCCGGTTCCTGTTGATCCTGCCGATTCCGAGGACCAGGGGCGTCCAGGAGCACACCCTGCTCACGAAGAAGGGCCAACACAGCCTTCTGCTCAGCTGCCGCTTCTGCCCGCTCCTCCTCCACCGGGCGGCGGAGCAAGCCTAGGGATTCGCGGAGGGTCACGTGTTCCCCGGCGAGATAACCAGCAGTCGGAGGCAAATCATGCGTATTGACGCTGGTGAGGCACTGCTGACGGTATCTGTCCGGTACAAAGGGCCCGCCGGCGTCCTGCTCGAACCAAAGAATGGAGGTTCCAAAAATCCCGCGCTCCGACAGGTAACCCCGCACCCAGGGCTCAAAGACGCCAAGATCCTCACCAATTACCACAGCGTCGGCCCGCTGGGCTTCAAGAGCCAGGATCCCGATCAGTGCTTCGTGATCGTAGTAGACGTAAGCACCTTGTTCGGGACCGCTCCCTTTCGGAATCCACCAGAGCCTGAAGAGGCCCAGGATGTGGTCGACGCGCACGCCGCCTGCATGCCGGAGGATGGTTCGGAGCATGTCCCGGTATGGCGCATACCCTGCTTCTGCAAGCCTTGCCGGATGCCAAGGGGGTTGGGACCAGTCTTGACCCTGCTGGTTGAACATGTCGGGAGGGGCGCCAACTGTCACTCCATGCGCCAAAACATCGGCGAGCATCCAGGCATCTGCGCCGTTCGTTTTTACGCCTACCGCGAGGTCATGGATGACGCCCAGTGCCATGCCCGATTGCTTGGCTACACGCTGTGCGGACTCCAGTTGCTGGTCACAGATCCATTGCAGCCAACTGTGGAACTCCACCCTGTCTGCCAGCAGTTCACGTTGCTCGTTCGAATATGGGGTGGACGGTGAAGCTGCCTCAGCACGCCATTCAGGCGCCGAAGGGTGAAGCCTTTCAGCAAGCGCGCACCAGAGCGCGAAGTCAGCGAGTCCGGCTCCCTGGTCTGCGCGGAATCTTTCGAACTGACGCGAGCGGGAGGCACTGCGCTCGACGTCGAAAATCAGTTCCAGCGCTGCGAGCTTGGCACCATAACTGGAATTGCGGTCCAGCAGGTCGCTTGTCTGGTTCGCAGGATAGAGCTGGGATGCGTACTTCTCTACATGTGCCCGGCTGCCCGGCTCGAGATAGGCGTACTCGGGGATCTCCTCCACCCTGATGTACAGAGGATTAAAAAAGCGCCGCGTTGTGGGCAAATACGGTGAGTCTTCAATGGGCGTGCGGGGCTCGGCCGCATGCAGCGGGTTGACGAGGATGAAGCCAGCCCCATCCTCGCCCGAAATCGCCGCCAGATCCGTGAGGTCACTGAAGTCTCCGATCCCCCAGGAGCGGCTGGATCTCACCGAGTACAGCTGGGCCAGCAAACCCCAACTCCGGTTTTGAGCGAGGTCGACGCTTGTCTTCAAGATTTCCGGCGTGACCACGAGGGCACACTCGGCATGTGTGCCTTCAACGTCCGCCTGCAAGGTATGCCAGCCAAGGGGCAGGTATTCGGGAATGGCGAAGGTTGCCCGAATAGTGGGTATGCCATCGATTAAACGGGGTTCTTCCCAATCATCTTTTTGAAGGACGTCGTGGTGGAGGCCATCTTCACTCGTGATTGAGACGCGCACGGCCTTCCCCTGGGGCACGTGTACCTCCACATGGAATTCCTGGCCCTCCCGGACCACCACCACGGGAGGCAGAATCCTCCTCCATGGTGCCAGTTCGACGTCATGGATTGCGGCCCGTATCCCTTCATCGGTATCCGTATCCACGCCCAGCGCACCAAGCACGGTTTTCAACGTGGCATCAGAGACCTTCCGTTCTGCGCCGTCCCAGCCCTGGAATACTGTTCCGACTCCATGGGCAGCTGCCAATTCCCTGAGCAGCGCCTGCGAGTTTTCCGTCTGATCAATTCCCGTGTGATCCGCCATGGCCCTAACTCTATTGGCTCACGGTGGAGGCGTGGGACGACGATTTGGAGCTTTAGACTCGCGGGGGTCTCCCACGCTAGCCTAGATCCCTATGGCTGACTCCGAACGCTTTCCCGAATGAACCTGCTGGAGATGTTATGGGAGCGGATCGTTGCCGGATTTTCGCAGGCCGCCGTTCCCGTCGTCCCACTCCCGGAACTCCTCATGGTCATTGCAGTGGCGATTGTGCTTTCCGTGCCCAGAGCGACCTGGAAGTATTTCGGACTCCTGGCCACTGTGGTTCATGAACTCGGCCATGCCTTTGCTGCGCTGTCCAGCGGTCAACGGCTGGGCGGTATCCAGCTCAGGTTAAACCATTCAGGAACCACGCTGTCTTTTAGCCGCGGCCGCTTTCCTGCCATCTGGTCGGGATTCTGGGGATATCCGGTGCCGGCGATAGTGGGAGCTTCCCTGGTCTGGGCAGGGTTCAACGGTTGGGGTCCGGCGGCAATGTCCCTCGGCGTCATTATTCTGCTGGCGGCGCTCCTCTTCATCCGCAATGCAGTCGGGGTGCTGATCATGGCCGCGGGAATCCTGTTGGCTTGTGCTCTGGTTCTCTTCGTACCGCCGGAGCTTAACAGCCATCTGGTCATCGTTCTGGGCCTGGCGTTGCTCGTGGCTGCTGTGAGGGACCTCGGAAAACTTATCCACGTACATTTCAGACGCAGGGAACAGCTGGCCACCTCAGATGCCTACTTGCTGTATCGCGCGACGTCGATTCCCTCCGGAGTCTGGATCGTACTGTTTAGCAGTGTGGTGGGGGCAGCCTGGCTCTTTGCCTGGCAACCCATTTCAGCTGTTTTCGCGATCGCAATTCCCTGACCTCCCGCAGCTTGCCACTCCTGTGGAAGCCGGGTTTAGTCTGAAGAGATGAGTCAGGAAACAGGTCAGAGCACGGACTCCACCACCTCGCCGGGTTTCAGTACCAAGGGTGCCTACGTTACGGGTGGCGAATTTAACCGGGATACGAATTACATCGAGGACCGCATCACCTCGAATGGTGCCGCCGGGCCCAATGGTGAGCCGGGGTGGCCGGTGGAGCCGGGCCGCTACCGGCTCATCGCCGCAAGGGCATGCCCTTGGGCAAATCGTGCGGTTATAGTGCGGCGGTTATTGGGCCTGGAAGAGGTCATCTCACTCGGCCAACCCGGGCCAACGCATGACTCCAGGTCATGGACCTTCGACTTGGACGAGGGCGGCCGGGACCCCGTTCTTGGCATCGAGCGGCTTCAGGAAGCATACTTCAAGCGCTTTCCCAACTATCCTCGGGGCATTACCGTTCCCGCCATCGTGGAGGTTTCCAGCGGCCAGGTGGTGACCAACAACTTTCCGCAGATCACCCTCGACCTCTCCACGGAATGGCGTGGGTTCCATCGTCCTGGAGCCCCGGACCTGTATCCGCACTCCCTGCGGCACGAAATAGACGAGGTGAACAAGAGGGTTTTCACCGAGATCAACAACGGCGTCTACCGCTGCGGATTTGCCGGATCCCAGGAAGCCTATGACGCTGCCTACGAGCGCCTATGGACGGCACTGGACTGGTTGGAGGAGCGACTGGAGGGCCAACGGTTTCTCGTGGGTGATTCCATTACCGAAGCTGATGTCCGGCTCTTCACCACTCTGGCCAGGTTCGACGCTGTCTATCATGGGCACTTCAAATGCAACCGCCAGAAACTGAGCGAGATGCCTGTTCTTTGGAGCTACGCACGGGACCTGTTTCAAACCCCGGGGTTTGGGGACACCATCGACTTCGTACAGATCAAGCAGCACTACTACATAGTCCATGAGGACATCAATCCCACCGGCATAGCCCCCCGTGGCCCTGCACTGTCAGGTTGGCTCACCGAACACGGGCGGGAATCCCTTGGGGGCCGGCCTTTTGGGGATGGCACTCCGCCCGGTCCGGTCAAGGCAGGAGAGGAAGTCCCTCCCGGGCACGGGGCGGAATGAAAAGAGGTCCCGGGAATCTGTGGGTATCTTGGATCCATGCAACTCTCAGATGGCCATGTGGATCCAGAATTCGGCGGCGTACTGGACCTCTTCGAATCGTTCCTCGCCGAGGACCCTCTCTACAGCGCGCAGGTTTCGGTCTATTTACAAGGCCGCAAGGTGGTGGATTTGGTCGGGGGCCCGGATTTCAATCCGGGCGACATCACCGGAACCTACTCATGCAGCAAGGGAGTTGCTGCGTGCGTGGTTGCGCTTCTGGTGCAGGACGGGATTCTGGACCTTGAACAGAGGATGGCCCATTACTGGCCCGAATTTGCTGTCCACGGCAAAGGCGGGCTGACAGTAGCCCAGGCGCTCTCACATCAGGCAGGACTGTTGGGGATCGAAGGCGGATTCCGCCTGGATGAGTTCACCACCGAAGCCGCGGCCGAGAAGCTGGCGGCTGCCGAACCACTGTGGCTGCCGGGAACTACCTTCGGATATCACGCCCTCACCATCGGAATCCTCATGGAGGAACTCTGCCGCCGCACTGCGGGCATCTCCCTTCAGGAACTGTACGATTCCCGACTGCGCGTGCCCTTGGACATCGACTTTTTCCTCGGTCTTCCGGAGGACCAGGAGCCCCGTTACCGGAACGTTCTGTACGACGTCGATGACAGCCTGCCGTGGGAGGACCCGCTGAGCCTTGATGGGCTGAACAGCAACAGCGGCGTCAGCTCTATCATGGAACTTCCCAACCACCGGATTATCCGCGCCAACGGCATGAGCAGCGCGGGAGGTGTGGGCTCCGCCGGAGGACTGGCGCGCCTGTACGCCGCCGCCATCACAGGTGTCGACGGCGGTGCGGCGTTCCTGACGGAAGCCACGATCAGCGCCATGACCCAGGAACGTGTCTGGGGGCTGGACAGGTCATCAGGGCAGGACAACGCCTTCGCCGTCGGGTTTATGAAGGCTCACCCGAGCCGGAACTTCGGCAGCTACCGCGCTTTCGGGCACGAGGGAGCCAATGCGGCGCTTGGATTTGCTGACCCTTCGTATGGCATCGGTTTCGGGTACGTTCCCAGGCGGCAGGAGGACGGCCGAACGCCGGGACGGGCACACCGGCTCGCCCACGCGGTTCGCCAGGCGGCGGTAGCTTCTTCCAACTCTGCGGAAGCCGCTGTCCGGAGTTAGCAGGTTAATCCATTTGTAACATCTATGCCCCAGTCCTAGGGTGGGGCCAGATGAGCACACGATTACCTGGAGTACAGAGCCGCGGGACCGCGCGGAGGCGAATGTGGGGCCTGGTTACGGTAGGCGTATCCGGGGTTTTCGCGTTGTCCCGCCTCCAACTTGCGGCGAAAGCGGCTTTAGCGGCGGGCCTGGCCTTTCTGATCGCCCCCTGGATGCCGGGGTCTGCTGCTGACTATCCGTACTACGCTCCCCTCGGCGCCCTCGTGGTGATGTACGAGAACGTGGCAGGTTCCATGCGGCAGGGGCTCCAGACACTCGTCGGGCTCGGGCTGGGCATCGGTCTCGCGTTCATGCTGGTGAGCCTCGGCGGGCCATCCCCCATCACCGTTGCGTTGGTCATGGGCCTTGGAATCCTCCTTGCCGGCCTTCCACGCCTGGGCGCCGGGCGGGACTGGATTCCGACTGCCGCCTTGCTGGTGTTGTTGGTGGGCGGGCACAACCCTGATGATTTTTCGTTCGGTTACCTGCTGCAGATGGGTACCGGTGTTGTGGTTGGCATCGCAGTTAACCTGCTTGTTTTCCCGCCCCTTCATTTCAATGCCGTGGCGGTGAGCCTTACACAATTCCGGGGGGCCCTGGCTCAGCAGATCTCCGATATGGGTGAGGCTGTCGAAGAAAAATGGCCTCCGCAGCATGATGACTGGTCCCGCCGCTCAGATGAACTCGCCCAATCAGCCCGCTCGCTCAGGACTGCAGTGGAAAAGGCCGACGCCAGCCGCCGCGCCAACCCGCGGCGGAAACTCCACCCAAGGGACGTGGACCTGGACTACAGGAACCTCCGTGACCTGGAACGCATAACTTTCCATGTCCAGGACATGACGGAGGTCCTGGCCGACGTTATCTGGGACCAGGACACCCTCTTTGTCATTCCGCTCCCCTACAGTGAGCCGCTGAGCGAGGCCCTTGCCGCCGTCGGGGCTTTGCTGCTCGCTGTGGAGGAAGGGGATGCGAAGCGGCTGGAAGAACTACGGGACGAGGCCGACGCAACAGTGCATGCCCTCGCGCAACGACTGGTGTCGGATGACACGGATTCGGACGCGCCCAGCGCGGCCGAATCCATCCTCCTGAGCCTGCACAGGATCCTCCGCGTACTCAAATCAGGTATGAGCTAGTCAAATGCTCTACCGGATCTACCTCGAGGTTACTGACCCGCTGAAATGCTTCCGCCCTGCCTTCGGGCTCCACGCCACGTAATCAGACCGCTCCCAGGCGCCCCCATCGGCCTGGACGGTGGTGATATCCAGGGCTACCCGTGCGGGAAGGAAAACCGGCGCTTCAAAGGAGACGTCCCAGTTAAAAGCCTCGCCCTTGACTGCCCCCACATCGGCCAGCGCCCTGGCAGCGAGGTACATCCCATGGGCAATGGATCTGCGCATACCCAAGGCTTTCGCGCTCAAGGCGCTGAGGTGAATGGGGTTGAAGTCACCTGAGACAGCGGCGTAGGCCCTGCCTGTATCCACGCCAAGCTGCCAAAGCCCAGTCGGGTTGGTAGGCCTGAAATCGGCCTGGACCATGTGGACCGATGGCTTGTCTATGCCTGGCAGGAAGACACCCTTAGCCAGATAGGTGGAGATACCCCGCCAGAGGACGGCGTCGCCTTTTCCGCTGCGGGCCTCGGCAACCATGTCCAGTTGCGTTCCACTCCGGTGACCCCGCAGGTTCACCGCTGAGGCTGTGATATCCAGGGGTTCAGTAAAACTGATGGCCCTTCTCTGCTCCACAGCGTTCCGGAGATGGATCATGCCCAGCAGCGGCAACGGAAAGTCATCCCGGTTCATAACACTCATCGCCACGGGAAAGGCAAGAGCGTGAATGAAACCCGCGGGCAGCACGTCAGTGGCTGGCTCGCCGATGAGGTGCTGGTAGGCGGTGAGTTTCTCGACGTCGACCATTATCCCTCGCACCTCATGGCTGCTTTCGGGCAAGGCTGTACCCAGATCGGTCCCGAGCAGGCGGCGGCGGGCAGCCGTAGCAGCGGCGTTGACGTAGAGCTTTGACAGCGAGGGCATATCCCCCAGGACAACGGGTCCAGGGTCGCTCATGCCCCCACCATGTTCTGCCCGCATACGCGAAGCACTTGCCCTGAAATTCCACCCGCCGCGTCACTCGCCAAGAAAGCGATGGCCTCGGCGACGTCGACGGGTTGGCCGCCCTGCCTCAGGGAATTGAGCCTTCGCCCAACTTCCCGCCGCACCAGCGGAACACGCCGAGTCATCTCCGTTTCGATAAATCCTGGGGCAACAGCATTGATGGTTCCCCCGTGAGGCTCGAGCAAAGGAGCGGTTGCCCTCACCATCCCCGTGACGCCGGCTTTGGAAGCCGCGTAGTTGGTCTGGCCGCGGTTTCCTGCGATTCCGCTGGTGGATGCTACCGACACGATTCTCGGGGAGCTGCGGAAGTGTTCCGATGCCAGCAATGCCTCGTTGATTCGCAGCTGAGCGGCAATATTGACGGCCAAAACTGACGCCCACCTGTTGTGGTCCATGTTTGCCAGCAGCTTGTCACGGGTGATGCCGGCGTTATGGATAACAATGTCCAGGTGACCGTAGCGCGACACCGCGTGGTCGATGATCTTCTGACCAGCGTCCTCCCGCGTAATGTCTAACTGCAGCGCGGTTCCATGGACCTCGTTGGCAACCTCTGCAAGGTGATCGCCCGCCGCCGGAACGTCCACGGCTAAGACAGTGGCGCCGTCGCGGTGCAGGGTGCGGGCGATCGCCGCCCCAATGCCGCGCGCAGCGCCCGTAACGACGGCGACCTTCCCCGCCAACGGTTTCTCGACGTCGTCGGGGAGTTTACCCGCCGGCGAACCCACCGTGATGAACTGACCGTCAACGAAAGCGGATTTCCCGGACAGCAGGAACCGGAGTGCAGCCAGGGTGCTGGGGCTGGTGGTGGACACGCCGTCCGCCAGGAGGATGCCGTTTCCCGTGGCGCCGGATCGCAGCTCCATGGCCAGTGAACGCAGCAATCCGTCCACACCCTGTCGGGCTGCCGCCGTGGCGGCGTCCGGGGCGCTTCCCGGATGCCGGGAGAGGGTGATCACCCTGGCATTCGGAGCGAGGTCCCTGAGGGAAGTCGCTGCTGTGAGCACGGGTTTTTCCAGGCCATCAGGGTGGGTCAACTCATCCAGGACCAGAATGACGGCACCCAGGCGTTCTTTCGGAACGGCGTGCCGACGGACGTCGAGATCCCACGACAGCAGCGTCGACGCCAGAGCATCCGCTCCCTCGGTCGACCCCTCGATGAGGATGGGGCCCGGGACCAGCGGCTGCCCGGGCTTATGCCGCCGCAGGATTACCGGCTGCGGAAGCCCTATTTTCCGGGCGACTTTCCGACCTGGCCCGCTGCTGACGAATTGAGTGTAAGTATCGGTCATTGCTTCCCCCTAGTGTGATTCCAGTATGGCCACAACGCCCTGGCCGCCTGCAGCACAGATCGAGATGAGTCCTCGGGAAGGCCGTCCGTCGACTTGCCCCCTGGCATGCAGCATCTTGGCGAGGGAAGCCACGATGCGTCCTCCCGTAGCGGCGAAGGGGTGGCCTGCGGCGAGTGATGAGCCGTTCACATTGAGTTTGGACCTGTCCACAACACCCAAGGCACCTTCCAGGCCCAGCCGGGTGCGGCCAAATTCTTCATTTTCCCAGGCGGCGAGGGTGCTCAGCACGGTTCCTGCAAATGCCTCATGAATCTCGAAGAAGTCGAAGTCGTCGAGCGTTAGCCCGTTGCGGGCGAGGAGCCGCGGGACGGCAAATACCGGAGCCATCAACAGTCCATCCTTGCCATGCACAAAGTCGACAGCGGCGGCTTCCCCATCGATGACCGTGGCCAGCTTAGGAAGATCGTGGGCGTCCGCCCATTCTTCAGAAGCCAACAGCACGGTGGAGGCCCCGTCCGTCAGGGGTGTGGAGTTGCCTGCCGTCATCGTTGCCTCGGAACCAAGGTTCTTGCCGAACACAGGCTTGAGCGTGGCCAGTTTCTCAATGGAGGTGTCAGGCCTCAGGTTCGAGTCCCTGGTCAAGCCTCTGTATGGGGTGAGGAGGTCATCGAAGAAGCCGGCATCGTACGCAGCAGCGAGGTTGCGGTGGCTGTTGTAAGCGAGCTCGTCCTGGGCCTCCCGCGTGACCTTCCACTGGGCAGTGGTAAGCGCCTGGTGCTCACCCATTGAGAGTCCCGTCCGCGGTTCGCCGGTGTTCGGCGCATCCGGAGCAAGGTCTTTCGGCCTGAGCTTGCTCAGGACTTTGAGCCGCTGCGGGAGCGTCTTGGCCCGGTTAAGGTCCAGGAGGACCTCACGGAGGCCTTCACTGACCGCAATCGGGGCGTCCGAGGCAGAATCAACGCCACCGGCGATGGCGGAATCAATCTGCCCGAGTTTGATCTTGTTGGCGAGTCCAAGGACAGTCTCCAGCCCTGTTGCGCAGGCCTGCTGCACATCGTAGGCAGGCGTCTCGGCCGCCAACGGGGAGCCAAGGACTGCCTCACGCGTGAGGTTGAAGTCGCGCGAATGCTTCAGGACTGCACCCGCCGCCACTTCGCCGATTCGTTCGTCCTGCAGGCCGAAACGGGCGATCAGTCCATCCAGGGCGGCCGTCAGCATGTCCTGGTTTGAAGACTTCGTGTACGCGCCCCCGGTGCGGGCAAAGGGGATGCGGTTGCCGCCCACCACCACAGCTTTCCGTAGCTGCCCCTGGGTCCCTTGGGTTGGCTGAACGACTGATTCCTCGCGTCCGGTTTCGGACATGTGCTCTCTCCTTCAAACGAAGCTGATTACCGATACCCAGCGTACCTGATACGCTGGGTATCGTGAACATCCTTTCAGCAGAGGCCCGGAAGCCTGCCGATAACGCCGTGGACGGGAGGGCTTCCCGTTGGCAGACCCACCGCGAGGAACGCCGTCGTGAACTCATAAAGTCCGCCCGCAAGGCGGTTCACGCTCTGGGCAGCGACGCCTCGATGGAGGAAATCGCTGCTGCAGCAGGCACCTCGAAGTCAGTCTTTTACCGGTACTTCGGCGACAAGGCAGGACTCCAGCAAGCCGTTGGAGAGGTGGTCCTGAGCCAGATGCAGCGCCGCATCCAGGAGGCTGCCCAGAGCGCGCAGACACCCCGGGAAGGTTTGTTTGCGATGGTTTCGGCATATCTGCAAATGGCCGAAACAAGCCCCAGCGTCTACACCTTCGTCACGAAGTACCCTGCAGCCGAGTCGGACCACTCCGGCGGTGCGATAGCCACTGCAGGAGCTCTGGGCCACTTTTTCGAAGCCATCAGCGGCATGATCGCCCGCCCCATGCGCGCGCATCTTGGCGGCAGCGGCAAGGAGTCCGTAATCGGCTACTGGCCCACCGCCGCCATTGGCTTAGTCAGGAACGCGGGCGAACAATGGCTGGCCAGCCCCGCTTCACCAGACAAGCCGGACCAAGAGACTATGGCCCGTCAAATTACCTCCTGGTTATGCGTTGGAATCGCTCCAGAACTTGAAAGCAGCACCCTCGCTTTGTCCAAGCCACCATCAAAAACCTAGAAGAACCTGTCAAAACCTCTTCAGGACGTTGTCAGAAAAACCGAAGGAACAGACATGACAGAAGTAGTGGACCGCACCGGCACCTCCCCAGATGCCAGTGCACCCAAGGCCATCACGGGTCACCCGGCCATTGACGTTGCCGCGCTAGGCGAGCAACTCCTGGGTAAATGGGCCGACATCCGCAGGCAGGCTCGTGACCTCTCTGCCCGTCCTGAGCTGCACAAGACCGAAGGCCTTACGCACACGGAGCACCGCAAGCGTACTTTCGGCCAGCTGAGTTTCCTTGTGGACAACGGAGCCGTTCACCGCGCCTTCCCATCGTCGCTCGGTGGTTCAGATGACCATGGCGGAAACATTGCAGGGTTTGAGGAGCTGGTGACGGCGGATCCGTCCCTGCAGATCAAGGCCGGAGTACAGTGGGGCCTCTTCGGTTCCGCGGTGATGCATCTGGGCACTGAGGACCACCACCGCAAGTGGCTGCCCGGCATCATGAACCTCGACATTCCTGGTTGCTTCGCGATGACCGAGACCGGCCACGGCTCGGACGTCGCCAGCATAGCCACAACCGCTACCTACGAGCCTGCTACCCAGGAATTCGTGATCGACACGCCGTTCAGGGCTGCGTGGAAGGACTACATCGGCAATGCGGCCATTGACGGCCTCGGTGCCGTAGTTTTTGCCCAGCTTGTGACTTTGGGCGTTAACCATGGGGTGCACGCGTTCTATGTTGAACTCCGTGATCCTGCCACGAAAGAATTCCTGCCGGGCATCGGCGGGGAGGATGACGGCGTCAAGGGCGGACTTAACGGCATTGACAATGGCCGTCTGCATTTCTCAGCTGTCCGGATCCCCCGGACAAACCTCCTGAACCGCTACGGAAACGTCGACGTCGACGGATCCTACACTTCCCCTATCGCCAGTCCCGGCCGCCGGTTCTTCACGATGCTCGGAACCTTGGTCCAGGGCCGTGTCTCCCTTGATGGTGCTGCAGTGGCAGCCAGCAAGCTTGCCCTGAAGACGGCCATTCAGTACGCCACCGAACGGCGTCAGTTCAATGCCTCCTCCCCCACCGAGGAGGAGGTGCTGCTGGATTACCAACGGCACCAGCGCCGCCTGTTCACCAGGCTGGCAACGACTTACGCCGCGAGCTTTGCGCATGAACAGCTGCTGCAGAAGTTCGACGACGTTTTCTCCGGGGCCCACGACTCCGACGCAGACCGCCAGGACCTGGAAACCCTCGCCGCCGCCCTCAAACCCCTGAGCACATGGCACGCGTTGGACACGCTGCAGGAATGCCGGGAAGCGTGCGGCGGAGCCGGGTTCCTGATTGAGAACCGATTCGCGTCGCTGCGGGCAGATCTCGACGTCTACGTCACGTTCGAAGGCGACAACACTGTCCTGCTTCAGCTCGTCGCCAAGCGGCTCCTCGCCGACTACGCCAACGAATTCCGCAACGTGGACTTCGGCGTGTTGGCGCGATATGTCGTGGGCCAGGCGGCCGACGTCGCGATCCACCGCACAGGCCTCCGCCAGGTGGCTCAGTTCGTGGCCGACACCGGATCACCGCAGAAGGCGGCCATAGCGCTCCGGCACGAGGAGGGTCAGCGCGCCTTGCTTACCGAGCGGGTGCAATCGATGGTGGCCGAGGTGGGTTCCGCGCTCAAAGGCGCCAGCAAATTGCCCCAGCACCAGGCTGCTGCCGTTTTCAACCTCCATCAGGACGATCTGATCGATGCAGCACAGGCCCATGCCGAGCTGCTCCAGTGGGAAGCGTTCACGGAAGCGCTCAACCAGGTAGCTGACCCTGGCACCAAAACCGTCCTTACCTGGCTTCGTGATCTCTTCGGCCTCTCGCTGATCGAGAAAAACCTCTCATGGTACCTGATGAACGGGCGGCTCTCCATGCAGCGCGGACGTACCGTGGGTGACTACATCAACCGGCTGCTCATCAAGATCCGCCCTCACGCCCTGGACCTGGTAGACGCCTTCGGGTACGGCCCCGAGCACCTTCGTGCAGCCATCGCCACAGGCGCCGAGAAGACCCGCCAGGACGAAGCCCGCGATTATTTCCGGGCGCAGCGGGCCAGCGGGCAGGCGCCCGTTGACGAGAAATCCATCCTGGCGCGCCAAGCCGGCGGAAAGCCGACACAGAGCTGACCCGAACACTGTTCCGGCGAGACTTGCCGGGCAGACGACGACGGCGCCGCTCCCCTGCTGAGGGGAACGGCGCCGTCGTCGTCGTTTAGCTCTTACCGCGACCGGCCGCGCAGGTTACGCGAGGCGGGCGAATAAGAAGTCTGACTTCAGGACAGAACTGAGCGGTAAACCTGAAGGGTGGTTTCAGTGATGGATTCCCAGGAGAAGTGCTCCTCAGCCCTGAGCCTGCCGGCTTTGCCCATGGCTCGGGCACGCTGCGGATCCGAGACCACCTCAGTGAGGGCGGCCGCGAACTCTGTAACGAACTTCTCCGGATCCAACGGGGTTCCGGTGCCGTCAGTAACCTGCTCCAGTTCAACAAGCAGCCCTGTTTCCCCGTGCTGGACAACCTCAGGAATTCCACCGGTGGCGCTTGCCACAACCGCGGCACCGCAGGCCATCGCCTCGAGGTTCACGATCCCCAAGGGCTCGTAGATGGACGGGCAGGCGAAGGCCGTTGCATGGCTGAGCACCTGGACGAGTTCATGACGGGGAAGCATCCGCTCCACCAGCACAACTCCGGTGCGCTGTTTCTGCAATTCCTCGATCAGCCGGGCAGTTTCCGCTGCGAGTTCTGGCGTGTCGGCGGCGCCAAGGCAGAGGACCAGTTGGACGTCGGCGGGCAGCTTGGCCGCTGCACGAAGCAGATATGGCACGCCCTTCTGACGGGTGTTGCGCCCCACAAACACAACACTGGGCAGGTCAGGATCGATGCCGAGGGCCCGGATGGCATCAGTGCCCTCGTCCCGGTTCCAAAGGCTGACATCGATACCGTTGTGCACCACCTTGACCTTTTCAGGATCAACGTCCGGGTAGCTGCGCAGGATGTCCTGGCGCATGCCTTCAGAGACAGCGATGATGGCGGCGGCGGCCTCGTAGGCGGTCTTTTCCACCCACGAGGACAAGGCGTAGCCTCCGCCCAGCTGCTCGGCTTTCCAAGGCCGCAGCGGCTCGAGGCTGTGGGCGCTGAGGACGTGCGGGATGCCGTGAAGCAGGGATGCCAGATGGCCTGCCATGTTTGCATACCAGGTGTGCGAATGCACCAGGTCCGCCCCCGCAATGTCCGGCACTATCCGCAGATCAACGCCCAGGGTCTGGACGGCAGCATTAGCACCCCCAAGATCGTCCGGTACGGAGTAGGAGGTCACTCCCGCACCATGGTAGTCGGCGTCCCGCGGAGCTCCGAAGGCCCGCACCTGAAGATCCACATGCTGGGCCAGCACACGGCTCAGTTCAGCCACATGGACTCCGGCGCCGCCGTAGATCTCAGGCGGGAATTCTTTGGTCACAATGTCTATACGCACGCTACCCAAGGTAGTCGTTCCCGCTTAACTGTTCTAGTGTGAAGGAGTCCGGGCTTACCGGGCTGTTGGGGAGTGACGAAGGCGTACAGGGAGCGACCACATGCCGTTGAATAAGAAAGTTTTGGCCATTGTCCTAGCAGGCGGCGAGGGAAACCGCCTCATGCCGCTTACGGCGGACAGGGCCAAACCCGGGGTTCCTTTTGCAGGCAGCTACCGGCTCATCGACTTCGCGTTGTCGAATCTGGTGAATTCCAGATACTTGCAGATCGTGGTTCTCACTCAATATAAATCCCACAGCCTTGACCGACATATCTCCGAGACGTGGCGGATGTCCACGCAGCTCGGGAACTACATCGCTTCGGTGCCGGCGCAGCAACGCGTTGGCAAGAGCTGGTTCCTTGGCAGCGCCAACGCCATCTATCAGTCCCTTAACCTTATCCACGACGCCAATCCCGACATCGTCGTCGTGGTGGGCGCAGATCACGTGTACCGGATGGACTTCGCCCAGATGGTGGAATCCCATGTTGCCAGCGGGGCCAAAGCCACCGTCGCAGCCGTCCGCCAGCCACTGAACATGGCAGATCAGTTCGGTGTCATCGAAGTGGACCAGGACGATCCCCGCAAGATTGCGGCGTTCGTGGAAAAGCCCTCCAGCACCCCTGGCCTGGCAGCTGATCCCACGCAATTCCTTGCCTCCATGGGCAACTACGTCTTCGACCGGGACGCCCTTGTGGATGCACTTCAGGTCGACGCGGAGCGTCTGGACACCAAGCACGACATGGGCGGGGACATCATCCCGTACTTCGTTGACCGCGGAGAAGCCGGAGTCTACGACTTCACTCTCAACGACATCCCGGGCTCCACGGAGCGTGACCGTACGTACTGGCGCGACGTCGGTACTATCGATTCCTTTTACGACGCCCACATGGACCTCATCTCGCCCCTGCCCGTCTTCAACCTCTACAACTCGGAATGGCCCATCTATACCCGCCAGACCATCTCGCCGCCGGCAAAGTTCGTCCGCGGTGGCAACAATGCGGTCGGTACCGCCCTCGATTCGATTGTGGCGAGCGGTGTTGTAATCTCCGGTGGCATCGTGGAGGGCTCAGTGCTCTCCAACGACGTCTACGTGAGCACAGCCAGCCGTGTCCTGGATTCGGTTCTGATGGATAAGGTGCAGATCGGCGCTGGCGCCGTGGTGAAGCGCGCCATCCTCGACAAGAACGTGAAGGTACCTGCCGGCGCAACCATTGGTCTGGACCCTGAATTGGACCGGGCCCGAGGCTTCAAGGTCACGGAATCCGGCATTACCGTGCTCTCCAAGGGCCAGCAGGTTCCTGAACCGGGTGAAGATGAGAAGGCACTGGCAGCAGCAAACCTGCACCTTGTGCCCAATGCTGTGCAGGCCGCGACCGAGAATTATCCGGAGGTCCGGGATTCCGTCGAAAAGGCGGCCGAGATCCAGGCAGCAGGAGTTGTGGCCCCGGCGTCTGCCAAGGAGTCAGTCACAACGCGTTCCTGAATGACGCCTTAACCTGACGCAAGGCAGGCTGGTGCTCCTCAGGCTGTAAAATCGGAACAATGAACTCCCCCGATCTGACGCCTGAGGAAATCCAGGCCTGCCTCAAGGTTCTGAACACGATTCATGCCTATGACGAAGAGCACCCCGACTACGTCTCGGTGCGCCGCGCCACGGGAAAAATGTTCAAAGCCGTCAAGAGGCACCGCCGGGTCACCAAGCGGGACCTGATTTCCGAAGCAGACCGGGCCGTGCTTGCGCAAACTGCAACCGCAGCGCCTGACCGGATTGATGACGAGACCCGGGGCAACAAGCTCGAACCTTCCGCCACTGGCAAAGTGGCCGGCCACCTGATCAGGTCCCGTCCCTGTTACATCTGCAAGCAGCACTACACGCAGGTTGATGCCTTCTACCATCAACTGTGTCCTGAGTGCGCTGCTTTCAACCATGGCAAGCGGGATGCCAGGACTGACCTCACTGGCCGAAGCGCACTCCTTACGGGCGGCCGGGCCAAGATCGGCATGTACATTGCGCTCCGGCTCCTCCGGGACGGTGCCCACACCACCATCACCACCCGGTTCCCCAAGGATGCTGCCCGCAGGTTCGGTGCCATGGAGGACAGCGGAGACTGGCTGCACCGGCTCAGGATTGTGGGAATTGATCTGCGCGACCCGTCCCAAGTGATGGCGCTGACGGATTCATTGAATGAAGCAGGCCCCCTGGACATCATCATCAACAATGCTGCGCAGACCGTCCGACGGACCGGAAACGCCTACAAACCGTTGGTGGACGCCGAGGACGAAGCCTTGCCGGTTGCGTTGGAGGCCGCCAACGGCGGACCCGAACTTGTCACGTTCGGCCATGCCCATGACAAACATCCGCTTGCCTTGGCAAGCAGTGTCCTGGAGCATCCGGTCCTCGCCGGTGATGCCATCACATCCCTCGCCCTCTCCACCGGTTCTGCTTCACTGGAGAGGATTGCCTCGGGAACAGCGATCGACGCCGGCGGCCTGGTTCCCGACCTCGCGACCATCAACAGCTGGACCCAAGTGGTGGATGAGGTTGATCCGCTGGAAATGCTTGAGGTTCAGCTCTGCAACGTCACCGCGCCTTTCCTGCTGGTCAGCAGGCTCCGTGATGCCATGAAGCGGTCCACAGCCCACCGTAAGTACATCGTGAACGTCTCAGCGATGGAGGGACAGTTCTCACGTGCCTACAAGGGTCCCGGCCACCCTCACACGAACATGGCCAAGGCCGCTCTGAACATGATGACCCGCACCAGTGCCCAGGAAATGCTGGAAACGGACGGCATTCTGATGACAGCAGTGGACACGGGCTGGATAACCGATGAACGCCCCCACTTCACAAAAGTCCGGTTGATGGAAGAAGGGTTCCACGCACCCTTGGACCTTGTGGACGGCGCCGCCCGTGTCTACGATCCGATCGTGATGGGTGAGAACGGGGAGGACCAATACGGTGTCTTCCTTAAGGATTACCGTCCCAGTCCCTGGTGATCCGACAAGAGGCGTGGTCCCTGACCTCTTGTTGCAGGAACGGGTAGGGTGCAGAAGATGGATACTTCAGACATTCCCGACGGGATTCTCACCATCGACCAGTGCTGGGAGTTGCTCAACGACGCCGCTGTAGGCCGTCTTGCGCTCATTGTGGACAACCATCCGGAGATCTTTCCGGTGAATTATGTCCTGGAGCGAAGGAGTATCGTCTTCCGAACGGACGGGGGTATCAAGTTGTGGGGGGCTATGACAGCCAAGCCTGCCGCCTTTGAGATTGACGGCTACGATCCGCACACTGAAGAGGCCTGGAGCGTCGTGGCCCGGGGCGATACCGAGGTCATCCATGACGTTGAGGAGAAAGCGGCAGCCGATGCGCTCAACCTTGAACCGTGGCACCCGGGAAGGAAGGACCACTATGTACGGTTGTCCCCCCGCGCCCTCAACGGCCGCAGGTTCAAGGTGAATAAGCCTGATGTTTGGAACACCAGGGTCTCCGACGCCCGTCGGTCCACGTTCGAATAGCAGGACCAACGGCCCTTGTCCGCCAACCACCGGTGACTGAGAATTGCAGAGCCTGATGTGGGAACCTGCATCGGCTGCGACAATGAAGCCGCATCACCAGTGCCTTCCGTAGCCCTTGAGCAGCGGAGGTACTGTTCACCCGCAGATGGCCGAAACGGCCGGACAGAAGGATCATGCTTCCTCGTCAAGACAGCCCATCAGAGGTAACCGCCCAGGCACAGAACCTGATCCGTGTTTTTATTCTCGATGATCACGAACTCGTTCGACGTGGCCTGCAGGAACTGCTGGAGGATGAAGGATTTCTGGTGGTGGGCAGTTCAGGTTCCGCTGTGGAGGCGACCAGGCGGATTCCGGCTCTGCGCCCGGACGTCTGCGTACTGGACGCCAGGCTTCCTGATGGCACAGGAATTGAAGTCTGCAGGGACGTACGTTCGGTGGACCCGTCCATTAATTGCCTGATACTCACAAGTTACGACGACGAGCAAGCCTTGCGGGGAGCGATCCTGGCAGGGGCCAAGGGGTACGTCCTGAAAGAAATCGGCGGGACCGATCTCATCGGAGCCCTCCGCCGTGCCGCTGCCGGAGAGTCGCTCTTCGAGGACGGCGTGGTGGCCAGTACGGTTCATAAACTGGTGTCGTCGTCCCAGCCCGACCCTCATGTTGCAGCGCTGACGCCGCAGGAACAGCGCGTTCTGGAGCTTGTGGGCGGCGGCCTGACCAACCGGCAGATAGCAGCGGAAATGTTCCTTGCAGAAAAAACAGTAAAGAACTACGTGTCATCTCTTTTAGCCAAGCTGGGATTCGAACGCCGTACGCAGGCCGCTGTGTACATCGCCAATAAGACCGCCCTGGCCTCTCCCGGGAGCACACCGGCCAAGTAGGAGCCACCAGATAAGCGCCGGGGTCTCCAGCCAATCAGTGCGTTCAGTGCCGGGGCTGGATGGGCACTGACCACTCCAGCCTGGTGCCTGTCCCCTCACCGCTTGAAATCGTGCAGGTGCCGCCCATTAGTTGCGCCCGGTCCTCCATGTTCGTGATGCCGTTCCTTCGCTTGAGTTCACCGAAACCGTTGCCATCGTCAGCAATCGCAACCAGTGCCACTCCGTCTCCCACGGTCACGGAGACCTCGATGGACCCCGCACCGGAGTGCCGGATGGCATTGCTCAGTCCCTCGGATACCACCGCCACAATGTTGTCTGCAATCTCCCCCGCCAGAGAATCCACCGGACCCCGAATGGTCAGGCCGGGAGAGAACGGCAATGATTTTGCGGCGCTCACGGCGAGTTGGCGGATTCTGCTGCTGAGGGGTTCCAATTCCCCTCCGCTTGTCCTGAGGAAGTAAATGGTGTCGCGGAGGCTTCTGATGACCTCGTCCAGCTCTCCGGTGATGGCGCGGATTCGTTCCAGCGCCCGCGCATCTCCCGTAAAGCGGTTTAGGCTCTGGACACTGAGGCCTGCCGCAAAAAGCCGCTGAATGACGAGATCGTGCAGGTCCCGGGCGATCCTGTCCCGGTCAGTGAATACAATCAGCTGCTCCCGGAGCCTGTGTACACGCGCCAACTCGAGGGCCAGCGCAACGTGCGATCCAAACACGGCCCCCATCTCCACATCCGTGCGGGAATAGGGCCCCTGGCCGCCGTCGCGCATCAGCAACAGCAGCCCATGATGGGCGCCCTGGGTGCTGAGGGCCACCGCCAGGAGCGGACCTTTCGCTGTCAGGCTAACAGGGCCAAGCACTTCCGCCGTCCTCTCGAAGATAACAGGATCCCCGCCGTGCAGCACCCCCTCCAGCTTCTTTACATCGAGTTCGAGCCGCTTGCCCTGGTACTGGGCGGAGTGCTTACCGGCGGCGCCGGCCACAACGTATTCGGAACCGTCCTCCGAGGGCGCCGCGATAAGCGCCAGTACTGACCCCGATTCATGGAGGGCACGGTCGGCAATAGGATCCAGCCCTCCAGCGGAGTAGTAGTGGTCGCTGCCCAGCATCAGACCCGAGACCTCCATACACGCCTCCAGCCACAGGGCCCGACGCCGGGCGTCGTCGTAGAGCCTGGCGTTCTCTATCGCCACGCCTGCCGCTGCAGCCAAGGCCACGGCAAGTTCCTCGTCCTCGACCGTGAAATCACCGCCGCCATGCTTCTCAGTCAGGTACAGGTTGCCAAAAACGACACCACGGACCCGTACGGGAACACCAAGAAAAGTCCTCATTGACGGGTGGTGTTCGGGGAACCCGTAGGACTCCGGATGCTGTCGGAGATCATGGAGCCGAAGCGGGCGCGGGTCCCGGATCAGGAGGCCCAAAACGCCGTGTCCTGTGGGAAGTGGGCCGATCCGGTGCTCCAGTTCGCCGTCGATCCCCACACTGACAAAGGTGCTGAGGGCCTGATTTTCGCCAATGACGCCGAGGGCGCCGTAACGTGCATGGAGAAGGCGACAAGCGGATTGGACCACCCGCTCAAGCACGGCATCAAGGCTGAGGTCTTCGGCAACTGCGACGACTGCCTCGAGGAGCCCTGCCATTCGTTCCTGCGATTGGAGAAGCTCGCCCGCCCGGGAGACAAAATCCTTCAGGAGGTCTTCGATCCGAAGGCTGCCTGAAATATATGGCTGGGCGGCGTCATCGTCTGAATGCATCTCCAACCCCAATTCTTTGCCGCGGAACTGTGCCCCGCCTCTCTCGCCAGAATACTCCGTACGGGGTGGTCTCCTGCAGGCCTCCTGGGACGGGTATCAGTTCGCTGGCCGGGATGCGCCTCTGGAAGTGGCTTGTGGCCGGGCGTAGGCTCGGCGTCATGAGTACCAATGAACAGGACGACAGGGTCGAAGAACTCAGCAGCAGCGATTGCTGGCAGCTTCTGCGCAGTGTTTCCGTGGGGCGGCTGGCAGTTTGGGTCGAGGACCACCCGGACATCTTTCCGATTAACTACAAAGTGGACCGGGGCACGCTGGTTTTCCGGACCGGAGATGGCACCAAGCTCCGGGCGGCCGTGGGGGAAACGCCGGTGGCCATCGAAGCGGACGGTGTTGATCCGCAAACCGGAATCGCCTGGAGCATTGTCATCAAGGGAAAGGCCGCTCCGGTGAGGGACACAGATGAGGTCCTTGATACCGTTGGCCTGTTCCTGTTTCCCTGGGAGGGCGGCAAAAAGGAACACTTCGTCCGAATCACACCCGACGTCGTCACGGGCCGTCGTTTCAAGGTGACCCCTCCACTGACGTGGTGGACCCCACTGGATCAGGCAACACGGACCGGTCACGAATAGGGTTCGATTCGGTGCGGTGAGGGGGTCAGGCGAACCGGGTGATCTCCACGCTCACATTGAGCGCGGATCCGCCGCCGCCTGAGAGGATCCCCTTCAGAGGCGGAACGTCACGGTAGTCCCGGCCCCTCGCCACAGTGACGTGGAAGTCCCCGGCGGGCTTATGGTTCGTCGGGTCCCAACTGCGCCATTCTCCGTCCCACCACTCAAGCCACGCGTGGGACTGGCCGGCCACCGCCTCGCCGATCTCCGCCGTCGAACGCGGGTGCAGATAACCGGAGACGTACCGGGCGGGGATACCGCAACTGCGAAGTGCACCAATGGCGAGGTGGGCCAGGTCCTGGCAGACACCCTGGCGCTGGTTCCAGGCTTCCTCGGCATTTGTGGTCACACCCGTGGTGCCCTTCATGTACGTCATCTCGCCGCGCATCCATTCAAAGATGGCCAGGGCTGCCTCGTGCGGAGTGAGGCCGGCAACGACGCCGGGGATGATGCCCAACACTTCGGTTCCCGGCCCGGTGAGCTGGGACTGCGGGATCCAGTCACTGAACCTGTTCAGCGTTTCGGGCAGGGACAGCACTTCCCAGCCAACAAGGTCAGCCTCGGACGGAATCCGCTCCACCCGGTGGATTTCCACCGTGGTGGTGGACACGACCTCCAGATGCTCGTGCGGCATCTGCATATCGAACGCAGTGACCCGGGTACCCCAGTAGTCGCGATAGCTGCTGACGGCCGCCTGGCTTGGTGATACCTTCATGGACGATTCCAGCACCACCTGCTGCGGATCAGTCAGCGGGGTCATCCGGGCCTCGTTGTAGGACAGGGTAACCCGCTTGTTGTATTTGTAGCCGGTCTTGTGGACGATCGTGAGACGGGTCATGAAACTTCTCCCACCCAGGCAAGTTCGTCCGCCTGATTGAAATACTTACGGGAAATGGCATCCGATGCTTGGGAAACGGCCTTCTGGACGCGCTCCATGTGCTCCGGAAGCTCGGACATCAGGTCATCAGTGCGGTGGAATTCCAGGAACGTGCGCGCCTGGCCAACGATCCGGCGGGCATCGTTAATGAACCCCACACGTTGGGCTGACGGGTCCAGCTTTGCGAGGCATTCATCGGCGTCACGGAGTGCGTACACGATGGACCGCGGGAACAGCCTGTCCAGCAGCAGGAATTCGGCCGCGTGCTGGTCGCCGAAGGCCGCCCGCCGGGTGCGGAGGAAGGATTCATAGGCACCGGCGCAGCGGAGCATGTTGACCCAGGACATTCCGGCCGAGAGGACATCCCGGGTGGAAAGCATACGGGCCGTCATGTCGGCGCGTTCCAGGGACCTTCCCAGGACGAGGAACAGCCAGCTTTCGTCGTGGCTCACGGTGGTGTCAGCGAGCCCGCTTACCATGGCGGTACGCTCCAGCACCCAGTTGCAGAAACGGTACGTCCCCACGACGTCTTTACGGTGCTGGTTCAGCCCGTAGTACGTGGTGTTGAGGCTCTCCCAGAGTCCTGAGGAGACAGTCTCCCGCGCACGCCGGGCGTTCTCGCGGGCAGCCCCGAGGGAGCCGGCGATGGAGGTGGCGCTGTGCTTGTCGTAGGCCAGGGCGTGCAGGAGTTCGTTGAGGCCGAACTCTTCGCTCTGCGGCCGGGCACCCATGACAGCCAACAACGCTTGGGCGACGCTTCGCTGCTCCTCCATGGGCAGGTGGTTGAGCCGTTCAAGGTGGACGTCGAGGATGCGGGCTGTACCGTCTGCCCGTTCGACGTAGCGCCCGATCCAGAAAAGGGACTCGGCAATTCGGCTAAGCATTCGCGGTTACCTCCTGCGGGTCCGAAATCTGTGTTGGGGGAAGTGCGTGCATGTCGTTGGTCCGGCTCATTGCTGCTGCTGTTGCTCGCTCTGGCGATCGCGCCAGTTGCTTTCCACGGGCCAGACCGACACGCGTTCGCGAACGGTAATGGTGGGACGCGGCAGGGTTTCCACCGGGACCTGCGGCGAGTCCGCGAGCACCCAGGTGTCCTTGGAGCCGCCGCCCTGGCTGGAGTTGACGATCAGCGATCCTTCCTTGAGCGCCACCCGGGTGAGTCCGCCGGGGAGCACCCAGACGTCGTCGCCGTCGTTGACCGCAAAGGGACGCAGGTCAACGTGCCGGGGACCAAACTTATCACCGCTCAGCGTTGGAACTGTGGACAGCTGAAGCACGGGCTGGGCAATCCAGCCGCGGGGGTCAGCGATGACACGTTTACGCAGTGCTTCAAGCTCGTCTTTGGAGGCGTCCGGACCGATGACCAGGCCCTTTCCTCCCGAACCGTCTACGGGTTTGACCACCAGTTCGTGGAGCCGGTCCAGGACGTGTTCCCTGGCTTCCTTCTCCTCGAGCCTGAAGGTATCCACATTGGCAATAACCGGTTCTTCGTTGAGGTAGTACCGGATGAGGTCCGGAACATAGCTGTAGACGAGCTTGTCGTCGGCCACCCCATTACCCACCGCGTTGGCGATGGTCACCCCTCCTGCCCTCGCCGCGTTCACCAGGCCCGGGCAACCGAGCATCGAATCTGAGCGGAACTGCAAAGGGTCCAGGAATTCGTCGTCGATACGCTTATAGATCACGTCCACGCGCTGTTCGCCGGCAGTGGTGCGCATATAGACGCGGTTACCGCGGCAGATCAGGTCGCGGCCCTCGACGAGCTCCACTCCCATCAAGCCCGCCAGCAGAGTGTGCTCAAAGTAGGCGCTGTTGAAAACACCGGGTGTGAGGACCACAACCGTGGGATCGTCGACGCCGGAGGGTGCGGTCTTGCGCAGAGCGGACAGGAGACGGCGGGGGTACTCCTCCACCGGCCGGATGAGCTGCTGGCCAAAGGCTTCGGGGAGCCCCTTCGCCATCGCCCGGCGGTTTTCCAGGACATAACTGACGCCGGACGGGACACGCACGTTGTCCTCCAGCACCCTGAACGTTCCCGCTGCGTCGCGGACCACGTCGATGCCGGAAATGTGGACGCGTACACCACCGGCGGGCTCGAAGCCCTGCACCTGACGGTGGAAGTGTGCGCTTGTGGTGATCAGCTGCCGGGGAATGACGCCATCGGCAACGACGGTCATTTTGTCGTAGACGTCGTTGAGGAAAGCTTCCAGGGCGCGGACCCGCTGGGCTACTCCCCTTTCCAAAACGCTCCACTCCTCTGCCGGAATCACACGCGGGACGATGTCCAGGGGGAACGGCCGCTCCTCCCCCGCGTAGTCGAATGTCACGCCGCGGTCCAGGAAGGTCCGCGCCATGGAATCGGCGCGGGCGCTCACATCGGCGAGGGACAGTTCGCTCAGCGCGTCGGCCACCTGGCCGTACGAGTCGCGTGTCATCTGGCCGGGCGCAAACATCTCGTCGTAGGCGCCGCTGCGTCCTGCGGCCACGGAGTAATCCTGGAATAGGTCAGACATGTCCAATAGCCAACCATCTTTTTGTTGCGAAATCATTACCGCGTCCCATTGTGGCGTGTTGAGGCGTCTTGATGTCACTGCGCCGGTTCGTGTTTTACTGCACCCTTCCGGCATGGTAGGTGAGTGCCACCGCCCAGTTTCCCCGTCGTTCCTGCCGGTCATAGGAGATGGCAGCTCGCGAGGCTGCTGCCAGGACTGTTAACCGGCGTGCCCGCGGTGGCCACCGCCTTCGCCCTGCATGCTGTTATCCCAGCTCTCCCTGCCATGACCCTCGCTGTGGTGCTGGGACTTCTCGCCGCGAACCTCCCGGGGTCGGGAACGTGGGTGGCTGGCCGTGCGCGGCCCGGGCTGGACTTCTCCGGCAAGCACCTTATGCGGGCAGGGATCGTGGTCCTCGGCCTCAAAGTGAGTGTGCCTGATGTGCTGGGCCTGGGTTGGATGGCGTTGCTGCTCATTGCCGGGGTGGTACTGGCAAGCTTCGCCGGTACGTACGGCATTTCACGGCTGTTCAGGCTTCCGCGGGAGGCGTCCCTTTTGATTGCCACCGGGTTCTCCATCTGCGGCGCCTCGGCCATTGGGGCCATGGCTGCGGTCCGGCGTATCCGCCACGTAGACACCGTCCTGCCCGTGGCGCTCGTGACCCTGTGCGGCACGCTGGCCATCGGAGTGCTCCCGCTGCTGACCCATCCGTTGCAGCTCTCCCCGGAGGTTTTCGGGGCGTGGACGGGTGCATCAGTCCACGACGTAGGCCAGGTGGTGGCGACAGCACAGACAGCGGGGACCTCCGCCCTGGCAATCGCCGTCGTCGTCAAACTGACACGGGTCATCCTGCTGGCCCCAATGGTTGCCGCCGCCGGACTCCAGCAGCGGTTTACCGCCAGGAGGGCCTCCAGAAGGACGCCAGATGAGACCGCTGGTGGTTTCGTATCCAGCGACAGCGCGTTCCCTCCCCTGGTACCCCTCTTTGTGCTCGGGTTCCTGGCCATGGTGGTCCTGCGATCCACGGGATGGCTCTCACCCGGATGGCTGGATGCGGGCAATGCGCTGCAGGAACTCCTGCTTGGTATGGCCCTTTTCGGTCTCGGTTCGGCCGTGCGGATCCGGACACTTCTCCACACCGGCTCCCGGGCGCTCCTGGCGGCCCTTGCCTCGTGGTTCCTCATTGCTGTGCTGGGGCTCACTGCGGCCTTGCTCATGATTCCGTCGTGATTCAATAGCTGAGTGTCAAATGAGAATCTGCAGCGCGATGAAGCGGCAAAACGGTCTGCCCTGATCACCACCCGGAGCTACGACGTTTCCCTTGATGTCCGGCGGGCGCCGAACCCGGATGTGGCGGGGTATCGCAGTCGAAGTGTTATCAGCTTCTCGGCGTCTGAACCTGGAGCTTCAACGTTCCTTGATTTCATTGGCGAGGAAGTCAGCAGCGTTGTCCTGAATGGCAAGAGCCTTACTGTCGGAGACGTTGTTGACGGCGCCCGGATCAGGCTGGACAACCTCCAGGCAGAGAACCAGGTAACTGTTACGGGCACGGCGCTCTACAGCAGTTCCGGGGAAGGGATGCACCGCTTCTTCGATCCGGCAGACGGTCAGTGCTACCTCTACACGCAGTACGAACCGGCGGATGCCAGGCGGGTATTTGCCAACTTCGAACAACCCGACCTCAAGGCGGAATTCACCTTTCACGTTTTGGCGCCGACAGGATGGCTTGTTGCGTCCAACGGGACCGAAAGCAGCTGCCTGCCTGTTCCGGGAGACCCCGGCACGAGCCGCTGGGACTTTTCCCCGACGAAGCCCATGTCCACGTACATCACCACGGTCCTCGCCGGGCCCTACTTCCGTGCCGTGGACCATTGGAGTGGCGCCGCAAGCGACGGGACCAGCCTCGAGATCCCCTTGGCCTTGTACTGCCGCGCCTCCATGGCTGCATCCTTTGACACCGCTGAACTTTTCCGCCTGACGAAGAGCGGCCTGGCATTCTTCAATGACCTCTTCGATTACCCGTACCCCTGGGGCAAATACGACCAGGCCTTCGTTCCGGAATACAACCTGGGCGCGATGGAAAACCCGGGACTGGTGACGTTCACGGAGCATTACATTTTCAGGTCCCGCGCCACCGACGCCCAATGTCAGGGCAGGGCGAACACCCTGCTCCACGAAATGGCCCATATGTGGTTCGGCGACCTGGTCACGATGAGCTGGTGGGACGATTTGTGGCTGAAGGAATCCTTTGCGGACTACATGGGAACTCTCGGTGTTGACCGCGCAACCCGTTGGGATACGGCGTGGGTAAATTTCGCCAACAAGCGAAAGGCCTGGGCGTACGTTCAGGACCAGCTCCCCACTACGCACCCCATCGTCGCCGACATCCGCGACCTTGAAGCGGCGAAGCAGAACTTTGACGGCATCACCTATGCCAAGGGCGCTTCAGTGCTCAAGCAGCTGGTGGCATACGTGGGCTTTGACGCCTTCATTACCGGCTCCCGCCAATACTTCCGTGATCATGCTTTCGGCAATACCTCCCTGACCGATCTGCTTGCTGCCTTGAGCACAGCCTCCGGCCGTGACCTCGGCACCTGGGCACAACAGTGGCTCCAGACTTCCGGGATCTCCACTCTTCGGGCAGAGCTTGAGGAGCACGACGGCGTCCTCGGGTCTGTGAACCTCGTCCAGGAAGCGGAGGACCCGGTGACGGGACGTGAGGAACTGCGGCCGCACCGCCTGCGGGTGGGCCTCTACGACTTTGACGGGGCAGGCGCCTTGGTGCGTACGGACAGCATGGACGTTGACGTGCAGGGGCACCGGACCAATGTCCCCGGGCTTGTGGGCAAGTCCAGGCCTGCCCTCCTGCTCGTTAATGATGATGACCTGAGCTACGCCAAGGTGCGGCTTGATCCTGCCTCCGAGGCCACGGTTCGCACCTCCCTCCACACAATTCCTGACCCCATGGCACGGGCTTTATGCTGGACCGCCCTCTGGGATTCGGCGCGTGATGGCGTCACCCCCGCGGTCCGATACGTTGACGCCGTGCTTGCCTTTGCCCGGTCGGAGACGGGAAGCGGTGTCCTGTCGACGGTGCTCAACAATGCCAGCACCGCCATAGAGCGTTATGTCCCGGCGATCGACAGGGAGTCGACTCGGAGCCGGTTTCTGGCCGCTGCCACGGCCGAGCTTTGGGCGGCCGATCCTGGCTCGGACCAGCAGCTCGCATGGGCGCGTACTGTGGCCGAAACCAGCCGCAGGGACGCGGGACAGCTCCAACTGCTGCGGAACCTTCTGGACGGGAGTTCGTTGCCGGAGGGCCTGGCCGTGGACGCAGATCTGCGCTGGAATCTTTGGCACGCCCTTGCCGCGCAAGGGCAGGCTGGTCCGCTGCAATTGGATGGCGAACTGGCCAGGGACAATACCGCATCGGGGCGTGCCGGGCACGCCACCGCTATGGCTGCCCGCCCTGACCCGGCAGTGAAGGCCGCGGCATGGGACCAGGCGGTCAGTGGAAGCTCGTTGTCCAACGAGCTGCTCAGTGCCACAATTTCCGGCTTCAATACGGCACCGGCGGGGCTTCTGGATGACTACGTCGAACCCTATTTTGCCTGCCTGGAGCAGGTGTGGGCCGAACGAAGCATCGAAATAGCCACTCGGATCGTCCGCGGACTATTCCCGTTGGGACAGAACCTTGGTGGCAATATCACCGATCCGGAAGCCCACCCTGTGATTGTCCGCGCCGATGAGTGGCTCGCCGGGCACGGCGCAGTCCCTGCGGCGTTGCGCCGGATCATTATCGAGCAGCGGAGCCATTTGCATCGTGCACTTGTGGCCCAGGCCCTTGTCGTAAAAACAGCATCGGTTGCTCCGTAACTGCAGAGCGGCGGAAACACCCTACGGGACGCGGTGGAGCCATTCGTTTGTACCGAACTTGGCTTCCACCCGTTCCTGCGCCGCAACGAGTTCCGCATCAGTCAGCTCCGAAGGAGTTGCCGCATAGCGCTCGGTGAAGACCTCGGTCATGGCTTCGATGATTTCGCCCCGTGCCAGTCCGGTCTGGCGGCGGAGCGGATCCACGCGCTTCTTGGCACTGCGGGTTCCTTTGTCGGAGAGCTTCTCTTTGCCGATCCGGAGTACCTCCACCATCTTGTCGGCGTCGATGTCGTAACTCATGGTGACGTGATGGAGCATTCCGCCGTTCGCCAGCCTTTTTTGCGCTGCCCCGCCGATTTTGCCCTGCTCAGTGGCGATGTCATTGAGGGGCACATAAAAGGCACTGATAGCGAGCTTCTCCAAGGCGGCAAGGACCCACGCGTCCAGGAAGCTGTAGGAATCCGCGAAACTCATACCATCGACGAGGGTTTGAGGCAGGTAGAGCGAGTACGTGATGCAGTTCCCCGCTTCCATGAACATCGCTCCCCCGCCGCTGATCCTGCGCACCACGGTTACGCCATGGCGGGCAACGCCGTCGGGCTCTATCTCGTTCCGCACAGACTGGAAGCTCCCGATAACCACGGAAGGCTCCTGCCAATCCCAGAACCGCAAAGTGGGGTTCCGTCGCCCCGCTCCTACTTCCTCCGTGAGGACTTCGTCGAGGGCCACGTTGACGTGCGTCGGGAGGACCACGGGGGCAATGACGTTCCAATGATGGTCCGACCAGGACGTCGCCTTCGCCAGCGCCCTCCGGACGGCCACGGCCACCGCTGCGGCCGAGAAGCCGAACAGCACTGCATCCTCAGGAAGCCCTGCGGTGACGGCCGACGCAATCTCGGCTGAGCTGGCATCCTCTGGCAATCCGCTCAAGGCGCGGTTGATGTCCAGCAGGGCCTCATCCGGCTCCAGGAAGAAGTCCCCGCTGACGGAAACGTTGGCGAGGCGGCCACTGTCGACGTCGAGGTCCACCACCACGAGTTTGCCGCCAGGTACCTTGTACTCTCCATGCCGACGGGAACCGCCATCGCTGTGGTCATCTGCGGGGCCGGTAGCAGGCTGGAAAGTCATACCTTCCATCCTGCCCCAGGAACGCAAAAGCCCGCACCGTTGCCGGTGCGGGCTTTTTCAGAGAATCTTGGGGAGAAGTATTACTTCTTGCCGCCGAAGCCCTTGAAGCGAGCGTTGAAGCGCTCGACGCGGCCTGCAGAGTCCATGATGCGCTGCTTGCCCGTGTAGAACGGGTGGGACTCGGAGGAGATTTCGACGTCGATGACCGGGTAGGTGTTGCCGTCTTCCCACTCGATGGTCTTCTTGGAAGACACGGTGGACTTGGTCAGGAACTTGACGCCGGAAGCCAGGTCGTTGAAAACAACAGCTTCGTACTTCGGGTGAATATCAGACTTCATAATGGGACCTTCGTTCACGCAACTGGATTTGGCCAGCTGCCAGGTATGAATGGGATGGTAGAAACACACGCCTGAAGGCGCAGAACAACCAGCTATCAATACTACCCGATAAGCGCAGGGCTGACGAACTGTCCCCGGATGTCAGGCCCGGGCGCGCAACTCCCAGAATGCTACCGCCGAGGCAGCCGCCACGTTGAGGGAGTCAACGCCGGCACGCATGGGGATCTTCACGGCGAGGTCGACGGCGGCCAGTGTCTCCGCACTCATCCCCGCACCCTCGGTCCCTAGGACCAGGGCCAGCCGGTCCGGGTTTCTGCGGGCCAGGGCGTCGACGTCCACGGCGTCCTCTGTGAGTTCCATGGCCGCCACTGTGAAGCCCTGGTCTCGAAGCGTCGCCAGGTCCCCGGGCCAGGATTCAAGCCGCGCCCAAGGCACCTGGAACACCGTTCCCATGCTCACCCTCACGCTTCGCCGGTACAACGGGTCGCCGCAGCGCGGGGAAACCAGGACAGCGTCTATCCCCAACGCTGCGGCGGACCGGAAGATCGCACCCACGTTGGTGTGGTCCACGATGTCTTCAAGGACGGCCACTCGGCGCGCCCCGGCGAGCAGCTCGGTAAGGGGGACGGGCGCGGGACGTTCCATGGCAGCCATGGCGCCCCGGTGGAGGTGGAACCCGGTGATCTCTTCCAATAGCGCCGCACTTCCGATGAAGGCAGGGACGTCGGGGTACTGCTCGAAGATGTCGTTGAGATCGGCCAGCCATTTTTCCGCCAGGAAAAAGGATCTGGGACGGTGACCGGCAGCCAATGCCCTCCGCAGTACCCGCGAGGACTCCGCGATGTACATGCCCTCGGCAGGCTCGCGGATCTTCCGCAGATGGACATCCGTCAATTGGGTGTAATCGGACACCAGGGGGTCGTCGGCAGATTCAAGGTAATGGAAAGTCACTGCCTGATTATTCCAGCAGATTCGCGATCATAAACCCCAGGGCCACCAGCCCCAGGGTGAAGATGACACCCCTCAGGACAGTGGGGGAAAGCCTGCGGCCTACTTTCGACCCGAAGTAGCCGCCGATGACTGAGCTGACGGCGATGATGCCTACCGCCGTCCAGTTGATCCTGTCGAACGCGAAGATCAGATAGGAGACTGCGGCTATCATGTTCACGCCCAGTACCAGGATGTTCTTCATGGCGTTGGCGTTCTGGATGGTGCCGGTCAGGAAAATACCCAGGATACCCACGAGCAGGATGCCCTGGGCCGCGACGAAGTAGCCGCCGTAGACGCCGGCAAGATAGACCAGCACCAGGAGTATGATGCCGTGGCTTTTGTCCCGGAGGGCGTGCTCCGGATTCTCCTCCCGCTCCCGAACCCACCGCTGGAGCCGCGGCTGGAACACAACCATCAGCAGCGCGAGGATTATCAGCAGGGGTGCCGCATAGTGGAAGACCTGCTCCGGAAGCTGCAGCAACAGCCACGCCCCGGTGATTCCTCCCAGAAGCGAGGCCGGTAGAAGCTTTAGCAGCTGCCTTCCGCGGCCAACCAGTTCCTTGCGGTAGCCCCACGCACCTGCGGCGTTTCCTGCCACAAGTCCGGTGGCATTGCTAATGGATGCTGTGACAGGGGCCATCCCCAGGGCGATCAGCACGGGGAACGTAACCAGAGTGCCTGAACCCACAACGCTGTTGATGGTTCCGGCCCACAATCCGGCCAAAAAGATAAAGATGCCGCTGAAAAACTCCACGCTGTGTCTGTGACCGCGCTTAGCGCCGCGCTGTCGCCGTGTAGCGCCCGGCGTTCACACTCACATCCAGCGGCAATCCAAAGGTCTCGCTCAAGTGCTCGGAGGTGAGGACCTGCTCAATAGGGCCGGACGCCACCACACCTGCGTCCCGCATCAGCATTGCGTGGGTGAATCCGGGGGGGACTTCCTCGAGGTGGTGCGTGACGAGCACGATGGCGGGCGCGGCGTCGTCCTTTGCGAGTTCGCTGAGGCGGTGGACCAGGTCCTCACGTCCCCCCAGATCCAGACCCGCCGCAGGCTCGTCCAGGAGAAGGAGTTCGGGATCCGTCATCAGTGCGCGGGCAATCTGGACGCGTTTGCGCTCCCCTTCGGACAGTGAAGCAAAGGGCCGATTAAGCAGGGGACCCATCCCCCATTCGTTGAGCAAGGTGAAGGCCCGGCGTTCGTCGTCCTTCTCATAGCCTTCACGCCAACGGCCGGTGACACCGTAGGCCGCAGTTACCACCACGTTGAGGACTTTTTCATGTTCCGGGATCTGATTGGCCAGGGCTGCGGAGGACAACCCGATCCGTGGGCGCAGTTCAAAGACGTCTACCGCACCAAGGATCTCCTCAAGAATGCCCGCCATGCCGCTCGTCGGGTGAAGCCGGGCAGCCGCGATCTGGAGCAGAGTGGTCTTGCCGGCTCCGTTCGGGCCGAGAATGACCCAGCGCTCGCCTTCCCTGACCTGCCAGTCGACTTTGTTCAGAAGCGTTTTGGCCCCACGGACAACGCTGACAGCAGCCATTTCAAGAACATCACTCATAAGAGTAGACACTAGGACAAAATGGGGGGCGACTGATAACCGGACCTTGAACGAAACGAATTCGGGCTGCGCACCGGCGCTGACTAAGATTACAGGCATGACTTCGAACGTGACTGCGGTCAGCTACGGCCTGAAATTGTCCCCCGGCAGCCTTGAGCAGCTGCGTTCGGCGTTGGTTGAATCGGGGGCAACGCTGACGGCCGAATCGACCAGCGGAGACGGCCGGTACGAAGTCAACACGATCGATTTCACTGTGGAGCAGGGCATGGCCTCGGACATTGCCGACCTTCGAGGAAGAATCGCCGCCTCCGGCGCCCAGAACATGGACACTGCGATCGTTCCGGCATCGCTGCGGAACGCGCCCCGGAAGTTCCTCATCATGGACGTCGACTCCACCTTGATCCAACAGGAGGTCATTGAACTCCTGGCCGCCTACGCAGGAAAACGCGAGGAAGTGGCTGCCGTGACGGAGGCCGCGATGCGCGGGGAATTGGACTTCGCGCAAAGCCTCCACGCCCGGGTGGCTGTACTGGCGGGGCTGCCTGCCGCCGTCGTCGACTCTGTGCGGGCTGAAGTGAAGCTCAGCGAAGGTGCAGCCGAGCTGGTTGCAGCCTTCAAAGCCGCCGGCCATGCAGTGGCTGTGGTGTCAGGCGGATTCAACCAGATCCTGCAGCCGATTGCCGAAGAGCTGGGTCTTGACCATTGGATCGCCAATGAATTGGAGATCGTGGATGGCGTACTGACCGGAAAAGTCCTCGGCGCCGTTATTGACCGGGCCGCCAAGGAAAAGTACCTGCGTGAATGGGCTGCGGCGGATGGTGTGGCGATGGAAAACACCATCGCAGTCGGCGACGGAGCCAATGACCTGGACATGCTGGGTGCAGCAGGCATCGGCGTTGCCTTCAACGCAAAGCCCGCCGTACGTGCCGTCGCTGACTCCGCCATCAATATGCCCTACCTTGATGCCGTCAGGCACATCGCCGGAGTGTGATGCCCGGCGGTGGGACTGGCTCTGAGAACAGAAACCAGCCCCGCCGGTAAAGATCAGCCGCCGGTGGAAATCAGCTCAAGGTCTTGCCAAAGTAATCGGCGCCGCCGACATACTCGGTGTGACCGGATTCGACGTCGGCCGTCACCATTTTGGCTACTTCAGCAGCGAATTCCGAGACGGAGTACAGCTTGCCTGCCTCGGCACGGCGCGCCTCAATCGCGCCGGGATTTGAGCGGTCAAGGAGTGTCGCCGTGACGGTTCCCTCAATCATGTCCCCTGATACCACTACGAGGGAGATACCCTTCTCAGCCAGGTGCGGCACAAGCTCGCGCAGTGCGTCTTCGCCCGCGCGCTTGCTTCGGGCCACGGGCTCGTATTCGGGCATCGTGGCAACAGAGTCGATGAAGTGTGCCTGGTGGCTTGTAACGAAAACCACCCTGGAACCCTCGGCCATCAGGGGTGCAGCTGCGTTGAGCAGGTTCACCTGTGCATCGCGGTTGAGCTTGAGCGCGTAGCCCTCCTCCATACCTGACTCCATTCCGCCGGAGGCGTTCAGGACCAGTACGTCAAGGGAGCCGAAGTTCTCCATGGCGGCGGTGACAAGCGCCTGCACACCCTCCTGCGTGGTCAGATCGGCTCCTACAGCAACCGCGCGGCCGCCGGCAGCTTCGACCTCTGCCACCACTTTGTTCGCCCGGGGAGCCTTCTGCCGGTAGTTCACGACGACGGCGGCACCCTCGGCCGCGAGGTACTTGGCAACCTCGGCACCAATACCGCGTGACGAACCCGTCACAATGGCGGTCTTATTGTCCAGCAGTCCCATACAAGCTCCTTTTTGTCACAATGTCTCAAGTCAGTTCGTCCGGAGTCCATCATGCCAGCGGCCCGGCGGAATTCGCTTGTGCGACCTCGACAAAGAAGAACCCCCACCCTAGTTTCAGGGCCAACGCTCTCCCGTAGCGAAGTGCAGCCGGATTGGTCGGCGACATGAAAAGGCGCGGGCAGGCGGTCGAGCCTGCCCGCGCCGTGGGACCGTGGCCCCGGACTTTTCGGTTTCCAGAGCGGGAGTTAGCTGTGGTCGATGCGGATCTTGCGCTTTTCCGCGCTTTCAGACGGTTCCCGGGCAGGTGCCCGTACTTCCAGTACGCCGTCCTTGTACTGGGCAGTGATGTCTTCCTCCCTGGCGCCGGGAGGCAGCGGGATGCTCCTGTTGAACGAGCCGTAACGGAATTCAGAACGGTAGCTGTTTTTGGCCTTGTGCTCAGACTTCTCCTGGCGCTCAGCCTTGATCTGCAGCATGCCGTCGGCAACTGAGACGTCAAGGTCCTGCTCGGGATCGATGCCCGGCAGTTCCGCCCTGACCACCATGTTGTCGCCCTCCATAAACTGCTCAACCCGGATCGATGAAAATGTGAGATCGCCGTCAAGGAACCGCCTGATGGGTTCCATGACGTCTGACGGCGCCCACTTGAGATCGGCCATGGTATTCCTCCTCGGGATCCGGCCCTTGCTCTTGGGGCCGGTCGATACTCCCATTACATACCCGGAGAGACGTGGTGCTTAGAGCAGAAAGTCCCGGTCGGAAGCACCGCAGGAAGTCCGGATTAGTGGCCCATTCCCAGGCCGCCGTCGACCGGAATTACTGCGCCTGAGATGTAGGCGGCCTCGTCCCCCGCGATCCAGCGGACCACGTTGGCGACTTCGGTGGCTTCAGCAAAACGGCCGGCAGGAACCTTGGTCAGGTAGTCCTTTTGCGTCGCCTCAGGCAGTTCAGCGGTCATGTCGGTGTTGATGAAACCGGGCGCCACCACGTTCGCCGTGATGCCGCGGGAGCCGAGTTCCCGGGTGAGGGAACGGGCAATGCCAACCAGCCCGGCTTTGGACGCGGAGTAGTTGATTTGGCCAGGTGCACCGTAGAGCCCTGAGACGGAGGAGATGAGCACCACACGCCCCTTCCGCATCTTGATCATGCCCTTCGAAGCCCGCTTGATGACGCGGAAGGCACCCGTGAGGTTGGTGTCAATGACAGAAGTGAAGTCGTCTTCGCTCATTCGCATCAGCAGTGTGTCTCTGGTGATACCGGCGTTAGCGACCAGGACCTCAACAGGCCCATGGGCGGCTTCGACTTCAGTGAAGGCTGCATCCACCGATGACTCGTCCGTTACATCCGCCTTGACGCCGAGGATCCCTGCCGGAAGGTCCGACTCGCTGCGGAAGGTCACGGCCACCCGGTCACCATTAGCCAGGAACGCCTCGGCTATGGCCAGGCCAATTCCGCGGTTTCCGCCGGTGATAAGGACGCTGCGGCCAGCGGGTACTGCTTCAGTCATGTGGGTCTCCGGTTTTCTGCGGGCGCACTGCACCGCGGTCAGGGCTGGGTTTACCGCCTCCGATCTTAGCCTCCGTTTGGGTGGTCCTGCCGATGGTGAGAGAATTGAAGCAAGCCTTTGGAGTGTGATTATTCAGCCGTGACACTTGAACACCGACGGGCCTCCCGGGCATCCAGGGAGCCGGACAACGCCTCAGGTGACGCCGAGGTACACAGCATCACCGATGCCGCCACGGCACATTCTGAAGAGATGCGTCAGCGGATGATCAAGTACGCGGTGGCCATGGGTATCCGTATGGTGTGCCTTATCCTCGTCTTTGTCCTGGACGGCTGGTTGAAGATCATTGCTGTTGCCGGGGCTGTGTTCCTTCCTTGGATTGCCGTTGTCATTGCAAACGGCGGCGACAAGGCGGAAATCCACAGCGATTCGCTGTTGGAATCCGCTCCCCTGGCAGAAATAGACGCCCCCGAGCCAGTGCAACAGCCTGCCGGTGAGGACCAGATGGTGGTGCTGCAGGGAGAACTCCTGGAGGACAACGGGGACAACATAGAGGGCGAGGAACGCGCAGCTTCATGAGTATTTTTGATCTTGCCGGGAGCGACAGCGTTATCCCCGATACCAGGTGTTCACGGAAGGGTTGCCGCAACGCAGCCTCGTGGCAACTGCTCTGGAATAACCCGAAAATTCATACTCCGGAACGGCGTAAGATCTGGCTGGCATGCGAGGATCACCGGACCTGGCTCGAGGAATACCTGCAGACGCGGGGACTCTGGAAGGAAACTCTGGAACTTGGCGAACTTCCTGCCGGTCCCGGCAATCTCCCGGCAGGCAGGGACCACTGAATGTACCGCTTTCTCTTTTCCAGCAAGTGGCTGGGCTACTTGGTGCTGGCTGCAGTCTTTGCATCGGCCTGTGTCTTTCTGGGCCGCTGGCAGATGGACAGGCGGGCCGAAACCCTGGCGGAGATCAACAGGGTGACAACCAATTACTCGGCAGAACCCCTGGCCTTCTCAGCAGTCCGTGATCAGTTTGACCGCCTGGACCCTGAGCGTGAATGGACGCAGGTTGAGCTGAAGGGCTCCTATGACACTCAAGGCCAGCGCATCGTGCGTAACCGGCCACTCAACGGACAGCCAGGGTATGAGGTAGTTGTTCCGTTCCGGCTCGAGACGGGTGAGACGGTAGTGGTGGACCGTGGCTGGCTGCCCATCGGAAACAACAACCCGGGCAGGCCGGATGCGATACCGGCGCCTCCAGCAGGAAAGGTCACCGTCGTGGTGCGCCTCAAGGCAGGTGAGCCGCAACTTCAACGTGGCGCCCCGGAGGGCCAGCTTGCCAGCATCGATCTTCCGACCTACTCGGCCGAGCTTGGCTACCCGCTGATGACCGGCGCCTACGGCCAACTCGCCAGAGAGAATCCTCCGGCAGCAGACATGCCCGTGGCCTTCCCGAAACCCTCTGTGGAGGAAGGCACGCACCTCTCCTACTCCCTGCAGTGGTTTGCGTTCGGCATCTTGATGTTCGTCGGGTTCGGCTACGCGGCGAGGCAGCAGGCAAGAAATGCGGCGCTTGACGCCGAGGACGATCTGGCAGGACACTCCGGGACCGAAACCGACGGCGGGCACGCCGCGGTGCCCCAGGCCCGCCGTCGTCCACTTCCCCGAAAATCCAGGAAAGCGACCTCAGAGGAAGAGGAAGATGCCATTCTCGACGCGCAGGGCTACTGACAGGATGTATTTGTGATGATTCCGGACGCCGTTGCCAATGTGCAGCGAGCCCTGGTCACAGCCGGCGTCCAGGATACGGTGAAGATCTTTGACACAAAAGTTCCTACCGCAGCTGCAGCAGCAACGGCGTTGGGCTGCGAGCTGGCGGCAATCACCAACAGCCTGGTATTCGAACTCGACGGCGGCCCCCTCCTGATCCTTGCCAGTGGGGCTGCACGAGTGGACACAGGCTACGTCGCGGCGCAGCTGGGCTCTGGGCGGATACGGCGCGCAACGGCCCGGTTCGTCCTCGAACACACGGGGCAGGAAGTTGGCGGCGTAGCCCCACTTGGCCACCCCCGCAAGATACGGACACTTCTCGACTCGGAACTTGAGAAGCACGAGATCCTTTGGGCCGGAGCCGGCGACCACAACTCCATGTTCTCCATCACCTACCAGGACCTGCAGCGAATCACCAACGCGGAGGTAATGGACGTTCGCTAGCAGGGCTATCGAGGATGTCCGGGTTGGTTTGCGTCAAAGAACCGGTGATCCGACGAGGCGATACCGGCCCCGTTTGATTTCTCCCGGATGAAGTCCAGGTCCTCCCTGGACAGCTGGATCTGGCCGTGCTGGTCGCACTCAATGTTTCCGGCAGCGTCCCTGCGGATCCTGGCTGACATGGTTCGCGGCAGAATCACGCATCCAGGATTCTCCAGCAGCCACTTCCGTGTCTCCGAATCGAGCCTGTCCCACTCGTCTTTGAGGTTCATCAGGCCCGTCCCTCTGAGGGCAGCACGGCCCCGCGCGACTGGATCAAGCGCTGGCTAGGTTCGGATGGGTCAACACGCAGTCCATGGTCCATGTTTCTTGCCCCTGTGAGGAAGAGTCATGGCCCGCTGCTTGACCTCCGCCCAGACTACCGGGGCTGATCCCGGCCCACAATAACCCGCGTTGACTCGTAGAAAACCTCCGCGTAGCCGGATACGTTGCCTCATTTGAAAACCTCCGCGTAGCGGCGTGGTTGACGGTGTTGGTGTCGGTTGCGAGCTATGCCCGTTTTCATGGAGCTCACGA
>NZ_JALLAN010000010.1 GCF_023062595.1 Arthrobacter rhizosphaerae
GTGGGAACGGGTGGGGCATGTTGTGAACGAGGGGCCGGCGGTGCTTTTTTGTTTTCCGGCTAATGAGTAGTCTGCTCGAGGAAAACGAGTACTCCCCTCTCTGGTCTCGGCGGTAAGGCTGCAATACCCTGAATCCATTCGCGTCGATGGGGGAAGACGAATGTTGGGCAGTAGCTTCAGTGAGGGCAGGAACTCCCTCAACGCCATCAGGCTGGTCCTGGCAGCTCTGGTTATCGTTTCCCACTCCTGGTGGCTTGGAGGTTATGGGGCCGAGCCACATCCCGGGGGCCTGAAACTGGGGAGTTGGGCGGTCATGGCGTTCTTTGGAATCTCTGGATTCCTCATCACACGGAGCAGGGCGGAGTCGCTGTCTGCAGCAGCGTATTGGCGAGCCCGTTTCCTTAGGATCTTCCCCGGGCTCGTGGTTTGTGTAGCGGTCGTGGCGTTCGTTATTGCGCCTCTTGCCACCGCTGTGTCTGGCCGGCGATATTCATTACCCGACGCCGTGCTGTATTTCCTGTCAAACCTCTCAGCAGGTACGCCAAGGGTGGCCGTCCCAGGGATCCCCGGATCGCTAAACGGTCTGCCGGATCCTTACCTTTGGAACGGGCCTTTATGGACGTTGTTCTGGGAAATAGTCTGCTACGTATTGATCGGCATGCTCTTCTCGATCTTCAGGGTTGAATTAGTCCGCGTAGCGTTGCTTGTGCTCTTCTTGCTGGGAACGGCCGCCGCATTTGCCGTCGATGCCGGCCTGAGCAGATCGCCGGTCCTTTCTGACTGGCCGCTGATTCCGGTGTTGACCTTCCTGGCTGGCTCGCTGGCCTATCTTTTCAGGGACAGCCTTCCGGCAGGGATTCGTGCCGTAGCCGGGTGCTCGGCCCTGGTGGTGGTGATTGCCAGCCTGGGCTTCGGTTCTTCGCTGTCGCATATTCCCTTGGTGATCGTCTTACTGGCGGGCTCACTTCTACTGCCATTGTCAGCAGTCGGATCCCGCTACGACGTCTCATACGGCGTTTACATCTACGGCTGGCCGGTTCAACAGTTTCTGGCATCCCTGGGTCTCCATACAGCCGTACCGCCATTGATTTTCGCCGCAACCGCCTTGCTCTGTGTTGCACCGTTGGCCTGGTTGTCTTGCCGCTTCATTGAAGTTCCCATGCGGCGACGGCGCAAGGCGAGGGGCGCGCCGGAAATCGTTTCCAAGGCTGGCATGATGTTGATGTGACCTCCAACGAAATCACCGGCCCTGGCGGGAGTTCGACGCCGGCCCAACGAACGGCCGCCGCGATTGAACTCCTTGAAAGCGTCCACGAGGACCTTTCGGCCGTGACGCTGCCCCTCGCCCTCACTGGTGCGGACGAGGCCCGGTTGGACATCCGGCACTCCCTGGCCCAGCTGGAGGATTACATCCTGCCGCGGTACCGCAGCCTGGATGCGCCCCTGCTTGCCGTAGTGGGCGGCTCCACCGGCGCCGGGAAATCAACCCTGGTCAACGCGCTGGTGGGACACCCGGTTACCCGCGCCGGAGCCATTCGTCCTACTACGCGCCAGCCTATTCTGCTCCACCACCCGGAAGACGCCGAGTGGTTTGAAGGCCAACGGGTCCTCCCTAACCTGAGCCGGATCCGAGGCGCAGTCCTCTCAACCCCCCTCCCCGCAAGCCAGACAGACCAGTCAGGCCAGGCCCTGGACCCGGGGCCGGTCTCGTCCCTCGTCCTCATCGCCGATTCCTCGGTGCCTGCGGGAATAGCGGTACTTGATGCTCCCGACGTCGACTCCATCTCAGACGCGAACCGCCAGCTGGCAGGTCAACTGCTGGCTGCAGCGGATCTCTGGATTTTTGTCACTACGGCCAACCGCTATGCAGACGCCGTGCCATGGAAGCTCCTCCTGGATGCCGCCTCACGCGACATTCTGGTGGCCGTGGTCCTGGACCGGGTCCCGGCTTCGGCTGAAAAGGAGGTCAGCACCGACCTCCGTGCAATGCTCCGGCGCGAAGGATTGGGCGAAGCCCGGCTCTTCCTTGTTCCGGAACTGGAACTGGACGGTCTGGGGATGCTGCCCCCGGCGACTGTGGAGCCGATCAGGATTTGGCTCCGGGACCTGGCGGCGGACGCTGCAGGGCGGGCAGACATTGCACGCAGGACCCTCAACGGCACTGTCAAAGGACTTGCGCTGCGCGTTGCAGGTGCAGGCAAGGCCGTGGACGATCAACAGCGGGCGGCGGAGGTTCTGGCTGACGACGTACGGAACGCCCATACCGACGCCGTTGCCAGAATCCTTGAAGCCACCCGGGATGGAGCCCTCCTCCGGGGCGAGGTGCTTGCCCGCTGGCAGGATTTTGTTGGCACAGGGGAGTTCTTCCGGACGCTCGAACAGAACATCGGCCGTGTCCGCGACAGGATCGGTGCGTATTTCCGCGGTGAGCCGACTCCGGCAGTCAAAGTCGAGACCGCCATAGAAACAGGTCTTCAAGCCGTGATCATGGACGAAGCAGCTAATGCTGCCGAAGATTCAGACCGGCGCTGGCGCTCTGACCCGGCCGGCCGTCAGTTGTTGGGAACCGATGACCTGAGCGGCACGAGTCCGGATTTCGGGGACAAGGTAGCAGCTGAGATTCGGGACTGGCAGGGAGCGCTGATGGAACTGATCAGAACCGAGGGCCAGGGAAGGCGCACCCAGGCCCGGTGGCTTTCCATTGGTGTGAATGGACTCGGGGCGGCTCTGATGATTGTTGTCTTTTCCATGACTGCCGGCCTGACGGGCCTGGAGATCGGCGTTGCCGGCGGTACCGCCGTCGTCGGGCAAAAACTGCTGGAAGCTGTTTTCGGTGAGGACGCCGTGAGGCGCCTCGCACGGACGGCGCGGGAGGATCTGCACGTGCGCTGCGAAAAGCTGCTTCGGGCCGAGCAGCAGAGGTTCCTGGTACGGCTCGAGAGCGACGGCCGCGTTTCTCCCCAGACATTGCACGCCCGTGCGAAAGCACTTGAGACGCTTGCGGCCGCCGAATGAGCCGTCACGGTGCAACCCGGGAAGCTTCAGAACTTCACCGTAGGCTGGAGGCTCTGAATGATGCCCGCGAACTGGCGGAGGGCGTCCTATCCAACGAATCGCTGGATGCCGTCTTCGAGGTGCTGGAACGGGCAAGTTCGCGTCGTTCGCTCTCGGCGGATCACACAGTGGTGGGATTTTTCGGTGCAACCGGAAGCGGAAAGTCTTCGCTCTTCAACGCTGTCGGGGGAGCGGAAATTGCGACGGCGGCGGCCCGTCGGCCAACCACCTCAGAACCCCTGGCAAGCGTTTGGGGCGTTGCGGGAAGTGCGCCGATCCTTGACTGGCTGCAGGTCAGCCAACGTCACCATGCGTCGGTTGTCCCGGGGTTTGCCGATGAAACAACCGGCTTGATCCTGCTTGACCTTCCGGACTTTGACTCCACCCGGGCTGCCAACCGTGAAATCGTGCAGCGGATGGTTGGTCTGGTGGATGTCCTTGTCTGGGTGCTGGACCCGCAAAAATACGCCGACGCGGCCGTGCACAACGATTTCCTGACCCCTCTGGCCTCCCACGCAGCGGTCATCCTGGTGGTCCTGAACCAGATAGACAGGCTTCCAAAACCTGAGCTTAATCCGGTGTTGGAGTCCCTGCGGGGAATTCTTGCCCGTGACGGGCTGGGGCGGGTACAGGTACTTGGTACCTCGGCGGTAACTGGGGAAGGCATTGATGAGGTCAGGGCAGCGATCCGACGCGTGGTGTTGCAGCGCGAGGCATCGTCCAAGCGGCTGGCTGCCGACGTGGCGCGTGAATCTTCCAGACTGGCTGCGGAATCGGGTGATGGGGAAGCCGCCGGAGTGTCTTCCGGCGCACGGGCACGCCTCGCTGACGAGCTGGCCTCCGCCGCAAATGTTCCACTCGTGGTGGAAGCAGTCGCCAAGTCGTACACCATTGAATCCACCCGGCGGACGGGCTGGCCGGTAACACGCTGGCTGGTGCGTTTCCGCCCGGACCCGTTGCGCAGGCTCAATCTGCGCAGGAATGAGCCGTCGGCTGTCAACAGGACCTCGCTGCCACCGGCCGGAGCTCCGGAACGTGCAAGGACGGATGCTGCCGTCCGCGAATTTGCCGACGCCGCAAGCGAAGGTGCTCCTGGACCCTGGCGCGCGGTGATCCGCAGTGCTGCCCGGGATGCCCGGGAGCAATTGCCCGATGCCTTGGACCAGGCAATTGCCGGGACTGAACTGTCCGCCGGAAAGAAGTCCTGGTGGTGGCCTGTCTTCAATTTTGTCCAATGGCTGGCGCTCGTGACGGTTCTTGGCGGACTCGGCTGGCTGGGTGGCCTCGCCGGTCTCGGCTACCTGCAGTTGCCGGTTCCGGAGGTGCCCAAGGCGGAAGGCTGGCCGCTTCCCACGTTGATGATCCTCGGTGGAGCTGTGCTGGGAGTTTTCCTTGCGATCACCGGCAGGGTCATAGCTGCGCTTGCCGCGAGAGTGCGGGCTGGTGCGGCAAGGAGGAGGCTGAAGAGTGCCGTGTCTGCAGTTGCTGAGCGGAGGGTGGTGGAGCCCGTGGAGGCTGAGATCAACCGACTGCGATCCTTTACTGCCGCCCTCAAGGCCGCCCGCGCCCAGTGACGCCGGCTGGCATCAGATCTGTGAAAGAGCCTTTGCAGCATCCCGCACCTTTATCAGCGTGCGAAGGTTGCGCGTTGTGGTGGTGGACTTGTAGCGCGGCTTGGCCGAAACCTTGCTGATCGGGCTGTCCAGGGTTCCCCCAACGGGAGCCAACCAGGCCACGGCCTCCGGACCGAGCCGTTCGAGGACGTTTGCTTCAAGCGCGGTGCCCTCAAGGTCCGAAGCAGCCGTGACCAGTTCGTCGAGCATGCCTGGATCCGAGGACAACGTGACGTAGCTGTGGGTGCTTTCATCGTCCGCCGGATACTGGCACGCTTCCACCAGGTCCGCCACCCGTTTGTCAGTCAGAACCACCACCCAGGCGTCATAGCCGAAAGACTCACGCAGACAGGCTTCAAATTCCTTCTTAACGGCAGCAGGGTCCAGATCACTGGTCAGTACAACGTTTCCGCTGGCCAGGAGCGTCTTTACGTTATTGAACGGACACTGTTTGAGGGCCTTTTGGAGATCGGCCATCTTGATATTGATGCCACCCACGTTGACGCCGCGGAGAAACACTGCATAGCTGGTCATGCTGCCAGCCTACTGCCGGCGCCGGTAGCGCCTCAGTTGTGCGCGGATACAGCAGGCAGCCGGTTTGCCGTCAGTCGTTGTTCTTGCGGAGGGCGTCCGTAAGGAGGCGTGCAGCGTTGCACACCACTTCTGCGTGGAGCCTTCCGGGCTGACGGGTCAATCTCTCGATCGGGCCGGAGATGGATACTGCGGCGATTACGCGTCCGGACGGTCCTCGGACGGGGGCCGAAACTGACGCAACACCAGGCTCACGTTCACCCAGGCTCTGACCCCAGCCCCGCCGTCGTACTCCTGCGAGGACAGTGGGCGTGAAACGGGCAGACTGCAGACCCTCAAGAAGGCGGTCATGGTCCTCCCATGCCAGGAGGACCTGGGCAGCAGATCCGGCTTTCATGGAAAGCTGCGTGCCCACCGGGATGGTGTCCCGGAGCCCGATGGGACGTTCGGCGGAGGCGACGCAGACGCGCCAGTCGCCCTGGCGGCGGAAGATCTGGGCGCTTTCGCCGGTGGCATCGCGCAATTGCATGAGTACCGGGCCGGCGGAGGCGATCAGGCGGTCTTCACCTGCAGCGGATGCAAGCTCAACGAGCCGGCTTCCGAGGACAAACCTTCCCTGGATATCCCTGCTTACGAGCCTGTGATGGACAAGGGCAAGAGCGAGCCGATGCACCGTTGGCCGGGCCAGGCCGGTAGCCGCTACGAGCTGCGCCAGGGTGGTGGGTCCGGCCTCCAGTGCGTCAAGCACATGGGCCGCTTTATCGATGACACCGACTCCGCTAGAATTGTCCATGTACTGATATTGCCGTCTCATTATCTGAGATGCAAATCTTTGGACTGGCTTATTACAGAGGTCCGCTGATTCAGTGGATATTAATAGCCAACAGCAGTGAAGGGAGATGGCCATGGCAAAGACATTGGCCGAGAAAGTCTGGGACGCGCACGTGGTGCGCAAAGGCGACGGCGACGGCGCCAACGCTCAGCCGGACCTTCTTTACATCGACCTTCACCTTGTCCACGAAGTGACGTCACCGCAGGCCTTCGAAGGCCTCCGCCTGGCGGGCCGCAAGCTGCGTCGCCCAGACCTCACTATTGCCACTGAAGACCACAACACGCCGACCCTGGATATCGACAAGCCCATTGCCGACCTTACCAGCCGGACCCAGATCCAGACCCTGCGCAACAACTGCCAGGAGTTCGGCGTCAGGCTGCATTCCCTCGGTGATGCCGAACAGGGAATCGTGCACGTCGTAGGCCCGCAGCTCGGTCTGACCCAGCCCGGCATGACGGTTGTCTGCGGTGACTCCCACACCTCAACCCACGGGGCGTTCGGCGCACTTGCGATGGGTATCGGCACGTCCGAGGTGGAGCACGTTATGGCCACGCAGACCCTGTCCCTGAAGCCGTTCAAGACCATGGCTATCAACGTCGAAGGCACCCTGAAGCCCGGCGTTACCGCCAAGGACATCATCCTGGCGGTCATTGCGAAAATCGGTACGGGCGGCGGTCAGGGCTATGTCCTGGAGTACCGCGGCTCCGCCATCCGGGCGCTCTCGATGGAAGCGCGGATGACCATCTGCAACATGTCCATCGAAGCCGGTGCCCGCGCCGGCCTGGTGGCCCCTGACGAGACCACGTACGCGTACATGAAGGGCCGCCCGCACGCACCGCAGGGCGCCGATTGGGACGCCGCCGTCGAGTACTGGAACACCCTGCTCACGGAAGACGACGCGACGTTCGATGCTGAAGTGGATCTCGACGCCGACACTCTTGAACCCTTTGTCACCTGGGGCACCAACCCGGGTCAGGGTGTGTCCCTGTCTTCCAAGGTCCCGTCTCCCGAGGATTTCGGTGACGAAAACGCCAAAGCTGCGGCCGAACGTGCCCTGCAGTATATGGGCCTGACAGCCGGGACGCCGATGAAGGAAATCCGGGTGGACACCGTGTTCCTGGGTTCCTGCACCAATTCGCGCATGGAGGATCTCCGGGCTGCTGCGGACATCGTCCGCGGGCGCCAAAAGGATCCCAACATCCGCATGCTCGTGGTGCCGGGATCCGCACGTGTGCGGCTTGAAGCCGAGGCTGAGGGACTGGATAAGGTCTTCAAGGACTTCGGCGCCGAGTGGCGCTTTGCCGGCTGCTCCATGTGCCTGGGCATGAACCCGGACCAACTGGAGGTGGGGGAGCGCTGCGCTTCGACCTCCAACCGGAACTTCGAGGGCCGGCAGGGCAAGGGTGGCAGGACGCACCTTGTTTCGCCCGTTGTGGCCGCCGCTACCGCTGTCCGCGGAACGCTCAGTTCCCCGTCGGATCTGGACCCCGCTCCGGACACCGCAGCCATCCGCACCGACGCCGCCTAGGAGCATCCATGGAAAAGTTCACCACCCACACCGGAATTGGCGTCCCGCTGCGACAGAGCAATGTGGACACAGACCAGATCATCCCTGCGGTCTACCTCAAGCGCATCACCAGGACCGGTTTCGAGGACGCTTTGTTCTCAGCCTGGCGCAAGGATCCGTCCTTCATACTGAACCAGGCTCCGTTCAATACCGGATCGGTGCTTGTTGCCGGCCCCGACTTCGGTACCGGTTCCTCCCGTGAGCATGCTGTCTGGGCATTGAAGGATTACGGCTTCAAGACAGTTCTCTCTTCACGCTTTGCTGACATCTTCCGGGGCAACTCCGGCAAGCAGGGTCTGCTCGCGGCCGAACTTGCTCAGGATGACATCGAGCTCATTTGGAAGGTCCTCGAGAACGCCCCGGGCACAGAAGTGACTGTGGACCTCGTTTCAAAGACGGTCATTTGCGGTAACGTCGTCGCACCCTTCGACATTGATGATTACACGCGCTGGCGTCTTCTGGAGGGCCTCGATGACATCGGGCTGACCCTGAAATACGAGGAAGACATCACCGCCTACGAGGCCACCCGGCCCTCGTTCAAACCCAAGACCCTGCCTGCACGGCTGTCCTAAGCGTCCGCTCCAAGCGGGCCACGGTACTGCCTCCGCCGGGCACTGGCTGGCGCCTGTATTTCGGTTCGGTACAGCGAACTCATATGCTTAGCGGGAGCCTTTGGAAGTATTGGGGGGCGAGTAATCGTGAGGAAACCGGTATATGAGTAGTGTTCTGACAATCCGCGGAGGCGTCCCGCTTACAGGCCGCGTCACCGTCCGTGGGGCCAAGAACCTCGTCCCCAAGGCGATGGTTGCGGCCTTGCTGGGCAATGAGCCGTCCCTGCTGCGGAACGTTCCTGAAATCAAGGACGTCGAGGTTGTTACCAGTCTCCTGCAGCTCCACGGCGTCACCGTGGACAAGGATCCCATCACCGGCGATCTCACCCTGGACCCGAAGGATGCCAAGACGGCATCCAGCACAGCCATCGATGCCCACGCGGGGGACTCCCGCATCCCCATCCTTCTCTGCGGACCGCTGATCCACGCGATCGGCGAGGCTTTCATCCCCGACCTCGGCGGCTGCAAGATCGGCGACCGGCCCATCGACTACCACCTCGACGTGCTGCGGCAGTTCGGCGCTGTGGTGGAGAAGCGGCCTGGAGGCATTCACATCTCTGCGCCCCGGGGGCTGCAGGGAGCAAAGATTTCCTTGCCCTATCCCTCGGTAGGCGCCACAGAGCAGGTCCTGTTGAGCGCCACGCGTGCGGAAGGCATCACAGAGCTTTCAGGTGCGGCCACTGAACCGGAGATTGTCGACCTCATCGCCGTACTCCAAAAAATGGGCGCCATCATCAGCGTCCAGACGGATCGGACCATCCGCATCGAGGGTGTCCGTGATCTGGGCGGATACAACCACCGCGCTCTCTCGGACCGCAACGAGTCTGCGTCGTGGGCATCGGCAGCGCTGGTTACACGCGGCGATATCTTCGTCGAAGGGGCAACCCAGCGCGACATGATGACGTTCCTGAACACCTACCGCAAGGTGGGCGGGGGAATGGACATCGGCGAGGACGGCATCCGCTTCTATCACCACGGCGGCAAGCTGAGTCCGCTTGTGCTCGAGACCGATGTGCATCCCGGCTTCATGACCGACTGGCAGCAGCCGCTGGTTGTGGCGCTCACGCAGGCTGAGGGCGTGTCCATCGTTCACGAGACCGTGTATGAAAACCGCTTCGGCTTCACTGATGCACTGCTCCGTATGGGGGCCAACATCCAGGTGCACCGTGAGTGCCTGGGCAGCGTTCCGTGCAGGTTCGGGCAACGGAACTTCCTGCACTCTGCCGTTATTTCCGGTTCCACCCAGCTCAAGGGGACCGACATCGACGTTCCAGATCTTCGCGGCGGATTCAGCCACCTCATCGCAGCACTGGCCGCGACCGGTACCTCGCGCGTCACCGGTATCGACATCATTAATCGAGGCTACGAACGGTTCACGGAGAAGCTTGCGGGCCTCGGCGCCGATTTCGACATCACTGCAGCTAAGTAGCGGGGGCTCCCTTTGAAGGAAACGGCCAAGAGCCACGTCACTTTCGTGATTATCGCGGGCATCGCACGGAGCCTGCTGAATGTCATGATGGACAGGAAATGGGAGGGCACCGAGAAGCTTCCCGCGGGTGGTTTCATTGCCGCGCCCAACCACTGCACCGAAATCGATCCCCTCATTGTGGGGCACATGCTCTACAACCAGAAGCGGGCGCCGCACTTCCTCGCCAAGGCGAGCCTTTTCAAGGTCCCTGTTCTGGGCTGGGTCCTGCGCGCAACCAAGCAGATTCCGGTGGAACGCTCGACGGCGGGAGCGAACCGCTCCCTGCAACTCGCCCAGGAGATCGTGGCTGAAGGCGGAGCCATTGTCATCTACCCCGAAGGAACGCTGACCCGTGATCCGGGGTTGTGGCCCATGAAAGGCCACACCGGTGCGGCCCGCCTGGCTCTCGAGGGCGGGATCCCTGTCGTTCCCATAGCCCATTGGGGAGCCCATGAAGTTTTTCCGCGCTATGCCAAAAGCTTCCACCTTTTTCCGCGGAAGCGTTCACGGCTTGTGGTGGGGCCGCCAGTGGACCTCAGCGCCTTCGAGGGCCGTCCCCTGGACAAGGCGACTCTGACCGGGGCCACCGAAGCAATCATGAAGGACATCACAGCCTTGCTGGCCGGGATACGCGGTGAGGAGCCGCCAGCCGAGCGCTGGGATCCTTCGGCCCACAACCAGTCAAAGCATGGCCGGAAGATGCAAAAGGGTTCCGCGGACGTCATCGCGGACGACAGCAACGCTCTCGGTAGCGACCCGACGGACCCTCCCCGGGGTGCGGAATGACCGGCCAGGACACCAAACCGGGTTCGGCGCTCTCCGTGGCTATCCTGGGTGCAGGCTCCTGGGGCACCACCTTTGCGAAGATCCTGGCTGATGCCGCAACGGCTTCCGGGGTAGACCGGAGCATCCGTCTCTGGGGGCGACGCCGTGAAGTCGTCGAGCAGATCAACGCAAGCCACCGCAACCCGCAGTACCTCAAGGATGTCGAATTGCCGGCAAGCATCACCGCGTCCCTGGACGTCGATGAGGTTCTGGCCGGCGCTGACCTGGTGGTGCTGGCTGTGCCGGCCCAGACCCTGAGGCCACAGCTGCGGAGCTGGAAACACCTCGTGGGCGCTGATGCGATGGTTGTCTCCTTGATGAAGGGCCTGGAGTTGAGTACCGACGCCCGCATGAGTGAAGTCATCTGCGAGGAACTGGGCATTCCGGCCGATCGCATCGCTGTGGTGTCAGGTCCCAACCTTGCGATGGAAATCGCCAGGGAAGAGCCCACCGCCTCAGTTGTGGCTTGTTCCAACGCTGCCGCTGCCGGATGGATCGCGCGCACTTGTACTGCACCTTACTTCCGTCCCTACACCACAGGTGATGTCGTCGGTGTCGAAATCGGCGGCATCGTGAAGAACGTGATCGCGCTGGCTGTAGGCATCTGCGAAGGAAAGCAGATGGGGGACAACACCAAAGCGTCAGTCATCACCAGGGGGCTGGCAGAGACTTCCCGTCTGGCGCTTGCCCTCGGCGGCGAGGCCAACACAATGGCCGGGCTGGCAGGTTTGGGTGACCTTGTTGCAACGTGTTCCTCACCGTTGTCCAGGAACCACACGGCCGGCCGGCTGCTGGGGGAGGGTCTTTCCCTGGGCGAGGTAGCAGAGAAAATGACGCAGACGGCCGAAGGGATCAAATCCGGCCAGGCTGTTCATGAACTGGCAGGAAAACTGGGCGTTGATATGCCCATTACCGCGGCCGTGGTGGCCGTCCTTGCCGGAAAGATGTCCGTTGACGAACTGGGACCGCGGCTGCTCGCCCGGGAACTGAAACCCGAAGGCGATTACTGACTGTGTCGGATGAGAATGTAGAAACAGCGGGCAAGCCCCGCCCCCGTGTTGTTGTCCTCTTCGGTGGGCGCTCCAGCGAGCATGCAGTCAGCTGCGTCACTGCCGCGGGCGTGCTGGGAGCCATCGACAAGGACAAATACGATGTCATTCCCATCGGCATTGCCAAAACAGGCCAATGGGTCCTGGCATCCGGAGATACGAGGCAGTGGTCGCTGTCCTCTTCATCGTTGCCGGAGGTAGAACCGTCATCCAGCACCGTAACGCTGGCGGAGATCGGCGGCGAGCATCAGCTGATTGTCGCCTCGCCGAACCAGATCCCCCAGGAACTCGGCACTGTCGACGTCGTGTTCCCCGTCCTGCACGGGCCGTTCGGGGAGGACGGGACCATCCAGGGGCTGTTGGAGCTTTCGGATACCCGATACGTCGGAGCCGGGGTGCTGGCCTCGGCTGTCGGCATGGACAAGCACTTCATGAAGGTTGTTTTTGAGGCTGCCAAGCTTCATGTTGGACCGTACGTGGCCGTGACAGACCGCCAGTGGCTCACGGATCCGGAATCAGTGCGTAAACGCGTGGACCTGCTCGGGTTCCCCGTCTTTGTGAAGCCGGCCCGGGCGGGCTCCTCCATGGGCATCTCCAAAGTGGACTCCCTGGAGGGCCTGGATGCCGCCATAGAGGAGGCACGCCTGCACGATCTCAAGCTCGTTATTGAAGCGGGCATCGTCGGACGGGAAATCGAGTGCGCAGTGCTTGAGGGCCGTGGGACTCAGCCCCCGCGCACTTCCATGCCAGGCGAAATCTCGGTTGCAGGGGGCGGCCATGAATTCTACGACTTCAATGCCAAGTACGTCGAGGATGATGCTGCCCAGCTGAGCTGCCCGGCTGACATCCCGGAAGAAGCCATCGCCCGGGTCCGTGAACTCGCCGCCGCCGCTTTTGACGCCGTGGGTGCCGAGGGCCTGAGCCGCGTGGACTTTTTCTACACGCCCGACGGCCAGATCATCATTAATGAGATCAATACGATGCCCGGATTCACGCCCAAGAGCATGTACCCGCAAATGTGGGCCGCGTCAGGCTTGAGCTATCCGGCCCTCATTGACGAACTGATCTACTTGGCCCTCAACCGGAAAACAGGGCTCCGCTAGCGGCTTGGCGGCAGGTTCTGCAAATCTTCCTTGCCCACGCAGTTGCGGCTTGCGGGGATCTTTCCGGCAGCACTGGCAAGATCAGCCAACACCGTTGCCGAGGAGATTTTTTCCGGATCCATCAGGATCTCTGTCGCGGGTTCCCGGCCGAACGTAGTGAGGGTATAGACCGGATCCCCTTCCTTAATGACCCAGTCAATACCGTTAACGCTGACGCATCTATCGGTGGTGGGTCCCGGCGGGTTGACACCGCAGCGGAGGATGACGCGGGACGGGTCTCCCCAAGCCGCCGTTGCCTGGCTGTTCGTCTTCCGCAAGGGGGCGTCCCCGATCGCCTCGGGAAGTGCCACCATCATGGGAGCACAGGCAGGATTCGCTGCATCCTTCGCCGGGGCAACGTCGACGGTGGGAGAGCAGGCTGTGAGGGCAAGCAATAAAGCCGCTGCTGCGAATGTGCTGTACAGCCGGAAGGATGCGACATTGAAGGCAGGGAGCAGCGGACGCATGTTTCCACCCTATCGGTCATCCGCGGGGTCGCGGACCGGGGGACGGACGGCTGAGCTTCCCAGAACACGCGCCAGAAGGGGCATGCAGAGCTGGGGGCCTTGTTTCCACAAGATTTTGTGAGGTCTGAAACAGGCTTTTCGAAGGATTGCCCAAGGATCGGGCTCTGCCTATACCTCAAACAGGTGCTTCACGCATAGGATTTGGGCACCACCTAGGTCTCACCCTTAGCGAGTTAATTTGCACTCTTTACGACGCACGGCATTGCAAACTGCTATCGCGCTGCTCACGGCACTGACGTCCCTGTCAGTTGTTGTACAGCCAGCCACTGCCGACCCAAGGACCTCCCCGGGGCTTTCGGGGAGCGCTTCCGCCGTCGTCAATGTCCCGGCCGTTGATGAGCCGGAACACGAACATGAACACCCCGACATGCCTCCACAGCCGGATGATTTTGTCCGGCCGGAGCCCCCTGCCGGGGCATTGTCCACCGAGTACACCTATGTGAACTCACCGCTGGCGGGCACGATGAGAACAACTCTCGTGACAGTTCAGCTCGCCGATAAAACCGCAGCCGAGACCGACAGTGCGGTACCTATGAATGCGGCCATTGCCTCAGTGGTAGCGTCCCGTGGCTTCTGGTCTTTCGCCTCGTCCGGGCGGGTCCAAATTTCCATAGTTGCAGAAAGGCATCTCCATAAGTCGGCCGCCCGGTCCACCCAGTCCCCGTGGGATATAACGGAAACAGTCAGTCGCGAACTGGGTTGGTCTCAAACTTCCTACTCGGCATTGGTGCTGTTCATCCCTGGCTCTTACCTCAACAATGGTGCTGCCGGCATGACCTACAGCAATGGGGGAATTGGCGGGCGCATCCTGATGCCGCAGAACAGCCGACTTACCACTCCCGTCCTGGCCCACGAATTCGGTCACACGCTGGGCCTGGATCACGCCAACAGCCTTCAGTGCGGCAGCGGTGTCTCCGACGTCGCACCCGGGCCTTACGATGGTTTCGCCGATCCCAGCTGCAGCGTCAAGACCTACGGTGACAACGTGGATCTGATGGGCATTTCGCACTATGACTACATGCCGATGATCAGCGCCAGCTTCTGGGACATGGGGCGTTTCGGCGACGGAAATGAAATAGCGAATCTCGGGACCCTGACTGCAGCCCGGACCATAGTCCTCAAACCATGGGCGGCGCCGGGCTCTAACAGGGCGGCAAAGTTCACTGATCCCAAATCAGGGGAAGTATATTTCCTGGAACTGCGCACCCCCGTCGGCTATGACGCTGGAAAGGCTGTGGGCGGGAACAGGGGAGTGAAGATCACCCAGCAGGCGCCCGGCAATTCGTCGATCGTCTTGCCCCGGTCCACCCTGCCGTTCAGCGGGTACTACAGCAACACCCAAGCCTGGCAGGCCGGCAGCACGTTCGTTACCCATGCCGGGACCAGAGTGACGATTGATTCATTGAGCGACTCTTCGGCCACGGTAACCATCCATCCGGGTGGTCTTGAGGCAAAGGGAGCCTTCGACAGCGCAACTGCGACCGTTACCTCCTCCAGTGCAGAGCTGGTGACACAGGGATGGGCTGTTGATCCGGCCACGAGCGCGTCATCTACCGACGCCCACATCTACGTCACGGCGCCGAACGGAACGAGGACCGGCTACGCCGTTCGGGCAGACCGGTCACGACCGGACGTTAACTCGTATTTGGGCATCAGCGGCAACCATGGCTTCCAGCACTCGCTAGTGGTCCAGACCCCGGGCACCTACGAAGTCTGCGTTTTCGCCATCGCCAGCTACCAGAACACGGCGCTCGGATGCAAAAACGTTGTGGCGGCCATAGCGTCACCGGTCGGTTACCTGGATCACGTGTCCTTGGCAATCGAAGGGAACCAAGCAAAACTGAAAGCCAATGGCTGGGCGGTCGACAAAGGATCACCTGCCGTTTCGATCCCGGTCCACATCTACGTGACCAGCCCGGGCGGTGAGACATTGGGGTATGCGCTCACCGCTGGTGAGCCCCGCCCTGATGTCAATCAAGCCATTGGTGTTTCGGGCTCCCACGGCTACTCCTGGGCACTGCCGATCTCAATAAGTGGCCAATACAAAGTCTGCGCTTACGGGATCCATGTCACTCCCATGTCTGCCGGGAACAGTCTGCTGGGCTGCCGTTCCATTGATGTACCTGGCGCTGATCGCCCCGTGGGCTATCTGGATTGGCTTTCATTCCGGAATCAGGGCGAATCCGCCACCTTGGAAATTGGAGGCTGGTCCTACGATCCGGGATCACCTGCGGCTTCAAATCCTGTCCACCTCTACATCACCGCCCCTGATGGGAAGACAACCTCACAGGCGGTGTCTGCAGACATACTCCGCAGCGATGTCAACACGGCTATGAAGGTCAGCGGCTCACACGGGTACCGGGCCAGCATCGGTGTGAACCAGGTGGGGACATACCGCGTGTGCGCCTACGGGATCTACATCAGCGTCCTGTCCAAGGGAAACTCTTTGTTGGGTTGCCAGAGCGTGACGGCAAAAGCGGCCGAGTCCCCGGTGGGTTTCCTCGATTCCGTGGCGGTTGAGAGTTCAGGAGCCTCAGCGGCTATCGTCTCGTCCGGCTGGACCTTGGAGCCAACACAACCTGCAGCGTCCAACCCGGTGCATGTTTACGTTACTGGCCCCGATGGCAAGACTGCCGGGTACGCGTTCGGAACTACTCAATTAAGGGCAGACGTCAACGCATTCATGTCCGTCACTGGAAATCATGGTTTTCGGACCAGCGTTCCCATTTCACAGCCCGGGAAGTACAGGGTTTGTGCTTACGGCATTGCTGTCAGTCCCCTCTCAGCAGGACACAAACTGTTGGAATGCCGGGAAGTTAACGCCCCAGTTGCAGATATTGCCATTGGATATCTGGATGCAGTGCGTGTGGAGACGGTGGGAGGACAGCCATCCCTGGCGGCTATCGGGTGGACCCTTGATCCCAATGCCAGTTCCGCCAGCATCCCGGTACACACGTATGTCACCTCGCCGGACGGCATCACACGGAGTTTCAGCTCCACAGCGGATCTGGCCCGTCCGGATGTCAATACCGTCATGAAGGTCACCGGAAATCACGGTTATAAAACAATGACGCCGATCACAGCGCGAGGAAAGTACACAGTTTGCACGTACGGGATAGGCGTTGCAGCGTTGAAGGCAGGCAATGCCTTCTTGGGCTGCAAATTCGTCTCATACTAGCCCGCTATGCCCCGGTGAAGACTGTTACATCCCAGACCGGCATGAGTGGAGATGTCTTCCCGCCGCGATAGCGTAGTGCCGTGCTTGAAACTCCGTTGACCGTTGCTGACCTCACCGAATCCGGGCTGCTTGCCCGGATCTTTCCCCGACTCAAAGGCGCATCTGGGGCCGGCGCCCTGTTGCTGCTCGGCCCTGGGGATGACGCTGCCATCGTGGGCGCCCCGGACGGGCGTACCGTCTTCAGCATCGACACCCAGGTCCAGGACCAGGATTTTCGCCTCCAGTGGCCCAACGGCCATGCGAGCACAGGGTACGACGTCGGCTGGAAGGCTGCTGCCCAGAACCTCAGCGACATCAACGCCATGGGAGCCCAGGCAACCTCCATGGTGGTGAGCCTGACTTTGCCCAAGGAAACCCAGGTGTCGTGGGTGGAGGACTTTGCGGATGGATTATCTGCCAGCATCCGTGAACTGGGAGCACTCCGCTGTTCAGTTGCGGGTGGTGACCTGGGACGTGGGCGTGAACTCTCCGTGACGGTGGCAATCCTGGGGACTCTGGATGGCAGGGACCCCGTGCTGCGGTCCGGTGCTGCTCCAGGAGATGTTCTGGCTCTGGCAGGAACGGTAGGGCGTGCGGCGGCCGGTCTTGCCATTCTTGAGTCTGGACACAGCGTGGCGTCACTGGCGCCAGGGCTGCGTCAGTTCGTGGACGCCCAGTGCCGTCCCTTTCCGCCTCTGGCCTCTGGTCCGTTGGCACTGGAGGCGGGGGCCTCGGCCATGCTCGACATTTCTGACGGGCTCGTCAGGGATGCCGGCCGGATGGCGGAAGCCAGCCAGGTGGTGGTGGACCTTGATCCGGAGTCTTTGAAGCTCCTGGCGGCCCCATTGGCACCTGCAGGGCGGCTGCTCCGTACGGAGCCGCTTGAGTGGGTGCTGGGCGGGGGCGAGGACCATGGTTTGCTTGCAACCTTCCCCGCCGGAGTTCAGTTGCCCAGGGGCTTTGCTGCGATAGGCTCAGTGCAGGCCCTTGCAGGAAACAACAGCACGGGTGTCAATATCGCGGGCCGGCCCGCTGACCTTGTGGGATGGGATCACTTTGCAGACTAAGATTGCCGCGAACGCGCAAGCGATGAAGCGGTGGTTGAGCAAGGCAGAAACGGCCCTTGGAAACCACAGCGACCGACTGAATGCGATCAACATCTTTCCGGTCGCGGACGGGGACACCGGCACCAACCTGTATCTCACCGTTCGCGCGGCCACAGAAGCCCTGGGCGGACGCGGCAACGAAGCCAAGGCCGGGCCATCTAATGCGGCATTGGGGGAATCAGGAGCTCCCGTCCACGGAACTGTCGGACAAAATGATGTGGGGGCCGTGCTCGCAATGGCAGGCCAGGCGGCCATGGAGAAAGCACGCGGCAACTCCGGAACACTGTTTTCGGTGTTCCTCTGCGCCGCCGCCGAACCCCTGGCCGGGCACACACGGCTGAGTTCCCCTCTGCTGGCAGCCGCCCTGAACAGGGCACAGATCAGGGCCTGGACGGCGCTGAGCGATCCTGTCCCCGGCACTATGCTTTCCGTAATTGAAGCCGCCTCCCGGGCCGCCTCCGCAGTCGACTCCGCGCTGAACGGGGACGACAGCAACCATGCCCTTGGCCTGGCCCTCGACGCAGCGGTGCAGGCTGCCTTGGAAGCTGTGATCCGTACAGAATCACAGCTGGACGCCCTGCAGGCGGCCAAAGTGGTAGATGCCGGCGGAGTCGGAATGCTCCTGATTCTGGACTGCCTCCGCTCAGCCGTCCTCGGTGAAGAGCTCCAAAGTGAACTTCTGGATGGCTTGCACGGCTACGACGTGCAGGACCCCCACATCCATACGGGCATGCCCGATGACGACGGCGTCGAAGTCATGTGCACCATCAACCTCTCGCCGCTGGATGCCGCCACTCTGCGGCAGCGCCTCGACCAAATGGGCGACTCCGTCATTATGAGCCAGCTGGGCCATGCTGCAGACACAGACGGCAGGTACCGCTGGCGTGTCCACGTTCATGTAAAGGAAGAGGCGCCCGCCGTTGCCGTAATCCGCAAACTGGGAGAGCCCACCGAAATCTCCGTCAGCGAGCTGGCCCAGGCGCGGAATGTTGAGGTCGGAGACTATAACGGGCATGAGCGCTGAGCTGGAACTTGCCTTGGAGCGCCGCATAGGAAAGCGCTCCGCGGCTGTCATCGAGAAGCACCTTGGCATTACAACTGTTGGTGAACTCCTCAACTACTTCCCCCGCCGCTATCTGAGCAGGGGAGAGCTGACACCCATCAGTGAGGTGCCACGGGATGAGGAAGTGACGCTGATTGCGCGCGTTGTCTCCAGCAGCACACGCGCCATGAGGGCCCGCCGCGGTTCCTTGACCGACGTCGTCATTACCGACGACGCCGGCGCCGCCACCGCGAAAGGCGGCGGTTCCGGCGCCCGGGCGGGAACGCTCAAGATCAGCTTCTTTAACGGGTACAGGGCCAAGGCTGAGCTCCTTCCTGGCCGGCGGGCCATGTTCTCCGGCAAAGTCACCATGTTCGGCGGCACACTGGGGCTGACCAATCCAGATTTCCTCCTGCTGGACGAAGACCCCGACACCCCAGGCCTGGACCCCGAGAAGCTCGCGGCAATGCCCATTCCCGTCTATCCGGCCACTGCCAAGCTCACGAGCTGGTCCATCCAGAAAGTAATCTCGACCCTGCTCGAAACTGTTGAGCTGGGCGATCTGGAGGACCCGCTGCCCGCCGACATCGCCGCCAGGGAAAATTTCCTGCCGGTGGGTGAGGCCTACCGTCTTATCCATGCTCCTGAGACGCAGCCGGACTGGCAGCGCGCCAGGGACCGTTTCCGGTTCCAGGAAGCACTGGTCCTTCAATCGGCTCTCGCGCGACGGCGCGCCCAGCTCGCTTCCGAGGAAGCCACTGCGCGAAGGCCGGTACCCAATGGCCTGCTGGCTGCTTTCGACCGGCAGTTGCCCTTTACGCTCACTGCCGGGCAGGCCGCCGTCGGAAAAACACTGTCCGGTGAGCTTTCGCAGGACAGCCCTATGAACCGGCTCCTGCAGGGAGAAGTCGGCTCGGGAAAGACCATCGTGGCCTTGCGCGCCATGCTGCAGGTAGTTGACTCCGGGGGACAGGCGGCGTTGCTCGCACCCACCGAAGTCCTCGCGGCGCAGCACTCCGAGTCCATCCGCCGGACCCTCGGCCCATTGGTCCGCGACGGTCTCCTTGCCGGCGGGGACGCGGCCGTCGGCGTCGACGGGGTCCAGGTCACCCTGCTGACTGGATCAATGCCGACGGCGGCCCGAAAGCAGGCCATGCTCGATGCGGCCTCCGGAACCGCCGGCATTGTCATCGGCACCCACGCCCTGCTCAGCGAGAACGTCTCGTTTTACGACCTGGGCCTGATTGTGGTGGACGAGCAGCACCGCTTCGGAGTCGAGCAGCGCGATGCCCTCCGCGCCAAAGCCCGCAAGCCGCCGCACCTCCTGGTCATGACTGCCACCCCCATCCCGCGGACAGTGGCAATGACCGTTTTCGGAGACCTGGAAACGTCTGTCCTCGATGAGCTCCCAGCCGGGCGTGCTCCGATCTCCACGCATATTGTCGGCCTGGCCGAAAACCCTGCCTGGGCAGCAAGAATCTGGTCCCGCTCCCGCGAAGAGATCGATTCCGGTCACCAGGTGTATGTGGTGTGCCCCAAGATCGGCACGGACGACGACGGCGACTTCAGTCCCGGTGAGGCGGAGCCGTCCGGAGCGGAAGTGGAAAGTGACTCGGCCGGGCGCGAACTGGCGTCGGTGACCGCCGTCGTCGAACATCTCAAGGAGGAGCCTGCCCTCGCAGGGGTGCCCCTGGCACCCCTTCATGGCAGGCAGGACGCCGTCTTGAAGTCCGAGACCATGGCGTCTTTCACCACCAACCAGGTCAAGCTTCTCGTCTCCACCACGGTTATCGAGGTAGGAGTGGATGTCCATAACGCCACACTGATGGTGATCCTTGATGCCGATAGGTTTGGTATTTCCCAGCTTCACCAGCTCCGCGGGCGGGTGGGCCGCGGCGGACTGCCGGGTACCTGTCTGCTGGTGACCACACTGGAACCCGGGCATCCGAGCCGTCGCCGGCTTGACGCCGTCGCAGCGACCACGGATGGCTTCGAGCTGTCGCAGGAGGATCTCAAACTCCGCCGCGAAGGGGACATCCTCGGAGCCTCGCAGTCAGGGGGCAGGTCCACGTTGAGGCTCTTGCGGGTCTTGGAACATGAGGATGTCATTGCACGCGCCCGGGAGGATGCCCAGCGCATTGTTGGCCTGGATCCGCAGCTGCTGGCCCATCCTGTCCTTGCCGCCGCCATCGACGAATACCTGAACCCCGAAAAGGAGGCCTTCCTTGAGCGAGGCTGAAACAAATGCCGTCTTGGAAAACGGCCTGTGCTGCGGGGGACCGGCTTGAGCCGGGTTATTGCCGGCGTGGCCGGCGGGACTACCCTGGTCAGTGTCCCGGGTTCGTCGACGCGGCCCACCACGGACCGGGTCAAAGAGGCATTGTTTTCCCGGCTGGAGGCCTTTGACGTCATCGCCGGGGCCAAGGTTCTGGATCTGTATGCCGGTTCCGGATCCCTAGGCGTGGAAAGTGCCAGCCGTGGTGCCGTATCCGTAGACCTCGTGGAATCCGATGCGAAGGCAAGCGCCGTGTGCCAGCGGAATGCGGACATGATCAACACAGCCCTGGGCGGCAAAAACGTCTCGGTTCACCGGTCCAAGGTGGAGCCGTTTCTTGAACGGGCAGACGCGGGAATCCTTTGGGACCTGGTGTTCCTGGATCCGCCGTATCCGCTGGATGAGCCCGCCCTCGCGGCTGTGCTGGAGAAACTGTCCGGACATCTCGCCGACGCTGCCGTGGTGGTGGTCGAACGCTCGTCACGGACCCCCGAACCGCGCTGGCCTGCCTCGATGGAACGATTTGCGGAACGAAAATACGGCGAAACCAAACTGTGGTTTGCTGAACCCTCGGCCCAGGAGTAAAGCCGGCGGCTGATCCGGTCAGCTGAGTGCGTCGAGCTCCACGCCGGCCAATACGTTCGCCGGATGAGGGCCACGGGACTTGAGGGAGGCCGTCCACTCCTCTTGCCATGCCTGCTGCGTTCCCACCAGGACAATGTTGCCGGGGTAGCGCCCGGCGAACATCCCTGCCTCAGCGGTTGCCGCGACCGCATGGAAGACCTTCCGCATGGCGGCAACCTGGCTCCGCACGAGGCTGAGCCCGGGTTCGTCGCCCACGTTCACGATGAGGACTCCTCCAGGAGCCAATCGATCGGCAGCCTCTTCGTAGAACTCGCTGCAAGCGATATGGGCGGGGGCTTCAGGGCCGGAGAAAATGTCCAGGATGATGACGTTGAAAGAGAGGCCGGCCGGAAGATCGGCAAGGGAATCGCGTGCGTCCCCTATGACCGCCGTCAGTTCAGTCCCCTCAGGTAAAGGCAGTTGCTGGAGCACAAAGTCCAGCAGTTCCCGTTCCAGCTCCACTGCATACTGGCGTGAACCGGGGCGGGTGGCCTGGATGTAGCGGGCCAGGGTGAGAGCGCCAGCGCCAAGGTGCAACGCGTGGACGGCCTGGCCGGGAGGGGCGGCGAGATCCACGACGTTGGCGATCCTCCGCAGGTACTCATAAAAGACCTCGTGCGGGTCAGCGAGATTAACGTGGGACTGCTCCGCACCCCCGATGCTGAGGACGAAGCCGCCTTGAGTGTATGCATCCGGCTCTATGCTTGCGTGCTTTCCGATGCCTTGCAGGAATCGCGTGACTGGCGGGCCGCTGCGGCTGATCATCAGAGCCTGTCCCGCAGTGTTGCCAGGCGCGCCGCAGCTTCTTCGAGGACCGCTGTTTTCTTGCAGAAGGCGAACCGCAGCAGGCTCCGTGTGCGCTCTGCACCTTCAGGATGACAGAACACCGGGACGGGAATGGCAGCAACGCCTACCAGCGCCGGAAGCCTCCTGGCCAGATCCACCGCATCGGAGATCCCCAACGGGGACGTGTCCACATTCACGAAATACGTGCCCCGCGGAGTGAACACGTCCAGGCCTGCGGCGCGAAGTCCCTCGCTGAGGATGTCACGCTTGCTCTCCAGGCTCTTGGCGATCCCGGTGTAAAAGTCATCGGGAAGGCCCAGCCCCACGGCAATGGCACCTTGGAACGGAGTGCCAGAGCTGTAGCTCAGGAACTGCTTTACGGTCCGGATGGCAGCCACCAGATGTTCGGGGCCACTGAGCCAGCCGATCTTCCAGCCGGTGAACGAGAAGGTCTTACCAGCGGAGGAGATAGTGATGGTGCGTTCCGCGGCACCGGGAAGGGTGGCGACGGGAATGTGCTGGACACCGAACGTCAGGTGCTCGTACACCTCATCTGTGACGATGACGGCATTGTGCCGGGCTGACAGTTCGACGACGCGCTGGAGCACTTCACGGGGAAACACAGCGCCAGTGGGGTTGTGGGGATTGTTGATAAGCACCACCTTGGTCCGCTCGGTAAAGGCTTCCTCCATCAGCGCAGCATCGGGCATGAAGTCAGGCGCCAGGAGAGGCACGGTGGTATGGGTGGCCCCTGAGAGGCCGATCATTGCGCCATAGGAGTCGTAGAACGGTTCGAAGGTGAGGACTTCGTCTCCCGGTTCAACGAGGGCAAGCAGGGTGGCGGCGATACCCTCCGTGGCCCCGGTCGTGACGATTATCTCAGTCTGGGGGTCCGGCCGAAGCCCATAGAAGCGATCCTGGTGGGCGGCAATGGCTTCCCTGAGCTCCACGGTCCCTTTACCAGGGGCGTATTGGTTGGCGCCGGCGGCGATGGCAGCCTGAGCAGCGGCCTTGATCTCGGCAGGTCCGTCCTCATCCGGAAACCCCTGGCCCAGGTTGATGGCGCCGGTCTTCACCGCGAGGGTGGTCATCTCTTCGAAGATTGTGACCCCCAATGAACCGTCGGCCGCGAGCAGATTGGCTCCCAGGGCAGCCCGCTGCCAAGGGGAAGGAGTTGTTAGCGTCACGTGCTTCCTGTCTGTGCTTTTCCCTGCTAAATGATGCATCCATACGGTGGTGTCATGGTAACCCGCTCGGCCCATGGGGTAGGTTCGGAATATGCGACGTGCAGTATGCCCAGGTTCCTTTGATCCCATCCATAACGGTCACCTGGAGGTCATCGCCAGGGCGGCCGGGCTCTTTGACGAAGTCATCGTGGCTGTCTCCACGAACTATGCTAAAAAGTACCGTTTCACACTGGATGAACGCATCGATATGGCACGGGAAACGCTCGCGTCGCTGCGTGGCATCGTGGTGGAGCCTGTAGGGGACGGACTGCTGGCGGAGTACTGCCGCAAGCGCGGGGTATCCGCCATCGTCAAGGGGCTGAGGTCCTCCTCTGATTTTGACTACGAGTTGCCAATGGCCACGATGAACAGGCAGCTAAGCGGTGTGGAAACTGTCTTCCTTCCAGCTGAAGGACACTACCTCCACCTGTCCTCGACGCTGATCAAGGAAGTCGCCTCCCTGGGAGGCAACGTCTCGGACTTTGTCCCCAGATCGGTCCTGAAACGTATGCTTGCTGGCGAGTCTTCAGCGTAAGCACCGCCCAGAGGGTAAGCTCTATCGGTACACATCGCCGGGCGACTGTGGCATTCATCCGGATGGCAAGCGCCGCATGCAGCGGTTCAGCCCTCAGTTTGAGTCCGCACCTCCCATCAGGCTAAGATGGTACGTCGGTCATATGTTCAACAGGAGTTCTCATTAAACGAGATGCTAGTTCGCCCTTGGTGTTTGACGTCAAGGACCTCGGACGCAGTCCGGGAAGCATGCGGACACTGACGGAGCATGTACCTGCACCAAGTGATCTTGGTGTAGCACTCATTGGCGTTCAGCAAGGTTCGGATATCGAACTGGACCTGAGGCTTGAGGCCGTACACGAAGGAATTCTGGTATCAGGAAACGTAGTCGCCGAAGTTTCCGGTGAATGCGGCCGATGCCTGGATCCCCTTGCGTATGACCTTGAGGTCAATGTGCAAGAACTTTTCTTCTACGAGGGCGTTCAGTTCTCTGAAGGAGAAGACGATGAAGAGCAACGTCGAGTCGAGCACGATCTGATCGATCTTGAACCGGTGTTGCGGGACGCAGTGATTACCATGCTGCCGTTCCAGCCGGTGTGCCGGGAAGACTGCCAGGGCCTTTGTTCCGAATGCGGAGCGCGCCTGGAAGACGAGCCGGGGCACCACCACGAGGTCGTAGATCCTCGCTGGGCTGCCCTAGCTGATCTGGCTAAGCCTGACCGGCAAAATTGATTTGTAAGTGTTGGACTAAGAGAGAAATGAGTTAGCCGTGGCTGTTCCCAAGCGGAAAATGTCTCGCTCGAATACCCGCGCCCGCCGTTCCCAGTGGAAGGCGACCGCCCCCCACCTGGTGAAGACCATTGAGAACGGCCAGGTTACCTACAGCCTGCCGCACCAGGCAAAGGTCGTCACCGACTCGGCTGGCACTGCGCTGTTCCTTGAGTACAAGGGCCGCAGGGTCGCGGACGTCTAATCGGCCATACAAGGCTGAACAAGATGTCTTCAACTGAAGAGCTTCTGAAGCGTCTCGGTGTCTCTATTGACGCCGGGACGCTTCGTCTTGCGCTCACACACCGCTCCTATGCCTACGAAAACGGAGGCATACCCACCAACGAGCGCCTGGAGTTCCTGGGTGATTCCATCCTTGGCTTCTCCGTCACTGACGCCCTGTACCGGGACAATCCTTCCCTCCCGGAGGGTGACCTCGCCAAGCGGCGCTCCGCTGTCGTCAGTACAAGGGCGTTGGCAGGAATCGGGCGAAGCCTCGGTATCGGGGAGTACATCTATCTTGGCCAGGGTGAAAAACTCACCGAGGGCAAGAACAAGGCATCCATCCTTGCGGACACCATGGAAGCCCTGATCGGAGCCACTTATGTCTCGAATGACATCGAGACTGCCCGCCAGCTGGTGATGCGCCTCATCGGCCCGCTGCTGAAGGATGCCGCGGCCCTTGGTGCCGGAACCGACTGGAAGACCAGCATCCAGGAGCTGGCTGCCAGCCGGCAACTGGGCAGCATCTACTATGCCGTTGAGGGTTCCGGTCCGGACCATGCCCGCACTTTTCAGGCCGTGCTTCGCATCGGTGGGATCGACTATGGCAAGGGTGCGGGGCATTCAAAGAAGGAAGCGGAGCAGGAGGCCGCGGCCGACGCGTGGCGTAAGCTCTCGTCTGCCCGCGACGCCAACGCAGCATCCGGTACGCAGGCAGGCGTCTAGGCGGTTCCTTGCCCGAGCTGCCAGAAGTAGAAGTCGTGCGCCGCGGCCTGGTGAACTGGGTCCGCGGACGCACCATCATCTCGGTGGACGTCCTCGATCCCCGTTCGGTCCGCAGGCACCTGCTGGGTCCTGAGGACTTTGCCGGGAATCTTGAGGGTGCCACAGTCATCGACGTCGTCCGTCGCGGCAAGTTCCTGTGGATGCCGCTGGCGGAAGCACAAGCTGCCTCGGCGGGTACGGCGCCGGGTTCGGCTTCAGGTCAGAATATGCGCCCGGTTGTGGCGGTGATGGCCCATTTGGGCATGAGCGGCCAGCTGCTGGTCGAGGATGCCGCGGAACCTGATGAAAAACACTTGAAGGTCCGGCTGCGGCTGAGTCCCAGCAGCGGCATGCCCGAAGAGTTACGTTTTGTGGACCAGCGGATTTTCGGCGGGCTTTTCGTCACGTCGCTTGTTCCGACAGACGACGGCGGGCCAGGCGGGCTTGCCGAGGAGCCTCTGGCGATGATCGCCGAAGAGGCCTCCCACATTGCACGTGACCCACTGGATCCCCATTTCTCCTTCGATGCCTTCTATCGGCGGCTGCGTCTTCGCAAGACAGGGCTGAAGCGCGCTCTCCTGGACCAGGGCCTTGTTTCGGGCATTGGGAACATCTATGCGGACGAGGCGTTATGGAAAGCCCGGCTGCACTACGCCCGTCCCACTGACACGCTTCGAAAGGCAGAAGCGCTGCGCATAATCGAGGCCGTCCGCGAGGTCATGCTGGATGCCTTGGCCGCAGGCGGCACCAGTTTCGACTCCCTCTATGTCAATGTCAACGGAGCCTCCGGCTACTTCGACCGTTCTCTGAACGCCTACGGCAGGGAAGGCCAGGAGTGCAAGCGGTGCGCCGACGTCGGCCTGGCCAGTCTGATGAAGCGTGAGCAGTTCATGAACCGATCCTCTTACACATGTCCCGTGTGCCAGCCCAGACCGCGAAACGGCCGCTGGTAGGAGCCGCCACACGGCTTGATGCCCGCCACGGGATTGCCTTCGCATTTTTCGCGGACATTCCTATCCAATATGAGAAGATGCGAGGGCTAACAACACTTCTTGTACAAATTTGGGGGAACTGTGGGAAAAAGTCTTGGTCGAATCCGCTCCCTGGCGGCATCGGCTGCCTTGGCACTTCTATTGGCAGGGGTGATGATTCCGGCGGCATCGGCTACAGACCCTCCTGGCCCGGAACCCACCCAAACCGCAAGTGCGTCAGCCCCTGCGACAGTCGACGCGCCCGCCCCCACACTTACCGCCACTGCATCACCGGCGCCGGAACCAACGGAGCCAGCTAAACTCCCCTTGGCTCCATCACCAAGCGCCGAAGAAGCTCCTGCGGCAGAGACAACGGCGGAGCCGACGGCAGTTCCGGAGACCTCTACGTCTCCAGAGCCTGCGCAGACGGCCACCACTGAAGCTGGGCCGTTCCCGGGCCCCCCCTACGCGGCAGACTTCGAAGCTCTTGCCGCCCAGCATTCCCTCGGTCAGCCCAAGGGGCCCATAAATTGTGGCCTGACTGGAGGCGGATGCCAACAGGACTTTGCGGTGGCGAGCATCTACCGGACACCGGCGGGTAATTTTAGGGTGGTGGCTGAGCCGATCCGATCCACGTACTGGGCCGCCGCGGGACAGGGCGGCCCCTTGGGCTACCCGGCAGGTGACCAGCGCTGCGGACTTGCCCGCGGCGCCTGCGCCCAGGCCTTCGACGGCGGAGTCATCTACATCACACCGACCACCGGGACGCATGCGCTCACCGGTTCGGTTCACGCCACGTGGCTGGCGGGAGGCGGGGAATACAGTGAACTGGGCTATCCGACAACAGGGATCAGGTGCGGACTCATAGGCGGCGGGTGCCAACAGGACTTCCAAGGCGGGTCAGCCTATGTCACGCCATCAGCCGGAACATTTGCGGTGGTCGGCTCCGTCCGAGGTGTCTATTGGGCCAAGGCCGGCCAAGGCGGGGCCCTCGGCTACCCGACAACCGATAAGCACTGCGACCTCTTTGCCGGTGGCTGCCAACAGGACTTCCAGGGCGGCACAATCTACGTCACCCCTCAGGGCGGAACCTTTGCGGTTCAAGGCGCGTTGAGGGCAGCCTATTGGGCAGCCGAGGGACAGGGAGGTGCACTTGGTTATCCTAAGGCCAACCACAATTGCGGCCTGGTGGGCGGTGGTTGCCAGCAGGACTTCGAGCGGGGAACGCTCTACCTCACTCCTGCCAGCGGAACGCTGGCCGTCCTTGATCCGATCCGCCCCTCCTATTGGGCAAAGGGCGGACAGGGTGGAGCGCTCGGCTACCCCACCAGCGAGCAACGGTGCGGTCTTGCCGGAGGCGGCTGCATCCAGGATTTCCAAGGCGGAAGCATCTACTTGCCTCCCACCGGTGGCGTCTTTGCGGTACAAGGATCGATCCGCTCCACGTATTGGGCTGCTGGTGGACACACCTCGAACCTGGGTTATCCCACAGGTGATCACGTCTGCGGCCTGCCGGGGAACGGCTGCCAGCAAAATTTCCAGACAGGAACGGTGTCCCTGACAGGCTCGTCGGCGGCCGTCGCCAGCCCGAACCCCTTCTCAGCGCGGTGGCTTGAACTTGGCGGAGTCTTCGGATATTTGGGCTATCCCGTGGGCGCTGCTCAATGCGGCTTCAGTAACGACGGCTGCAAACAGCCTTTTCAAGCCGGTGCAGTAGTCTCGAGCGGAGCAGGCGTCCACGGCGTGGGCGGTCCGATCGCCATCACCTGGGCTGCGAACGGAGCCCAGGACGGGCGCTACGGCTATCCCACTGCGGCTCAGACGTGCAGTGGCGGTCACTGCAGTCAGTCCTTCCAGGGCGGCGTCATCAGCACCGGTCCGGTTCTCTTTGAGCAGTACTCCGGAGTCGGGAGCACTGTTCTCCGAATCAACAAACCAGGTGGTGCGGCCTTGGCAGGGGTCGCTGCCCTCAAGCACGAAGGGACCGGAAACTTCATCGTGTGGAGCCTGGACGGATCGCTCCAGAAGCTGGATCTTGTGGCAAATGAGATCGGCGCCTACGGCGGTACTGTTCTTTTCGATGAGTGGAACGACGAGGGCGTGGAGACCGTCTATCTGGAAATCCAGGCCGACGGACCTTGGACCATTACCGTCTCCGGCGTTGCTACTGTTCCCCGCTTCGACGGCACATTCGAGGTCGTCGGCAAGGGAGACGCAGTCCTGCTCTACACAGGCCACTCGCGTCCGGGCACCCTGGTGAACAACGGAAGCAGCAATTTCATCATCTGGGCATACGGCCAGTATGAAACGGACCTTGTCGTGAACGAAATCGGACCGTACTCAGGCGTGGTGCCGCTGTTGGGACCAGCTTTTTACGAAGTCACTTCCAACGGAACGTGGAGCATCCTGATGCACTAGTTCCAGCTGAAGCGCCGGTTGCTTTCGCCACAGGTAAGAAAAGGGCAATGTTTGAGTCAAGCATTGCCCTTTTCTGTGGGCGCCCGGCAGGCACATCAAGCCGAAATCCGCTGATTGTCGCTGCCAAGCAGTAGATTTGGGGCAGAAAGCCAACGCCGCTTTCGTCTATCCCACCCGCATGACCCAGCACCGCAGCTATTCAGGAGATCCGAACCACTTTGCACCTTAAAAGCCTGACTGTCCGGGGATTCAAGTCGTTTGCGTCGGCCACGACCTTCGACTTTGAGCCAGGCGTCACTGCTGTAGTGGGTCCCAACGGCTCCGGTAAGTCCAATGTGGTGGACGCCTTGGCCTGGGTCATGGGTGAACAGGGCGCCAAGACCCTGCGCGGCGGCAAGATGGAAGACGTCATTTTTGCGGGAACATCCGGACGCCCGCCCCTCGGCCGGGCGCACGTGTCTTTGACCATCGACAACACCGACGGCGCACTGCCGATCGAATACAGCGAGGTCACCATTTCCCGGACGCTGTTCCGGACCGGCGGCTCCGAGTACGCCATCAACGGTGCCGGCTGCCGTCTGTTGGATATTCAGGAACTGCTCTCGGACTCGGGGCTGGGCCGTGAAATGCATGTGATTGTCGGCCAAGGTCAGCTCGATAAAGTTTTGCACGCAACGCCAGAGGACCGCAGGGGTTTCATCGAAGAGGCCGCCGGCATCCTCAAGCACCGCCGTCGCAAGGAAAAAACTGTCCGCAAGCTCGAGGCCATGCAGGCCAACCTCCAACGGCTCACTGACCTGACGTCGGAAATCCGCCGCCAGCTGACGCCGCTGGGTAAGCAGGCGGAAATCGCCAGGCGGGCCCAGACCGTCCAGTTCGAGGTACGTGACGCGCGTGCAAGGCTTCTCGCCGACGACCTCGTCCGGTTGCAATCCGCTTTCGAACAGGATGTGGCCGATGAGTCTGCCCTCAAGGAGCGCCGGGGTGTGGTGGAGTTGGAGCTTGAAGGAGGTCGCCGTCGGCAGTCCGCTTTGGAGCAGTTGGCAGCCGAAGCCACACCGCGGCTCAGCGCCGCCCGCGATACGTGGTATCAGTTGACCGCCCACAGGGAGCGTCTTCGCTCGCTTGGCTCCCTGGCCACGGAGAGGCGCCGGCTGCTTGGCGCCTCCGACCCCGTTCCTGACTCCGGACGGGATCCTGAACAGCTGGAAAAGCAGGCAGCAAGGGTGCGGGCCGAGCAGGCTGAGCTCGAGCACCTTATCGCGGTCAAGAGCGGTGAGCTGGAAGCGGCGACAACGGGAAAGAAAGAGGCTGAAGAATCGGCCGCCGCTGAGGACAGGCGACTGGCCGCAGTGCTCAGGGCAGCGGCAGACCGGCGGGAAGGGCTGGCACGTCTGGCCGGGCAGGTTGCCGCGGCGAGGTCCCGGGTGGAGTCGGCAGAAGCTGAGCTGGGACGCCTTCGGGAATCAAAAGCTTCAGGTGATGAGCGGCGTCGCCTCGCACAATCTGAGTTCACGGCCCTCGAATCCCAGGTGGCAGGGGTTGAAGATGGCGAGGAAAGCCTTGACGCCGATTACGAAAACGCCAGTGCCTCGCTTGAGGAAGCTCTCGCTGAAATCGAAGAGCTGAGAGCCGCTGAGCGGGAGGCTGAACGTGAGCGGGATGCTCTGGCTGCCAGGCGCGATGCCCTGCAAATGGGCCTGAACCGCAAGGATGGCACCAGCCACATCGTTGATGCCCGGCTTCCGGGAACCATAGGCACGTTGGCCTCAACACTGAAGATTGAGGCCGGTTACGAAGCGGCCATTGCGGCGGCCCTGGGTTCGTGCTCGGATGCCGTGGTGGTCCGGGATGCCCGCACCGCCCTCGAAGCAGTTCAGCTCTTGAAGGACGACGACGCCGGACGTGCGTCGCTGCTGCTCGCAGGCGCCGGGTCCGGTACCCCCGGATCAGTAACACGGGAGCAGCGGCTTCCCGCAGATACTCCGGAGCCCCCGGGAGGTGCCCGGTGGGCCTTGACGGTTGTTCAGTCCCCTGACCTCAGAGAATCCTCGAAGCCGGGCGAAACTTCCCAGTCAGGGGAAAGTGCCCTGGCGGAACTGCTTGCCGGCGTGGTCCTCGTTGAAGACCCCGAGTCCGCAGCGGAGGTCGTCGCCATTCGTCCCGAACTCACGGCGGTGACTCGTGCCGGGGACGTCTTTACGGCTCTGACGGTCACAGGTGGTTCCGCGTCGGTTCCCTCATTGTTGGAGGTGCAGGCCGCCGTCGACGACGCCGATGCCCGGATAAAAGGCATTGTGGCCGGGTTGGAGCGCACGCGGTTTGCGGTGGCCTCCGCAGAGTCAAAAAGGGCGGAGGCCCAGGAGAGGACTGACGCGGCGCTCGAGAAACTGCACGATTCGGATGCCCGGCTGGCAGCTGTCGCCGAACGCCTTGGACATCTGAATTCAGTGCTGCGCAGTGCGGTGGGGGAGAGCGAAAGGCTCGCTGCCTCGTTGACGGCAGCAGAAGCGAACATCCTCACCGAGCGGGACGGTCTGCAGCAGGCAGCGGCCCGCCTGGCCGCTGCAGAGGAGGCGCCGGCGGACCAGGAACCGTCCTCAGAGCATCGGGACGCCCTGGCCTTGGCGGCGTCGCTGGCCAGGGCTGCCGAAATGGACGCCCGGCTTTCGCTGAGGAGTGCCGAAGAACAACTGACTGCCACCCGGAACCGGGCGTCTTCCCTCGAAAGGGCGGCCGCGACCGAGCGGCGCGCGCGGGAGGAAGCGGCGCAGCGGGCTGCCACGCGCCGGCTCCAGGCTGCCCGCGCCGCCGCCGTCGCCTCTGCTGTGGAGCAGGCGGCCGCCTTCGTCGATGTATCCGTTGAACTTGCCCGGCAGGAACGGGACGATGCCGAGGAACAGAAGGAGGCCAGGGACCGCGAACTCGTGGAAGTGCGGTCAAGCAATGATGCTCTTGCGCGGGAACTGGCCGACCTGACTGATTCTGTGCACCGGGATGAGTTGGCCCGAGCCCAGCAGCAGCTTCGGATCGAGGCGCTCGAGCTCCGGTCGGTGGAAGAACTTGGGCTTACCCCAGACCAGCTCGTGGCTGACTACGGCCCCCATTTGCCTGTTCCGCTGCCCGCAGGGGAAACAACCGATAAATGGGCATCCCTTCGCGCCCCGGTGGATGAAGACGGAAACCCTGTACTCGAAGGCAAGCCCTATGTCAGGGAAGAACAGGAAAAACGCCTGAAAAGGGCTGAGCGTGACCTCTCTTCGTTGGGCCGTGTCAACCCGCTGGCTCTGGAGGAATTCGCGGCCCTCGAAGAACGGCATCAGTTTCTCAGCACTCAGTTGGAGGATCTTAAGTCCAGTCGAAAGGACCTACTGGACATCATCAAGGAAGTCGACGAACGCGTGCAGAAGGTGTTCGCGGAGGCTTTCGCCGATACGTCAGCCCAGTTCGTGCGGGTCTTTGCCCGGCTGTTCCCGGGCGGTGAAGGCCGGTTGGTGCTGACCGATCCCACGGACATGCTGACAACCGGTATCGAGGTGGAAGCCCGACCGGCCGGAAAGAAAATAAAGCGGCTATCACTGCTGTCAGGCGGCGAACGCTCGCTCACGGCAGTCGCTCTCCTCGTTGCCATTTTCAAAGCCCGGCCGTCGCCGTTCTACGTTATGGATGAAGTGGAGGCAGCACTTGATGACACCAACCTGGGCCGTCTCATCACCATCTTCGAGGAACTGCGTGAATCCAGCCAGCTCATCGTTATCACCCACCAAAAGCGGACCATGGAAGTGGCGGACGCTCTGTATGGCGTGACAATGCGCGGAGATGGTGTCTCCACCGTCATCAGTCAACGACTTGGCGCTGAGGTCTGAATAAGCCTCTGACCCTCTGGGCCACGGGGAGCACGCAGGCCTGCCGGCTTCAAGAAACGCCGTTCCCGATTGTGAGAAGCTAGGGGAGTGAACGACATCCTCCCTATTCTTCTGCCCATTCTTGCTGCCCTGGTGGTTATCGGCGGCCTGATTCCGGTTTTCATGAAGACCCGGAAGAACATCAACCGCTACCCGGGTACGCGTGACCTGAACGATCCCGAGGAGCCGCAGCAAGGAGCTGGCGGCACGCTGGTTGAGGACAGGCCGGTGGTTGGCAAGGAACGAAACGCTCCTGTCGGCGTCGACCTGGAAGCCCTTGAAATCACAGAGGTGCCGGACAACGTTGCCGGGCTGGAGACCATTCCGGTTGAAACGCCGCTCCCGGTGGCCGGCCGTTTGAACAGGCTGCGCGAACGCCTGGTCAAGTCCAACAACATTCTGGGCAAGGGGCTTTTGGTCCTGCTGTCCAGTGACAAAATCGACGAGGACGTCTGGGACCAGGTCGAGGAGACCCTCCTGCTGGCCGATCTTGGCACCGGACCCACCATGGAGTTGATGGACGCCCTCCGCGAACGGGTCAAGGTACTTGGCACGCGCTCGCCGGAACAGGTCAAGGCACTCCTGCGTGAAGAGCTGATCAAGCTGGTGGATCCTTCAATGGACCGGAGCCTGCGGGTGGAGCGGCACGCTGATACCCCTGCGGTGATGCTGGTGGTGGGCGTCAACGGCGTCGGCAAGACCACTACCGTGGGCAAGCTCGCCCGAGTACTCGTAGCCGAGGACAAGGACGTTCTGCTGGGCGCTGCCGATACTTTCCGCGCAGCAGCCGCTGAACAATTGGCGACCTGGGGCCAGCGTGTGGGCGTTCCCACGGTGAAGTCCGACGTCGAGGGCGCGGATCCTGCCTCTGTCGCCTATGAGGCGGTCAAGGCCGGTATCGACCAGGAAGTCGATGTGGTGATGATCGACACGGCCGGAAGGCTTCAGAACAAGACCGGGCTGATGGACGAACTCGGCAAGGTCAAACGGGTCATCGAGAAGCTCGCAGAGGTGGACGAGGTCCTACTGGTCCTGGACGCAACCACAGGCCAGAACGGGCTGAACCAGGCCCGTGTCTTTGCCGAAGTGGTCAACATCACGGGCATCGTCCTCACTAAGCTCGACGGCACCGCCAAGGGCGGGATCGTCATCGCCATCCAGAAATCCCTTGGAGTACCAGTCAAGCTCATCGGCCTCGGGGAAGGCGCTGATGACCTGGCGCCGTTCGAAGCTGAAGGCTTCGTGGACGCCCTGCTGAACTAGTACCCCTTCCCCAACTAGGTAGCAGCACGTGTCGTTTTGACTGCTCAAAACAACAAGTACTGCGACTTAGTTGGGGGCGGCCTGACCGGACGGGCGGTGCAGGGACTCCCGGGACAACAGCCAGGCGACGGCGGCGACCACCAGCACGCCCCCGGTGACACCGAACGCCCAGCCGTACCCAAGCTGGTCCGCCAGGACGCCGGCGAGCACGGGCCCGATGATGGCCCCTGTGTCGGCCGTCATCTGGAACACGGCCAAAACACGCCCTCCAGACCGTTCATTGCCGATTACATCGGCAACGGCGGCCTGCTGCGCCGGGCCCAGAATCCCTGAGCCAATGCCGGCTGCTGCTGATGCCACCAGGAACCAGACCATGTCGGACGTGAATCCGATGGCACCCGTGGCCAGGCCTGTCAGCAGCAGGCCGGTAATCATCATGGGCCGGCGGCCCAAAGAATCTGCCAGCCGTCCCGAGAAGGAGAGCGAAGCGGCGTTTCCAGCGGCGAACACCGCCAACGCCCACCCTGCGGCTTCCGTGCCGGCGCCTATAGCCGCCACGGCGAACAGGGGCACGGTGGCCATCCTTACGCCAAAAGTTGCCCAGCCGTTGGCGAAGCTGGAGACGAGGCCTGCACGGTAGGCGCTGTCTGCCAGCGCCTGGCGGAGCTCCATGGGCGGGTTGGCTTTACCCGCTTCGCGCGACCCCGTTACGTGCGTGAGCTGTGTCTGGATCACCAAAGCAGCCAACACCAGGGCACCGGCGTAGGCCAGGAAGGGAACGCGGAGCCCATAACCTGCCAGCAGGCCTCCCACGATTGGCCCGCAGACGTTGCCGATCAGAAACGCTGAAGCATACGCTCCGGAAACCCTGCCGCGGCTTTCCGGCGGAGCAAGCCTTACCACCAGTGCCATTGAAGCCACCGTAAACATCACGGATCCTGCCCCGCCCAGCCCTCGGAAAATGAGCAACTGCCAATAGTCCTGGGCAAAGGCGCACGCTGCCGTAGAAGCAGCAACGATCAGTAGCCCGCCCACATAAATGGGCCGCTCACCGAACCTGACAATCAGGGCACCACCGGCCGGAGCGAAGACCAGCCTCATCAGGGCGAAAATACTTACTATCACGGCAGCAGCGGTCGCGCCGACGTCGAAAGTGGTGGCGAACTGCGGGAGCACGGGTGCCACGAGGCCGAATCCCAGGGCAATAAGGAACGCTGCAACCAACATCACCTTGATATCGCGCGGGAGCCTCCTGCCCGGCGATGGGGTATCCGCGGAAATTCCCTTGGTCCCGTTACCGGAAGGGGATCGTTCGGTCATGGCGCTTGGATCCTAGCGATTGGAGAAAGGGACGGGGTTTTGGACTCGTGAAACATATCCGTAACAAGCAGGATATGCACCATTTACTTCCGGGAGATTCTTGTAACAACCCGGCAATCTAAATCCTCCGTGAGTGAAACACAGCACAGCCAAAATCTTCTAAGAACGCAAACAAGGCGTTGGCAAGCGGATCACTTCGCAGCATCAATAGGTATCTATCAAGCATTAGGCAAGGGAGGACGTGCACCATGGAACTTACCGCAGGTCACGTATGGCTCATGGTTGCGGCGGCACTCGTGCTGTTCATGACACCAGGGCTGGCATTTTTTTACGGCGGAATGACGCGCGCTAAGGCGGCGCTGAACATGATGATGATGAGTTTCATCTCCATCGGCATCGTGGGCGTTGTCTGGGTCCTCTGGGGCTACTCCATGACGGGCGGTGAGGGCTTCCTGCAGATTGTCGGAAACCCGTTCGCCAGCTTCGGTCTTGAGGGCGTCAACACCGCGGAGTCGCCAAACGGCCTCATCCTCGCCGGCTACGGAGCTACCTTCGCCATCATCACTGTGGCCCTGATCAGCGGTGCCATTGCAGACCGCGCCAAGTTCGGCGCCTGGACTGTCTTCGTGCCGGTATGGGTAACACTGGTCTACTGCCCGCTGGCCTACATGGTCTGGGGTGGCGGCCTCTTCGGTGCGGACGGCGCAATCGGCCAGGCCCTCGGCACGGCGATCGACTTCGCCGGAGGTACGGTTGTCCACATCAACGCCGGTGTGGCGGCTCTGATCCTCGTCCTGATCATCGGCAACCGCAAGGGCTTCGGCAAGGATCCCAACCACCGCCCGCACAACATCCCCTTCGTTATGCTCGGCGCTGCCATCCTGTGGTTCGGCTGGTTCGGCTTCAACGGCGGCCTCGCCTCCTCGGCAGAGCAGGGTGGCCTGATCTGGGTGAACACCCTCGCAGCACCTGCCGCAGCCATGATCGGCTGGCTCATCATTGAGCGCATCCGCGACGGACACCCAACTTCCCTGGGCGCAGCATCCGGTGTTGTCGCAGGCCTCGTGGCCATCACCCCGGCTTGTGCAAACGTCAGCCCGGTCGGTGCACTGGGTCTCGGTCTCATCGCAGGTATCGCATCTGCCCTGGCTGTTGGCCTGAAGTTCCGCTGGGGCTTCGATGACTCCCTCGATGTTGTGGGTGTCCACCTTGTCTCCGGCATCATCGGCACCGTGGCCCTTGGCTTCATCGCCCTTCCGCAAGAGGGCGTCGGAGGCGGGCTCTTCTACGGCGGCGGCTTCACCCAGCTCTGGGCACAGCTTGCAGTAGCCGGTATCGCCATCGCCTACTCCGCGATCCTCACCGCCGTGATCGGCCTGGCCATCCACAAGACCATGGGCTTCCGGGTCTCCCAGGAGCAGGAAGCTGTGGGTGTAGACCTCAGCCTGCACGCAGAGACCGCTTACGAGTTCGGCGTCGGCGGCCACGGCGGAAGCTTCCAGCCGCTGCACGAACTGATCACCGGCAAGCCCCAGGGCGCCGCAGCAGCACCCGCAGACAGCACAAAGACTGATGCAGCAGCAGGTAAGGAAAGCGTGGGCGCATGAAACTGATTACAGCAATCGTTAGGCCGGAAAAGCTTGAGTCCATCCGGGAAGGACTTGAAGCATACGGAGTACAGGGCCTGACGGTCAGCGCAGCCAGCGGCTACGGCCGGCAGCGCGGCTACACCGAGGTTTACCGCGGTGCTGAGTACAACGTGGACCTTCTGCCGAAGATCCGCGTGGAGGTTCTGGCCACTGACGAACAGGCGGACGACATCCTCGATGTCATCATCGCCAGCTCCAACACGGGGCGCGCCGGTGACGGCAAGGTATGGACCGTGGACGTTTTTGAAGCCGTCCGGGTCCGTACCGGAGAACGCGGTTCCGCAGCAATCTAGTTCAAGGACCAGAGGCTGATACAGCTGAAACACAAAGCGGGCCGGGTACCTGAAAAGGTATCCGGCCCGCTTTTGCTTGTTAAGGCGAACCTGGCCAGGAAGCGGGTCCGGTGGTTCCGGCGTCGTATTCCTCCAGAGGTAGCTCGCCGTTTGACCACGAGCGCAGGACAGGGTCCACGATGCGCCAGCAGTCCTCCGCGGCATCGCCGCGAACGGACAACAACGGATCCCCGGTGAGTACCCCTTCCAGGACTTCGCCATAGGGCAGGAGGTCAGAGGCACTCAATACCGCATTCAGCGTTGCCCGATCGAGGCTCAGGATATTGCCCGGGCCATTGACATCCACGTCGAACTGAAGCGTGTCAGGCCCAAACCCGATCCGAAGCTGGTTGGGGGAGTCCACCCCTGTAAAGCCAGCCGGAAGATGCGGCACAGGGCGGAAGGTGATGACGGCTTCTTTACGCTTGATTCCCATGGCTTTTCCCGAGCGGAGGATGAAGGGGACTCCTTGCCAGCGCCAGTTGTCTATTTCAACCCGGACTTCAGCGAGGGTCTCCGTGTTCCTTGACGCGTCAACACCCTGTTCCTGGACGTAATCGGGGATGTCCCGGCCCGAAATGGAACCGGCTGTATACCGGGCACGGCGCGAGGTGGTGCTGAAGGGCGGTTTGATGCTGCTGGCCCGCAGGACGGTGCTGACGGCATCCCTCAAATCGCGTTCGCCAACCGTGGCGGGCGGTTCAATAGCCATCAGTGCCATGATTTGCAGCAGATGGCTCTGGATCATGTCCCGTAAGGCGCCGGCGCCGTCGTAATACCGTGCGCGTCCCTCCAAGGCGAGGTCCTCTTCGAAGATGACCTCAACCTTCTCGATGTAGTTCCTGTTCCAGACCGGTTCCAGGAAAGTGTTGGCGAAACGTAGTCCGAGGATGTTCAGTACGGTCGCTTTCCCCAGGAAGTGGTCCACGCGATGGATATGGTCCTCCGGGACAAGGCCCACCAGGGTGTTGTTCAGCTCCCGGGCAGTGGCCTCGCTGGAGCCGAAGGGTTTTTCCATCACCAGACGTGTTCCCGGCGGAACCTCCTCCGGGGTAAGGACTTCACAGGCTTTCTGGCTGACCTGGGGCGGGAGTGCAAAGTAGACGGCTACCGGGCCCTCCAACTGTTTGAGCAGAGCCCCAAGCTCGCCTCCTGCCGTCACATCCAGTTGGTGGTAGTCAGTGGACCGGGCGATTCTCTCCAACTCCAGCTTGCCGGCAGGATCGGCTTGGCCCAGCGAATCAGCGAAAGACGTACTGACCCGTTCAAGCCACTGTTCCGGAGTCCAGGGGTCCGAGCCTGCCCCCACAAGCTTGAGGCCCCCTGCACGGCCCTTTGCGGCCAGTCTGGCGAGACCTGGTAGCAGGAGCCGGCCGGTGAGATCACCGGAAGCGCCGAGAATGAGGAGGGTTTTTACACTTGATTGGCTGGTCACCCTGCCAGCATGCCATCTTGAAGGTGGCTCTTGGTACCCTAGATAGTCGAGTCCCGTTGTCGAGGCAGTCCGCCCGGACGAGCAGTCCGGACGAACACCAGTCCCGACGTTGACGCGCCTTATTGGCCGTCATCCGAGAACAACTGAAAGAAGTGCACGGCGCGTGTTCAATTCACTCTCTGACCGGTTGGCAGCAACCTTCAAGAATCTCCGCGGCAAGGGCCGCCTCACCGAGGCGGATGTTGATGCCACGGTCCGTGAAATACGTCGCGCCCTCCTGGACGCCGACGTCGCCGTACCGGTAGTGCGTGAATTCACCGCACGGGTGCGCGAGCGGGCGCTGGGGGCTGAGGTTTCCGGTGCCCTGAATCCGAGTCAGCAGATCGTGAAGATCGTCAACGAGGAACTCGTCGAGATCCTCGGCGGTGAAACCCGGCGTATCCGCCTCGCCAAGACCGGCCCCACCGTCATCATGTTGGCGGGTCTGCAGGGTGCAGGAAAGACCACCCTCGCCGGCAAGCTTTCCAAATGGATGAAGTCCCAGGGCCACAGCCCTATCCTCGTTGCGTGCGACCTCCAGCGGCCCAATGCGGTGACCCAGCTGCAGGTAGTGGGTAAGCGCGCAGGCGTACCCGTCTTTGCACCGCACCCCGGCGCCACCTCCGAGCTTGAGCACCCGGCCGGCGATCCTGTCGCCGTTGCCCGCGCAGGTGTTGAGGAGGCGCGGCAGAAACTCCATGACGTCGTCATCGTCGATACCGCCGGACGTCTCGGCGTGGACGCCGACATGATGGATCAGGCTCGGAACATCCGCCGGGCCATTGTCCCCAACGAAGTGCTGTTCGTCGTCGATGCCATGATCGGCCAGGACGCCGTCAACACGGCGCTCGCCTTCGATGAAGGCGTGAACTTCACCGGCATTGTGCTTTCCAAGCTCGACGGCGATGCCCGCGGCGGTGCTGCCCTCTCGATCGCCTCCGTCACAGGAAAGCCCGTGATGTTCGCGTCAACCGGTGAAAGCCTGGATGACTTCGAACTCTTCCACCCCGACCGTATGGCCTCTCGCATCCTCGATATGGGTGACGTCCTCACCCTCATCGAGCAGGCCGAGAAGTCCTGGGACAAGGACGAAGCTGCCCGGATGGCGAAGAAATTCGCCGACCAGGAAGACTTCACGCTTGACGACTTCCTGGCCCAGATGCAGCAGATCCGCAACATGGGTTCCATGAAGAAAATGCTCATGATGATGCCGGGCGCCCAAAACATCCGCCAGCAGCTTGAGCAGTTCGACGAGCGGGAAATCGACCGGGTTGAGGCCATTGTCCGGTCCATGACGCCACACGAACGCGTTGCGCCGAAAATCATCAACGGCTCACGCCGGGCGCGAATTGCCCGTGGTTCAGGTGTACACGTCTCTGAGGTGAACGGCCTGCTTGAACGCTTCGCCCAGGCCCAGAAGATGATGAAGAAGATGGCCCAGGGCGGCGGCATGCCGGGGATGCCCGGCATGCCTGGAGCAGGCAACGCGGCCGGCGCCCGCAAGGGTGCGAAGAACGCTCCGAAGAAGAAGGCGCGGTCGGGTAACCCTGCCAAGGCAGCCCAGGAACTGCGCGACGCCGAGACGCGGCGCTCACAGGCTGCGAAAGCCCTTCCCACTGGTGCCGCCTTCGGCCAGCAGGGCGGAGAGTTCGATCCCGCCCAGCTGAACCTGCCCAAGGGCTTCGACAAGTTCCTCGGCGGAAACAAGTAGCCAGGGCATCGATGTGGCCCGGGCACATTGCCCGGGCCTTGCCTTAGGGTTGGGTCATGTTCAAGCAGCGGGTAGTGTTCGTCCACGGCGCAGGCAGCTTCGGATCGGCGGCCTGGCCCAAGCAGCACGGCATGGCCCTGGCCTATGACGCCCTGTTCCTGCGGCGTTACGGATACGACGCCGAGTCGGAGCCACTGGAATCTGACTTCGACGCTGACAAAGGCATTGTCCTGGGGGCGTTGAGCGATGAGGGCAGGGGAGCCGCCGGCGGTCACGTAGTGGCGCACTCCCAGGGCGCCATCTCGGCAATGATGGCAGCTGTGGAACGCCCGGACCTCGTGTATTCCCTGACCCTGGTGGAGCCCGCCTGCCTCTCCTTGACCGCTGAACTTCCTGCGACCGCCGGGCACAGGTCACTCATGGAGCCGCTTTTCGACGTCAGGCACGAGCTTGGGGATGAAGACTTCCAGCGGGAATTTGTCCGCCGTGCTTTTTCGGCCGAAACGCCAGGGCCGACCACCCCCGAGGCACGCAAAGCGGCGAGGCGGCTCCGGCTACAGGCTCCGCCGTGGGAAGCGCCGCTCCACATTGTCCCGGGGGTCCCCACCCTGGTACTCACCGGGGGGTGGGAGCCGCTCTATGAGGAGATTGCCGGTTACCTGCGCGAAACCGGCGCCCTTCACCGCACTGCCGCGGGAGGGCACCGGCCTCACGATTCCGTCGACGGCGACCGCATCATCCGGTCATACCTGGCTGACGTCAGTCGGCGTCAGCACTCCCGGGCTTCCTGAGCCCACCGGGGGCATTTGCCGGAACCAGCAATTCGGGCAGGTACACTTTTCCGCCGGCGGCGAGGAATTCTTCGCTCTTCTCGCGCATGCCGGCTGTCATTGCAGCAATCTCTGCAACCTGGGCTTGTGCCTCCGCAGACCCGTACTCGTTACGAATGTCCTGACTGATCCGCATGGAACAGAACTTGGGACCGCACATGGAGCAAAAATGGGCAGTCTTTGCTGGTTCGGCCGGCAGGGTCTCGTCATGGAAAGATTCGGCCGTTGCCGGATCGAGTGAGAGCGCGAACTGGTCCCGCCAGCGGAATTCGAACCGGGCTTTGGAAAGTGCGTCGTCCCGCTCGTTGGCTCCGGGGTGGCCCTTCGCAAGGTCTGCGGCGTGAGCGGCGATCTTATAGGTGATGACTCCCGTCTTCACGTCGTCTTTGTTCGGCAGTCCCAGGTGTTCCTTGGGCGTGACGTAGCAGAGCATGGCCGTGCCGTACCTCGCGATCTCCGTCGCTCCGATAGCCGAGGTTATGTGGTCATAGCCCGGGGCGACGTCGGTGACGAGAGGTCCAAGGGTGTAGAACGGCGCGCCTTTGCAAAGCTCCTGCTGACGTTCCACGTTCTCCCGCACGAGGTGGAACGGAATGTGCCCGGGCCCTTCCACCATGACCTGGACGTCATATTCCCAGGCACGCTGAGTGAGCTCGGCCAGGGTGTCCAGCTCGGCGAACTGAGCGGCGTCGTTGGCGTCTGCTGTGGCACCCGGCCGCAGGCCGTCACCCAGTGAAAACGCGACGTCGTACATCGCGAAAATGTCGCACAGCTCATCGAAGTGGGTATAGAGGAAGTTCTCCTCATGGTGGGCGAGGCACCAGCCGGCCATGATGGACCCGCCGCGGGAGACGATGCCCGTAACCCGGTTGGCGGTCAGCGGGACATAGCGAAGGAGAACGCCGGCGTGAATGGTCATGTAGTCCACGCCCTGCTCGCACTGTTCAATGACGGTGTCGCGGAAGATCTCCCACGTCAGGGCGTTGGCTTCACCATTGACCTTCTCCAGGGCCTGGTAGATGGGGACGGTTCCGATGGGCACGGGGGAGTTGCGGATGATCCATTCGCGGGTGGTGTGGATATCATCGCCCGTGGAGAGGTCCATGACCGTGTCGGCACCCCACAGGGTTGCCCACTGCAGCTTGTCCACCTCTTCAGCAATAGAGCTTGTGACGGCCGAGTTCCCGATGTTCGCATTGATCTTCACCAGGAATGCCTTGCCGATGATCATGGGCTCGGACTCGGGGTGGTTGATGTTGTTCGGGATGATGGCCCGGCCTGCCGCCAGTTCACTGCGGACCAGCTCAACGTCACAGTTTTCGCGGAGCGCCACGAAACGCATTTCCGGTGTAATGATGCCCTGCCGCGCGTAGTGCATCTGGGTGACCGTCCTGCCGCCGACGGCGCGGCGGGGCACCGGCTGCGTCCCCTTCCACTCAGCTGAAGCTGCTCCGCGGCGGACAGCCGAGCGGCCGTCGTCGAGCAGGGTGCGCTCCCGTCCGCTGTACGGCTCAGTGTCCCCACGCGCTTCGATCCATTCCGAACGGAACGGCCTGAGCCCGACCACCGGGTCGCTGCCGGGGCCGGCCGTCCGGTAGATGTGGAAAGGACCGTTCTTATCGCCGTTGGGGGAGTCCTCCAAGGCGATCGCAGTCACCGGCACCTTGATTCCGTTTTCTTCATCGGAGAGGTAGCTCAGTGAGTGCGACTTCAGGGACTGTGTTTCGCCGGAGGGAATTTGGACAGGGCTGTGCTGTGAATCTGGGGTACTCAAGGGAATACTCACTTCCTTCGCCGGCATTACCCGGACAGGTTCAACGGTCGCAAGCTGCGTCAGCCCGATCTCAGCCCCTGCAAGGGCACCCGTGTGGTCGTAGATGAAGCTATCACACCGACGCCTCCCGCAACCGGAGGGCCCGCAGCATCAGCTATCCCAAGGCACGCCGCGCCGTGGTCCGCCGCTAGGCTTTTGCCCATGCCAAAAATAATCGAGTTCAGCGGAACGGTGCTCACATCGCCTGATTCGGAGCGCCACGGCATGTGGGCAGTAGACGGGAAGCTGACTTTTCGTCGTCCGGCAAGGGACCCCGACGTCGTCCTCGATGGCTGGGTTCTGCCAGGGCTCACCGACGCCCATTGCCACATCGGTCTGGGCGCGGAGGGTGAAGTGCCTGACCACATAGCCGAAGCCCAGGCCGTGCTGGACCGGGATGCCGGAACCCTGCTGGTCCGCGATGCCGGCTCGCCCAGTGATACCAGGTGGCTTCAGCGACGAAGCGACATGCCGCGGATCATCAGGTCCGGCAGGCATATTGCCAGGACGCGCCGCTACCTGAAGCACCTCGCCCTCGAGGTGGAGCCCGGCGACCTGGCGGAGACTGTGAGGAAGCAGGCCCGCGCGGGCGACGGGTGGATCAAACTCGTGGGGGACTGGATAGACCGCGACGCCGGGGATCTCGCGCCTTCTTTTCCTGCCTGGGCGGTGAAGGACGCCGTTCTCGCGGCACACGAGGAGGGTGCCCGGGTGGCCGCCCACTGTTTTGCCGAGGACACGCTGGATGACATGCTTGACGCCGGTGTTGACTCTATTGAACACGGCACCGGCCTCCTTCCGCGCCACATTCCCCGCTTAGTCGAGCAGGGTGTTCCCCTGGTTCCCACGCTGATAAACGTCGCCACCTTTCCCGATATCGCTTCCAGGGCAGACGGGAAGTTTCCGGTGTACGCCGCCCATATGCGCTCCTTGTGGAAGCGGCGCAACGAGCGCGTCCTGGAGGCATTCGAGGCGGGCGTGCGAATCCTTGCCGGAACAGATGCGGGAACAGTCATAGCGCACGGACGGATTGTGGACGAAGTCCTCGCCCTGAACGCCGCCGGCCTTCCTCCGGCTGCGGCGCTGGACTCCGCGGCCTGGGCGGCACGCTCCTGGTTGGGCGCGGAAGGCTTGGCCGAAGGTGCCGGCGCCGATGTTCTGGTGTGCGCCGAAGACCCCCGCGAGTCCCTGACTACCCTGAGAACGCTTCGGAACATCGTGCTCCGAGGGGAAGTGCTTTGTTAGGGGAGATGCAGGATCCGGGAATAAATTGAAGCTTCAAGTAATTTAACTCTATGAGTGCAGGTCGCCGTTCCCGGGCGGCCCCGGAACCAGGAGTGAATCATGACCACGGAAACGAGCAGCCAGGACCTGCTCCCCGCCGACCTGACAATGGGCACAGTGATGCTTAAGGTGCGGGACCTGAAACTGATGACCGATTATTACCAGCGCGCCCTTGGTCTGGACGTCGTGGCCGAGCAGGATGGCGGGCTCTATCTGGGCCGACGCCGCCAACCGTTGGTTCACCTCGCTTCAGCGCCAGGCCTCGCTGTTCCTTCCCGCGGCGAGGCAGGCTTGTTCCATACCGCCTTGTTGTTCGAGGATCAGGCAGCCCTGGCAGCCACAGTGGCAACAGCCGCCCAGTATGAGCCCCGGTTGTTCACCGGCAGTGCGGATCACCTGGTGAGCGAAGCCTTCTACTTCAACGATCCTGAAGGAAACGGGATCGAACTCTATTGGGACCGCCCCCGCGAGGCGTGGTCCTGGGACGGCAAGAACGTTGTGATGGACAGTTTGCCGCTTCCCCCTCAGCACTACCTCCAGAGCCACCTGACCGAAGCGAGAGTCTCCGGACAGCGGGAGTCGGGTGCCGGCGTCGGGCATGTCCACCTCCAGGTAGGTGACGTCCAGACGGCCCAGGACTTCTACGTGGATACGCTGGGCTTTGAAAAGACCGCAGGCTGGCATGGCCAGGCCCTTTTTGTGTCCGCGGGAGGCTATCACCACCACATGGCCATGAATGTCTGGAACAGCCGCGGCGCCGGGCCCCGCAAGGACACCCTCGGATTGGGCGAAGTTCTCATCGAAGTTCCCTCGGGCGACGACGTCGGGGCGCTCGCTGACCGCTTGAAAGTCGCCGGCGTCTCTTCCCACCACACCGGCCTGGAACTCCGCTTTGAGGATCCGTGGCGCAACAGGATTCGCGTGGCAGTGCGCTGACGTCATGCCTTCCGGGTTGTGCTGCCTTCTGCGTTAGGCTGATTCGGACGGCCACGGTGAGGCTCAATTCCGCACCGTAGGACCTTCCTCGCAGCAACGGAATGAGGGCGATTTCCATGGGGTTTACCGAGATCTTTGTTTCCACCCACGACGGCGCGCTGAAGCGGGCGAAAGCGCTGGACGGCGGAGTGTCTGCCACCGATGATGCTCTGCGCATCCCCGGAATCAGCGACTTCGAAATCGAACAGTTGGGCGACCTCGCAGGCGCGGCCGTGCATGCAGCTGGCGCGGACTATGAACTGGCCATGGTGGATGTAGCAAGCGACTCCCTTCTCGGTGTTCCGCCGGCTATGGTCCGTGCTCTGGCCGAATTGCTCACCTACGAGTCCGAAGGTGAAGGCGATGTGCTTGAACACGTCGCTGAGCAGTGGGCTGCGGAAGACGACATGCCCTTTGGGTCTGATGAAGCCAGGGGCTACGTCCAGCGGATCGCAGAGCTGGCCAGCGGCGTTGACGAGAACGATCGGACCGGCCTGTACGTCTGGGCTTCCTAGACTTCAACCCGGTCGAGGCAGGCGAAAACCCGGCAAGGCGGCCAGGCTGGCGAGCCGGGTTGATGGCCTGGACACCACGCAGGAGCTGCCGGCCGGGCGTCAAGTCGAAATCCCGCCGTCGATCTGGCACAATAAGTAGGTACTTGATCTGCGTGGCCCCTCTCTCCGCGTCTGGATCCTGTCCTTTAGAACCCCCTAGTATGGCCCGCCCCACGGGTGCAGAACGCCGGGTTCGACCCCGTTTCAGAAACAGGAGTGACCACAAAAGTGGCCGTAAAGATTCGCCTTAAGCGCTTCGGTAAGATGCGCGCACCGTACTACCGCATTGTCGTTGCAGACTCACGCACCAAGCGTGATGGTCGTGCCATCGAAGAAATCGGCAAGTACCACCCCACCGAAGAGCCCTCATACATCGAGGTTAACTCCGAGCGTGCCCAGTACTGGCTGTCCGTCGGCGCCCAGCCGTCCGAGCAGGTTGCCGCGATCCTCAAGATCACCGGTGACTGGCAGAAGTTCAAGGGTCTTCCCGGCCAGGAAGGTACCTTGAAGACGAAAGCCCCCAAGGTTGCCTTCGTTGCTCCGGAAAAGCGCTCCGTGATCATCCCGGAAGCCATCACCAAGAAGGCCAAGGCGGAAGCTCCGGCTGAAGCAGGCGCCGAAGCAGAGACCACCGAGGCTGAGTAAATTGCTGGCAGAAGCGCTCGAACACCTTGTCCGCGGGATTGTTGACAGCCCCGAGGACGTCAAGGTCAGTGCCAAGAACAACCGCCGCGGGGACACCCTCGAGGTACGCGTTCATCAGGATGATCTTGGTCGGGTGATCGGCCGTCAGGGCCGCACCGCACGTGCATTGCGCACTGTGGTGGCAGCTTTGGCGAATGGCGAGCAGGTCCGGGTCGACGTCGTCGACACTGACCGCCGCCGGTAATCGCGCCAGCAACACTTGTCTTGGGTCCGGCCCCTTCACCAGATGGTGGAGGGGCCGGACTTTTTTGAGATCCACTACCCTTCCCAAGAGCGGCAGCTCGAAACCATTCATCCCGAATCCGGAACAGAGGAACAGATGCAGCTTCAGGTGGCACGAATCGGAAAACCCCACGGTATCCGCGGTGAGGTGACCGTACAGGTGTTGACGGATGCGCCGGGGGATCGCTTTGTCCCTGGTACCGAGTTCGTGGTGGAACCGGCGTCCGCCGGTCCGCTGACGATTCTGAGCGCCCGCTGGAACAAGGACATCCTGCTGCTCGGATTCGAGGAGATTGAGACCCGCAATGAGGCGGAGACACTCCGCGGAGCGAAGCTCTTCATTGAAACAGAGGAGCTGGAGGACGATGACGACGAAGGCTGGTATGAGCACGAGCTCGTGGGGCTTGAGGCGCGGGTGGGGTCAGAGGTCGTTGGCAAAATCGCCGCTCTCACCACCCTGCCGGTTCAGGACCTCCTGACCGTCAAAACACCTGAAGGCAAGGAAATCCTGGTTCCGTTTGTGGAACAAATTGTCCCCGAGGTCAACGTTGCAGAAGGTTATGTGCTGATCACGCCCCCGCCGGGCCTCTTTGGCATAAATGAAGAAGGCGGCGCCGCAGATGGCGAAGAGGCCGCATCCTCCCAAGCCGGGGACGACGACTAAATGCAGATCGACGTCGTCAGTATCTTTCCGGAATATCTGGCGCCTTTGGAGCTCTCCCTGATCGGAAAAGCCCGTCAGGACGGACTGCTTGACCTGAAGGTGCACGACCTGCGCGAATTCACCACTGACCGGCACCGGACCGTCGATGACACTCCGTACGGCGGCGGAGCAGGCATGGTCATGAAGGCCGAGCCCTGGGCTCAGGCGCTTTCCTCCATTGCGGAGGCGGGACACGCCGGCGAGAAGCCAGTACTGATCGTTCCGTCGCCAGCTGGAGAGCGCTTCAACCAGGCGCTGGCCCACGAGCTGGCGGAAGAAGAGCAGCTTATTTTTGCCTGCGGACGGTATGAAGGCATAGACGAGAGGGTCATCGAGTGGGCCGCGGAACACTTCACGGTCCGCCCGATGAGTCTTGGCGACTACGTCCTGAACGGCGGCGAAGTTGCCGTACTGGCCATGGTTGAAGCGATTGTCCGGCTACTGCCCGGCGTTGTCGGCAATCCGGAATCCCTTGTGGAGGAGTCGCACGCGGACGGACTGCTCGAATACCCCGTATACACGAAACCTTCCACCTGGCGTGACCGTGAAGTGCCGCCCATCCTTTTGAGCGGAAACCACGGGAAAATCGCCCAGTGGCGGCGCCACGAGCAGTACCGGCGCACGGCGGCCCGTCGCCCGGATCTACTGGACGGTTTTGATGCGACAAAACTGACCCGCGCGGACCGCACGGAATTTTCGGACCTCGGGTACGACGTCGTCGACGGCCGCCTGCACCGGCGACCCGACATGCCGGTAAACGATCAGGGCTGAGGGATTCGCCTCAAGGCCTCGCATGTGGCAAAATTAGTCCTTGTGCCTACTGGGTGCGAACCTGCCACAGGGGGAGCGTAACCAACAGCCTGGCGCCCCGGAGCCGTCAATCAGTGACGGAACCGGAACAGCAACTTTCGGCGGAAATTTCCGGGCCATCAAAATCCGGGCTTGGCCGCCGTGACCCAAAGTAAATGACCTGTGGCGTTTACCAGGAGTGGATCAATGCAAATCCTCGATTCCGTAGATGCAGCCTCGCTGCGCACCGATGTTCCTGAGTTCCGCGCGGGTGACACCCTCAAGGTTCACGTCAACATCATCGAAGGCAAGAACTCCCGTATCCAGGTCTTCCAGGGCTTTGTCCTCGGCCGCCAGGGCGACGGTATCCGCGAAACCTTCACCGTCCGCAAAGTCTCCTTCGGTGTCGGCGTAGAGCGTACCTTCCCGGTACACTCCCCGATCATCGACAAGATCGAGCTCGTTACCAAGGGTGACGTGCGTCGGGCCAAGCTTTACTACATGCGCGCACTGCGCGGTAAGGCCGCCAAGATCAAGGAAAAGCGCGACTTCCAGACCGCCAAGTAAGTCTCCGGACTTTCGAAGCGGGTCCGCAACCCGTATCCGGCCGCGCCGGAGCCATCCGCAACAGCGCCACAGGATACGGATCATGGACAACACAAAACGCCAGCACGGGAGACCGGGCTGGCGTTTTGTTTTGCTTGCGCTCCTCGTCGCAGTAGCCATCAGCGGGCTGGTCCGGTCTCTTTGGCTGGATATTTACTACATCCCGTCGGCGTCGATGGAGCCGCTGTTTGAAACGGGAGACCGGATCCTGGTGTCCCGGACGGACTTCCGGACGCAGCCCATCAGCCGTGGAGACGTAGTGGTCTTCGACGGCCGGGGGACCTTTGCTCCGCTGAATAGCGGCCAGGGTCCATTGCTGGACGCAGCCTCAAGCCTGGGCCACTGGTTAGGGCTGACGGGCAGTGACACCACCTATGTAAAACGGGTAATCGGGCTCCCGGGAGACCACGTGGTGTGTTGCGAAAGCGACGGCAGACTCACAGTGAACGGCCAGTCTCTTGAGGAACCCTATGTGTATGACGGCGACGTGCCGAGCAAGCAGAAGTTCAGTGTGATCGTGCCGTCCGGACGGTTATGGTTACTCGGTGATCACCGGTCCATGTCAGCCGATTCGCGGAGCCTGCTGGGAGCCCCCGGCGGCGGGATGGTTCCCGTGGACCGCGTCATGGGCAGACCGGTACAGATCATCTGGCCGCTTGATAGATTTGGCTCAGTGGAACGGCCTTCCAAGGCCGAGACAACAACGAAGGATGGACAGTAGATGCCCGAGACCGACCCCCGGGATTCCGGGTCGCACGAGCGGGACGAGTCCGGACACCTTCCGTTCACCGGGGTGGCCCCCGCTGCGGCGGCTTCAGGTGTGCCTGCTTCAGGTCTGCCGGCTGCCGACCGGGCAGGCAGCGGAGCGTCTGTGCTTGGGCGCGCTGCACAAAGGCGTGCTGAAAGCGGCAAGGCCAAGAAGGAGGACCATAGCCCCAACCAGCTTCTCCTCTGGCTGAAGGAAGTAGCCACGGTGGTGGCCATTGCCATTGTCCTATCCTTCCTCATCAAAACTTTCCTGTTCCGCGCCTTCTATATTCCGTCCGAATCCATGGTCAACACCCTGGACATCAGCGACCGGATCTTCGTCAATCTGCTGGTTCCGGAACCCTTCGCGCTCCAGCGTGGCGACGTCGTGGTTTTCAAGGACACCAAGGGCTGGCTGCCTCAGACGCCTCATGAGGCGGACGGCCCCTTCACCTGGTTCGAAGATGCCGTGATCTTCGTGGGGCTGTTGCCTGACGATACGGAACAGCACCTTGTCAAACGTGTCATCGGGCTCCCTGGCGACCACGTGGTCTGTTGCGATGCTGGCGGACGGTTGACCGTCAACGGCGTTCCCTTGGACGAGAACTACGTGAATAAGGCTGAACCGCCCGAGATCAAGAACTTCGACGTCGTGGTCCCCGCCGGCAAGGTGTGGGTCATGGGGGACAACCGGAACCACTCCGCCGATTCCCGCGCACACCAGGACACCAACGGCGGATTCATCGATCTGCCTGATGTTGAGGGGAAGGCAGCGGTGATTGCGTGGCCTCTCAACAGGCTCGGCGTTCTTGACAACTATCCGGACGTTTTCAGAAGCGTCCCTGCTCCCGCGGCAAAGTAAATGGTTACCGAAGCCCCCACCCTTGACTACGAGCGCCGGTTCCTCAGCCGTGGCGTGCAGTTCCTTGCGGGCGTCGACGAGGTAGGCCGCGGTGCCTTGGCGGGACCCGTCACGGTGGGGATTACGGTGGTGGACCTTGGCCGGCAGGAACTCCTTGAGGACGTCCGGGACAGCAAACTACTCAAAGCGGAAGACCGGGAGCGGCTGGAGCCTCTGGTGAGAGGCTGGAGTGTGGCGTCTGCCGTAGGGCACGCATCGGCAAAGGAAATTGATTCGCTGGGCATCATCGCCGCACTGCGGACTGCCGGTAACCGGGCCTGGAATCAAATCCTCGCCCTCGGAATTACGCCTCAGGCCGTGCTGCTCGACGGAAGCCACAACTGGCTGACGCCGGACCCCCAACCATCGCTTTTCGACGAGCCGGGCCTTTTCGATGAACCTTCACTGTCCGGTGAGCCCTCGTCGCTGATCAGTGCCGTGCCTGAGCCCGGTTGTGAGGCTCCCGTTTACACCCTTGTGAAGGCCGACATGCAGTGCCTCAGTGTAGCGGCGGCGAGTGTCCTTGCGAAGGTGGAACGTGACCGCCTTATGCTTTCGCTGCATAGCGAGTATCCGGCTTTCGGCTGGAACGAGAACAAAGGTTACGGGACCGCTGCCCACCGCGAAGCTCTCCGCCTGTCCGGGCCAACCCCTTACCACCGGGTCAGCTGGCAGTTGTTCGGACCTGACGTTTGACCCAGGCTCCCGGCGCCTCTCGTGGCGCACAGCGCCTGCTGCATGGTGCAAGATGGAAGCATGAGTGCCGAGGATCTTGAGAACTACGAAACAGACATGGAGCTTCAGCTCTACCGCGAGTACCGGGACGTCGTCGGCCTGTTCAGCTACGTTGTCGAAACTGAGCGGCGGTTCTACCTCGCCAACCACGTCGACCTTCAGGCCCGGAGTGCCGACGGCGAGGTCTACTTCGATCTGACGCTGCAGGATGCGTGGGTATGGGACGTTTACCGCTCAGCCAGGTTTGTGAAGAGCGTACGGGTCATCACGTTCAAGGACGTCAACGTCGAAGAGCTCCCCCGTAGCGAAGAACTGGCGCTTCCCAAGGACGTCGACCTGGGCAACTAGCCCTCTGCCACTTCCCCTGCACAAACAACGTCGGGGCTGACTTACCCACATAGCGCAACATCTCCCTGTCTCGCCTTTCCTCTCCCCGCGAGGGTTGGTCTCGGAGGTAGAGATGAAAGCCAAAGACATACTTGGCCGGCGCGGGGAAGATCTTGCTGCCGGTTATCTGGAACTGCAGGGTATGCGGATTATCGACCGCAACTGGCGCTGCACGGACGGGGAAATTGACATTGTCGCGCTCGACGGCGACTCACTGGTCGTGGCCGAGGTCAAGACACGAACCTCGTTGTCCTACGGGCATCCGTTTGAGGCCGTCGGTGTCAGCAAACTGGCCCGGCTGCACCGCCTGGCTGCCGCCTGGTGCCGCGACCATGAGCTGAGGATGCCGCTGCGCCGGGTGGATGTTATAGCCGTGGTTGACGACGGCGTCGGCGATCCCGTGGTGGAGCACCTCAAGGGTGTGGGCTAGGTGGGGCTGGGCAGGGCCTACTCCGTTGCCTTGGTGGGGCTGAACGGATACATCGTCGAAGTAGAAGCAGACATCGGGCAGACCCTTCCGGCCTTCGTGATCCTCGGCTTGCCGGATGCGAGCCTTAACGAGGCCAAGGAGCGGATCCGTTCGGCGGCGCAGAATTCCGGTATTCCACTCAGCCGGCGGAAGATTACAGCCAACCTGATCCCCGCCTCTCTGCCTAAACGCGGCTCGGGGTTCGATCTGGCGATTACCATGTCGGTCCTCCGGGCAGCCAACGACATCAGGAGCACAGAGCGGACCGTCTTCATTTCCGAGTTGGGCCTTGACGGACGGCTTCGGCCTGTTCGCGGAATCCTGCCGGCCGTGATGGCCGCTGTCCAGGCAGGGTATCCGGATATCGTGGTGGCGCAGGCAAATGCGGCCGAGGCTCAGCTCGTGCCCGGCGCACGGGTGAGGGGATACAAGACCCTCGCACGTCTGGCCTTCGATTTCGGGGCTGATCCCCAGGAACTTGCCTTGGACTTCGAACCGGAGGACGAAGAGCCCTGCGATCCCGAGGATGCTGCGCGGCCCACCCCCGATATGAGCGACGTATCCGGACAAGGGGATGCGCGGCGTGCGTTGGAGGTCGCCGCGGCGGGCGCTCACCATTTGCTCCTGACCGGTCCTCCGGGCGCAGGTAAAACGATGCTTGCGGAGCGGCTTCCCGGGCTCCTTCCCGATCTTGGCGACACCGAGGCGATGGAAGTTACGGCCATACATTCGCTGTGCTCCTTGCCCTCAGCTTCTGCTCAGCTTGTCCGGAGACCGCCCTTCGAGAATCCACACCACAGTGCCACTTCGGCTGCCATTATCGGCGGAGGGTCAGGCCTGCCCCGCCCCGGGGCAGCCTCACGGGCACATCGTGGGGTCCTTTTCCTTGACGAGGCGCCGGAGTACGAGCGGCGTGTCCTTGATGCGCTGCGCCAGCCGCTGGAGAGCGGTGAACTGGTCATCCACCGTTCCGCAGGCACGGCAGCGTACCCCGCCCGTTTCCAGTTGGTGCTGGCGTCCAATCCCTGCCCCTGCGGCAAGGCTTCGGGGAAAGGGCTGGACTGTACGTGTACTCCGATGATGAGGCGCCGCTACGTGGCGAGGATGTCAGGACCGCTCCTTGACCGCGTGGACATCCAACTGGAGGTCGAACGGGTCTCCTTGGCAGAGTTTGGGCAGTCCGGAGGGGAAGAAGACACCAGAACCATTGCCGCGCGCGTTGGAGCTGCCCGGAACAGGCAGTCGGAGCGGCTCTTGCCTTTTGGGATGGAGACAAATTCGCAGGTGCCGGGCCGTGTTCTGCGGGGAATCCTGCGGTTACCGGCGCCCACAACGCGGATTCTGGACCACTCGCTGGAACGTGGTGTGTTGACTGCACGGGGATATGACAGGGTTCTCCGTTTGGCGTGGACTCTTGCCGATCTCGGAGAACGCGGCAGTCCTGATTCCAATGACATCGGACAGGCACTCGCTTTGCGGCAGGCAGCCACATCGGCTGCGGCCTGAGAGGAAAAGATGACTGACAACGAGCGATCAGCCAGGGCGGCGCTGTCCAGGCTGATGGAACCCCAGGACGCGGCTGGTACGGCACTGGTAAGCGTAGTGGGGGCAACAGATGCACTGCGGATTGCCACTGGCCAAATAGCGGCCGGACCGGAACTTGAGCGTGATATCACAACGGTACTTGCGGACAGCGGCGGCGGAAGCCAATGGCCCGGGCTGGGGGCGGCGCTGAAACGATGGGCTCCACGGATACCGGATCTGGCACCGGAACGGGACCTTGCAACCATGCAACGGCTGGGAGGACGCACGATCATTCCCACTGATGATCTCTGGCCTGGCCAATTGGAGGATCTGGGCATTCATCAGCCGCTGTGCCTGTGGTGGCGGGGCGTGGAACAGGTGCTGCCACCAGCAGCCATGTCCGTGGCCCTCGTTGGTTCCCGTGACAGCACGAGCTACGGCGCATCGGTGACAGGGGATCTCGCCTATTCTCTGGCCCAACGCGGTTTCACAATCGTGTCCGGCGGGGCATACGGCATTGACGCCCATGCCCACCGGGCCGCACTTAGCGGAGGAACAGCACCGATTCCCACCATCGCAGTGATGGCAGGAGGCGTTGACCGCTTCTATCCATCGGGCAACGAGGACCTTCTGAGGGCGGTAGCCAATCAAGGCGCTGTCATTGCAGAGGTGCCGCCGGGCTCTGCCCCTACCCGGTACCGTTTTCTCCAACGGAACCGGCTGATCGCAGCTTTGACGGCCGTCACTGTTGTGGTGGAAGCGAGATGGCGCTCCGGAGCGCTCAATACTGCTCATCATGCCGAGAGCCTCGGAAGGGTCGTCGGAGCCGTTCCCGGCTCCGTGCACAGCGCAAACTCGGCTGGCTGTCATCGCCTGCTGAGGGAGGGCGGTGCAGTGTGCGTCACGGACGCTGGTGACGTGGCAGAACTGGTTGGCCCCAGCGGAAGCTCGCTGCCGGACGACAAGCGCGGGGCAGCGGCAGACCATGACGGCCTGACGCTTGAAGACCTGATCCTTCTGGACGCGCTTCCGCTGCGCACCACGAGTTCGGTGGAAAAACTTACCGCAGTGGCCGGCCTGGGCATCGAATCGGTCCGTGCCGGGCTGGGGCGGCTTGGTCTCCTTGGCCTTGCCGTATCTGAGGGTGGAGGCTGGAAGCGGTCAAAGAAATCGTGCTGAACAGAGCGCGTGAGCCAGGGACTCGCCGCCGGCGTGCTTGATCCGCGAGCAAATGGTGGGAAAGTGAAGGCGTGAAGATCCAAGATCTGCCCCCGGCGCTTGCCGGCGCTGCCGACAGCTTCGGCAAGTACCTCGTGGGGGAGCGGGCCCGGTCGCAGCATACGGTGCGGGCCTATCTTTCGGACCTGGATAGCCTTCTTGTCCACGTTGTATCTGAAGGAATCAGCAGTCCGGAGGAGATAGAGCTCGGGACGTTGCGCCGTTGGCTGGGCGCCCAGAGTGAAGCCGGGATATCCCGGTCAACTCTCGCGCGGCGGGCGGCCACCGCGCGGGCCTTTACTTCCTGGGCGCTGCGCGAGGAGCTGATCGCTGTGGATCCGGCTCTCAGGCTTAAGGCGCCTAAGCGGGAAGGGTCCCTCCCTGGCGTCCTCAACCAGCAACAGGTTTCGCGGCTTCTGACGGATCTGGAAACCACAGCGGCGGCCGGTGAGCCCATCCCGTTGAGGAACCGCGCAATGGTGGAACTGCTGTACGCAACGGGCGTGCGCGTGGGGGAGCTTGCCGGCATGGACGTCGACGATCTCGATCCGGACAGGAGGACACTGCGTGTCCTGGGCAAAGGCAATAAAGAGCGCACGGTACCCTACGGTCTCCCCGCGGCAGTCGCTGTGGATGACTGGCTCCGTCGCGGAAGGCCACGGCTGGCTACGGAAGTAAGTGGCCCCGCGCTCTTCCTGGGCCTGCGGGGAAAGCGGGTTGACCAGCGCCAGGTGCGGACGGTCGTTGAAGGCCTGCTGGAGGCCCTGGGAGATACATCGGCCACCGGGCCCCATGCCCTGCGTCACTCCGCAGCCACCCATTTGCTCGACGGCGGAGCTGACCTCCGGGCCGTCCAGGAAATACTGGGCCACAGCAGCCTTGCCACCACCCAGATCTACACCCATGTCTCAGTGGACCGCTTGCGGAGGAGCTACCTTCAGGCCCATCCCCGCGCCTGAACAGAGGCCCATTTCCCCGGGGCCCGCTATGGTCAGGAGACGGACCACCCGAAGTCAAGGTACCGTACTTCATCTTGGAATTGCACTGGCGTAATTAGGCGTGGTACGGCACAATAAGACTCACGTCGGCAACTCTCAACTGATGCTTGAAGCTAAGAACCGGGCATCTACTTGAAGCCGACGTTGCTCTGAAAATTTCATAAGTCTGGCAAGGATCACCCGCACCATGCGGTAACCGGGCAGCGGACACACATCCAGGCAGAGGTCGTTGGGGAAGACGTACCTACAGCTATGGAGGATGGAATGTCTGTTGCAATGACCCGCGGTGTGTTGTTCATTCACTCGGCCCCGACTGCCCTGTGCCCGCACGTTGAGTGGGCTATCGGGTCAGTCGTGGACAAGCGAACGGACCTGGAGTGGACTGCTCAGCCTGCTGCGCCCGGAATGTTCCGGGCGGAGCTGTCGTGGACGGGCAACCAGGGAACAGGGGCCCAGCTCGCTTCTGCGCTGCGAGGTTGGGCCCATTTGCGCTATGAAGTCACGGAAGAGCCCAGCCCGGGTGTCGATGGCGGGCGCTGGTCACACACCCCGGAGCTCGGCATTTTTCATGCCATGACGGACGTTCACGGAAACATCATGGTTTCTGAAGACCGCATCCGTTACGCCTACGAATCAGGCGCCGGCGATCCTTCCGCCGTCTACCACGAACTCTCATTGGCACTCGGCGAGGCTTGGGATGAGGAACTGGAACCGTTCAGGCACGCCGCGGAAGGTGCACCTGTCCGCTGGCTGCATCAGGTCGGCTAGAAGCTGCCGGCCTGTCCACCTCAGGCGTGTCGAAAGCGGGCCGAATTACGCTTCCATCCACGTGCCTCCACTGATTGACTCTCCATAGCACAGAAGTGGCCCCCGCCGGAGTGAACTGCTCGGCGGGGGCCACTTCTGCATATGGCTGTGAATCGGTGTCAGACGCTGCGGACTGCGATGACCGCGTTGTGGCCCCCGAAACCGAAGGAGTTGCTGAGCGCGACGATATTCCCGGAAGGGAGATCGCGGGCGGAGGTCACGACGTCGAGCGGGATTTCAGGATCCTGGTTTTCAAGGTTGATAGTCACCGGCGCCTTCCGTTCATAGACGGCGAGCACTGTCAGTACCGCTTCGACGGCACCTGAGGCGCCCAGGAGGTGCCCCATCTGCGACTTGGTGGCAGAGACGGCCACGTTCTCCAGATGGGAACCCAGCGCGGCCTTGAGCGCCGTGTACTCGGGCTTGTCGCCTACCGGAGTCGAGGTGGCGTGTGCATTCACGTGGACAACGTCCTCCGCCTGCACCCGTCCGTCAAACATGGCGGCCTTCAAGGCGCGGGTTGCGCCGAGGCCTTCCGGATCCGGGGCAGTGATATGGTACGCGTCAGCTGTCACCGATGTGCCTGCAAGCTCGGCATAAATGCGTGCGCCGCGGGCAAGGGCGTGTTCTTCGGCTTCGAGGACAATGGCGCCGGCGCCTTCACCCATCACAAAGCCGTCCCGGTCCCTGTCGTACGGCCGTGAGGCGCCCTGGGGGTTTTCATTGCGCCGGGACAGTGCCTGCATGGAGGAGAAGGCTGCGATCGGCATCGGGTGGATCGCAGCTTCCGCACCGCCGCAGACAACGACGTCCGCTTTGCCGGAACGGATCAGTTCAAGGCCAAGGTGCAAAGCTTCCGTTCCGGAGGCGCATGCTGAGACGGGGGTGTGGGCGCCTGCACGGGCACCGAGGTCAAGGCTGACTGCTGCGGCCACTCCATTGGGCATCAGCATCGGAACGGTCATGGGAAGAACCCGCCGGGGGCCTTTTTCGCGCAGGGTGTCCCAGGCATCGAGGAGGGTCCACACTCCGCCAATGCCGGTTGCAAAGGCAACGGCGAGCCGGTCGTGATCAACTTCGGTGATCCCGGAGTCACCCCAGGCTTCCCGGGCGGCGATGACGCCGAACTGCGTGGACGGGTCCATCCGCTTTGCTTCAACCCGCGCCAGCACGTCCAGGGCCGGGGTGGAGGCCCGCGCAGCAAAGTGGACAGGAAGCTCAAACTTGGCCACCCAGTCATCTTCGAGGGTGCGGGCTCCGGAGACGCCCTTCAGCGCATTCGTCCACATCGTGGGTACGTCGCCGCCGATGGGCGTGGTGGCACCCAGACCGGTAATGACTACTTTGCGTGTCATGGGATCACTCTCTGTCGGTGCTTGCCGCGCCCTGCGTTGGTGGCCGGAAGGCTGAGCGGGGGGCGTGCGTAAGGATCTTTCGAAAACTTGGTATTTCTGGGGACTGCCGGTCCCGGTCGCGGAATCGCAGACCGGGACCAGCGGCCCTTAGGCTTTAGGCCTGAAACCCGGACTAGGCCTGGGCGTTGGAAATGAAGCTGACGGCGTCGCCAACGGTCTTGAGGTTCTTGACCTCTTCGTCCGGGATGCGCACGCCGAACTTCTCTTCTGCGTTGACCACGATGGTCATCATGGAGATGGAGTCGATGTCCAGGTCCTCGGTGAAGGACTTGTCCAGCTCTACTGCCTCGGTAGCCAGGCCGGTCTCTTCGTTAACGATTTCAGCCAGGCCGGCCAGGATCTCTTCGTTGCTAGCCATTGATGGCTCCTTTTCTTGTGTTGCCGGCAGTTACCGGAAATGGTGCAAACCGCGGATACGGCTTGGTGTGGAAAGATGCGTGTCTTTTAGAACGTATTCAGTTGTTGGATCGGGCCGGAAGACCGGTGCTTAGGGGAGCACGATCACCTGGGCGCCGAAGACCAGGCCTGCTCCGAAGCCGATCTGCAGGGCAAGCCCGCCGCTTAGGGCGGGGTTTTCCTTGAGGAGCCTGTGGGTGGCCAGGGGTATGGATGCGGCGGAGGTGTTACCAGCTTCGGCGATGTCCCTGGCAACGGTGACCGTCTCGGGGAGTTTGAGCTTCTTCACCATCTCATCGATGATTCGCATGTTGGCCTGGTGGGGTACGAAGGCCACGAGGTCATCAGCCGTGACGCCTGCCGCGTCGAGCGCTTGCTGGGCAACCTTGGCCATCTCCCACACTGCCCAACGGAAAACGGTCTGGCCATCCTGGCGGAGAGTGGGCCAGATGGCTGCTTCGGTTACAGCGGCTTCGGCGGTGTTCAAGGCCGTGAGGGTAGCGCTTCCATGGGCAGTGTTCCCATGAGCAGGGTTTCGCTGGGAGTTGACCCGGGACGTCAGTCCCTGCGGGTCAAGTGCCTGATCACGGGCTTCATTAAGGGAGTGCGTCATGCCGATGGCATCCCACTTGCTGCCGTCCGAACCCCAGACCGACGGACCGATGCCGGGAGTGTCCGACGGGCCAATGACCACTGCACCGGCGCCGTCACCGAGGAGGAAGGATATGGTCCGCTCCGTGTTGTCGATGACGTCAGAGAGTTTCTCCGCGCCAACCACCAGCACGTACTCTGCGGCTCCGGACCTGACGAGGGCATCGCCTTGGGCAATGCCGTAGCAGTAGCCCGCGCAGGCAGCGGAGATGTCGAACGCCGGAGCGGGCGTGGCTCCGATCCGATCTGCAAGGCTCGCTGCAGCGGACGGCGTCGCGTAGGGGTGGGTCACTGTGGAGACAATCACCGCGCCCAGCTGGGAGGCATCGATGCCTGCCTTCTGGAGGGCCTCGCGGGCCGCGCCCTCTGCCATATCGATCACGCTGACATCAGCGGCTGCACGGTGCCGGGTGACGATGCCCGTGCGTTGCCGGATCCATTCGTCCGAAGAGTCGATCCACTGGCAGACGTCGTCGTTGGTGACGATGACATCCGGACGGTAGGCGCCAAGGCCGAGGATCCTGGTGTTCGGGTTGACGGGTGCCTGTTTGAGAACGGGAACGCTCATGACTGGCCATCCAGTTCTGCGAAGAGGGCAAGGGCTGCGGAAAGGTCTTCGGGGGTCTTGACAGCAACTGTCTTGACGCCTGGCATTCCTCGCTTGGCGAGACCGGTAAGGGTCCCTGCGGGGGCGAGTTCAATGACTCCGGTGACGCCTCTCTGGACCAGGGACTCCATGCACAGGTCCCAGCGGACCGGCCGGGACACCTGGGCGATGAGGCTCTCCACCGCGGCGGAGCCCTCCGTCACTGCCTGGCCGTCAAAGTTGGACAGGAGGGGTACCTGGGGGTTCTGCGGGGACAGGGTGGGCTTCAAGGCCTCCAGTGCGCTCACAGCCGGCGACATGTGCGAGGTGTGGAATGCCCCGGCAACTTTCAAGGGGATGACCCGCGCCTTGGCCGGTGGATTGTCGGCGAGGAACTTCAGCTGATCGAAGGTGCCCGCGGCCACGGTCTGGCCGGCTCCATTGACGTTGGCGGGTGTCGCCCCTGAGGCTTCAATGGCAGCGAGGACCTCAACGGAATCTCCGCCCACAACAGCACTCATGCCGGTCGGCGTCACCGCCGCAGCTGCCGCCATGCTGTTGGCACGCTCACGGACGAAGGTCATGGCCTCGGCCTCAGTGACTACGCCTGCAAGGGCGGAAGCAGTGATCTCTCCCACCGAGTGGCCCGCCAGGACCACCGGCAGGGTGCTCAGTTCGACGTCGAACAGTGACTTTGCTGCCACCAGGCCGGCGGCCACAATCAAAGGCTGCGCAACAGCGGTGTCTTTGATTGTCTCTTCGTCAGAGGTGGTTCCATGAGCGGTGAGGTCAATGCCTGCGATTTCACTCAGGGCGGCCAGATGGCCTGCTACGGAAGGCAGTTCCAGCCAAGGGGCCAGAAAACCAGGGGTCTGGGAGCCCTGTCCAGGGCAGACGATTGCAAGCACGTATCCAGCTTTCCAAATTACCGAGCGATTCAGCGGTGCATTGATGCACCAAGCTCCATGGGTCAGTTTGTAGGAAGTCTACAACGGTTCAGTTGTTGTTCCGGGACGGCTGGCGTTCCGTGGCAGCCTTCGGAGGGGTGGATAAACGGCCTACTACCAGCGCCGCCTGGAGAACAAAAGCTTCCCGGGGGAGGAGCGGATCCCATCCCGTGACGTCACATACGCGCTTCAGGCGGTAACGCACGGTGTTGGCATGAACGAAGAGTTCCCGGGCTGTTGCCTCCAGTGAATGCCCCAGCTCCAGGTACGTTCCCAGCGTCTCCACCAGGCCGTTGGAGGCGGCCACCAACGGCCTGTAGATGTTCTTCACAAGGCACCTTCGCGCCGCGTCGTCGCCGGAAATGACCCGTTCAGGCAGCAGGTCATCGGCGGCGACCGGCCGGGGGGCCGAAGGCCAGGCGCGGGCTGCGGTCAATCCGGCGAAGGCCGACTGGGCCGATCCGCTGGCTTCCAGCAGTGAACCGGCTTCCGGTCCGTAGACCACCGGACCCGGCGCGAACAGCTCGCTGAGCTTCTGATAGGCGGACTCCCTGTCCTGCAAACCGCCCAGGATCAGGATCAGGCGGTCCCCTTGGATGCCCACGAGGGCGTCCTCGGCAAAGCGGCCGGCAGTACGGCGCAATTCACTCACATAGCTGGCGCTGGGCTCGGACGGAGAGTTTCCGACCATTACTGTGAACCGTTCCTGGGCTTTCCAGCCCAAGGCGGCGATCCTGGATCTCAGTGCGTCGGTGTTTTCACCGCGAAGGATGGCATCAACAATCAGTGCTTCGAGGCGCGTGTCCCACGACCCCCGTGATTCCGCGGCGCGGGCGTAGACGTCGGCGGCGGCGAAGGCCACTTCCCGGGAATAACGCAGGACGGCTTCGCGCAATGACGGCTGATCGGCCTCCGGGGCGATCACCGGCACCTGGTCCTCGACTACCTCCACCACGATGCGTATCAGCTGGAGGGCTTTTTGCAGGCTGATGGAGCGGGTGAGTTCAGTGGGTGCTGTTCCGAAGACATCCGAAAGAATCCACGACGGCGAACTTGGACGTTCGTACCAGGTCACGAAAGCCGCGATGCCGTTCTGGGCCACCATTCCAAGGGCAGACCGCTCATCCGAGCTGAGCCTGCTGTACCAGGGAAGCGATTTTTCGAGTTGGCGCAAAGTGGTGGTGGACAACTGGCCCACGCTTGCCCGCAGCTTTTTAAGCGTTTCGGTCTTTTCGGGAGTGAGGGTCCGTGACGCAGGCTTGCGCTTTGCGGGAGTTGGGTTTGGCTCTGCCATGCAACGAGCATACGGTGCGCGGCGGACAAGCTCCATTTGTGCAAAGGCTACAAACGGCCTTTCGGCCCGACAACGACGACGGCGGTCCTCACCGAAAGGTGGGAACCGCCGTCGCCATTTGCCAAGCTCAACGCAGGTGAAGTCCGGGGGCTAGGAGTCTCCTCCAGCGTTCCCGGTGCTGCCTGCATTGACGTTGTGCAGGCGGTACTTCTCGATTGCCTGAGCGGGTGCTCCTGCATCCACCTCTCCGCGGCGCGCCAGCATCTCAAGGGAGCGGACAACCACTGAGTGGGTGTCGTTCTTGAAGAAGCGGCGTGCAGCGGCACGGGTGTCCGAGAAACCGAACCCATCCGCGCCGAGCGAGGCGAACTCGTTCGGCAGGAACTGACGGATCTGGTCCGGCACGGCCTTCATGTAGTCGGTAACGGCAACAATCGGTCCGGTTGCACCGGCAAGCTGCTGGGCCACGAAGGGTGTCCTCGCGGGCTGGCCCGGGTTCAGGAAGGCCTCTTCTTCGGCGGCAAGGCCGTCGCGGCGGAGTTCATTCCAGGACGTAACAGACCAGACGTCGGCGGAAACGCCCCAGTCCTCGGCAAGGATCCGTTGCGCGTCCAGGGCCCACGGAACCGAGACACCCGATGCCAGGATCTGGGTCCGGGGACCGTCGATCTTGGCTGGTGCCAGCAGGTAGATGCCCTTGATGACTCCCTCGACGTCCAGCTCTTCGGGTTCGGCAGGCTGAAGGATGGGCTCGTTGTACACCGTGATGTAGTACATGAGGTTCCGGTCGCCGGTGTTCTCGCCGTACATCCGCTCCAGGCCGTCACGGACGATGTGGCCCATTTCGTAACCGTAAGCGGGGTCATAGGTGACCACTGCGGGGTTTGTGGAGGCAAGGAGAGGGGAGTGTCCGTCAGCGTGCTGGAGGCCTTCACCGGTAAGGGTGGTCCTGCCCGCCGTGGCGCCGATGATGAAACCACGTGTCATCTGGTCAGCTGCTGCCCAGAAAGCGTCGCCTGTCCGCTGGAAACCGAACATCGAGTAGAACACATACACGGGTACCAGCGGCTGGCCGTGGGTGGCGTATGCGGTACCGGCGGCGGTGAACGCCGCCACTGCTCCGGCTTCGTTGATGCCCGGGTGGATCAGCTGCCCGGCGGGAGACTCCTTGTAGGCCAGGACGAGGTCCCGGTCCACGGAAAGGTAGTTCTGGCCCTTGGGGTTGTAGATCTTTGCAGTGGGGAAGAAGGCGTCCATACCGAACGTACGCGCTTCATCGGGGATGATCGGCACGATCCGCTGGCCGAACTCCTTGTCCCTCATGAGGTCCTTGAGCAGCCGGACGAACGCCATGGTAGTGGCCGCCATTTGCTTGCCTGAACCACGCTTGGCCACTTCGTAGGCCTTGCTGTCCGGAAGCTTGACGTCCACGTGCTCGGACCTCCGCTCGGGAACAGCACCGCCCAGGGCAGCCCGTCGCTCCATCATGTATTTGATTTCGGGGGCTTCGGTTCCGGGGTGGAAATACGGCGGCTGGTACGGGTCGCCCTCAAGCTGGTCATCCGAAATGGGGATGCGCAGGTGGTCGCGGAAGGACTTGAGGTCATCCAGCGTGAGTTTCTTCATCTGGTGGGTCGCGTTGCGCCCTTCGAAGTGCGGTCCGAGACCGTACCCCTTGACCGTCTTCGCGAGGATGACGGTCGGCTTGCCCTTGAACTCAGTGGCGGCCTTGTACGCGGCGTAGACCTTGCGGTAGTCGTGTCCGCCGCGCTTGAGGTTCCAGATGTCGTCATCGCTCAAGTCCGCGACCATGTCCTTGGTCTGCGGGGTTTTGCCGAAGAAGTGCTCGCGCACGAATCCGCCGGATTCGGCTTTGTACGTCTGGTAGTCGCCGTCGGCTGTCTCGTTCATGATCTTCACGAGCGATCCGTCCGAATCGCGTGTGAGCAGGTCGTCCCACTCGCGGCCCCAGACCACCTTGATGACGTTCCAGCCGGCGCCTCGGAAGAACGCCTCCAGTTCCTGCATGATCTTGCCGTTGCCGCGCACCGGCCCGTCAAGGCGCTGCAGGTTGCAGTTGATGACGAAGTTCAAGTTGTCCAGGTTCTCGTTCGCGGCGAGCTGGAGCAGGCCGCGTGACTCGGGCTCGTCCATCTCTCCGTCTCCCAGGAATGCCCAGACCTGCTGGTCTGAGGTGTCCTTGAAGCCGCGGTTGTGCAGATACCGGTTGGACTGTGCCTGGTAGATGGCATTCATGGGTCCAATGCCCATGGAGACTGTGGGGAATTCCCAGAAGTCCGGCATCAGCCGGGGGTGGGGATAGGAGGAAAGGGCATGTCCCTCACGGGACTTTTCCTGCCTGAACCCATCGAGGTCCTTCTCGCTGAGCCTGCCTTCCATAAAGGCGCGTGCGTACATTCCCGGGGACGCGTGTCCCTGGAAAAACACCTGGTCCCCGCCGCCGGGATGGTCCTTGCCGCGGAAGAAGTGGTTGAAGCCCACTTCGTACAGGGTTGCAGCGCCGGCATAGGTGGAGATGTGCCCGCCAACACCGATATTTGGGCGCTGGGAACGATGCACCATCACTGCTGCATTCCAGCGCATGTAGGCCCGGTAGCGGCGCTCGTACTCCTCGTTTCCGGGGAATTCTGCTTCCTGGTCCACCGGGATGGTGTTCACATAGTCCGTGGTGGTAACCATCGGAACCCCGACGCTCTGGGCGCCGGCACGCTGCAACAGACTGCGCATGATGTACTGGGCACGCTCGGTGCCCTGTTCCCTGATCAACGAGTCGAGGGACTCAATCCATTCGGCGGTCTCATCCGGATCACGATCAGGCAGCTGGTTAGTCAACCCGCTGAGGATATGGGAGGTATCTTCTCCTGCAGCCACGTCCAACCTCTCTTTGCGCGCATTCAGCGGCGCCCTCAGGTCCGGCAGGGTAACTGCCTGGCGTGAACGCGACGTGTGCGACGTATCGGTAACATCAGCCCGGTCATGTGCGCCGGGCAGGGGTCCTATCACGTCTATGACCACACATAAAGCCAGAGCGGTTGCCCCGCAGGCATAGACGTCATCAGCAACTCTAACTCTGACCGCGATGCGATGCGTAGCCGCGTGCTTTACACCCCTGTCGTATTTCGCAGTCATACTGGTTGTGTGACAATCCGTGGAGTAGTTTCGGCGGATCCACTGCGCCCTTCGACGCAGAAATTGGGGGGCCACGGGGCCAACAGCTTGATGCGCAGGCTCAAAGGGTGTTGGCTTGTAGCAATGGAGGTCGCCTGACTTTTATGGAATCAAGAGTATTGGAGGAACACGTGAGCGAGGCCGACGCCGCCACTTCGGTAAATGTGGCGGAAAAATTGGGTTTCAAAAACGGGGATCTGATTCAGGAGTTCGGTTACGACGACGACGTCGACTTCGACTTGCGTGACGATGTTGAAGACCTCACGGGCTCGGAACTCCTCGATGAAGATGACCACGACGTCGTTGATGCCGCCATTCTTTGGTGGAGGGCTGACGACGGCGACCTGGTGGACACCTTGGTCGAACCCCTGACCACCCTCTCCGAGGGCGGTGCCATTTGGGTCCTGACACCGAAATCCGGGCGCCCCGGCTATGTGTCTCCTGCGGATATCCAGGATGCTGCCCCCACCGCTGGCCTTCACGTCACCACTTCAGCTGGCGTCTCCAAGGACTGGAGTGCCACGCGGTTGGTGACCAGGAAGAATAAGTGACCCTGCCCGTTCAGTCCATTGCGGAACGTACGCTTGTTCCCGCCGTCGGCCAACCGGCACCTGATTTCGAACTGGTCAATCAGTTCGGTGAGCCAGTCCGGCTCTCTGCGTTGCGCGGCCGAAATGTGGTTGTGCTTTTTTATCCGTTTGCGTTTTCCGGGATCTGCACCCAAGAGCTTTGCGAGATCCGGGATAACCTCGCCGTGTTTGATGACACGGACGCGACCGTGCTGGCAGTTTCCGTTGACAGTAAGTTCACGCTTCGTGCCTATGCAGAGGCGGAAGGCTATGGCTTCAACCTCCTGGCAGACTTCTGGCCACATGGAGCCGTGGCTGAGAAATACGGGGTATTCGACGCCGTCACGGGGATGGCCTTGCGCGGCACTTTTATCATCGACTCGGACGGCCTGATTCAATACGTCGTGGTCAATCCCCGGGGACAGGCCAGGGACCTGGCGGACTATCGTGAGGCCTTGGCTGGACTGGCGGGGTAGCTGGATCAATGAGGCAGCGGCGGCCGGGGATCGGTATGACTGGGTTTGCAATCATGCCCTCCATTCCTGCCGCAGGCCCCGCCCCTGATGAGCTGGACGTACTACAGGCCGTAGCTGATCTCCTTAGCGGCGCCCGGTTTGCCATGCTCACCGGAGCCGGATTGAGTACTGATTCGGGAATTCCCGATTACCGCGGCCCTGGATCGCCTCCCCGGGAACCCATGACTTACCAGGAGTTCGTGGGGGAGCACCAGAACCGTCAGCGCTATTGGGCACGCAACCACATCGGATGGTCCCACCTGAGGCGGGCCGATCCAAACCCCGGACACTTGGCAATTGCCGATCTTGAAAAGCACGGGCTTTTGACGGGCCTTATTACACAGAACGTCGACCGCCTGCATGAAGACGCCGGCAGCGTCAACGTGCTTGACCTGCACGGCCGTTTTGACCAGGTGGTCTGCCTGTCGTGCTCCCGCCGCTACAGCCGGAAACTTGTGGCCGGCGTGCTTGAAGAACTCAATCCAGGATTCCTCAAGGAAGCTCTTGCTGCAGGAGTGGTCGAGATAGCGCCGGACGCTGACGCTGAAGTGGACGACTCCCGGTTGATCGAGAGCTTTGTGATCGCCAATTGCCCTGCCTGTGGTGGACTGCTGAAGCCGGATTTCGTCTATTTCGGGGAGAATGTTCCGAGGGTAAGAGTGGAACAGGCCTACGCCATTGTGGATGAAGGCCAAGCGCTTGTAGTGGCAGGATCCTCCCTGACCGTGATGAGCGGTTTGCGGTTCGTTCGCCACGCAGCGAAGCAGGGAAAACCGGTAGTCATCATCAATCGGGGTGAAACCCGCGGGGACAACCTGGCCACCATTAAGCTCGAAGCCGGCGTTAGTGAGTCGCTGACCTGGCTGGCGGCCAATCTTCCCGCAATATAGGAGCCGAAACGGGACGACGAAGGCGATTGGCTTTCTCCGCCCAGGTTCGGGTAGAGTCTATGTTCGTTGGTTGGACGCGCGACAGCGTTGAAACCATACGATGGGTCTTTAGCTCAGCTGGTAGAGCGCCACGTTTACACCGTGGATGTCATCGGTTCGATCCCGGTAGGACCCACCACAGATAGCCCCGTCATTCTGGTCATTCGGCCAGAGCGGCGGGGTTTTCGCGTTCCAGTGTTTGTCGCACCCTCGCTGTAGCTTGGGCCGATGGAACACGTACTGGTACGCCTGACCCCCAATGGTCATCCCGCAGCTGTCCTCAGGAGTGGTCGGGAGTGGACCGTCGCTGCCGACTGCGTCCGGTGGTTTGAGCGCACAAACTGGTGGGAAGCCGAGCGAAGAATGCCAAAGGGCCTGAGCCGGGTAGATGTTGAGGTGTGGCAGATCCAGGCGAGGCTCGGCCACAACTGTTTGTCTTCGTTGACCACCATGGAGTTGGTCCGCGACAGATTGGGCGGAGGGTGGCGGGTTCGCTCGGCCGTGGCCGCTTAACGACGGGCTATCAGCGGGAAAATTAGCGCTAACCAAAGAATTGGATAAGCCCTCCACCGCGGCTATTGGGGGATGCCGCGGTGGAAGGCTTGAAATGAATATACCGTGAAGCGTTGGAAAAAAGAAACAACACGCAACTATTAAGGAAACTTCAGGGCAACATCTGTTGGCCCGGACCTGTTCCGATGAGTGGTTGTGGGCTACTCATAATGCCCGCCTTTAGCGCTCAGCGGGCTCACAAGCAGCGTTTACCACTAGGATGTTTTGTGTTCAGCTGAATGAACAGAGGGCTGAAACTGCGGCATCGAGCTAAGGAGAATCATGGTGGATTCCCGAACTTCCCGTTCGTCCGAGGGAGCAGGAAGCGCGTCTCCCGCGCCTGCTGTAACGCGGGCGTCTGCCGTCCTGGACGCCTTGGCGGCGTCGGCCACTGGGCGCCTGACGTTAAGTGATGTGGCCCGGGAGCTCGGCATCCCGAAATCATCAACGTCCAACCTTCTGCTTGCCTTGGAGGAGGCACGCCTCGTGAGCAGGCAGGGTCAGGATTTTGCCTTAGGGCGCAAGCTTGTGGAGCTGGGTGCAGCCTATTTGAGCCGGCTGGATGAGGTGCAGGAGTTTTACCGCTACTGCGAACAGGCACCCACTCTGTCCGGTGAGACAGTACGGATCGCGATGCTCGAAGGTATGAACGTCATATACCTCGCGCGGTACGAAGGCCATCCTGCCGTTCGCTTGACCTCGAACATCGGCGACAAGATGCCCGTATCCCTCTGTGCGGTGGGGAAAGTCCTTATTGCCCGACTCCACGACCACGACCTGGCAGAGAAGTTCCCGGACGACTTGCAATTACCTGTAATGACACCCAAGTCGCTGCGCACGGGAGCGGAGTTGAAGGCCCAGATCCGGCAAATCCGCGAACAGGGGTATGCCTTCGAGGACGAGGAATCCACAACGGGGGTGGTCTGTCTCGCTGTGGCTGTACCCACCCGCGGAGCCCATGGGCCCAGTCTCGGACTTTCGGTGACAGCACTCAAGGCTACGTATTCGCCGGAACAGGGTGCCCAGATGGTCAAGGAGTTGCAGGAGCTGGCCCACTCCCTGGGTAATCCGATGGGGTAAGGGTGCTGGCCACCTCCCGTAGCGGATGAACCAGCTCCGAGCGGTCATGCCTCCACTCCTATGACGCGTACAAAAATTCTCCTTGGCCAGCCGTTCACTATGTTGTACTCTGTTCATCATAGTGATCAGCACCGTGGTGCTGGGCTATCCCGCCAGACCAACGGGGGTCTGGAGTGTTCTTAAGGGAGTGCTTGTGACAACTCGTACTGAATTACCGCTGGCTGATGCGGACGGCGCCGTCGTCGAACCGGAACAGCTGCGAAGGGCGACTCTTGCCAGCTCCGTGGGTTCCGCGCTGGAGTACTACGACTTCTACATCTACGGCTTGGCCTCTGCTCTGATTTTTGGGCCCCTGTTCTTCAAACCTCTTGGCGCTGAGGGTGCGCTGATTGCATCCTTCGCCACATACGGTGTTGGTTTTGCGGCCCGCCCCTTCGGCGGTGTCATCTTCGGCTACATCGGGGACCGCTTCGGCCGGAAGATGGTGCTGATCCTGACGATCGGCCTCATGGGAGCTGCGAGCTTCGCCATCGGCCTCCTGCCTACCTTTGAACAGGCCGGCATGCTTGGCGCCGTTCTGCTTGTGACCCTGCGAATCCTCCAGGGGCTCGGTGCGGGCGCAGAGCAGGCCGGAGCCACAACGCTCATCTCGGAAGTTGCCCCGAGGCGGCGTCGTGGTTTCTTCGCCTCTCTCCCCTTCGTTGGCATCCAGCTGGGTACGCTTCTGGGCGCCGGTACCTTTGCTCTCATCGCGATGGCAGACAAGGCTGTTCTTGAAGGCTGGCTGTGGCGCGTCCCCTTTCTGGCCAGCATCCTGTTGATTGCTGTTGCTATCTTTATCCGGCTGCGATTGAAGGAGACACCGGTCTTCCAGGAGCTGGAGAAGCACAAGAACGTTGTCAAAAACCCCGTGGGAGAGCTCTGGAAGCACTCGAAAAAGAATGTGCTGATCGGCATCGGGCTGCGGATGGGTGAGAACGGAAACTCCTCGATCTACTCGGCGCTGCTGGTTGCCTTCCTTGCCGCTCCGGCAGGAGTATTCCCGGGAGACAAGTTCATTGGTCCCGTTGGCCTCCTCATCGCCGCCGGCTTCGCCGCCGTTATGGTGGTTACCTTCGGTGCCCTGTCAGACCGCTTCGGACGGGTCCCGGTCTACCGCTACGGTGCCCTGTTCCAGGCCCTCATTGCCTTCCCGGCCTTCTACCTGGTTACTCTCGGCAACGTAACGCTCGTCTGGGTGGTCATGGTGGTGGGCATCGCACTCGGCGTGCAGTCCATGCTTGGCCCGCAGTGCCCGCTCCTGCCGGAACTGTTCGGATCGCAATACCGTTTCACCGGCGTTGCCATGAGTCGCGAGCTTTCCGCGGTGCTGGCCGGCGGTCTCGTTCCGCTCGTGGGCGCTGCCCTGCTCGCGGCCACCGGGTATTCGTGGCTTGTTCTGGCTATCTACTCTGGGGTGCTGGCGCTGATCTCCTTTGCCACAACCTTCTTCACTCCTGAAACCAGAGGCCGCGACCTCCTGCTCGTCGAGGACGCAAGCTAGTCCTCTCGTTACTCTCTCGCACACCTCGTCGTCTAGAGGAAAAGGCGGCCCTCCTTCGGGAGGGCCGCCTTTGCGTTACCAGCTCTCATAAACTCATTGGGCGGGAGTGACATCGACTTTCCGGTATACAGAGACGTGGCTGCGGGAGTCCGCGGTGAATTCGCTGCGGTCCCAGTCCGCCCATCTGGATTCGAGCTCAAATCCGGCCAGCCGCGCCATAAGGTCGAGCTCGCTGGGCCAGATGTACCGGTGTGGTGTCCGTCCAATCCTTGCCTCGCGCCCTTCCGACAGCTCGGGGCCGAACCGCACGTGGTGCGAGATGACATGCTGCAGTAACACGTCATAGGTATCGACCAGAAGATAGCCGGGCTGACTCACCTCGACTGTCCCGTCGTGTCCGGGTGGCAGTGAACGCAGTTGCGGCACCCAGAGCTCAATAACGAAGTGCCCGTCTGGTGCCAGATGGCGGGCAGCGTTCTGGAAACAGCTGACCTGATCGTCCTGTGTCAGGAGGTTTGAGATGGTGTTGAACACGAGAAAGGCCAGCGAAAAGTTCCCGCCAGCCGATGCCTTGATCATGTCGCCTTGAACAACGGGAATCTGGTCCTCTCCGACCTTTTCACGTAGTCGGGAGATCATCGCGTGTGACAGTTCGATGCCGCTGACCTGGACTCCCGCCTCTGCTAGCGGGATGGCTACACGACCCGTGCCGATGGCGAACTCGATGGCCGGACCGTCATCCGCGAGTTCTGACAGGAGCTCTACCGTGGGCCGAAGGACCTCCGGGGAGAACATCCCCTGCCCGGGCGTGTCGTACTCTTTCGCGACCGCGTCATCCCAAAGCTGTTGCTGATCGACCATCCCGCCACTATTGCATAAGCCGCGCGGCCTGCATACAAAAGGCCCGGCCGGGAAATCAACACATAATCGAAATCCAGCCGGGCCTTTGAGTTTTAGTAGAAATGCAGGGTATCAACCAGATGGGGGAGTTCTCCGCCGTCGAGATAAGTGCGCAGGTTGCTGCAGAAGCGGTCGGCGATAAGCCGGTTCTCGGCGGCGCTGAGGGCCGAGGTGTGCGGTGAAACCATGACCTTTGGGTGGTTCCACAGGGGACTCTCCTGCGGGAGAGGCTCGACGGCGAAGACGTCCAGGCATGCGTAGGAGACCTGGCCGTTGTTCAGGGCTTCCAGCAGGGCGTCCTCGTCCACCACCGTCCCGCGGCCCACGTTGATGAACACGGTGCCGGGCTTCATGGCCGAAAAAATCTCCCGGTTGAAGAGTTTCTCCGTATAGGGAGTGCCGGGCAGTGTGTTGACGACGGCGTCTGCCGAAGCCACAAGCCCGGCCAGGCCGCTGTTGTCAGCTACTTCGTCAATTCCGTCGATCGGTGCCACCGAGCGCTTGGTGCCGCTGACCTTCATGCCCAGGGCCCGGGCGATCCTGGCCGTCTCAAGTCCGATTTCACCCAGGCCTGCCACCACCAGCCGGGAGCCGTTGACCAAACGCGTGGGAACGCGGAGTTCAGGCCACGCTTTGGCGGCCTGGTCCTGTGCGAGTTCAGCGCTGCGTTTGAATCCGTTGAGGATGCCGAGCGCAGTGAATTCCGCGAGGGGCAGGGCATGCACGCCGGCAGAGGTTGTGACCTGGAATTTCTGGAGAGTGTGGCTGTCCAGCCCAGAGGCTTTGACTGCACCGCCTGCACCGGCGGCCATGGCATGGATCCATTGCAGATGGGGGTTACTGCCGGCGATTCTGGCCAGGCCGCTGGGGCTTTCGTTGGGAAACCCGTACAGGACCTCGGCCTTGTTGAGCATTTCCCAGTACCGGTCTTCCTGCTCGGGGGTCCGCTGAAAGTCCGGGTCCCCTGAATGGTCAGCCGGGAAACGTTCCGGAGGAAGAAGGTCGGGTTCGTACAGCACAGTCACAGAGGGATCTACGGCGCGGATCCGCTCCACGTGCTCAGCTTCGAGCGGTACGGCGATCGCGACGATGGTTTGAGAAGACGTCATTTGTTCATCATACTGAATACAGTCAAGAATACTGAACAGTTTGCTCGAGGAAGTCCTCAGCTTACGGGAGTCTTTCCCTCTGCTCCCGTGGCGAGGCTCAAGCGCCAGAATCTTAGTGGTGAGGCTGTAGAAATACCCGCGGTTGATCTCGCCAGTTGGGCTCCAATTCAGCCAGGGAGTGGCGCATGATCCTGTCTGCGGCTTCCCGTGCACCCACTGAATCTGCGGCGGCGATCGCCTCTGCCACTTCTCTGTGCCACCGCAGTGCAGCTTCACTGGGGTGGTCGGGCATCAATCCGAGGACGGTCCGGCCTGTCAGCGTTTCGGCCACCTGCCCTACGAGATTTGCGAACATCTCGTTGCCCGAACCCGTGAGCAGTAATGAATGAAACCGGATGTCCAGGTTCAGGAACAGAGGCAGGTCGCCTGCCTCGCCTGCGGCCCTCATGGCGTCGGACACTTCCAGAAGCTCCCTCCGAAGGGCCTCCGGCGCGTTGAGGGCCGCAAGCTCTGCAGCTATTGGTTCCACTGCTGAACGGAGCTCCGCGAGAGAGCGGAGTTGGGCTCCGCGGGCATCCCCGGCAAGACGCCACCGGATCACGAGCGGATCAAACGGGTTCCAGCGGTCGGCGGGAAGGACCCGGATGCCTACTCTCTTGATCGTTTCGACCAAGCCGAGGGACTGCAGCACACGGACTGCTTCGCGGACAACCGAGCGGGATACTTTAAGTTCATCCTCCAGTTGCTCAGCCAAGACAACATGGCCTGCGGGAAGGCTTCCTCCGACGATGCTGGTCCCCAAATGTTCAATGGCGCGATGGTGGAGGCTGGTTGACATAGTGGTAAGCATAATCGTGCCCGTGTTGTTTCCTTCAGCTGGTTGCCGGCAGTTCGGAAGATGCACCCGGACAGGCCTTTTGGCCTTTTTATGACGCAAAGTCTTCCAGTACGTGGGCTGAACTTCCCCGTACTGCCCGGCAATACATATGCTTTATTCATATCCACTGGTTCTCAAACTGTGTTCCGCAGGAAGTGCGGGACTGGATGCATACCCTGCACATGAATGAATTGGAGTTTTGATGTCTGCACACATCGGTGTCACCGGCCTCGCGGTCATGGGTGCCAACCTGGCCCGAAACCTCGCCAGGAACGGCTTCACCGTTGCCCTGCACAACAGGTCCGTGGAGAAGACGGATGTCCTGCTGGAAAAGCACGGGCACGACGGCGACTTTGTCCGAACCGAAACCCTGCAGGAACTGGTTGATTCCCTGGAGAAGCCGCGCCGCGTGCTCATCATGGTCAAGGCCGGCAAGCCCGTCGACTCGGTGATTGAGCAGTTGGAGCCCTTGTTGGAGCCTGGCGACATCATCATCGACGCCGGCAACTCGCACTACGAGGACACCCGTCGCCGGGAAGCCGCCCTTGCTGCCAAGGACCTGCACTTTGTGGGTATTGGAGTTTCCGGTGGGGAAGAAGGTGCACTCAACGGTCCCTCCATCATGCCGGGCGGCTCGAAGGAGTCCTACGATGCCCTCGGGCCCCTGCTGGAGAAGATCGCAGCCCAGGTCGACGGTAAGCCGTGTTGCGCCTGGATCGGCACTGATGGCGCCGGCCACTTCGTCAAGATGGTCCACAACGGCATCGAATACGCCGACATGCAGGTTATCGGTGAAGCCTTCGACCTGCTCCGCTCAGGGGCAGGCATCGAGCCGGCAGAACAGTCGAAGATCTTCGCTGAATGGAACCAGGGCGATCTCGCCTCCTTCCTGATCGAGATCTCGGCCGAGGTTCTGGGCCACGTGGACTCGAAGACGGGTAAACCGTTTGTCGACGTCTTAGTGGACGCTGCCGGTCAAAAGGGCACCGGCCGTTGGACCGTCATTTCCGCGCTGGAACTCGGTTCCCCGACGTCGGGTATTGCCGAGTCCGTTTTCGCCCGGGCGCTCTCCTCACAGGCGGAGCAGCGCAAGCTGGCCCAGGAGCTCCTCGCAGGTGAGGAAATCGACGTCGAGGTGCCCGCTACATTCGTCGAGGATGTCAGGCAGGCCCTGTACGCCTCCAAGCTTGTCTCCTACGCCCAGGGCCTGGACATGCTGACCTCCGCAGCCAAGGAATATGGCTGGGACCTGAAGCTTGACGAGATCGCTTCGCTGTGGCGGGGCGGCTGCATCATCCGCGCCGAACTGCTCAAGGAAATCACCAAGGCCTACGCCGCCGAGGAGAAGCCCGCAAACCTGCTCTTCGCACCGGCCTTCACCAAGGCGATCGCCGAGGTTCTTCCGGCATGGCGACGTGTTGTAGCCACTGCCGTTCAGCTGGGCATCCCCGTTCCGGTATTCTCCTCGTCCCTGGCCTACTACGACGGCCTGCGCCGCAAGCGCCTCCCCGCCGCCGTGATCCAGGGCCAGCGTGACCTGTTCGGAGCCCACACCTACGGCCGTGTTGACGCCGAAGGCACATTCCACACTCTTTGGGGCGAAGACAAGTCCGAAATCGCCGCAGTGGACACGCACTAGTTCCTGCCGCAACAGAACGGCCGGCGACTCGCAGTGGGAGCCGCCGGCCGTTCTTTGTTTCTGCGTCCGAGGTGGATCGAGGTCCAGGAGGCTGTCAGATCCGGTATTCGATGTAGTACTCGGCAGGGTCAACGGCTGCCTTTGTTTCGCGCTGGGCGTCGCGGTGGCGCCAGGTCGCAGGAACGCCGGTGACAATCGATTCAGCCGGCGCGTCCTTGACGACGACGGCATTGGCACCGACAGCACTGTCACGCCCAATGGTGATGGGGCCCAGGATCTTGGCGCCGGCACCGATGGTAACGCGGTCGCCAATGGTGGGGTGCCGCTTAACCTTGGCGAGGGAACGCCCGCCGAGGGTCACACCGTGATAAATCATCACGTCCTCGCCGATCTCCGCCGTCTCGCCGATGACCACACCCATACCGTGGTCGATAAAGAACCGGCGGCCTATGGTGGCACCGGGGTGGATCTCGATGCCCGTGAGGAACCGGGCCAGCTGGGAGATCAGCCGGGCGGGGAACCGCAACGAAGGAGTTTGCCACAGCCGGTGGGTCACACGATGTGCCCAGATGGCGTGCAAACCGGAGTATGCGAAAAAGTTCTCAAAAGAACCTCGAGCCGCCGGGTCGTGTGACCGGGCGGCGTCGAGGTCTTCCTTAAGTCTTGCGAAAAAGCTCACAAAGATCTTTCTACAGGAAATGGGGGAGAGCGGGCGAAGTATCAGCCGCGGATATCGTCATAGAGCACAGTGGAGATGTAACGCTCGCCGAAGTCGCAGACGACTGCCACAATCAGCTTGCCCGCATTTTCCGGGCGCTTCGCCAGCTCAAGCGCGCCCCACACAATGGCGCCCGAGGAAATGCCGCCCAGGATGCCTTCCTTGATGCCGAGTTCGCGTGCGACCCGTACGGAGTCTTCGAGAGTTGCGTCCAGGACCTCGTCATAGACGTTGGTGTCCAGGATCTCCGGAACGAAGTTCGCGCCGATTCCCTGGATTTTGTGCGGGCCAGGTGCGCCACCGTTGAGGATGGCCGAGTCTTTCGGTTCCACGGCCACGATCTGGACACCGGGGTTGCGTTCCTTCAGGACCTGCCCGACGCCGGTGATGGTACCGCCCGTGCCGACGCCGGATACGAAGATATCCACCTTGCCGTCAGTGTCCGTCCAGATTTCTTCGGCCGTGGTGGTGCGGTGGATCTCGGGGTTGGCCTCATTGGCGAACTGCTGAGCCCAGATGGAGTTCTCGGTGTTGGCGACAATTTCCTGCGCCTTTTCCACTGCTCCGCGCATTCCCTCAGAACCTGGCGTGAGCACGATCTCGGCACCAAAGGCGCGCAGCATAACGCGGCGCTCTGTGGACATGGTTTCGGGCATGGTCAGGATGACCTTGTAACCGCGGGCGGCACCCACCATTGCCAGGGCGATGCCAGTATTGCCGGACGTTCCCTCGACGATGGTTCCGCCGGGCTTCAGCGCGCCGGACTTCTCGGCTGCATCGATGATTGCAACACCGATGCGGTCCTTGACGCTGTTGGCCGGGTTGTAGAACTCAAGCTTGACGGCCACTGTTGCGTCAAGGCCATCAGTCAGCCTGTTGAGCCTGACCAGCGGAGTGCCGCCGACCAGCTGGGTAACGTCATCATAGATCCGTGCCATGTATCTGAGCCTGTTCTCTGAGGTGGGAATACTGAGGTCAGCCTAACGAGGCCCGGGAACCCTTGCTAAGCGTTAAGCCATGCAGAGTAATATTTCCGGGCCTTGGCCAGCTTCGGGTTGATGATGACCTGGCAATAGCCCTGCTCGGGGTGTTTGCCGTAGTAGTTCTGGTGGAATTCCTCAGCTACGAAGAATCGGGGCAGCCGGCTGACCTCGGTAACTATCGGATGGGACCACAGAGCCTGGTTCCGCTCGATGGCCTCCTCAAAAAGGATCTTCTCCTCCGTTGTCTGGTAGAACATCGAGGAACGGTACTGGGTGCCGACGTCGTACCCCTGCCTGTTCAGCGTGGTGGGATCATGCAAGGCAAAAAACATGTCAAGAATGACATCTGCCGGGATTACATCCTCGTCGAAGGTAACGGCCACAACCTCGGCGTGCCCGGTGGTGCCGGCACACACCGAGTAGTAGTCGGGATGAGGATCGTGGCCTCCGGTATAGCCTGAGATTACCGAGCTGACACCCTTGGTTATTTGGTAGACGGCGTCCAGGCACCAGAAGCAGCCTCCGCCAAGTACAAACGTTTTCATGTCCTCTTCAATGGTTGAAGCAGTCCGATGATTCCCGGACAACCTTACGAGAGTGCAACGCGTCCAGTCGAGGCCCTGTAATAGGGTAAAAATGGGGGTATGGAACCAGTGAACACGGATGTTTCAACGGCGCCCTCCGCGCAGGGCACACCCACACCGGACCCCTCGGGGACCGAGAACGTGTCCTTGACGCCCACACTGGGTGAAATTCTGCTCGCTGTGGAGGAGCTTTGGCCCGAGTCCCTTGCAGAAGAATGGGACGAAGTGGGCCTTGTGGCCGGGCATCCGTCTGCGTCCGTCAAGCGGATCATGTTCGCCGTGGATCCCACCCTGGAAGTCATCGAAGAGGCCATCCAATGGGGCGCCCAGCTCCTGATCACCCATCACCCTCTGCTGCTTAAGGGCGTCAACTCCGTCGCAGCCACCACCCCCAAAGGCGCAGCCGTCCACCGGCTGATTGAGTCCGGCACGGGGCTCCTCACAGTCCACACAAACGGTGATTCCGCCGTCGGAGGCGTCTCCGACGTCCTTGCTGACGCCTTGGGTCTCCAGAACGTGGTGCCGTTGATGGCCGCTGCAAACGGCCTGCCTGAAGAAGGGATAGGCCGCGTGGGCGATCTCGCCGACGTTATGACCCTCGGAGACTTTGCCGCCCGGGTGTTCGGTATCCTTCCCTCAGTTGCGGGCGGAGTCCGTGTCTCCGGGGACAAGGACGGGCTCATCCGCAGGGTTGCCGTCTGCGGCGGTGCCGGGGACTCCCTGTTCAACGAGGTCAGGGCCAGCAACGCCGATATCTTTGTCACGGCCGACCTGCGCCACCACCCTGCGTCCGAAGCGCGCGAGGCCGCCGTTAACGGCAGGCCCTACCTGATTGATGTTTCGCACTTCGCCAGCGAGTGGCTGTGGCTGCCGGCAGCCGCGGAAGCACTGGGCAACGTCCTGAACGACCAGGGCCACGAGGTGGAGATCCAAGTCAGCACTACCAACAGCGATCCCTGGGACTTCATTCTGACTCCCGGCTAAGCCTGAGGTGCGAGGGGCCCGGGTGAGCGCAGCGAGGCAGGGGAGCAGCGCAGGCGCTAGAGTCTAAAGAGCGCCGCACGGCGTCCGGCTTCGGCCGGTTGGAACAAGCGGAGGTATCAGTGGCCAAGGCAGCACCGGCGGAACAATTGAAGTTGCTGGAACTTCAGGGGCTTGATGCCAAACTCAAGTCACTGTCCAACCGCCGTCGTACTCTTGAAAACGATCCCCGCATCACCGACCTTGAGGCGGCACTCAGCGTGGCCAACGGCGAGTTGGGGGCGGCCAAGATGGCCGTACACGACGCCGAGACGGAGCTCAAGCGCGCCGAGGACGACGTCGAGCAGGTTGCCTCGCGGATCGCGCGGGACGAAGCGCGACTCAACAGCGGCACGGGATTGTCCAAGGATCTTGTTGCGCTTCAGAAGGACATTGCCTCTCTGAACAAGAGGCGCTCAGATCTCGAGGACGTCGAACTCGGCGTAATGGAACGGCTCGATGCGCTGCGGGAACGCCAAGCGGCCCAGCAGCAGATCGTGGACGATATCAAGGCTTCCTTCAGCGTGATCCGGGCCGAACTCGATGCCGCCCTCGCCGAAGTCTCCACTGAGGAGCATGCAGTTTCCGGCCAGCGGTCAGCGTTCGCTTCCGGACTCGACGGCGGGATGCTGGCGGTCTATGAAAAGACACTCGCCAAGAGGGGAGTCGGGGCTGCCCGGCTCTTCCACGGCAAGTCTGAAGGTTCGGGCATGCAGCTCAGCCCAGGCGACCTCGCCGAGATCAAGGCAGCGGCAGAAGATGACATCGTATTCTGCCCGGACTCCGGCTGCATCCTTGTCCGCTCGGCTGAGTGGGCCTAAGGCCCTCGCAAGCGTTCATGGCAACCTGGCCTGGCCGGGCAGGATGATGTTGAGCGTGTGGGCCTTGCGGGCCGTGCCTTCAACGAGTTCACAGCTCCACTTCTCGCCGGCAGCCTTCAGCAGTTGCGCCGGAGTGCCCGGAGCATTCCCTCGCCGGGTCAGCAGATGCCGGGCAACCTCGCCACGGGTGTGCTTGGCGAAGTGGCTGACCACCTTGCGCACTCCTGCTACCTCCGTAAAGACATTGACCGCAACCGTCTGCGCCGCCGGCGGCGCCCATGCCGCGGCGTAGGTGCTTGAGCGGCAGTCCACGAACAGCTCGCCGGCAGTAAGGCCGGCAAGGGCGGCCGTGATCCGGGGCTTCCAGAAGGAAGCCAGGCGTCCGACGTCGGGAAGTGCCGTTCCCATCGATAACCGGTAGGCGGGCACCCGGTCATCGAAACGGATGGCCCCCCACAAGGCCGAGATGACCAGCACCGAGTCATGCGCCTTTTTCCGCTGTGCCGGAGTCAGGGACTGGTAACCCAGTGCGTCGTACAGGACACCCGAGTAGACCTGGTGAGCGGGTGCTGCCGGTTCCCGGTGCAGGCGGGTGTTGCGGTCGACGTCGTCCTTCAGCGATGCCCCAACGCCCAGGAGGGCGAGGGCATCTTCATGCGCGCTCACAGTACCGAGTGCCTCCAGTACTTCAGCACGGTAGGCATTCAGCTCGGGAAAACTCAGGGTTGGCCAGTGAACGGCGTCGCCATGGACGGCCGGTGTCTTGCCTTCGGAAGGGGGGAGCAGAATCAGCACCGTACGATCTTAGGGGCCGCCACGGAGGGCGCCAAAGATGACGGTGGCTTCCCGTGGACCAGCGGTGCAGCCGGTGGAGCGGCTGCCCGTAGAATGGACTCGGATGGGTTGACCAGGCGGCCGCGCGTCACGAAAGTGGCTCGAGGAACGTCCGGGCTCCGCAGAGCAGGGTGGTGGGTAACGCCCACTCGGGGTAACCCGCAGGCCAGTGCCACAGAAAACAGACCGCCTGCAGTTTGGTTGTGTTCGCACAACCTGACGCGCAGGTAAGGGTGAAACGGTGGTGTAAGAGACCACCAGCTTCCCGGGTGACCGGGAAGGCTAGGTAAACCCCACCCGGAGCAAGGCCATACAGGGCGCGATTGAGGGCTGCTCGCCCGAGTGCCCGGGTAGGCCGCTGGAGGGCGTCGGCAACGGCGTCCGTAGATGGATGGTCGCTATTCCCGTGCCGGTAACAGTGCGGGAACACAGAACCCGGCGTATCGGTCAACCCATCCACATACCCCGCCACGTTGCAGGTGAGGCATGGCTTGCCTGTTCGTGTGAGTGACTTCACGCCCTCCTGAGGCAGGAAGTCAAGCCCCTCGCCTCTAGAATGGACAGTGAACGTAGAAGTTCTGCCGCCGGATCTGCGTTTGCAGGGGCGGTTTTTCTTTGCGCTTCTCCAAGGCATCCGGGGTGGACCGAATCCCCGCCGATGCCTGCGCCCCGGAACACCTCCGGCGGCCGACATCTTCATACGAAGACGTATGCAGTTGACCCAAGGAAGGTAGTTCTGTGAGCCAGACGTCAGATTCTTGTCTTGATACGTGGATGGGCCGGGAGGCGCTAGCCGAGGCCATGATCCCTGTGATCGGCCGGCTGTACCGCGAGAACAACGTGGTCACCAGCATCCACGGACGCAGCCTGATCAATAAGTCCACCATGAACATCCTGAAGGCGCACCGGTTTGCACGCCGCATGAGCAAGGACGAACTGCTTCTCGAAGAGACAGCTCCTTTGCTTAACATCCTGTCCCAGCTCGAACTTGGGGCTGCGGCAATCGACATCGCCCGGCTCAACCAGAAGTTCAAGGTCGAAGGCAATGGCGCGACACTGGAAGAATTCCTGCGCGACGAGCTTTCGGACATCGTGGGCAAGCACGGGGGCGATGACCGCACCAGCACCGACGTCGTGCTTTATGGTTTTGGACGCATCGGACGCCTGCTGGCACGCCTGCTCATCGAAAAGGCCGGTGGAGGCCACGGGCTGCGCCTGCGCGCTATCGTTGTCCGTCGCGGCTCCGACAATGATCTGGCCAAGCGGGCAAGCCTGCTCCGCCGTGATTCAGTGCACGGTTCCTTCGAAGGCACCATCCGTGTGGACGAAGAGAAGAACACCATCACAGCCAACGGAGTCCAGGTCCAGGTCATCTACTCGGACAACCCTGCCACCATCGACTACACCAGCTACGGCATCCACAACGCACTCGTGGTGGACAACACGGGCCGCTGGCGCGACGCCGAGGGCCTTTCCCAGCACCTGCAGAGCCAGGGCGTTTCCCGCGTGCTGCTGACGGCTCCGGGCAAGGGCGAGCTCAAGAACATCGTCCACGGCATCAACCACGGGACAATCCTGGATTCGGACAAGATTGTCACCGCGGCGTCGTGCACAACCAACGCCATCACCCCGGTCCTGAAGGCGATCAATGACAAGTACGGTGTGGTGCACGGGCACGTCGAGACGGTCCACTCCTTCACCAACGACCAGAACCTGATCGACAACTTCCACAAGGGTGACCGCCGCGGGCGTTCGGCCGCGCTGAACATGGTGATCACTGAAACCGGTGCCGCCAAGGCCGTGGCGAAGGCGCTGCCCGAGCTGTTGGGCAAGCTCACCGGCAGCTCCATCCGAGTTCCCACGCCGGATGTCTCCCTCGCCATCCTGAACTTGAGCCTCGAAAACGGCACCACCAAGGAGGACGTGAACAACTACCTCCGCGAAATGTCCCTGCACTCGGAGCTGCGCAAGCAGATCGACTACATTGACTCTCCTGAAGTGGTGTCCACCGACTTCGTGGGATCCCGCCGTGCAGGCATCGTTGACGGTTTGGCGACGATTTCCAATGAAAAGAACCTTGTACTCTACGTCTGGTACGACAACGAATTTGGCTACAGCTGCCAGGTAGTCCGCGTTATGGAGGAGATGGCAGGGGTCAACCCGCCGTCGTTCCCGGCCAAAGAGCCGGCCTCTGTTCTTGCGGCCATCGCGGTCTAGCATTCGGGAGATTCCCGGCTGACACTCTGGTATCAGCCGGGAAAGGTGCCCAGAATGGTGTCATGAATACAGACTCAGCTCTCGGAGAACATGACACCACTCTTGAACACGCGCTTGACGTAGCCCGCGCCAACCATAAAGAAGCCATACGGCTGTTGGAGCAGGCCCGCGTCGCACATGCGGCCGGGGACATCGGCGATGACAGGATCAGGCAGCTCGAGGACCTGATGAACCTCGCCGAGGAAGATCTTCGCAGGGTAACAAGGGAGCAGTAATCCGGGGCGCTGTACCAGACTGGCCTTACCTGCTCCTGCACTGTTCCTCCACACTGTGGATAGCGCCGGAATTGTCGGTGGTCTGCCCTAGGCTTTTCCGGTGCCCCAAAGACTTCCGCTACGCCAAAGACTTCCGCTGGATCTAATACGCCCAAGCGTTAGAACCCGAACAGCGGGACAGTCATGACCATCCACTGGTCCGCTTACCGCCGTGCCCGCCGTCGTTCGCGTCAGGCCTGGGCCCTGCTGTCTGTACTGATCCTCGGAATCGTCTGTGTCATTGGGTGGTTCTTCACCGTCGGGCAGTTCTCCATCGCGGAGCCCCGGGTCAACGGCCCCTCAGAAGCCCCGGTGCTGGACCGCGATTGGATGAAGCCCGTGGCTCCCGTCCAGCCCGTCCCTGCGGGAAGCGCAGCCGGTGCCCTGGAGCAGCTGCCAGTCAAGGGCCGCGCCCCTAAGAACGACTATGACCGCAGCGCATTCGGACAGGCCTGGTTCGACGCCGATCACAACGGCTGCGACACCCGCAACGACATCCTCAGACGCGACCTTACGGGGGAGTTGTTCACTGAAGGCTCAGACTGCAAGGTTTCGAGCGGTGATTTCCACGAGCCCTACACAGGATCCTTGGTCTCGTTCCGCCGAGGCTCTGAGAGCAGCATGGCTGTCCAGATCGATCACGTGGTGGCCTTGGCTGATTCCTGGCAGAAAGGCGCCCAGCAGTTGACAAAGCAACAGCGGCAGAACCTGGCCAACGATCCTCTGAACCTCATCGCGGCCGACGGCCCCGCCAACCAGGAGAAAGGTGCCGGGGATGCTGCAACCTGGCTTCCGGGCAACAAGGCTTTCAGATGCCACTACGTTGCCCGGCAAATCTCGGTGAAAGCGGCCTACCGGCTCTGGGTCACCCAGCCAGAGAAGGACGCCCTGAAGCGGGTCCTTGATGCCTGCCCTTGGCAGCAGACAATTATTGTGGAGTAAGTTTCAGTGGCCGAACGGATCAGGGTCAACGCCCGGCATCCAGGTCAGACCCGGCACGCCCCATCCGCTCTTCTTGGCCTGCTTCAGCGCCTTGCGGGCGTATCTGTCAATCAGGCGGTTCACGTACAGCTTGCCGTCCAAGTGGTCGTACTCGTGCTGGATGACCCGTGCGAACCAGTCAGTGGCTTCGAAATCCAGAGGCTTACCATCGCCGTCGAATCCCTGCACCCGGACCCACTCAGCCCGCTTTAGCGGGTACTGCCCGCCGGGGAAGGAGAGGCAGCCTTCGACTTCCTCGTCCGGATCCGGCAGCGCGCCGGAAACCTTGGACAGGGTCAGGACGGGGTTCACCACGACTCCCGTAGGCGGGACATCGTCATCGTTGGCGAACTTATAGATGAAGACCCGCTTGCCGACGCCGATCTGGGGCGCTGCGAGTCCGACGCCATTGGCGGCGTCGTTGGTCTCGAACATGTCCGCAATAAGACGGCGGAGGTCGTCGTCGAAGACGTCGACCTCGGCGGCCCGGCGGTGGAGTACCGGCTCGCCCCAGATGGTGATCGGCAAAACGGTCATCTCGGCGGATTCCTTCAGTGCAGGGGGCAACAAAAACAACAAAGACCGTACCGGATTCCGGTACGGTCTTTGGCGAAAGCCGGCCAAAAGCCGGTCTTCATGAGGGTGAGCGACGGGGGTTGAACCCGCGACCTCCTGGACCACAACCAGGCGCTCTGCCAACTGAGCTACGCCCACCATGCGCCCTGTCATGCCTTCCGGCGGACCGGCTGGCTGAAAAGGCAACGTCAAATAGTTTACCTGCTGTCAGAGGGTGCTTTTGCCACTTTTGCGTGTTTTGCCAAAAAATCCCTCAAACGTGGCGCAGATTACTTTTCCTGTGCTGCCGGGGACGTGACGGTGGAGGGTGCGTCTGGAACTGCATTGACAGGAGTACTGCCGGCCATCACAGCCTTTGAGATCCTCTGGGCCGTGGCGCTGTCAGGTCCAGGGGCGGGCACGAACACGGCCTCGCGGTAGTACCGGAGCTCATCGATGGAGTCCTTGATGTCGCCGAGGGCCCGATGTCCGCCAAGCTTGGCGGGTGCTTGGAAGTACGCGCGCGCGAACCATCGACGGGACAGTTCCTTGATAGTGCTGACGTCGATGACGCGGTAGTGGAGGTGCTCCACCACGGCAGGCATGTCCCGGACCAGGAAAACACGGTCCGTTCCCACCGAATTTCCTCCCAGCGGCGCTTTGCGCGCATCAGGCACCCATTTGAGGATGTATTCCAGGATTGCGTTTTCGGCTTCGGCCATGGTCTTCCCGTGGGGCAGTTCCTCGAGGAGGCCGGAGCGGGTATGCATGTCGCGGACAAAGTCGTTCATCTGGGCAAGGGCGGAGTCATCCGGCTTAATCACGACGTCCACGCCGTCGCCAAGGATGTTCAGCTCGGAATCAGTTACCAGTGCGGCCACTTCAATGAGGGCGTCATTGATGGGGTCCAGGCCGGTCATTTCGCAGTCGATCCAGACGATGCGTTCGTTAGATATAGGCACCCGTCCAGCCTACCGTTAGGCTGCCTTGGGCCCGTCCGATGCTAGGATTTTTGGGTACGCGGCGGGATCAATTAGCATGCTGCGCTCAGCCTTGGGCCGGTAAGCCCGCCTGGACTGCCGGCGGAATCCTGTCCCACCAACAGATTGGACCCTCCTGAGATGACGGCGCCTGTACCCGCTCCGGGGGAGCTGGCTGCAGTTAAGTCTCCTGAGCCGGCTGTGGTTGAAGTCGACAACCCGGCGTCTCCACTGCTGGCAGGTTTTGTCGGGTCCCTGTTTATGGCTTTCGGATCCGTGGGAGTGGGGTGGCTGGCCCAGGCCTCGGAACTGTGGCGGCTGCCGGTCTTCATCTGGATGCGCACCGAGGGCCTGGGCGTTGCCTTGTCCATTGTGTTGCTGGCGATCGGTGGCATGCTGCTGGTTCGGGCGTGGCTGCGACTGGGACAACGCGTGAAGGTCTGGGGACCGGCTGCACGGAAGGCGACCCTTCAGGCCGTCGCTCTGTGGGGCCTGCCGATGATGCTGTCCGTTCCGCTGTTCAGCCGAGATGTTTATGCTTACATCGGCCAAGGCCGGCTGATGGTAGAAGGTTTTAATCCCTATGAGAACGGGATCTCAGCCTTATCCAACTACTTCCAGTTGGGCGCAGACAAGATGTGGACGGAGGCGCCGGTTCCCTACGGTCAGCTGTTCCTCTGGATCGAACAGTTCGTGGTGTGGTCTACAAATGTCCACCCGGAGGCGAGCATTATGTTGTTCCGGCTGGTGGCACTGTGCGGTGTCATCCTGTGCATCATTTACGTTCCCAAGCTGGCCGAACTTCATGGGGTTAATCCGCACCGTGCCCTGTGGCTGACTGCGGCGAACCCGCTCTTCCTGACGAACTTCATTGCCAGTGTCCACAACGATGCATTGATGATCGGACTGGCCCTGGCCGGGCTCTATTATTGCGCCACCAGGCGCATGCTCCTGGGGCTGGTGCTGGTGACCCTGTCCATCTCCGTCAAGCCGATCACTGTTGTCTTCCTGCCGTTTATAGGTCTGCTCTGGGCCGGAAAAAACGCCGGCTGGGTGCGAAAATTCCTCTTCTGGGGACTCACTGCAGCGATCAGCCTTGGAATCCTATATGCACTAAGCCTCGTCAATGGCTTCGGCTTCGGCTGGATCAACGGACTCTCCGCCCCGGGCAGTATCTGGATCTGGTACGCACCGGTGGGCCTGTTGGGACTGATCGTTGCCTCCATCCTCGATGCTTTCGGCCTTGACGGCTGGGCTCTGGCGAAATGGGTTTACGACGCCGGCAAGGTCCTGGCGGTGGGAATAGTCGCCTGGCAGATCTTCCGCGGAGACCACGACCGCCTTATGCGGCGTCTTACCCTGGCCTTTGCTGCGATCGTCGTCCTGGCCCCCATGATCCAGTCCTGGTATGTGGTCTGGCTTATCCCGCTTTTTGCAATAACGGGTATTCGGGATGACTGGCAGGTTAAAGCTCTGTATTTCATCGTCTCGTTCTTCATGATCTATGCCATTTCGGACCAGCTGGATGTCTTCCCCTACCAGGCTGAGGATCTTGGCCTCGCCCTGGCGTTGGCGCGTATTGCGGCTGCAGTCATCGCTGTTCTGTTTGCCCTCTACCTGATCTTCCTCGATCCCAGAACCAAATGGCTCTTTACGAAAACCCATGAGCCGATCCCCACGCGCCCTGTCATCTAGGGCCTTTTACGTCCGGAGAACCAGCAATGTCCATGATTAAGAGCCCCGATGAGATCGTCCTGATGCGTGAGGCCGGGAGGGTCGTGGCCAATGCATTGGCCGCAGTGAAGTCTTCTGCAGGTGTTGGTGTCTCCCTCAAGGAGTTGGATGAGGTGGCAGCGTCAGTGATCTCCGACGCAGGGGCTGCTCCCGCTTTTCTCAACTACCAGCCCCGGTGGGCCACCGTGCCGTTCTCGGGCGTGATCTGCACAAGCGTCAACGACGCAGTGGTGCACGGTGTGCCGAACGAATACCGGCTCCAGGACGGCGATCTGCTGAGTGTTGACTGCGGCGCGTTCCTGGACGGCTGGTGTGGCGATGCTGCTGTCAGTTTCGTCGTGGGCACAGCCAACCCGGAGGACCTGGCTCTCATCGAGGCGACAGAGGCGGCATTGGCGCGGGGAATTGAGGCTGCCAGGGTTGGTAACAAAATGGGGGACCTGGCGTATGCGATCGGCGGCGCTGCCCGTAGGGCAGGTTATGGCTTGCTGGCGGATCATGGGGGACATGGGATCGGCCGCACCATGCATGCTGATCCTGCCGTCCCCAACGAGGGCCGGCCCGGGCGTGGCATCAAACTCACCGAAGGATTAGTGATCGCCATTGAACCCATGCTGATTCTCGGGGGCAAGGATGATTACTACCACGACGACGACGAATGGACTTTGCGGTCCACAAGCGGCCGCCGCGCCGCCCACAGCGAGCACACGGTGGCGATCACAGCTGACGGCCCCTTGGTCCTGACGCTTCCCTAGGGCCGGCAAGGCTCTTACTTAGTTGCCGTAATCATTGGCTGGCCGCCTCCTGCGCGGACTATAGTAGTTAGCGCTAACACCCTCAGCCGAAAAGGAACGCCATGGCAGTCACAGAGCACCACATCAGCTTCGGGCCTTACACGGCCATTGTGACGGCCAGGAGCGGGGCCTTGCGGGAACTGCGTTACGAGGGCCGCGATCTGGTGATCAGCTTCGGCCCGGACGGCGACATCCCCGATTACCGCGGGACCATCTGCGCCCCTTGGCCAAACCGGCTGGCTGACGGCCTCTACAGCTTCAACGGGATGCAGTTCCAGGCTGAGATTAATGAACCGGAACGGGGAACCGCGCTCCATGGACTTGTCATTGGCAAGACATGGGAAGTACGCCATCATGGACCTTCTTCGATCAGCCTCGGCACCGCAGTGTCCCGCGGGCCCGCCTATCCGGGGGATCTGGACGTTGCTGTCACGTATGAGCTCAAGGAAGACGGGTTGCACAGCACAGTGCGTACCCACAACGTTGGAGACCAGGCCGCCCCCTATGGTGTTTGCCCGCATCCCTACCTGGTCGCAGGGCCTGCTCCCTTGGACGAATGGACGCTGGAAATGCCTGCGGCTGCCTTCCTGGAGGTCACTCAAGACAGGTTGCTGCCGGTGGCGACTGCGGCAGTTGAGGGGCATGATTTTGATTTCCGCGGTGAAAGGCTTCTGGGATCGGTGGAGATCGACCACGCCTTCACCGAGATCGAAAGGTCCGCCGGCTCTGCGTCCGTCCGCGTCTTCGATCCTTCAGGCTCGGGCGTTGAGCTCGAATGGGACCAGCAGTGGCCCTGGCTGCAGATCCACACTGCGGATAAGCCCACGGCCCCGTCCCGGCTGGGCCTGGCAGTGGAACCCATGACCTGCCCGCCGGATGCCTTCAACACCGGCGTGGACGTCGTGGAATTGGCCCCCGGCGCTACCCATGAGGCCACCTGGATCATCAGAGCCCTTAACCGCTGACCTTATCCAGCCGCACCACGGCACGGCCCGGCGTCGTGGTGTCCACCAGCCTGAAGCCTGCGGTCTGGAACAAGGATAAAGTGCCGTGGTAGAGATCGGCGGCACTGGCCTTCGGCCTGGCAGCCGGATCAACGGGGTAGCCCTCAACGCTGCCGGCGCCGTGGGTGAAGGCGTGTTCAACAGCTGCTTGCAGCAAGGCGGCCGCAATTCCCTTGCGGCGCTGCCCGGGGGCGACGACGAAGCAAGTGATTGACCATATTGTGCCGGGATCCGGAAGTTCGGTCAGACCAGGTGCCGCTGCCCGCATCAGTTGCGAACTTTCAATGCGGGGATAGCAGGAGCGGGGTTCAACGGCGCACCAGCCTACCGGCTCGCCGTCCAGGTAGGCCATGACTCCCGGCTCCGGTTCGGAGGAGTCAAAACGGGCATGCAAGTGACTTTTCCGCTCTGCTGGCGTCGTGTTCTTATATTCAGGGTTCGTCATGGCGAAGAAACGGCACCAGCAGCGGGCGGGATCACCGCGTACCCCGAATAGGGTCTCGACGTCAGGCCACAGGGCGGGGCCGGTGGTTATGGCGGAGTCCGGGGCATCGTTCATCTTCGGCATGGCAAAAGGCTAGGCGTACTGAACGTCTTTGACTACTGCCTCTATCCGGCTCTTAAGGGGATAGCGCATTCTCAGCAGCTGAATGGGCGTTTGCTGAAATCCAGCCGCGGCTTTTGAGCCATCGTTCACAGAGCCGGGTCCATTGGCTGACATCGGCGTCGTCCGGAGCCATACCCAAACCATGGCGGCCATGGGGAAACACATGCAGTTCGGTGGGGATGCCGGCTTTGGTCAGGGCGGAGACGTACCGCAAGCTGTGTTCGGCATCCACTGCTGCGTCATCTGCCGTGTGCCATGCGAACGTCGGGGGCGCAGTGCTGGTGACGTGAAGTTCCGCTGACAGTTCTCTGAGCGAAGAGACAGAGGGGGAGACGCCCAGCAGGTTGTCTATGCATCCCTGGTGAACGGAGGACGTGAAGGAAATCACGGGATAGCAGAGTACTGCGAGATCTGGCACAGACGTACTTGTGTCCAGCTTGTCGTTTCCCGTTTCAACCGAGGTGGACAGTGTGGCGGCCACGTGACCCCCGGCAGAAAACCCCAGGACCCCGACCCGTCCCGCATCCACCGGCAAACCATGCGCGCCTGAGCGGATCCATTGCAATGCGCGTTTGGCGTCTATCAGCGGAGCCGGATGCCGGTTGGGCGAGGTCCGGTACCGCAGCACAAAGGCGTGCAAGCCCAAGGAAGCGAGCCAGCTCGCTACGGGTTCCGCCTCGTGGTCAGCGTGGTGGGCATAACCGCCGCCTGGCAGTACCAGAATGGCCGGAGCATGAGCTGCCTGAGTATCCGCAGCGACAATTGTTATTCTGTCCGGCGCGGAGAACTCTTGCGCTATGGCGTCCATTGTGTGCTCCGACGAAGCTTGACCTCGCCGGTGACCCCTGGCCCCTGATCTTCATTGTGGTTGACAGCCCCGGTGCCCATTGACTGGTGTCCCGGCATGTTCGCCGCCTTTGATCTGACCAAACTATCCTTCCGGCTGTGGCCAGCGGTGCTGAGGGTTGCGAGGCGGCCGATCTCTTCCAGGGGCAAGCGAACGGTGGAGAGCGCAGGACGGAAGTCCCTGAGGGTTTCAATGTCGTCGAAGCCTGCAATCAGGGCGTCACGGGGGATGCGGAGACCCTCCTCCCGCAATGCGGCAACAACTCCGATGGCCATGACGTCGTTGGCAGCGAAGATACACAGCCGGGACTTATTTGCGTCGGCCGGATCCCGGCTTTCTTCTGAGGGCTGGGACGAGCGGATGCGCTCTGCCAACTGCCCTCCGGCCTCATATCCACCGGCCCGGTTAAAGGAAGTGTTCACAACCTCGGCGGGGGACCGGCCTGCGTTGGCCAGACCCTTCTGGAAGCCGCGTATGCGGTCATCAGAGGTAACGAGTCCCTCCGGGCCGCCGACTATGACGAACTCGCCGGTGTGGAGTTGGGCAAGCTGGCCGGCAAGCTCGAAGGCAAGTTCCTCGTTGGGAAGCTCCACCAGGTGGTAGCCCTCCGATGTCCCCGCCCCGACAATCGCCTGACCGACAATTCCCACATGACCGCCGTTGCGGCAATACCGGTCGAGCTCCGCGGCCAAGTCGGTATTCGCCTTCTGATCCTCAGGTCGCGAGGAACGGGAACCGGCGATGACAATCGCGTCGGCTCTCCGGGCAGCAAAGGCAGCGACAGCCTCTTTTTCGTCTGCGGGTGTTCCGCCAGTGGTCGCAAGAAGCACCATTTTGTTCTGGGTCTTGGCTACGCTTTGGACCCCTCGTGCAATGGCGGAAAAGTAGGGATCCGCGATGTCGTGGACGATGAGGCCGATGAGTCCGGAACTCGACTTCGCCAGCGCCTGCGCTTGCGCATTGGGAATGTAGCCCAGCTCCTCCGCGGCCTGACGTACGCGTTCTGAAACGCCAGGTCCGGGTTTTCGGTCGGAACCGTTCAGCACCCGTGAGGCGGTGGCTGGTGACACGCCGGCCAGGCGCGCCACCTCGGTCAGGGTGCTTGCAGCCACGGGGAAATCTCCTGTTCGGCAAAACTTCTGCGTTTTCCACATTATGACAGGTGGGACGACTTTCAGGAAAGCGCTTGCCAACTCTGTCCGAAAAGGGCATTATGAATGAAACGGGAATGCGCTTTCCCACTACTACTGCGTTACAGCAATCAGCTGTGGAGGACACATGGGCTACGAAACGAAGACGATCCGCATCGCCATGAACGGCATTACCGGACGCATGGGATACCGGCAGCACCTGCTCCGTTCTATCCTGCCTATCCGGGACGCCGGGGGATTCACTCTGGAAGACGGCACCAAGGTGCAGGTCGAGCCCATTCTGGTGGGACGCAACGAAGCCAAAATCCGCGAACTCGCCGAGCTCCACAAGGTATCTGCATGGAGCACGGATCTCGACGCCGTCATCAATGACCCCACCGTGGACATTGTGTTCGATGCCTCGATGACCAGCCTGCGTGCTGCCACCCTGAAAAAGGCCATGAAGGCCGGCAAGCACATCTTCACTGAAAAGCCCACGGCTGAGACCCTTGAGGAGGCCATCGAACTGGCACGCATCGGCCGGGAATCAGGAGTCACCGCCGGCGTTGTCCACGACAAGCTCTACCTGCCCGGCCTCGTTAAGCTCCGCCGCCTCGTGGATGAAGGCTTCTTTGGGCGCATCCTCTCCATCAGAGGCGAATTCGGATACTGGGTGTTCGAAGGCGACGTCCAGGCGGCGCAGCGGCCTTCGTGGAATTACCGCAAAGAGGACGGCGGCGGCATGACCACCGATATGTTCTGTCACTGGAACTACGTACTTGAGGGCATCATCGGCAAGGTCAAGAGCGTCAACGCCAAGACAGCCACCCACATCCCCACCCGCTGGGACGAGTCGGGCAAGGAGTACAAGGCCACCGCAGACGACGCCTCATATGGCATTTTCGAACTGGAAACGCCTGGTGGCGATGAAGTAATCGGCCAGATCAACTCATCCTGGGCCGTGCGGGTTTACCGCGATGAACTCGTGGAGTTCCAGATCGACGGAACGCACGGTTCAGCAGTTGCAGGCTTGAACAAGTGCGTTGCCCAGCAGCGTGCACACACCCCGAAGCCTGTCTGGAACCCGGACCTTCCCGTGACGGAGTCCTTCCGCAGCCAGTGGCAGGAGGTTCCGGCCAATGCGGACCTGGACAACGGTTTCAAGCTGCAATGGGAAGAGTTCCTGCGGGATGTCGTCGCCGGACGTGAACACCGCTTCGGACTCCTTTCCGCGGCCCGCGGTGTGCAGCTCGCCGAGCTGGGCCTGCAGTCCTCGGACGAGCGCCGCACCATCGACATCCCGGAGATCACCCTCTGATGACATCCCTGATTCTTCCCACATCCGACGGCGGCACACGCGAGTACCGCCTGCAGTCGGCTCCGTCCTGGCCGAAGCCGACGGCTCCGCTGACCTCACGCAGGGCGTACGCCGCCGCCCATGTCATTCCGGAGGTAACTGCGGATAACACACCCGGCGCGCCTGCCCGCCTCGATTGGGAGGCCACCTTGGCCTACCGCCATGAATTGTGGTCCTATGGCCTTGGCGTTGCCGATGCCATGGACACCGCGCAGCGGGGCATGGGCCTGGACTGGGCCGCGACCCAACAGCTCATCAAGCGCAGCGGTGCCGAAGCGGCGTCGGTAGTGGCTAGCGGGAACGCAGCCACTGTTGGAAAGTCCGTCCGTGATCTCGTTTCATGCGGCGCGGGCACAGACCAGATGGACCTGAATTCCCTGTATCCCGGCCCGGATGGAATACAGGCTGTCCTCAACGCCTACCGTGAGCAGATCGCCGTCGTCAGCGAGGCAGGACCGAAGGTCATCCTGATGGCCTCCCGTGCCTTGGCCAAGGTGGCGTCGGGTCCTGATGACTACCTTCACGTGTACGCGACGCTCCTTGGCGAAGTGGATCAGCCTGTCATCCTCCACTGGTTGGGTACCATGTTCGATCCCGCCCTGGCCGGATACTGGGGGTCGGATGACGTTGCCCTGGCTACCGAAACCTTCCTGGGCCTCATTCGGGAGCATGCGGACAAGGTGGACGGAGTCAAGGTCTCGCTCCTGGATGCCAGCCACGAAGTGGCACTGCGTGCCTCATTGCCTGAAGGAGTGCGCCTCTACACGGGAGACGATTTCAACTACCCGGAGCTCATCCACGGCGACGGCACACGGCACTCTGATGCTTTGCTGGGAATTTTCGCCGCTATCTACCCTGCAGCATCGGCCGCTCTGCAGAGCTATGACGCGGGGGACACGGACAAGGCCCGCGCAATCCTGGACTCGACCCGGGAACTGGGAAAGCACATCTTCAGTGCTCCGACCTTCTACTACAAGACCGGTATCGCCTTTATGTCCTGGCTGAACGGCAAGCAACCCGGCTTCCAAATGGTGGGCGGACTTCACTCCGGACGTTCAGTGATCCACCTCGCCAAGACGTTCGAACTGGCTGATCAGGCCGGACTTTTGAAGGATCCTGCCCTCGCAGCGTTCCGGATGTCCGACTACCTGAGGATCAATGGGGTGGGGGTATGAGCGACTTCTCGAGGCTTTCGCTGAACAGTGCCACCACCAAGAAATGGACACTGGCCGAGGCTGTGGAGGGTTGCGCCCGGGCGGGAATCCCGGCTATCGGACCATGGCGGGACCGCGTCGCAGAGGCAGGGCTGGAAAAATCGGCCAAGCTGATCAAGGACGCGGGCCTGCGGGTTTCGTCGCTCTGCCGCGGGGGGTTCCTCACGGCACCGGATGCAGAAGGACAAGCGGCAGCGTTGGCGGATAACCGAACCGCCATATTGGAGGCGGTTGCCCTCGACACCAAGGAGCTTTTCCTGGTGGTTGGCGGGCTGGCCCCGGGGGAGAAAGACGTCGTGGCCGCCCGCCAACGAGTGGCTGACCGTCTGGAGGACCTGGTGCCTTTCGCCGTCGAACACGGTGTTCGGCTCGTACTGGAGCCCCTTCATCCCATGTACGCGGCAGACCGCGCGCTTATCTCCACGCTTGGCCAGGCACTCGATCTTGCGGCACCTTATGAAACGAACGCTGTGGGCGTCGCCGTCGACACTTTCCATGTGTGGTGGGATCCGGAGCTGAAAGCACAGATCGAGCGGGCAGGCAGGGAGAACCGCATCGCTTCGTACCAGGTCTGCGACTTCAACCTGCCAATCGCCGCAGACGCTCTGCTGTCCAGGGGCATGATGGGCGACGGCGTCATCGACTTTGCGACCATCGGCACGTGGGTCAGGGAGGCCGGCTACACCGGAGACATTGAAGTCGAAATTTTTAATCAGGAGATCTGGGACGCCGACGGTGACAGCGTCCTGGCTTCCATGAAACAGCGGTATGCGGAGCTCGTTCTCCCTTACGCCTGACTGGCCTGATTCCGACTGCGGGCCCTTGCTTCGTCACGGCAAGGGTCCGCGCACCACGAAACGGTCCTGCATCGCCTTGCGGTGCGGGACTGTTCGCGTTCCGCGTAGGACTTTTGAGCACTCCGGGCCGGTATTACCATGGCCGCATGGGAGACACATCGATGGACGAAGAGATTCCGCAAGCGGTAGCCAGCAAACTGATTTCGGCGCCAGTCGGGCAGATATGGAATGCGCTGACCGACCCCCATGTCATCAAAAAGTATTTCCTGGGCACCGACGTCACTACGTCATGGCAGGTTGGGGAGCCCATCACTTTCGAAGGCGAGTGGGACGGCAAGCATTATGAGGACAAGGGTGTGGTTTTGTCCTATGAACCGGAACATCGTCTGTCCATCAGCCACTACAGTCCGTTGACGGGATTGCCGGATAAACCGGAAAACTACCACTCCGTTGAATATCGTGTGGAACAGGAGGCCGGGGGCAGCCGCGTCACCATCACCCAGGGTAACAACAAGTCAAAAGCCGAGGTGGAAGAGTCTGCGAAGCTCTGGGACATGGTGCTTCAGAACCTCAAAGAGTTGCTGGAGGATCCTGGTAGTCACTGAACGCTCTCGTAGATCGGTGAACCCTCGACACAGCCTCTCAACAGGTTTAACTTGGGCACATGACTGAGATTCCGGATGAATACCGGGCAGTGCGCGGCGACGGCCAGCTTCAGGAAACCGAGGAAGATACCGGCCGTGAATCTTTAGAGGGGGACCTGGCCAGGACCGTTGACCCGGACATCTCCGAGCTTGACGATGAGGCCCCTGACGGGAATCCGGTAAACCGCGATCCCTGAGCGGCGGTATTTAGTGCCGGTCGTCTTGATCTCCGACGTCATCTCCGACGTCGCTATTTGACCGTGGGGGTTCGGACAGCCTGAGCCCGGCGGTGCGCCGCGGTGCGCAGCTGAATGATCCGTGCCGCGCCTGCGATAGCCACCAGTACCCCGCCTGCCACTGCTGCAATGAACAGAGCCATGCCCAAGGAAACAGCACCCTCGAGTCCCAGGAACCGCACCTGCACGTAGTCCTGGTTCTGCAGGATGAAAACGATAAGCAACACCAGGAGCACCAGGGCCGTAGCTACAGAAACCCACACCATTCCCGCTCGAGTGACCCGTTTCTCCTTGGGTGCCGGACCTGGCATTGGGCGTTCGGAAGCCGGGATGCGGCTGGTATCGGTGCCGTCTACCGGCCCGGAGGCAGGAACGTTCCGGCCTGTACTTATTCGGCCTGTACTTACCGGCGGGAGGTAGTCGGCCCGGCCTTCGCCAGGCTTGGCCTGATCCTGATGGTTGGGTTGTTGAGTCATGGCTTTTCATCCTCCCCATAGACTGCTCGCCAGAGGCTGCTGCCACTGGAATGGCGGGCTCGCCGACGGCGGCCTGGACCGCCTTACTTCGAATCATAAGCCCATTCAAAGAAATTACTAAGCATGCTTGCCAATCGGATACTAAGCATGCTTATCATGGATGCCTGGACCGGGGGAGGTTGCCTCAATCGGTGGCAATCGGTCCAGTCCTTTGTTGCCTCGCAACAACCCTGCGCGTGCAAGCGCAGGTGCTGCAGAACGACATCCAAGCTGGAAAGAAAAGATCCAAGGAGAGAAACATGCTCACCAGGGAAAATATCGACGAACTGCTTAACAGGGGCGGCAATGTGCTCACCACTGATGGAGACAAGATTGGCTCCATCGGGCAGGTGTATGTCGACGATGACAACAATCAGCCCACCTGGGTCACGGTAAAGACCGGGCTGTTCGGTACATCGGAGTCATTCGTCCCCCTTGAGGGCGCTCGTCTTGAAGGCAACGACATCCTTGTGCCTTACTCCAAGGACCAGGTGAAGGATGCGCCGCGCGTCGAGAATGACGGCCACTTGGAGCCCACGGATGAGGACCGGCTCTACGAGCACTACAGTCTGGGCCGCACTTACAGCGAAGCAAGGGCCGGTATGGGCGGCGGCGTAGGGCGCGCTGACGCGGACTATGACCGAACAGATGCAGCCGGCACCGTCGGCCGCGACACCTCCGGACCAACAACCGACGACGCCATGACGCGCTCTGAGGAACGGCTCCATGTTGGCACCGAACGCCAGGAGACCGGCAGGGCAAGACTGCGTAAGTACGTCACTACCGAAAACGTGACTAAAACAGTCCCCGTCCAACGGGAAGAGGTTCGGCTTGAGCGCGAGCCCATCACCGACGCCAATCGCGGAGCGGCCATGAGCGGACCGGATCTGAGTGAGGAAGAGCACGAAGTTACCCTGCACGAGGAACGGCCCGTGGTTGAGAAAGAGGCAGTGCCAGTCGAGCGGGTGCGGTTGGACAAGGACGTTGTCACTGATGATGTCACTGTCGAAGAGGATGTCCGTCGCGAGCACATCGACGCGGACGGAATTGACGGCAAGCGCCGGTAAGGCAGCTACACCTACTGCGTGAGGCCTCCTGCCCGGGATCATCCGGGCCGGGGGGTCTCTGTTTCTGGTTGCTTTGCTCAGCCGGCGGGCAGGTTGTCCGTTGGCGTCCGGCCGTTGCCGGCGAGCCGGGGGAGACTTGCCGCCGCAACAACCAGGGCGAGCGCTCCGAGGCCGAATGGAAGACTGGCGATCGTGGCGATACCGCCTACCAGCAAAGGCCCGCCGGCATCTCCAAGTTCCCGTCCGAGCTCGGCCGAACCCATGGTCCGGCCGATGCGCTCCGGTGGAGTGGTATCTGCAAGGTGCGCAAAGCCAATTGGTGTGGCTGCGCCGACCCCGGCGCCAATCGCCACTGCGGCGATGAAGATCGTTATTGGCCCAGGAGCGACGGCCAGGATCGCAACTCCGCCTGCGGTCAACAAGAGTCCTGCTGTCATGCCCTTGGTGTCGGAGATGCTTCCCCTGTCGCGGAGGTGGCCGATCCTTGGCTGGATGAGTACTGAGGCGATGGCCAGGACGCTGACCGCAGCAGTGCCGGCAAGGGGATCAAGGCCATGGCGGGTAGCCAATGCGGGAAGAAATCCGATCGCCGCACCGAGCGCCGACGTCGACGCCGCCAGCACCAGTGTGGGGACGAGGAACCGCCGCTCCGTGGCCTGGCGTGCCAGATCCAGCACTGTGTAACGCTGCCGGGGAAGCGGCGGAAGGTTGGGTACGGCCACCACAACCCACACCGCCGTGGCCGCTGCCAGTACTGACAATGTGGCGAACAAAAGGGCAAAACCTCCCGCGAAAATCAAGCCGGCTCCCAGCAGCGGCCCGATGACGTATCCGAGGCTCTTCCAGGATCCGTAGCGGCCGAAAAATGTTCCGGCGTTCTTTCCTCCGGCCAGTCTGGCAACCATGGCGGAGGACGCGGGGGAGAAGGCCGAAGCTGCCGCTCCCTGTCCTAGACGGGCAAGACCCAGCATGAGCGGATCGGCTCCCCACAACCCGACAAGTGAGAGCACGGCAAAGGCCAGGAGACCTCCCACAATAACGGGCTTCGTACCGATCCGGTCACTGAGTGCGCCGAAGACAGGTTTAAGGAATACCTCGGAGATGTCGTACACGGCCAGGAGGATGCCCAGATTCAGCAACGTCAGGCCGATGTTCTCGCTTTGCGCGCCCATACCTGCGGCAATGCTGTGGGCGCCGAAAGCGGTCACAAAGCCTGCAGCATACAAAGCGGCCGAGGGTTTCCGTGCAGTCAGTTCGGGAGCAGCCGATTTCATAAGAGGCAACTCCTGGTTGGATGACGGAGGCACGAACGTATTTCAACGGAATCGGCTCTGGCCTGTGTTTTCACAAGCCAGAGCCTCATTCCTGTGCCCCAGGAGGGAATCGAACCCCCGACCGGCGGATTAGAAGGCCGCTGCTCTATCCCCTGAGCTACTGGGGCAGTATGTGTCCTCAAGGCTCTCCAAGAGGCAACTCAAAAAGTTTACAGTGACTTGCTGTCGGAAACCGCCAGCTGTCCCGTGCGATTTTCACTTGTCCCCAACACTCTCTGTTGGACGGAGTTTTGCACATAGCCAAGCTCGTCCATCGCTCCTGCCATGGTCCTCAATGAAGCTGGAGTTGCCCGCTTGGGCAGCACACTTCAAGACAGGACATCACCATGACTGACAACATAACGGTCCGTGGCTTCGTGGCCACCGAGATCAAGACTTCAACGACGCCCGGCGGAACGGCCACCGCGTCCTTTCGGATTGGCTCCACAGACCGCCGCTTTGACCGCACCATCAACGCCTGGGTGGACGGCAATACCAATTGGTTCACCGTGCAGGGGTACCGGCAACTGGCAGGCAACCTGGCCTGCAGCATCAAGAAGGGACAGCGCGTCATCGTTGTTGGCCGTCTCAAAATGCGGACTTGGGAGAAAGACGGGCGCTTCTACCACGCGGCGGAAATTGACGCCGAAGCCGTCGGTCACGACCTCATGTGGGGTTCAGCCAACTTCATCCGAAACTCTGGGCAAAATGGACAATCCAGTACCCAGACTGTGCAGATTGCCCCTGAGGGAGATTCCGGGCGTTCATCCGGCGAATTCGGTGAAGAACCGGACGACGACGGCCCGGAACGCGAACCCGGTGACTCTTCGGACATGGCGCCAGGGATGGAGGAGCCACCCTCGGTTTTCATCGATGAGGAAAGCGGCGAGCTCCTCGCCGTTGATTCCAGTACTGGCGAGCTGACGGGCGCCGCGGCCTGATAAAGAACTGGATCACTGTGTCAGGGTTTGGCGAGGCGGCTTCGGCGAAAGGCGGCGCCGCAGCTGCGGCGGCGTCGCCGGGCACCGGGGTGCCGAAAGGGGCGCTAACTGCATGGCAGAATGGCAAGGTGATGCGAGCGACTAAACCTCTGAGGCCAACCCGTCGTACGCCAGCCCCTCGTATCTTGCCCGCACGCCATCAGCGCGCAGCAGTTCTGGCGTTCCTCGTCCTCATCGCGTCTTCTGCCTGCACGCCTCCCGCGGGTACGGATCTGGGCGGCCCGGCTTCTCCTGGAGATCCAGCCACTCCGAAGGCCGGTCCTCCCTCGGGCGCAGGCTCCGCGGCCCCCGTTCCCTCAGTCGCGGCCCTGGCTCCCGCCACCGCTCTCCTGAAGGACAAAGTTGAGCAGGCCCTCAACAACCTGGCTGCCGGCTCGGCAAAGCCCACGAGGGACCAAATGGTTGCCACGCTGACTGCTGCCGGAGTGTCGCCGTCCGCGTTGGAGGTGTCTGCAGGCCAAACTCCCACGGGCCTGGAAGTAGATGCAATTGAAGCTGCGGCTCTTCAGGATATGGACTGCGTGATCGGCCAAGTACGTGAGGGGAAGGTCACGGTGGTCATTCTGCCCGTGCTGTCTACGGGCAAATGCTTCGCAGGTACACATCTTTGAACCCTTGAAACGACTGGTTCGTTCCATGTCCTTAGACCGTCCCGAATGTGAGTTATCCGGGCCGACCCACTAGATTTGGAACCATGGCGGAATTTATCTACACAATGACCAAGGCCCGCAAGGCTGTTGGCGAAAAGCTCATTCTCGACGACGTCAGTATGTCGTTCTTTCCCGGAGCCAAGATCGGTGTGGTCGGCCCCAACGGCGCCGGTAAATCCACCATTCTCAAGATCATGGCCGGCCTGGATACACCCTCCAACGGTGAAGCGCGGCTCAGCCCTGGCTACTCAGTGGGCATCCTGCTCCAGGAACCACCGCTGAACGAAGAAAAGACAGTCCTCGGCAACGTCCAGGAGGGCGTTGGCGAAATCATCGGGAAGATCGAGCGCTTCAACGCGATCTCGGAGGAAATGGCAAGCCCCGACGCCGACTATGATTCACTGCTCGAAGAAATGGGTCACCTGCAGGAAGCCATTGATGCTGCCGACGCCTGGGACCTGGATTCACAGCTGGAACAGGCAATGGATGCTCTGCGCTGCCCGCCTGCGGATGCCAACGTGACTCTCCTGTCCGGCGGTGAGCGCCGTCGCGTGGCTTTGTGCAAGCTGCTGTTGCAGAAGCCTGACCTGCTGCTTCTCGATGAGCCCACCAACCACCTTGACGCCGAGAGCGTGCTGTGGCTTGAGCAGCACCTTTCCAATTACGACGGCGCCGTTCTTGCCGTGACCCACGACCGCTACTTCCTTGACCACGTAGCGCAGTGGATCGCCGAAGTGGACCGCGGGCACCTGTACCCGTATGAAGGCAACTACTCCACCTACCTGGAGAAGAAGCGTGCGCGCCTGGAAGTTCAGGGCAAGAAGGACGCCAAGCAGGCCAAGCGACTGACGGAAGAGCTTGAGTGGGTCCGCTCGAACGCCAAGGGCCGCCAGACCAAGTCGAAGGCCCGACTGGCCCGGTACGAGGAAATGGCAGCCGAAGCTGACCGCACCCGCAAGCTCGACTTCGAAGAGATCCAGATTCCGCCAGGACCCCGCCTGGGTGGCCTTGTGCTCGAAGCCAAGAACCTTCAAAAGGGCTTTGAGGACAGGACCCTCATTGACGGGCTGTCCTTCTCGCTGCCCCGCAACGGCATCGTCGGCGTCATCGGCCCCAACGGCGTGGGTAAGACCACCCTGTTCAAGACCATCGTGGGGCTTGAGCCGCTCGATGGTGGCGATCTCAAGATCGGTGATTCCGTCAAGATTTCGTATGCGGACCAGAGCCGCGGCGGTATCGATCCCAACAAGACGCTGTGGGAAGTAGTTTCCGATGGCCTGGACTATATTCAGGTAGGCCACGTAGAGATGCCCTCGCGGGCGTATGTGGCAGCCTTCGGGTTCAAGGGCCCGGACCAGCAGAAGAAAGCCGGAGTGCTTTCCGGCGGTGAGCGTAACCGCCTGAACCTGGCTCTGACCCTCAAGCAGGGCGGAAACCTCCTGCTCCTTGACGAACCCACTAACGACCTCGACGTTGAAACACTCAGCAGCCTTGAGAACGCCCTCCTGGAATTCCCCGGCTGCGCCGTGGTCGTCTCGCACGACCGCTGGTTCCTCGACAGGGTGGCCACGCACATCCTCGCCTATGAAGGTGATGAGGAGAACCCGTCCAAGTGGTACTGGTTCGAGGGCAACTTCGAGTCCTACGAGGAGAACAAGGTGGAGCGACTCGGTCCCGATGCCGCAAAGCCGCACCGTGTGACTCACCGGCGCCTCACGCGAGACTGATCCTCACGGAAAAGCCGAAAACCAGGGGCGAACAGTCCCGAAACGAAAAGGCCGGCCTGGCGGGCGTCACCCGCCAGGCAGGCCTTTCGTTTGCTTAACGCTGTTTACCGTTGCTGTTTTTACCGTTCGGCTTTGCGCATCTGGTGCTTTAAAACCTTGGACTGGACAGCACCCACCACCTTGTTCTTCAGGTCTGTGGGGATCCGGACCATGCCCTCCTGGGCTACAGAGGCAACATGCCGGCCTTCCCTGTCGAAGATCTTGCCGGTGGCCAGGCCGCGTGCACCCTGGGCGCTGGGTGACTCCTGCACGTAGAGCAACCACTGGTCCACCCGTACCGGGCGGTGCCACCACATGGCATGGTCAAGGCTGGCGACACTCATGCCCGGGGTGACCCAGCTGAGGCCGTGCTTGCGAAGGATCGATTCCAGGATGGTGTAATCGCTGGCGTAGGCGAGCGCGGCCCGGTGCATGTTGGCGTCGTCAGGCATCGGACCGAATGTTTTCATCCAGACCGCATTCCTGGCTTCTTTGGTGCCGTTGGCGGACACATACAGCGCGGGGTCTACGTGCCGGATGTCTATGGGACGCTCATAGGCCCAATGCCGGGCCACGGGATGATCGTACTTGCCCAGAAGGTCGGCAGTACTGGGGAGGGATTCAGGGTCCGGAATTCCCACCGGCATCTCGGACTGGTGGTCAAGGCCCTCGTCTTCCTCCTGAAAGGACGCGATCATGGAGAGGATCGGAGTGCCGTCCTGGTAAGCGTGGACACGGCGGGCCGAGAACGACCTTCCGTCACGAAGACGCTGCACGCCGAAAGTGATGGGCTGGTTTGCATCCCCCGGGCGGAGGAAATATCCATGCATCGAATGCACGTGGCGGGCCGGATCCACGGTGCGGTTTGCGGCAATAAGGGATTGTGCCAGAACCTGGCCTCCGAAAACGCGTTGCCGCGGCTGCCGCTGTGACGGGCCCATAAAAATGTCCTCATCCGTCCGGGCACCTTCGAGTTCCCCGAGATCAAGAAGTTCGATCAAGGAGGTGGTGGGGTCCTGCGTGGGCAACGCCTGCAATCCGGCTTCCGCTTCAGTCATGGTTTGACTCTAGACGTCACCCCGGTACTGCTCAACCGGGCGCCTGGCGGTAGAGTCCTTAAGGTGTCCGATGTTCTCACCCAGCCCTTCCGCTTCGCCGATCCCCAGGATCTGGCGGACCTCCGCACCTACGTGACCCGCGCAAAGGCGGTGGACGACGGCGCCATCCGGCTGCAGGCCTCCGGCTCGGTTCTTGCCGCCTATGTCTGCGTATTGCGGCCGAGGCTGCTCGGCGAAGCCACTCCCACCATCCTCGGCCTGCGCACCATGGCCTTGGCGGAGCCAGCCGAAGCGGACGTAACTGTCACGCTCGCAGCGGTCCTTGACCGTCTGGCACGGGCAGGGGAGTCCGACGTCGAACTCCCCGTTCCGCCGTCGACGGTCACCGAGTCCTGGGCAGGAGTGGGTGCGCCAAGGAGCGGTTGGGAGCTCCTGGGCTCACTTACAGACTCTGCCCTGAAAGACGCCGCGGAAGCCGGGATCTCCGAGGTGGCGCAGATTGTTCCGGACAAGCCCGGCGCCCTGATAGTCAACAACGCAAGGGCTTCGGTGTGGGGGCGCGAGCTTCCCGGAGCCGGGGGACTTCCCACCGGAGCGGCCTTCGCTGCCCTTACTTTGGGTTTTCTCGGGAGCGGCGAGCACCAGCTTTACCGCGCAGGGCGCTGGTTCAGGCTCAGCAGCCCCAGAGGCCACGTTCTGGCCAGGAGCGCTGCAGGGCTCTGACCGATACCCCTAGGCGGGTGAGGGGCCGTTACCGGAAGGGCTGTTCACCATGGACAACGCGGCACGCTCCATGTAGTCCCACAGAGTATTTTCATACAGTGGCGGAAGCTCGAGGGAGTCAACGGCCGTCCGCATGTGGAGCAGCCACCGGTCCTTCGCTTCAGGAGTGACGCTGAACGGCATGTGCCGCATCCGGAGCCTGGGGTGGCCGCGTTCTTCCCCATAGGTGGTGGGCCCGCCCCAATACTGTTCCAGGAACATCAGGAAGCGGCGCTTCGCCGGTCCCAGATCCTCTTCGGGATACATTGGCCGCAGGATCGGGTCCGTTGCGACGCCGTCGTAGAAGACGTCAATGAGCTTCACAAACGTATCGTGGCCACCCACGGCGTCGTAGAAGTTGTCCGTATAGCCGGGTTGGCTGAAGGGATCATTCTGCATCAGCATCTTCGGCTGTCCGGGCTCGACGGGTGGATTGGTCATAACTACTCTCCGGCTTTCTGCGGTGTTGGTACTTCATCGTCGTCTGTAACTTCCGGCTGCGGCCCCGGCGGTACATAGTTCCCCTGTGACCGGTTGCCTACCCGGAGGATCTCACCATTGCGCAGGTACCAGATGGTGCCGTCCTCGGCGAGTACCCTGGTGATCCGCAAGCCCATGGACTCCACGGTGCCCACCACCTCGCTGGTCTCGATGACGTCACCGATCCCGTACTGGTCCTCAATGGTGATGAAGATGCCGGCCAGGAAGTCGCGGATCAGCTGCTGGGCGCCGAAGCCGATCGCGATACCCAGGATGCCCACGCTCGTCAGCAGAGGGGCAATGTCGATATCCAGGTTGCGGAGCACATACATGGTGGTGATGGTCGCGACGAGCACCCCCACCACACTGTTGAGCAGGGAACCGATGGTGTTGGCACGCTGTACACGCCGCTCATGGTCTAGGGCGCGCAATGCAGGGGCCACCCAGCGGAAGTGGGGCTTCTTGAAGAAGGTGCTCCCGGATGCGACCCGTCGGGAGATCCGGGAAATCACGAAGGTCGCCGCCAGCCAGATGGCGACGCCAACACCCAGGCTGATCACAATTCCCGGAACGCTGATTCCGTCCGTTGCGGACGTAAGGGGCGGTGCGATCGACAACGTGCTGTACATCTGTGGATGTGCTCCTCACTGCAGACCGGCTGTTGCCGGGTTATTTCTACGGGTTATTTCTGCCGGACTCCACCGGGCTCCACCGGCGTTCACCCGGCGCATAAACTCTGGTTACTTTCAACACTAGCGCCGTAGCGTGGCCACATGCGCATCCTGATTCTTGGCGGTACAGCGTTCCTTTCGGCGGAAATTGCCCGGCAGGCAGTGGCAGACGGCCACAATGTGACGTGCCTGGCACGGGGTTCAACCGCGGCACCCCCGGCCGGCGCCCACTGGATCAGAGCGGACCGCAGCGAAGGAGCTGCCGCCTACGCTGAAGCCGCCCGGGAATGGGACGCAGTCATCGACGTGGCACGCGATCCGCAGCAAGCGGGGGCTGCCTTGGAGTCGTTGGGGGACCGGGCTGCGCATTGGACCTTTGTGTCGAGTTGTTCCGTCTATGCAGATCATTCAGTACCGGGAGCCGGCGAGGAAGCGAGGCTGCTGGACCCGCTGCCCGACGGCTCACCATTCTCTCCCGAAGTCTATAGAGAGGCCAAGTCTTCCATCGAGGCGCTGACCCTCAGGATGCGTCCGGCCCATCTCTGCAGGGCAGGCCTGATCAGCGGGCCAGGCGACGGAACCGACCGCTACGGGTACTGGCCTGCCCGTTTTGCGCGGGCCGCCGCCGGGCGCAATGGCACCGTTTTGGTACCGGACATTCCCGACGCCGCCACCCAGATTATCGACGTCAGGGATCTCGCCGCCTGGATCCTGCATGCAGCCCGGCAGGGGATCACGGAACCTTTGAACGCGGTTGGCGCAGTGGTCCCTTTCCGGGAGTACATCGAGGAATCGCAAAGGCTGACTGGCGCCACGGATACAGTCAAGGCCTCCGAAGAGTGGCTCATCAATGAAGGAGTTGCTCCCTGGGCGGGGCCGGATTCGCTGCCGCTCTGGCTGCCGCCGGACCACGAAGGGTTCTGTGCCCGCAGCAACTCAGCCGCCGTTGCGCGCGGGCTTACCCTGAGGCCCTGGCAGGACACCCTCCGTGACACGCTCGAGGATGAACGGAGCCGCGGACTGGACAGGGAGCGGAAAGCCGGGCTCAGTCCCGCGACTGAACGCCGTCTGGTAGCCAGACTGCTCGCTGCAGGCTAGGCAGCGGCGACCTCGGAAGTCGGGGAATGCCGGACAGGAAAGTTCACGCTCCTTGCGATGAAGCACAACTGGTTGGCTTCGTGATGCATGTCCGCCAACAGCCCGTCCGGAGTAACGTCCGCCGTCGTCACATGGGGATTGAGGGTGGCCTCCTCGAACTGGCCGCTGCCGTCCCGGTTGAGGCGCATCACGGCGTCCGCATGGTCCTCGTAGGCTGTCACAACAACCCCCCGCTTCACTGCCACGTGAAGGAAGGACAGCATGTGGCACTGCGACAGGGCCGTGAGTAACAGCTGTTCGGGGTTGTAGCGCGTCCTGTCCCCATGGAATGTGGGATCGGCCGAGCCCTTGAGGACAGGCAACCCTTCGATCTGGACGTCGTGGTCGCGGGAATAGGCCCGGTAAGCTGACGTCCCGGTTCCCAGGTTGCCTGTCCAGCGAACAGTGACGGCATAGCGGTGCTCAGCCAGTGTCATGTCCTAATCCTCATCAGCCTTCCGTGCCCGCAGAGCCCGGGCAACGGCGTCGCGGTTTTCCAGCATCATGCGCCGGAGGGCAGCGCTTTCCTCGGGAAGGGCGGCGATGAACTCATCCGTCCTGTCCACCGTTGCCTGCGTTGTCAGCTGGGAGGGGTACAGCCCGACGACGATCTGCTGGGCCAGCGCATGGGTGCGGGATGCCACGATGCCCGGGACGGCGTCGAAATATTTGTCCACGTACGGCTCGAGGAGTGAGGAGTCCAGGACCCTGGAGAAGCCGGCAACAGCCGAGGCTTGCAAGGCGTTGGAAAGCTCTCCCTTGACCACGATCGATTCCCAGGCAGCAGCTTTGGCTTCGGGGGTGGGAATGGCCGCTTTAGCCAGTGCTGCTGCGTTCTGGCCGTTGGAGGTGTTGTCGCGTTCAAGTTCCGCGTCAATCCGGTCCTGATCAGCCCGGCCACCGGCAACCAGCGAAGCCAGGAGCTCCCAGCGGAGGTCCTGGTCAACGCTAAGCCCTTCAAGGACCACCGAACCGTCAAGCAGACCCGAAACTGTGTCAAGCTGTCCGGCGCTCCTGGCGAGGAGGGCGTAGGACTTGACGAACTGCAGCTGGGCGTCCGAAGCCGGCGGGACAGCACCTGCGAGTTCCCACAGCAGGTCCGCTGCCGAAATTGCCGTGGCTTCCTTGTGGGCTTCTGCCACGTAGAAGTTCAACGTGGTGGCGAGCTGGCGCAACTGGACCAGGATGACCGAGGAGTCCGATTCCTGAGCGATGTTGGCGAGGATGAGCTCTACGTAGCCGCGGGCGGGCGTTTCACCGTCGCGGGCGGCATCCCAGGCTGAACCCCAGACCAGGGTGCGCGGAAGGCTCTCGCTGAAGTCCTTGAGGTGCGCCGTGGCCGTTTCCAGGGATTTAGGGTCCAGACGGACCTTGGCATAGGCCAGGTCATCGTCGTTCAGCAGGATGAGGTCAGGTTGCTGCAACCCGGCCAAGGCAGGAACCTCCGTACGCTCGCCGTCGACGTCGAGCTCTTCGCGGTGGACCCGCTCAAGCTTGCCGGCGCCCGTGAGGTTGTAAAACCCCACGGCGAGTCGGTGGGGGCGGATAGTGGGCTGGTCCTCAACAGCGGACTGGAGGATGGCGAACGAGGAAATGGCCCCTTCGCCGTCGACTGACAGTTCGGGTTTGAGGGTGTTGACTCCGGCTGTTTCGAGCCAGAGCTGGCCCCAGGCGTCCAGATCCCGCCCGCTGGCCGTCTCCAGCTCCGCCATCAGGTCGCTGAGCTCCGTGTTCTGCCAGGCGTGCTTACGGAAATACTCCCGCACGCCTGCCATGAACTGTTCCGGGCCCACCCAGGCCACCAGTTGGCGCAGCACCGAAGCTCCCTTGGCGTAGGTGATGCCGTCGAAGTTCACCTCAACATCCTGCAGGTCGTTGATTTCGGCAAAAATGGGGTGCGTCGTGGGCAGCTGGTCCTGACGGTAAGCCCAGGATTTCTCCACTGAAGCGAAGGTGGTCCAGGCGCGATCGAACTTGGTGTTTTCCACCGCGGCCAGATGGGACATGTACTCCGCGAACGACTCGTTCAGCCACAGGTCGTTCCACCACCGCATGGTGACCAGGTCCCCGAACCACATGTGCGCCAGCTCGTGCAGCACCGTGATTGCACGGCGCTCCACCTGCGCCTCCGCCACCTTGCCGCGGAAGATATAGCCCTCCAGAATGGTCACCGCGCCGGCGTTCTCCATGGCCCCTGCATTGAATTCGGGAACAAAGAGCTGATCGTACTTGTCGAAAGGATACGGGCAGCCAAACTGGGCTTCGAAAAACTCGAAGCCCTGCCGGGTCAGGTCGAAGATGTTATCGGCGTCGAGATACTGCATCAGCGATTTCCGGGCGTAGATGCCCAGGGGGACCACCCTGCCGTCAGAGCTCTTCACCTCGCTGCTGACTGACTGGTACGGCCCGGCGATGAGGGCCGTGACGTAGGAGGACAGCCGCGGTGTCGGGGCGAATTCCCACACGGACCGCGCTCCGCCATCGACGGCCGGGATGGTTTCCACCGGGGCTGGTGTGGGCGAGTTGGAAACCACGTTCCAGTGTGAGGGGGCCGTGACAGTGAACGTGAAGGTCGCCTTGAGGTCTGGCTGTTCAAACACAGCGAACATCCGCCGTGAATCCGGGACCTCAAACTGGGTGTAGAGGTAGACCTCGTTGTCTACCGGATCGACAAAGCGGTGGAGGCCTTCGCCCGTGTTCATGTAGGGCGCATCCGCAACCACCAGGAGTTCGTTCCGCTCCGCAAGTTCGGGGAGCTGGATCCGGACACCGTCGGCCACTACGGAAGGGTCCAGGGCCTCCCCGTTGAGCGTGACGCTGTGGACAGTCTCCGTCACTGCGTCGATAAAGGTGGACGAACCGGGTATTGCAGTGAAATTCACGGCGGTGGTGGTGCCGAAGACCTTGTCCCCTTTGGTCAGGTCCAGGCTGACTTCGTACGACTCGACGATGATCAGTTCGGCGCGCTCGCGTGCTTCGGCGCGCGTCAGGTTCATACCTGGCAAAGTGTTGCCTCCAAAAAGGTTGCGGCTGCCGGTGGGAAACCGCCTCCACCAAGCACTGTGAAGTCATTCTTTCATTTCGGGCACCGTTGGCAAGTTAGGCGGCTCACACGCCCGTCGGTAGGGGTAGCTTTGAACCATGGGAACGTTCCGTGATGCTGTGGATGCCAAGGCCCTCAGGTTCGCTTTGGGATTTCCGGTGTTGCTGGCAGCGGCGTTCGTGGTGTGCGCCGTTCTCCTCCGTCCCGACCTCCCCGAGCCTTTGGCTGTCCTGTGGACGTCCGACGGCGTGACGGGCTTTGCGCCGTTTCCGGCGTTTGTGGGGGTCGGAGGAGGCCTCATTGTGATTATCAGCTGGCTGGTCCTGCTGCAGGCCGTCCCCGTCTCCAGACCGGTGCTCATGCGCAGGATCATGATGGGAACAGGTATCTCGCTGAGCCTGTTCATAACCGCTGTTCTGGCCGCGGTGCTCGTCGGTCAGGCGGGGGTGATTGACGCACGCTTGGCGCAGGTTGACGCCATAGTCCTCGCGATGGGAAGCGGCTTTGCCCTTGCCATGGGTGTGGTGGTGGGCTTTGTTTTCAAGGCAGATGAGCAGTGGTCGGTTGATGATGACCGTGCCCTGGAACAGGCCCTGGAGCAGGAACTGGATCCGGATCTGGCGCGCGATAAGGTCAGGCTTTGGGTCCATGCCCGCAGTTCTGTTTTTGTGATGCTCGTTGTCGCCACGCTGTTCCCTGCAACGCTGATTGCGCTGGCGCTCCCGTGGCTCAGCGGGCTGCTGGTGGCCGTCGCCGCGGTACTGGCAGCGTTCCTGTTTGCGCGGGTCACTGCTGACCGGAGCGGGCTTCGGGTCTTTGTGGCAGGATTCGTCCGCGTCATGAACGTTCCGGCAGCCACAATCTCCTCTGCCGCCGTATCCGATGTGCGGGCCGCAGAATACGGCGGCTGGGGATACCGGAGCCACGGGGACACTACAGCCGTGCTGGTCAGCAGTGGTCCCGCTGTGGTGCTGAAGCAAACGGACGGACAAAGGGCAGTTATCAGCGGCGGCAATCCGGATTCCGCGCAGAGGCTGGCTGAGGTGTTGTCACGAGTCGCCGCACGCGCGCGGGGTGAGGGCCGTTCCTAGTAGTCTTAGCTTCAACCCCCAGACAGCCCGGACGCTTCCCGGTGCTCACCACCAGAACGGACAACGCCGTGACCACATCCCCTTCATTTCCGCGGGTTCATATTGCCACAGACCACGCCGGTATGGAGCTCAGCGCCCACCTCGTCCGCCACCTCACCTCTATGGGGTATGACGTAGTGGATCACGGACCCAAGGTCTACGACGCTCTCGACGATTACCCGTCCTTCTGCATCAACGCAGCCCTGGCTGTTGTTGCAGACCAGCAGGCGGGTATCCACGCTCTCGGGATTGTCCTGGGCGGTTCCGGGAACGGTGAACAGATCGCGGCGAACAAGGTCAAGGGCGTGAGGGCGGCGCTGGCCTGGAACCACTCCACCGCCACCCTGGCTCGCGAACACAATGACGCGAACGTCGTCGCAGTCGGTGGCCGCCAGCACAGCGTGGAGGAAGCCACCGCGCTCATCGAGGCATTCCTCAAGGAACCTTTCAGCAACGACGAACGGCACGTCCGCAGAATCTCAAAGATCGCCGCCTACGAGACCACCGGTGAGGTCATCGACTAGTGCCCGAAGGGCACTCGGTCCACCGCCTCGCCCGGCAGTTCCGGGACATCTTCCTGGGGAAACGGCTCACCGTCAGCAGCCCCCAGGGACGGTTCTCCGCTGGTGCGAGGCTCCTGGACGGACACACGCTTTCCGCTTCCCAGGCGCACGGAAAACACCTCTTCCTCGAGTTCAGCCACGGCCTTTTCCTGCACGTCCATTTGGGCCTGTACGGGGCCTGGAACTTCGGTGGAGATGATTCCTTCCGGGGCGCCTCGAGCATCGGTGCTCCCCGCACAGTGGGAGAGCAGGAAGTGTTCGACGACGCCGCTCCCGCCGTGTACGCCGGCCCGCCGGAGCCGGTGGGCGCCGTGAGGGTACGGCTCGTGGACAGTCACGGCTGGGCTGACCTTCGGGGAGCCACAACGTGTGCCGTCATTACCGAGGAGGAGCTTGCCGCCGTTCTCAAGCGGCTGGGCCCGGATCCGCTGCGGAACCTTCCGGCGGCGCCGAACAGACCGGGGGACAGGGAAGTCTTCGTGCGTGGCGTGCTGACCAGGCGAACACCCATTGCGGCGTTACTGATGGATCAAAAGGTGATTGCCGGCGTCGGAAATGTCTACCGGGCGGAGCTGCTCTTCAGGCAGCGGCTAAACCCTTGGCTGACCGGGACGTCGCTGACACCTTCCGCTGCAGAAGAACTGTGGGACGACGCAATGTCGGTGATGTCCGACGGCGCCCGGGACGGGAGGATCATCACCACCCCCGCCGCCTATTGGTCCGCCGGGCCCAATCTCCTGCCGGACCAGGACGAAGCCCACTTCACCTACCGCCGCCAGGGCCTCGACTGCCGGGTCTGCGGTACGCCCATAGCAATGACCGAACTCTCGGCCAGAAAACTCTATTGGTGCCCTGTCTGCCAGCAAACGGTTTGAGATAGCCTGTCAACGATGGCCCCCGACCCAGCCCTGCTCGACTGGCTGCTCGACGCCGACCCGGCGCTGCGGTGGCAAGTGGAGCGCGACCTTCTGGACGCGCCTCCGGACGTGTGGCGGGCAACCCGGGCGCGTATCGCTACAGAGGGCTTCGGAGCGCGGCTGCTCGCACTGCAGGATCCGGACGGCCAATGGGCCGGCGGAGCGTACTACCCCAAGGACTTCGACTTCAACGGGCCCGAGGCCGCTGAAGATGCAGGGCAGCCGTGGACCGCGACGGCCTATGCGCTCAACACCCTCCGGGACTGGGGAATGGATGCAGGTGCGCTCGCCGGTACGGCCGGGTTGCTGGCGGCCAACAGCCGCTGGGAGTACAACAACCTCCCGTATTGGGGCGGCGAGGTGGACTGCTGCATTAATGCGTTCACCCTTTCCAACGGCCTCTGGCTCGGGGCCGATGTCTCGGACGTGGCCCAGTGGTTTCTGCACCACCGGATGGCCGACGGCGGCTGGAACTGCGAGTGGATGGAGGGCTCCACCCGCTCCTCCTTCCATTCCACGCTTAACTCGCTGAAGGGCCTGCTGGATTTTGAGGCAGCGACGGGCGGCAGCGACGCACATCGCGAGGCCCGCCGGGCAGGGGAGGAGTACTTGCTGCAGCGGCGGCTGCTTCGCAGCCTGTCCACGGGGGAGTTCGTCGGCCCGTGGGTCACCATGTTCGCTTATCCGTTCCGCTGGTTCTACAGCGCGCTCAATGTAACGGATTACTTTCGCGCGGCTGCGCTGCATGATGGCACGCAACCCGATCCCCGGCTCGCAGAAGCCATGGAGGTGATCCGGGCAGCGCGCCGTCCTGACGGTACCTGGCTGCAGGAACGCCGCCATCCCGGGCGTGTGTGGTTCGAGGTCGACGTGCCTCCTGGCGAGCCGTCCAAGTGGCTTACTTTCTACGGCACCCGTGTGCTTTCGTGGTGGGACGCGGAGAACAAAAAGAAACACCCCGATCCGAGGACCGGGGTGTTGGCAACTGGAGGGGACGACGGGAATCGAACCCGCGTAATCAGTTTGGAAGACTGAGGCTTTACCATTAAGCTACGTCCCCGGGAAGGCGCAATAACAGCGTCTGTAGCTATTCTCGCAGATCTTTCCGGTGGCTTCTTCAAGCCGGATACAACTAAACCTAATTCATGCCCCAAGTGTCAAATGTGCATTCCAAGCCAAAATCCCCGTAGACTGTCCTGTGCACTAACGGGGTGTAGCTCAGCTTGGCTAGAGCGCCTGCTTTGGGAGCAGGAAGTCGCAGGTTCAAATCCTGTCACCCCGACTCTGCAGTCCCGGCCGACGGCCGGACAGGACATTGAGTTCGCAGAAACCCATCCCACAAAAACCAGGAGTACTTAGACTGTGAAGAGCGCTGTCGAGAACCTCACCCCTACACGGGTCAAGCTCAATGTTGAGGTCCCTTTTGAGGAATTGAAGCCCAGCATCGAAGAGGCATACAAGACTGTCGCTTCGCAGATCCAGGTCCCCGGTTTCCGCAAGGGCAAGGTTCCTTCCAAACTGATCGACCAGCGTGTTGGCCGTGGCTACGTGCTGGAGACTGCCATCAACGAAGGCCTTAACGGCTGGTACCAGGCTGCCGTCCAGGAATCGGGTATCCGTCCCCTGAGCCGTCCCGAGGTTGAAATCACCGAGGTGCCGGATCCGTCCTCCACCGATGGTGAACTGAAGTTCCACGCCGAGGTTGACGTTCGTCCCGAGGTTGAACTTCCTGACTACGCCGGCATCAAGGTTGAGGTCGCTGCTGCGGCTTCTTCGGATGCCGACGTCGACAAGGCCCTTGACGAGCTTCGCGGCCGATTCGGCACGCTCAAGCCCGTCGACCGTCCGGCCGCTAATGATGACTTCCTCACCATTGACATCACAGCCACCATTGATGGCACTGAAGTCGACTCCGCGTCCGGCCTGTCCTACCAGGTGGGAACCGGCACAATGCTCGAAGGCCTCGACGAGGCCGTCACCGGCCTGAGTGCCGACGAAGACGCCATTTTCGAAACCACCCTCGTTGGCGGTGACCACGCCGGTGAAGCCGCGCAGGTCAAGGTAGTGGTCAAGTCCGTCAAGGAGCGCGAGCTCCCCGAGGCTGACGACGACTTCGCCCAGCTTGCCTCCGAGTTTGACACTCTTGTGGAACTCCGCGAGGACCTGGCAAAGCAGGCAGCCGAGTCCAAGGTAGTGGAGCAGGGCGTCGAGGCCCGCGACAAGGTCCTGGACAAGCTGGTTGAGCTGGTTGAGGTTCCCGTACCGGACTCCGTAGTTGAAGAGCAGCTCGAGGCCCACTTCAAGGCTGAGAACTCCCACGGTGAAGGCGACCACGACACCGAGGAACACCGCGCCGAGGTCAAGGCCAACACCCAGCGCGCCTTCCAGAACGAGATCATTCTTGACGCCATAGCGGACAAGGAAGAAGTCGGTGTCAGCCAGAGCGAGCTCATCGACTACATCGTGACCACTGCAAGCCAGTACGGCATGGACCCGAACCAGTTCGCCCAGATCATCGATCAGAGCGGCCAGGTTCCCATGATGGTATCCGAGGTCCGCCGCCGGAAGGCGCTGGCCGTAGTGTTGGGCCAGGCGGAGGTCACCGACTCCGAGGGCAACAAGGTTGACCTTAGCGACTTCGTCCGCCCCGGTGCTGAAGAGGCACCTGTCGCCGAAGGCGAAGAGGCCGAAGCAGCCGAAGCGCCGGCAACCGACGTCGCTGCGAGCGATGACCCGGCAGCCGTAAAGTTCTAAGCTATGTTGCAAGGCAGCCCCTGGATTTCTGATCCGGGGGCTGCCGCATTTAACCACCGTTTGGACGCGTGGAACCATCTGCGCGAGTACGGTGCGCCGTCAGCGAACAGCGCGATTCCTGAGAACAAAACGGCCATGAAAACGGTTAGTGTCCAAGTAGTGAAGTTCCGTGATGTCGTTCAGTGACGTCACCGTCACCAGCGAGAGGTAAGCACATATGTCACAGCAATCAGCGGCTCCGAGAATGGCCACTGTCGATCCGGCCGCCCAGGACAACTACATCTACAACCGACTGCTGAAAGAGCGCATCATCTGGCTCGGCTCCGAGGTCCGTGACGAGAACGCCAACGCGATCTGCTCGCAGCTGCTGCTCCTCTCGGCTGAGGATCCCAATAAGGACATCTACCTCTACATCAACTCTCCGGGCGGGTCCGTCACTGCCGGCATGGCTATCTACGACACCATGCAGTTCATTCCGAACGATGTTGTGACGGTGGCCACAGGCCTCGCAGCTTCCATGGGCCAGTTCCTGCTCTCCTCGGGCACCAAGGGCAAGCGCTACGCCACGCCGAATGCCCGCATCCTGATGCACCAGCCCTCAGGTGGCATCGGAGGCACCGCCTCCGACATCAAGATCCAGGCGGAACTCATTCTGCACATGAAGAAGGTCATGGCCGAACTCACTGCAGAGCAGACCGGCCAGACCGTCGATACCATCCTCAAGGACAATGACCGCGACAAGTGGTTCACAGCCGTCGAGGCCCTGGAATACGGCTTCTTCGACAGAATCTCCGCCCACGCCGGCTCCGTTGCCGGTGGCGGCGGAACCGCCCAGAACTAACCGGCACAGACAGAACTGAATTCAGGAGCAATGAACATGACTTACAACTTCGGATCGTCTGCCGGTAATTTGCCTACCAGCCGCTACGTGCTGCCGCAGTTCGAAGAGCGCACCCCCTATGGCTTCAAACGCCAGGATCCGTACACCAAACTGTTCGAGGACCGCATCATCTTCCTCGGCGTCCAGGTTGATGACGCTTCTGCCGACGACGTCATGGCACAGCTGCTGGTACTCGAGTCCACCGACCCGGACCGCGACATCACGCTGTACATCAATTCGCCGGGCGGCTCCTTCACCGCCATGACGGCCATCTACGACACCATGCAGTACATCCGTCCTGAGATCCAGACGGTCTGCCTCGGCCAGGCTGCCAGTGCCGCAGCAGTTCTCCTCGCCGCAGGAACCCCGGGCAAGCGCCTCGCTCTGCCGAACGCCAGGGTCCTCATCCACCAGCCCGCCCTCTCCGGCGGACAGGGCGGCCAGGCTTCGGACCTCGAGATCCAGGCCGCGGAGGTCATGCGGATGCGCGCCTGGCTTGAGGATACGCTTGCCCACCACTCGGGCCGGACGTCCGAGCAGGTTAACAATGACATCGAGCGCGACAAGATCCTCACGGCTGAGGAGGCTATGAATTATGGCCTCATCGACCAGGTTCTCGACTCGCGCAAGATCAAGCCGCAGGCCATCACGCGGTAGCAATTCCACCCGGCGCCGGTACGTTTCAGATTTTTTTGGACCGTATCGGCGTCCGGTTTCCACCCTTCAGGCCCAATGTGACCTAGAGTGGATGTTGTCACGGCGGGGCTTGTCTCAGGCACGTCGGTGATTCCAACAACCGGTGCAGAGCTGCTTCCGCAGCAAGATACTAAGGGGTTTCCATATGGCTCGGATTGGCGAGAGCACCGATTTGCTGAAGTGTTCTTTCTGCGGAAAGAGCCAGAAGCAGGTGCGCAAGCTCATTGCCGGGCCCGGTGTCTATATCTGCGACGAATGTATTGAGCTTTGCAACGAGATCATTGAGGAAGAACTTGCGGAAGTAGCTGATCTTGGCAGCTTCGAACTCCCCAAGCCCCGCGAGATCTTCGACTTCCTGCAGGAATACGTCATTGGCCAGGAGCCGGCCAAGCGATCGCTGGCAGTGGCCGTCTACAACCACTACAAACGCATCCAGGCAGGCCACGCACCCAAGATCGGTACTCTCGCTGAAGGTGTCCACCATGACGACGTCGAAATTTCTAAATCCAACATCCTCCTGATCGGTCCCACCGGCTGCGGTAAAACCTACCTGGCACAGACCCTTGCCCGCCGGCTCAATGTTCCGTTCGCCGTCGCGGATGCGACCGCACTGACCGAAGCCGGCTACGTTGGGGAGGACGTTGAGAACATCCTGCTGAAGCTGATCCAAGCGGCGGATTACGACGTCAAGAAGGCCGAGCAAGGCATTATCTACATTGACGAGATCGACAAGATCTCGCGGAAGAGCGAGAACCCCTCCATCACCCGTGATGTCTCCGGTGAAGGCGTGCAGCAGGCGCTCCTGAAGATCCTGGAAGGAACTGTCGCCTCAGTTCCCCCGCAGGGCGGACGCAAGCACCCGCACCAGGAGTTCATTCAGATAGACACGACGAACGTTCTGTTCATCGTGGCCGGCGCCTTCGCGGGCCTGGAAGAAATCATCGGTTCCCGCTCCGGGCGCAAGGGCATAGGATTTGGTGCCCCGCTGAACGAGGTCAAGAACAAGGTCGATTCCTACGGCGAAGTCATGCCGGAGGATCTGTTGAAGTTCGGACTTATCCCGGAGTTCATTGGCCGGCTTCCCGTCATCACCACCGTCTCCCACCTGGACCGTTCGGCGCTGATCCAGATCCTCTCCACCCCCAAGAACGCCCTCATCAAGCAGTACCAGAAGATGTTCCAGCTGGACGGCGTGGAACTCGTGTTCGACGACGAGGCCCTGAACATCATCGCCGATCAGGCTTTGGAGCGGGGCACCGGAGCCCGCGGCCTGCGTGCCATCCTGGAGGAAGTCCTGCTTCCGGTGATGTTCGATCTCCCCAGCCGGGACGACATCGCCAGCGTTGTCATTACGGCCGACGTTGTCTCCAAGAAGGGCCAACCCACCATGATCGGCCATGACGTGGTTGCGAAACGGCGGAATAAATCCGCCTAGGCCTTCGCTGTGCTGAGCGTGCGCCTGTATCGCGCCATGCCCTGACGCCTTTTCGAGGAGATTCACTGTGCCTGAAACCATTGCCAGTAAAGCCGACTTCTGGTTCGATCCCATCTGCCCCTTCGCCTGGATCACGTCCCGGTGGATCGGTGAGGTGGAGGAAGTCCGCAACATAACCACTGAATGGCACGTCATGAGCCTCGCTGTCCTGAACGAGGGCCGCGATCTCGACGCCGGCTACCGCGAACTCATAGACAAGGCATGGGGACCGGTTCGGGTCATCATTGCAGCCAGTAAGCAGCATGGGGCCCAGGTGATCAAGCCGTTGTATGACGCGATGGGCTCCCTCATCCACGACGGCGGCGAGAAGGACTACGGGCTCGTGATCGCGAAGGCCCTGGCTGATGTCGGCCTCCCTGCAGCTCTTGCTGATGCTGCCTCTTCGGATGACTTCGATTCCCAATTGCGCGCAAGCCACGAAGCCGGGATCTCCCTCGTGGGCCAGGACGTCGGCACCCCGGTTGTTGCCTTCAACGGCACCGCATTCTTTGGCCCGGTCCTGACGCGGATACCGCGGGGTGAGGAAGCGGGCCGGCTGTGGGACGCAACGGTCACCCTTGCATCGTTCCCGCATTTCTTTGAGCTCAAGCGGAGCCGGACGGAACGCCCCGAGTTCGACTGAAGCTGACCCGAGGGCACCGGAAAACTACCCTGTTGTAGTTCTCCCGGTGCTCTTGCGCATCCCTGCACGCGGGACAACAATAGTTCTTACCCACTTCGAAAGAAGTGGGACGCAAGAACCAAAGATTCAGTGACATGCATCTGACGCAGCCTTCGGCAAAGTCAGAAGCAGACTACCAGTGACGGGGTAGGAAGACCTGAAAATCTGAGGATCTTGCCAGACTGTCAAAGACGTCACCAGACAGCCGAAAAGTCGAAGCCCCACCAACGGCAAAACGCTGATGGGGCTTCCCCTTTGCCCAAAAATGGCTCCTGGACGCTCCTAGGCCTTCTGCACCTCTTCAGCGGGAGCCAACTCCACGGCACTCACGGTCAATTCCCCGTTCGCGGCTTCGAGGGTGATCTCCCGGGCATTGGAGGCGGCTTTCAGGTCGCCAAGGCCGGCCCGCAGCTGCGCTGTCAGCGCCTCGGATGCAGTGATCGTTGCGGAAAGAACCTCGGTGCGCTGTTTGACCTTGGCCTCGGACTTGGCTTTGCGGATTCCACTCAGTGCTGTGCCCACTGTTGCGAGCATGGTGGTGTCGCCATCGGTAACTTCCAGCACGGACGGCCAGGCGGCGCGGTGAACCGAACCTGAGCGCCACCAGCTCCACACTTCCTCGGTGGCGAAGGGCAGGAAGGGTGCGAACAGGCGCAGCAGCGTGTCCAGGGTGGTAGCGAGGGCGGCCAGAACCGATGCCTGTTCGGTCGGCCCGGACGCACCGTAGGCCCGGTCCTTGATGAGCTCCACGTAATCATCCGTGAACTGCCAGAAGAAGCTCTCGGTAATCTGCAGCGCTCGAGCGTAGTCGTAGTTCTCAAAAGCCTTGGTGGCCTGCTGCACCACGTCCGAAAGCTGCGCGAGCACGGCGCGGTCCAGCGGATTGGTGAGAACGGACAAGTCGCCTGAAACGACCGAGTTTTCGGTTGCGCCAAGGTTGAGGACGAACTTGGAGGCGTTCAGCAGCTTGATGGCCAGCCTGCGGCCGATCTTCATCTGCGCGATCTCGTAGGCCGTATCCGCTCCCAGCTTGGCCGACGTAGCCCAGTACCTCACGGCGTCGGAGCCGAACTCTTCCAGGATGTCGGTAGGAACCACCACATTGCCCTTGGACTTGGACATCTTCTTCCGCTCCGGGTCCAGGATCCAGCCGGAAATGGCAGCATGCTTCCAGGGCGCGGTGTTTTGCAGGGCATCGGCACGGACGGCGGAGGAAAAGAGCCACGTCCGGATGATGTCGTGGCCCTGCGGGCGGAGATCGAACGGGAAGACCTTGGCAAAGAGTTCCTCGTCCCGGCTCCAGCCGCCCACAATTTGCGGCGTCAGGCAGGACGTCGCCCAGGTGTCAAGGATGTCTGCGTCTCCAGTGAAGCCGCCGGGAACATCGCGCTGGGCTTCTTCGTAGCCCGGTGCAGCATCGGCAGCCGGGTCCACGGGCAGCTGCTGGTCCGCAGGCAGGATCGGGGCGTCATACTCCGGGTTGCCGTCAGCATCCAGCGGGTACCAGACAGGAATCGGGACACCGAAGAAGCGCTGACGGGAAACCAGCCAGTCGCCGTTCAGCCCCGAGATCCAGTTCTCGTAACGTGAGCGCATGAAAGACGGGTGGAATTCGATCTCATGCCCGCGGGCAATAAGTCGTTCGCGGCGGTCCTCGTCCCGGCCACCGTTCCGGATGTACCACTGGCGGGAGGTCACCACTTCGAGGGGCTTGTCGCCCTTTTCGTAGAAGTTGACCGGGTGCATGATCTTCTTGGGCTCGCCGTCGAGCAGGTCGGCCTCGGAGAGGAGCTTCACTACCGATTCCTTGGCGCTGAACACCGTCTTGCCGGAGATGGCTTCAAAGGCTTCATGGCCGGCGTCGGTGGTGATCCATTCCGGTGTCTCGCCGATGATCCTGCCATCCCGGCCAACAATGGCACGGGTGGGCAGCTGGAGTTCACGCCACCAGGTGACGTCGGTCAGGTCACCAAAGGTACAGACCATGGCAATGCCTGAACCCTTGTCCGCTTTCGCGAGGGGGTGGGCCTTGACCTCCACCTTCACTCCGAACAGGGGAGAGGTGACCTTCTTGCCGAACAGCGGCTGGTATCGCTCGTCGTCGGGGTTCGCCACGAGGGCGGCACAGGCTGCCAGAAGTTCCGGACGGGTGGTCTCGATGTAGATCTTCTCGCCGTCTTCGGTGAAGAACGGGTAGCGGTAGTATGCGCCGGCTACCTCCCGGTCCTCCAGCTCGGCCTGCGCCACAGCGGTGCGGAAAGTCACATCCCACAGGGTGGGAGCCTCCGCCATATAGGCGTCACCGGCAGTCAGGTTGGCCAGGAAGGCACGCTGTGAAACGGCGCGGGAGTTGTCGTCAATGGTCCGGTAGGTGAGGTTCCAGTCGACGGAGAGCCCCAGGGTCTGAAAGAGGTTCTCGAAGACTTTTTCGTCCTCAACCGCCAGTTCCTCGCACAGCTCGATGAAGTTCCGGCGCGAGACGACGTCGAAATCGCGCTGGTTCTTGGCTGGCACTGCCGGCGGCCGGTAATCGGCGTTATAGGGAATGGCAGGATCGCAGCGCACACCATAGAAGTTCTGTACGCGGCGCTCCGTGGGCAAGCCGTTGTCGTCCCAGCCCATGGGGTAAAAGACGTTCTTGCCGGACATCCGCTGGTAGCGTGCCAGCGCGTCTGTTTGCGTGTACGAGAACATGTGGCCCACATGAAGGGATCCTGATGCCGTGGGCGGGGGAGTGTCTATGGAATAGACCTGTTCACGCGTCGTCTGCGGATCGAACCTGTATGTGCCTTCGTTCAGCCAGCGCTGCGTGAGGGCAGATTCGAGCCCTTCCAGCGCGGGTTTGTCGGGAACGTTAATAGGGGCAGTGGTGGGCGTGTCTGTACCCTGATTTGCTTGAGCCATGGAGCAATTGTTTCATGGTCTCTTCCATGGGCCGCACGGGAGCTGGTCACACTAATCGCGGAGCGCGCAATCCCGCTAGGGTGGTGCCATGACTGAGGAGACACCGAACAAGTCGGCAGTGGTTACCGGGGCAAGCACAGGCATAGGCGAGGCTACTGTCCGTGCGCTGCGTAAAGAGGGCTGGAACGTCTTCGCGGTGGCCCGCCGGGAGGAACGCCTGGCCACGCTGGCTGCCGAGACAGGCGCCGTCGCCATCCCGGCGGATATTACCCAGGATGCCGACGTCGCACAGCTGCTGGCTGAGGTCACCGAGGCCGGAGGTGCCGACACTCTGGTCAATATCGCCGGGGGCGCCCGCGGCACCGACAAGGTCGGCGAGGCAAAGACCGACGACTGGACCTGGATGTTCGAGGTGAATGTCCTGGGGACCATGAAACTTACCCGCGCGTTCCTGCCCATGCTTCGGGCCAACGGCAAAGGCACCGTACTGAACCTCACCTCCACTGCCGGTCTGGTGGCCTACGAAGGCGGTGCGGGCTACAACGCAGCCAAGTTCGGCCAGCACGCCCTGACCGGGGCACTCCGGCTGGAAGAGGCAGAGCACAACATCCGCGTCATCGAAATTGCGCCGGGGATGGTCCAAACGGAGGAATTTTCCCTCAACCGCCTCGGTGGAGACCGCACAGCCGCCGAAAATGTCTATCAGGGCGTCGAGAACCCCCTGACAGCCGAAGACGTAGCGGACGTCGTCCGGTATGCAGTCACGGCTCCCCACCATGTGAACCTGGACCAGATCGTGATCCGGCCGGTAGCTCAGGCGGCCAATCACAAAGTAATCCGGAAGAACACCTAGTCTCCAGGCAGGTAATCCTCCGGGACAGACCCGTCGGATCAAACCATCCGGAACAGACCGCCGAACCAGCAGTCAGCCGCCGGCCGGAATCCGGAGCGCGGCAACGATCGCGGCGTGATCAGACCCCGGGACGCGGTGCACCGAATATTCGGAACTTTGCACGTGGGGGCTGATCACTACGTGGTCAATCGCGATTCCGGGCAGCCGCGGACCTTCCATGGGCCAGGTGGGGAGCAGCCGGGAGCCTGTGGCCGTTCCCACATCCACCATTTTTGTATCAGCGGGGCCGCGGTCGAGCAGTTGCCTGAACTCCGAGTGGTCATAAGTGGCATTGAAGTCCCCGATCAGCAACTGGTTGCCGGAACGGTCTGCCACCCGTCCAAGCGCCCGGAGATCGCTGCGCCACTGCTCGACCCGGACATCCACCGGAGGCAGTACATGAACGTTCGTCGCCTCTAGCACGGCGCTCAGGGCTTCCTTGCGGACAGTCACTCGGACCGTGGGCATCTGGAACGGGCTGTCGGGAACCTCACCCACGGGCTGCAGGGAATGCACCGAGTAGATGGCGCTTCCCGCTGCATCATCGGTGGGATCGCTGATCCTGTTCGGGAGTATCCTGCCTATGCCCTCGGCAGCAAGCCGGTCCTCCAAAGCCTGGCTGTGTTCCTGGATCGTCAGCAGTCCAACACTGTTCTCCCTCACCAGCCTGACAATCTCCCCGGCGTCGGCTTCTCCGTACTCCGAGTTGATGTTCATCACTGTAAGTTCCACCGTTGGCGCGGAAGGCGCCTGCACGTGCCTGCCGGGATCCAGAGGGAACAGCCAGAACAACTGCACAGCGAACAGCCCCCCGGCGATGACCATTGCCCAGGCCTTCCTGCCCAAAACAGCCAAAACAGCGGCAGCGGCCGCGGGCAACACCAGCCATGGTGTGAAGGACAGCAACTGGACCACCGGCGTCGGCCATTCAGCAGGAATGGCGCGGAAGACAGTCAGGACCGCCACCGGCAGACTTACCAGGATGGCTATGAACCGGGCAGCAAAGCGAAAGCCGGAAGGTGGGGCAGCCTGCTCGGCGGTAGGCACTGTCATGACCATGAGTCTAGAGATGACCGCGGCACCAACGCCTCATCCTTCGGAGGGATTCCGGTTAGCGGGCCCCGGGCGGGAACCGTTAGACTGGCTGCAACAGCTTTGACCCGGCAATCACCGGCGAGCTTCCGGAAGAACGCCCTCACCGTAGGTCATACGCGGGGAGGGTCAGTAGAGCCGGACGGGTAAGCCCGTCACAGCAGTAATGAGCGGCCGACGCCGGTTCAGCTCCCTTACGAGGGAGTCAGACGGCGGAGGTAAGTGAGGTGGTACCGCGGTGCCGGGCTACGTTGGAAAGTATCGCAGGACAGCGAGACTGGACGACCAGCCAGGAGCCGTCCTCGCATCCTGAATGAATCCACTTATTCACCAGCTCAACCCAGGATGTCGAAATGACCCATTACCCCAAGGCCTCGGCCGCACCTGCCGGTGCAGCTTCCCCTACCTCAGGTGTCTCCGCCTCCGTGAAATTTCCGGAGATTGAAGAGCGGATCCTGAAGTACTGGGACCATGACGGGACATTCCAGGCGAGCATCGACCAGCGCCCTTCGGATCTCCCGGGAGGCGCCCCGGGCAGCAACGAGTTCGTCTTTTACGACGGTCCGCCGTTCGCCAACGGCCTGCCTCACTACGGCCACCTCCTGACCGGCTACGCCAAGGACCTGGTGGGCCGTTACCAGACGCAGCGCGGAAAGCGTGTCGAGCGCCGATTCGGCTGGGACACCCACGGGCTTCCTGCCGAGCTCGAAGCCATGAAACAGCTCGGCATGACCGACAAGACCCAGATCGAAGCCATGGGCATCGACAAATTCAACGACGCCTGCCGGGCCTCGGTGATGAAGTACGCCGATGAGTGGAAGAACTACGTCACCCGCCAGGCCCGCTGGGTGGACTTTGAGAATGACTACAAGACACTCAACGTCGAATACATGGAGTCCGTGCTCTGGGCCTTCAAGCAGCTCCACGAAAAGGGCCTCACCTATAACGGCTACCGGGTGCTGCCATATTGCTGGAAGGACGAGACACCGCTCTCCAACCATGAACTGCGCATGGACGATGACGTCTACAAGAACCGCCAGGACCAGACCGTCACCGTGACGTTCCCCATCAAGGCAGGAGCATCCGAACTGTCCCGGCGCCTCGAAGGGGTACAGGCGCTCGCCTGGACCACAACGCCCTGGACGCTGCCCACCAACCTGGCGCTCGCCGTCGGGCCCTCCATCACGTATGCCGTGCTTCCGGCCGGTCCCCACGGGATCAAGGCCGCCTCCCCTGAAGCGCCGGTGACCGGAAGCTTCCTTCTTGCTGCAGACCTTCTGGGCATGTACGCAAAGGACCTTGGATACGGCGATGGCGCGGCAGGCGTTGAAGCCGCCCAGGCCTCGGTGACGGCCACTGTCACGGGAGCCGAGCTTGACGGCCTTCAGTACCAGCCGCTTTGGAACGACTTTAGCGATGCCGAAAAATTCGGCACGGAGAATGCCTGGCGGTTCCTGGTGGCCGACTACGTCACCACGACGGACGGTACGGGCATCGTCCACCAGGCCCCTGCCTACGGTGAAGATGACCAGAAGGTCTGTGAAGAGGCCGGCATTCCAGTGGTGCTGTCAGTGGATGAGGGCGCCAAATTCCTGCCGCTGTTCTCCCACGGAGACCTCCACGACATTGTGGGGCTTCAGGTGTTCGACGCCAACAAGCCCATCACGCAGGTGCTCCGCGCCCAGGGCCGCATGGTCCGCCAGGCCAGCTATGAGCACAGCTACCCGCACTGCTGGCGCTGCCGCAACCCCCTGATCTACCGCGCCGTGTCCTCCTGGTACGTGGAAGTCACCAAATTCAAAGACCGCATGTCCGAGCTTAACCAGGAGATCAACTGGATCCCGGGCAATGTGAAGGACGGGCAGTTCGGCAAGTGGCTGGAAAATGCCCGCGACTGGTCAATCAGCCGGAACCGCTACTGGGGCAGCCCCATCCCGGTGTGGCAGTCGACTGACCCCGAGTACCCGCGCACTGACGTCTACGGCTCGCTCGCCGAGATCGAGGCCGATTTCGGCCGGCTGCCGCTGAACAAGGACGGTCAGGTTGACCTGCACCGGCCCTTCATCGACGAACTGACCAGGCCCAACCCGGATGACCCCCGCTCCCCGGAAGAGGGCCAGTCGGTCATGCGCCGCGTTGAGGACGTCCTGGACGTCTGGTTCGACTCCGGCTCCATGCCCTACGGCCAGGTCCACTACCCGTTCCAAAACGAGGAATGGTTCGACACCCACAACCCCGCAGATTTCATCGTGGAGTACATCGGGCAGACACGCGGCTGGTTCTACATGCTGCACATCCTCTCGACTGCGCTGTTTGACCGCCCGGCTTTCCGGAACGTCATCAGCCACGGCATCGTGCTGGGCTCTGACGGGCAGAAGATGTCCAAAAGCCTTCGGAACTACCCCGACGTGTCCGAGGTGCTGGACCGCGACGGCTCTGACGCTATGCGTTGGTTCCTGATGTCCAGCCCCATCCTCCGCGGTGGCAACCTTGTGGTCACCGAACAGGGAATCCGCGACGGCGTCCGCCAGGTCATCCTGCCGCTCTGGAACGTTTACAGCTTCTTCACGCTGTACACCAACGCTTCCGCTGGTGGCGACGGCTACGAAGCCAGCCTCCGCTACGACGGCTACACGGACACCATGGACCAGTACCTGCTGGCCAACACCGGTGATCTGGTGCGGAACATGACCGCGCAGCTGGACAGCTACGACATCTCAGGTGCCTGCGATGAACTCCGCAGCTACCTGGACATGCTCACCAACTGGTACGTCCGCCGCAGCCGTCAGCGCTTCTTCGACGAGAACGTTGACGCCTTCGACGCGCTCTACACCGCGCTTGAGGCTGTTTGCCGCGTCTCGGCATCCTTGCTGCCGCTCGTGTCCGAGGAGATCTGGCGCGGACTGACAGGCGGGCGCTCCGTGCACCTGGCCGACTGGCCGGACGCAGGGCTGTTCCCCGCAAATGCCGGCCTCGTCGAGGCCATGAACCGCGTGCAGCAGATCTGCTCAACGGGCTCGTCCCTGCGCAAGGCAGCAAACCTCCGTGTCCGCCTGCCGCTGCAGGAACTCACTGTGGTGGCATCCGGCGCGGATGCGCTGGAAGGTTTCGCCGCCGTCGTCGCCGATGAACTGAACCTGCGCTCCGTTCGGCTGCTCGACGCTGCCAGCGCCTCTCCGGAGGAATTCGGCATCGAGCAGAAGCTCGTGGTCAACGCGAGGGCCGCGGGTCCGCGTCTCGGGAAAAACGTCCAGCAGGCCATCAAGGGCTCAAAGTCCGGGGACTGGTCGGTAGACGAAGCCGGGGTGGTTACTGCCGGCGGGCTGGAACTTGAGCCGCAGGAGTACGCACTGGAGACAGTGGTTGCCGAGTCCGACGGCGGTTCGGCCTCCGTCGCGGTATTGCCCGGCGGTGGATTCGTGGTCCTCAACACCGAAGTCACGCCCGAACTCGAGGCCGAGGGCCTTGCACGCGACATGGTCCGCGCCATCCAGCAGGCACGCAAGGATGCAGGACTGAACGTCAGTGACCGTATCCGGACCACTGTCACAGCAGCGCAGGGCGTCGTGGACTCCCTGCTGGCCAATGCGGACCTGGTCAAGACCGAGACACTCACCGTGGATCTCGTGGCTACTCCCGCCGATTCAGCAGAACCGCGAATCTCCGTCGAAAAAATAGGGGCCTGAGCAATGACCGACGAATTCTCCGTAGAAAGCGTCTACGCCGAGCTGTTGGGCCGTGCCCCGGAAAACAAGATGGAGCCGCGGCTTGCTCCCTTGTTCCGGGCAATGGAAATCCTGGGGGAGCCTAACAAGGCGTTCCCCATCATCCATATCACGGGCACCAACGGGAAGACCTCTACCGCCCGGATGATCGAGGCCGGCCTGCGCGCCCATGGCCTCAGCACCGGGCGCTACACCAGCCCGCACCTCTCCAAGGTGACGGAACGGATCAGTATTGACGGCTCGCCGGTACCGGATGACACCTTCGTGCGGATCTGGGACGAGATCAGGCCCTACCTGGAGATAGTGGACAAAGAGCTCGTTGCCGAAGGCCAGCCCAGGCTGACCTACTTCGAATGCCTCACCATCCTCGGCTTCGCCGTATTCGCGGACCAGCCGGTCAACGTTGCTGTGATGGAAGTCGGTTTGGGCGGCATCACCGACGCCACGAACGTGGGCGACGGGCAGGTTGCCGTCGTTACGCCGATTTCGCTGGACCACACCGACCTCCTTGGCGACACCACCGAGGACATCGCGTACGAGAAAGCGGGCATCATCAAGCCCGGCGGATTCCTGGTCAGCGCAGCCCAGCCCGTGGACGCAGCACAGGTGCTCCTGGAAAAAGCGAAGGAAGTCCAGGTTCCGTTCCGCTTTGAGGGTGTTGAGTTCGGTGTAGCGTCACGCACTGTTGCTGTCGGCGGCCAGGTCGTCACCATCCAGGGACTCGCAGGGCGCTACGAGGACCTGCTGTTGCCGCTGCACGGCGCGCATCAGGCTGAGAACGCTGCTGTGGCCGTGGCAGCTCTTGAGGCATTCCTCGGCGGAGGGGAGAAAGAGCTCGACGCCGAAATCCTCCAGGAGGCCTTCGCATCCGTGACCTCGCCCGGCCGGCTGGAAGTGGTGCGGACTGCGCCCACCATCATCGTGGATGCCGCCCACAACCCCGAAGGAATCCGGGTCTCGGCCGAAGCCATCCATGAAGCCTTCACCCTGACAAAACTCGTGGTGGTGGTGGGCGTGCTCAAGGAAAAGGATGCTGAGGAGATTCTCCGTCAGCTCAAAGAGTCACTTGGAGACCTCGCGGCTGAATACTGTTTTACGCAGTCCAACTCGCCCCGTGCTGTCCCGGCGGAAGACCTTGAAGAGCTGGCCCTGGACCTGGGATTTGGCGAGGACAACGTCCACGTCGCGGCCCAATTGGACGACGCCCTTGAATGGGCCGTGGAGCGCGCCGAGTCTAATGATGACCTCTCCGGTGGCGTCCTCGTGACCGGCTCCATCACCCTCGTTGCAGAAGCCCGCATCCTGCTGGGGAAGACCGAGGTATAGGCGATGGCCAGACTCACCAAGGCCCAGCGTGAATGGCAGCCGGGCATGCCAAAGAAACGCCGCTCCACCAAAGTGATGTTCGCCTCGACGGTCCTGTTGCTTGAGGGCTTCGTGGCGTTCTTCGCAACACTGGCGGTATTTGGCCTGAGGCGTGGGGAGATTTCTCCCGTACTCATTCTTTCCGTCGGCATCGCCCTAAGCCTTGTCCTGGTTTTCACGTGCGCTGTGCTGTCCAAACCCTGGGGCGTAGGCCTCGGCTGGGTGCTGCAGCTTGTGTTGATCCTTACCGGACTCGTGGAACCGATGATGTTCCTCGTTGGCGGACTGTTTGCCCTTGCCTGGTGGTACGGCATCCGTACGGGCATCCGGCTCGATTCTGAAGCCGCCCAGCGGGAGCGTGAACAGGCCGAATGGGAAGCCTCCCATCCGGTCGGGAGTGAGCCCGAAGCCGGCAGCGAAACCCCGTAGACTTACGGAGAACCCCACCACCAACTACTTTGGAGCACCTGTGAGCGTTGAGCGCACCCTCGTTTTGATCAAGCCCGACGGCGTTGTCCGGAACCTGAGCGGCATCATCCTGAGCCGGATTGAGGCCAAGGGCTACACGCTGGCCGAGCTGAAAAAGGTCAATGCCAGCAGGGAACTGCTCGAGCAGCACTATGCCGAGCACGCCGGCAAGCCGTTCTACGAGCCCCTCGTGGAATTCATGCTTAGCGGCCCGGTGGTTGCTGCCATCTTCGAAGGCCACAAAGTGATCGAGGGCTTCCGTTCGCTGGCGGGCACCACCGATCCCACCACCGCGGCCCCCGGAACCATCCGTGGCGACTTCGGCCGTGACTGGGGCCTGAAGGTCCAGCAGAACCTGGTCCATGGCTCCGATTCCATCGACTCGGCCGAGCGCGAGATCGGCATCTGGTTCCCGTAGGCACCCCTCACTCCTGCGCGAGATGACAGATAAGGCCAATGTCCGGCGCGGACATTGGCCTTATCTGCACTTTCGGCGCGTGAGGAACCCGGGTTACATTCCCGAGTTGCCAACAAACATGTTCAGGAAGGCAAAAAAGATCGACGCGATCGCGGCTACGTACAGGAGTGCCGTGATGATCCAGCCATAATCGCCAAGTGTCTTTGCCAGGCCCGCGGAAACAGGGATGACCTTGTGGGCCACGTTGCGGATCGTCACCCAGACGAACAGCGGAATCATGGCCGCCCAGACAACCATGCAGAAGGGGCACAGGACATGGATGTCGTACAGTGCCTGAGACCAGAGCCAGATCACGAAAATGAAGCCTAAGGTCACGCCGGTCTGAAGGCCCAGCCAGTACCACCGGCCGAACGTGGCCCCGGCGAGCAACCCCATGCCCGTGGTGATAATGATGGCGAACGCCACGATGCCGATGAACATGTTGGGGAAGCCGAAGACAGAGCTTTGCCACGTCTGCATGACCTGACCGCAGGAGATCCACGGGTTGATGTCGCATACGGTGGTGTAGTTGGCGTCTTTGAGCGTTTCGAGTTTCTCAAGAACCAGAATTCCCGAGGCGAGCCAGCCGATGATGCCCGTGGTAACCAGAAGCCAGGCGAACGGGCGGGCACGGGTCATCGGAGGCAACCCCTGCTCCTCGGGGTTTCCGGCGGAGTCGGTGAAACCCTGTGCAGGCGCAGCGCCGCCAGTGGTCTTGGAGATGCTGGGCATGAGCTTGATGCGTCCTTTGTGTTGAGTGGTCCTTGCCCGATTGTAACGCCGGACTCTGGGTGCGCGGTGTGACGGCGGTGTCCCGGTGTGGCAGTCCACCCGGAGTCGCCGGCACCGTGGCCGCTGTTGTGCGCGTCCCCCGTGAATCGACTCCTCGTGTGAGAGAATGAACGTGGCTGGAAGACGAACCACATTCGGATTCCGGTCCGGTGACTTGTTTCCCAAGACCGCCAATGATGAGCAGGGCACGCCGGGGATCCTTCGATCACGGCCTATCACGCAATGCCATTGGACGGCACCTGGTTGTGGCTGGTAGAACAACGGGTTTTCAGAACAATTTCGCCGGCCCTCCAGGGCTGCCGCACCCCACTGCCGGTGCGAACCTGAGGGTATTCAATTGACTTCTGTCAATGCCTGCGGGTTTTGACAATATGTGCCCCAATGGGTGCCGAATGTGGCGGTACGTCAGGGGCAGGAGTATCGCCACATATGGATAAAGACCAAGTTGTAGCCGTTAACGTCGAAGCTGCGGAAGCTCCCGAATCGCCAAAGAAGGCCACCCGGACCCGCCGCAAGGCCATACCTAAGACCCAAGCCGTCACCGCAGAAGGCATCCCCATCGATCCGGCCGCTGCTGCCGCGGACACGGGTGAAGCAACCGGGGCACCGGAAAAGGCCGCTCCCGCAAAACGCAGCCGTGCACGCAAGCGCGTTGAGTCCGCCGTCGCTGAGGAAGCCGCCGTGGCCGAAGAAGCCGCCGCTGAGGACGCAGCCGCCGCTGGAGAAGCAGCAGTCGCCGAAGAACCCGCAGCGTTGGACTCTGCGGTGGAAGACGCCCCGAAGAAGAAGCCTGTACGTCGGCGTGCCAGCCGCGCCAAAGTAGCTGGTCCCGCAGTTGACGAGGAAGCCGCCGAGGGGACTACCGAGCCTGAAGAAGCAGCAGTTGACGCTGTCCAGTCTGCCGGTGCCGCTGTTACTGCTCCGGGCCAGGAAACCGAGGCTGCCCAGGAACGCCCGGAATCTCCGGAAGTAGTGGCTGCCGAGCAGCCTAAGCCCGAGACAGCCGGCGCGGTGGGTTCCTTGTTCCTGGAGCCAGGTTCGGTAACCTCCATGATTTTCCAGGCGCCCGATCTCAGCACGGTCGTCCGGCCTGTCCCGGCACCTGTTGTTGAGGACGAAGATGAAACCGAGAACGCCTCTGACGAGGGCGAACTGGACGAATCCGGCAACCGCCGCCGTCGCCGCAGCCGCGGCCGCCGTGGCCGTAGCCGCGGAACCGACCGTGAGCCCGGAGACGATACAGAGGACACCGACGGTGACGCCGGTGAAGCGGAAGCTGATGAGCAGGGAACTGCAGGTTTGGGTGACGGCGTGACGTCGCGTCGCCGTCGTCGTCGCCGCCGTGGTGACCAGGACATTGAACTTACCGGCGGGGGAGATGATGATCCTCCCAACACCGTAACGAGGGTCCGCGCTCCGCGGGCCGTCAGCGAGGCGCCCGTAAACAACCGCGTCACGAGCGTCAAGGGTTCCACGCGCCTTGAGGCGAAGAAGCAGCGCCGGCGCGAGTCGCGCGATACGGGCCGTCGTCGCACGGTCATCACTGAAGCTGAATTCCTGGCACGCCGTGAATCCGTCGACCGGCAGATGATCGTCCGCCAGCGCGACGACAGAATCCAGATCGCCGTTCTCGAAGACGGCGTCCTGGCCGAGCACTTCGTGTCCAAGACCCAGCAGGATTCACTGATCGGCAACGTTTACCTGGGTAAAGTCCAGAACGTGTTGCCGTCCATGGAGGCTGCCTTCGTCGACATCGGTCGCGGCCGTAATGCCGTGCTGTACGCGGGCGAGGTCAACTGGGATGTTGCCAGCCTTGAAGGCAAGCAGCGCCGCATCGAGAACGCCCTCAAATCAGGCGACTCCGTGTTGGTCCAGGTCACCAAGGACCCCGTAGGGCACAAGGGCGCACGCCTGACCAGCCAGATTTCCCTGCCGGGCCGCTACCTGGTCTACGTGCCGGGCGGCTCCATGACCGGAATCTCCCGCAAGCTTCCCGACGTCGAACGGAACCGGCTCAAGCGAATCCTCAAGGACCGCCTGCCCGAAGATGCGGGCGTCATTGTCCGCACTGCCGCGGAGGGGGCTTCCGAAGAGGAACTCACGCACGACATCAACCGCCTCCGCGCGCAGTGGGAAGGCATCGAAAGCCAAGCGACCTCCACGAAAGTCCTGGCACCGGAACTGCTTTACGGGGAACCGGACCTCACCATCAAGGTGGTCCGTGACGTCTTCAACGAGGACTTCTCCAAGCTGATCGTCTCCGGTGAGGACGCCTGGGACACCATCGAGGCCTACGTGACCTACGTGGCACCTGACCTTGTTGGCCGCCTGGAAAAGTGGACCAAGGACCAGGACATCTTCTCGGCCTGGCGCATCGATGAGCAGATCCACAAGGCGCTGGACCGTAAGGTCTTCCTGCCGTCAGGTGGCTCCCTGGTCATCGACCGCACTGAGGCGATGACGGTAGTGGACGTCAACACCGGCAAGTTCACGGGCAGCGGCGGAAACCTTGAAGAGACCGTCACCAAGAACAACCTGGAAGCTGCTGAGGAAGTTGTGCGCCAACTGCGCCTGCGGGACATCGGCGGCATCATCGTCATCGACTTTATCGACATGGTCCTGGAGTCCAACCGGGATCTGGTACTCCGCAGGATGGTCGAGTGCCTGGGCCGTGACCGGACCAAGCACCAGGTGGCTGAAGTTACCTCACTGGGCCTGGTCCAGATGACCCGTAAGCGGATGGGTACCGGCCTCCTTGAGGTCTTCGGCGAGCAGTGCGAGCATTGCGCCGGCCGCGGCGTTGTCACCCATGACGAGCCAGTGGAGCACCGCAGGGCCAACACCGTTGCCGCCGAGCACTATGTGCCGCGCGCCGAAGTGCAGCCGGCTGCGCGGACAGAGCGCAAGCGGCGCCGCGGCAAGGGCGGGCAGGGCCTTGGAGAGCCGCTGACGCTTCCGGCACCGGTTCACGCCGAACCCACTGAGGCCGAACGTCACGCTAAGGCCGAAGCAACCCGGGCAGCGCTGGCCAACATCGCCGCCGCGGCGCATGCCGCCCACCTTCATGACGACGACGTCCAGGCGGCCCGTGCCAACGCAGCCACTGCCGAACGGGAAGCTGTTCGCTCGGAATCCGTTGCCCACGCGCCGTCCCGCTCCCGCGAAACGTCGCGGGCGCAGGCAACAGAGCCTGTTCAGGCAGGTTCCGACGCCAGCCGCTCCGGCCAGGGCGACGACACCTCCGGTGGACGTCCCGCCGCTGTCCTTACCTTCGGTGGTGAACGAGTGGTTCTTCCGTTCGTGGACCACGCTGGTGAGGCGTCAACGGGGACACCTGAGTTGACTTTGGACCTGTTGGCGGAGGCCTTTGCCCACCTGGGTGAGCAGAGTGATCAGCCACAGGAGACTGAGGAAACACGGAAGCCTGAGGAAGCCCGTAGGCCTGTAGCCGAGGTCCACGCCGCTCCGATCGCAGCTGGATCGTCCTCCAGGCGGGGGCGCCGTAACCGCAGCGCCAGCCGTGCGCAGGGGGCTGCGAACGAGACCGCCGTCGAGCAGAACCAGGATGCGCCTGCCGCCACCGGTTCCACTTACGCGGCCAAGGTTCCGCTGGCGCCCGCGAAGCCGGCCGCCTCGGCAAGCGAGCCCATCATCCTCGGTGTGGGAGTGCCCGCCTCAGAGCTGTGAGAGTTGAGCTGTTCCAAAGCGAACTGCAGCCAATAGGCATTAGATAGGGCTGAAGCCCGGACTGGAATCTCCCGGTCCGGGCTTCAGCTGTTTAACACCGGCTCACACCAGCTAGGCTGGGATCCTGACACGGGGTGCCGCGCAAAGGGCCGGCTGAGATCCACACCCGTTGAACCTGTCCGGTTAGCACCGGCGAAGGGATGTCTCCTTTGTCCTCAACGTTTTTGCCGTCACCTGCGCCTGCCGATTCCGTCAGAGCTGTTCTCCGGACCATCCCCCGAGTACTGGCGATAGCAGGCTCAGACCCGTCAGGCGGCGCCGGGATCCAGGCAGACCTGAAGAGTATTGCGGCCAATGGTGGCTACGGAATGGCAGTTGTTACGGCACTTACGGCGCAGAACACCCAAGGCGTCCGTGCCGTCCATGTGCCGCCCGCCTCCTTTTTAGCCGAACAGCTGGATGCCATCAGTGATGACATCGTCGTGGACGCCGTGAAAATCGGGATGCTGGGAGACGCTGACGTCATCGGGGTGGTCAGGAGCTGGCTTACTAAAGTACGCCCCGGCGTCGTGGTCCTGGATCCTGTCATGGTGGCCACCAGCGGGGACCGGCTGCTCCAGGAATCCGCTGAAGCAGCACTGCGTGCTCTGCTGCCCCTGGCTGATCTGCTCACGCCGAACCTCGCGGAGCTCGCCATGCTGCTGGAGGAGCCCCTGGCGAAGAACTGGGACGCGGCGCTGGAGCAGGGCAGGCGCCTCGCAGCCGTCACGGGCGCCACAGTGTTGGTTAAGGGCGGGCATCTCGACGGCGGGGAATGCCCGGATGCCCTCGTGAGTGCTTCGCCCGGATTCGAGGCGGAGGTGGTGGTGGTGCCGGGTGACCGTGTGCCGACGAGGAACAGCCACGGAACCGGATGTTCACTGTCGTCAGCTTTGGCGACCGCCCAGGCGCGGCTGGGAAGCTGGGAAGAGGCCCTGCGGGAGGTCAAGCCCTGGCTCCGCGGAGCCTTGGAAGAATCAGAGATCCTCGAGGTTGGCAGGGGAGCCGGCCCTGTCCATCACTTTCACCACTTTCAGGCCAACACCGCAAGGGAGCTCGCAGGGCAGCCAGCAGGGCAGTCCGGAAAAGACTTCATGGAGGAGCTGCGCGAGAGCGCGGACCATCATTTGTCATCCATCTACCGCCTCGAGTTCATCCGTGGCCTCGTTGAAGGCTCCCTGCCCGAAGAGCAGTTTGCCTACTACCTCAGCCAGGACGCGATCTACCTGAACGGATATTCGAGGGTGCTCGCAAGGGCCTCGGCAATGGCTCCCACCGAAGAGGAACAATTGTTCTGGGCACGGTCCGCACAGCAGTGCCTGGAAGTCGAATCCGAACTCCACCGCAGTTGGCTCAGCACACGCCCCGTCCAGTCGGGGCTGGGGCCTGTGACAAAGTCGTACGTGGACCACCTCCTTGCCAGCTCACTTGCGGGAAGCTACGGAGTGCTTGTTGCTGCTGCTTTGCCATGTTTCTGGCTTTACGCTGAAGTAGGAGCCACCCTCCACACGGAATTCCAGGCCACCGGTGCTCCGGCGGGACATGCCTACGCCGACTGGCTGCGGACGTACGCGGACGAGGAGTTTGCCGCCGCAACACGCCAGGCCATCAAGTTTACGGAGAGGGCCGCACGGGCAGGTTCCGAGGCCGAGCGCCAAGCAATGGTGGCGGCGTTCGGGCAGTCCTCCCGCTACGAGGTCGAATTCTTTGACGCGCCACGCCTGCACGCGTGAACCTGAAGCGGCCGGGGAGCCTGTAAGATCATGGGGCAAGGTTCGGGAAGTCGTCAGGTCAGCCGTTGTGGCCCCTATCACGTACTCAGCCCCGGAACCAGCCTCATTTGCGGCCGAAGGCAAAATTAGCGTAAACTAGATCTTCGGTGCTTACGCCAACACTTGGGTTTTGACCTCGGGAACCGGCCACTTGGAAAACAAGTGGACATTGTTTCCGGGCTAGCTCACGGATTTCCTTGAGGAATCCACGGCGTTGAGGCACAGCGTGAGCCAGGCCAAATATCCGGACCCAGGTTCCGCACGCAAATTTAGTAAGAAACGTCGAGAGAAGTGAGTTCCCAAGTGGTGTACGCGATTGTCCGCGCAGGCGGCCGCCAAGAGAAGGTTTCCGTTGGAGACTTCGTTACCCTGAACCGCGTCACCGGTGGAGCCGGCAGCACTATTCAGCTGCCCGCACTGCTCCTGGTAGACGGTGACAAGATCACGTCCGCAGCTGCGGATCTGGCTAAGGTAACTGTTACGGCTGAAATCCTTCAGGACCTCCGTGGTCCGAAGATTGTCATCCAGAAGTTCAAGAACAAGACCGGCTACAAGAAGCGCCAGGGTCACCGTCAGGAATTGACCAAGGTCAAGATCACCGGTATCAAGTAGCCACTGGTTACTGTTCAGGTTTTCAGCAGATTCCCCAGAATTTAGAGGCAGGCATTTCAAATGGCACATAAAAAAGGCGCGAGTTCCACTCGCAACGGTCGTGACTCGAACGCACAGTACCTTGGCGTCAAGCGCTTCGGTGGCCAGGTCGTTTCGGCAGGCGAAATCATCGTCCGCCAGCGTGGCACCCACTTCCACCCGGGCGCCGGCGTAGGACGCGGCGGCGACGACACCCTGTTCGCACTGCAGGCAGGCGCTGTTGAATTCGGCACCCGCCGCGGCCGTCGGGTCGTGAACATCGTTACTGCTGCAGCTGCAGAGTAACAAATAGTTTTTGAACCGGTGGAGCGGGCCATATGGTCCGCTCCACCGGTGTTTTAACCGCATTACAATCATCTTGGGCATCTTTCGGACGTCCGGAAAACAGCACTGAGGAGATCCACGTGGCGAGCTTTGTAGACCGGGTAGTACTGCACGTATCCGGCGGTACCGGCGGCCACGGCTGTGTTTCCGTTCACCGTGAAAAGTTCAAGCCCCTGGGCGGACCCGACGGCGGCAATGGCGGCAATGGCGGCGACGTCATCCTGCGCGTTGACCACCAGACCACCACCCTGCTGGACTACCACCACGCACCCCACCGCCACGCGACCAATGGGGGCCCCGGCATGGGCGACTGGCGCGGCGGGAAGAACGGCGAAACCCTGATCCTGCCCGTTCCGGATGGCACCGTGGTCAAATCCAAGGACGGCAAAGTCCTCGCTGACCTCGTAGGAGAAGGTGCAGAGTACATTGCAGCAGCCGGCGGAATCGGTGGCCTGGGAAATGCTTCGCTCTCCTCACAAAAGCGCCGTGCGCCCGGCTTCGCCCTCCTCGGCATCGAAGGCGAATCCAGCGACATCGTCCTGGAACTCAAGTCCATCGCGGACATCGCCCTGGTCGGCTTCCCATCGGCGGGTAAGTCCAGCCTGATCGCGGCCATGTCTGCGGCCAGGCCCAAGATCGCCGACTACCCGTTCACCACGCTTATCCCTAACCTCGGTGTGGTCCAGGCCGGCGATGTCCGTTTCACCATCGCCGACGTTCCCGGCCTCATTGAAGGTGCCAGCGAAGGCAAGGGCCTGGGCCATAACTTCCTTCGGCATGTCGAACGCTGTGCCGCCTTGGTTCACGTCCTCGATTGCGGCACATTGGAATCCGATCGCGATCCGCTGTCCGACCTGGCCATCATTGAAGCGGAACTTGAGAAGTACGCCGTCGACATGAGCTATGCCGGCACAGACGGCGAGGTTGTGCCACTGAACCACCGCCCGCGCCTGGTTGCCCTGAACAAGGTGGACCTCCCGGATGGCAAGGACATGGCCGGATTTGTGCGCCCCGAGCTGGAATCGCGTGGATACCGTGTGTTCGAGATTTCCGCGACAAGCCACGAGGGACTCCGCCAGTTGGGCTTCGCCATGGCCGAAATCGTTAAGGCAGCCCGTGACGCCGTGGCCGCCACCCCGCCGAAGGTTCACGCCCCCGTGCTCCGGCCCCGCGCCGTCAATGAGGCAGGCTTCAAAATCCGCAGGGAAGAGAAGAACCTGGAGCCGCTGTTCCGCGTGCTTGGTGACAAGCCGGTGCGCTGGGTCAAGCAGACTGACTTCACCAACGAGGAAGCCATCGGCTACCTCGCGGACCGCCTGGCCAAGCTCGGCGTCGAGAACGAACTCTTCAAACAGGGTGCCAAGCCCGGCGACACTGTGGTGATCGGCGAGGACGACGGCGTGGTCTTCGACTGGGAGCCCACCATGATGGCCGGTGCCGAGCTGCTCGCATCGCCTCGCGGCACGGATGTGCGCTTTGCCGATATAGGCGACCGCCCCACCCGTGGACAGAAACGCGACGAGCAACAGGAACGCAAGGACGCGAAAGCTGCCGCCCGCGCCGAACTGGAAACAGAACGCAAGGCTGGTATCTGGACCGAATCCGTAAGCGGCCGCCGTGCTGCACGCCCGCTCAAGGAGAGTGGACTGGGCGCAGAAGATGACGACTAAGGCCGTGAGCCCGGCCAGGACCACAGCGGTTCCTGACCGGAGCGTCCTTTCGGGTGCCCGGCGCATTGTGGTCAAGGTGGGTTCGTCCTCCCTGACCAGCATCAAGGGCGGTATTTCTGAAGAAGCCCTGACCGGCCTTGCTGATGCACTGGCCCACAAACGGAACGCCGGAACCGAGATCATCCTGGTCTCTTCGGGAGCCATCGCCGCGGGTCTGGCACCTCTCGGATTGGCGAAACGTCCCAGGGATCTTGCCACCCAGCAGGCTGCCGCGAGCGTTGGGCAAGGGCTCCTGATGGCCCGCTACACGCAGGCTTTCGGCGCCCACGGGGTGACGGTGAGCCAGGTACTCCTGACCGCCGATGACTTCATGCGCCGCAGCCAGCACACCAATGCTTTCCGTGCCCTCGACAGGCTCCTGAACCTCGGCGTGGTTCCGGTGGTCAACGAAAACGACACCGTGGCGACCCACGAGATCCGCTTCGGTGACAACGACCGCCTCGCCGCCCTCGTGGCCCACCTCGTGCGCGCCGACGTCCTGGTTCTGCTGTCCGACGTCGACTCCCTTTACGACGGGCCCCCCTCGCACGGTGCGCTGCGGATACCGCACGTTGCCGGGCCGCACGATCTTGACGGGGTCTCCATCGGCAGTGCTGGCAAGGCGGGAGTGGGAACCGGAGGGATGCTCACCAAGGTGGAAGCGGCAACGATTGCCGCGGGATCCGGGATCCACGCACTGGTCACCTCCACCCGGAACGCTGCGGCAGCCCTGGCGGGGGAGGACGTTGGCACGTGGTTCTCAGTCAACGGCTCCCGGAAACCCATCCGGCTGCTCTGGCTGGCCCACCTCGCCTCCGTCCAGGGACGTCTCGTTCTCGACGACGGCGCGGTGCTGGCTGTCCGGGACAGGCGGACCTCATTGCTCCCTGCCGGTATTTCCGCCGTGCATGGCGACTTTGAAGCGGGCGACGCCGTCGAGATGGTTTCTGCCGACAACACCGTGATTGCGCGCGGACTGGTTAACTACTCCGCCTCCGAACTTCCCCAGATGTTGGGCCGCTCCACGAAGGAACTCGGCAAGGCCTTGGGTCGCGGTTATGACCGTGAAGTTGTTCACGTTGACGATCTGGTGCTGGTTTAGCCCGCGTGCTCGCCTAAACTTGAACCATGACTGAGGCCCTGATTCCCAATGCACCTGCGATTTCCGAGGAAACCCCCCTGGTTGCCCCGGCTCCGGACGCTGGAATTACGCCGTCGACTCCTGCTGAAGTAGAAGCCGCCGTCCACGCAATCGCAGACCGCTCCCGCCACGCCGCACGGCGGATGGCGCGCGCCAATCGTGCGTGGAAAGACCGGGCACTCCGGGCCGTCGGTGATGCCCTGCTTGAGCACCGTGGCCGGATTTTGGCCGCTAACGCAAAGGATGTAGCCGCGGGCAAAGCCAACGGCACCTCAATTGCGCTACTGGACAGGCTGACGCTGGATGAAAAGCGCATCGAAGCCCTCGCCGCGGCGCTGGAGAGCCTCGCCAATCTGCCTGATCCCGTGGGAAATGTGGTGCGGGGGCAGACGCTGCCCAACGGTTTGCGCCTGCGCCAGATTAACGTGCCCATGGGCGTGGTTGCCGCGATTTACGAAGCCCGACCCAACGTCACTGTCGATATCGCCGGCCTCGCGCTCAAGAGCGGAAACGCCGTTATTCTTCGTGGCGGAACGGCAGCGGCCTCAACAAACGACACCTTGGTTCAGATCCTGCGCGATGCCCTCGAATCAGTAGGCCTTCCGGCGGATGCAGTCCAGACTGTTGACCAGTACGGGCGTGAAGGCGCGAATGCACTGATGCGTGCACGCGGACGTGTGGACGTGTTGATTCCCCGGGGCGGCCGGGAGCTCATCCAGACGGTGGTGGCGAACTCCTCGGTTCCTGTCATCGAGACAGGCGAAGGAAACGTCCACATCTTCATTGACGAATCCGCCGATGAAGAGATGGCAACCGAGATCCTCCTCAACGCCAAGACGCAGCGTCCCAGTGTCTGCAACACCGTGGAGACCCTCCTGGTCCATTCCGGATCGAGTGTCCTCCCCGCTGTTGCCGCGGCGCTTCGCAAAGCAGGGGTTACCCTTCACACTGATGAACGGACCCGCGCAGCTTTGCCTGCCTCGGTTGACACTGTTCCTGCCACGGACGAGGACTGGGCCACCGAATACATGGACCTGGATCTCGCAGTGGCCATTGTGGACAGCCTGGACGACGCCGTGAAGCACATCCGGACGTGGTCCACTGGCCATACTGAGGCGATTCTGACCAACAACCTCGCCAACGCGGAGCGGTTCATCGCCGAGGTGGATTCGGCCGCAGTGATAGTGAATGCGTCAACGCGGTTCACTGACGGCGGTGAGTTTGGTCTCGGGGCCGAGGTGGGAATTTCCACCCAAAAACTGCACGCGCGCGGACCGATGGGCCTGCCCGAACTGACCACCACCAAGTGGATCGTCCAGGGCGAGGGCCAAATCCGCAGCTAGCAAAGCTGTAACATAGAACAGAAGTCCTGAACGGTGGGACCGCCCGCCGTCGTCATCCTTTGTACTCAGTAGGGGAGAAAATGCTGCTTCAGCAGATCGCCACGTCCATCGCTGCCACCGCCGGCGGCGAAGCCGGCCATGAGGAGCTCGCTCCATTGTGGGCCGAGCCCTGGGTGTTCGGCGCGGTGATTTTTGCCATCCTCGTAGCGCTGATGTTCGTGACCCTGTCCTACACCAACCTCGGCAGGCGCCACGAAGCTGTTGACGAACATGCGGATCCCCACCGTCAGCACCCGAACAAGCACGATCACGGCCAGGGTCACTAACATTTCCGCCAAACTGCAGCAGAGCGGTGCGAAGCGCCGCCTGCGTCTGGGCGTGATGGGCGGCACATTCGACCCCATCCATCACGGGCACCTTGTCGCGGCCAGCGAAGTGGCCGCGCAGTTTGGCTTGGACGAAGTTGTTTTTGTGCCCACCGGGCAGCCTTGGCAGAAAATGACTAAGAAAGTCAGTGAGCCGGAGCATCGTTACCTGATGACGGTCATCGCCACGGCATCCAACCCCCGCTTCACTGTCAGCCGTGTCGACGTCGACAGGCCCGGACCGACCTACACGATAGACACGCTCCGCGACCTTCACATCCAGCGTCCCGACGCTGATCTTTTCTTCATCACCGGCGCTGACGCCATGGCGCAGATCCTGTCATGGAAGAACATCGAGGAACTCTGGTCCCTCGCACACTTCGTCGGGGTGACAAGGCCAGGCCATGTGTTGGATGGAATGGGCCGCGATGACGTCAGCCTCCTTGAGGTGCCGGCCATGGCGATTTCCTCAACGGACTGCCGCAGCAGAGTGGCCGCAGGGGAGCCTGTCTGGTATCTCGTACCCGATGGCGTCGTCCAATACATTGCCAAATACGGGCTCTACGCCGGGACTCAGCCCGGCCACGAGCACCGCGCACAACCCACCGCCAGACAAACCAGCCAGCACTGAATGAGTTTTAAATGAGTCAGGAACAGCCACCCGTCCGCAGCCGTCGTGAACTACGACAGGCAAGAGATGCGCGTCTGGAAGAAACCCGCGACGCCGGAGCACAGGCACCCGGTCAGGTTCCTCCTGTCTCGAAACAGCCAGCAGCCCCCCAGCCCGAAGACAGCCAGCACACGGACAGCCCGGACACCGAATCTCCGGACACCGGAAGCACGGGCCGGGTGCGGCGGGTTGCGACTGAGCCAGTGGATTCAGTCAGGACATCTGCTGAACGTTCTTCCCAGATCCGCGCCAGGGACCGTGCCGCGCTGCGGACGATCAAAGAATTGGCCGAGAAGGAAGAGCAGCTTTCAGCTGGCGGGCCGCCCACGCGGCGTCAGCTGAGGCTTCAGCAGTTGAGGGCTGAAGCTTCTCCGCCGACTGCTGCGAATCCGGTGATCCCGGCACCCCGGGGTGGCGCGAGTGCCCCAGCCGAAGGTGACAAGTCACGGCGCCAGGAATCGCATGGAGGGTCCCCTGCTGAACGTCAGGATGCCGGTTTAGACGGTTTGAACGTTCCGGACGGCATGACTGTGGAGCAGGCTTTGGCCACCCGCACGCTTATTGCCGAACAGGCCAGGAACCAGTTGGCCAAAATGGAGCACATCGCGGCGAATGATCCGGAGGCCGTGGACCCCGAGATCCTGGCCCAGCAGATTGCCTTGGCCGAGCGTGCCGCCGTGCTCAACAAGCGTGCCATGGCAAAGCAGAAGCTCGCGGAGCAAGCGACGGCACCCCAGCAGCCACGCCACGACCCTTCAGCAGCCAGCAACCTTGCCATGGTGACGCCGCTCGAATTTGTGCAGGTCCCAGGCATCGACCGCCCGGTCATGAAGAAGCCGGCCACGTCCTACGTGCCGGTGGTGACCCACCCGGGACCCCGCGTCCCGGCAAAACGGCAGTCTGGTCCACGAAAGCCGGGAGCGCCTCGGCTGAACACCAGCGGTCCCGTCACCGGTCGCTCCGGAGTGTTGGCTCGTGCTGAGGCCGTGGCGCAGGCAGCATCCTCACCCGCGGCCCCCGCGGCCCCGCAGACAACACCCGTCAGCGTTCAGCGCAGACAGGCACAGACCTGGGACGCAGAGGCAGAGGAAAATTACACCGAGCATCCGCGTGTCAGCGCAAATGCAGCGTATGGCCTTGAACCGCTGGACGCCGTCACTGCAGGCCTGGGCAGGGCCCACCGCCTGCGCCTGCTTCAGTTGGCTGTACTCGCCATTGGCATCGTTGCGCTGATTGCCGGCGTCACCATGATTATCAGCGGCCTGACCCGCTGAACCCCGCTTTAACCCACTACAAGGAGTCCCGTGACTGCATCTGAATCATCCATCGCCACAGCCCGTCTCGCAGCCAAGGCTGCGGCGGAGAAAATCGCCGAGGACATCGTTGCCCTCGACGTCAGTGAGCGCCTGGCCCTCGCCGACGTGTTCCTGATCGCGTCAGCACCGAGCGAGCGTCAGGTCAATGCCATCGTTGACGGCATCGAGGAGGAGCTCTCCAAGCAGGAACTGCGCCCGGTCCGCCGCGAAGGCAGGTCCGGCGGCCGCTGGGTGCTGCTGGATTACTCGGATATCGTCATCCACGTCCAGCATGAGGAAGACCGGGTTTTCTACGCCTTGGAGCGCCTGTGGAAGGATTGCCCTGTGGTGGATCTGCAACTGGGAAATGACACGTCTGCCAAAGCTGCTGTCTCCTCCGAGACCGAGTAATAGCGCCAAAAGACGAATATGCCCGATTTGGAATTTTCCGAAGGGCTGATCTAAGATATTTGAGTTGCTCCGGAGAGATCCGGATCGGAAATCAGCTGGATGAGACCGAATATCCGGTCGAATTTGTGCAGGGGCAACGAAAATTCGGGGCTGTGGCGCAGCTGGTAGCGCACCTGCATGGCATGCAGGGGGTCAGGGGTTCGAGTCCCCTCAGCTCCACCGGATATCCGCCGGGACCGCAAGGTTCCGGCGGATTTTTTGTTTCCCGATCCGCTGATGGCGGGCCGTTGATTTCTGGTGTTCCCGCATGGACGCGGAGGTTTCCTGTCCGGATTCGCATCCCGTCAGTTTGTGCATTAAGCTGGTCGAGTTGCTTCCGCAAAGAATAATTCTTCACGGGGGTCGGCATTCGGGGCTGTGGCGCAGCTGGTAGCGCACCTGCATGGCATGCAGGGGGTCAGGGGTTCGAGTCCCCTCAGCTCCACCGAATACCGCTGGAACCGGGGACTATCCCTGGGGCTGGCGGTTTTTCTTTGTCTTATTAACCCGGTTCTGGACCAGCAACCGGCATGGCGCCAGCCAGGCACTCGACTACGATGGCAAGGTGAATGAAGCTCTGCCCCCTTGCCCTGAATGCTCCAGTGAATACTCGTATGCAATGGGGGCACTCCTGGTCTGCCCCGAATGCGCTCACGAATGGTCAGACGAGGCTGCTGCGGAGGTCCCTGAACGGGTAACGAGGGATGCAGTGGGCAACATTCTGGCGGACGGAGACACTGTCACCGTTATCAAGGATTTGAGGATCAAGGGAAGTTCCACCGTCATTAAGGTCGGTACTAAGGTCCGAGGGATCCGGCTACTGGATGGGGTGGGAGACCACGATATCGACTGCAAAGTTGACGGTGTGGGGCCGATGCAGCTCAAATCGGGCGTGGTGAAAAAGGTCTGACCGCAACCCAGCCGGACGCGGAGGCCGACGTCCTTGTTATTGGCGCCGGCCAGGCAGGCCTGTCCGCTGCCTACCATTTGGCCCGCCGCGGTGTTGTTCCGGTCGCCAGCGTTGTTCCGTCGACAAGCCCGGCGGCTGCACCATGGACTTACGCAGTGCTTGATGCCGAAGAAGGACCCGGGGGAGCGTGGCGACACCGCTGGAAGAGCCTCCGTATGGCTACCGTCAACGGAATCAGTGACCTTCCTGGCATTGCGAAACCGGAAGTGGACGCGTCAGAACCGAGCTCGGAATTCCTCACCCGCTACTTCAGCGACTACGAGCAGCAACTGGGGTTGGCAATTCAGCGCCCGGTCAAAGTGCGGACCGTCTCCCGGCAGGATGCTGACCCTTCTGGGCGACTCCTCATTCAGACATCCGGAGGATCGTGGAGCGCACGCGCTGTGATCAATGCGACAGGAACGTGGAGCCGGCCCTTCTGGCCCGTGTATCCAGGCCAATTCACCTTCCGCGGCAGGCAACTGCACGTGGCGGATTACGCCTCGGCGGAGGAGTTCCGCGGGCAGCACGTTCTGGTGGTGGGCGGCGGAATCTCGGCCGTAGGGCTACTGGATGAGATTTCCAAAGTCACCAGCACCAGCTGGTTCACCCGAAGGGAGCCCGTCTGGCGGGACGACGACTTCGACCAGAAGGCAGGCCACGACGCCGTCGCCCTTGTGGAAGAACGGGTCAGGCTGGGCTTGCCGCCGCAAAGCGTCGTAGCGGTAACCGGCCTTCTGTGGACGCCGACGCTCAGGGCCGCACAGAAGCGTGGTGCGCTTAACCGCAGCCAGATGTTTACTGCCATTGAGCCTGGCGGAGTCCGTCTGGCTGACGGCGGTTTCCTCGCCGCCGACGTTATTTTGTGGGCCACGGGGTTCAGGGCAGAACTGGAGCATCTGGCCCCGCTGCACCTTCGAGGCCCGGGCGGCGGAATCGCTATGGATGGAACGCAGGTGGCCGCAGAGCCCAGGGTGCACCTGGTGGGCTATGGCCCGTCGTCGTCCACCATCGGGGCTAACCGCGCAGGCAGGGCTGCCGTCGCAGGTGTCCTGCGCTTTCTTGAGGGGAAACATGAACGACACGACTGAGAGCGGAGCCGTTCCCCTGCTAAACCGCCTCCGGAGGTTCCCCGATGTGGAGGCCGCCAACCTGCAGGCATGGGATGCCACGGACAGCCTGCTGCTCGACACGGCAGCCGAGTTCCTGCCGGGGGACGGCAATGTGACGGTGATCGGCGACCGCTATGGGGCCCTTACTCTTTCGCTGGCAGAGTCCCAGGCCACCACAACGGGCGCAGTCCGTGTCCATCAGGATCTTGTGACCGGGGAAAAAGCCCTGCGAAACAACGCTGACACCCTTGGCATCGGCGGATTTGAGCAATTGCCGCTGGGCCCGTCACTGCTGGCCGGAGCGCGCCTTGTAGTGATGCAGCTTCCCCGGACCCTGGCCGAGCTCGAAGAAGCAGCCGATGCCGTGGCGCGCTATGCCGAACCGGACGTGGTTCTCCTGGCCGGCGGCCGGATCAAACACATGAGCCTGGGTATGAACGATGTTCTTGCCCGCTGTTTCGAGGACGTAAAGCCCCAGCTGGCACGGCAGAAATCCCGCGTGCTGGTGGCGCGTACTCCCAAGCTCCGGACCCGGCCCCTGCCATATCCAATTGTTGAGGAAAACGCCGAGCTCGGCATTACTGTCTGCGCCCACGGCGCCGTGTTCTCCGGCACCAAACTGGACATCGGAACAAGGTTCCTTCTGACGTTCCTTCCCAAAATGGCCTCCGCTGCCCATGCCGTGGACCTGGGCTGCGGAACAGGAATTCTGGCGGCCATGTACGCCCGCAGCCATCCCGACGCCCAGGTCACTGCGACCGACCGCTCCGCTGCGGCAGTGGCCTCGGCCACCTGCACCGTCCAGGCAAACGGGCTGTCGGGTCGCATCAGAGTGCTGCAGGATGACGCCATGGAATCACTGCCCGAGGCCAGCGCCGGACTCATCCTGCTCAACCCGCCGTTCCATCTCGGAGCGAGCGTTCACGCAGGCGCCGGCATCAAGCTGTTTGAGGCTGCTGCAAGAGTCCTGGAACCGGGAGGCGAACTGTGGACCGTCTTCAACAGCCACCTGCCTTACTTACCTGCTCTGGAACGGCTGGTGGGACGGACGACGGTGCAGGGAAGGAACACAAAATTCACTGTCGCCAGGAGCATTTCGCGGGGACGAAACTGAAACCGGACAACCGACTTTGAGGGCGTCGGCAGACCTGATGGTCAACTGCGCGTGGGGTCGTGCCGGGACGCCCGGGAGTAACGTACGATGCAGAGATTACTAATAAATTTGCCGAGAAAGTGTAGGGGAATCCTTGACTGAGATCCGCCAGCCGTCCCCAAGGCGCGGAACCAATCTGCCCCGGATGGGTGACTTTAATCTCACGGTCATCCTGGATGCCATTCGCCGGTCAACAGCGGGACTGAGCCGGGTGGAACTTGCCCAGATTGTCGGACTTTCCCCGCAGACCATCTCCAACATTTCGCGGCGGCTCCTGGACCAGCATCTGATCATCGAGGCCGGTAAAGAGGGCAACGGGCCTGGGAAACCGAGGACGATCCTGCAGCTGAATCCTTCGGGAATGTACGCTGTGGGCGTTCACCTTGACCCTGCCGTAACGACGTTCGTGGTCCTGGACCTTGTGGGTGCAGTGGTAAAACACTCAAGGATCAACACGCCCGGAGGATCCGATCCCGCCGCCGTGATTGCGACGATCGCAGGTGAAATCAAAAAACTTGTGGACGAATCAGGAGTGGATGCCTCGAAGATCGCCGGACTTGGCGTCGCTGCGCCGGGGCCCATCGATTTGGAGCACGGCACTGTTGTGGCCCCTCCGCTCCTTGCCGGCTGGGACCGCGTACCCCTGCGGGATGCTCTTGCCGAGGCCACAGGGCTGTCCACGCTGGTGGATAAGGACGTCACCAGCGCTGCTGTAGCGGAGACCTGGGCGGGTGGTCCCAGTGGCTCGGGGAGCTTCGTATTCATGTATATGGGTACGGGCATCGGCTGTGGAATTGTGCTCAATGACGAGTTGGTAAGAGGAACGTCCGGCAACGCGGGAGAGATCGGCCACATCGTCGTCGATCCTGACGGCCCGCCCTGTGATTGCGGGCTCCGAGGCTGCGTTAAGTCTTCCTGCATCCCTCAGGTTCTGGTTGCCCAGGCCGTGGAGGCTGGAGTGCTGGAGCACGACGACGCGGGGGATTCAGGCGCGGCGTCCGCAATACAAAACAGCTTCGCAAAGCTGTTCGAGGCAGCGGAGGCAGGAAACAGCACGGCAGCGGAGATTATTGACCGGTCGGCCGTCCTGGTCTCGCGGGCTGTAGCGGTGATCACCAACACACTCGACGTTGAACGCGTTGTATTTGGGGGCCCCTTCTGGAACCTCCTGTCAGAGCGCTATCTCAACCGGATCCCGGAACTGCTTGAAGGCAGCAGCGCCGCGCGGCAGATCCACGGCATCGAGGTCGTGGGCACCGGCGTCGGCGAGGACGTCGGTGCTGTGGGTGCCGCATGCCTGGTCCTGGAGCACACCCTCGCGCCGCGTTCCCAGCGATTATTGCTCGAGGGCTGACATCGCTCAGGCGAAATAGCCGGGTCAGTGAAATCGCCAGATCAGTGAAAGGTCCGCATCAACCTACCCTCGTTGCCCGCAGATCATCGACCAACACAGTCAGCGGAGCAGTGGTTGCGCTGCCTGAGAGGTAAGCCATCAGGCCGATGCTTCCGGGGACCTGAAGGGCTGCTGTCGAATCCGTGACAGTGCGCTGCCACGTTGTGGGTTCGGTGGTTCCGAGCTCCCACACCCTTGCGCTCACGGTCGTCGGGCCGGTTCCTGTCACCTGTAGCCGGACGGCGAGCTTGTCACCAACAGCGTAGTTCAGCCCCGCAATTGTCAGGCCCGTGCCCAGGGTCGTCTCCGCGCCTGTGGACGATGCGCGTATCAGGTAAAGGCTGACAGCACCGTTTCCTGTCAGCTGAACCTTGGCCCTGTACTCCCCGGCACCCGCTACGCGTCGGCCTACCACTGAGAGGTACAGGCCTGACCCGCTTGCCGCCTTGTCCGTCGCCAACGTGAGGTAGAGGTCCGTGGTGGATGAACTGACCCCGTTCAGATAAACGTTATTGCCACTGCCCGCCGTCGGGATCCTGATCCTGCCCGCCCCGTCGGACACTGCATAAGAAGATGTGGTTCCCGTAGTGCTCCAGGCGCCGCCGACGTCGGCCGTGCCAAACCCGTTTGCGACGGTCCGGCTAAACGCATCCGATGCCAGCACGGAAGCTGTACCAACATTGACCTGCCGGGCGGCCATTGCTGTGGCCCCGGCGTTGTCCGTAACGGTCAATGTGACAGTGTATGTTCCCGCGGCCGCGTAGCTGTGGGAAGGAGTAGCAGTGGTTGCGGTGCCGCCATCCCCGAAGTTCCAGGAATACGCAGCAATGCTTCCGTCAGGGTCGGAGGAAGCGGAACCGTTGAAGTTGCAAGCCAGTGCTGTGCAGGATTCTGTGAATGACGCTGTTGGAGGGGCGTTCTCCCCGCTTGCGACGATAGTGAGTTCGTCTGTGAAGCCGCCTTGGGTCGCCACAAAGCGGGACGTTAACGAAGTAGCGGTGAATTGGAGATCAACGAGGCCATGACTCGGATTGGAGTTAAGTCCGGAAGAGGCTGCGAAATACCCCGCTTCGGCATCAGCGGGGAAGACGTCTCGCAGGGGGACACCGCCCGTGCCGACCGTTGAGATTACTGTCCCGGCACCCTTTACCAGGGAGTTGTCGCTGTCTCGGACGCAGGACGCGTTATAGAAGCCGGCTGCAATACCGGTGCAGCCAGCGGCCACGGAGAGCTGCTTGCTCCGTTGATAGATGTGCTCATGGCCGTTCAGTACCAGGTCGACTTTCTTGCTCACGAGAAGGTTGATCACGTCTGTACCTGCCGTGCAGCCATACTGCCCCATGGAGATGCAGGGCATGTGCATTGCCGCAACAACCCAAGGAATGGAGGCAGCCCTGGCACCGTCGATCGCTGCTGCCGTCCAGTTGTAGCGCGCGGTCCCGACAGAGTAGTCCCAGGTGGCCTCGGTAAACGGTACGCCCGGAGAGATGAAGACGAAACGCGCCACGGGGTTCTGTTGGGGAACGTCAACATAGTATTGACGTCCGTAGCTGCCAATCGCCCCCGGAAGCTGGTTCGGAAGGCATGCAGAGAAGTCGTTGATGTTGCCGTTCAGTCCATTGCTTTCATGGTTGCCGGCGATCAGTTGGAAAGGGAAGCCGGCTCCGGTTCTTGAGGTCACGAAATCGCACCAGCTTTGCTCAGCTCCCGTGGCACCATAGGAAAGATCGCCCAGAGCCAAGTGGAGATCGGGCTTAATTGTGCCGATCCTGGACAGCACACCGGCTGCCTGTGTCGTGGATGAATAATCCCCTGCGGCGGTCACATGAAGTTGCCCCGGCACCGCGGGTATCACCGCCTGCGGAACAGCGGCCGGCTTAACCGCAGCAAGAGTGGGTCCGCTCGCGGCACTCAGGCCCGGAAGTGTTCCGAGTACGAGGGCGACGGTGGCAAGCGCCAGGATCCCGGTTCTGCCTTTGCGAAAGATTCCCCTGTGCATGGTGACTCCCTGTACCCGAAGAACCGGCACAAAAAAGCCGGAGCCAGGGCCCGGACCGGGCGTAGCCACCCTTGCTCTCCACGGGTACTGGACAGGCGGGCGTGAGACCGCGCGAGGCGTACTAGCCCCATGGTAACGCCCGCCTCTTACACTGACCAGCAAATCGGGTGGGGCATTTTTTCCAGGCCCGCTCCGGCAGCGTCTTTAGTCGATGTCCTCCACAATCGTCCCGTAAGGCACCGTCTCATCGAGATGGGCCTGGTGGCCGGTGGCCCCGGCGTTGTAAACCACCCGGACGCCATACTTCTGGTCGGCTGCTGACTGCATCAGGATAGGGCGGATCGTGTCCACAACGTGCTGGTCCTGTGCGGCGAGATACTGCTGGTAGCTGGCTGGAAGCTGAATCATGCCCTCAGGATAGACCTGCCGACCGCTCATGGGGAGAGGTCCCCATTGCCCAAAATGGCTGCTCCCGTTTGGATAGGATGGCCGGTGGCGGAGCTTCATTCCGCCGTCGCGCCGCAGGGAGGCAACTCCCTTCGGCAACCAGCAGCTCTCAGGGGGATTTCAGTGCTTCAGACGACGGCGCCCGCCAGGATCGAACCCGCGGAACTCGCGCTCGCCCAACAGATCATGGGGGACATCTCCCGCAGTTTTGAAGCGAAAGTAGTTGGACAGAAGCGGCTGCGCGAATCGCTCCTCATCGGCCTCATGACCGGAGGGCATATCCTCCTGGAGAGTGTGCCCGGGCTGGCCAAAACCACTGCCGCCCAGACGGTAGCCGACGCCGTCAGCGCGGACTTCCGCCGGATCCAGTGCACGCCGGACCTGCTGCCCAGCGACATAGCCGGCACCCAGATCTACGACGCCGCCAAGGGAACATTCGTCACCCAGTTGGGCCCCGTGCATGCCAACATCGTGCTCCTGGACGAAATTAACCGGTCGAGCGCCAAAACCCAGAGCGCCATGCTGGAGGCCATGCAGGAACGGCAGACCACCATCGGCGGCGTGGTCTATCGGTTGCCGTCCCCGTTCCTCGTGCTGGCCACCCAGAACCCAATTGAGCAGGAGGGGACGTACGTTCTGCCGGAAGCCCAAATGGACCGTTTCATGCTCAAGGATGTGCTGGACTACCCAACGCCGGCTGAAGAGGCCGAAGTTATCCGCCGGATCGATGCCGGCATCTTCACAGAGGAACAAAGGCCTGCCGCAGCTGCATCCCTGGGGGCCATTTCCGAGGTCCAGGAAGTGGTCCGCCGGGTTTACATCGATCCCGCGATCGTCCGGTACATCGTCGGACTGGTCTACGTCACCAGGAACGCGGCTCAATACATTGACGCCAGGCTTGCCGGTTTCATCGAATTCGGCGCCAGCCCCCGCGCCAGCATTGCCTTCAGCCAGGCGGCCCGGGCGGTGGCCCTCCTGAACGGCCGCGACCACGTGATCCCTGAGGACGTAAAGTCCCTGGCACACCGTGTGTTCCGGCACCGGCTGATCCTTGGCTTTGAAGCGGTAGCCGAGCAGGTCCGGGTGGAGACAATCATCGACGCCATTGTCGCGTCCGTGCAAACACCATGAGTCCGCCATGACCACCAGCCTGGTGCAGCGGGTGAAGTCGAAGATGTCCATCTTCGCCCATCGCAAAGCCCGTGGAATGCTCGACGGCGAGTACGGTTCTGTCTTCAAGGGCCGCAGCCTGGACTTTGAGGACCTCCGGGCCTACGTTCCCGGTGATGAAGTCCGGGACATCGACTGGAAGGCGACGGCCCGCCACGGCTCACCGCTGATCAGGCGCTATGTTGCTGTCCGGCGCCAGACCCTGCTGCTGGTGACCGATACAGGCCGGAATATGGCAGCCACGGCGGCTGACGGTGAGGATAAAAAGGACATCGCGGTGATGGCCCTTGGGGTCCTGGGGTATCTTGCCCTCCGCCACCGGGATGTCGTCGGCTTGGTCGCAGGAGATTCGACTGGTTCACGGTCACTGCCAGCCAAAGGGGGAGAGGCCCACCTGGAACGGCTTCTGCGCGAGGTGGATGCCCACGCGGGACTTTCAGCTCCTCCCAGTGAACTACGTGTCCAGCTGGAACATGTGGCCCGAAACTATCGGCAGCGGATGCTGCTGTTCGTCGTGGCGGACGAGTTTCTCCCGGATGCCGGACTGGAGGCTCTGCTGCGCCGGCTCCGGGCTCAGCACGAGATCCTGTGGCTGACCATACGCGATGCAAACCTGGGCCAGGCGGGGGAGCCGTACGACGTCGCCGATTCGCGCGTACTCATGAGCCATTTGGCCGGATCAGAAGCAGTCAGTCGCGCATATGGCGTCGCCGTTGCCGAGCGGACAGCCGCACGCGCCGGAATGTTCCGCCGGCTCGGGATTGCTGAAGTGGCCGCCGGAAGCAGCCACGAGGTTGTTCCCGCGATTTTCTCCTTGCTGGAACGGCACCGCCATGGACGGTAGGGCGGACTTCTATGGACCACTGCTGTACAGTCCGTGGCTGCTGTGGCTCGGGCTCGGCCTGCTTGCCCTGGTGGCAGGCTGGTTCCTGTTTGTGTTTCTTAGTACCAGAAGTCCGGAGGTCCAGGCGGAGCGTTACATACCGACGTCGGACCTGAAAACTTTACAGAAGGAATTTCTGGAACGCATCAACGGAGTGGCCTCTGACGCGCACTCGGGCCGCTTACCTGCACGGCAGGCACATCAGGAACTGAGTCTCCTTGTCCGGATGTTTGTGCAGAGAGCTTCAGGGGTCGCCGCTCCGCGGATGACGCTAGCCGAGTTGCAGGAGAACGGCCCGCCCGCCCTGGTCACAGCCATAGCGCGGATCTACCCTGGCGAGTTCGCGGCGTATCCCCAGGATGAACCGGCCGCTGCTGCGGAGACGGCCCGGGAGGTGGTCCGGTCATGGAGCTGATTTTCTGGTGGGTTCTGCCTGCCGCACTGGTGATGGCTGGGGCCGCTGTCTGGTGGGGACTCAGACAGTACAAGGCCGGGAATGCCCGACGGCGGCCGGTGGCCCATGGCGATCGGCTCACCGCTCTGCCTGAGTACCAGGCAGCGGTCCGGCGGTATCGGCGCTGGCTCCTGGTCATGGCTGTGGCGGCGGGGTTGCTGGTCACGGCATGCACTGTGGCTGCGGCCAGGCCCGCCGAACGCAGCAACGTCCGGCCTGAGCAGCACAATCGGGACATAGTCCTCTGCCTCGATGCCTCGGGTTCGATGAGCAGTGCCGACTCTGCAGTCGTGGAGACCTTCGGCCGGCTCGCTCAGGAGTTCGACGGCGAGCGGATAGGGCTGACCATTTTCGACAGCACCGCCGTCCAGGTCTTCCCCCTGACGGATGACTACGAGTACGTCGCCGAACAGCTCAAGGAAGCACGACGGGCATTTGATGGGGAATCAGAGGCTGCCGGCTTCCTCGACGGAACCTGGGGCGGTGAGGGATCATCCCTCATCGGAGACGGTCTGGCATCCTGCGTGCGGAGCTTCCCCAAGACTGACGGTGAACCGGGGGCTGTGCAGCACCAATCATCACAACAGCGGTCACGATCCATCATCCTGGCCACCGATAACTATCTGTCGGGAAACCCGATCTTCACCCTCGACGAAGCAGGCGCGTTGGCCCTGGAAAGCGGCGTCCGGATCTATGCCTTGAATCCTGGCGACTACGATTTCGGCGGTGATCCGGGGCAGCCTGGAGCCCAGTTACGGTCTGTCGCCGAGAAGACCAATGGCGGCTATTACGTTCTGGACGATCCTGACGCCGTGGCGGGCATCATCCATAGTGTGCAGGCCACGGAGGCATCCAGGTTCCAAGGTTCCCCACGGGCAGTGGTTGCGGATCAGGCCGAGGTCCCGCTGGCCATTGCGCTGCTGTCCGGATTGGTGCTCGCAGGGGCGTCATGGCGGCTGAAGCCATGACGTTCAACCCGATTGCGCCCTGGTGGATGCTTGGCCTGGTCTTCGCGGTCTCCCTGGCGCTCGTTCTCCGGATCCTCCTGAGGGCACGCGTCGGCAGGGGGAGCGATGGCCGAGGCTATACCAGCAGGGCGGAAGCCAGGGACTGGCTGTTCCGCGGCAGCCTTGTGGCCCTGCTGATCCTTGCAGCGCTCAGGCCGGGATTGCCGGGCGGCCACTTGGCTGCTGCAGCCTCCGACCTCAACGTCTTCTTTGTGGTGGACACCACCAGCAGTATGGTGGCGGAGGATTTCGGAAACTCGGAGCCGCGGATGCAAGGAGCCAAGGCGGACATGCTGTCCATCGCGGGGGAACTCAGCGGGGCACGTTTTTCGGTCATCACGTTCGATTCGTCGACCACGGTGCGGATGCCGCTGACCGTTGACTCTTCGGCGCTGGAAACAGTCGTTTCCATACTCGGTCCCCAAGTCACGGACTACTCCACCGGAAGCAGCGTCACGATGGCGGGGAAGGTGCTCCAGGCCCGGCTACAGGCCGCCAGGGAAAGCCATCCCGAAAGGCCCCGGATTGTCTACTACCTCGGTGACGGCGAGCAGACCAGTGCCGAGCGGCCGGCACCATTGGGAGTGGAGACTTCCCTTGTGGACGGCGGGGCGGTCTTGGGATACGGCACGCCCGAAGGCGGAAGAATGCTGGAAAACACCGGTTCGGCCGACGACGGCGAAAGGCGCTACATCAAGGACCGGTCCGGCGGCGAATCCCGTGATGCGATCTCCAAAATTGATGAGGACCAGTTACAGGAAATGGCAGGCCAGCTTGGGATCCCGTATGTGCACCGCACCGAAGGCGATTCCACGGCATCGATGATGCAGGATGCCCGCCCCGGCAACCTGGACCGTACTGAACAGGTCCTGAACGGCCGGACCGAGTTGTATTGGATCCCGGCGCTCGCAGCGCTCTTGCTCGCCCTGCGCGAGGGCATTTTGGTTATGAGGCAACTGAGGATGTTGAGGCCGCTCCGTGAGGGATAGGAATTCCAGCCCCGAAACTACCAAACGGCTGAGGCGGCGCCGCAAGCTGCTGATCTGGTCTGTGGTTCCTGTCCTCCTTGTTATTCTTACCGCGGCAAAAATATTCAGTCTCGGAATCCTGGCCGACACCGCAGCGGACGGTTTTGACCGAGGCGACTCTGCGGTTGTCTCCTCCGCTGCTTCGAGGTTGGCGTTCGCCAACATTTTCGAGCCTCATAAGGCCTTCTTTGCCGCCGGAGACGCCTTGGTGCTCGAGCAGGACTATGCAGGTGCGCGCGGGAGGTTCGAGGAAGCGCTGGCAGCAGCTCCGGCGTCGGACGATTGCAGGATCAGAGTGAACCTGGTGCTGACCATCGAGGCGCTCGGTGACTCGGCGCTGGAGTCAGGCGATAACTCGGAAGCTGCTCGCCTCTTTGCAGAAGGGCTCGCCCTGATCAAACAAGCACCACCGGAATGTTTTCCGGAGTCCCCAAGTGCGCAGGGTAGCGAAGGTGAGAAGCTCAATCGCGCCGACGCACGCCTGAAGCAGAAATCCGGGCAGAGCTCACAGCAGCAACCGGAGCAAGGTGACGACGGTGAAGGGCAGCCTGAGCCTTCCGATGAGGCCAGGCAGAGCCAGCTCCAAAAGCTCGAGCAAAGCGGTAAGGCAGCCCAGCAGGAACGCAACACAGGCCGGCAACGGGACGAATATCTCGACACCGACGGAGCCGGTACAGACCGGCCGTGGTGAGATATGGTTTGCAGCCGCCAGCGGAAGAAGTCCGACATGACCCCTGAGGCTGCTCCGGTCGAAGATTCTTCTGCTTCCCACGTCAACTGACCGTAAAACTGCGTCTTAATTCGGAGGCTAACTTGAAGCCATCCGGTATGGCCCATAGAGTTCTATACAAGTTACCGAGGTAACGTGTCAGCGATCCTCCGCAGTGCCCGTCGCAAATGCGGCGTGTGAGGAGGGTGTGGGTGCCCCCATGTGGGCCTGACATTTGCTCACGGAGAACTTCCTTCCAGGCGTAACAGTCGCGGCTGCGTCCTGCGGGAGTTCCTTCGTGTTCCCCAAACTCCATTCATTGACGGCACTGCCGTACTGGTATCGGGCTTTCCAGCCACAGGACCGGACGACGTATCACCAATGTCAAAGCCAAGGACGCAAATGTCACCACCAAGCCTTATTGAGGCACATTCAAATCTTTCGGAAACCGCGCCGGTGGCGCTCTCCTATGAGCTCTTCCCGCCCCGGTCGCCCGCTGCCGCCGAGTCGCTGTGGACCACCATCGGAGAGCTGGAGTCCACGGACCCCGACTACGTCTCCGTGACCTACGGGGCCAGCGGCTCCAACCGGGACACCGCCGTCGAACTGATCAACCGGCTCATCCTCGAAACCACGCTCCGCCCGTTGGCGCACCTGACCTGCGTGGGCAACACGCCCGAGGAGCTTGCCGGGATCATCGGTGAACTGCTCGACGTCGGCGTCCGCGGCATCCTGGCCCTCCGGGGAGACGAGCCCAAGGACGGCGCTGCACCGGCAAGCGGTTCCCTTCGGTATGCCCAGGACCTCATCGAACTGATCCGCCGGGTGGAGCAGCGGCGTTCTGCCCTGCTCTGTGCAGGCAAGGTGGCTGTTGGCGTCGCTGCCTACCCCACACGGCATCCGGAATCACCGAACGAGGCCCACGACGTCGAGGTGCTGCTGGCCAAGCAGCGATCAGGGGCCGATTTCGCTATTACCCAGGTGTTCTTCCACTCTGAGCAGTACGCGGACCTGATGACAAGGGCACGGCGCGCCGGTGTAACCATCCCCATCATCCCCGGCGTTATGCCGCTGACGAGCCTCCGCCGTGTCACGCGGCTCGGCGAGCTTGCGGGTGTCGCACCGGATCCACGGCTGATGGAACGCCTTGCGGCCGCGGACAACGACATCGAGCGCCGACGGATTGGTGTGGCTGCCACAGTAGACCTCGCCAATGCTGCCCTGGACGCCGGTGCTCCTGGCATCCACCTCTACACCTTCAACGAGCATGCGTGCGCTCTCGACGTTCTCGACAAGCTGGCCTTGCCGCGCCCGGCACGTCCGGCCAGCAGGCTAAGTGCCATCGCCCGCCGGCAGGTTCTTGCCAGCTGAATACCCGCTGGCACCTGACGGATCAACACGTCGGCTGACGGGTGAACACCCGTCTGCGTTTGAATACCATCCAAGAATTTGACCAACACATTTCAAGGAATCCTCACATGACTGAACAGACTGCCACCGCAGCCACAGCTTTCCCGTCCGCCTCCATCCTCGGCTACCCGCGCATCGGCCGCCGCCGCGAACTGAAGAAGGCCATTGAGGCCTATTGGGCCGGCAAAATTGATGCCTCTGCCCTCGACACCGCAGCCAAGGAGATCCAGCTGGGTACGGCCAAGCGCCTTCAGGGCCTGGGCCTGACCGAGGCCGCCGCCATTCCGGGCACGTTCTCGTACTACGACCAGGTGCTCGACGCCGCTGCCCACCTCGGCGCCGTACCGGCACGTTTCGGTCAGCTCCTCAACGCCGACGGCCAGCTGGACATCGACGGCTACTTCACTCTTGCCCGCGGGAACAAGGAACAGCAGCCGCTGGAAATGACCAAGTGGTTCGACACCAACTACCACTACCTCGTGCCTGAAATCGGCCCGGAGACCAACTTCGCCCTGACCTCCAACCGCATCGTTGAAGAGTTCGAGTACGCCCTGGCCAACGGCGTCGAAACCCGCCCGTACATTGTGGGCCCGGTCACCTTCCTGCTGCTCAGCAAGGCTTCCGACGACGCCCCTGCCGGCTTCAGCCCGCTGTCGCGTCTAGAGGACGTCCTGCCGGTTTACACTGCCCTGCTGGAGAAGCTGGCTGCTGCCGGTGCCAGCTGGGTCCAGCTTGACGAACCCTCCCTGGTGGTTGACCAGGACACCTCCGCCGAGGAGATCCAGGCCGCCGTCGCCCGCTCCTACGAGGTCCTTTCCGCGGCCGCCAACCGCCCGCAGCTGTTCGTCTCCACCCCCTACGGTGCCCTCAGCGGCCAGTTCGCAACGCTTGCCGCCACCGAAATCGATGCCCTGCACATTGACGCCTTCAAGGGTGCGGTTCCGTCCGCCGAAGAGCTCGCCGCCCTGGGCAGCAAGACCCTCGTTGCCGGCGTCGTGGACGGCCACAACATCTGGCGCAACGACCTCCAAGCCTCGGCAGACAAGATCGCCGAGCTGAAGAAGTCGGTAGCCAAGCTCGCCATCAGCACCTCCACTTCCACCCAGCACGTCCCGCACGACGTCGAGGAAGAGGCCCAGCTGTCCGAACAGCTCCGCAGCTGGCTGGCGTTCGCGGACCAGAAGGCAGTCGAGGTTGTTACGCTTGCCGGCCTGCTGACCGATGCCGCTGCTGTTCAGCCCGCCATCGACGAAGCCACCCGCGTCATTGCTTCCCGCGCCGAAGCCGAAGGCGTCCGCCGCGCAGACGTCCGTGCCCGCACCGCAGCCCTGACTCCGGCTGACTTCAACCGCTCCGAGTACTCGGTCCGCGAAGCAGCCCAGGAAGAGGCCCTGCACCTGCCGCCGCTGCCCACCACCACCATCGGCTCGTTCCCGCAAACGTCCGAAATCCGGTCGGCCCGCGCCCGCAACAACAAGGGCGACCTCACCAACGAGCAGTACGAGCAGCTCATGAAGGACGAGATCAAGCGCGTTGTGGAGCTCCAGGAAGAGCTCGGCTACGACGTCCTGGTGCACGGTGAGCCCGAGCGCAACGACATGGTCCAGTACTTCGCCGAGAACCTCGAAGGCTTCGACGTCACGGTCCACGGCTGGGTCCAGTCCTACGGCTCACGCTGCACCCGTCCGTCCATCCTGTGGGGCGATGTCACCCGCAGCGCCCCCATCACGGTGGAATGGGCCAAGTACGCGCAGTCCCTGACCAGCAAGCCCATGAAGGGCATGCTCACCGGTCCGGTCACCATCCTGGCCTGGTCCTTCGTTCGCGATGACCAGCCGCTGGGCGAGACCGCCAACCAGGTTGGCCTGGCACTCCGCGACGAGATCGCCGACCTCGAAGCTGCAGGCATCAAGGTCATCCAGGTGGACGAGCCCGCACTGCGTGAGCTCCTGCCGCTGCGCAAGGCAGACCAGGCCGCTTACCTTGACTGGTCCGTGAACTCGTTCCGCCTCTCCACTGCCGGTGCAGCGGATGCAACGCAGATCCACACCCACCTGTGCTACTCGGAGTTCGGCGCCATCATCGATGCCATCGATGGCCTGGACGCGGACGTCACCTCCATCGAGGCTGCCCGCTCACGTATGGAGGTCGTCCATGACCTCGAGTCCCACGGTTTCGGCCGCGGCGTTGGCCCGGGCGTCTACGACATCCACTCGCCCCGCGTTCCGGGCAAGCAGGAAGTCACCGAACTGCTCAGCACCGCTGTCAAGCATGTCCCGTCACGCCAGCTCTGGGTCAACCCGGACTGTGGCCTGAAGACCCGCGGTTACGCCGAGACTGAAGAGTCCCTGCGCAACCTGGTTGAGGCCACCAAGACGGTTCGCGCCGAACTGCTGGAAACCGCCAAGTAGTAACTGGCTAAATGCGACGCCGGCCGGTCACCGTTAATGGTGACCGGCCGGCGTCGTACGTTAAAGCGTGTCTGGTTGAGGTCAGGACTCCCACACGATCTCGTCGTCCACAACGCCGTCTTCATCCGCCGAGGCAACCAGGACTTCATCAGTGAAGTGCTGGCCGAGGGTGAAATCGAGGACGAAATAACGCTCGGGCTGCCCGGGATAAATCCCGACATGGCCCAGTTTCAGGGCCTTCAGGAAAACGGCGCTGGTTAGCTCGCTCTTATCCGAGACGCCGAACACTTTCTGGAGGTGCTCCGCTTTGAGTGCGTTGCTGTGGAACCGGAGGTATTCCTGGGGGCTGGTTCCCTCTTGCTCGAGTTCGATGGCGATCATGTCCCGCACCTCGTCAACGAGCTCGGGAAGGAAGCGCAGCCGGTAGTCCACCTTGTGCATGGCGGCTTCGTCGAAATGGTCATGTGCGTTGATGTTCAGGTCCAGCTCAAGGGTCTGACCCGCCAGCTCGTGTCTGGCCGCGATGTTGTGATCCCGGCCGTGATTGAGTTCAATCTCACCAAAGTGCTGGCTCGCTACCTTGTTCATGACTTCAACATAGTCCCCAAAAGCCCCGTATTTCCAGCATCCGGGATTATTTCCCCTTCGAGCCCAGGTTGGTGAGTGTTTCAGCCAGAAGATCCACGAACAGCTGGACGCGGGCGGTCTTCTTTTCGTTGAACAACAGGGCAAAGACGTTACGGGCCAGCCGAATTTCAGGGACGTCCAGTACGACGACGCCGGGTGGCTGGCGCAGGAGGGCGAGCTCGGGTACAAGTGCCGCGCCGAGTCCTGCAGCTGCCATCTCCAGGCTTGCGTGGAAGTCGTCGCTGTAGGCCACCACCCTGGGATGCAGGTTGCAGCTGGCGAACAGCCGCTCAATCACTGTGGCGTCGCTGGTTCCCGGGTGGTGTACGATCCAAGGCATTTCGGACAGGTGATCGGCGGCCATTTTCGCGTCAGTGCGGATTCCCCAGGCAGCAGGGAGCACAACCCTGAAGTTGTCGTCACCGATCCATTGGCGGTTCAAGGTGTGAGGCCAGGCCAGCCCGGACTGACCCACCTGATAGACAAGAGCAAGGTCCAGCTCGCCGCCAGTCCGCAGGCCCTGAATGGTCTGGGACGGTTCTGCCACCGAGACGCGCAGATCGATGCCGAGGTCTTTCCAGGCCGGCTTCTGCAGGATCTTGGGGAGAACGTACGTGGCCAGGCTGGGGAAGATGCCCAGCCTCAGCTCCTGGCTCGTGACATCGTGCGTTCGGGTGGCTGCCGCCATGAGAGCTTCAATGTCGGTCAGCACTTTGGAAGCATGCCGGGTCATCACCACAGCAGCCTCCGTGGGCAGGATGCTCTTCGCTGAACGATGGAACAGATCCACCCCCGTGTCACGCTCCAGGGCGGACATTTGTTGTGAGACAGCGGACGCTGTATAGCCCAGGCGGGTGGCGGCCGCTGCAAAGGATCCCAGCCGAACCACTTCGACCAGGGTTCGGAGGTGAACGGGGTTGACCATCAGAAGTCCTTTCCTTGACGGCGTACTTGCAACAGCCTTGCTGATGCATCGGCCCGTCCGAACATCTTAGTTCAAAGAGGAGTCGAGTCAGCTCAGAGCAGGTGCATTCCCCGAACGCCAGGGATAGGACTCCTGTGCGCCGTATGAGATCACCGATTGTGCGGCGACGGCCACTGCCAGTTCCGCAGCTGCGTGCAGCGTCAGGCCTTCAGCCAGTCCGGCAGCCACGGCGCCCACAAAAGCATCGCCTGCGCCCGTGGTATCCACTGCATCCACGGCAACCGGCGGAACGTGGACCGAGCCTTCCGACCTACCGACGACTGCCCCGCGGGCGCCCAGCGTGACGATGGCGGAAGGAATGCCGCTGGAAACCAGTGAGTCCGCCAGGGCCACCCCAATGCGCACGGCATCGTCGTCGTCGTCCATTTCATGCCCTGCTTGGATTTTTGTTTCCTTCGAGAGCAACCGCAAGGCCTCAACGGCCTCATGTTCGTTGACGATCAGCACGTCGACCGACCGGATGCTTTCGGCAGGAAGGGGAATCACCGGGGCAAGATTTAAAACAACCAGGACTCCCGTGCCGCGCAATTCCCGGAGGGCGAAATCCGTGGTGGCAAGGGGCAGCTCACCCTGGAGCACAACAACGTCGCAAGAGCGCAGGCGGGGAAGTGCCACCGAAACCGCTGAGGCATCCACGTGCTGATTGGCCCCGGGAATCACCACGATGCTGTTCTCGGCGTTACGGTCAACGCTCACCACCGCCAACCCGGTGGGGCCTCCAGCAGTAGCTACCAGATCCAGGCTGACTCCACTTTTATGGAGCAGTCTCGTTGCTTCTGCGGCGTTGGCATCACTGCCGACCGCACCGACCATCAGCACGCTTGCGCCTTGACGCGCAGCAGCGACCGCCTGGTTGGCGCCTTTGCCGCCTGGCGAAAGCGTGCCGCCAGTGCCCAGGACGGTTTCACCCGCGGCCGGGAGGCGATCAACCATCAGCAAGAGGTCGACATTGATGGAGCCGATAACGGCAACAGTTCCCCGGGCAGGTGCCATGATTTTCCTTTCGTGCGCCGCGTTGCGGCGATCCCCGCTCAGGACCTGGTGCGGTACCTGAGATAGACCACGCCGCTGGCGAAGCGGCGCTCCTCCAGTAATTCGACCCCGAGACGGACGTCGTCGGGCAGGAACTGCTTGCCCCCTCCAACGATCATCGGCGTGACGTAGACGCGGTACTCATCCACCAGCCCTGCCCTGATGGCATGGGAAGCAAGATCCGGGCCGGCAATACCAATATCCCGGTCGGCCATTTCCTTCAGCTGCCGCACTGCTCCGGGGTCGAAGCCCCGCTCGATGCTGGTCCTGGTGCTGGACACAGCGTCGAGCGTGGTGGAGTAGACCACCTTATCTGCCTCCTTCCAGATCCGGGCGAACTCCCGTATGGCAGGGGGTTCGTCGGCGAGCGGAAGAGTCTCCCACCAGACCATCACCTCATACATCCGGCGCCCCAGAAGGAATGTGCCAATCAACCTTTCATTCGCGTTGATGAACGTGTGGACTTCATCGTCCGGAGCACTCCAGTCGAAGTTGCCTTCGCGGTCCTCGATGTAGCCGTCCAGGGACGTGATCCCGGTGTAGATCAATTTCGCCATGGCCACTCGGCCTTCCCTATCCGTTGCAGCTGATCCGTTGCAGGCTGGTGTGCAGTTGGTTCGACCCTAGGTCAGGGCAAACGGCGGCGTCCAGATGCTTCAGGGGACGTGCCGCGACACGCCGTCCACGAGGCGACACGCTGGGGTTTAAATGTGGCTAAGTACTCCACAGGGTGTGGATTAAGTCCGTCAAAACAGGAGAAATCCGGACATTTTGAAAGACCTTGCCTGTGGATTAACGGTGCATTAAATGACATACTTGTAATACATCATCTTGGGGTTCCACGGAGGAACGTGCACTACATGTAGTATCGACTTACTGATTGATCGGGGAATCAGCGAAGACAAGAAACTGGTTCAGTGTGGCTCAGGCAGCTTGAACCAGGGGCAGTAACGGACAAGGAATCCCAGTTCCGGTTGCGGCCTACGGATAACGAAGAGCTAAGAGTTCAACAAAGGGGACAGGGACCATGACCGTTACGGTTTACACGAAACCGGCCTGTGTTCAGTGCAACGCGACTTACCGCGCGCTGGACAAGAAGGGCATCACATACCAGAGCGTCGACATCTCGCAGGATGCGGATGCCCTCGAGCGCCTGAAGGCCCTTGGCTACATGCAGGCACCAGTTGTGGTCACCGACCAGGATCACTGGTCCGGCTTCCGTCCGGACAAGATCGAGGAACTGGCCATGCTGGCCACTTCCTCCGTCGCATAGGACCGGGGCTCAAACCCCGACCGCTGCGGCACCGAGACAGCCGCAGTACATGAACAAGCACAGGTGAGGTGACTCCCATGGCAGCACTGGCAGTGGCCGATGCTCCGCTTGGGGCTCAGGCCATCAACACCACGCACAGCGCATTGATCTATTTTTCCTCCACGTCGGAGAACACCAAGCGCTTCGTCGACAAGCTTGGACGGGATTCGGCGCGGATTCCGCTCTACGCGAGCGAGAGTCCTTTGGTCGCTACTGAGCCTTTTGTGCTGGTGCTGCCAACATACGGCGGGAGCGGGGGAGAGGGCTCGGTTCCCAAGCAGGTCATCCGTTTCCTCAACAATCCGCAGAACAGGAAGCTGATCCGCGGGGTCATTGGCGCCGGAAACACGAATTTCGGGGACAACTACTGCATGGCCGGCGACATCGTCGCGGCCAAATGCAAGGTCCCACACCTCTATCGATTTGAACTTATGGGGACGCCAGACGACGTCCGCCTGGTCAACCAAGGATTGGACAAGTTTTGGACACGACTGTCGCAGATACAGAAGTAACCGCCGTCGCCCCCGCTAAAAAGGCGCTGCCGGCTGCCTACAAGGGCCTCGGCTATCACGAACTGAACGCGATGCTGAACCTCTACGGTCCCAACGGAGAGATCCAGTTCGAGGCGGATCGTGAAGCGGCGCACCAGTACTTCCTGCAGCACGTGAACAACAACACGGTCTTCTTCCATGACCTCGAGGAGAAGCTCGACTACCTGGTGAAGAACCAGTACTACGAGCGCGAAACCCTCGACCAGTACACGATGAACTTCATCCGCGACCTCTACAAGCGGGCGTACCAGAAGAAGTTCCGCTTTGAAACCTTCCTCGGAGCGTTCAAGTTCTATACCTCGTACACGCTGAAGACCTTTGACGGCAAGCGTTTCCTGGAGCGCTACGAGGACCGCGTTTGCATGGTGGCCCTGCACCTTGCCCGCGGCGACGAGCAGCTTGCCCTGCAGATGGTGGACGAAATCATCGAGGGGCGTTTCCAGCCTGCGACTCCGACCTTCCTGAACGCCGGTAAGCGCCAGCGCGGCGAGCTCGTGTCCTGCTTCCTGCTGCGTATCGAAGACAACATGGAATCGATCGGCCGCTCCATCAACTCGGCCCTGCAGCTCTCCAAGCGCGGCGGCGGCGTGGCCTTCGCGCTGACCAACATCCGCGAAGTGGGCGCGCCCATCAAGCAGATCGAGAACCAGTCCTCCGGCGTCATCCCCGTGATGAAGCTTCTCGAGGACAGCTTCTCCTACGCCAACCAGCTCGGTGCCCGCCAGGGTGCCGGAGCGGTGTACCTGCACGCCCACCACCCGGACATCTACCGGTTCCTGGACACAAAGCGGGAGAACGCTGACGAGAAGATCCGCATCAAGACCCTCTCGCTCGGCGTCGTGATTCCGGACATCACCTTCGAGCTGGCCAAGAAGGACGAGGACATGTACCTGTTCTCGCCGTACGACGTCGAACGCGTCTACGGGATGCCGTTCTCTGACGTCTCGGTAACCGAGAAGTACTACGAGATGGTGGACGATTCCCGGATCAAGAAGACCAAGATCAAGGCGCGCGAGTTCTTCCAGACCCTCGCCGAGATCCAGTTCGAATCCGGCTACCCGTACATCATGTTCGAGGACACGGTGAACCGGGCCAACCCGATCGACGGCAAGATCATCATGTCCAACCTGTGCTCGGAGATCCTCCAGGTTTCCCAGCCCACCACGTACAACGATGACCTCTCCTACGCGGAGACCGGCAAGGACATCTCCTGCAACCTGGGCTCGCTGAACATTGCGAAGACCATGGATTCACCGGACTTCGGCCTGACCATCGAGACGGCCATCCGGTCCCTCTCAGCGGTTTCGGACATGTCCAACATCACCTCGGTTCCCTCCATCGCCAAGGGCAATGACCAGTCGCACGCCATCGGCCTGGGCCAGATGAACCTGCACGGTTACCTTGCCCGCGAGCGGGTCCACTACGGCTCCGAAGAGGGCCTGGACTTCACCAACATCTACTTCTACTCGGTGGTGTACCACGCAGTCCGCGCCTCCAATAAGCTGGCCATCCAGACCGGCGAGACCTTCGGCGGCTTCGAGAAGTCCAAGTACGCAACCGGCGAGTTCTTCGATAAGTACACCGAGCAGGAATGGGTTCCGCAGACCGAGAAAGTCAAGGAACTCTTCAAGAACGTCCACATTCCCACGCAGGATGACTGGCGTGAGCTGAAGGCTTCGGTCATGGAGCACGGCATCTACAACCAGAACCTGCAGGCTGTTCCGCCGACGGGCTCCATCAGCTACATCAACAACTCCACCTCCTCGATCCACCCGGTGGCATCCAAGATCGAGATCCGCAAGGAAGGCAAGCTGGGACGCGTGTACTACCCGGCGCCCTACCTCACCAACGACAACCTGGAGTACTACCAGGACGCGTATGAGATCGGCTACGAGAAGGTCATCGACACGTACGCCGCTGCCACCCAGCACGTGGACCAGGGCCTGAGCCTGACGCTGTTCTTCAAGGACACCGCCACCACCCGCGACATCAACAAGGCCCAGATCTACGCGTGGCGCAAGGGCATCAAGACCATCTACTACATCCGTCTCCGCCAGCTCGCGCTGGAGGGCACGGAGGTGGAGGGCTGCGTTTCGTGCATGTTGTAACCGAAATCGGTTGATTACGACGGCGGGCCACCGCCCGCCGTCGTACGCTTTACCTTAAGAAGAAACCCAACCTTTAGGGGAAGAAATGACCGAGAAGGTCAAGCTGCTGACGCACGTCGAAGCCATCAACTGGAACCGCATTCAGGACGACAAGGACGTTGACGTCTGGAACCGCCTGGTCAACAACTTCTGGCTGCCGGAGAAAGTGCCGCTGTCCAACGACATCCAGTCCTGGGCAACGCTGACCCCCGACGAGCAGCAGCTCACCATGCGCGTTTTCACCGGACTGACCCTGCTGGACACCATCCAGGGCACTGTCGGGGCTGTTTCGTTGATTCCGGATGCCCTCACTCCGCATGAAGAGGCCGTCTACACGAACATCGCGTTCATGGAGTCCGTGCACGCAAAGAGCTATTCCTCCATCTTCTCCACGCTCGCCTCCACCAAGGAGATCGACGAGGCCTTCCGCTGGTCCACCGAAAACGAGAACCTTCAGAAGAAGGCTCAGATCGTCATGGACTACTACCAGGGCGATGACCCCTTGAAGCGCAAGGTAGCCTCCACACTGCTGGAGAGCTTCCTCTTCTACTCCGGCTTCTACCTGCCCATGTACTGGTCCTCTCGGGCCAAGCTGACGAACACGGCTGACCTGATCCGCCTCATCATCCGCGACGAGGCCGTGCACGGTTACTACATCGGCTACAAGTTCCAGAAGGGCCTGGAGGGACTTTCCGAGGAGCGGAAGCAGGAGATCAAGGACTACACGTTCGAGCTTCTCTTCGAGCTGTACGAGAACGAAGTCCAGTACACGCATGACCTCTACGACTCCGTTGGCCTGGCCGAGGACGTCAAGAAGTTCCTGCACTACAACGCGAACAAGGCGCTGATGAACCTGGGCTACGAGGCCATGTTCCCGGCATCGGTCACCGACGTGAACCCGGCTATCCTCTCTGCCTTGTCCCCGAACGCTGACGAGAACCACGACTTCTTCTCGGGTTCCGGTTCCTCGTACGTGATCGGCAAGGCTGTTAACACTGAAGACGAGGACTGGGACTTCTAGGAACAACAAAGTTGGTCGCCGATCAGGCGGCCTAGCTGACTTCTCACTCGCGCAGTCACAGGTCCCGTGCTTTCCAGCGCGGGGCCTTCTGCGCCTTCTGGCCGGTGAGCGTTGACCATGTGGCCATCAACGTGGCGCAGCCTGCGAAGCTCGTAGCCGTAACTTCTTCAGAACAGCGGCCAGGGTACCGCCGACATCTCACCACTCGGAGCCGGAAGCCGCCCTGCCAAACGCAACCGGGCGCAGCGCGCGGCGAGCGAAGCGATTTCTTCGACGCTGAGCAAATCTGCCAGGTTTCGGCCCAGCTCATCGCTCAGTCCTTCGCTGACGCGATCGATGCCGTCGCGTTCCTCCGCGGTCAGAGCATCTCCTAGCCACCCCCACAGCACCGTGCGCAGCTTATGGTCACGGTGAAACGTGAGCCCATGGTCCACACCACGCCGGTGTCCGTCTGACATCGCCAGGATGTGGTCGCCTTTGCGGTCGGCGTTGTTCACGACGACATCGAACACCGCCATGCGTCTGAGCGCCGGAGAGTCCTCGTGGATGAGGACGACCATCCGTCCGTTCTCATCCTGACCCTCGAGGACGTGTTTCCAACCAATCGCTGGTACGTCGTTCGATGCAACGAGGTCCACCGCGTTCTGGTCTGGGTCAGTCTCCTGCCACAGCTGCACCATCCCTTCGCCGAACGGACCATCGCGCAGCCAGGTGCATGGCACCACGTTCCAGCCGAGGACCTCCGAGACGAGGTAGGCCGCAACTTCCCGGTGAGCAAGGAAGCCGTTGGGAAAATCCCAAAGCGGTTTCTCCCCGGCCATCGGCTTATAGACGACCGTCGTGTCGCCGATGCTGCCCAGGAAGGTGGCGTTCGACGCCGTCGTAATGCGCCCAGTGAGCGTCAGCTCGGCCGTCAACAGGTCTGGCGCCGGCATCAGACCTCGGGAAGAGTGCAGACGTGCCCGTCGGCGTCTAGGGGGTAACCGCAGAGCGAGCATGCGGGACGCCCGGCGCCCACCACCTCACGGGTTCGCTTGGCGAATGCGCGGGCGGTGCCAACCGGCATCCGCACCAGCAGCATTTCGGGCACGTCAGCGCCGTCCTCATCAAGGGATTCCTCGTTGTAATCAGGGTCGACATCGGTGATTGGGTAGGCCTCTATCACAACCTGCGCCGTCGTCGGGTCCCAACCTAATCCCATGGCGCCGGTGCGAAACTGCTCCTGAACGGCCTCGAGCTGGTCATTGTCGACGAGTTCGATGGGAGTACCGGCGGGAACGCTGTGGGGGTTGCCCTCGACGGTGAGAAGCTGGTCGAGAATTTCATCGATTTTGTCGGCGAGCAGAGCGGACTGCTGCTTCTCCAAGGCGATACTTACGATTTGAGTCCCTGTGCGCACCTGCAGATAGAACGTGCGGGCCCCCGGGATGCCAATGGTGCCGACGACGACCCGATCAGGCCAGGCGAATTCGTGAACACGTGTAGGCATATGAGTATTTTAGGCATATGAGCTTCATGGCGCCTTCTGCCCTGCACCGCCGCCCACCGGCGCATCGCCTGAGTGGAGTGCGTTCGTCAGCCACGACAGATCTCCCGCGTCGGTGTTGGTCGCGTAAACGCTGGGCCGACTAGCACCGTAGCGCACGATCGATACGGAGGCGGGGCCCACGTTAATCCGCTGGAATAGGTCAAGGTGCATGCCGAGCGCGTCGGCGAGGATTGATTTGATGATGTCACCATGACTCACCGCCACCCACACGGCTCCTTGTCCGTACTCGGCTTCGAAGGCTGCGTCGTGGCGTCGAATCGTTGCTACCGCCCGAGCCTGCATCGAGGCCATAGATTCACCGCCGGGAAAAGTGACGGCGGACGGCTGGGACTGCACAACCGGCCACAAATCCTCGGTCTCGAGATCACTGAGCGTGCGGCCCTGCCACTGACCGTAATCGCACTCGGTGAGATCGGGATCGACCGGCGCATAGGGATTGCCAGCCTGACGATCGAGGATGAACTGGGCGGTCTGCTGACAACGCTCTAGAGGGCTGGATACCACCCCAGCCAAGGGCACGACCGCGAGTCGGCCTCCTGTCAAAGCCGCCTGCTCGCGCCCGATCTCGTCCAGGCTGACGCCAGCGGCCCGACCAGCCAACAGTCCAGCGGCATTGGCTGTGGTGCGGCCGTGCCGCACGAGAAGAACTGTCGCCATCCACCTAGCCTAACCACCCGCTCGACAGCCGTCCCCATCCCCCGCTTCGCAAGCTGAGGCTTCAAGCAACCTGGGTCTACAAGGAACGCCACAGCAGGTCCTGCTTCTTCCATTCGAACTCGTCGGGCGTGATTAGGCCACATCCCTCAGCCGGGCTAGCTCTAGGATCTGGCTAGCGGCCGTCGGCGCCCTCTTAGCCGATGGGATGGCGGCGCGGGAAGCAGGCTCTGACCTGAGTATTGCCATAGTGATGGCACTGCCAAGGATCAGGAGGACGCCGATAAGAATGCGGACCCAAACGGTCGCGTAGGCAATGCTTTCCTTGCAGTCGGCAGCATAGGTGGTCCGTCCGAGCCCTATCTCCGGTCAGGCAGATCTCCGACAAGGTCGTCTACACGCTCTGAACCGGGCAGCTTGAGCGATCACGTCTACAGCAGCACGCCGAAGCAGTGACTGTGCCCAGCCGCCGTTCGGACACACAGCTGAAGGCCACTTCCCCTAACTGGCCCGTCCGACTCTTCTCGGCGGCTTGAATGATGCGTCCGCTCCATGCGTTCCGGGCAGGGGAGGAGCCGTCGAGTAGTAGCTGTGGCCCGTAGGGGTAGTAAGTAGGAAGGTATGCCGGGGTCCCGGCCGCGGTCTCGCCTTCCAGCCCGATATTTCCTTGGTGTGATTGCACGCTTCGCAGAGTCCCGCCCCGTTCGCGGCGGCGGTCAGCCCATCGTGGTGCCAAGGCACGACGTGGTCATAGTGCCGGATAGGTGCGTCGCAATAGGGCGTGCGGCAGGTGTCGTCCCTGGCACTGATCAAACGGCGAAGCCCGCCGGGAACAGGCGCGCCCGGGAATCCATGGCCACAAGGTCCCCCGTTTCGGGAGCTGTGTAGAGCCGTCGAAGCCAAACGCTGAGGGCGCCCGTGCAGTGTCCGGAGCCTCCATCAGCGTCATTTTCTGTTCCTGAAGGGCTTTGCCCGTGCATGGCCATTCTGCGCGCCCAAACCGCCGGCACGATTCCGTAGCCTGCCAAGCGCATGGGTTCACTGTCACCCTGAAACAACGTTCTGTCGGTCATGACCAGTTGAATTTCGACGCCCGTGACGCCGCCAGGAGTGCCGGTGATACGTTCCACGAGGGCATCGGCCATTACCTGGCCGCGGGATCGTGTGTCCCCACCCGAGCGGAGGGCGTCGGCGTGGCGGGTAAGGGCTGCGTGCACTGCCACACCCTGCGCGACGGGCAAAAGGGCAGTGAGATAAGCCATAGTGTCCGGTGCCGGGCGCAGGCTGACAGCCCGCTCCGATGCTGCATGGCTGGCCCGCTGGCTGATCGAACGCGGATCACGGCGATAGGAAGCGGCCCGTGCCGCCGCTATAACTGCCTGGTCGCCCGCTCCAATGAATGTCCCGGTATCTGCGGAGAGTTCCTCATCCACTGCACATCGGTCTTCGGCGCTCAGACACGCCGTCTCCTTCACCAGCAAGGTGGCCCGCCATTCGTTCAGTTGGCCACTGTCCAGGGCGGCCAAAGTGTGCGGCATTTCCGTCACCAGTGCTTTGGCCAGACCCAGCAGGCGGCTACCACGGGCAGGGGATTCCCTCCGGGCGAGGGCAACTTGGGCGCTGACGCCTTGGCCTTGCTCGTCGGCCGGGAGCCCCTGTTCGGCCTGCTTCCAGCGTTCGAGGCCATCAAAGGCCACCGCAAGCCGCGCTTGCTCGCCACAGTTCGCCGACTTCAAGTCTTCAAGGCCGCGCATTTGATTGATCAAACCGGCGCTATCGGAGGACAGTCGAGTGGTTCTTGCGGCAGAAATCAAGCCACGCACGGCCGCATTCCAGGAAGCAACGCCGGATGGCCCTGCCATCCAACGGGGTTCTGTTTCCTGAGCGCCTTCCATAACCAAAGTCTTCCGTCGACCACTGACATTATCGGAGCAGTAATTGGGAAATCCTGCATGACTCCGTGCTCAAAGGTCAGTTACTTCTACTTCAGCCTGGTGACGACCGTCCTGCTGTTCCTACCGGCTGCGCTTGGCTGTCTGCTCTTGGCAGTCATCGCGTTATTCAAGCTCCCCGTGATGATCCTCGTCATGCTGTTCTTCGCAATGGTCTTTGGGCTTGTCGTTGTCCAGGGGTACTTCAATGTCACCCAGGAATGGCGGGGAAGGAAGGCCCGGAAGCTCAAAGGCTTACCGAAACCCTGGGTCACGGTCCACGATGACCACGCCTATGAATGGTTCCTGCAGCACCCCGCCAACATTCCAATGACCCTGGAAAACCTCCCGGACTCCGGAATTCTCCGCGAACAAGCTCAGCTGAATTCGGGGGGAGGCGATGCCTGAAGGTCGCCTTGAAGTCCTGTCTTACTGGAGCCCGCTCACCCCGGCTGTCACCAGGCTGATGCCCGCGGCGAGCAGGCCTGCCGTGAGGCTGGCAGCACCGAGCCACAACAAAGCGATGAGCCTGTTGGGGCGCTCCGGATCCTTTCCTGTCACGGACAGGAAGAAGCCAGCCGGCATCAGGATGGCCGCGAGAGGTACGCCGTTACGAGCGACTAGTTCCAGTGCCCCGATCGGCGCAACCTGATCCAGAACCAGCAGGATCAGAATGCTGAGTATCAGCAGCACGGCGGCGTGGGCGTGGCCTGCCCGGAAGAAGCCCTTCTGCAGGTCATTGGCCGGTACATGTTGGCGTACGACCTTGGTGAGGAAGTATCCGCCCGACTCGACGGTCACCAGGAACAGCAAAAGGATGCCAATGAGGAGGGCTGTTTGTGGTTGGATAGTCATAATATCCAGTATTGGATATCGGAACTATCCAAGCAAGGGGATTCCTGTGCGTATATCGGAAATAGTCGAACGTTCAGGCGTTCCGCTGGCAACCGTGAAGTACTACCTCCGCGAGGGGTTGCTACCTCCCGGGGAGTCGACGGGCGCGACCTCGGCCCGCTATGGGGAAGACCATGTGAGCCGGCTGGCCTTGATCCGTGCACTGACAGACGTCGCCGGGTTGAGCGTTTCGAAAACCAAGGTGGTGCTGGGCCTTGTCGACTCTCCGCCCGCGGATCTCTATACGACGCTTGGCCAAGCGGTTGGTGCGCTCCCGCCCTACATTGACGACGACGTTGAAGATCATCCAAGGGCCCGAACGGCGATCGAGACGCTGGGATGGATCTATGACCCGTCCTATCCAGCCGTGGCGCAGCTGGAGCGGGCACTTGCCGCCGCTGAGTCGGTGGGGATGCCAATGAGTGACCAACGGCTGCTCGGCTACGGCGAGCACGTGCGTGCCATAGCCCGGATCGACATCACTCAAGTCCCGTCCGGTGATGCTAAGGCCGCAATTCAATACGCCGTGCTGGGAACTGCACTCTACGAACCCATTCTTGCGGCGCTGCGGCGGCTGGCACACCAGGACGTCAGCAGCTCCGAACTCGGCGGACGCCCAGGTGGCATGTGAATACTCGGCTTTTTGTCAGTCCCTACCCATAAGCTTCGCAAATGCGCTCATCACAACTTCTCCATACACGAAGTTCTCGCCGACCATTCGGAGGGGACAACTGTCCCGAACCCGGGTTCCCGCCGTTGTGTTGACTGCGCGGGGGCTGATTTTGCGCCCCAAAGCACCGAGGAAGGACGCGTTCGCGCGGAGAGTTGCAGTCCTTCTCCTGTCAGTCGGGACGCTGCTACTGACGGGTTGCCAGACAGCTCCTGTACTGAACCGGACGGTGTATGTCACCCCTACTGCCACTCCGGCTGCCGAGGAAGACTCCGGGCACTCAGCAGGCGTGGATGTACCCTTCGGATCCGTCACGTTCGGAATCACGTGCGGCGCCGATTCCGTCGGTGACAGCACCCGAGGTACGGCGGCCCTGATGTGTACCTGGAGAACCGAGCACCGCTGACAGTCATCGGGGGATAGGCAATTGTTCCGCCTTTCCAGAAGAGGACACAGCCATCTGGGAGCGACGCCGACCCCGGCCGGCCTTTTCGCCTATTATTGTTAAGCGCATAGGCTGTAGCAAAAGGGGAGTGGTGACAGTGGCCAAGAGTCCGACTGTTTATGACGTCGCGGAGCGCGCAGGGGTTTCAATAGCAACAGTTTCGTTTGCTTTCTCGCAGCCTCACCGCGTCAAGGACTCAACGCGAGTCGCTGTGCTTGATGCTGCGCGTGCACTCGGGTACGTGCCCAGTGCCAGTGCCCGTGGTTTGGCCAGGGGCCGTACGGGTGCCCTTGGGCTCTTTGCGTTCGACTTCCTGAATCTTCTCCCCGATGCCGAGGGCATGAAGAAAGACCGTGCCGCCGCGGTCGTGGCTCCCAATGATGATTGCCGGCTGTTCCCGGTGTGGGTTGACGAGGTCCAGCGGGGTGTCCAGCTGGAGAGCTTTAGCCGCGGCTATGCACTGATGATCGGCGGGGGGGACAAAGCCAGCAGCGAAAGGGCCGTGACTGACATTGCCGGCCGAGTCGACGGGCTCATCATTTTTCCGCGGACAATTCCTGCAGAAGTAACGCGGCGCATCTCTGCCCGCATTCCCGTTCTTGAACTCTCTGAACCCTCCCATGATGACGGGCTTCATCACGTCACGGTGGACAACGCCTCGGGCATGCGCCAGCTCATGGAGCACCTTCTGGAAGTTCACGGATTTCGGAAGCTGATGTTTGTCAGCATCCCGAACGTCGAGACGGAAGCAAGATACGAGGCTTTCAGCGCCGTGCTGCAGGACCGCGGCTTAGAGGTTCCGCCTGTGGTGGAGAGCAGACCCGGCGCCAGCGGCGTGACCGCCGAGCTGGTCAGGAACCTCCTGGGCTCCGGCTCCCTTCCCGACTGTTTCGTCTGCGCCAATGATGACGAAGCGATGGCGGTGATGGAGACACTCAAGACAGCCGGAGTCTCAGTACCGGGACAAGTGGCTGTTACCGGGTTTGACGGCGTCGTCGCCGGCCGGCTTGTCAGCCCCCCACTGACCACAGTCCGCCAGCCGATGGAACTCATGGGGCGCACGGCCGTGGAAATCCTCGTCGACGCCATCTCACAGCCCCTTGCCCCTCTCGTCGAGAGGCAATTGCCGGTTCAGCTTGTAGTCCGCGAAAGCTGCGGCTGCACGAAAACGTAATCTCACCATTTCCGGAAAAACTGTTGTCAAAGTCACAGTAATGCGCTTAGATTGAGTCAGCACCCCGATCTAAGCGCATTGAGAACACCTTTTCTCGATATCTAAGCGCATATATCAGGTTTAGCTGATAAATCGGCGCTGCGAAGCGCTTGACCGAAGGGAACAAAGATGATCCAAACCACTGTGGACACACGTGTCCGCATCAGGAAAATCGCGGCGCTTGGCCTTGCTGCCGGGCTGCTGCTTACCGGTTGCGGCCGGGACAATGCACCCACGAACGCTTCGGAGACCGGCAAGGCTGTCGCGGGCGGCGCCGCTACCGGCACGATCAATGTGTGGGCCCAGGGCGGAGAAGCGACGATACTTCCCGAGCTTATGAAGGGATTCGAGGCCGAGAACCCAGGGGTGAAGGTCAACGTCACGGCCATCCCCTGGGATGCAGCACACAACAAGTACCAGACGGCCATCGCAGGCGGTACCACCCCGGACCTTGCCCAGATGGGCACCACCTGGATGACTGACTTCAACGATGCCTTCGATCCGAAACCGGCCGAGATTGATACGGCCGGGTTCTTCGCCAGCTCGGTTAAAACAACCGAGGTCAACGGGGCCGCTCTGGGCGTGCCGTGGTACGTCGACACGCGGGTCGTCTTCTACCGCAAGGACCTGGCCGCCAAGGCAGGTTACCCGGAATTCCCGACCACTTGGGAGGGCCTGACCTCGATGTCGAAGGCCTTGAAGTCGCAGGACGGCGTGAAGTACCCACTCCAGCTGCCGGTGTCCGGTGCCGATTCCTTCATGAACATCCTTCCGTTCCTTTGGTCCAACGGCGCACAGTTCATCAGCGAGGACAACTCGAAGTGGACGTTCGACACCCCTGAGGTCGTGGAGGCGCTGAAGTACTACCAGGGCTTCTTCACCGAGGAACTGGCCAACAAGAACCCCGCAACAGGGGCAGGCTCCGGCGAAGCGGCCTTTGTCAACGGCGAGGCCCCGGTGCTGATCGCAGGACCTGGCCTTCTCGGGCAGCTCAACAAGGCAGGCGGTCCCGGTTTCGAGGACCAGTACATGGTGGCGCCGTTCCCCAAGAAGGTCAGCGGAACGTCCTTCATCGGCGGGTCCGACCTGGTGGTCTTCAAGGACGCCAAGAACCGGGATGGGGCCTGGAAGCTCGCACAGTGGCTGTCCAAGCCGGAAGTCCAGATCAAGTGGTACAAGGCATCAGGAAGCCTCCCCGCGCTGCAGAGTGCGTGGAAAGACCCCAGCCTGGCCGATGACAAGAAGCTCGCGGTCTTCGGTGAGCAGCTGAAGGACACCAACTTCCCGCCCACCATCTCCACCTGGACCGAGGTCGCCGCAGCAGCAGACACGCAGCTTGAGCAGATCGTCAAGGCAGGCAAGGACCCCGCGGCGGCAATGAAAGAGCTGCAGGCCACTGCCGACTCCATCGGTACCGGGAAGTAACCATGGCCACCGCAACGGCCACGGGGCAGACCGGCAGGACTCCGTCCGCCGGCCTGCCCCGGACGCCGGAATACCGCAGTCCTGCCTCGAGGCGCCGACGGAAGACACTGGTCGCCTGGATGTTCGCTTTACCGTTCGTCCTCATTTTCGGGCTCTTCATGCTGATGCCTTTGCTGTCATCTTTCGTGATGTCCTTTACGGACTTCACGAGCAAGGACGTCCGGAACCCGTTCGCTGTGGGCTTCGTCGGTCTGGACCAGTTCGTGGAGCTCTTTGGCAACGAGCAGTTCCTTCACTCAATGGCCAACACGGGCTACTTTGTGATCGCCGGCATCCCGTTGACCATGGCGGCGGGACTGGCCTTGGCGGTGGCGTTGAACAACGGGATCACACGGTTCCGGAGCGCCTTCCGGGTGGGCTTCTACACACCGGTGGTGACCAGCATCGTGGCCATCGCGGTCGTGTGGCGGTTCATCCTGCAGCCGGACGGGCTGCTGAACCTTGTCCTGGGCTGGGTGGGTATCGCGGGGCCGGATTGGCTGAACAGTACCGAATGGTCCATGCCTGCGATGATCCTGATGGCTGTCTGGCGGAACATGGGCACCTTGATGATCATCTTCCTGGCCGGGCTGCAGAACGTCCCCACCGAGGTTCTGGAAGCTGCAGAGGTGGATGGCGCCAATGCCTGGCAGCGGTTCTTCACGGTCACGCTCCCGATCCTTCGTCCTACCCTGCTGCTGGGCGCGGTCCTGCTTTCGGTCGGGTTCCTGCAGTTCTTTGAGGAGCCGTTCGTGATGACCAGGGGCGGTCCGCTGGATTCCACGCTCTCGGTGAGTTACTTCACCTTCAACCAGTTCGGGTTCGGTAAGTACGGTTTGGCTTCGGCTGCCAGCTACGTGCTGTTCATAGCCATCGCCCTGCTGAGCCTGTTCCAGTTCCGTACCCTCCGCTCCAAAGACTGAAGCGAGTACACGATGACCGATACAAAAACTGCCCCTGCGTCACCGGCTCGCCCGGCGGCCCGGCGGGCGGTCACAGTCCGCAAGCAGCGTTCCGCCGTCGGAAAACAGGCCTGGGTTTACGGGGGCCTGATACTGGCCGGAGCCGCGACGATACTGCCCTTTGTGTGGATGCTGCTGGGATCCTTCAAGACCCAGGGAGAGCTCCTGCGCAGGCCTGTCACCTGGTGGCCGCAGGATCCCACCCTGGATAACTACGTGCGCTGGTTCAGTGATCTGCACATAGATCTCTTCTTTATGAACAGCCTCATTGTTGCTGTCGTGACGGTGCTGGGGAACCTGCTGTTCTGTTCAATGGTGGGCTATGCCCTGGCCAAGATGGACTTCGCAGGGAAGAAGGTCCTGTTCCTGCTGGTGATGGTGACCCTCATGGTTCCGGGCGTTGTGACATTCGTTCCGTTGTTTGTCATGGTCAGCAAGCTGGGCCTGGTCAACACCTACCCGGCGCTGATCCTGCCGTTCCTGGTCTCACCACTGGGCGTCTTTCTGATGCGGCAGTTCATGATGGGGATACCGGACTCCCTGATCGAGGCCGCCAGGATCGACGGAGCCGGCGAGTTGCGGACCTTCACCGGGATCGTTATGCCATTGTGCGGGCCGCCGCTGGCAACACTGGGGATCCTCACGTTCCTGGGATCGTGGAACAACTTCCTCTGGCCGCTTGTAGCGGCCCAAAGCGAAGACAAATACACGTTGCCCGTCGCGTTGTCGCTGTTCTCCACCGGTCAGAGCGCAACAGACTACGGGCTGCTGCTGGCAGGCTCGGTGCTTGTCATCGCCCCCATCGTGGCCCTGTTCATCTGCCTGCAGCGATTCTTCATCCAGGGAGTCGCATCGACCGGCATCAAGTAAGCCCTTGGGTTCCTGCCCGCCGCGGCTACCCAGCGCACCAGTTCGGCGGGCTTGGGGTTGGATGAATAATCCAGCAGGATCATCCATCCAACCCCAAGACCGGGGCTGACGCGTTCCAGTGCGAAATTGTGAGACCGCTGCGTGGAGGCCTTTGCACCCCTTCCTTTCGCCGTTGCTCCAACGGGAAAGAGCCTCTTCATCCAAGGGCCCGCCCCAAGGGAACTCGGTGGTACCCGACCGTTTTTCCCGTCACAGCCCACCTCCAAGGAAAACGAATGTCATATTCAATTCAGCTGTTCACCCTCCGCAACGCCATTCAGGACGACCTTCCGGGCACCATCCGCAAGGTCGCCGAGATCGGCTTCACCCAGGTTGAGCCCTACGACTTTGTGGCCACAGCCAAGGAGCTTGGCGCCGCACTTGCGGAGAACGGGTTATCGGCACCTTCCGGCCACGCACCGCTGCTGAGCCAGGATCAGGATGAAATCTTTGCGGCTGCCAAGGAATTGGGCATCAGTACCGTGATCGACCCCTTCCTGCCGGCCGAGCACTGGCAAAAAGCCGAAGACATCCGGGCCACGGCCGAAAAGCTCAATGCCGCAGCGAAGAAAGGCGCCGCATACGGCATCCGCGTGGGGTACCACAACCACCAGTGGGAGCTGGAGTCGGTGATCGAGGGCCAAACCGCCCTCGAATACTTCACCGGGCTGCTGGACCCGGAGGTTGTCCTTGAGGTGGACACCTACTGGGCGGCAGTCGGGGGCCAGGACCCCGAAGCCCTCCTCCGGCGCCTCGGTGACCGGGTGAAGTTCATCCACATCAAGGACGGGCCAATAAACACCGATACCAAAGCCCAGCAACCCGCAGGCCAGGGCCGTATCGCCGTCCTGGACGTCATCGCGGCGGCCGGGTCCCTCGAGGTGGGGGTCGTTGAATTTGACGACTACGCAGGGGACATCTTCGATGGCATCACGCAAAGCCTCCGCTACCTCGAGAATGCCGCAGCGGACGCATCAGTGAACGCAGGAGAGCCGGCATGAACGGCGTCGGCACCGGCAGCGGGCCAGTCGGCGTCGCCGTTATTGGCGCGGGAAACATCAGCAAGCAATACCTGGACAACCTGACCGTCTTCCCCGACATAAAGGTCCATGTCATCGCGGACCTTTTCGAGGACGCCGCGCAAGCACGGGCGAAGGAGTACGGCATCCCGGAGTGGGGTGGGGTTGAGGCCGCGCTGAACCATCCCGACGTCGAAATAATTGTGAATCTGACCATCCCGGCAGCGCATGTGGAAGTGGCAACCGCCGCGGCCCAGGCGGGGAAGCACGTCTGGACTGAGAAGCCGTTTTCGCTGGACCGGGAGTCGGGGCTTGGCTTGCTGAAGGCTGCCGACGCCGCAGGCCTCCGGCTCGGCTGCGCCCCGGACACATTCCTCGGGGCGGGGCTGCAGACCGCGCGGCGGATCATTGAGCGGGGGGACATCGGCACACCGCTTACGGCCATGACCACGTTCCAGACGCCCGGCCCGGAATCCTGGCACCCCAACCCCGGCTTCCTGTTCCAGTATGGTGCAGGCCCACTGTTCGACATGGGCCCGTACTACCTCACGGCCCTCGTCCAGACCTTCGGATCAGTCCGACGTGTGGCAGCCCTCGGGTCCAAAGCCAAGGAAGTACGTGTGATCAGCTCCGGCCCGAAAGCAGGCGAGGAGTTCACTGTCGCAGTCCCCACCCATGTCTCCGCCATGGCCCAGTTCGACGGCGGTGCGTCCTCCCACAGTATCTTCAGCTTCGAATCCCCTCGCGAACGAATGGGATTCGTGGAGATCACAGGAACGGACGCCACCATTTCCCTTCCTGATCCCAACGAATTCGACGGCGCTGTCCGGATCTGGAGGGCAGGGGACCAGGACTGGACCACCATCCCCGCCACCGGACCTGCAGATGGCCGCGGTTTGGGAGTACTGGACATGGCCCGCTCAATCAGGGCAGGCGTTCCACACCGGGCCACCGGCAACCTCGCCTACCACGTCCTCGACACCATGGTCTCGATCTCCGAATCCATCGAATCCGGAGCCTTCATAGACGTTGAAAGCTCCGCCCCGGCCTCCCCTGCACTGCCAGAGGACTGGGAACCGGCAGCCCAAACACTCTAGGGAACCCCGCCATGTCAGCAGAACAGAACCGCGAGCAGGAACAGGCCCGCCCCCGGGCGTGGCCATTATCGGTTGCCCCTTTATGGGCAAGGCCCATTCGAAGGCCTGACGGAACGTTGCCAGCTTCTTCGACGTCCCCGCCTGCGAGCGGAAGATCCTGGTGGGCCGCGACGCCGCCAACGTCGCCGGGCGAAGCGCCACACTGCCATGACTGACTCCAAGTCCAACCCCATATGAAAGAGGCCCCGAGCAACATGACAGCCGTTTCTTCCCCAGTGTCCGAAGCCTTCCGGCCGGCAATCCACTATGCCTGCAAGAACACCTGGCTTAACGATCCCAACGGGTTGATCTTCCACGACGGCACCTACCACCTGTACTACCAGAACAACCCGTTCGGGAACATCTGGGGCAACATGTCCTGGGGCCATGCCACCTCAACCGACCTCCTCAACTGGATCGAACAACCAGTCGCCATCGCATGCGATGAATCCGAAGACATCTTCTCCGGCAGCATTGTCTGGGACCAGTACAACACCAGCGGCTTCGGCGGCCAGCACACTGCCCCCCTCGTGGCCATCTACACCAGCTTGTTCAAGAAAGACTCCCCTCACTACGGCCGCCAGGCCCAGTCCCTTGCCTGGAGCACGGACGGCGGCTACAGCTGGACCAAATACCACGAAAACCCGGTCCTGGACCGCAAATCCGCAAACTTCCGGGACCCGAAGGTGTTCCGCTATAGCGGCCCGCGTGGCAGCTACTGGGTCATGGTCGCCGTCGAGGCCCACGACCACACGGTGGTCCTCTACCGTTCCGATGACCTGAAAACGTGGGAATATCTGAGCAGTTTCGGCCCGGCCAACGCCACCGGCGGCGTGTGGGAGTGCCCGGACCTGTTCCCCCTTCCCCTGGACGGAAATGAGGACAACATCAAATGGGTCCTCACCGTCAACCTCCATCCCGGCGGGCCCAACGGAGGCTCAGCCGGACAGTACTTCGTCGGCCACTTTGACGGCGTGACGTTCACCGCGGCATCCACAGTCACCGACGGACTGCAGGATCCGGCACGAATGGACGAGTATCTTTGGCTCGACTGGGGCAGGGACTACTACGCAGCCGTGTCCTTCAACAACGTCCCGGACGGGCGCCGGCTCATGATCGGGTGGATGAACAACTGGCAGTACGGCAACGAAATTCCAACGTCGCCGTGGCGGAGCCCGATGTCACTTGTGCGCGAAGTCTCGCTCGTAAGCTCCAACGGACAACCCCGTCTCAGCCAGCGTCCAGTGTGGGAAGACCCGGGGTCGGACACCGGCACAGTGTCTTATACAGGGCTCGACGTCGACGGCTTCCACCCGGTTGAGGGCGGCGCCGCAGTGCAGCTCATCGAGGCCACGTTTGTGCCCGGCTCAGCGGAAGAGTTCGGCCTGGTGATCCGCGGCAACGGGGCTGAAGGGACAAAGATCGGCATCCGCCCCGCCGACGGCCGACTCGCAGTAGACAGGACAATGTCGGGCAACACGGACTTCCACGAGACCTTCCCATCCATCGACTCCGCGCCTCTCCAAGCCCCAGGAGGAACCTATGATCTGCGGATTTTTGTCGACCACTGCTCAGTAGAGATTTTCGCCCAGAACGGACAGGTCACCATGACAGAACTGATCTTCCCGGACCCGGAAAGCATCAGTGTATCGGTGTACGCCTCCGAAGGGACTGCGACAGTTTCCTCACTGAAGCTCACCACGCTGCCCTGACAAAGGCCGCCGCATGCAGACAGATGATGCCTCCTGGGCCGAATCCTTCGTATCCGGCGCCTTCATAGAAGTTGAAGGCCCCGGCCATGCCTCCGCTGTACTCCCAGAGGACTGGGAACGTCACCCCAAACACTTTAGGAGAGTTGCCAATGTCAACAGAACAGAACCGCGAGCAGGCACAGGCTCGCCCCCTCGGCGTGGCCATGATTGGCTATGCCTTCATGGGCAAGGCTCACTCGAATGCCTGGCGGAACGTCGCCAGCTTCTTCGACGTCCCCGACTGCGAGCAGAAGGTCCTGGTAGGCCGGGACGCCGGCGCCGTGGCAGAGGCAGCAGGGAAGTATGGCTGGGCTGAATCGGCCACGGACTGGCGTTCTGTGATTGAGCGGGACGACATCGACATTGTCGATATCTGCGCGCCGGGCTGGATGCAGACGGAACCGAGCCGTCGCCGTCGTTCGAGGAAGGCCTGAATGTCCAGCACATCCTGGCCGCCATCGAAGAGTCAGCCAATAACAAAAGCACGCTCACCGTGGTGAACAAGACAGCCTTTAGCTCTGAAGGAGCTGATATGCCCCGCCCTTACACGCTGTTTACCGGCCAGTGGGCTGACCTTCCGTTTGAGGAGGTCGCGCGTCTGGCGTCCGGCTGGGGCTATGACGGCCTGGAAATCGCCGTTTCGGGGGACCATCTGGATGCTTGGCGCTGGGATGAGCCCGGCTACGTCGAGTCCAGGCTCGCGGTCCTGGAGAAGTACAACCTGAAGGTCTGGGCCATCTCCAACCACCTCAAGGGCCAGGCCGTGTGTGATGACCCCATCGACTTCCGCCACGAGGCCATCGTCGGATCCAGGGTCTGGGGAGACGGGGAACCCGAGGGCGTCCGCCAACGCGCCGCCGAGGAAATGAAACACACCGCACGGCTCGCCCGGGCCCTCGGTGTCAACACCGTCGTCGGGTTTACCGGGTCCTCCATCTGGCAGTACGTGGCAATGTTCCCGCCGGTCCCGGATAAGGTGATCGAGGCCGGGTACCAGGACTTCGCCGACCGCTGGAACCCCATCCTCGATGTCTTTGACGAGTGCGGCGTCCGGTTCGCCCACGAAGTCCACCCCTCCGAAATCGCCTACGATTACTGGACCACCGTCAGGACCCTCGAGGCCATCGGGCACCGCGAAGCCTTTGGCCTGAACTGGGACCCGTCCCACTTCATGTGGCAGGGCATCGATCCCGTCTCCTTCATCTGGGACTTCAAGGACCGGATCTACCACGTGGACTGCAAGGACACCAAGCTCCGGTTCACCGGCCGGAACACCGTCATGGGCTCCCACTTGCCCTGGGGCGACCCCCGCCGCGGCTGGGACTTCGTCTCTGCAGGCCGGGGCGACGTCCCCTGGGAATCCTCCTTCCGCGCCCTCACCGCGATCGGCTACAACGGGCCCATCTCCATCGAATGGGAGGACGCCGGCATGGACCGCCTCCACGGCGCCCCCGAAGCCCTCGCCGCCCTCAAGAAGTTCGACTTCCCCGCGTCGAGCACCTCCTTCGACGCCGCCTTCAGCACCAAGGACTAGCAAGTGGAAGGTGGATGAGGTGGACGAAGGTCAGGGCGTTGCGTTGATCCCGCCGGCTGCTAGACAAGCGCGCGCGCACCACCCTCGGCCCAGCATTGAAGATGTGGCGGCTGCTGCGGGTGTTTCCACGGCCACCGTCTCCCGTGCAATCAGAGGACTTCCCCGCGTTGCTCAACCCACACGAATGAGAATTCTAGAAATCGCCCAAGCCCTGGGCTACGCTGCATCAGCCTCCGCGGCAGGGCTGGCCACCGGCAGGACTCGAAGCGTTGGCGTTGTGACTCCTTCGCTCCGCCAGCCTGCCTACAGCGCTGCTGTTGAAGGAGCCGAGCGGGCACTCCGCGGCCGCGATTACTCTCTGGTTCTGCTCCATCTCCCGCATCGGTCTGCCAGCCCACAGCTTTCTACGGACCTGAACATGCTCCGCCGACGCGTGGACGCGCTTCTGGTTCTGGGAGCTGACACTCTAGGGAAGGATCAGATCAAGCAACTGCAGCGAAGCGGGATGCAGCACATTGTGATTGGTCTGCACGGAGAGCACGTCGATGGTGAGGCAGAGGCGGCAACCACGGCAATTCGCCATCTAGTTCAGCTCGGGCACACGGATCTGGCCTTTTTCCTTGGCGAACCAGGGGCCCCGTCCTGGGCGAATCCGCAGGCAAGGGGATTGGAACACTGCACGAGCGCTTTGAAAACTGAGGGCATAAAGCTAAAGGAAATCAGGATTGAAATTGGAGCCGGGGCAATCCGCAACAGCCGGAGGGCGTTCAGCCGTCTTTGGGCAGGTCCCGGGTCAAAGCCGACCGCCATCGTCTGCGCATCCGACGAGATGGCTCTGGGCGTGTTGTTGGAAGCCGCGCGGGAGGGCCTGAGTATTCCTGAGGATCTGTCGATCGTGGGAATGGACGGCCAGGACCTTGGCGAATCACTGGAATTGACCGCGGTCATACAAAATTCAGCCCTGAGGGCGGCACGGGGAGCACAAAGTCTCCTGGCTGCCTTGGAAGGCGAGCGCAGCGTCACTTACTCGGCCGCCTGGTCTCCAGAACTCATGATCAGGCAGTCAACAGCAAGGCGTGCAAGGAATCACAGTGCCGCCGGCATGGTTGAGACCGAACCCGGCCGGCAGCCCCGCGATTATGGGTGACTTCAAGATCCCGCCTTCAAGCTATTCCGACAGTTCCCTGGTGTAGTCATGGATGGTTTTAGAGGAACTTCACCCCTTGGGCGAGCGGCAGTTCGCCCGAGAAGTTGATGGTGTTGGTGGCCTGGCGCATGTACACCTTCCAGGAATCGGAGCCGGACTCGCGTCCGCCTCCGGTTTCCTTTTCACCACCGAAGGCGCCCCCAATTTCGGCCCCGGACGTTCCAATGTTGACGTTAGCGATCCCGCAGTCGGATCCGCTGGCTGACAGGAACCGTTCGGCTTCGGACTGGTCCTGCGTGAAGATTGCCGAGGACAAGCCCTGGGGAACATCGTTGTGGATCCCGATGGCCTCATCCAGGGAGTCGTATGTCATGACGTACAGAATGGGAGCGAAGGTTTCGTCGTGCACGACGGCGGTCTGGCCAGGCATGCGTACGACAGCCGGTTCCACGTAGAAGGCCTCGGGCTGGTCTTCAGCCAGAACGCGGTTGCCGCCGTAAACCACCTCGCCGCCTTCGGCCACGGCCCGGGCGAGGGCGTCCTGCTGGGCCTCGAAGCTGCTGGCGTTGATGAGCGGTCCCACCAGGGTTTCTTCCAAGGTGGGGCTGCCAATGTTCAGAGTGCGGTATGCATCCACGATCCGGCTAACAAGCGTGTCGGCGATGGAGGAGTGGACAATGAGCCGGCGCAGCGAGGTGCAGCGCTGGCCCGCAGTCCCGGCGGCGGAGAAGACAATGCCGCGCAAGGCAAGGTCCAAGTCCGCGGACGGGGCCACGATCGCCCCGTTGTTGCCGCCGAGTTCCAGCAGGGCCCGGCCGAAGCGTCCGGCGATGATCGGCGCGATCTCCTTGCCCATGCGCACGGAACCGGTGGCTGAGACGAGGGCGATGCGAGGGTCTTCAACCAGCTTCTGTCCGCCCACCCGGTCAGTCAGGATCAGCTGGTGGATGCCTTCCGGAGCTCCGACATCCTTGACAGCCCTTGCCAGAAGGGTGTCGACGGCGAGGGCGGAGAGGCGTGTCGCGTCTGCGGGCTTCCACACAACCGTGTCTCCCGCCACCAGAGCCAGCGCGGTGTTCCAGGCGTACACGGCAACGGGGAAGTTGAAGGCTGAGATGATGCCGACGACGCCGAGCGGGTGCCAGGTTTCGGCCAGTCGGTGGCCCGGCCGCTCAGAGGGCATGGTCTTGCCATACAGCTGACGGGACTGCCCGACAGCAAGATCAGCGATGTCGATCATTTCCTGGACTTCGCCGAGGGCCTCGGAACGGATCTTCCCCACCTCGGCGGTGATGAGGGCAGCGACATCTTCCTTGTGCTCGGTCAGCAGCTGACCCCAGCGCTTAATAAGCGCCCCGCGGACGGGTGCCGGGACATTGCGCCACGTCTTGAAGGCCTCGGACGCCTGGGCGATGGCCCCTTCGATTTCCTCATCGTTGTGGACTTTGGTGTGCAGGAGGACTTCCCCGGTGATGGGGGAGCGCGTTTCGTGAGTCCCGACGAGCGCGACCGGATCGACTCCGATTGCCTGGAGGCCCTTGCGGACCTCTTCGGTGACTTCGGCCGTCGCCGGGATGGAGGAGGTAAGGGTGGTCATGGTTGCCTTCTTTCAGTGCCAGGGGTGGGTTAGGCGGGGAGGCCGGTAATGGTGACGCCGAGTCTGCGCTCGACCTCTTTGATGGACGCCGTTTGTTGCCCGGCATAGAGGGAATTGGGGTCAAAGATTCTGCTGCCCAGGACCTCTGACAGACGGTCGATGTCGTAGGGGGTGCCCAGTTGCTCGTCGTCGCGTGAGCCGTCGTCAATGAGGTTTGACTGGAAGATCCCGGCTGCTGAGCGGGGCAGGAAGTCTTCGTAGACGATGGGCTCGGGGATCAGGACGCCGGCCTCCACGAGCTCACGCAGGGAAGCGGGCCGCTGTGTGAGGGTGCGCTTGGGATCAGCCACACGGTAGGTGAAATACCCCAGGCCCTGAAGAGCGAGCTCCTCGTCGCTGTCCGGGAGGTTCTTGCGCCAAATCTGCTCGGCTATCTGTACACGGGTTGCTCCCGGCGGGGCTTCGGCGAGACGGTTGTCGACGTCGGCCACCATCCGGTCATAGAGGTCCCTGCCGTGCGGGGTCAAAGCGATGCCTCGCTGCTCCACCTCGCCGAAGCGCACGCGGAGCGAACCGGGGCGGACACCGCCGTCAGGATGCCGGAAGTTCCGATCCTCGGCGAGGGCGCGGAAGGATGTCTGGCGAAGCAGGACATCGGGTCCTTCCCAGTTCGGTGGGCCCTGAATCTCATCGATCATGGCGATTCCGCGGGCTTCCATCCGGGCGTAAAGGTCATCAATGTCCAGGACACGCGGGGTGAGGTGATTGATGTGGGTGGAGGGCACGCCGCCGATGTCCGCGGCCACTGCGGAGATGCGTTCGAGTCTGAAGTACCAGTCATGGTCGACAGGTTCCTGGGACAGTTCGAAAGCCGCCGTCGCAAGGTCCAGAAGGCGGGCGGCCTCTTCCGCAGCCAATTCCTTCTCTGCGCTCGCCGTGTCCGCCAGCTCAAGAAGGTCCTCGCTGAACAGCGTGCGGGCGCCGATGAAGGACTCAAGTAGTTTCTCGGTTTCCTCATCGAAGAACCGCCGGTCGTCGTGGGTGAGCATGGAGGTGAACACCCGGAACGGGTTCCTGGACAGCTCGCCGGCGTCGACAGGACGGAAGGCCGTGGAGACGACAGGAACTGAACTTTTGGAGGCGTCCCGCAAGTCATAGAAGCCCACCGGATACATCCCGAAGGCTGCGAAGAGCCGGGCCGCCTGGGCGAGTTCCCTCGCTGATCCGACGCGGATGGCGCCATGGCGTTCTGCTGTGACGCGTTGGATGCTCCCCAGTCGTTGGGCATCTTCTCCGTTCTTGCTGATGAAGTCATCGTTGACCTCCCGGGATACATCGACGAGGGTGTTGTAGGCCGGAACTTCGTCGCCGTATAGCGTGGCCAGACGAAGGGCGAATTCGGCCCTGAGTTCCCACAGCTGCAGTTTGGTTGCAGTTGGCATGGGCTCTTGTCCTTTCTGATGCTGTGCTTGGGGGGTCCGTTGAGCGGCTCAAATGATGTGTACTTCCCTGACCCGGGTGAGCTCACCTGCAAACCTTGCGGCGCTGAAATGTGTCGGGTCCATAAACGACTGTCTCCCCAGATACATGTCCCGGATGAGTTCGCCAACCGCCGGCCCCTGCAGGAAACCGTGGCCTGAGAATCCGGTGGCGTACATGAAGCCGTGCACTGTGTCCGAGCTGCCGATCATCGCGTTGTGGTCCGGGGTGTTTTCGTACAGCCCTGCCCAGCCGACTTCCAGTTCCCGGTTTGCCAGGGACGGCGCCACAACTTCCGCGGCGGCGTTGAAGGCCGGCAGCCACTGGTAGTCGAACTCCCGGCAGAAACCCGGTTCCTGGTCCTGGTTCGAAATCCCTAAGAGCATTCCGTTCAGGTAGTTGTGGAAATAGAGCGTGGTCGAGAGGTCCAGTGTGAACGGAACGGAGGGGAATGGCTTGGCCCCCTGCGGTGTCATTCCGATTTGGCGCCGGACCGGCTCAATTGGCAAATGAACGCCGGCCATCGCTCCCAGCCTGGTTGACCAGGCACCGGCTGCGCAGATGACTGTGGAAGTCCGGATCGAGCCCCGATTGGTATAGAGGGCCCTTATCTCACCACCTGAGGCGTCGATGTCCAGAACCTCCGTATCCTGACAGATGGTCACTCCCAGTTGCTGAGCGGCTTCCGCATAGGCACGGACCACTTTGGAAGGCTGAGCGAATCCATCACGGGGGGAGTAGGAAGCGGCGATCAGTGCCAGTGGATCAATGAAGGGATTGATTTGATGAGCCTGGTAAGGGGAGACCATCCGACTCGAGCCGCCAAGACGATTTTGGATATGCGTGCTGTTGGCCACCTGCAGAAGCTCAGCTTCATTCCGGCAGAGGAAGAGGTAACCCACCTGACGGAGGCCGATGTCGGTCTTGAACTTCTCGCCGAACCGTTCATAGGCCTCAAGGCTGCGTTGGCCAAGTTTGATGTTGCCTGGATCAGAGAACGTTGCCCGCACGCCGCCAAGTGGCTTGGCGGAAGATCCCGATCCAAGTGCGTGACGCTCGACCAGGACAATGTTGTTCACTCCAGCCTCTGCCAAATGGAAGGCAATGCTGGTTCCCATGATTCCGCCACCGAGAATGACCACATTGCCTGCTGCAGGTAGTGCGCACTCGGGAGATCTGACGAGGGGGACAACATTGTCCACGTGCTTTGTGTGCATACTGATCCCTCCGCGAGCCCTGCTTACAGCTTCGCTGTGGAGACCATTTAGGTCAATCGATATATTTTCAACGCTTTATATAGAATTGCTATATGAAGTGGACGTTCGAGCAGCTGAAGACTTTCAAAGTGGTGGCGGAGTTGGGGACCATGACTTCAGCGGCCGAAGCATTGGGATTCACTCCCGGGGCTGTGTCCCAGCAGATGGCGGCACTTCAAGCCGGGCTCCCGCGGCCGATCTTTGCCCGCGATGGCCGGAGGGTCACCCTTACTGATGCAGGGGTGACTCTGCTTCGGCACGCCCGCATCCTTCTTGAGGACGAGCGAAAGGCTGAAGTTGCTCTCAGCGGACCCCAGTCCGAGCAGAGAACCGTGGTTTCGGTCGGAGTCTTTGGATCCGCAGCTGTGTCCGCCATAGGCCCTGCGATTGCGGATCTGCGTACAACGTCCCCGAACGTCGTCATCCAAGCCACGGAAGTCGACGTCGAAATAATGCCGCAGGCGATTCTCGACAACCAGATCGACATAGCCTTAGGCCTGAGCTATCAGAACGCGCCGCAACCACCTCTCCGCGGCGTGATGGTGGAAGTACTCCATCACGAACCGTTTTTGATGGTGCTTCCTCCCGAGGCAAGGGACATTGCCGATGACCCTGGCGCGCTGATTGAATATGCCAACGCCACAGACTGGGTGCTCCCGCCGGTCGAGACATATTTCGGCAGGGCATGCCGCTTCGCCTGCGCTGAAGCCGGCATAGAGCCAAAAGTGCAACATACGGTGACGGATACCGCCGTCTCGATCGCACTCGCCGAATCCGGCGTGGGTATTACCCTGGCCACGCCGCTCATGATGGGGCTGCGTCCCACAGACAGCCCCGTCGCGACGCTTCCCGGGAATTCACGCCGCAGCATCGTAGCCATTGCCCGCTCGGCGGCGCTGCAAAAGGAAAGCGTCAGTGCCGTTAGGGATGCCCTGACGCACGCCTTCTCCTCTTGAGGCAGCTGCACCATCCCCTTGCCGGAGGAAGCACTTCGGAGAAGGATATGCGGCAACACCAGGAGGTTTCCTTATGACTCAGCTTGGCAAGTTTGAAAAGTACCTCATCGAGGAATTCTTCGATGACTACCGCGCAGGTGAGATGACGCAGCACACGTTCACCCGGCGCGTTCATCACCGGCAGCATGGCTGCAGCATCGGCGGCAATGCTGCTGGTCGGCTGCACACCGGATGAAGTCCCGCGCAGCACCGACCCCATGCCGACGCCCGAAACCACCTCCTCCAACCCGCGGACAGGTAGTGCAGTTACCGGGGCCGTGCCGGGAGCGAAAAGCCCGCTGTCCGTCCCGGAGGGATCCCCGGGCCTGATCACGACGACGGTACAGTTCCCTTCCAGCGGTACCGATGTCAGAGGCTACCTTGCCCATGCTGAGGCGGGGACCGCCGGACCGGCTGTGTTGATCTGTCACGAGAACCGCGGGCTTACCCCACATATCCAGGATGTGGCCCGCCGGTTCGCCAAGGCCGGATACGCTGCTCTGGCACTGGACCTACTCAGCAGGGAGGGAGGTACTGCCAGCCTCGACCAGGACGCAGTCTCGGGAGCGCTGACCCGCGCCGGCACGCAACGCCACGTCTCCGATTTCTCAGCAGCGTTCGACTACCTGCGCTCGCAGGACTTCGTTGACCCTGAGAGGATCGCGATGACCGGCTTCTGCTTTGGTGGAGGCATCACGTGGCAGGCCGCAACGGAGTTGTCTGGATTGAAGGCAACGTCGGCGTTTTACGGACCTGCTCCCGATTTGGAGAAGGTTCGGGACATCAAGCCGGCGGTCTTTGGCGTCTACGCCGAACGCGATAGGCGGATCACCGGAGCGATGCCAGCCCTTCGGGATGCCCTGGCTGCAACTGACGTCCGGCACGAGCTCAAGGTCTATCCGGGCGTCGATCATGCGTTTCACAATGACACGTCCGACCGTTACAACGAGGAGCAGGCAACTGCTGCATGGAACGACACTCTGGCTTGGTTCGGCAGGTACGTCTAAGGCACTTGGCCAACCATCAGTTAGGCCAACCACAGGGGTGTTGAGTTTTGATCGACCGGCTGTCAAAGTAAGGGCCATGATCGCATATTGGACAGTTACCGTTCCTTATTCCGATGCAACGGGGGCACCTCACACCCGGGATCAGGCGATCATTAAAGCCCGTCAGGAACTGCAAGCCGGCTTGGCCAGTAAGGGCATATCGGTGACCCTGGAGGACGTCGCGAATAACGCACTTGTCACTGACTCCTGGAATACCTCAGGCGGGGACGGGCGAGCTGACGCCAGCGAAGCCCACGTGCACCTGTCCTGGCCGGCGAATTTCTAACTTCCTCTTCCCAGCCATAGTCGCCAGTGGGTGGGCTGCGCGTATCGTTGTTCGTTGATGCCCCTTGGGATGACAGGTACTGCAATGGAAGATTCTTTATTCGTTGATCATGTGGCGGATCGCATCGCCGACCTTCCCGGGGTACTTGCGGTATCCCTCGGGGGATCCCGGGCCACTGGCACACACCGTCCTGACAGCGACTGGGACTTCGCACTGTACTATCGGCAACGTTTCGATCCTGACGACCTGAGGGAACTCGGCTGGCAAGGTACGGTGTCTGAAGTTGGCGGCTGGGGTGGGGTGTTCAACGGCGGGGCATGGCTGGACATCAATGGTCGACGGGTTGACGTCCACTATCGCAACCTAGACGTCGTTGAGCATGAGTTGGCCGAGGCGCAGCGAGGCCGGTTCCACATTGAGCCGCTCCTCTTCCATCTGGCGGGAATCCCCAGCTATCTGGTCGTAGCCGAACTCGCTATCAACCGCACCCTTCGGGGCGATATGCCGCACCCGGACTATCCGCAGCTCCTCCGGGAGACGGCACCTCCAATTTGGATGGACCGCGCCCACATGACACTCGAGTACGCGCGAAACGCCTACGCCGGCAGCGGGCGGCTCACGGAGCTCGCCGGCGCCTTGGCCATATCCGGCGCGATGACCGCACACGCCGTGCTGGCTGCTCGTGGCGAATGGGTCACCAATGAGAAGCGGCTGTTGGACCGTGCCGGGTTGCGCGACATGGACGAGCTCATCATGGGGCTGCAGGCCGAGCCATCCGTTCTTGAAGAAATGATCGATGATGCCACGCAGCGCTTCAACGATGCTCTAGCCCAAGCGATGCCCAAGTCCACTGCGCGAGGAGAGCACCAGTAGTCGGTTCAGGCTGCGGTGGGTTCTGTACGCCGGGCGCGTTTGAGTGCCTTGGCGCGGTGGAGGAGCGCGCGTCGGTGGTGGGCAGTGGAGTGTAGCGAATGGGATATCGCCATGCCGACTGGTGCTGTGCCGGGGAGGGGTGGGGCGGTGGAGTGGTAGGTGTGGCCGGTGGGGGTGTGGAGTTCGGTGGTGTGTCGTGGGCCTGGGTGGGTTTGGGTGGTCCAGCCGGGGGTTTCTTTGGTGTGGTTGCAGGCTTCGCAGAGGCCTTGGCCGTTGGTTGTGGTGGTGGTGCCGTTGTGGTGCCAGGGGGTGATGTGGTCCAGGTGGCGGA
>NZ_JALLAN010000011.1 GCF_023062595.1 Arthrobacter rhizosphaerae
GCCAAGCCGGTCCCGGTGACAACACCCCCCGGATCATTCATGACTGGGGGCAGAAACCATGCCGGGACCGACCGGCCAACACCCCTTATCCTGCAACAGGACCGGGGCTACGAAAAAGGTAACGGGGGGCGGGATGAGCAGGCACCGTTTGCTGCAATTGCGCTACAAGGCGCTGTGGCGTGCACCTGGGTGCCAACCGCCCTAACAGGCAGCCCTGACATGTCCGGACACCCCGCCCCGGCTTGCTTGACCCCGTTATCCCAGGCTTGTTAGACCGGGGCACGTGATCCGTATTCCCTTAGACCGGATGCATATCCGTTGATATAGATTTCATAGCACCCTACCCATAATCTGACAAGAGTCCACGCGGTTCGCCTCTCTTGTCGGAGGCGGATTATGTCGCGGGATATCGGTAGGCTAGTGAAGTGACTACCCAGAGCCCCGGACTGTTCATTGCCTTTGAGGGCGGCGACGGCGCCGGCAAGTCAACCCAGGCGGCTGAGCTTGCCCGCACACTGGAGGCAAGGGGCATGACCGTCTTACGCACCCGTGAACCAGGCGGAACACCGATTGGCGAAAAACTGCGCTCCCTGGTGCTTGATCACGGGCACGGCCACATTGACGCCCATACTGAAGCCCTCATTTTTGCAGCCTCCCGCGCGGCTCATGCCAGCCAAGTCATTCGGCCTGCCCTGGGGCGGGGCGAAACAGTTCTCACCGACCGGTACATCGACTCCTCGGTGGCGTACCAGGGTGCAGGGCGGTCCCTTGGTGCTGACGCTGTCCGCAGCATTAATGAATGGGCCACCTCCGGTCTGCTGCCGGACCTGACCGTACTGCTCGACGTCGATCCCGCCGTCGGGCGTCAACGCCGTACCGCGGAGGACGCGGCGGAAGACCGGCTGGAATCCGAAGCTGACGACTTTCACGCGCGCATCCGGGAAGCATTCCTGAATCTCGCCGCTGCCCGCCCCGAACGCTACCTGGTCCTTCCCGCGCATCTGCCTGTCACAGAACTGGCGGCCAGGATCCTGGCCAGCGTGGACGCCCTGCTGGCAGCCTCACCGCGGAGTCCGGCATGAGTGTCTGGGATGACCTGCGGGGCCAGAGTGCGGTGGTCGACCAACTGCGCCAGGCCGCCGAGGGTGACGGCCTGACTCACGCATGGCTTTTCACCGGACCGCCCGGGTCCGGCCGCTCCAACGCCGCGAAGGCGTTCGCAGCCGCCCTGAACTGCGACCAGGAAGATGTCACCAAGCGTGGCTGCGGCACGTGCGCAGCCTGCCGGACAATCCTGGGCGAGACACACTCGGACGTAACTTTCGTCCGCACCGACAAAGTCACCATCACCATCCAGGAGTCGCGCGAACTGGTGGCCAAGGCCGGCAACAGGCCCTCCTCCGCCCGGTGGCGGGTCATCGTCGTCGAAGATGCAGACCGCATGGCGGAACGCACCACCAATGTCCTTCTGAAGGCGATCGAGGAGCCCACGCCCCGCACCATTTGGATGCTGTGTGCCCCCTCCCCCGCCGATGTACTGGTCACTATCCGCTCCCGTTGCCGCCCGGTGGCGTTGCGCCTCCCGCCTGCGGCGGATGTCGCAGCCCTGCTGGTGAAGCGCGACGGCGTCGAGCCGGCACTCGCCGAAAGAGCAGCCCGGGCGGCCCAGAGCCATGTGGGAATCGCGAGGCGGCTTGCCCGGGATCCACAGGCAAGGGAGCGGCGGCTGGAGACCGTTCGCTTCCCCCTGGGCCTGCGTGGAATAACTGCTGCAATCCTTATGGCCGAGAAACTTGTCAAGATCGCCACGGAGGAAGCCAACAGCTCCAACGAGGAACGCGACGCTGCGGAAAAAGCCGCCCTCCTGGCGACGCTCGGCGCACCCGAAACCGGAACCCTGCCCCCGGCAATGAGAAGCCAGGTCAAGCAGCTTGAGGACGACCAAAAGCGGCGTGCCAAGCGGTCCATTACTGATTCCCTTGACCGGACGCTCACTGATCTGCTGTCCTTCTACCGGGACGTGCTCATTATCCAGATGGGGAACGCCGTGGAACTGGTGAACGTTGAGTTGAGGAGTGAGCTGGAGGAATTCGCGGCCCGCTCCAGCGCCGAAGCAACCCTCACGAGGATGGAAGCCATCAACAAGGCCCGCAATCGTATAACCACCACGAACGCAGCGCCTCTCCTGGCAGTCGAGTCCATGGCCGCCAGCCTCATCTGATTCAGCCAGCCGTCCGCCCACAGCGGAGCGTACACTGAGCCTTCCCGTTCGGCACGGCCGATTCGGGCAGGCCGATATTTTGAAGGAGAACCGCATGAAGCCTGCACGACGCCTGCCCGCACCACCCAGATCGGTGGTGACCGGAGCGCGGACTGCCGGCGCGATGGCGCTGGTTCTTCTGCTGGCATCGTGCAGCTTTCTTGGACAGCCCAAGGATTCGAAGCCCGAAGACGCAACCGGGCAGGCAGACCCCTCCATCACCGATGCTGCCCCCGCGGAACTGCGTTCGTACTACGGGCAAAGCGTCTCGTGGACGTCATGCGAGGAGCAGTTCCAGTGCGCCAAGGTGAAGGTGCCCTTGGACTACGACAAGCCGGAAGGCGACAGCATTGAGATCGCGGCCTTGCGACTGCCCGCCAAGGGCAACAAGAAGGGCAGCCTTCTGGTGAACCCGGGCGGCCCTGGAGCTTCAGGCTACGACTTCGTCAAGAATGCCGGCCCCACCCACATCTCTGACCGCGTCCGGTCCAACTATGACCTTGTCGGCTTTGATCCCCGCGGAGTGAAACGCTCCGCTCCTGTCACCTGCCTGACTGACCAGGAACGTGACGCCGCCGCGCAGGAAAACTACAACTACGATCTCGACGCCGACCTGCAGGCCTACCTCGAGAGCACCAAGGCAAGCATTGCAAAATGCGTTGAAAAAACAGGACCCGTCCTGGCCCATGTCGACACCATCAGCGCAGTCAAGGACATGGATATCCTCCGGGCTGTGGTTAATGACGCCAAGCTCAATTACCTCGGATACTCGTACGGCACCCTGCTAGGGTCCACCTATGCCTCCCTTTTCCCGGACAACGTTGGCCGCCTGGTGCTCGACGGCGCCCTTGACCCGTCTCTGAGCAGTGCGGAAATTACCCGCGGACAGGCACGCGCTTTCGAGAAGGCCATCCGCGCTTACGTTACAAGCTGTCTTCAACAACAGGACTGCCCTGTCACTGGAACGGTGGATAGCGCCGTGCAGCAGATTCGTGATCTCATCCAAAGCGTTGCCGCCAATCCCCGGCCTGCAAAGGACGGGCGAATGGTCACGGGCGCGACTTTTGTGAGCGGCTTTATCGTGACCTTCTACGATGACGGAAACTGGCCACTGCTGACAAAAGCACTGGATGATGCCTTGAAGGGCGACGCCTCGACCATGCAGCAACTCGCGGATTTCAGTGCTGACAGAGGTCCCGATGGCACTTATTCCTCGAACAGCGGCTTTGCCTTCACAGCCATCAACTGCCTTGACTACCCGATGGTCACAGACACCGAGGGCATGCGCGCGGAGGAAGAGTTACTGAAACAGGATTCACCTACCTTGGGCTACTTCTTCGCCTACGGCGGCACAAGCTGTAAGGACTGGCCGTACAAGAACGTTCGCACGCCCGCACCGGTGGAATACTCGGGTTCCGCGCCCATCGTCGTCATCGGCACCACCGGTGACCCTGCCACACCGGTGGAATGGGCCGAAGCCCTGCGCAAGCAACTCGGAAATGCCTCACTGGTGACGTGGAAGGGCGAAGGCCACACGGCCTACGGACGATCCAACAGCTGCGTCGAGGATGCCGTGGACCTCTACCTCATCGACGGCAAATCCCCGGTGGACAACACCGTCTGCTAAAAGTTCCAAAACCCCCGTCACGTTCCGCCCTGCAGATGCTCTTACTAGTTAGACGGCCTTCAAACCGTCTGTAATGGGAGCTGTTTTGCGGCTGGGGCGGCCTAAACATGGGGGGCCGCTTTAATCGTGGAAGGTCCGGAGCCAGGTAATCAGGCTCCGGGCCTGCTTCATTTTGACCCGGAACGTTGAACTCGATTACAGTTGTTTCTTGCATGATCCGGCCGGTTCCACCGGTGGAGTTCGTGCGGTGCTTCCTTAGCTCAGTCGGTAGAGCGTTTCACTCGTAATGAAAAGGTCATCAGTTCGATTCTGATAGGAAGCTCGGGAAAAACCCCGTATTGTCGTTAATTTCGACGATAGTACGGGGTTTTTTGCTGGTTAAGCGGGACCGCTGGGTGGCTCTCAGAGCGCAGGCAAAAGGTCTGAGCTTCCGTCGTATTCAATGGTGACGTCGCTTGAAGTGTCTATCTCCGCCGGTGTTCTGATCACATAGGTTCGTGGCGCCAGGTCTGCGGTGCAATTTGGACCGCCCCTTGTGCTGACACCGATTTTCATCCTGTGCTTGTCTACAACCTCAATCGAAGAGGGGAAGGAAGGGCAGCTTGAACTTCCGGCAAGAACTATGGCGATCCTGTTCCCGTTGTTGAGCCACCCCGCCGAGGGAAACGGATACGCCTGATGCTGGGATGGTTGGCTGGGTGACGAGATAACGGCATCACGTGGGAGCCCGCCCTCGTGCTCGCTTTCTGCTATCGAACCCGGTGATGGCGAGCATGCCGCCAGTGAAACCAGAATCCCCAATATCGCCAGCCTGGCAAGCATCCCCATGTACTGAACCTAGCGGTCCTCCGGAAAAGGGGCCACTTATCGCCCGGATTTCGTCCAGGCGTTGGCGGATTCGCGTGCTCAAGTTGGCGGACACCTTTACATCCCTGCGACTCCTCGCCCACAATGAGTCGCATCAGCCTCCACTGGGCCAGCAGCGCGCTGTCACTCAATACATGCCACATCAAAGGGGCGATGACATGGATGACAACACAGATCTTCAAGAGGCGGACCGGGCGTTAAAGCAAAAGCACCGGGCCATGTGGGCCCAGGGCGATTACCCGGCCCTGGCCAGTGAACTGATTCCGGATCTCGGCGCCATCCTCGTCGATACCTGCGGAATCAAACCGGGTCAACGAGTCCTGGACGTTGCCGCGGGAGCAGGCAACGCGGCTATCCCCGCCGCCATGATGGGCGCCAGGGTGGTGGCCAGCGACCTTACTCCGGAAATGTTCGACGCCGGACGCCACCTGGCTGCCGATCGCGGCGTTGAGCTGGAATGGAAGGAAGGCGACGCCGAGTCCCTGCCCTTCCCCGATAGCGAGTTCGACGTGGTGATGTCGTGTCTGGGGGTAATGTTCGCACCACACCATCAGGCCGGCGCTGACGAGCTGGTCCGGGTATGCAAGCCTGGTGGGACCATCGGACTGTTGAGCTGGACGCCCGAGGGATTCATCGGGAAGATGTTCGCAACCATGAAGCCGTTCTCTCCCCCGCCCCCGCCCGGCGCCCAACCGCCGCCACTTTGGGGCAGCGAAGACCACGTGCGGGATCTCTTCGGCGACAGAATCACGGACGTTCAGACCGGCAAACAGACCGTGACCATCCGGAGCTTCCACAGGCCGGAGGACTTCCTTCACTACTTCAAGTCCCACTACGGACCCACAATTTCCGTCTACAAGTTCCTCGGCGAAGACGAAGCGAAGGTCAACGCATTGGACAAGGCCCTCACGGAACTGGCCGAGGCTTTCAGCGATACGCACGGCGATTCGCCGTCGCAAATGGAATGGGAGTATCTGCTGCTCACCGCTAAGAAAACCCGTACCTGAGGCTCAGGCGGGAGCTATGCCGCCGGTTCCTCGACCTTCACGGCGGAGATCTCGAACTCCAGGGTGATTTTGTCCGAGATCAGGACTCCGCCTGAGTCCAGCGCCGCGTTCCAGGTCAGGCCGAAGTCCTGCCGGTCAATCCGGCGTGACCCTTCAAAGCCTGCGCGCAGATTGCCCATGGGGTCGCGCTCCACTCCCATGAAGTCCAGCGGGATCGCGATGTCCTTGGTCACGCCGCGGATGGTGACGTCACCGCCCACGATGAAGTGGCCGTCGTCGACCTGGTCCACGCGGTTGCTGGAGAACGTGATCTCCGGAAACTGCGGCGCATCAAAAAATTCGTTGGTGCGCAGGTGCTGGTCCCGATCCGCATTGCGTGTGTCGATGCTGCCCACCTGAATGGTCATGCGTGCAGAGGAACGCTCAGGGTTTTCGCCGTCGACATTGATGACGCCCTCAAAATCGTTGAACGCCCCACGGACTTTGGTGACCATTGCGTGGCGGGTGGAAAACCCGATGCGGGTGTGCGTGGGGTCAAAGCGCCACGTGCCCGAAAAGGTCGATGAGATCTCAGCCATTGGAATGCCTCCTGTGCAGGCGTGCCGGCACAGGAACTGTGCTGTGGAAAGGTGTAGCAACAGTAACAGACCGGCGAACACACTCCTGTTGGACGAAGGCTTGTACGACGGCACTGCCGCCAAAAGTTACGCCCGGGAGTCGCTGCAAGGGGCCCAACACCGGCACCTGACTAAAGCCCGGAAATATCCTGCGACCCGGACGGGTTGGACCGTTTGAGTGCGCCACGGCCTCAAACGGAATCGAGACACATGAAGTTGTTTTCACTGCTCAGGGAGGATCTGCTGGCGGCCCGTTCCCAGGACCCCGCTGCAACCAGCACGGCAGAAGTGGCCCTGCTTTATTCAGGCGTGCATGCCTTGTGGATGTACCGGCTGACGCATGTCCTTTGGCAGAGGCCCGGGACAAAGGGAATTGCGCGGCTGCTTTCGCAGGTTACACGTACTTTCACGGGCATCGGGATACATCCAGGCGCCTCCATCGGGCATCGTCTCTTCATTGACCATGGGACTGGCGTGGTGGTGGGTGAGACAGCAGTCATCGGTGACGACGTCGTCATCTATCAGGGTGTGACTCTCGGCGGGAAGGCAACAAACGAAAAGATGCGGCACCCATCTATTGGCAACAGGGTCATGCTGGGTTCAGGTGCAAAAGTGCTCGGCCCGGTGACAATCGGAAGCGATTCGGCAGTTGGCGCCAATGCTGTTGTTGTTACCGACATACCCGGGGGTGCGATCGCTGTGGGTATTCCGGCTCACTGGCGATTTCGTGGTGCAAAAGAAGCCGTTCCCCGGGACGTCTTCATTGATCCGGTGCTGCTGACGTGATCGGGTGCCGCCTGGTCCGAGCGTTTCAATATGACTACCCACGGCTTTGGGTTCATAAGGCAGAATGAATCCATGTGCGGCCGCTACGTGATGTCCCGAGCCACCGGCGATCTCCTCGGATATTTCGATGCCGAGGAGGCTGAAGGGCGGGCAGGCCCGCCCAGCTGGAACGTGGCGCCGACCAATGACGTTCCCATCATCACTGAGAAACCAACCGAGGACGCACCCAGGCGCCGTCTGCTCATTGCCAAGTGGGGTCTGGTGCCCTCATGGGCCAAGGACACGAAGATCGGCTCGAAGCTCATCAATGCCAGAAGCGAAACCATCTTGGATAAGCCTGCGTTCAGGAAAGCAGCTATCAAACGCAGAGCCCTGATTCCCGCCGAAGGTTACTACGAGTGGGAAAAGACGGAGGACGGGAAGAAGATCCCGAATTACCTGTACTCCGAGGAAGATGAACTCCTGGCCTTCGCGGGACTCTACGAATTCTGGCCCGATCCTTCCTTGCCCGAGGACGACCCCCACCGCTGGCTTCTTACCTTCACGGTCCTCACCACCACCGCTCAGGATTCCCTGGGCCACGTCCATGACAGGTCGCCCGTGATCGTTCCTCGGGAGAAGTTTGCCGACTGGCTCAACCCGGAATTGAGTGACAAGGAAGACGTGCAGCAATTGCTGGATTCCATGCCTGAGCCGGTCCTCACTCCGCGGATTGTGAGCGACCGGGTGAACAGCGTGCGCAACAATGGTCCGGAGCTTATCGAGCCTGCCGAATAAGACCTGCCTGGGCTGAACTGACCATTGGCCCTCACATGCCCGCGCAACCGGTCTACGGCGATGGCTGCGGGACCTCGCAATTGATCTGAGGGTTCGCGCCGAGATAATTCAACGGCCCGGCTACGATAGTCACCGCGATGGTTCCTGCTTCTGCGCAGGTTGCGGGTGAGCCCGCGAAATACCCCCGCTGAGCACACGCTGCCACCCCTATTGCCAACCACAGTACGAGCAAGATCCCGACAATACGCATGTTGTCCTCCAATCCCGGACGGTACCGTCACTTCGAATTATCCTCCCGAATGGAAAAAAGCCGTAGGGAATACCGCGAACTCCGGTGCGACGAGCGGGGTGGATCAGTCCCTTTCATCCGCTACATCGGAACCTGAGGCCGGAATGAACCTATGATGCTCGCATGGGAGAGATGCAGCTGATGGACCGGCGGCTGGCCGAGATAGCCCAAGAACTTTATGGCCTGCCTCTGGAGGAGTTTGTGGCTGCGCGCACGGCTTCTGCCAAGTCTGCTGCAGAAGAGGACCGGGAGTTGGCAGCGGCTGTCCGAGGCCTTCCCAAGCCCTCGTCAGCGGCCTGGGCTGTAAATATGTTCGCTCGGCACGATCCGGATTCTGTCCGCCAGCTCAGCGAATTGGGTCAGTCCATGCGCGCCGCCCAGGACAATCTTGACGCAGCCGCCATGCGCGAATTGGGCCAGGAACGCCGGCGTTTGCTGTCCGAAGTAATGGAAATCGTGCACAGCGTCGCCAAACAACGGGGCAGGAAAATCAGCGGTGCGGTTGCCACGGAAGTTGAAGGGACTCTGCGGGCAGCCACGGCTGACAGCGGAGCCGCCGCTGCAGTCCGAAGCGGCCAATTGCTGAAGGTTCTGTCATCCGACGGCGTCGATCAGGTGGACCTCGACGGCGCAGTTGCCGTTCCACAGATGCTTGCCGATGCACTCCAAAATGAGACACGAAAGGAGGGCACCGACCGACGTCGGCGGGAACCTGAAAAGACAACCGACGCAGGACAACGATCGGATAAGCCAAGCATCAAGGATCGCGCTCAGGAAAGCGGCAGGGAAAGCCAGAAAGGAAACGCTAAGCGGGCAGCTGGACAAACGGATAAACCTCGTCTGCAGGCCGTTGAGCCGATGCGGCGGCCAGCCTTGCCTTCCGCCCTTGAGAAAGCCCTCGCCTCCCTCGCCGAAGCCGAGGCTGTGACGCGGGCGGCAGATAAGGACGCCGCCGCAACGGAAAACCGCCTGGAGGAGCTAGAGGCGGAAGTGGGCAGGCTGGCCGAACGGTCACGGAAGCTCAGGGAGGAGCTAAAAAACCTCGATCGCGAGCTGGATAGGGTCCGCAAGGAACGTGAAACGGCAGCGATCGAAGCCCAGCAGGCCAGCCGGGCAGCGGACAAGGGACGGCGGACAGAGGAGTTGGCACGCCAGCGGGTACTACGGCTCCGCAACACGCAGAACTGAAATCTCTAAATTGTCGGAGCCCCGCTTCACACTGGATTCATGAACAGGAAACAGATCAACAGCATCGGACTCAACGGCGCGGAACTGCCGGTTGCCGCAAACGCTGGCGACGCCACGGGCGGGCAGGAATTCCATGTCACCTTCTATAATTCCGATCACGGCCGCGTCAGCACCGAGATTTTCGACGACGCCGCCAGTGCCGAGCGCTTCGCGAACCGGATGATCTGCGACGAGGACGATTGGGCAATCGTCGATGCCGTCCCGCTGCAGCAGAACCGGATTGCCGCGTAACAATACGCCGCTAGGGCGACTTGATCACGGCATGAAAGCAGCATGACAAAGGTCCCGTGCAGCTACGCACGGGACCCTCTCGAGTCAGATGGACTCAGGTCACTACAGGTCCCAGGACGCCAAAAATTAAGCGAAGTCCGAGACTGCCGGATCCGGGCCGATCCGTCCGCCGCCTTCAGCCGTCCGGTCCAGGGTGTTGATGGCCTGGATATCCTCGGGGTCGAGCGTCACATCCAAGGCTGCATAATTCTCCTGGATACGGGATTCGGTGACGGACTTCGGAATGACAACGTTTCCAAGTGCCAGATGCCAGGCGATGACAACCTGTGCGGGACTGGCCTCGTGCTTCTCAGCAATCGCGGTGATCACCGGGTGCTCCAGAAGCTCCCCGCCCTGACCCAACGGAGACCATGCCTGGGTCAGGACGCCCAACGAGTTATTAAAGGCGCGCAGCTCGGCCTGGTTGAAGAACGGATGTAGCTCGATCTGATTGATCACGGGCACAACCCCGGTCTCATCGATCAGCCGCTGCAGCCCCTCTGTGGTGAAGTTCGAGACGCCGATGGACTTAACCCGCCCGCGCTTCTGCAGTTCGATGAGCGCTTTCCATGTGTCGACGTACTTATCCTGCTTGGGCTGCTCCCAGTGGATCAGGTACAGATCCAGTGAGTCCAAGCCAAGGCTTTCCAAGGAGTCCTCGAAGGCCTTCAACGTTGATTCATAGCCCTGATCGGAGTTCCACAGCTTGGTGGTGACAAAAATATCCTCAGGCGTGAGACCCGAACGCTCAATCGCCCTTCCCACACCTGCCTCGTTGCCGTAGATCTTCGCGGTATCAATGTGGCGGAAGCCGGCTTCAAACGCCTGAACCACTACCTTCTCAGCTACATCGTCTTCAACCTGCCAGACCCCGTAGCCGAGCTGGGGAATGGTGTTGCCGTCGTGAAAGGTCAGTACGGGTGAAGTAGTCATGCGTTTCATCCTGCCAATAAGCAGGAGGACCCGGCCAGCGCACGCGCCGGGATCAGCTACCCGCGTAACCGGGAATAAGCACCCGTCCGGGTTATGACTGGGGTAATGCCTCCGGGTTATGACTCCGGAAGAGAATCCATCAAACGGTGCTCGGCGTCGGCAATCTGCTCAAACACGGCTTCCGCCCGTCGGCGTACGGAGGCCGCTCCGACGGGCACTGGCCCGACGGCGAGGCGCAGCATGGCGGCAGCCTCCGCGGTGGTGGCCAGCGAGTTGCCCGCCTTGGACAGTGAACGGTGGACACCCGCCAGGGCACCGGGAATATCAAGACCATCGCTTGGTGAGCGCCGCTGGGCTTCAACGCAGACCAGCCTGACGCGCGGTGACAGAGCAGCGAGTTCATTGGCGATGTCCACGAGTTCTTCGTACAGCTGCGGGTCTTCCACGCCTTCCAGAACCTGGTGGTAACGATCCAGGCCACGGTGGAAACGGTCGTGGGCGCGACGCCATAGACCCGTGCCGAGTTCAGCGTCGTCTTTCCGCCCTTGCCGCGCGGAGGTGAAAAAGCCCAAACGAAGCCCTAAAGGTACTGACCGGGACCGTGGTCCGGGTCCTCCGGCCTGCCGGGGACGGGAGCGCCCTGCCCCGGACGGGCCGCGGGTGCACGTTGGGGCTGGCCATTGTCGCCTATGACAACCCCTGGGGCGATGACAGTACCTGGCGGCAGCTGACGCAATTGCATCTGGGCCATGGAATGCTCACGGGCAGCATGCTGGGCGGCAATCGCCGTCTGGATCCCGTGGAAGAGCCCCTCAAGCCAGCCGACCAGCTGCGCCTGGGCAATGCGAAGTTCGGCGTCAGAGGGAGTGGCATCGTCCGAGAACGGAAGATTGATCCGCTGCAGTTCGTCAACGAGTTCCGGGGCCAGCCCGTCCTCGAGTTCCTTGATGGAGCGTTCATGGATTGCAGCGAGCCGGCCGCGCGCGGCGTCGTCCAGGGGAGCGGACTTCACTTCATCCAGGAGTTGTTTGATCATGGTGCCGATTCGCATAACTTTGGCCGGCTCATCCACCAGATCCTGGACGGCGTTCCTCGGTTTGGAATCCGGCCCGGCTGCCGCTACCTCCACGGAGGGCTGACTGCCGTCATCGATGGGTGTCCCCTCAACCGGGGTCTCTTCAACTGACTGAGTGTCTGCGGGATCGCTCATGGGTTCATACTCTCATGACCGGCGGATACGTTACGCCTGTCCGGTGAGGGATGAACGACCGGGGTTGTTCATCCCTCACCGGTTACTTCAACAGCATCGTCCTTGCGGATTGTTGTCCTGACGGTCGGTCCTGTCGCGCCAGAAATCCCGCTCGCTCAGTATCGGGCCGTCATGGCCGGACGCCACGTGATGCTCCAGGTATTTCCGGTAGGCGTCGGCACCGACCAGGGCGCCAAGATACTGGGCGAAGCCGCGGAACCCGGCTTTGACTCCGTTCATCAGTGATGCCCGGATTTCTCAAGCCGCTTGTCCGCAGGAAGGTTGTTCCATTCCGCCATCAGCGCCCGTTCCGAAGGAGTTGGAATCAGGCCAGCCGGTGCGTAGACCCGGGATGCGCTCGCCTGGTCCTCATGGTCCTTGTTGCGAGTGCCCGAGGCTGCGTTCCTGAAGGCCTTCACAGTGGCCAGCACTGCGGTGACAATGACGACGATGCTCAACGTCACGAAAATCACCGACAACCAACCCTGCACCGTGGTGTTTCGGACAACGGCTTCCATCGCTGTCACTGTCTTGGCCGTACCGAATGAGGTCTTGCCGTCCTCCAATGCCTTCGAGAACGCGGCGTTATTCGCGAAGTAGCCCACCGCGGGGACCGGGGAGAAGATCTTGTGGAAGCTCGCCGTAATGGTGACCACGGCAGCGAATGCCAGCGGTGCCGCCACAATCCAGATGTACTTGAAGGACCCGCGCTTGGCGGCAATAGCCATGCACACCGCCAAGGCAATGGCGGCCAGCAATTGGTTTGCGATTCCGAACAGAGGGAACAGGGTATTGATGCCGCCGAGCGGATCGGTGACCCCCATCAGGAGAACCGCGCCCCATGCCCCGACCATCACCGCTGTGCACAGCCATGCCCCGGGACGCCATGACGCTTCCTTGAACTTGGGAACAAAGTTTCCGATGGAATCCTGAAGCATGAACCGCGCAACGCGGGTTCCGGCGTCGACCGCTGTGAGGATGAAGAGCGCCTCAAACATGATGGCGAAGTGGTACCAGAAGGCCATCATCGAAGTGCCGCCGATGAACTGCTGCATGATGTGCGCAAGTCCAACGGCCAGCGTTGGAGCCCCGCCCGTCCGGGAAACTATGCTCTCTTCGCCGACGTTGGCTGCAGTCTGCGTCAAGAAGTCCGGCGTAAGGTTCACGCCGGACAACCCCAGGCTGTTCACCCAGGTCGCGGCGGTCTCCACGGTTCCGCCGGTCAGGGCGGCGGGAGAGTTCATGGCGAAATACAGGCCGCGGTCGATGGAAATGGCGGCTACGAGGGCCATGATGGCAACGAATGACTCCATCAGCATGCCGCCGTAGCCGATAAGGCGGGTCTGTCGCTCTTTTTCAATGAGCTTCGGGGTGGTGCCTGAAGCGATGAGGGCGTGGAACCCCGAGAGCGCCCCACAGGCGATCGTGACGAACAGGAACGGGAACAAGGCGCCGGAAAACACCGGGCCGTTGTCTCGGCTGGCAAATTCGCTGAAAGCGGGGACCGTGATTTCCGGGCGGACCACAATGATGGCCAGGGCCAGCATCACAATCACGCCGATCTTCATAAACGTGGAGAGGTAATCACGCGGGGCCAGGAGCAACCAGACTGGCAGGATCGCGGCGATGAAGCCGTACACAATGAGGCCCCAGGCGATAGTGACCTTATCCAGGTGGAAGAAGGCCGCACCCCATTCTGTGCCGGCCACAGCACCGCCGCCGATGATCGCAGCCATCAGCAGCACGAAACCGATGATCGATACTTCCAGGACCTTGCCCGGACGGATGAAGCGCAGGTACACGCCCATAAAGAGGGCAATCGGGATGGTCATGCCCACCGAGAAAACGCCCCACGGGCTCTCGCCCAGCGCATTTACGACGACGAGCGCCAGGATTGCGACGATGATCACCATAATGAGCAGCGTGGCAACGAGCGCGGCAGTGCCCCCGATCACGCCAAGTTCTTCACGGGCCATCTGCCCCAAGGAACGGCCGCCGCGACGCATGGAAAAGAACAGGACAAGGTAGTCCTGGACAGCCCCGGCAAGAACGACGCCGATGATGATCCAGATAGTGCCGGGAAGGTAGCCCATCTGGGCCGCGATGACTGGGCCGACGAGGGGGCCGGCGCCTGCAATGGCGGCAAAGTGGTGGCCGAACAGGACGTTGCGGTCAGTGCGGACATAGTCTTTTCCGTCAGCCTTGTATTCAGCCGGTGTAGCTCGACGGTCATCCGGCTTGGTGATGTAGCGTTCGATCACCTTCGAGTAAAAGCGGTATCCGATCAAGTACGTGCAGACCGAGGCAAAGACAAACCAGATGGCGTTGACCGTTTCGCCCCTGACGATGGCGAGCATGAACCAGGCCACGCCGCCCAAAAGTGCAATTGCTACCCACAGCCCGATCTTGGCCGGGGTCCATTTAGCGTCTTCAGCTTCCCTGGCCTCATTCACCGCGGTAGCGGGAAGGGCCGGATCGGCTTCTAAAAGATCCTCCGACAATGTGTTCGGCGACTCTTCTTTGTACGTTTTTCCCACGTCTCCTCCTTGAGAACCCGGTAGAGCGTTGTGCTCGTTTCCGCCGGGCAGAGCCCCACCTCCCCCGACGCAGTGCTCACAGTACTTCACGTCACGGCTGGCCGAAACATCATTACAAAGCCGTCAAATTGCGTGACAAAGAGCAGCTCTGGGTTGGCGCCGGCTCAGGGGGCAGGCCTGGGGATCGAGGGAGGCCCCCCATTGGTCTGGCTGAGGCTGCTCTGGCCCAGGCCGCTCTGGGCAGCGTTTCCGGCGCTCCCGTTGGAGTTCTGCGAGAGCTGGATCATGCGGGCCTCACAGAGGTCCAGCCACCGGACCTCAGCCTCTGTCTGGAAAATGAGCGAATCCAGCACGAGCAGCGCGGCCGTGTCCACGGTGCGCTGGTTCGCGGCTGTGTCCCTGCGGGCTCTGGTGTATTCCTGGAGTGCAGCCATGGACGCCGTCCGCTGGAGCTGAATGATTGCACCCACATCCACTCCCGGCAGAGTAACCGCCAGGGCGAGTTTGATGGCGAGTTCGTTCCGTGGCGGACTGCCCCGCTCCACGGGCGCGGCGAACCAGCTCTGAACCTGCGCCCGGCCGGCCTCGGTGATGCTGTAGATGACGTGACCCGCGCCGTCGTCGCCGTCTTTTTGCACGAAACCGTCGCGCTCCAGACGGTCCAGCGTGGTGTAGACCTGGCCGATATTCAGGGGCCAGGTGGCCCCGGTCCGATCCTGGAATTCGACCCGCAGCTGGTAACCGTAGCGCGGCTGGTCCTGCAGTAGGGCCAAAAGGCTGTGACGAACGGACATTCGGCTCCCCCTGATAGCCGGACACCGGTACGCACGCGCCCCCAAGCTAGACGCGTGCATACCGCGTATAGATCCACCCTAGCGTCGAGGGACAAGCGCGCAAAAACCCCACGCCGAAAATATCGGATTTAGATGACCAGCAGTACTTTTCCCATGTGTTCGCCTGAGTCAAAGTACTCATGTGCGGCGCGCACCTGGTCCAACGGGAAGGTCTTGGCTACCAGAATCCTTATCGTGCCGTCTGAGACCAGGGGCCAGACTGACTCCCGGACGGCGTTCATGATGACGGCCTTTTCCTCCGACGGACGAGGACGCAAGGCGGTCCCGACGATCGCTGCCCGTTTACCCAGCAGTTTTCCGAGGTCCAGCTCCCCTTTGGTTCCGCCCTGAAGCCCAATCACGATCAGCCGCCCGTAGTCAGCGAGTGCGTCCACATTCTGCTTCAGGTACTTGGCCACGACGACGTCGAGAATCACGTCCGCGCCCCGTCCGCCGTTCTGCGCACGGAGGCTCTCGTCGAAATCTTCCTCGGCGTAGTTGATGGCAATATCCGCGCCCAGGAAAGCTGTTGCGGTGCTGACCTTCTCCGCAGTCCCGGCAGTTGTGGCAACTTTGGCCCCGAAGGCCTTCGCCAACTGGACGGCCATGGTTCCGATGCCCCCGGTGGCTCCATGGATCAGCACAGTCTCCCCCGGCTGCAGTTGCGCCGTCATGATGAGGTTGGAGTAGACAGTAGCCGCCACCTCAGGCAACGCGGCCGCAGTGACCAGATCCACGCCGTCGGGAATCCTCAAGACCTGCCCGGCGGGCACTGCCACCTGCTCGGCGTATCCCCCGCCTCCGAGCAGCGCCACCACTTTGTCCCCCACGCTGAACGGCTTCGCAACGTCTGGCCCAAAGCCGGCGATCCGTCCTGACACCTCCAGCCCGGGGACTTCCGAGGCACCCGCAGGGGGCGGGTAGTAACCCTTCCGCTGCTGGACATCCGCTCTGTTAAGGCCTGCGGCGACGACGTCGATAAGCACCTCGCCGGGGCCGGGAACCGGTGCGGGGACATTGCGGATTTCCAGGGCCTCGGGCCCTCCGGGCTGCGAGATGTAGACGGCCTTCATTGAAAACTCCCCGTTACCTAGCGGACTCCTGCACCCGGACGGTGGTCCGGCTCACTTTTTCCATTGTTACTGAAAGGCTTGCCGGAAGTGTTTCAGCAACGCTGTTTTTGTCGCAGCCAACTGCCTATGAAACACTACTGTTACTGGAAGGTTGTCCGAGCGGCCGAAGGAGCTAGTCTTGAAAACTAGTGTGCGGTAACCCCGTACCAAGAGTTCGAATCTCTTACCTTCCGCGAACGAGTGCCCCAGGTTCTGAATTTTCATCAGAACCTGGGGCACTTTTCGCTTAAGTGCCATTGAAACGGTCGGACCCCCGGCATAGTGTCTGTCCTGTCGCCACTGCCCCAACAACCATGTAGTGGCCAAACCATGCTGTTGATGCACTCAACACTGACCTCACTAGGAGCAATCATGCCCACTCCTGATATCCAATCAGGCGATCCCTGCTGGATCGACCTCATGACCTCGGACACGGAAAAAGCGAAGTCCTTCTATGGCGAACTCTTCGGCTGGACCTTTGAAACGGGCGACCAGGAGATGTACGGCGGCTACATTTCGGCAGCCAAGAACGGCAGGGCAGTAGCGGGCATTATGCCCAAGCAGGAAGATCAGGCCGGCATGCCCGACGCGTGGTCCACTTACCTGGCCGCGGAGGACGCCGCGGCTACCGCCACCGCCGTCGCCGAAAACGGCGGCCAGGTCTACGTGGAGCCCATGGATGTTCCCGAGCAGGGACAAATGGCGTTATTCGCGGACCCGGCTGGCGCCGCCTTCGGTGTGTGGCAGCGCCGTGAGCACCAGGGGTTCCAGATTGCTGCCGAACCCGGGGCCCCGGTTTGGCACGAACTCCATGCGAAGGACTACCCTGCCGCGGTCAGGTTCTACGAGGATGTTTTCGGCTGGGAGACGGAGGTCATGAGTGATGCTCCGGATTTCAAATACACCACCCTTGGAGCCGGGGATGCCGCCAGGGCCGGAATTATTGACGCTTCGCTGTTCCTGCCAGAGCAGATTCCATCCCACTGGCAGGTGTATTTCGGGGTTGAGGATACGGATGCGGCTGTCGCCAAAGCACTTTCCATGGGTGCCTCCGTTCTGGAACCTGCCCAGGACAGCCAGTTTGGCCGGGTAGCTACCCTCGCCGACCCGACCGGCGCCACGTTCAAAATAATTGAGGCCCTTGCCCAGGGCGCTCAGGTGGATCAGGAGGCCTAAGCAGCCCAGGAGGGCAGGCAGGGCCAAGTCCCACGCCTTCGTTGCCTTTCAGCAATTTGCTGTAAAAAGTACCGGCCGGGAGCTTCCCTCGAAGCTACTGGCCGGTATTGTTTTGGCTTGTCAGGGGTGACACGTTTCGCTGGGGGACGTTTAACCGAATGCACGCCCAAGTCATCCTGCGTTCATTCACCGCTGTTTTGATGTGCCGGAAACTACTTGACCAGGAGTAAAGGCCGGTCCTGGCGTCCGTTGGTACAACCCGGATGCCTTCAATGAGGTCCCTCACCCAGGGACACCCCTAATGAGAGTCAGAGCGAATGCACCGTACATCTTGGAAAATCGCGCTGGGCACAGCGCTGGCAGCGGGGCTCATCACGCCGCTGGCAGCCGTCCCGGCCGTTGCGGCGGAGGTCTCACCTGCCGCAGGCACTTCACCAGTAGTCATCAACGAGGCCTACCTGAGCGGCGGAAGCGCGGGTGCCGCCTATAAGAACAAGTTCGTTGAGCTTTACAACGGCTCAGAAGTACCAGTGCCCCTGGACGGCTGGTCACTCCAGTACAGGGCCGGTGGCGGTACAGGACTGCCGAACAATGTCACGGCCCTTAGCGGCAGCATCCCTGCCAAGGGCCACTACCTGATCAAGGGCGCCACCAACAGCGCCACATCCACCGCAGCCGAACTGCCCACCGCAGATGTTGTGGCCACTGGCTTCAACCCATCGGGAGCTACCGGAACAATCGTCCTGGCCAGGCAGGCAACCGCCATCGACCCGTTGCCTACAGGCTCAGTGGTTGAAGCGGCGAACATCGCTGACCTGTTGGGTTATGGGACCTCCAACACCTTCGAGACCCAGGCAGCCACAGCCCCTGCGGGAAACACAGACGTTAAGAGCCTCAACCGCACCGGCGGGACGGACAGCAACAGCAATTCGGCCGACTTCGCCCTCAGTGCCTCGATTACCCCGGCAGCCGCTGGCGGAACAGGAAACCCGGACCCCGTAGATCCCGGCCCCACGCCGGCGCCAACGGTGAAAACGATCGCCGAAATCCAAGGCACCGGCCCCGCCAGTCCTCTTGCCGGCACCACAGTCACCACCAGGGGCAAGATCACGGCAGCCTTCCCCACCGGCGGATTCGCCGGTTTCTACCTTCAGACGGCGGGCACGGGTGGAGATCTCACTCCCGCCAACCACTCGGCGTCGGACGCTGTGTTTGTCTACTCGCCCTCAGCCGTGGGATCAGTCCAGATCGGCGACTTCGTGGAGGTTACCGGCGCGGTCAGCGAATTCTTCGGGATGACGCAGCTGACAGTGGCTGACGCCAGCCGGGTGAGCAAACTGACTGAACCTGCCGCCGAGGTGAAAGCCACCGGGTTCAGCCTTCCCGCAGAGGAAAATTTCAGGGAGTCCCTTGAGGGCATGCTTCTCGCCCCGCAGGGTCCCGTCACTGTCACGGACAACTACTCGCTCAACCAATATGGCGAGATCGGTCTGGCCGGGGGCACTACCCCGCTGGTCCAGCCAACCGCAGTGGCCCCTTACGGATCCACTGAGTACAACGCAACCGTGGCCGCCAACGCTGCGCGCGGCATCAAGCTCGACGACGGCGCCACCACCAATTTCGTCAAGGATGCGGCCACGAAAGCCCAGGTCCTGCCATACCTGACTACTGCTGATCCTGTTCGCGTTGGCGCTCCCGTCACGTTCACCACCAACGTGGTGCTGGGCTACGCAAACAACGCGTGGAAGCTCCAGCCGCTGACCGCTATGAGCGCCGGTAACGCTGCCTCTGCCCAGCCCGCAACCTTCGGTGGAACCAGGACAGAGGCCCCCGCCGCCGTCGGAGGAAATCTAAAAATTGCCTCCTTCAACGTGCTGAACTACTTCCCCACCACGGGCGACCAGGTTGCCGGCTGCAATTTCTACACCGACCGCGACGGTAACCCCATCACGGTCAAGGACGGCTGTAACGTCCGCGGGGCGGCCAACGCCGAGAACCTGAAGCGCCAACAGGACAAGATCGTGGCCGCTATCAGCAAAGCCGGTGCCGACGTCGTTTCGCTGATGGAGGTGGAGAACTCAGCCCAGTTCGGCAAGGACAGGGATGACGCCCTGGCAAAGCTGGTTGAGGCCCTCAACATCCAAACTCCTGGGGTGTGGGACTACGTCCGCAGTCCGGCCAACGCGCCACCGCTGGCCGACGAGGACATGATCAGGACAGCTTTTATCTATAAGAAAGCCACGGCCGTACCAGTGGGCGAATCCATCATCCACAACGACACCATTGCTTTTGCGAGTGCCCGCAAGCCGCTGGCGCAGGCGTTCAAACCGGCAGGCGCGGCTGATGACAAGAAATTCATCGCCATCGCCAACCACTTCAAGTCCAAGGGCTCTCCTCCCCCCGCAGATCCGACGGACACCGACAAGGGCCAGGGCAACTCCAACCTGGCACGCACGGAGCAAGCCAAATCCCTCCTGGCCTTCTCCAACGAGCTCCAGACCTCGCAGGGCACTGACAAGGTGTTCCTGATGGGAGATTTCAACGCCTACGCACAGGAAGATCCACTCAATGTGTTCCGGGCGGCCGGTTATGTCAACCAGGACGAAAAGGCACGCAACACGGACGGCTCAGCCAAACACTCCTACCTCTTTGGCGGAATGGTGGGTTCCCTTGACCACGTGCTGGCCTCCCCCGGCGCCAATCCTGTTGTCACCGGCGCTGATATCTGGAACATCAACTCCGTGGAGTCAGTGGCTCTGGAGTACAGCAGGTACAACAACAATGTGACCAACTACTACGCTCCCGACCAGTTCCGCGCCAGTGACCACGATCCCGTGGTGGTGGGCCTGGACCTGAAAACCGAAACCCCCGCGAGCGCCGAACTGAATTTCCTGGGCATCAACGATTTCCACGGCAGGATCGACAGCAACACGGTCCTCTTTGCCGCAACCATCGAGAAGCTGCGTGCCGCTGCACCGGGTCCCACCGCCTTTATCTCTGCCGGCGACAACATCGGTGCTTCACTGTTCGCCTCGGCTGTCGCCAAGGACCAGCCCACTATTGATGTCCTGAATGCCCTCGACCTGAAGGCCTCGGCAGTGGGAAACCATGAGTTCGACGGCGGTTTCGCCGATCTCCGGGACCGCGTCATCGCCGGGGGTGCCAACGCAAAGTTCCCGCACCTTGGGGCGAATGTGTACAAGAAGGGCACCACGGAGCCGGCACTGCCCGAATACACGGTGCTGGCCATGAACGGCGTCAGGGTAGCTGTGATCGGAACCGTCACACAGGAAGTTCCGTCGCTGGTCACTCCTGGAGGCATCACCGAACTGGACTTCGGCGATCCCGTCGACGCCATCAACCGCGTCGCGGCACGCATCACCGCTGAAAACCTGGCCGACATCATCATCGTGGAAAACCACGACGGCGCCGGTTCAGGAGTCCCTGAAGGCGCCACCCTGGAGCAGGAAGTGGCAGCAGGCGGTCCCTTCGCGCGGCTGGTCAATGAGACATCCGCCGATGTGGATGCCATTTTCAACGGGCACACGCACAAGGAGTACTCCTGGGACGCGCCCGTCCCCGGGGTAGAGGGCAAGACACGCCCCATCGTCCAGACCGGCAACTACGGCGAGAACATTGGCCAGATCCAGCTCACGGTGGACACGGCCACCATGGCAGTGACCGGGTACAAGGCCGGCAACGTCAAGCGGTTCGTGCCCACGGCCACTGAGACGGCGGCGGATTTGATCGCCAAATACCCGCGCGTCGCGGCCGTAAAAGCCATCGTGGACAAGGCCATCGCTGACGCCGCAGTGATCGGCAACCAGCCGGTCGGCAAGGTCACCGCGGACATCACCACGGCATTCAGCCCGGATCCTGCCGGCGGTCCTGCGAAGCGGGATGACCGTGCCAGCGAGTCCACTTTGGGTAACCTCGTGGCTGATTCGCTCGCGGCCAGCCTGGGAAGTCCGGAACTCGGCGGAGCAGAAATCGGCGTCGTGAATCCCGGCGGGCTGCGGAACGAGCTGTACTTTGCCCCTGACGGAACCATCACCTATGCCGAGGCCAATGCGGTGCTTCCGTTCGTGAACAACCTGTGGACGACGTCGCTGACCGGGGCCCAGTTCAAGACGCTGCTGGAGCAGCAGTGGCAGACGAACGCTGACGGCACTGTTCCCAGCCGCGCCTACCAGCAACTGGGGCTTTCCCGGAACGTCAATTACACCTACGACGCCGCCCGGCCAGCGGGTGACCGGATCACCTCCATCCGAGTGGGCGGGGCCCTCATCGATCCGGCGAAGTCCTACCGGATCGGGACGTTCAGCTTCCTCGCTACAGGTGGTGACAACTTCCGGATCTTCAAGGAAGGGGCCAACACCAAGGATTCGGGGATGGTGGACAGGGATGCCTGGATCAAGTATCTGCAGGAACACAATCCTGTGTCCCCCGATTTCGCCCGGCGCACCGTGGCCGTGGTGAACACGACGGCCGCTGAGGTCAAAGCCGGCGAATCGATCTCACTGGCTGTTTCCAAGGTGGATCTCACCTCACTGGGCAGCCCGGTGAACACTTCACTGAAGGCCGTCTTTGTTGACGCTGCCGGTGTGTCCACCGAGGTGGGCAGCATCGGAGTCTCCGGCGGCGCAGCCGCTGTGGACGTCAAGGTACCGGCTGGCGCAGCGGTGGGAACGGCAACGCTTGTCCTGACCGCTGCGGAATCCGGGACAGTGATCAAGACGGATGCCCGTGTGGTGTCAAGCGGACCGGTTCCGCCTGTCTGCACCGCACCGGTTCCGCCTGCCAAGTGGTACGACATCGGCGGTTGGATCAGGTACGCCATCGCCCTCATTGAGTACCGGAAGTGCCTGAAGGGCTGACCTGAACAGGCAAAGGGGCATGCTTTCCTGGAATGGAAGGCATGCCCCTTTTTCGTGCCCTGAAGCATCAGGAAGAGCGAGGCCACAGGCTATTAAGCAGGGTGCTGGAAATCCAGAATGCCGCGGGCGATCTCGTCGGCGTCGCGCAGGGTCCGTTGCCCGCTCGGGTAGACCGGTCCTTCTTGCGGACGGGCCTCTGCTGCAATCGCGGTTCCCCATTGCGTTGCCGATAATTGCAGGCCAAGAACATACAGGCCGTTTGTGACGGAGCCGTTCGCGGCTACAGCCCGGTACGGGTGGGGTTGGACATCCAGTCCGGAGGTCTCCACCGGAGTACCCTCCGCAGTCATCATCAGCCGTGGCCTGACGAGACCGTCGGCCAACAACTGCTCCAGCAGCGGAGACTTGTTTCTTGCCACCCTGTTGGCCGGGGCAAGGGCTTCAATGAGCGTGCTGGCCTTGACACTTCCGGCCCTGACCCACGGCGACGCGGCGGTGAACTGCCCGGCCGTCCTGTCGAGGCCGAACTTGGGATCGGGGCCCACAAAACTGACCACTCCAGCACGGGCGAGCGCCGCCAATTGCTCGGAGCGCAGGGCAGGTGGACCACTGGCAAGCCCTTCCACGAACGACTCAAACCAGCCCCGCAGTCCGCCAACCCAGGACTCATCGGTGATCCCGCCGTCAGCCACTGCCGATTTCAGCACCGCCCGCCCGTGATGCAGGGCGCCGATGGTCATTTTGACGGGATCGTCTTCGCCGAGGGCTGAGCGGTGGGCGTCGTCCTGCAGATAATCCACGACGGCGGCGTCGAGGTCGCTGCGGGACGCGAAGGATCTGCCCGACAAAGGTGCCGCAAGCCCGAGAAGGTCAAGCCTCCCGGAAGGCACCACGTGAGCCGAGACCACCCGGTCCACTTCGTTTTCCCACTTGACAGTGCTGTGCGCGTGGGGACGCAGAACGTCCTCAAGCGCCTCCAGGAAAAGTGCCGGTTCGTTCACCGCGACGGGGCTGGTCCTTACCAGCGTGGTGTAGTAGGCCCAAAGAGCATCACGGTGCAGCAACGGCCACAAATCATGGTCGAACGAGGGGACGATCCCTGCGGCGGCAAACCTCGCCAAGGCAGACTTCGTCAGATACCGCAGACTCACCGCACCCGGGTAGTAGCCCGCCAGGGTTGCCTTGGCGCGGTACGGTGTCCCGCGCCGGGAAGCCGCGATAATCCTTGGCTCCTGGCCCGAGGGCAGGTACTCCAGCCCGAAACGGCCGGAAGATCCGGGAGCACCGTGACTCACAGCGTCCACATACTTCCCGCCGCGGCCCTCGGTTAGCTGGCCCATCACATCAAAGAAGTTCAGGCCCATCCCACGGACCAGCACAGGCTCCCCTGCCGGGACAACGGACCAATCCACGTCCGCTGGTGCCGCGGGCGGCAGGTAAAGCAGCCCAAACTGGCGGGCACCGGACTGCAGGGCGCGCTGCTCTGCGTTGAGCCTTGACTCCAGGTGCCCCAGGGCCAGCACCACTGACTGAACGGCGAGGGAGCCGCCGTCGTCGAGCCCGACGTCGAACATTCCGCTCGCGGTGCGCCGAACCGAAACGGCCGATGTTTCGTGGAACTGCACGGTGACGCCGTCGGGAAGACGGCCGAGCAATTCCTCAAGAGCGGTCCGCAGGTAGCGGCCATACAGGGCACGGCTCGGAAAATCTCCGGCTGCCAGGGTGGCGAGTTCGGCGCGTTCCTCGGCGGACAGGGACTGCGCGGGTTGCTGCTGCCGGTCCAGCCGCCACCGGTCAAAGGTGCTACCTGCCAAAGGTGGGGCCAGCAGCGGATCTTCAGGGATCAGCGTGGGGTAAAAGGACTGGGTGTTCATGAGGTAGAGCCTGGATTGACCGGGCTGCCACACATGTCCCGGGCCGGCCGGATAGGGGTCCACAACGTCAATGTGGAGGCTTCCGGCATCAGGATTGCCCTTTTCGGAGGCAGGGCGGGCTGCCCAGTTGGCCAGCAGGCGTTCCAATACGCTGGTACCCCTGGGTCCGGCGCCTATCAGTGCCGTCCGGATCCTTTGAGATATGCCCACGGCATCCAGCGTATCCGCATGTGGCATACCCGCTTGACTTGCTAGCGGTGTACCGATGTTGCTTGGATGGGCCAATGACCACCACTGAAGCTGACCAACAGCCCACGTCCGACCACCCCTCGGCTCTGGCGGCAGCCCCCGAACCCATCGACGAGAACATCTGGCTGGAGAAGATTTACGGCGAGGAGCAGCTGGCCTGGGTCCGCGAACAGAACGCCCGCACTGAGGACCTGCTTGGGGACTCGGACTATGCCGAGTTGGAAGAACGTGTCCTCGAAGTTCTTGATTCCACGGACAAGATTCCCATGGTGGGCAAGCACGGCAGCTGGTACTACAACTTCTGGAAGGACGGCAAGAACCCCAAAGGCCTGTGGCGGCGTACATCCTGGGACAGCTACCGCAGCGGCTCCCCCGAGTGGGATGTGCTCCTTGACGTAGACGCGCTGGCGGCCCAAGAAGGAGAGGAATGGGTCTTCCACGGGGCTGACTTCCTGAGGCCGCCCGAAGGCGAGCCTCACCGGCTGGCGCTCCTGGCCCTCTCTCCCGACGGCGGTGATGCCAACCGTTACCGCGAGTTCGACGTCGTCAGCCGCACCTTTGTTGAGGCCGCCGACGGCGGCTTCGACCTGCCGACGGCGAAGGGCAACGTTTCCTGGCTGGACGCGGACACGCTCCTGGTGGCCTCCACTGCGGAGGACCTGCCGAAGACGGCCTCCTCCTACGCACGCACCGGCGTGATCCTGCGGCGAGGCAGCACGCTGGCCTCCGCGGAGCGGCTCTTCGAAATACCCGAGGCTCACATGATGGCGCTCATCTCCCACGACTCCACGCCGGGGTTCGAGCGCACCTTCGCCGTTGACTGGATCGATTTCTTCAACAGGCAGACATCGGTTCTCCGCGATGGTTCCTGGCGGCAGATTGACGTCCCCACCGACGTCAATCTCAGCCTTCACCGCGAATGGCTGCTCTTCAGGCCGCAAGGCGACTGGACAGTCAACAGCACCACCTATCCTGCCGGTTCGCTGCTGGCCGCCGACTTTGAGAATTACCTGTCTGGCGGGCGGGAACTGGTGGTTCTGTTCGCTCCTGACTCCAGCACGTCCCTTCAGTCCTGGAGCTGGACCCGCAACTTCCTCCTGCTGAATCTGCTCAAGGACGTTTCCTCCGAGATCCGCGTCCTTGATCCGTCACAGCCTGTGGAGGGAGGAGACTCAGCCTGGGCTTCCTCCGTGCTGGACGCGTGCCCGCCCCTTCACGACGTCACGGCCTACGCCGTGGACGATGAGGACGAGGATCCCGGCTCCGCAGACGACTTCTGGCTCATTGCCACCGGCTTCACCACTCCCAGTACCCTCACCCGCGGAACGCTGAAGCGCGAGGGCAACACAGTGGGCAGCACCCATGAGGTGATCAGGTCCTCACCGTCGTTCTTTGACGACTCGGCTTATGAGGTTCAGCAGCATTTTGCTGTCTCCGAGGACGGCACCAGGGTGCCGTACTTCCAGGTGGCATCAAGGGACCTGGTTCTCGATGGGCAAAACCCCACCCAGCTCTCCGGTTACGGCGGCTTTGAAATTTCCCGGACCCCCGCGTACAGCGGAACCATCGGACGGGCCTGGCTGGAGCGGCGCACCGGCGCGGCCGCGGGTACCGAGGGTGACGGTTCCGGCGGTGCCGGTTCACATATTGGCGGAGTTCACTCCCGTGGCGGGGTTTTCGTGGTGGCGAACATCCGTGGCGGAGGGGAATACGGCCCCTCGTGGCACCGTGCGGCACTCAAGGAAAAGAGGCATCGTGCCTACGAAGACTTTGCCGCTGTGGCCAGGCATCTGATCTCCAGGGGTGTGACGTCGCGGGAACGTCTGGGCTGTGTAGGCGGTTCGAACGGCGGCCTGCTGGTAGGGAACATGCTCACGCAGTACCCGGAATTGTTTGGTGCCGTGTCCTGCGGGGTGCCCCTCCTTGATATGCGGCGATACACAAAACTGTCCGCCGGCCACTCTTGGATTGCCGAGTACGGTGACCCCGATGATCCTGACGACTGGCATTTCATCAGGACCTTTTCGCCGTACCACCTCCTCAGGGATGGAGTCGACTATCCCGAAACATTCATCTGGACGGCAACCTCCGATGACCGTGTTGGCCCGGTCCAGGCGCGGAAAATGGCGGCCCGTATGCAGGCCATGGGGATTCCCAACGTCTGGTATCACGAAGCCTTGGAAGGAGGCCATGCAGGCGCTTCGGACAACCGTCAGGCAGCAGCCCTCCAAAGCCGCAGCCAGCACTTCCTGTGGCGGGCCCTTGCCGGACGGGCCGGATGATCCAAGGCGGAGCGGGCCCGCTGTCCGTCCGACAGTCTCGACCTCAGGATGCAGACGAGCTCTCCCGTGTGCACGTCCAATCCTGGAAGGAGACCTACTCGGGCGTGCTCTCGGACGGCTTCCTCGCCGGTTTGGACCGCACGGCCAGGCACGAAATGTGGAAGCGGGTCCTCGAAGGCCCACGCGTTGCTGACCATTGGGTGGCTTGCGACGACGACAGAATTGTCGGCTTTGCAGGCCGCGAACACCCGGAGCAGCAACACCCGGGGCAGCCAATACTGCTCTGGGGCCTCTATGTGCTGCAGTCGCATCAGGGGCTTGGCGTTGGCCGAAAGTTGCTCGAAGCCGCCCTGGGCGATGGACCTGCCAGCCTCTGGGTTGCGGCCCAAAACGAACAGGCCATCGCGTTCTACAGGCGCTTTGGATTTCAGCCGGACGGAGCGGAGGAGGTCATTGCGGAATGGGAAAACCTGAAAACGATCCGCATGGTGCGCTGACTCCCAGACCCCGTCCGTTACTGCCCGCCACGCGTTCCGGAACCGTTTTGCACTGAATGGCCCGTTCTGCGTATCCTTGGTGGGCTAGTAATAGCGATTGGAGACGTGCCAGAGCGGCCGAATGGGCTTCACTGCTAATGAAGTGTGGGGCACAACTCCACCGGGGGTTCAAATCCCCCCGTCTCCGCGTTGGGTCCCGGTCATCGACCGGGACCTTTTGCGTAGGATGACAAGCTGACGCAGCCCTCCAAAAGACCGTGTGAGGATAGGCGGATGGCAAACAACAGCAGTGTGGCGGCAGCCTCCTGGAGCCCCCGGCTTGCCTTGCTTGTGGCGGCCACCTTCTTTATGGAATTCCTCGACGGCACCGTGCTGGTCACCGCCATTCCGAGTATCGCCACAGATTTCGCCGTTGCACCGACCGACGTCAACGTCACAATGACGGCCTACCTCATGACAGTGGCCATGGGGATTCCCATCAGCGGCTGGCTGGCGGAAAGGCTCGGGGCCAGGAACGTCTTCTGTGTCGCCATCGCCACCTTTACGGCTGCTTCCCTGCTCTGCGCCCTCAGCCAGGACCTGACCATGCTGACCTTGAGCCGGATCCTGCAGGGCGCAGGCGGCGCGATGATGGTCCCGGTAGGAACACTGGTGGTGCTCCGGGGGACACCCAAGCAGGACCTGCTGCGCGCTACCGCCTACCTCGTCTGGCCCGGGCTTCTGGCACCGGTGTTGGCTCCCGTCATCGGCGGGGCGCTGACCAGCTACCTGTCGTGGCAGTGGATCTTCCTGATCAACATTCCCCTGGGGCTTGGCGCCTTCCTGGTTGCGCTGCGGCTGGTTCCGCAAGGAGCGGGCAATCGGGACCGCCGCCTTGACTGGCCCGGACTGGCCCTCACAACGTTGGGCGTGGGGTCCGTAGTGGTGGGGCTGGAGTTCGCAGGCCATCATCCTTCTGATGTCCTCCCCTGGGCTGTCGTCGGATTCGGATTGGCGCTCCTCGCTGCTGCTGCCGGCTGGATGCGCCGCAGCGGACATCCCCTCTTCGATCTGGAAGTTTTTTCCACAAGGACATTCCGCGCAACGGCCACCGGAGGCTTCATCTACCGGCTCACCATCAGCGCCGTGCCGTTTTTGCTTCCCCTGATGTTCCAGGACGCTTTCGGATGGGATCCTTTGCATGCCGGAGCGATGGTCGCCGCCGTATTCGCCGGAAACATCGGCATCAAGCCAGCCACCACCCCGCTGATCCGGCGTTTCGGCTTCAAGCCTGTGCTGGTGTTTGCCTCCTTTGCCTCGGCCATTACCTTCGTTTTATGTTCAATGCTCGACGCCGCCACCCCAGAAGCGCTGATTGCTGTGCTTCTGGTGGTGAGCGGAGCAGCCCGTTCCATTGGCTTCTCGGCTTACGCGTCTGTGCAATATGCCGACATCGTCCCGGCGCAGCTGCCGTCGGCCAACGTGGTGTCCGCGACCCTGGTGCAGTTGGCCGCCGGCTCGGGCATAGCCTTGGGTGCACTTTTCCTGCGCATTTTTGAAAGCACAGGCGCACTGGGCGTGGATGACACCGCACCATACCGCGGTGCCTTCCTGGCGATGGCTGCCCTGATGCTCCTCAGCACTTGGGACAGCCTGTCCCTGCAACGCCACGCTGGCGCCGAAGTCAGCCGGGGGCGGCAGACCGAACGGAAGCCGGCGTCTTAGGCCTGCCACCGCTTCGTCCGACCGCTCTTCGTCCGACTCCGCTTAGATCGTCAGCGCCTTAGCCCGCCTGCGCCAGCACCAGCGGCAAAACAGCCCCGGCGCCTGCTCGCCGGAGCGCGCGGGCAGCAACCGTGACGGTCCAGCGGCTGTCTGTGAGATCGTCCACAAGCATGATGCTTTGGCCGGAGAGTGGTTCGAGGGCAGCAGCGAGGTCCGGTCCTACGACCAGCCGGTCCCAGACACCGGCGAGCCGGTAAGCGCTGTTTCCTCCTCTGCCTCCCGTAGGACCTCCGTGCTCGAGCTGGAGTTGTCCGAGATACGGGATGCGGCCTATCCCTGAAATGCCTTCGGCCAAGGATTCCACCAAGGCCGGCTTGCTCCGGGAGGGAATACTGACGATTCCAGCCGGCCGGCCAGCCCCGCTCCAGCCCGGCACACGCTCGCTGCCCGTACCCCATTCCCGAAGAACCTGGACGCACGCCTGAAGCATCGCCGGATCGATCTCCCGGTCAGGTGCACCGGATGCGAAGATCTCGCGCAAGGACCCGCCCCAGCCAAGGTCTGTGAGCCTTGCAAGAACACGTCCCTCAGCCACATTCTCATCTGCTTTGATTTTGCCCTTCACCGGCACACCCAACCGGTCCATCCCGGTGGGCCACTGAAGACGGGGTTCCAAGGCCAGGCCTGCCCGGCTAAGCGTGGCCCCCGCTGCCTCAGTTGCGGAGGCGTTGATGTCGGTAGGGAACCAGCGCCCCGCGCAGTTGTCGCAGCGTCCGCAAGCACGCGCCGTCGCATCATCGAGGACGGAGGTGATGTACTCCATCCTGCATCCGGCGGTGTCCTGGTAGATGACCATGGAGTCCTGTTCGTCCACCCGTGCTTCAGCGATACGGCTGTAGCGTTCCGAGTCATAGACCCAGGGCAACCCCGTTGCGCGCCAGCCTCCGCCTACCCTCTCCACTGCTCCATCCACGGCCAGAACTTTCAGCAGCAGCTCCAGCGGCGTCCGGCGCAGGTCCACGCGTGCTTCCAAGGCTACGGTGGACACAGCGGCTCCGGCGTCGGCCAGCGCAGTGAGGACGGCAGCAGCCTTTTCTTCGGAAGGCATGGACGCCGTGGCAAAGTACTGCCAGATATCCCGGTCCTCGGATCCGGGCAGAAGAAGTACGTCAGCGTTGGCTGCCCCGCGACCGGCACGGCCAACCTGCTGGTAGTACGCCACGGGCGAAGACGGGGCTCCAAGGTGCACAACGAACCCCAGATCCGGCTTGTCAAAACCCATGCCCAGGGCGGAGGTGGCAACCAAGGCTTTGACCTGGTTGTCCTTAAGCTGCTGTTCGGCCCGTTCCCGATCCGCGGGGTCCGTTCGCCCCGAATAGGCCAGGACCTTGTGACCGGCTTCAGCCAGCAGCCGCGCGGTATCCTCTGCAGCGGAGACGGTAAGCGTGTAAATGATGCCGCTTCCTGGCAAGTCCGAAAGATGCGTCAGCAACCACCCCAGCCTGTCGCGGGAATCGCGCAGGTTGAGCACCCCCAGCCGCAGGGACTCCCGGCCCAGGGCGCCACGAATAGTCAGAACATCCGTGCCGAGCTGTTCTTCAATGTCGTGGACCACCCTGGAGTTGGCGGTGGCCGTGGTGGCCAGAACCGGCACAGTAGATGGGAGTTCGGTAATCAGGTCCGCAATGCGTCGGTAGTCGGGTCGGAAATCGTGCCCCCAGTCCGAAATGCAGTGGGCTTCGTCAATGACAAGCAGGCCGGTCCGCCGGATCAGCTCCGGCAACTGATTCTCCCGGAACGAGGGATTCGTGAGCCTCTCGGGTGACACCAGCAGCACGTCCACCTCGTCCGCCGCCAGCTGCTCCCGGACGGTATCCCACTCGAGCTGGTTGGCCGAGTTGATGGCGACAGCCCTGACTCCGGCCCGTGCTGCGGCGGCCACCTGGTCCCGCATGAGTGCAAGCAGCGGGGACACGATGAGGGTGGGGCCGGCACCGCGACGGCGGAGCAGGAGCGATGCCACAAAATACACGGCGCTTTTCCCCCAACCGGTTCGCTGGACCACGAGCGCCCTGCGCCCATCGCCAACGAGTGCCTCGATAGCCTCAAACTGGCCATCGTGGAAGTCCGCACCGGGATGGCCAACAAGCTCCCGCAACACGTCAAGCGCCTCGCCGTAAATCGCAGAGGCGGATGACGACACAGATCCGGTATCGGCAACAGTGTCATGAAGAGCAGTGTCTTGGAGAGCAGTGTCTTGGAAAGCAGGGGCATCTCGGTTGCTGAGCATTGCTTCAGTATCCCAGCCACCTCTGACAGCCCAAAGAATACCCTCCGTCCATGTGGATAACGGGACAGGCCTGCCCCGGAATAGGGAACAGGGTGTTTCCCGCTTCAACGTAAGATGGGACGCGTGACTAGCGACCAGACAAAGACTTTTGACCTCTCGGCTGCCTTCAAGGCCTATGACGTTCGTGGCATCGTGGGCGAATCAATCACCGCGGAAATCGTCGAAGCCGTGGGGGCAGCCTTCGTTGACATCCTGGCCCTTGAAGGCCAGACGGTCCTTGTGGGCGGAGACATGAGGCCCTCTTCCCCGGAGTTCAGCAAAGCCTTTGCCAACGGCGCAGCCACCCGCGGAGCCGATGTGCAGCTCCTGGACCTTATTTCCACCGACGAGCTCTACTACGCTTGTGGCGCCCTCAACGCGGCAGGAGCCACGTTTACGGCCAGTCACAATCCGGCAGCCTATAACGGCATCAAAATGGCCAAGGCCGGAGCCGTTCCCATCTCCTCGGAAACCGGGCTGAAAGAGATCCAGGCTCTGGCGGAGGAGTACCTCGCAGCGGGCACGATACCTGCCGCCCCCAGCCGCGGCCAGATCGGCGTCCATGACGTTCTCAGGGACTACTCCACATACCTTCGCAGCCTGGTGGACCTCACAGGTTCCCGCCCTCTTAAAGTCGTTGTGGATGCGGGCAACGGCATGGCCGGCCTCACCACTCCTGCTGTCCTGGGCGACACCCTGCTGCCGAAACTTCCCCTCGAGATCGTTCCCCTCTATTTCGAGCTGGACGGTTCCTTCCCGAACCACCCGGCCAACCCCCTGGAACCGGAAAACCTCCGGGACCTGCAGGCCGCCGTCGTCGAGCATGGGGCAGATATCGGCCTGGCTTTCGATGGCGACGCCGACCGCTGCTTTGTGATCGACGAAAAAGGCGAGCCGGTGTCGCCGTCGGCTATTACCGGCATGGTGGCTCGGCGCGAGATTGCCCGTGCCAAGGCGCTGGGCGAGGAAACGCCCACCATCATCCACAACCTCCTGACATCAAAGGCAGTGGCAGAACTCGTGGAGCACGACGGCGGCCGCGCCGTCCGCACACGAGTGGGCCATTCCTTCATCAAGGCAGTCATGGCCGAGGAAGGCGCCGTCTTTGGAGGCGAGCACTCGGCACACTTCTATTTCCGCGACTTCTGGAACGCGGACACCGGCATGCTCGCCGCCATGCACGTGCTGGCCGCTCTGGGTGAACAGCAGGGTCCCCTGTCCGAACTCGGCCGCGAATACGAGCCCTACGTGTCCTCCGGGGAAATCAACTCCGAAATCGAGGACAAAGCTGCGGCAGTAGAACGGGTCCGCACCAACTTCGAGAATGAAGATGTTGAGATCGACCACATGGACGGCAGCACCTTCACCGCCAGGGACGGCAGTTGGTGGTTCAACCTTCGCCCCTCCAACACCGAGCCGTTCCTCCGGCTCAACGCTGAAGCCAAGGACAGGGCCACCATGGAAAGCCTGCGCGACCGGGTCCTCGCCCTGGTCCGGAGCTAGCCCGCCGTTTGCCATGACTGATGCATCCCCCAACACCAGTACGTCCGGCGACGCCGCTTTGCACGGAACATCCCGGCCTGAAGCCTCCGAGCATGGCACTGCCGAGTCGGAAACCTCCTGGCGCAGCTCCGTTGCCCCGTCCACAGCGACGGATCTGGAAAACCTGCTGGGCACCGGCGTCGGCGCCGCCCAGGAACAACTCGGACGGAACGGCGGGTTCCTGCCGTTTGCGCTCGTTGTGGAGAACGACGGCGAGGTCCGCCTGGTGGCGGTCACGCCGTCGGACGCTCCGGCCGGGTCCGACGCCGACTTTGACGCCGATTCGATGATCAGCGACCTCCGGGAGCTGCTCAAGCAGAACCGGGACGATTTCCGGGCAGCGGCAGTGGTCTGTGACATCACCTTGCTTGAAGATGACACCGACGCCATCCACGTGGCGACAGAGCACCGGGACGGGGCAGTGTTTTCCGCCGTTCTTCCCTACACGATGGATACCGACTCGGGCGAGCTGATTTTCGGACAGCTCGCAGCCGACTCGGATGAACCAACAGTCTGGGTGGACTAGCCACCCCTGGACTGGGTCCAGGACGTACGCCCCAAAACTTAGGTCCAGGCCGTACGCCGCAGGGGCGGCTCGTCCCCTCCGGTCTTCTGAACCAGGATCTGGTTGACGCCCGTGGTGCCGTCTTCAAAGCCGAGGGCACTAGCGGCCATGTACAGCCGCCATACCCGTGCGCGTCCTGCACCGCCGGCCTCTACAGCTTCGTCCCAGTGATCTTCCAGATTCCGCACCCAGGCCCGGAGCGTCAGCGCATAGTGCCGGCGTAGGGCTTCAACGTCCAGCACTTCCAAGCGCGCCGCCTCAAGGGCCGTGACCATTTCGCCCAAGCTGAGCATCTCGCCGTCGGGGAAAACATACCGGGGGATGAAGGAGTCCGGGTCCGGATCCGTGGGCCCTGCGTTCCATGAAATTGCGTGGTTGAGAAGCCTGCCGCCGGGACGCAACAGGTCGCGGAGCTGGGACGTGTACCGTGGCATCTGCTCGCTGCCGACATGCTCGGACATTCCAATGGAACTGATGGCGTCAAAGGGACCGTCGTTGACATCGCGGTAGTCCTGGATCCTGATTTCCACCCTGTCGGTCAGCCCGGCTTCGGCCACCCGCTTGCTGGCCAATGCCGCCTGTTCTGCCGAAAGGGTTACCCCGACGACGTCGACGCCGTAGCGCCGGGCGGCATGGAGGGCAAAGCTGCCCCAGCCGCAACCAACGTCCAGCACCCGCATGCCGGGCTGCAGGCCGAGTTTGCGGCAGACAAGATCGAGTTTGGCCTCCTGGGCTGCGTCAAGGCCGGTCTGCTCGTTCTCCCATACGGCGCACGAGTAGACCAGCGACGGACCGAGCACCAACGCGTAGAAGTCATTGCCGACGTCGTAGTGGTGGGAAATCGCCGCGGCATCCCTTTTCTTGGAGTGCCGCCGGCCGTGGCGGCCGACATTCGCTTCTTCCGGGGGCGGCGCCGGATTTGGCCCTAGTGCACCCAGCCGGACCGCCGTCCTGACCAGCTTCAGGACTTCACGAACCTTCAATGAGCGGGCAGGGGCACCCTCGGCAAACTTCGCAATGGAATTCAATGCGGCAAAAGTCTCAAAGATGTCACCCGGAGCATCGATGTCGCCTGAAACATACGCCCGGCTCAGTCCAAGCTGCCCCGGTGACCACAGTATCCGCCGCAGAGCCCGCCTGGATCGGAACAAGACCAGAGGAGCGTCCGGTGGGCCAGCCTCAGAACCGTCCCAAGCCTGTACCCGAACGGGAATGTCCTCGGCTCCCAGCACAATAGCCAGCGCTTGCGCGAGCCGTGGTGCCACACCCGTGGTTTTCGTCATCTGCGTTGCCTCTCTCCCCATGCCATGGACTGAACTCCAACCTACTCCTCGGAAGGTTCAACGTCAGGTGACCGGGGCGGAAGACACGCCCCGGTCACCGCGTGCCAAAAGCATCTAGAGGGATGGCGCGGCCGGGAGCAAACCAGTGTGCACCTCGCCCTCCGCCCAACGGCGGACCATGGCGCTGAACAGTTCTCCGTTTTCCACATTCCAGACATGATGCATTCCGGGGGCCAGCCTGAACTCTGCGTCAGGAAGCAGAGATCCCAAGCTTGCGAACGAAGCAGAGACAATAGCTGGCTCCTTCTCCCCTGCCACGGCCAGGAAACGGCCAGGGAATGACGCCAGATTCTCAGGGACTGCGCCCGCATACACCTCCCGGAGCATCCGTTCAGCGTTGGAACGCCGAACCGACAATCCATGGCGGACGTACAACTCCACGGAATCCTTCGGCAGCCGGAACGCCTTGGCTTGCCCTCGCCAGAACCACGCCCTCTCCCAAAAGGCGAACTGCAGGGCCGAGAGCAATCGCGTGACTCCCCCGACTTCAGAAACGACCGCTCCGCTAACCAGCACGGAAGACGCAATTCCGGGGTGCCTGGCGATGAGGTGAAGTGCGACGACGGCGCCCATGGATAGGCCCACGACATGAATCGGACCCGGTTCCGCATGCTCGGCAATAAAGGTGGCCACAGCATCCGCTGTCCCGGCCAGGTCTGTCCATTCCTCCGCCACCCTGCCACCAAAACCGGGCATATCGGGGGTGAGGATCCGATAGTCACGAAGTGCTTTGACCTGCGGGTCCCACATCCAGTTGGCGACGTTTCCGCCGTGCAGGAACACAATCGTCCCTCCTGCAGCAGCGCCGACATCCGCTGACCTGGGATGGACCTCGGGGTAAGCGTCTGCGTGCGTACTCATACCAGTTCCTTTTCGATGTCCGCCAGCCATTCGAGTTCCGCTTTCACATGCCGGATCCCGTTCCTCAAAGTTGCCAGCTGAAAGAAGAGCGCCTCCCCCGGATTCGCCGCAGGGCTTGCAGCCAACTGCTCCTGCAGCGAGGCAAGATAATTGCGCGCAGTCTCCCTCCGGCGGTCAAACAGCTTGTGCAGCTGCTCCTTATCGAGCTGGCCTGCGAAAAACACCCGCCCAAGGAAGGCATTGCGTTCCGCGTCAGGAGACGACTCGGTTTCCAGCCACTCGAGGAGCGCCGCCCTCCCGTGCTCGGTAATCCGATGCACCTGTTTCGATGGAAGACCATCTTGTTGCACGGTTTCGGCGACGCAGAACCCGTCCTTGACCAGCGCTGCCAGGGTCCGGTAAATCTGCGCCTTATCGGCTGACCAGAAGTGGTTTACTGTCGCGTCAAAGTGCTTCTTGAGTTCGTAACCCGTCATGGGTGCGAGGCTGAGCAGGCCCAGAATCAGGCGGGAAAGTGTCATGTCTCATGGTGACATATCTACTAGTGGACTTGTCAACTAGTAGATATGTGGCAGGGGCAGCAGGGTTCTCTTGACTTGTCCGCCTTCGGGAGCATGCTATTCAGATAGCTACCTGTAGTGGAAAGGGTGTGGTGGCCATGCCTGCCGTCCAAACTCCCCAAGGGAAACAGTCCCGCCTCCAGGCCGGATCCACCCTTATGACATTGGCAGGACTGGCCCTCGTGGGGTACGCCGCGGTCTTCCTGACGCTCAACTTCACGGGCACGTTCCTTGAGCTGGGCATTGGGCCCGAACAAGTGGATAAGGGGAAGGCGGAGGTCGAGGCGTTTAGCCCGGAGCTGTATCACTACATCAGCCATCTGCACATCGCGCTCAGCGGCTTCATCGCGGCGACCGGCCTGGCCCTCGCAGGCCTGTCCTGGTACGGCGTCCGCCGCGGAGAGCGGTGGGCATTCGCCACAGCCGTTATCGTCACCGTCGTCGGACTCGTGATTGCCCTCCCCGCCCACTATCCCTGGGGGCTTGCGACGCTTGGACACCTCGGCCCGGTCTACCTCGCCGTCCTCATTTTCTTTGCAGGGGTGGCAGCGGCCTACAGCGGGATGCGGACACCGGCCGACCCGGACAGGTGATCCCTCTTCTGATCCCCCCAAAGCAGCTTAAATGCAGCGGCTCCGCACCTTTCCGAGGAAAAGTGCGGAGCCGCTGTCGTAACCGGGCCTCCACCTAAGGCGGTGGCGATTTAGCTGAGGCGGGCCTTCAGGCGGGCCAGTTCGGCCTGGAGTGCATCGGGCAGCGAGCCGCCGAAGTTCGCGTACCAATCCTCGATAGAGGCCAGCTCGGTGGCCCACTCCTGCGGGTCCACGCGGACGGCCTCTTCCACCTGGGCAGGGGTCATGTCCAGGCCAGTCAGGTCAATCGAATCCCCGGTGGGAACGAACCCGATGGGTGTTTCGACGGCGGCCGCCTTGCCCTCGAGGCGCTCCATGGCCCATTTGAGGACGCGGGCGTTGTCGCCGAAACCAGGCCAGGCGAATCCGCCTTCCGGCGTGCGGCGGAACCAGTTGACCAGGAAGATCTTGGGCAGCCGCGCCGGGTTTGCCTTGGCCGAAAGGTTCACCCAGTGGTTGAGGTAGTCACCGGCGTCGTACCCGATGAACGGAAGCATGGCCATCGGGTCACGCCGCACAACGCCTACAGCACCCGCCGCTGCCGCGGTGGTTTCCGAGGAGAGGGTGGAGCCCATGAAAATTCCGTTGGACCAGTCAAACGACTGGGTAACCAGGGGGATGGTGGTCTTGCGGCGTCCGCCGAACAGGATCGCCGAAAGCTCGACGCCGTCCGGGTTGTTGTACTCCTCGGCCAGCATGTCGATCTGGTCAATAGGGGTGCAGAAACGCGAGTTGGGGTGAGCCGCGGGCGCGTCCGAGTCGGGCGTCCACGAGTTCCCCTGCCAGTCCGTGAGGTGGGCAGGAACTTCATCGGTCATGCCCTCCCACCAGACTCCGCCATCGTCGGTCAATGCGACGTTGGTGAAGATGCTGTTGCCCTTGGCGATGGCGCGCATGGCGTTGGGGTTGGTGCCCCAGCCGGTTCCGGGAGCTACGCCGAAAAGGCCGGCTTCCGGGTTGACGGCGCGCAGTTCGCCTTCCTTGCCGAACCGCATCCAGGTGATGTCATCACCGAGCGTTTCGACTTTCCAGCCATCGATGGTGGGGTCCAGGAGGGCAAGATTCGTTTTGCCACAGGCGGACGGGAAGGCCGCCGAGACGTAGTACGTTTTCTGCTCAGGTGAGGTGAGCTTGAGGATGAGCATGTGCTCGGCCAGCCAGCCCTCATCGCGGGCCATGACTGAAGCGATACGCAGGGCGTAGCACTTTTTGCCCAGCAGGGCGTTTCCGCCGTAGCCGGAACCGAACGACCAGATGGAGCGCTCTTCGGGGAAGTGCACAATCCACTTGTCCGGGTTGCAGGGCCAGGCGACGTCGGCCTCGCCGGGGGCGAGAGGTGCACCAAGGGAGTGGAGTGCCGGAACGTAGAAGGCGTTGGTTGCCGTGATACGGTCCAGGACCTCGGTGCCGATGCGGGCCATGATGCGCATCGAGGCAACAACGTAGGCGCTGTCGGTAATCTCGACGCCGAACTTGGGATCCTCCGCGTCGAGGTGTCCCATGACGAAGGGAATGACGTACATGGTGCGGCCACGCATGGAACCGGCGAAGAGACCGCGGAGCTTCTCCTTCATCTCATCCGGGGCCATCCAGTTATTGGTGAACCCGGCGTCGCGCTTGTTCTGCGAGCAAATGAAGGTCTGCTCCTCGACGCGGGCAACGTCCGCGGGGTCGGAGAAAGCCGCAAAGGAGTTGGGGAACAATTCCTGGTTGAGGCGGGTCAGGGTGCCGGCAGCGACGAGTTCGTCGGTGAGCCTGGTATTTTCCTCTTCGGAGCCGTCCACCCAGTGGATGCGGGCAGGCTGGGTAAGTTCAGCAACCTCCTCGACCCACGCCAGCAGGCCGGCATGTGTGGTTGGTGCTTTCTCAAGCAGCGGCAGTCGCGCCAGATCGCCCATTGCGGTTCCCTTCCTCGGGTTCAGTGGTGTGTCCTAAATGCTAGGTGCCCAAACGCCTGTGAATTTCGGCCTTAACGCAGGGCGGGACACAAGGGTGAATGGAAAAACCGCGTGAATTCAAGGAAGAGCGCTATCAAAATTCAGGTTTTTTGTGAGTAAGCTCACATAGACCGGTCTAGTTGTGCAGATTACATATGTTTCGATTTGGAACTACGGCCGCTTCTCGCGTAAAGTAATTCGAGGTTCGGCAGAGAGCGAAGTTCTCCAAGAGCCGCGAATGCGCCCATAGCTCAGCTGGATAGAGCGTCTGTCTACGGAACAGAAGGTCAGGGGTTCGAATCCCTTTGGGCGCACAGTACACGAAATCCGCACCGGCCTGCCGGTGCGGATTTTCTTGTCAGGCGAGTCAGGAGCCCCGCGGCAAATCCGGGGGCGCGGTGACATCCGCAAACCCAGGGCTTCGCCCAATATCGCCCCATTACCCCTCAAACTTGCAGCCCCGGCCACAAGGTGTCCCCTTGTTCTCGCGCCTGATATGGCGCCTGTTATGGCGCCCGGAGCGCAATTCCAGCAATGCGACAGGCATCTGGCACAGCACTCCATGCAATTCAGCACCTGGAGGCGTGTCATCGGGCTGCCTCCAAAGCCAGGAGGACTATATACCGGTCTAGGTGTTCAGGGTGCCGCCGTGTCAGGATCCCCCTGCCGACAGATGTCGCGGCCGTCGGGTGCATCCTCCGCCCGGGCGTAGTCTGGAGCCATGATGGCGCAAAACGTCCGGGAATTCGATGTCATTGTGATCGGGGCCGGGGCGGCTGGAGAAAACGTTGCGGACCGTGCCGTACAAGGCGGGCTCACCACCGTCCTGGTCGAAGCCGAACTCGTGGGTGGCGAATGCTCCTATTGGGCATGCATGCCCTCCAAGGCCTTGATCCGCTCCGGAACAGCGCTTCATGGCGCCCAGACGGTGCCAGGCGCCGAAGAGGCGGTAACCAGAACCCTCGACGCCGCGGCTGTCCTCAAACGGAGGGACTACTTCACCAGCAACTGGCAGGACGGCAGGGAGGTCAAATGGGTGGACGATTCGGGTATCGAACTCATTCGCGGCCACGGCTGGATCACAGGTCCACGCACCGTTGAGGTAGCAGGACTCGACGGCGTCAGCCACCTGCTCACGGCTCGCGAGGCGGTCGTCCTCGCCACAGGTTCCTCGCCGCACACTCCTGCGCTGGAAGGCCTGGCCGACCTGGATTACTGGACCACTCGGGAAGCTACCTCCGCCCAGGCCATACCGAAATCGCTGGGGATCCTTGGGGGCGGGGTATCCGGGACTGAACTCGCGCAGGCCTTCGCCCGGCTGGGATCTTCGGTCACTGTGGTTGCCCGTGGAGCGTTGCTGGGCAGCTTCCCACCGGAAGCCGCGGAACTGGCCGCTTCCGGCCTCCGGGCTGACGGCGTCGAGCTTCGCCTCCATACGAAGACCGTCAGCGTAACCGGCAACGACGACGGTTCCGTGACCCTTCTCCTTGACGACGGCGCCACCACTACTGTGGAAAAGCTTCTCGTAGCGACCGGCCGCCGCCCTGCGCTCGAGGGACTGGGGCTTGAAAGCATCGGGCTCAAGCCGGACGGACATGGGACTCTGCGGCTCAGCACTGATGCCAGCGGACTGGTGGAGCACCTGACGAATACTGACGGATTTGGCCCTTGGCTGTATGCCGTTGGTGATGCCGCAGGTGCCGTAATGCTGACGCATCAAGGCAAGTACGAGGCCAGGGCAACCGGCGATGCCATCGCCGCCCGCGCCAAGGGAGAGCTGGAAGGAACTCCGGCACCTTGGAGCCGTTTTGCCCAGACCGCGAACGAGCACGCGGTCCCAAACGTGGTGTTCACGGACCCCGAACTGGCATCGGTGGGTAGGTCCCTGGCCAATGCGGAAAGGGATGGATACAGGGTCTCCTCAGTAGAGCTACCGATTCAGGTTGCGGGGTCTGCCCTCCATTCAGAACGCTATGAGGGATGGGCCCAGCTGGTGATCGATGAGGATCGGCAAGTCGTCCTCGGCGCCACATTCGCGGGACCGGATGTTTCCGAGCTACTCCACGCCGCCACCATCGCCATTGTCGGTGAGGTTCCCTTGGACCGTCTCTGGCATGCCGTCCCGTCCTACCCCACAGTCAGCGAGGTCTGGTTGCGTCTGCTGGAAAAGTACGGGCTGTGAAACGCGGCTTCTAGCTCTCAAGCTCCTGCAGAAGGTGTTCACCGGTCGCCGTGAGCTGCACGGCGCGGGTATCGGGACGTGGAGTGATCCATCCGTTGGTTCGGAAAGCCGCGAGCACCTGCGCGCCAACCTGACCGGCTGCGTGGGGCCGCCGCCCGGTCCAGTCCAGGCATCCACGGGTCCAGGGGCGTCGACTCCCGTCAGGTTCGCGAAGTCCTAAAGCCCTGACGATGTGATCATCGGGAAATGGTTCCGGCGCTTGTCCGACACTTCCCACAACAAGCTCGTCAATGATCCCCCCTTGATGCAGAAGGTCTGTAAGCCTCAGCCCCAGGTCTCCGGCCAGATGGTCGTAGCATGTGCGGGCCTCCCGCATCTCCCGGGATGCGCGGTGCTGTCGAAGCGAGCTGATCCGGGCAAGAGGGGCGATCGCTTGCAGCGACTCGATGGCGCGAGCCACGTCACTGTTGGCGAGCCTGTAGAACCGATGCCTGCCTTGGTTATCGACAAGCACCAGGCCTGCCTCAGCGAGGACGTGCAGGTGCTCGCTGGTACTCGAAGGAGACAGCCGTGCGATGCGGCCCAGTTCTCCTGAGGACAGGGCGCGTTCCCCGAGAAGGGCGCTGAGCATCCGGGCACGTGCTGGATCTCCCATGGCTCTCGCCGGGACGGCGATTTCCGGCTCACCGCTCATTGGTCCGCGGTCTCGCCAAGCACCGCTCGTGCCTTTTTGGGATCGTCCACCACCAGGATTTTCCGGTTGTCGTGATCGCTGTACTGAGCCTTCAGCTGCACTCCGGCCTCGGCCAGCCGCATCATGAGGAGTCCAAGGGCGCCCGGCACATCCGCCTCGAGTTCGGCGATTACGACAGGCTGCACCATAACGGGACCATATCCTGCACTGTCCAGAGCACTGACGGCGGCAGCAGCATTGCCAACGAGGTAGTGCGAGGTGCCGGACCACATTCCGCCACCTTCCAGGCCGACGCCGGCAGCTCCGAGGACCTGGCCTATACCAGCAAGAGAGCGTGCCCCGTCGGGCACCGGAAGGCTGATATCAAACATCAGATGACCTCAACGGTTGGCTCGAGTGCGACCTCACTTATCAGACTGTTGGCGATGTAGCACTGCTGGTGCGCCTTATGCAGCAGCCGTTCCACCCGCTCGGGATCTCCACCGCGCACCACCACGTGCGGCCGCAACGTTATCCTGGTAACCCGCATCGGCGAATCATTCACCGGCATCTGACCTTCCGCATCATCCAGGTACTTCAACACGTCGACGCCGGAGCGGGCAGCAACTGCGAGGAACGACAGCAGCTGGCAAGAGCTCGCAGCCGCAACCAGCATCTGTTCCGGATTCGCCAATTCCGAGTCCCCCAGGAAAGCCTCATCTGCACTTAATCGCAGTGGAGCAGGCCCGATCTTCACATCATGGCCGCGGCCGTAGCCCTCGTATGTCTTGGTGCTCCCGGACCAGGTCAATGCCGTCCGATACCTATGCATTGTCATGACCCCAACGCTATGCCCGAATCGTTTCGGGATGGCCCGAACTATGCAAGCCTGCCTCACAGTTTCTTCTCCGACGTTATCCACTGGCGGGCTTCAGCGCCGACCGCACGAGGATGAGACTGGACCCGTGCCTTGCGTCCACTTCTTTTTGAAGGGCGCCGTCGTCGTGGAAGACATCGAGGATGAGGTACCCATTCCTGATCTCGGAAATCAGGATGGTGCCGCCATGGGAAGAGTGAACCTCGTCTCGAATCAGTTCGAGCTGCGCCTCAGTCCCTGCTCCTGCCGGCCCCTCCCCCAACCCGGGAGCGGTAGGACGTGGCGGGTCAAAAAGAGACAGGGGGATCGGGTCTCGTGTTTGCGTGAACTCAGTGCCGTCCCACGTCCCGGCAACCGCGTAGGCGCCCCATGTAACGGCCTTGTCCCAGGAGTTCTCCATGCGGCCAAGCGGAGGATGCAGGGGTGCCTGTGGTGTCATTTTCCCAAGCTGACTGCACAGAAGCTCCCGTGGTTATAGGAGTTGTGCAGAGGACTCTAGAGCACTGGTCGGTCGGTAGTCCTCTGCAATATGGTGCTTTTGTTCGCTACTCCTGTTCAAAGGAGGAAGGCATGGAACCGGATCAGGGTCGGATCGCTGAGGATGGGCAGTTGACGATGTCGGACGCCTCATGGGAGCAGGCGAGGAACCGTGCTTCTGTAATCTATTCGTCGGCGAATCGAAGCATCGCACACGTCAGTGACGTTGACCGGGCAGCCGAAGAGAGCGCACCATTGCCGGCCTTGCTGCCGCCAGGGCCCGTGGCCGCAACGGCGGACGTCCGTACAAAATGACCCCCGCCAGACTCCGGCTCGCGGCGTCCTCCATGGGTAAACCCGGAACCCAAGTCGGAGAACTTTGCACCGAACTCGGCATCACCCGACCAACCCTCTACCGGCACGTCTCACCCACCGGGGAACTGCGTCCCGACGGCGAAAAGCTCCTGACCCGGTAGGCCACCAGTCGCGCCGTCGACGTTTGAAACGCTGCTACGGCTTGGCATGCGAGCGTATGAGTATTCGGTACCGGCCCGATACTCACGAACATGTCGTGAGCCGCCAAGTTGATGAGCACTGGGCATTGGTTTGTTGCTGAATTGAGGTGACGTGTGTTTCTGCTCAGATCACCGCAGCAGATCGAACCGCCGGGACGCGGTGCCCGGATCTTGTTCGCAGTGCGATCTCAGCGAGTTGCTCAACTGCCAGGAATGCCTGCTTTCTAAGCCCCAAGTAGCACCGATCCTTGCCTTCACAGCCCGAGTTGGTCCCTCACATCGCTAAGCCGGTCCGCCCAGTCTGATCCTCGGCGATATTCGTCCTCAACAGCGAGTTCGATGCCCTGATTCGTTCCGACTGCAAAGACTTGCCTGGCCACATCTTCCGTCAGAATGTGGTTGAAGTCGAAGGACCCATCGAAGGCGAACCACGCGAGCTCGGCACCGGCTGCGATAACAGATTTGATCCAGGAGACCAGCACTGAGTCAAGATCAGAGGGAACCCGGTCAAAGATCAGATCGTACTCGTGACACTGACGGCCATGGATGAGACCGTCGATATCCTCCAAGAAGTAGGCGCGAACTGCCTCCGGCTCGGTGACATTCATGGGCCTTCGGTACGAGGGCTTCGTATGCTCAGGGAACACGACAAAGAGAATAAGGGCGACGTTGCTGCCGGACCACGAAATAGCATCGGTGAGCCCGCTCATGGCGCACCCCACTGCAGCATCTGACCAGCGTCAGGAACAACCGCGGAGAGCACACGGCCGTCGTAGGCGCCTTCTTTTGCTACGAAGACTACGACGGTGCGGCCCCCCGCTTGGCCCATGAAGGCGCGAGTCATTGTATCGCCGAGCCTCCAATCGAATGTCTTGGCAGGGGTGCGAAGAATAGGTGACGTCAACCTCTCGAACTCAGCAACCTGAGAGGCGAGGCTCCCGGAATTGACAATGAGCCCTTCATCCCGGAGGTGCCGGATGGCGTGTCCTCCCTGGGACCGCATTCCTTGGTACGCCGAGCCTACAGCATTGTCTGCGAAACCGGTTGCTATGTGTGTGGCTGCTACTTTCCCGCCGGGTTGCGCTACCCCAGCGAGTAGCCTTTCTGCTGGCGATAAAACCCTGCCCACGGGTAGGAACGAGCCCCAGTAGCCGACGGTTACTTGCAAGCGCGTGTTGTAGTCGGTGTTCATTGGTCCGCCGGTGACGGAGTTGTTGCTATACGCGGTCCCGGTGCTGTCCACCTCTGACCACTCTTGCGGGGGTGCGGCCATCGGACCGGTGGGAGTTTGGATCATCTTGGGCGCGGGAGTGGGACTCCAGAAGGGAAGCTTAGCGATGCCCTCGCTGAGTCCATTGCTCCAGTCCATGAAGCCCTGCACAGCGCCACCCACGAAGTTGACGACATTGTTGAAAGTGTCGCCGATTCCGCGGCCGATGGCGCCAAAGTCGATACCCCAGTAGCCGTGGTAGTCGGTGAGGGTGGTGGGGTTGTTGGTGACGTAGTTGTAGCGGTTGAGGGTTTGGGGTTGGGTGAGGAGTCCGCGCCATTTGTCTTGTCCGGTCCAGGTTCCGGTGGCGGGGTCGAGGGTTCTGGAGTGGAAGCGGTGGGTTGTGTGGGTGGTGTTGGTGGGTTGCCCAGTGTAGTTGGGGTCTGAGTCCCAGCCGGTGGTGGCGTATTCCTGGACGCCGTAGTCGGTGTACTCACTGAGTTCTGTGATCGCTCCGGGGCCGCCATCGGTGGTGGTGGTTGCCTGGGCGATGGTGGAGCCGAGTTTGTCCAGGAGCGCCCATCTGTCTTCGGTGGTGGTGCCGGTTTGGAGGGCGGTGCGGCCGAGGTTGTCGGGGATGAGGTTCGCGGTGCCGTGGGTGTCGGTGTTCTGGATGGGTTCGAGCCCGTTGAACGCGGTGGACGTTTCGTGGGTGCCATGTTCGGTGGTGTCGGTGGTGGTGAGGTTCCGGCCGAGCCCGTCGTAGGCGTAGCTGCTTGTCAGTCCTGGTCGGGTGATGGTGGCTGTCTGGTTTTCGGGGGTGTAGGTGTAGCCGGTGGATGGGCCGCCTGCTGCGGTGGTGTTGGTGCGGTTCCCGTTCCGGTCATACGCGTACGAGGTTGTGGAGGGGCCGGACCCGGTGCGGGTCTCGGTGGTGAGCTGGTCAACGTTGTTGTAGCTGGCTGCGACGTTGAGGGCGTCCCCTGCGGTGGTGGTGGACGGGTTGTCCGTGGTGCTCCAGTTGGTCCGGTTGCCGTTGGCGTCGTAGGCGTACGTGCTTGCCACCCCGGTGCTGGATGTGGTGCCGGTGAGCCGGTTGAGGGGGTCGTAGGCGTAGGTCCGGGCGTCGGTGGTCCCGGCGAGGGCCCCGGTGGCCGGGTTCGAGGGCCCTGCGTTCGGAACCTTCACCGTGGCCCCGCCGACCCCAACTGGAGCTGTGGCGGTGGTTGCTGGGGTGGTGCCGTTGGTGCGGGTGCGGGATGCGACGTTGCCGTTGGGGTCGTAGGTGTAGTCCAGGGTCAGCGCTTCACCGGGGGTGATCCCCGCCTGTGTGGTGGGGAGGGTGCGGCGGTTGAGGTAGTCGGCTGTTTTGATGCAGTTGGTGCCGGTCGCCCCGGTTTCGGGCAGGGTCCGTGCTTTGAGGTAGGAGGAGGCGGTGGTGCAGGCCTTCGCCTCCTTCGACACAGGTGCCTTGGGTGCAGGAACGGCCGCGGCAGCTGCTGCTGCTTTCTCCGGTCCAGCAGCTGCTCCCGCCGCAGCGCTAGCGGGTTTTTGGGTGGTGTGGGTGATGTTCTGGACCCGGTTGGCGGGGGTGTAGGTGTTGGTGGTGGTGACTCCGTTGGACCTTGTGATGGTGTCTGTCCGGCCGGCTTTGGTGTAGGTGTAGTCCAGGGACCCCCACGGGGAGTTCTGTTCGGCGATACGACCGGCGAGGTCGTAGCTGTAGCCGATCCCGACGGCCGTGTCCGCGGTTGGTTGACCGGCTATTGGCCCGGTGGTCGCGGGGCTGGTGTTCCCGGCGGGGAGGGTCAGGGTGGTGAGCTGCCCGGCGGCGTCGTAGTCGTAGAAGAGCTTCTTCCCCAACGCGTCGGTCTGGGATGTCAATCCACCCCTGGCATCGTATTCCCAGGCGGATGCGCCGATGGAATCCGCCATGGTGATGAGGTGCTGTTCGGGGTCATACCCGTAACTGACCGTCGCGCCTACCGCGTTGGTGGTGGTGGCGAGGTCCCCGGTCGGGGTGTAGGTGCTGGTAGTGCTGTTTCCGTTAGCGTCCTGCTGCTTGGTGAGCAGGCCGCGTCCGTCGTAGTCGTAGGTCCAGGTGTTCCCGGCCGGGTTCGTTTCCCCGATGGTCCGGCCTGCCTGATCGTGGGCGAAGGTGGTGGTGTTCCCGTTCGGGGTCTTCACCGTCGCAAGGTGCCCGGCAGGTGTGTAGGAGTAGCTGGTCGTGACGTTCGTGTCGTTGCCCGGGTCTGCGCCGGAGACCTGGTTTTCGGTGACGGCGGTCAGCTGCTGCGCGGGGTCCCAGGTGTAGGCGGTCGTGGTGCCCTTCGCATCGGTCATGCCGGTCTGGTTCCCTGCCTTGTCCCACGCGTAGGTGGTGGTGACGCCGTCGGGGTCCGTGGTTTCGGCGAGCCTGCCCGCGATGTCATAGGCGTTCGCCCAGGCATCCCCTTCACCGTCCGTGGATGCGGTGACCCGCCCGAGCGGATCGTAGCTCGTGGCGGTGGCTTCCCCGGCGGGGTTCGTGACGGTCACGGGCCGGTTGAGGGCGTCGTAGGCGGCGGTGGTGGTCCGGCCGAGCGGGTCCGTCCCCGTCACCGGGTTCCCGTTCCTGTCGTAGGAGTAGGTGCTGGTGGCGCCGGTCGGGTCGGTTGTGGTGGTGAGCTGCCCGGCCGCATCAAAAGCACTCAGCCATTCCTGGCGGCGCCGATCGGTGGAGGTGACGGGGTTCCCCACGGCGTCATAGGTCACGGTCGCGGAGTTCCCTGAGGCGTCGGTGGTGCGGATGACCCGGTCCATGACGTCGTATTCGACGGTGGTGGTTCCGCCTTCGGGGTCGGTGACCGTGGTGGTCCGCCCGACGGTGTCGTAGGCCGTGGTGGTGACGGCCCCTGTCGGGTCCGTAGAGGTGATGAGCCGGTTTTGTTGGTCGTAGGTGTTGGTGGTGGTCCCGTTTTCGGGGTCTGTGCTGGTCAGGAGGTTCCCGGCCCGGTCGTAGGTCCTCGCCCAGGCGCCGCCGAGCGGGTCGGTGGCTTTGGTGACCCGGTAGAGCGGGTCGAGGTCGAACCCGGTCACGGCCCCGAGCGGGTTGGTCACCTTCGTCAGTTCGTCTTCACGGTTATAGGCGTATTCGGTCCTGCCGCCGTCGGGGGCTGTCACAGCCGTGACGCGCCATAGGGCATCCCACTCATACGTGGTGACGGCCCCGAGGGGGTCGGTGGAGGAGACGAGGTGGTTGTTCCCGTCATAACCCAGGGTCGTGACGCCGCCGGCGGCGTCCGTCTGGGTGGTAAGCCGGTCAGCGGTATCCCAGGCGTAGGCGGTGGTGTTCCCGTTCGGGTCCGTGACCGAAGTCGCCCGGTTCGCCGCGTCATACGCCCACGCCGTCACCCTGCCGAGTGGATCGGTGGCCGTGGTGAGGTTGCCTCGGGAGTCGTAGGTGTAGGTGGTGGTGTTCCCCGCCTGATCTGTTGAGCTGGCGAGGTTCCCGGCCGCATCGAAGGTGTTGGTGGTGGTGGTCCCGTCCGGGTGGTGCACGGTCACCGGCAGGCCCCGGGGGTCGTAGTCCAGGGTCGTGGTCCGGGTCGCACCATCTGGGCCGCCGAGGTCGGTGGAGGTCGCGAGGTCCCCGGCCGGGGTGTAGGTAAAGGACCGGGTATCACCCTCCCGCGCCACGGTCTGGGTGAGGTGCCCTGCCCCGTCGTAGGCGTATGCGGTGGTGACACCGTTCTGGTCGGTGTAGGAGGTGACCTGGTTGTTGGTGTCGTAACTGAAGTCCTGCGTACTGCCGGCGGCGTCGAGGATCTTCGTCACCCGGTACGTATCGTCGCGGGTGTAGACGGTTTTGTTGCCCTCGTTATCGACATAGGTGGTGGTCTTCGCCGCGTCGTCGTAGATAAAGCTGCGTTCGGTGCCTTCGGCGTCCCACTGCTTGGCGACCCGGCCGGCGGCGTCGTATTCGTTCCTCAAATACAGGATCCCGAGCGCGTCGGTGGCGGTGAGCAGCTGATGCGCACCGTCATAGGTGAAAACGCGGGTGCGGCCGTCCGGTTCGGTGATGGAGGCCAGGTTCCCCGCGGCGTCGTAGGCGAGTCCCCAGATCCGGCCGTCGGGGTGGGTGAAGGACGTGATCCTGCCCAACGCATCGGAGCCGACAGTCACTGTCTGACCGGCGGCGTCCGTGATCGAGGCAAGCGGCAGGAACTGTTGGGTGTCGTTAGGGCCGCCGTAGGTCAGGGTGGTGGTGTTTCCTTGCCGGTCGGTGTGCCTGGTGAGCTCCCCGATGCCCTCAACATCACTGGTGTCAAAGAGCCAGGTTTCCCCGTCGGGGGAGGCCAGCTGCAACGGACCCCCGGCTGCCTCGGTCAATGTGTTGAGGGTTCCTGCCTCGGCGGTGTAGCCGCCGGCGCCGTTGCCGGTGAACACGTAGGAGGCGCCGTCGCCGCGGACGGCAAGGACTGACCCGTCGGAAAAGCGTTGGACCCGGGCACCGGCCCCGAAGGACACGCCTGCCCCGGCCCGGGAGAGCCGGCCGTCCTGGGAGTTATAGACCAAAGACAGGTCAAGTGCCTGGTTCCCGGGGCCGGTGAGGGTGAAGAGGGTGTGTTTTTCGATCAGGTTCCCGGTGGTGAAGGACACCGGGTCAGCCCCATACGCCTGGAAGTTATGGAAACCCAGGTTCTTCCACTTCGCCAGCTCCGCCGCCGAAGGCTTCGCAGGCCACCCGCCTGTGACAGGGTTCAGGCAGTTGAAGCCCTTCGTCTGCAGATACTGACCCAGCCCGGTGAACACACCGTTGGTGATCGAGGCGAACCCGTTATCAATCACGGGACGGTCATAGTTATGGTCAATGTAGAGGGTTTCCAGGTGCGTCAACGCACCAGGCAACGACGACAACCCCGGGTAAGGCAGCCCGGCTTGGGACGCGGGTTTCGCCGGACGGCCCGTGTAACCGGGCATCACAGACACCAGCGAACCCGTGACGGCGTTATCCTCAGCCCCGCCGCGGGAATAAACCTTCGTCCCGCCATCAACCTCAACACCCCACGGCCGCGCGTTCAACGCATCAAAGGCGATAGTGACGGTCAGGACCGGGTTATGCGCGGCAGCAATAGCAGCCCGCGTCTCAGGGGAGACAAACCTCAACGAGGCATCCCTCGTGATCGCGACATCCGCCTTGCAGACATCCGTCAGCATGGTCTTCAGGTCGTTCGCGAGCCGCATATTCTGCGGCAGTTCGGTCATAGCCCCGTTCGGGCCGACGGTGTTGGCGACGTCATCGTCAGGGTCCAGGACGATCTTTGGGCCGGCGGGGGGAACGAAGGGTGTTCCGATGACCACGAACTGGGACAGGTGGTCCGACTCGCCCTTCACTTTGCCGGTGGCCTTGTCGTAGTAGGAGGGCAGCTCCACCCAGGCCTCGCCAGGTGTTTCCCGGGTCATGATCCGGATCGACGCCGGATCAATCTTCCCCACAGTCGTGCCAAGCCTGGACTCGTCGATCGCCAGCTCCAGCGCAACACCAGGGTCCACAGCAGTCACAACGTCGGGGCCGTCAGGGGTCTCGAGGATGGTCGGATCCGCCGGGAAGGAGGTGACGTCTTTCCCGTCCGGGTTGGTGGCGGTGATCTCCACCGCACTGTTCAACGCCACCCCGCCGGTCTCGGCCGCGGCAGTCCGGCCCGCCCCGTCCTGGAGTTCCTTGACCTCGACTTTCAGGTCTTTGTCGATCTCGTGGCCGGAGAAGGTCACGTGCGCGCCGACGTCTTCGGCTGTGATCTCGCTTTCCTGCCCGGGCTTGATTTCCCCGTCCCCGACGGGTTCCTGATCCTTGACCGGGCCCTGCCCGTCCAACACGGTAGGTGCCACAAACGGGACCTTCAGAGTCGCGGCCCGGGCAGCCTCCTGCGCTGCGGCCAGCGTCCCGGCCCGCAACACCGCAGCCGTATTCACCGGCGCCGCGTATACAGGAGTCAGGGTCGAGGCGACCAACGCACACGACACCCCAACCCCGACAGCACCCGAAGCGAGCACCCAACCCAACCCCGACAACTTCGCGACCTTGGTGAGGTTACCGAGCCGCGTCAGCTGCAGGACCCCCAAGGACCCTGCAGACCCGCCGTCGGCTCCGGAAGCCTTGGCATTGGGGGAGCGCGTTTTGGTGGTTTTATGGCGTGCGGTGTGGCGGGGGCTCATACCTGACCGCCCGCCACCAGACCCGGCACCAGAGGCGAAGCATCGTTGTCGTCAGATCCGCCGTCGTTTGTGTTGTTGTTTTTGTTGCGTTTGCGGATCATCAGCAAAGCCCCACCGCTAAGCAGCACGAGCCCTGCGAGGAGGAACAGGCCCAGCTGGAAACCTGTGGAGGCCAGGAACCCCTGATCCTTCACGCACGCTGCGAGCTCCGCGGCATCGGAAACACCGTTCCCGTCAAAATCTTCCTCACCCGTTGCGCAACCGGTGGACCCGCAGATCACGTAGTCGATCCAGTCAGCAACACCGTTCCCATCAGCGTCTTCACGCCCGTTCGAGCATGTTCCGGACCCGCAGACCAGCTTCTCCGCATAATCCGGCACCCCGTCAGCATCAGAGTCCACGGTGGGGTCGGCGCAGGTGGTTGTTCCGCAGGAGGTGACCTCGGTCCAGTCCGGCACCCCGTCAGTGTCGGTGTCCTCCCGGCCGGTCGCGCAGGTCCCGGACCCGCACACCACGACCTCGACAGTGTCAGGAATCGCATCCCCGTCAGCGTCACAGGCCGACGCGTCAGCCTCCCCGGCACAGGGACCCCCGGCTTCCGCAGGGGCAGCCAGCACCGCCGTCGAAAGGGAGGTGGAAGCAAGGGCCGCGGAGGATGCGGAGGCTGCGGGGGCGAACACCAAAGAGACCAGCATAAGAGCCAGGACTGGCATCACCATCAGTGCCGCCCGGGCTGGAACCAGCAGCATCCGAAACCGGGCAAGGGGCCGGCGGGCAGAGGATGTCGGTGCGGCCAAGGGTGAGCCGGGAACGTGCTGGAACATGACGGGGGAAACCTTTCGGCGGGGCGGGCAATACAGCAACCCACCCCCGGACCGGGAACCGACTGCACCCCCTCAACCACCCCGGCACAGAATCATGACGGGATTGCTCCAAACGATTACCAAAAGCGAAAAGTTGGTGGCTGCCACAAACGCAGTTCCCGCCCCAGCAGAAGGGGGGGCAGGCTTATTCCGGGACCAACGACACTCTTATCACCCAGTACCGGCGATGGCTAGACGAACAAGCGCCGGCGACAGGTTGAGGAGTCACCCCCTTAAGCCTGGGTAGTCAAAGCCTTGCGGGCGAGTTCGGTAAATTGCTCCATCTTCCGGTGCCATTCCTCTTTAAATACAGGGTTGGTTTCTGCATCCAGATACCAGCCCAGCCGATCATAGGCGTGGCCCTTTGCGATGCTGCCCGTTGTGGTCTCTTCAAAATTGACTGTCATTCCAACCGGGACACTCCGACGTCCCCAAGGAAGCATTGTTCCCCACATACGGACGAAAAAGTTCCAGCCGGTGCATACGGTCACACCAATGCTTTCATGTCGCGGCCTGTAGCCCTCGGCCTTCAAGTTTTGCACAAGAATTTGGAGTGCCTCCGCTGAGGTCAATGGAACGGGAAACGATTCGCGTGTCTCGTAGATGGTCCCCATTCAAGATCCTCTTTTTCTCTTTTTTGGCAGCACGAAACCGCTACATCATGCAGTGATGATCGTACGGCGAATCGTACCCTTGAATTCACGTAGAGGACTTAGAACGGCCCAATCCATGGGCGGCCAAGGGCGATATTATTCTGTAACCCGGGGGCGAACTGCCAGACCGACGGGCTCTAACGGGAATCAGTTTTTGCCGTCGAATTGATCCTGCGGCGACGTCGTTGAGAAACCGCCGGGTCGTTGGACGTCCTTCAGCGGTTCACCCAGCGCGGTAAGGGATCGGGCACAAATTCGCAGTGCAGAGGACTTCTGACATTAGTGCAGTCACCTTCTGAAAATGACATATGGGGCCCCACTCGAAGTGGAAGGAGTGGCGCATCCGGTCAGCACGAGTGCCCCCAGAGCAAGAGTGCCCCCACCTCCGGAGCCAAGGCATGTGGCTCATGAGTATCTGACGCTCATCAGCAGCGCTTTGAGCTGGGCGTATTGTTCTGTGCCCATCCAGGCTTTTGCGGCCTCCCGGCTGGAGAAGGCCGGCTGTGGCGGCTCGTTGAAGATCACATGTGCAAAAGCGCCTCCGTTTGCCATCACAAGCAACCCGCAGCCGGACGATACTTCCCCCTCGTCGAAGTTGCTGGAATTCCTGACCGACATGCTGTACCAATCCGCACCTCCGCTGTTTTCCACTGCGAACCCGAACCAAGGCGTGGTGCCGTCAGTGGCAGGCATTAAGGGAACGGCTGCTTTGTCCAGCACTGTGCGGTTGGTGGGCCCAGCTGCACACCCCACGCCGTCAGCGCCGCTCGAGACAGCGAGCAGATCATTGCCGGTCCAATCAGAAACGATCGCTTCAAGAGGCTGCCACGGCGGCCCATCCCGCCCTGGTCCGCGCTGGGTTCTGACGGTCCAGCCAGCCGGGTAGGAGAAGGAGATGTGCCCGTCGGGGAATGTGAAGGATTGCAATGCGGGCTGGGCCGGTTCCGCCGGCGCCACCGGCTCCACAGGAGCGGGCGCTTCGGTAGCCGGGGCTGCCGGAGGTGCAGCGGACAGCAAGGGTGGTTCAGATGTTGGGGTGGCGGTGGCTGACACCGTCTGCTCAGCGGCTGCAGTGGAGGCCGCGCCGGGAGGCGCATCTCCCGCGTCTGCAATTTCCACCCCCGTCTGTGGACCACAAGCCGAAAGGGTAAAGCTGATGGCCAGACCGGCCACAGCCACTGCTCCAAGAAAGCCGAAGCGGTTAGATGTCATTTTATGGATCCCCCAAGATGCGCACTGACAGCGGAGTGGCTTGCCCCGCTTGACCATTCAGTTTCCGGCTCAGGCTCATTCGTTACAAGCCGGGTCATTTTCAGCTTATTTGTACTGACTGGTCAGTTCGGTTAGGCTTGGAGCAGATTCCGTCCTTGAAAGGTCCCCATGCTCTCCGTAGAAAACCTCCGTATCCAGGGCCGCAGGGAGGATCTTCTGCCCGCCACTTCCCTTCAGGGCCGGCGAGGTGAACTCCTGCTCGTCACTGGGGAGCGTCAGGACCAGCGGACAGCTTTGGCCCTTAGCCTGAGCGCCCGAATGAAGGCAACGACGGGTTCCGTCAGCTGGGACGGCGTCACCAAAACGAAGAAACTCCGGATCACGAGCGCCCTCGTGGACTCCCCCGGTGTCAACGAACCTGAACAGCACCTGACGGTGCGTGATCTCGTTACCGAAGATCTGGCCCTGATTCCGCGCCGATACCGCGGGGCCTTACTCAGCAAGCCCTGGTTGAAGATCAACCGCTTCGACGACATCGCCGAATTGTGGACGGAGCAGCTTCAGCCGCTGCGGCGCGTTGAACTGCTCACCGCCCTGGCCCTCGCCAACCCCGACACGGACCTTTTGGTGGTCGACTCCCCGGACCGCCACAGTGCAGACGCGGGAGGCTGGCTTTCAAGGCTGGAGGAACTGGCGTACGACGGCGGGCGGCCACTCGCCGTCGTCGTCACTGTCAGCGCCCTCCCGGACGGCTGGACGGGACCGTCGGCGGTCATCGGTAACAATATTCTCGAGAAGGAGAACTCCAAGTGACTGTGCTGCGGCTGGCCCGCTCGGAACTCAAACGCATGACCGGAGGGCTGCTGCCGAAACTCACCCTCCTCGCCCTGATCATGGTGCCCTTGCTCTATGGCGCGGTCTACCTCTACGCGAACTGGGATCCCTACAGCAATCTTGACCGGATCGATGCTGCCCTGGTGGTGGAGGACACCGGAGCGACGTCAAGCAACGGCACAGAGCTGCAGGCGGGGAAGGAAGTGGCCGAAAGCCTGGTCAAGGGTCATGTCTTCAACTGGCAAAAAGTCAGCAGCAGCGATGAAGCCGAACAGGGCGTCGCCAGCGGCAGGTACGCGTTCGCCCTGAAGATCCCGAAGGACTTCTCGGCGAACCTCACATCCCCCGGCAGCTTTGACACCGCCAATCAGGCCATGCTGAACGTGACCACCAACGATGCCAATAACTATCTCCTCAGCACCATCGTGGACAAACTGACCACCGCCGTTCACGCCTCGGTTGCCCAGGAAGTGGGCGAAGAAACCGCCAATCAGCTCCTCACCGGCTTCGGTACCATCCACAACCAGATCACCAAGGCAGCAACGGGAGCCGGACAACTCTCCGGCGGAGTGAACCAGCTCCGCGACGGGACGGTGACGCTCCATACGGGGACGAGCCAGCTCAGTCAGGGGGCAGCCGAGCTCTACAACGGGCAGCTAAAACTCAGCGACGGCGCCAATCAGCTTGCGTCCGGAGCAGGACAGCTCGACGGCGGGCTGCAGCAGCTGAAGGAGAAGACAGCCACCTTGCCAGCAGATTCCCAACGTCTGGCCGATGGTGCGGCGCAGGTGGCCGCCGGAAATGCCGCCCTGAACACCAAAGTCCAGGACGTCGTCGGCCAGCTGAGTGCAGCGGATCAGAGTTTGCGGGAACGTGTGTCGGTTGCCAACACCAAATTGGTGGAGGCAGGTGTGCTCACCCCGGAACAGGCGGACAAGGTCCTGGCAGACTTCGATGCTGCCGCGGCTTCCGGCCCGGCAGCTGATGCCAAATCAAAGATTCAGGCGGATGCGGCGCAAATCCAGCAACTGGCGGACGGATCTGCCGCCGTCAGTGACGGGGCTGCCAAGCTTGCCGCCGCTGCCCCTGCTCTGACCGGCGGAATCACCCAGGCAGCAACAGGAGCCGATCAGCTGGCGTCCGGGTCAGCTGCCCTTGCGGCGGGACAGCAGACCGCGCTGGACGGATCAGCCCGAGTGTCAGCGGGAGCACAGGAGCTCGATTCCGGGGCCACCAAACTTGAAAGCGGCGCGGCAACAGCTGCTGAGGGTGCCGGCACCTTAACCAATGAGCTTGCTAAAGGTGCGGGGCAGATTCCCAATCCTGATGACTCCCAGAAAAGCAGCCTGTCCAAGGTCATTGCGGACCCGGTCGCAGTAAGCAACGTCTCCCAGGCCAAAGCCAACTCGTACGGTGCGGGCCTGGCTCCGTTCTTCCTCACCCTTGCTTTGTGGATCGGCATTTTTATGCTGGTCCAGGCAATGCGCCCCATCACCCAGCGGGCACTGGCCTCCAACGCCCCCGCGTGGAAAATCGCCGTCGGCGGCTGGTTGCCTTTCCTGGCGGTTTCCGTGCTGCAGGCGAGTTTGCTCACCCTGGTCGTGGACGTCGGGCTGGGCCTGAACCCTGCCCATCCGGTTCTGATGTGGCTGTTTATGCTGGCGGCCGCCATGGCGTTCAGCTCACTCATCCAGGGCATCGTGGCGTTGCTCGGCTCCCCGGGAAAGCTGGTGGTCCTCATCCTGCTGGTCCTTCAGCTGGTCTCGTCCGGCGGCACGTTCCCCTGGCAGACCACACCCCAGCCGCTCCATGTGGTGCATGACGTCTTGCCCATGGGTTACGTGGTGACCGGAATGCGCCACCTGATCTACGGGGCCGACCTCTCCCTGATCCTGCCCACGGTTATGGGCCTCCTTGGCTACACTGTGCTGGGAGCCGTACTGTCCACACTGGCGGTCCGCAAGCACAAGTTCTGGACCCTTAAGTCGCTGAAGCCGGAGATCGCAGTATGAGCACGCAGGAAGCCGGAGAGCGGAAGTTGCGCCCCGGCAGGACCAACGCCACCAAACAAAAGCTGTTCGAGGCTTCAATGGAACTGATCGGCGAGCGTGGTGCAGCCGGGGTGACGGTGGATGAGATAGCAGCCGCTGCCGGCGTTTCGAAAGGGACGGTCTACTACAACTTCGGCAGCAAGTCCGATCTCATCGCGCAGCTCCTGCGCCACGGCGTGGACATTCTGCTGGCACGGCTTCTTAGCGCCCAGGACAATTCGGCAGATCCGCTGGAAGCCATGGAACATATGATCGGCCAAGCTATGGATTTCATGGCAGAGTATCCTTCGTTTGCCCGGCTCTGGGTCAGTGAAAACTGGCGGACACCGAGTGTTTGGCAGAACACCTTCGCTGAACTCCGCACCCTCTTGCTGGAGGTCATCGGGGCGGCGATTGAAAGGGTGGCCGCTAAGCACTCTGTGGACACGTCAATTTCCCGCGGAAGCCTGGAAACCGCAATTTTCGGCGCCTGCTTTGTGGTGGGCCTGGATCGGCAGACGTACCACCCCGAGCGGACCAGGGAACAAAGCATTGCGGCGATCATGGCAATTATGCGTGGCTACGTCCTGAAATAACCCACCCTTCGGGGAAGATGGGCATCATGGGGACCAGCGGGAGGACAGCGATCGGCGCGGCCTTCGTGGCCGTTGGCCTGCTGATCCTGACTGCCATCACGCTCGAAGAAGTGGTCCTCTTCGCTTTCCTCGGAGCAGTGGCGCTGGGTTACCTGGCGTCCGTGGTCCAGGTCGTCACCCGCGGGCGAAACCTGGCGTTGCTGGCAGGAGGCATCGGCACGAGCCTCTTCATCGGCTTCGCGATCGCATTCCTGCGGATGTGGGGACTGGCCTTCAATCAGGATGCTGCGGCGTTTGGCACCGCCGTCACAACCCAGGATTCGGACATCTATTTCTACTTGGCTGTGGCATCCGGCTCGGGAACATTGCTGGTGCTCTTTGCCGGAGCAGTGTGGCCCTCAGGCAAGCGGCTTCCTTCCGCCCGCAAATCCTCGTCGGCCTCGCGCCGCAAGCCGGTTTCGGCGTCCCGGCGACCCGCCTCAGCGTCGGCCAAGCGACCTGCCTCGCCGTCAGCCGCGCGATCGCGTAGCTCCTCGGCTGCACCCAGGGCATCGGCAGTGCGCAAACCACCACCGCCCAAATCGTCCGCGCCGTCCAAAGCATCCGCAGCAACCCGATCGTCCGCAGCAACCCGATCGTCCGCGGCGGCCAAAGCGTCGGCGGCATCCAAGCGTGCACCAGCCGCGCCCAAACCCAAGCCTCCCGCCAAAGGCGTAGCACCTGCGAAGGCGACGTCCCGCCGCTGAGCATGCCATCGGCGCTGCCCAGGGGTGATCAAGGGTCCCACCGGTCCCAGCACCGCGGTAGCCACGCCTCCCAGCAGGAGCATTCCTCCAGCCACTTCCGGCAGCGACGGAACTTCGTTCAAGACCAGCCACGCAGTGCTCATGCCCACTACCGGGACAAGGAGCGTGAAGGGGACCACGGCCGAGGACGGGTACATACTGAGCAGCCGGTTCCAGATACCGAAGCCCACGAGGGAAGCAAACACTGCCGTGTAGATGGCGCTCAGCACCGTGGCGGGCTGGAGATTCATGAGTGTCCCCGTCACAGCGTCGGACCCGTCCACCAAAAGGGACAACCCCGCAAGGGGCAGCGGCGCCAGGGCTCCAGACCACACCACAAGTCCCAGCCCGGAGGTCGCCTTCGCCTTCCGCACAATGACATTACCAACAGCCCAGGACAGGGCAGCCGCGAGCACGACGATGAATGGCAGAACAGGCGCCACCATGCTGCGGCCCGCTGCCACGACGGCCAGCCCTGCCACTCCAAGGACGACGCCGGTCAGTTGCCGGCCGGTGGGCCGCTCCCCCAGGACTCCGGCGGCGATCAGCACTGTCAGCAGCACCTGGGCCTGCAGCACCAGCGATGCCAACCCTGCCGGCATGCCCAGCGCCATGCCCACATACAGGAGGGCGAATTGCCCCGTACTCATGAACAGCCCGACGCCGATGATTACCTTCCAGCTGACGTCGGGTTTGCGGATGAAGAAGATGCACGGGAGAACGACAAGAACAAAACGCATCGCCACGAACAGCAGCGGGGGCACGTCGTCGGTGCCCCCAGGGTGCAGGCCAAGGTCGATCGCAACGAAATTCACGCCCCACAGGACGGCAACGAAGACGGCCATTGCGCTATGACGTATGTTCACGCTCCCACTGTGCCAGTTGGAAGCGGATTTTCACGGCAGGTGAATCCGGACCCTCGGGCGATCCCTCACCAGGACAGGATCCAGGGGCAAACCCTTCTCCTTCTAGTGTGCCCGCGGCACCTTGAAGTGGGTGAGCCGGGCGTCCTGCCCATCCAGTTCGGCCCAGGACTTTTCGGTCTCCAGGACGGTCAGCCCGCTGGTGGGAAACCTGGTTGCGGCATCCATGTAGGCATCATGGTCAGAGTCACGGGACGCCAGATGCATCGCAAGGTCCTGCACGCCGGGCATGTGCGAAATGACCATGAGTGTGGTGACCGTGTCCGGCACATGGTTGATCACGGTGAGCATCCGCTGGGCCGACGCTGCGTACAGTCCGCCCTCAAGCTTGGGCGTGGGCGCTTTGTCACCGAGCTCACTGCACACCCACGTACAGGTCTGCCTGGTACGGAGGGCGCTGGAGCACAGAATGAAATCGGGAACCACATCATGTTTGAGCAGCCACTTACCGGCCAGCGGCGCCTCCCGGTGGCCCCGCTCTTCGAGGGGACGGTCGTGATCGGCAACCCCGCCAGGCCAATCGGCCTTGGCATGGCGCATGATCACCAGCCGCTTGATATGGTGCTCACTCATGCCCCCAAGCCTAGCGGGGACAACCCACCCCGCCGCCCAGACCCTTCAGCCGCGGAGGCACCTACTCACTAGTCACGCACGAAAGCGGCATTCTGCGTAGTGCCGCATCGCCGTGGGCCCACGCCGTCAGGGTTCCCTGGCCGAGCTTGCGAGGCTAGGGAGACGGTGGGGAGGTACGAGCGCAGGCGCAGAGGGATCGTGCCGCCTTCTGGCGGTGGTGAAGTGAGAGCTAGATCGAGTATTCCGGAGCGGCCCAGACAATGACCTCGGGGTGCTCGTAGAAGCGGTACCCCTGGCCACGGACGGTGCGCACAGTGTTGGCCAGGCGGCCCAGCTTTGAACGAAGGCGGCGGATGTGCACGTCGATGGTGCGCTCGTTCGGCACCTCTTCGGCATTCCGCCACAGGCCTTCAAGGAGTTCGTCGCGCCCGACGGTGCGGGTGCCGTTCTCCACCAGATAGTTCAGCAGTTCGAATTCCTTGAACGTCAGGTTCAGCGATTCGCCGTCGAGGTGGACTTCCCGGCGGGCCAGGTCGATCAACACGCCGGAGGGGCGGGGATCCTGGGCCTGGGGTGTGCGGGCTGTTTCGGGACGCTGCCGGGAGTTCACGGTGGGGTCACCGAAAGTGGAACGGACGACGTCGAGCGCGGAGCCGGGGGCGTTAGCCGGCGCTACCGCAACGGCGGCGTAGCTTTCGGCACCGGAAACGAGGGACTGGGCGTAGGCGCGGATTTCCTGGGCGAGCTTGGCGATGGAAGTCCCGGAGGCGGCGGCAGTTTCCTCGTCAATTCCCATGTACAGCACAAATCCGCGGGCAACGTTCTCATTCGGAACAGGGCGGACCGCGGAGCCGATGGCCGGAGCGATAACAGGGGTTGGGGCCGTGGCAGGCGCCGACTCAACCGGGGAAACGGCGCGGAGCTGGCCGTATGAGTTGGGGTTGTAACCCTGCGGGACGAAGCCGGGCGCGGCGTAACTGCTGCCGGGAGCCGCGGGAGCCAATGCAGGGCGGCCACCAAAACCTGGGCGGACACCGGCGGGCGGAGCGCTCTTGTTGGCGTTACGGACGGAGATGTGGACGTATCCAGATGCAACTGACATGAATGCTTACCTCAATGTGAATGGCCGTCATCGCGGCTCGAATGCTCGATTTCCCCCGCAATGAGAACTGGGGAGGGGCGCCCGACGCTGGGCTGGGGGCGAATGCCTAAACAACTGTTCGGGGTAGGAAAGTCAGGCGTGCATTCGACAACAGCGCATGTCAGAGCCAGCGGATGTGCTGGTCTGAAAAACTGCGGCTGCAGGTGCTGTTGAGTTCTTGTTCACAATGAGAGTGTGCAACGTAACAATGACAACTTGCAAGTAACAATGGACCGATTCGTCCGCATCGTGAGACAAAACGGCCATTTGTGATGTTAATCACCATTCTGCGACGAGGATAAAATAACACTTGTTTTTCTGTCTGAACGTTCGGGAAAGCAGCTTTTCCGAAGAAAATTCACTGTTTAGACCAAATTTTGCAGTTTTATTCAGTTGGTTTTGGAATACCGAAACACACTGCCTCTTACGGCTGTCAATGTCCAGCCCCTTTACATGGCCTCCTGAAGAGTTCGTTCGATTTGTATCTGCTAGGCAATGCGGGAAGCCGAACACGCTCACAGGCTGCCCACAGGAATCCACAGCACAGGCAATTCTCCAAGGCAAAAACTTGTAGGTATGCCAGCTCCTCACACCACAAATCTGCCGCAGCTCGCCCATCCCGATGGCTCGCCTATACGAGCCCTCGTGGTCGACGACGAACCAAGCCTTTCTGAACTGATGAGCATGGGTTTGAGAATGTCGGGCTGGTCTGTGGCGATAGCAGCGGACGGGCCGGCAGCGGTGAAACGCGCCAAGGACTTCCGTCCTGATGTCCTCATTCTGGATGTGATGCTCCCAGGCTTCGATGGTGTTGAGCTGTTGAAGCGCATACGCACCTTTGCGCCCGGAGTTCCGGCACTGTTCCTGACGGCCAAGGACGATGTGCAGGACCGTATTACGGGCTTGGCGGCAGGCGGGGACGACTACGTGACCAAGCCGTTCAGCATGGAGGAGGTCCTTTTGCGCCTTCACCGGCTGGTTCAGCGTTCAGGCGTTGCAGCCATGGACACTGCCGAGTTGGCCGTGGGTGATCTCCTGCTCAACCTGGACACCCGCGAAGTTACCCGGAGAGGCGAAGACCTGCAGTTGACCGCTACCGAATTCGAGGTGCTGCGCTACCTGATGGAAAACGCCAAACGTGTTGTCAGCAAGTCACAGATCCTGGACAACGTCTGGAACTACGATTTCGGCGGCCAAGCCAACATTGTGGAACTCTATATTTCCTACCTGCGGAAGAAAGTTGACGCCACACTGCCCCCAATGATCCACACAATGCGCGGTGCGGGTTACGTCATCAAGCCTGCGGTCTGACCAAGTTGCCGCCGGCCACCTTCCCCCGAAACTGGCGCCAGCCGTCAACGTGGCATCTGCGCACCCGGCTCGTCCTGCTTTCGATGGCTCTCCTCGTTGCTATTTGCGGGGCGACCGGACTTGTCAGCTACACCTCCATGAACTCGTTCCTCATTGGGCAGTTGGACGACAATCTCAAGCTCGCCTCGAAAAACGCTGTCAAAGTCGGCAGGGCGCCATTCGGTACCCCCAATGGGCCCGACCCCCTGGACCTCCCCGGACAAGGGGTGGGCACCGTCTTCGCGCGGATCCAGAATGGCCAGGTCAGCAGTGCCGGATTCCTTGCGTCGGACACCAGCAGGGCCGCGCTCTCTCCTGACGACAACCATGTTCTGCTCGACGTGCCAGCCGATGGCACTCCCGTTACCAGGACTTTGGCAGACGGGGACTATCGGCTGCTCGCGGTCCAGACGCGGTCCGGAGATGTCGCGATAACCGGCCTTCCCATAGCTGGAAAGGAGAGCACGCTAAATTCCCTGGTGTGGACCATGGGGGTGGGGTCGCTCGCCGGAATAGTGTTGATCGGCCTGGCAGGAACAGCCATGATCCGCCGTAACCTGAAGCCCCTTGAGCAGTTGTCCGATGTGGCCACCCAGGTCTCCCGGTTACCCCTCGACGCCGGCGAAGTGGCGCTCGCCGTGCGGGTCCCGCCGTCGAGCGCTCATCCCGGAACTGAAGTGGGCAGGGTTGGCCACGCTTTGAACCTCATGCTGGACAACGTCTCCCGGGCGCTTGAGTCCCGGCAACGGAGCGAGACCAAGGTCAGGCAGTTTGTGGCAGACGCGTCCCACGAACTGCGGACCCCTCTCACTGCAATCCGCGGCTACACCGAGCTGATGCGAATGACGGAAAACCTGACTCCCGACGGGACGAAATCTCTCTCAAGGGTGCAGAGTCAGTCCGAGCGGATGACTGCCCTGGTGGAGGACCTGCTCATGCTTGCCCGCATTGATGAAGGGCAGCAGCTGCGACTCGCGGACGTGGATCTTACCCAGCTGGTGGTCGAAACGGTCAGCGACGAGCGGGTGATGGCGCCCGACCGAAAGTGGAAGCTGGAACTGCCAGGAGATGCCGTCATGGTCCGCGGCGACGCCTCGGGATTGCGCCAGGTCCTGACGAACCTGCTTTCCAACGCCAGGAAGCACACACCGCCGGGAACCACTGTGGTGGCTGGTGTGGCGGAGCCCCAGGAAGGGATCGTCATTATTTCCGTTACCGACGATGGTCCCGGCATCGATCCGGGATTCATTGACAAGGTGTTCACCCGTTTTACCCGTGCGGATGCCTCGAGAGCCATTACCCACCCTGGAAGCAACCCTGAAAATGAGGGATCCAGCGGCCTCGGATTATCCATAGTCCAATCGATCATGGAGGTTCACGGAGGCAGCGTTGAGGTCACTTCCCGCCCGGGCTTCACCCGGTTCTTGCTCAGATTTCCAGCGCAACTCACCGCGCCGTCGTCGTGATCTCTGTTACCAAAATGTGACTTAATCCCTCAACTCCTGTAGCGTCGTTGGGGTGCGGCTACCGTTCTGGCCGCATTTCCGGTTGGACGCCAAACTCTGCCGCTTCCCGGATACCGCATGACCAGGCAGAGACGGGGGACCCAGAGTCTCCGGGCATTTGTTCAGCATTCCGCCCTTGGGGTGAAGCCGACACGTGATTTTCCGTGCGGCCGGATGACCTCATCCGAACCCGACAGCTAACTCCGTAGGCGTTGAGAGGCAATCATGACTGAACCCTTGGTACAAACGCGCCCTGATCACAATCCGGAGCCCAAGAATGCACCGGATCAGCCCTCGCAACACGGGATTTCAAGGCACCGCGCGGAAAGCTCGAAAACCCCCTTCTCCCTCTCCCGGGTCAGCTCAGCACTGGGTGGCAACGGCTATCGTCTGGCTGTCGTCGCTTCAGCCTGTGCCGTATTGATTGGCGTGGGCGCCGCCGGGCAGGCCTCCGAGCCGGCCATACCGGAAGCAGCTCCCACGGCCCAAGCTCCCACCACAGCCAACGCCGAGTCACGAATCGACTTCGAGAAGTCCCTGGTTAAGGCGCAGGCTGCTCCTTCGCAGGCACCGGTGGAACCACAGGCAGCTCCTGCCCCGCCACCTGCTCCGGCTCCTGCTCCGGCTCCCGAGCCCGCTCCGGCACCTGTTGCCGTTGACGATCCTGCGGCCGCCCAGGCTTATGCTGCGGGTCAGCTTGCCAGCTATGGTTGGGCCCCGGACCAGATGCAGTGCCTCATGACACTGTGGACCAAGGAATCGGAGTGGAAGACCACTGCCACCAACCCCAGCAGCGGCGCCTACGGAATCGTGCAGTCCCTTCCCGCTGAGAAGATGGCGACGGCGGGTGCTGACTACGTGACCAACTTCCGCACCCAGATCAACTGGGGCCTCAACTACATCAAGGAACGCTACGGCTCCCCCTGCGGCGCCTTGAACTTCCACTACGCGAACAACTGGTACTAAACCGACTTCGCCCTGGTGCGCCCGGGTGTTCCCCACGGCATACTGTGACCATGAAGTTCACCACCACCATCATGGGCAGCGGCAACACAGCCGGAATTGTGGTACCTGCCGAAATCGTGGAGGCGCTCGGGGCGGGCAAGCGTCCGCCAGTTCTGGTAACAGTCAACGGTAAGAGCTACCGCAGCAGCATCGCCGTCATGGGTGGGCAATTCATGGTCGGTCTGAGCGCCGCTAACCGCGAGTTGACCGGGGCTGCAGCCGGGGACACGGTGGAAGTCGGGCTGGAGCTCGATACCCAACCACGCGTCGTCGAGCTCCCCGATGATCTGGCTGCGGCGCTCGCCGCTGAACCTGAAGCGCAGGCTTTTTATGCGGCCCTGAACTACAGCGCGCAGCGTCGTTATGTGGAACCTGTCGCGAGCGCCAAGCCCGGGGACACACGCTCGCGCCGGGTTGCGAAAGCTGTGGAGAACCTTAAAGCCGGAAAGAAATAATGTTCTTTCCGCTGGGATCCTGAAGGACTCCGGCGGAAACCGCTGAGTAGTCCGTAATGTGCAGGACGCCGTCGGGAAGCTCTCCGGTGTTAGGACCTACAGCAACAGTGCGGATGCCCGCCGCTACACCGGCCGCAATCCCGGCGGGGGCATCTTCAAACACCAGGGCGTCGCTCGGGTGGACCCCGAGGAGCGATGCCGCCAGGAGATAACCCTCCGGGTCCGGCTTGCCCCGGGTTACGTCAGCGGCGAAGACGGCAGAGACGGGGATGGCGAGCCCTGCTGCAGCCATCCTCACCTCGGCGAGCCTGCGGAAAGCCGATGTCACCAGAGCCACGGATTCGGCGGGAAGACTCGCCAGCAGCTCCACCGCCCCCGGCACCGGGACGATCCCGCGCGTCTCCACCAGTTCCATCCGCCCGAGCTCCGCGGTGAGCGCTTCGATGTCGGATCCGGCCGGTGCGTAACGCCGTACGGTATCGATGGCCTGGACGCCGTGCGAGGTCCGCAGGATTTCGGCAAAGTCGAGGCCGTAGCGCCCGGCGAATTCGCCCCACACCCGTTCCACGATGCTGGTGGAATCAACGAGGGTGCCGTCCATGTCAAACAGGACACCCCGGGCGGTCAGAGTGTTGTTGGGCAGGCTCATCCGGTTATCCGGCGATCCCGTACAACCTGTCGCCAGCATCGCCCAGACCCGGCACGATGTAGGACTTGTCGTTGAGTTTTTCGTCGATGGAAGCCAGGACGATAGTGACATTGGCGTCCGAGAGTTCTTCCTCGAGCCGGGCCAGGCCTTCGGGGGCGGCAAGGAGGCAGATGCAGGTGACATCCGAAGCGCCGCGCTTGAAGAGGAACTTAATGGCCTCACGGAGTGTTCCACCGGTGGCCAGCATGGGGTCCAGCACGAAGATCTGCCGGTTCGTCAGGTTCTCCGGGAGCCGTTCCGCATAGGTGATGATGTCAAGGGTTTCCTCGTCCCGGGCCATTCCCAGGAAGCCGACCTCCGCCGTCGGAACCAGCTTGGTCATCCCTTCCAGCATGCCAAGACCGGCGCGGAGGATGGGGACCACCAGCGGCGTGGGCTTAGTGAAGGCGGTGCCCACCGCAGTGCTGACGGGTGTCTCGATGGTCACGGGCTGGGTGCGGACATCCCGCGTGGCTTCGTAAGCCAGAAGAGTTACCAGCTCCTCTGTGAGCTGCCGGAAAACCGGCGAAGGGGTCTTTTTGTCCCGCAGAACGGTGAGCTTGTGGGCGACCAGCGGGTGGTCCACGACGAGTGTGCGCATGGGGTCAAAACTATCACCCGGATGTCTTGTCCCCGCCCTGGCTGCGAACCACTCCATCAGACTCAGCAGGAGCGGAATCCGAGAGGTGAGCGGGATGGTCAAAAGTGGGTGCCGGACCCGCATGTTCGCGACGGCGCGTGAGATGGAAAAGCCTATGGGCCAAAACCACAAAGCCCAGCCAGGCCAGCCCCAGGAGCCAGGCGGCAATCACGTCTGTCAGCCAGTGATGGCCCAGGAACACCCGGCTCAGTCCCATCGCGCCAGCGAAGAGGATGCCTGCCACCACCACGGAAATCCGGATCCAGGCATGGGCCACCTCCAGGCACATCAAGTACACCAGGACACCGATCACCACTGTCGTATTCAGGGTGTGGCCGCTGGGGAAGGAAGGGGACGACTCGTAGGGGGCGACGGCGTCGACATGGTCCGGACGCGTCCGGCCAAACAGTCGCTTGCCCACGTTCGTGGCTGTAATGGAGACCGCTGCGGCGCCGGCGACGAGGATAATCGGACGCCAGGTCCTGGTGGTAAAAGTCAGCCAGGCCGTCAGGAAGCTGGCCAGAATCGGCATGCCGATACTTCCACCGATATTGGTGAAGGCTGTCATCGCCTCATTCATTGCGGGACTGCGGATCTGTTTAGCAAAGGCGAGCGCAGGCTGATCCAGGCCCGCCACACCGCTTTCATCCACGACGTCCTCGTACACTTCTGCCCCCAGGAGGGCCAGCGTTACGATCATGGCGCCGCCGATCAGGAGGGTGAGCCACAGAGCCGCATACGGAGCCACCCAGAGCCCATATCGATCGACCACTGTTTTCAGGACTCGGTCAGTCAAGGGTTTCATGATGCCTCCCCGTTTTTTCTGCTTACAAGGCTGCTTACCATCGAAACTATCATTGAGCCATGACTTCCCCGGAGCCGCGCCATGCTGAGTGGATGGGCCTTGCCCTGACTGAGGCCCGGCTGGCGCTGGCCACTGAGGACGTGCCGATCGGCGCCGTCGTCATCGGTCCTGACGGGACGGTTCTGGGTTCCGGCCGCAACGAGCGTGAGGCGCTCGGCGACCCCACTGCGCATGCCGAGATGGTGGCCATCAGGGAAGCAGCGGCGCGACTTCGCACGCTGCGGGCGCTGGATGGCGGGGTCGACGACGGCTGGCGGTTGGAGGATTGCACTCTGGTGGTGACGCTTGAGCCGTGTGCCATGTGCGCCGGAGCAATTGTGCTGTCCCGCATCCCCCGGGTGGTGTTCGGGGCCTGGGATGAAAAAGCGGGAGCCGCCGGTTCCGTGTTCGATGTCCTCCGCGAGCGCCGGCTCAACCATTGGGTGGAGGTCTACGCCGGCGTCCGGGAGCACGAATGTGCCGCACTGCTCCGTGGATTTTTCGCACAGCACCGGGGTGTCTGACTTTTTGGCGGCTGGGACGTTCATAGATCTGCGTTTCCGTACAGCGTCACCAGCACCGTCCGCGCGGTGTCCTCCCAACCGGGAAGCCGTTCCCTTACCGTCATCGCCGCCGTCCGCCATTGTGTGCGGAGGCCAGGATCCGTCAACCAGTTCCGGAGAACATCGGCCAGGGGCGCGGGATCGGTGTCGAGCTCGACGGCGGTGCCCGGGAGGGTTCCGTACTCTCCTTGGCCCCCGGATTCCTCGTAGCTCCGCTGCCCTGATCCGGCGTGCAGCGCCTCCACCGCGCCCGTCCCGGCCCGGACTATGACCGGGAGCCCGTGGGCGAGGGATTCAGGGACCACCAGTCCGTAAGCTTCCGCACGGGAGACCAGGAGGCTCAGGTCTGCGGCCTTCCATTCGGCGTCGAACTCCTCACCGCCCAACTCCCCCGCCAGCCGCACGCGTGAACCAAGGCCAAGGCGTTCGACGGCGGCACTCACCTCGCGCGCGTACGCTTCGTCCGCCGAATCCGAGCCGATCAGCGAGGCGGTCCACGGCAGGTCCATCACCCCGGCAAGGGCGCCCAGCAGTATCAACTGGTCCTTGTTGGGCAGCAAGGCGGCAACGGCAATGAAATGGGGCGGGGTGGAACCCACAGCCAGCGGGGCCGGATCCGTACCGGGCAGGGCTGGAGTCACGCCGTCGATCCCATGCCGTTCCTTCACCAGGGCGGCGACAGAAGAACTTGTGGACATCACTCCCGAAGCGGCCGCAAGGGCACGGCGTTCCAATGCGGGCCCCTCCCCTATGGGCGTCTCCAGCGGCATGTGCAGCAGTACCCATGCGGGCCGGCCCTCGGCTGCGGCCTGCTCCATTTCCTCCGGCGCTCCGGAGGCAACCAGGCCATCGACGATGGTTACCGCCGTCGGGTCCGTGCTGGCCAGTTCAGACAGCAGCGAGCCGAACCGCCGTCGGTCCTCCTCGCTGCCGATTGGCCACTCGCCGTCGGCCCGGTAGGTATTCACCTGTGCCCCCAGGGCGATCAGCTTTGTGGTGAGCGCTGCGTTGTAGACGTTGCCACCCGAGTTATGGAGCACGTTCCCGGGCACCACCAGCTGGATCCGTCTCGTGGACTTGGCAGAGACCGCGGGCTGGGGAGTGGACACAGGAGCTATTCCGCCTCGAAGTCCAGGGAGTACGTTGCCCACGCATCAGGCGTTTCTCGCAGGGTCACATCGATGCCGGCAAGTTCCCGGCCGTCCACACCGTCACGGACCCGGGCGGCCACGGCGTCGGCTATGTATTGGGCCAGTGCCTCGGTGGTGCTCAGTTCGCCGGCAAAGTCCGGGTGCTCGTCGAGGTTCCGGTAGTTCAGCCCGTCCAGTACCCCACCGACGACGTCGCCCGCCTCACCAATGTCCAGGACAATCGCATTTTCATTGAGCTTCCGACGGCGGAACGTCACCTCTGCGACGAAGGTGGCTCCGTGGAGCCCCTGCGCGGGCCCGAACACCTCTCCCGGGAGGCTGTGGGCGATCATGAAATGATTGCGGACGGTCAGGCTGAACACAGTTACCTCTTGCTTTCGGTGGTCTTGTTTTCGGTTGGCGCGTGCGAGTAGTCGATGACGTGACACAGGGCGTCCAGGGTTCCTTCTGAAAGCCTGTTCACCACCCCGGGAAGGTCTTCAAAGCCGGACGTTCCTGTCAGGAAATGATCAAAAACGGGGTCACTGAGCAGTGAGACGGCGAGCTCCAGACGGTCGGAGGTACTGCGACGGTGACGGCGGGAGCGGGCCACGACGCCTACCTGGCTGGCGCGGATGGACAAGCGTCGGGCGTGGAAGTCTTCGCCCAAGGGAACTGAAACTTTTCGGTCCGCGTACCAGGACATCTCGATGATTTCGCCCTCGTCGCCTGCCAACTTCAGGCAGTGCTCAAGTCCGTCCTGCGAGGCGGAACAGTGGAACACGATGTCGCAGTCTCCGAGGGCGTCGTCCGGAAGGCTGAAATCCACCTCGAGGGCGGCGGCGAACCCACGCTTGGAGGGGTCGACGTCGATGATCTGCAGCCGCTGGAGCGGAAAGTTCCGCAGGAGTATGGCCACCATGCCGCCCACGAGCCCGGCACCGACGACGGCGATCCGGTCCCCCAGCCTCGGCCCTGCCTCCCACAAAGCGTTGACCGCCGTTTCCACGGTGCCTGTCAGCACGGCCCTCTGCGGAGGGACGTTGTCCGGAACGACGGTGAGCTCGTGGGCGGGGACTACGTAGCGGTCCTGATGCGGATAGAGGCAAAAAACGGTCTGGCCTTCCAGCTCCGTCGGGCCCCTTTCCACCACGCCAACGGACAGGTAGCCGAATTTCACGGGTGAAGGAAAATGTCCTACCTGATGGGGTGCGGCCATCCGGTCTTCGATGCATTCCGGTACTCTCGCGGAGTGCACCACCATTTCCGTGCCCTTGCTGATGCCGGAATAAAGGGTCCGCACCAGAGCCTCTCCCTCTGCCAGGTTCGGAAGGTCCTCCGCCCGGAGTTCCCCCTTGCGCGGGCCGACGGTCCAATATGCGGTGGCTTTTTGCGGCTGCTCTGAATTGATCATCTTGCTTACGAATGTAGTCTCGCTGGCTCACCCGGGGAAGCACCTTGGCTCTTGCGCGTGCCGCCGTTTTGGGGATGGGCGCCCTGCTCCGGTAACCTGTATGGGTTGGTGACGTGTCCGAGCGGCCGAAGGTGCAACACTCGAAATGTTGTTTGGTGTCAAAGCCAACGTGGGTTCAAATCCCACCGTCACCGCCAACTGAAAAGGCCCCGGTTCCCTTGTAAACAAAGGGAACCGGGGCCTTTTCTTTTGTCTAGAAACGCCCAGCGGTAACGCAGCGGTAAGCGTACACATTCGAGGGAAGCACCAAGAGTCTGGACTTCACCGTCACCAAGACGGAGTGCGCAACTGTTTGATCAAGTACGTAGACAAGGGCCCGGCCGACGTGCTCTCGGCTTTGAGGCCCTGGTCATTGAGACGGTGTGAGTAGACCGTCCCTGTCGACAGCCGGCCTCACTGCCGTCCCGGCGTGTTTCCGAACCGCTCCCGCGCAGTTCGAGCGGACATGCCGAGGGCCGCACCGATAGCCTCCCAGGAGTCTCCGTTCGCACGGGCGGCGCTGACGGCGGCGTCGAGTTCGGCCTGGGCCTTCGCGGCAGCCGTCCGGGCAGCAGTGATCCGGCGGAAGTCCGCGGCGTCCCTATCAACGTGAGGCGCCGGGCTCAGGCGAAGGAGCGTACCATCCACCCGCAGCGGCGCGGCTAGGTGCTCGACGTGCAGGACGTAACCTTCATCGGGCTCGCGCTGGACGTAGACGGTGAGGACGGCCTTTCCCTCGCTGTCATCAAAGTCCACTTTCCCGTAGCTCTCACTCGGGCCAACAGGCCATGGCCGCGGCTTCAACCGCCCTCCAGTTTCGTACGGCGTCGGCTCGGGGACGGGCTTCCCGACCCGGAAGCCGGGGGCTTGCGCTTCGCGAGGGGTCATACTGACCGTTCTCCTTCAAGTTGTCTTCCCACTTCACCCCGATGCATAGGGCCACAGCAAGCGCTCTGAGATGGGTGATACTGCTTCATATTCGATTCCCCCATCCACTTGATCACTTGATGTTCGCAGCGGCACGCGGGCAGCGCTCTAGTACAAATACCAGTACAAGTCACTGCGGGTTGAAGCGCACGAGTACCCGGTACTCGATTCTCCCCGCCAAGAAGTAACCGACCATGAAACCGAACGAGCGTAAGAGATAGCGGACGTGCTGTGGCCAGAGGCCACGATGCGTACCCAGGACGCTTGGACGACGCTGAAGTTCCGCTTCTTCCAGCTGTTCTCGCGGCGCTAGAGCAGACTTACGTGGATCTGTCCCCCGAAGAACTGCGTGCGGCGTGCATGGCACTCGAAGGAAAACATCCCTTCTTCCCGTGGGCTCAATCGACGCGCCGAAATTGAATCAACCGACAGTACTGCCGGAGGCGTGATAATTCCATTCGTTGGATGTATCTTCAGTGGGGGCGTCTATCGCCTCTCATGGGGGAATTTCGTCGTCCCCGAAACATTCAACGAAAGGGATCGACAACGATGAGTTATCAATCTAAGGCCCTGCGTGCTCTCTTGGCGGCCGGCCTGACAGCGGTGCTCTGTGCCGGAGCGACCGTCACGGCGCTGCCGGCGCTCGCCGCAGAAACGGAACTGCAGGTCGTTCAGCACAACACGGATCAGGTTGACCAGCGCTGGACCGATGTCCTGAAGCGTGCGGGCGACAACGATGCAGTGCTCGCGGAAGAGGTCTGCGAGGCCTCGTACGAAAAAGCCAAGAAGGACAACCCCAACTGGACCTTCTCTTTCCACCGGCAGACATTGACTCCTGGCGCTACTGGTGCGGCTACATGCCCGGAGTCGGAGAAGGGCACGAAGTCAGCGGACGGCACAGAGCACAAGACCTGGAAGGGCCTTGTCGCCGTTCACCCCGGCAAAGGCGACACCAAGGACATTGATTTCTACGGCGCCGCAGTCAACGAGGAAAAGGTCAAGATCTTCGGGATGGCTTGTGTGGACTTTCGGAAGGCCGGCAAAAAGGTAATCGCCTGCGCGACGCACCTGCAGGTTGATTCGGATACAGCACGCACCGAGCAGACGCAAAAAATCAAGAAGATCACCAAAAAGTGGATCAATAACGACTTTTCCGTCGTCGTCGGGGGTGACTTCAACACGGGCCCGACCACACCCGCGATGACGAATATGTACAAGTTCCCTGACGGGGAGGGAAGGTTCGTGGAAGCGCATCAGCTCAAGACCGGAAAGGCTGCTCGCGCGGGTGCGGACACGGCGGTTGGGCCTGAGGGTGACGGTCGGAAGATCGACTATGTGTTCTTCGACGCTAAGCACACCCCGTTGAAGTCAGGGGGGACCTTTGAGGTGACTCCGGTAGCCGGCGGACACGCGATCCTTGAAGCGAAGGCCACCATCAAATAACCCGAAGAGCGGACGGTCAGTTCAGAGGCTGGAGCGCTGGACTGACCGTTCTGCTCACAGAGGCAGTGTCTCGCCGGTTATGGATCCAACTCGCGTCACCCTCGGGCTAACAAACAACGCTGGCTTTTCCCCGCCCTGGATGTGTTCGTACCGTTGCCATCCCAGGGACGTCCAGAAGCCTTCATCACCACCCGGGATGGCAACAATCGTTCGTCCCGGGAACCGGTTCTTCAATAGTTCAACTGCCCGGGACCCGTAGCCCTGGCGGCGATAGCCGGCGGCCACCTCCATAAAATCTATGAGGACCACATCTTCCGGGTCAGCTGCCACATCATAGCCGTCCAGAGAACCAGCAGGATCTTCGATCAGCATCCGGACGACTTCGTGCCCTTCCAGTAGGAAACTGAAGAAACAGTCGGCCGGTGACGCTGCGATGACTTCGCTGGCCTGCCAGCATTCCTGGGTGAAGTCTTCGGAGGCCTCAAACGGTGAAAGTACCGCGCCTCCATCCGACGTCGGCCAGACCCGCTCTATTTGAAGGTCCTGCTTCACAGGATCAATCTAGCCCCGGCCGACCCGGATCAGCCACGGGAATGCCCTGGGGCTTTCTGCCCCGGGTCCGCCCTGACGTCCAGCCTGGCAGCCGCTCATCCAGAGCAGCCGCTTTTGCCGGATCCAGTTCTCCGCGGCGGGTTTTGTAACGCTGGGTGTGCAGCCACACACCGAGCTCATGCTCCACTCCCCGATGTTGGCCTTGTGCCGTGGCCAGTCCTGCCCGGATCCCCGGTACTCGATCAGGGCTGTAAAGCGTTCCTGCCATCTCGCTTCATCGCTTGCGACCCGAGACAAACCCTGCCAATCAGGCAGGACACTGAGCCTGTCCTGAAAGGCCGGCTGCAACGTCCGCTCGCGGGCATGCCTACGGCGCCTTATCAGCCATTCCGCAAGGTTTCGTTCTTGTTTGTCCTCTGCATCCGGAGAGGGATAACTGGTGTTCTTCCGGACCCAGGCGAGCCGAAGCCGGGTATGACTTCCGCCTCGTCCTAGGCGAAGGCGGCCACAGCCCCAACCACGGCGGAGTCCTGCTTCCCGACGCGCTCAGATGGCGCTACCGCTGATCTGACCTGATCAGCCGTCGGTGGAGCCCTCAACGTACGTGAACACATCCCGACCCTTGTCATCCCGGTCGAGGTAAGCGGAAACACCGCAGGTGGACAGAAATTCATGGCTGGGTGGGCAAAGGGGTCTGCTCGATGTAATTGATCACCAGGAAATCGCCTGCCGGCACCAGCTCCACATACCAGCGGGTGGGGGTTTCCCAGCCCTCCCAGGAACCTCCGTCTGCGGTCCCGGTGGCCGGACGAGGCCTATAGACGGCGTCGAACTTCAGGAACGTTCCATTGTCCGTGGCACTGGAGTCAATCTCCTGGAGCAGCTCGAAGGTTCCGCGGCCGCCCTGGCCGGGTTCGGCCTTCGCAACGCTCCGCAGGTTCCGGGCATTCATGGCCTCCACCGCCCCGAAATACTGCTGCCACGCAACGTCAGAGTGCGAGGTGAAAACCGTGGCGGCATACGCCTCGGCATTCCGGGCCGCAAGCTGCTCCACGCATTTTTCCGGTACGGATCCGCCGGATGCCCACGAAGTCAGGGTCTCAGAGCCGGCGTTCAACCAGGCGCTGTATGTGTTGAGGACACCGCCGATGGCTTCCTTGGGAGTTCCCCGGGGAATCCGCACCGGTACGATGTCCTCCTTGTCCAGGAAGGGGCAGTTTGCGTCCACCAGCGATGTGGGGCTGGGCGGCAACGGCGGCGGTGGAGAAGGAAAAAGGCTGCATCCCGACACTCCCGCCGCCAGCGCAAGCAAGGCAGCCGCCGTCGTGATTTTCCTGCCAAGCATTTTCATTAGCGCTCCCCCAATTCGGCCGGCCCCGTTCAGCCAACGCTGACTAGCCTAGCCAGACCAGCGGCGTCCGGACTCGTCCTGCGGGATGATTCAGCCGGGATAGATGGACACCGCGCCGGCCTTAATGACAAAGAACGCCTTCATTCCGGGGGCCAGGCCGAGCTCAGCGGTCGCTTCGGGCGTGACGTCGGCACTGAGCTGGCCCCGTTCCCCCGCCCGGACCCGCCGACAGCCTCTAGACCATCGCCGCCTCATGGGTCTCCGGACTACGGGTCGGGCACCAGGCATAGGCTGGCCGCGCCCGAAGTGACCCGGAACCCGAAGCTGGGCCCGCCCGCGTCGACCCACGGCTTCACCGGCAACACGATGAACTGGTCCGTGTCATCCACGGAGCACTGGTCGTAGAACTGCGCCAGGTCAGTGCCTTGGTATGATCCCTCGGCCTTGGGTACTGGCTCCACGGAGGCGACAATGCCCGAGAGATCCACCGCCTGATTCGTGGACCAGAACGGGAACTCATCGCAGACTGTCACGGCCTTGATCCTGCCGGTGCAGGCGTTCGGCTGCCACTGAGGGTGTTTTCTTGGTCGGTCGTACCACTTGCGGTCGTAGCCTTTGTTTGTCGCGGCCTGGCCTTTCTTGCTGTACTCCGGGGCGAACCACTGCGCCCGCTGTGTGGGCTGCGGCCAGCCCGAGTTGTTGCCGCCCATGGCGGTCACGATGTGGTTTCCGGTCTGTGGCATGGGGTTGAATTTGTAGTTTGCGGCGCCGGGGACGTACACGGCGAAGTCGGCGCTGCATCCGGCGACAGCGGGGAGCGTGCCCTGCTGGGCGGAGCAGGCTCCGTCGATGGCCCGCTTGAGTGGCGCGTCATCGGTCGCGGCCCATGCAAAGGGTATGTTGTGCTTGCCGGCTATCTGGTCGGTGGTCTTGACCACCTCGGCGTACATCTTCAGGCTGTTGTACCACTCGCCCTCGTCCGCGCCCCAGTTGTCGAAGGCGTCGAAGTCCGTGTCGATGTTGATCGGGTATTCGAGGAGGCCATAAATGCCCAAATCCCCGGGCCAGAGAAGTACGAGAAGTGCACCCAGCGCGATCCCTATGCCGATTCCCGCGGGGCTGACGACGAGGAAAGCGGTCCGGGCGGTAGTCTTGCCCGCAACCTCCAGGACCTTAGCCGTTGCCGGTGAAGGCGCAAACAGCACCACGCAGGAGTCATCCTGACACCACGTGATCGGTTCGATCTGGATCTTCTGCCCGGGTGCCGGCGCACCGGCGACAACGTCATTGAATGACGAGATCACCGGTCCCCGGCCGGGAGGCGCCACGGCCAAGAGCAAGTCGGTGAGGTTGTCCACACAGTCGAGGATCTGTTCCCCGGACGGAGGCAGGAACGCGTCAATGCAGCTGCTGTTAGCGACGGTGTAGCAGCCCTCGAACACCTGCGTACTCCCCGCGGGTACCGGCACACCGGCGCGTGCGTCCGCCGCGACGTAGAAGTCCCCGCCCATTCCGGCGCATCGCGAGCTCTCGCTGGCCGTCAGCTGCGTGGTCGCGGGTGACACCACGTCTTCGCCTTTCGTGGTGGTGAACGAGCCGGACAGGCTCCGCGCCACCGTGCCGTCGGCGTGCAACGCGTCGACGCGGAACTCGTACTGGGTGCTCCCCTCCAGGGGCTCGATCAGATAGTTGATGGCGTCCTGCGGGGTGCACGGTTTCGCCGGCTTCCCGGTGTCGTCCAGGCAGTTCTCCGCCAGCGGGAACTCGTCGTACTCCTCATCGTCGAGGAAGACACGGTATGTGACGTCCGCGGGAAGATCGGGATGCCATGTGACGGTGGCGGCACCCTGCTCCGCGTCGAAGGCCAAGGCCAGGTCGCCTTCTGGTGGCGGCGGTGCCGCGTCCGTCGTGAAGGACGCCGTGGCGGGTGTCTTCGAGGTGTTGCCTGCAAGGTCGATTGCCACCACGGACACTGTGTGGGACGTAGACGGCGCAAGCCCGGTGATCTTGTAGGAGCGGGTGCCGACGGTGGTCCGCTGCGCGGCACCACCGTCGACCGTGACCTCGTACCCTGCAAGGCCATAATTGTCCGTGGCCTCGCCCCACGTCACAGTCGCAGTAGTCGCACCGATGCTGCCGATGGCCAAGCCGGGAACGTCGCTTGGTGGGATCAGATCGACCACCGTGAAAGAGCGCAGAATCCTCGCGGATCGCTTGGGTTCGCGCTCGGCACGGGCGCACACCTCGTTCGCCCCGAGGTGGGGAGGGCGCAGACTCGTAGACCACGATGCCGCCCACGCTGCCACGTCCTCCGGCGGTGGACCGAGCGTGAAGTCGGACGACGTCACCTTCTCGTCCGAGACGTCAACCATGGCTGCTTGCTTGTGCAGGATGCCGCCGATCGCGATCTTCCCGTGCTCGTCGACCGGGACCTGCGCCTCGCTCGCTGGCTCGTCGACCCGCAGGCGAATGGAAGCGTGGTTCTCCTCCGGCACGGTCATGTCGGCGCATCCAGCAGGCGAAGGCTGCACCTCCTCGGCCGCGTTGGCGGGCTGCGAGCCCACCAGGGCGCCGGGGACAAGGAGTGAGACCACGACGACGGTTGCCAGCAAGGTCCTGCCAAGGTATTGACTGCGCATCTGAAGCCCCCCATGGAATCAGTGATCGCCTGTCATGACATTAGATTTCAACATGCTTACCGTGTCTGTCATTTAAAGTCAACAAAGCTGTCACGTATGTGGGAGGTGCCAGAACGTCCGCCGTCAGGACGGCGCCCTTCTTCCATGTGGAAAGGATTGAAGTTCCCGAAAGACCTGGCTGCGAGTTATGCCGGGGCGTTTCGCAAGATGGCCCACTGAGTACTGTTCGCTCATACTCAGTCGGTCTTGTGTGCGTCTAGCCGCCTGCGCAGCATTACTGCAATCAGCTGCAGGTTCAGCGGGAACTGATAGTCCTCAATGAATAAGGCCTGGCTCTATATGTTCGTGCCGCGCACCGCTAGGATGCGTGCTAAATCCCACCGCCACCGCAGCCAGACATCTACGTAAGTCGGCTAATCTTGGGCTCTGAAGATCACCTGCGGGAATTTCCGTCACAGCGCCTACCCCTTCCCGGGTCAGCCGCGACACGTGCACCAGAACGGACAGATTATGGTCTACGACCGTGAGCGCGAGCGGCACAACGATGCCGTGTACGCGGAACACAAGAGGGCGGTGGCAGCAGGCGAGAAGCGTGTTCTCCGCACGACCAGCACCGGTGAGCTGCACAGCTACCCCGGAGATGAGATCGGCTTCAGCCCCGGCCGAGGCCAGGCCCAGGTCAGCACATGGTGGGGTATGGGGATCCTGATGGTCGTCTCAGGAGCCACTTTCATTGCCATGTGTTGGATGTTCCTGCTCCCCTTGTGGCAGGGACAAGGACCTGAATGGGGCGTGTTGTGGCCCATTGGCATCTCAGGGTTCTTCACTCCTTATGCCTATTTCCTTGCGCGGGATGAGTACCGGGCGACTCAGCTCCGCAAGCGGCGGGGCTCCCCGAAGCCTGGCACCGGCAACGTCGACATCAATCTCCTTGAGCTGGGGCAGAAGGACTGACGACCGGCGTCTTGCCCCATCGGTCAGGCAGCACCGCTCCGTAGCCCCGCCGAAACGTTATCTCAGCCCAGCTGCACTTTGTTTGTCACTCTGCCGTTTCCGCTGCCACTGCACGGCGTGCCAGAAAAGCAGGCCGATGATCCCCTGTAGACCGGCCAATACGGCGAAGGGGGTGAAGTTCCTCAGTACCTGTATCAGCGTTTCGTTCTCAGATCCAGAGACGCCAACAGGTCCCATTACGCCCCCTCCAGGCGACATCATGTCCATATGAACCCAAACACCGCCACTTATCATGATGCCTACAAGCACCCAGAGGATGATGACAAAGGGATTGGTGGAAAACCGTGTGGATTCCCTCCCTTCCCGTCCGGCCGAATCCATGGCCGAGGTGGCTGTTTCCGCGTCCAGGGGATTCCCGTTCTGGTCCAGTTCATGGAACGAAATCCGGTTAGCCTTTTCCTGCTCCACGTTGACCCCTGCCGATTCACGCTGTTTAAGCCTGCCGCTACGTAGACCCTAGTCTTTCCAGCGGTGCTTGTGGGGACAGGCAGGGAATTTTCGCGGCCAGGACTATTGAGTTGAGCGGCGCTGCTCCTCACCCCGCTCGCGGGTTTCACGTGGCGTTTCCCCGATCACTTTCTTGTAGCTCCGCGAGAAGTGCGGGTAGTCCGTGTAGCCAAGAGAGAATGCCAAATCAGCAAGTTGTGTGCTCGATTCCGCGAAAAGGAGTGTGGCTGCATGCTGGAGACGGCGGCAGTCGATCAGCCACTTGGGCGTTACCCCGATGTGGGCGTAGACCAATCTCTCCAGTGAACGGAGCGGGACGTTGACCCGTTCCGCGAGATCCGAGGACCGCAGGATGCTGTCATCGTCTTCGGCCAATTGGCACACGACGTTCACCATTGCGGCCCTCTCGTCGAGCTCCGACACGAACGGGAAGAGCCACGACCGCAGAATCCCCACCAGTGCAAGGCGCGCCGCGGGCACTGAAAGAGTTCCGTTCATAACGTCTGCGAGCGCCTGATGGGGAGCACTGCCAAGGTGCTCGCCGGTCGCGGGCAGATTCGCAGGTTCCGCAGCAGCCAGCAGCCGGCCGGCGGCGGGACGGAACAGCACTCCGACTGCCCAGGACGTACCCCTGAGTTCCTGTACCTGGACACGGGACTCCGGGCCGAACAGCCTGGCACTTCGGGTATCGATCACCGCGTTAAGTGCCGGATAGGTCAGGACGCGCTGGGACCGGACCTCGCCGTCGGGAATCTCCCAGCGGACCACCCAAACATGCCGCACCAGCTCAGCCAGACCCGGCCCCAGCTCAAACCGGTCAAAGGTGACGTCCGTGGCCCCGGGATTCAGGTGACCCTTGGAAACTGGCACGAGTGCTCCTTTTGTCGCAAAACTACAAGACGGCGTGACCGCCCGGCATTCAGCATTGGGGTATGGAAAAAACACAATCAGAGCAGGTCCTGCAAGCTACCGAACAGACTGAGGCAGTTAGCGGGAGGCACACAACGAACGGTATCCCCCACGGAAGCACATCGATCACTCCCCACCTGGCGGTGGAGCCGGCTGCCAAGGCGATGGAATTCTATCGTGACGTATTTGGCGCCAGGATTCTCGACGTGACCCGTTTTCCCGGCAGCGATTTGATTGCCCATGCCGTCCTGGATTTCGGATCAGGACTCCTGACCCTGAGTGATCCACTTGAGGAGTACGGGCTGGTAGCCCCCGTTGGCGACGCCGGGCACTCGTTTTCACTGGCAGTGTATGTGCCCAACACAGACAGGACGCTTGCCGCAGCGGAGGCCGCTCATGCCACCGTGCGCGAGCCGGCCATGACTTTCGTCAGTGGTGACAGGTTCGCCTCCATCGTGGACCCTTTTGGCGTCCGCTGGTCGGTCATGACCCGGGTGGTTGACCTCTCGCCAGAGGAAAGCAAACAACGCGTCCAGGAGTGGGCGGCCGGGCAGAGCTCCAGCTAAACGGCATCGCATGGCCCATGGCCTCACAGCTGATTAGGCCACCTGGATCCAAGGCTCGCCCTGGGAGGAGCGGTGCCATGCCTGGCGGCCACCCTCTGATTCGCGCGCGACGTCGGTGAGCCAGAGGGTGCTGTCGGGATCCCATCCGGCCATAACGGTTGCATTTTCGTCGTCGACTTGAAGCAGGCGCATTGCGCCGTTGAGGTAACCCAGGACTGTGAGGTGGACAGCGTCCCACTCTCCCGCAACCTGTTCCCAATCCGGGATAACCCATCGCCCATCGCGACCCGTCACGCGATACCAGTCATGTCGCCGGGATGCCGTGACCTCAAGCGGGAATTTCCGGCACAGCAACATCCAGTCAGCCGCGTCGCGGATTTCAAGAGTGCGGCCCGTTCCCCTGACGGGAATCACCGTTGCCTCTTCCCATCCCAGGGAGTCCTCCACAAGACTCAGCGCGGCCGGGACTTGTCCGACCGTTTGAACCAGACCGTGCGGAATGGACCACCATGATCCGGACCAGTTCGCCCGAGGGTCCCGGGGACGTTCCAGGGAAGCCTGTTCGTCCTCCGCACGTACATTGCGCACCCAATTTTGGAGGGTCAGTTGGGGATCATGCGGTAAGGGCGTTGGATCGTTTGGCGACCGCCAATCAATGGCCCACTGCTCCTCCCGACGCGCTTGCCACCACCACTCGCTGCCGGGTGCTGTCAGGAGCTGTTCGGCGACGGGGACGAGAGCAGCGGTGATGGCCGGGAGCAGCCCGAGCACATCCTCGCCGTCGGGTTCCTGCCAATACCTTGCACTATCGACGGACCGCTCAAGGGCAGCCTGTATCCGGTCACCGCTTAGATCAGAGAAGGCCAGGGAGCCTAGCCTTGCCGCCAACTGCTCTGGTGATGGAACGGCATGTTGGGCCTCGTTTTGAGCTGAGGCCTCACCAGAGGAGACGGCGGTCAGCATGACTCTTGAGGTCCCTGTTCCAGCATCGAGGTGGTACGCCAGCCCCAACGCCTGCTCCCTTACCCCTGGGTCCAGCAGCATCGCCAGTTCGAGACACAGACGACGCCCACGTGGTCCGCTCAGCAGTACATCAGTTTTTGACCCCATCAGGTCATCCTCGCACCGACAGGTGCTGGAAGAGCATCGCGAACCTCGACGGGAGTACCGGTTAACCGGCGACGCGAACCGCGATGGCAGCATCCAGGGCACTCATGTTCTCACCCGGGTTCCGCTCCCCGGCGGCGTCCGGCGACCACCAGAGGAAGGCTGAAGCCTCCTCGTTTATCCTGAGCTCGGGGAGGGCATCGAGTTGCGCGGAGTAAACTGCCGCGTACTCCAGCCGGTCGGGGTTTTTGAGTGAGAAGAGTGCCCGGGCTTCGAAGGAGAGGCTTTCAACAGTCACACCTGTCTCTTCAAGCAATTCCCGGAAGGCTGCCTGTCGGGGCGTCTCGCCGGCCTCAATCATTCCGCCGGGCAACTCCCATTCCTGCCGCCACCTGTTGAAGATCATCAGGACCTTTCCCTGGTACGTCACGACGACCAGCGACAGGGGAAGCACCGGCTCTGAGTGGACTATGTCCACCGCGCTCTCGTCGATAAAATCCAGGGCCAACAGTTGGTTGCCGTTGCGGTCAGTGACGGGAGAAGCGCGCATCAAAGATCCTTTCAAGGGAGTGGCTCACGGACGTCTCAGCGCGTACGCCACACGGCCGGGACGGGCAGCGCGTAGTTGGTGTATAGAGAAGCAAGTACCGGGGTCCCGACCTGCGCTGAGGGGACGTCAAAGTCGAGTACGTGTTACTCGTGTGGCACCTACCGCTCCGCAGTTCACTGGTAGTGGAAGCCAGCACCGCTGGCTTCCACCAGGATTAGTGAGAGAGCCACTTTCGCACCTGGTGCTACTCCGGGGGGAGTGCGGAAATGAGCAAAGCCGAGAAAGAAAAGCTACGTTACTGCGATTACTACTGGTGCATGTCGCTCAAGGACTTCACCGAGTGGGTAGAGGCTGAGGACGGCCCCGAACCCGGATTGTCGTATTCAGACAACGGTTGATACGAGCACGCGACCGGAAAGCTCAGTTTTCGGTCTTGATCAGGAGCAGTTCGTAGCCCTCAGGCACTTTGGCCTCGAGCTCTTCCCGACCTTCGTGAATGGAGTCAGCCTCCACCTCGACGGTGCTGGTTTCTTTGGAACGGATCACGCCAATTAGTTTCACCGCAACACTTTATACGTTCGGAGGCTCCGAGTCGGGCCTCTGGTCTCCTTTATGGCCGCGCAGGTTTTCCTGGACCTTGCCGAACAGGTCCTTGATGGTGGATTCAGTATTCGTCAGCATGTCCGGCTGCAGGTACACATTTTGCGAGGGCGGCAGGCTGTAGTGGGAGGGCAGTCCCCCGACGCCGTCGACCCCCTCCAAAGCAATGGTCACCCCGCCTTCCTTGCGGGCGATCGCTCCGATCCGGCCGAAAACCACTGTGAACTCGTCCGGCTGGAAGCTGACTGTCTGGCCAATATGAGTGCGGTTCAACTCCGCGGCCGGAAGGGCCTTTTCATTGCCGGTCCCGAGATAGTCCATGATTTTCTCCTAGAGCTAGGTAGCGGCTTATGCGTGCAGTCTAATGAAAGGAATGACTGCAATGGGTAGCAATGACTACGATTTTTTCACCGTGTGGCGTGTCCCCGGAACGGTGGACGAAGTCACGGCGATCCTGACTGATGCAGCCTCCTTGCCTGTTTGGTGGCCCTCCGTCTACCTCAGCGTCGTACCCGTGCCTTCAGATCGAGGCGATCCTGCGGAAGGAGACCCCGGGAAAGGAAACTCGGGGAGTTATCACCTGCATACCAAGGGCTGGCTCCCCTATACCCTCCGCTGGACGATGACTCCCCAAGGACCTGTAACCCGGGAAGGTTTTGCCCTCAGCGCCTCCGGTGACCTGACAGGAACCGGACAATGGTCCTTCACCCAGGACGGCCCGGAAACTGTGGTCACCTATCGCTGGCAGGTCAGCGCGGGAAAGCCGCTGCTTCGCCGGCTCGGCGGGCTGCTGAAACCAGTGTTCAGCGCTAACCATCGCTGGGCTATGGCGCGGGGCGAGGAAAGCCTGACCTTGGAATTGCGACGCCGCCGCCACGCCCTGGCCGGGACACTGGATGACGTTGCTCCTCCCCCGGCAGCAACTTTCCGCTTCAAGCGCTTACGGTGAAGCGGATGACGATTTAACGAACGACGGCGGGCTCGTCGCGAAATACCGGACCACTAACCATCCCGCTAGAATCGGAATCACGTGTCCAGCCAGTGATGAGCCGTGAGGAGGTCTCCGTGGCACCCGTGTCCGCCCGGATTCCCTTCCACTTGCTTCGCTCCACCGCCGTCGCTGCCACCGTGGTTTTGCTCGCCGCCCTTGCCCACATCCTGGGCGGCGGTTCGCTTCCCGGAGCCGGAATCATGGCGGCTATCCTGGCCATGACGAGTCTGTTTTCAACGCTCGCCACCAGAAGGCAACTCAGGCTTCCAGCAATGACTGCGGTCTTGGGTGCCGGGCAATTGGCCCTCCATGAGGTCTTCACCGCACTCAGCATTCCCGTACCAGAGACAGCTGCGGTCGCTGGGGCAGGTCACCACCTGGCTGGTCAGGCGGACGTCGTTGCCGACCGAGGGCTGCCATTTGCGCAGGTCGCCGAGGCGGCTGCCGGGCATGCACACCAGGTTGATTCCCCGCTGGCGGCCCTCATGCTAACGGGCCATGTTGTGGCCACCCTCCTCTGTGCCGGATTGCTCGCCAGGGGCGAGGCGGCACTTTGGTTCCTGGCAGCGTGGCTCCGCCCTCTCATTCAGCTACCGTCTCCGGTGAGGCTCGACGGCGCAACGGTACCCGCCGCTGTCAGGCCCCGTAAGGATTTCACTCCCCTTCCCTGGCGAAACCTCAGGCAAGACTGCCGACGGGGACCACCCGCCGTCGTCGTACTTTCCTGACTCAGCCCCGCACTGCCGACGCCCGCGTCCTTTCGATCGCCGCGGTCATGTGACGGGTCTCCACCCTCACTTCAGTGCGCCCCCCGGAGGGGAGAGCGCACCCCGAAAGGCATTTCCATGAACAAGTCCATCTTTCGCCGCGCCATTTCAGCGAGCGGCGCCATTGCCGGAACAGCTGCCCTGATGATGGCGGGAGCCGCGGGGGCCTCTGCCCACGTGAGCATCAGCCCGGATAAGACCACTGCCAACTCCTACGCCCTCCTCACATTTGGCGTTCCTCACGGCTGCGACACCTCAGGAACCACCAAGGTGACCATCACCCTGCCGGAGGAACTTAATGACGCGCAGCCCACCGTGAATCCAAGCTGGACCGTTGAAAGGGTTGAGGAGCAGCTGGCGTCACCGAAGAAGCTGGCCGACGGGGCCACCATCACCAAACGCACCAGCAAGATCGTTTACACCGCCAAGGCCCCGCTGGACCCGAAACTCCGGGACGCCTTGGTGCTGTCGGTGAAACTGCCTGACACCCCCGGCGCCACCCTCTACTTTCCGACACTTCAAAACTGCCAGGTGGGCCAGACCGATTGGGCCGAAATCCCCAAGGACGGCCAGGATGCCCATTCACTTGAGGCGCCCGCTCCCTCAGTAACGATCTCGGAAGGCTCCCCGCAAGCAAGTGGAGCCCATGGCGGCGAGCAGAATGCCAGTGCCGCCACCGTCGCAACCGAAACCGGTGCCGCGGATCAGGGTGCGGAAGCCAGAAGCTGGGCCGGTCTCGCAGCCGGCGCGGGAGGACTCGTGCTGGGCGGCATAGCATTTACGCGCAGCAGGGTGACCAAGAAGGATTCGCTCCAGTCTGCAGATCCTTCACGCTAGAGCATCAATCCGATGCCCGGAATTACAATCCGGGCGTCAATCCCCCGCCGTCGCCGTGGCATCGTTGACTCACACGGCCTCCACCGTAAAGGTGTAGCCATGAGGTCTCAGAGAATCAGCATTGTGTCCGCAATCGTGACGGCGGCGGGGGCCGCTCTCCTTCTGACGGCGTGCGGTCCCGGCCAACCGCAATCGCAGCAAACCACCCCGGCAGCTTCCCCCTCCAGCAGTTCCTCGTCGGCTGCTCCCAACGAAACGTCCGCTCCCAGCAGCAGCCCCCCGGCGCCGTCGACGCCCACGGCGGGGGGAACGCCGCTGTGCCAGGCCTCGAACCTCACGGCCAGCACTGACTCATCAGGCGGAGGGGCAGCCGGCAGCATCAATATGCAACTGGTGCTCACCAATTCAGGCTCAACCCCTTGCATGCTTCGGGGATTTCCCGGGGTCTCGCTGACGGCTGACGCGAATGGCGAGCCCATCGGGGCGCCGGCCACAAGGGACGAGTCCACGCCCGCAGCCGACGTCGTGCTGGCGCCGGGCGCGGCGGGAACGGCGCCTTTGCGCTATACCCAGGCAGGAAACTTCCAGGACTGCACACTGACGCCGGCGGCCGGCTACCGGATTTATCCTCCCGAAGACAAGGCCTCCCTTTTTATCCCGCAGCCCACAGATGCGTGCGGCAATGCCGCCGTCACGTTGCTGAGTGTGGGGGCCTTGCGGGCCCAGTAAGGCCCGTTCATTTACGGTGCCGTTTTCGGCGGGCTCACGGCGTCCCGGGCGAACGCAACACCCAAGGCGATCATGCCGAGGCCGAATGCAACGTGCAGCCAATTATCTGCGGTGTTAAGCGGGACCACGTTAAGCGGGGAGTCATGGGGAATGCACAGCCCGAAAATCCACAAAGCCAAATAAGCCACGCCCGCGCCGATGAGGAAGGTACGGGCCTGCATCGCCAGCCGCGCCATGAACAGACCCGCCAGTCCTGTGGCCAGGTGCAGCAGATTGTGCAGCACGGAAACGTGAAAGACGCTGAAGAGCATTGCGCCGGACTGATGCCCCCACAACGCCATTCCATCTGTGCCGCTGGTGATTCCCGGAACGAATCCGAACACTCCCACAAGGACAAATGCGAAGCCAGCCGCCAGAGCGGATTTCTGAAGAGCAGTCCGCTTGCCTGTGCTCCGACCGGAAACGTGGACTGCGTTCATGGTTGCGCTCCTGCTCCTTGGCGGCTGTTCCTTCACAGGTACATGGTAAGTATACTTATGAAATCTTCCGACGCCCCGCTGAAGGAAATCGGGGCACGAGCCGAAAGGCAGGCGTGACCCGATGACTTCACTGTGGCTGGACCGGCCGGACACTTTCACAAGCGACGAGTTCATGCCGGGAACCTCCTACGACACGGCGATTGCAGGCGCGGGGCTGACGGGCCTCGTCACTGCGCTCCTTTTGGCCCGGTCGGGGAAAAACGTTGTCGTCCTGGAGGCACGCACCCCGGGTGCAGTCACCACCGGGAACACGACGGCGAAAGTAACCCTCCTGCAAAGCACTGTGCTCTCCAAGCTTCGGGGCCAATACTCGCAAAAGCTGGTCAATGCCTACGTCGAAGCCAACCGCGAAGGCCAGGCCTGGCTCCTGCGCTATCTGGACTCCAACAACGTCGCCTATCAGACCAGGGACGCATACACGTACGCGGCAACCCTTGACGGGGTGGAGAAGCTGCGCGAGGAGTTCACGGTTGCTCTTGCTGCCGGTCTGGAAGTGGATTACACCAAGGATCCCGGCCTTCCCTATCCCGTCAGGGGCGCGGTTGCGTTGGCGAACCAGGCGCAGATTCACCCCATGGAAGTGTTGGACACTCTGATCGCCGACGTCCGGAGCCACGGGGGGAAAATTGTTTCCGGCGTCCGACTGACGGGCGCCCAGGGCACGGGGCCACTCGACATTGAAACCACCCGCGGGAAGATCCGGGCCGAGGAACTGGTCCTGGCAACGGGTACGCCCGTGCTGGACAGGGGGCTCTACTTCGCCAAGCTCAAGCCAGGGCGCTCGTATGCAGCGGCGCTCCGGCTGCCCGGTTCCATGACACCGCCAAATGGCATGTACATATCGGTCGAGCAGCCAACGCGTTCCCTGCGCGATTTCCCGCTCGACGGGGAGCGGCTCCTCCTCGTCGGCGGAAACGGCCATCCGGGAGGCCGCATGCAGTCCGCCAAGGCGCATCTGGACGGACTCGTTGAGTGGGCGCAGGGACACTACCCGGGAGCGGAAACAACTCATACGTGGTCCGCCCAGGACTATCAGCCGGTGAGCCTCATGCCCTTCTTCGGCAAGATGCCCCGTGGCGGCGGAAGAATTTTCCTTGGCACCGGCTACAACAAATGGGGAATGACGAATGCTGTTGCGGCGGCCTTGGGAATATCGGCGGATATCCTTGGCGGCCAGATCCCTTGGGCAGACACAATCCACCACAGGGTCGCTTCTCCCCCCGGTGCAGCATCAGCCGCCTCCCTTAACGCCGACGTCGCTGCGACCGTTTTCAAGGACTGGAGCAAAGTCGGGCTGAGGCGGCTCGACGAAACCGGCCCGGCACCTGCCGAAGGAATGGGCGTGGTCTCCCGCCAAGGCCGCAAGCCGGTCGCCACCTCCATGGTGAACGGCAATACCTGCAAGCTTTCCGCGGTGTGCACCCACCTCGGCGGAATCGTGCGCTGGAACGACGCCGAAAAATCCTGGGACTGCCCCTTGCACGGCTCCCGCTTTACCAATGACGGCGAGGTGCTGGAAGGGCCCGCCACCCATCCTCTGGCCAAGCTTGATTGACCGGGCATTTCTGTCAGTGCCTTAAGGCATGATGGAGAAATGGAGGGTCAGGAAGAGGGGCAGGAGATCCGGGAGATCCATGGGAACAGGCGGGGCGGAACCATGGAACAGTTCAGCCAGTCCACCCGCGAGTGGTTCCTGGGTGCATTTTCCACGCCCACCCCTGCCCAGGAGGGGGCCTGGAACGCCATTTCTTCAGGTTCCCACGCCCTGGTGGTGGCTCCCACTGGCTCCGGGAAGACTCTCGCCGCATTTCTTTGGGCCCTGGACCGGCTGCTGGCTGCTGACCGGCTCCTTGCTGCTACCTCCCCGGACGAGTCTGATGCGGCTGCCCCTGTTGCCGTCGGGCCTGGAGGAAAGGGCTCCGGGGGCAAAGGGCGAAGGAACAGGGCCCCCAAGCGGAAAACACGGGTGCTGTACATTTCCCCGCTCAAGGCGCTTGGCGTCGACGTCGAACGCAATCTCCGCGCTCCGCTGATCGGCATCACCCAGACAGCAAAAAGGCTGGGACTGCCTGCCCCGCTGATCACCGTGGGCGTCCGCTCGGGGGATACGACGACGGCGGACCGGCGCGCGCTGCTGAGCCATCCGCCGGACATCCTGATCACCACGCCGGAATCGCTCTTCCTCATGCTCACGTCCCGGGCGCGGGAAACCCTTGCGGAAGTGGACACCATCATCGTGGACGAAGTCCACGCGGTGGCCGGAACCAAACGCGGCGCCCACCTTGCTGTCTCCCTGGAGCGCCTTGATGCTCTTCTGCCCAAGCCCGCCCAGCGGATCGGTCTGTCCGCAACGGTGGAGCCCAGGGAGCTCGTGGCGCAGTTTCTTGCAGGCTCTGCGCCGTGCGAGATCGTGGCACCTCCGTCAAAAAAGAACTGGGACCTGACCGTTTCCGTTCCTGTGGAGGACATGTCAGATCTGCCCGGGGCCGCAGGAGCCTTTGACTCCGGCCCTGCTTCCGGCCTCCAGCCGCAGGCCTCCATCTGGCCGCACGTTGAAGAAAAAATCGTGGACCTTGTGCTGGCCAACCAGTCCACCATCGTCTTCGCCAACTCCCGGCGGCTGGCCGAACGGCTCACCGCCCGGTTGAACGAGATCCATGCTGAGCGCCAACTCGTAGCGGCGGGCGGAGGATGGGAGGGCGCACCCACAGTCTTCGACGCCCCGGCCTCGTCAGCGGGCCAGACGGCCGCGCCCACGGGCCAGGCGGGGGCGGCCGGACCTTCTTCAACGCCTACTTCCACAGCCACTCCCGCACATATGATGGCCCAGGCGGGCAGTACGTCCGGCGCCCACCCTGTCCTGGCCAGGGCCCACCACGGTTCCGTTTCCAAGGACCAGCGCGCCCTCATCGAAGACGACCTCAAATCCGGCCGCCTCCGGTGCGTGGTGGCCACGTCATCCCTGGAACTGGGCATTGACATGGGCGCCGTTGACCTGGTGGTTCAGGTGGAATCTCCGCCATCCGTCGCAAGCGGTCTGCAGCGTGTGGGCCGCGCCGGGCACCAGGTGGGTGAAATTTCGCAGGGCGTCCTGTTCCCCAAACATCGCGCCGATCTTGTCCACACGGCCATCACCGTGGAGCGGATGCTTGGGGGAAAGATTGAACGCCTCAGTGTGCCGGCCAACCCCTTGGATATCCTGGCCCAACAGACTGTTGCCGCCACTGCCTTGGGCAGCATCGACGTCGAGGAATGGTTTTCGACCGTCCGTCGCTCCGCTCCCTTCTCCAGCCTGCCCCGCTCAGCTTTTGAGGCCACCCTTGATCTGCTGGCTGGCCGGTATCCCTCCGATGAGTTCGCTGAACTTCGTCCTCGCATCATCTGGGACCGGAACGCCGGCACCATCGAGGGGCGGCCCGGGGCCCAACGTTTGGCCGTAACCTCAGGCGGGACCATTCCGGACCGGGGGCTGTTTGGCGTCTACATCATCGGCACTGAAGTGGAGGGGACTGGCTCGTCCGGTTCTTCTGCCTCTTCCGGCCCAGGGAGCCCGGCGCCAGCGGGCTCGGCCGCGAAGGGCGGCCGCCGCGTGGGTGAACTCGACGAGGAAATGGTCTACGAGTCCCGCGTCGGCGATATCTTCGCGCTCGGTGCCACCAGCTGGAAAATCGAGGACATCACCCACGACCGTGTCCTGGTTTCGCCTGCCTTCGGCCAGCCCGGCAAGCTTCCCTTCTGGAAAGGCGACTCCCTTGGCCGGCCGGTTGACCTGGGCCGCGCATTGGGCGCCTTTGTCCGCGAACTCTCCGCGTCCGACGTCGGGCCTGCCACCGAGCGGTGCAAAGCCAGCGGGCTGGACGACTTCGCTGCCAACAATCTCCTGCAGTACCTCGCGGAGCAGCGGCAGGCCACAGAAGTGGTACCCAGCGACACCACCCTGGTGGTGGAGCGGTTCCACGACGAACTGGGCGACTGGCGCGTCATCTTGCACAGCCCTTTCGGCATGCCCGTCCACGCACCCTGGGCGCTGGCCGTCGGGCAGCGGCTCCAGCAGCGCTACGGGCTGGATGGCTCCGCCATGGCGGCCGACGACGGGATCGTGCTCCGGGTTCCCATGATGGAAGACGAACCCCCCGGGGCCGAACTCTTCCTGTTTGATCCTGAGGAACTGGAACAGATCGTGACGGCCGAAGTAGGCGGCAGCGCCCTCTTTGCCTCCCGGTTCAGGGAATGCTCAGCCCGCGCGCTGCTGCTTCCCCGGCAGAATCCCGGCAAAAGGCAGCCGCTCTGGCAGCAACGGCAGAGATCGGCCCAGCTTCTGGACGTCGCCAGGAAATATCCGTCGTTCCCGATCGTGCTGGAGACCGTGCGCGAGTGCCTCCAGGACGTCTACGACCTCCCGGCGCTCAAGGACATCGCAGCGTCGGTCGAGCGCCGTGAACTCAGGATCGTCGAGACCACCACGCAGCAGCCGTCACCGTTCGCCAAGTCCCTGCTTTTTGGCTACGTCGCCCAGTTTCTGTATGAGGGTGATTCGCCCCTCGCCGAACGTCGCGCTGCCGCGCTCGCCCTGGACTCCACTCTGCTCAATGAGCTCCTGGGCAGGGTGGAACTTCGGGAACTCCTTGACGCCAAGGTTATCGAGGCAACCGAGCGGGAACTCCAGCGCCTTGCCCCAGATCGGCGGGTCCGGGGCATGGAGGGTGTGGCCGACCTGCTTCGGCTGCTCGGCCCGCTGACACCTGAAGAAGTATCCGTCCGCCTCGAGGCAGCCGGGACTGCAGAAGGAGCGCACGCCACTCCGGCCGACGCCTCCGTGCACCTGGCTGCCCTGCAACGGGCCAACCGGGCACTTAAGGTCAACATCGGAGGAGTGGAACGCTTTTCCGCCGTGGAGGACGCGGCCCGGTTGCGGGATGCTCTCGGCGTACCGCTCCCCATGGGCGTCCCTCTTGCGTTCATCGAACCCGTCGCCGATCCCCTGGGCGATCTGGTGTCCCGCTACGCCAGAACCCATGGGCCGTTCACCTCTGCCGAAGCGGCCAATCGGCTGGGACTTGGCGTCGCCGTCGTCAGTTCTGCACTGAAGCGTCTGGCGGCAGATGGAAGGGTGGTCGAAGGGGAGTTCCGTCCCCATGTTGCACCTGAGGAGACGCCGGCGGTTCCTCCAGAGGAAGCTTTCTCAGAAGAGCCCTCGCCTTTGTCGGCTTCCTCGGCTCCATCTACCTCGCCTCCTTCTATGCCCGCTGCGCTGGCCGGCACGAGTGAGTGGTGCGACGCCGAGGTCCTCCGCAAGCTCCGCCGCAGGTCTTTGGCTGCCCTCCGCGCGGAAGTGGAGCCCGTTGACGGGACAGCCTATGGCAGGTTCCTTCCTGCCTGGCAGAATGTGCTGACGCCGGGCGGCCGCCGCGGCCAGTCTGTGCTGCGCGGCCTTGACGGCATCATCACCGCCGTTGATCAGCTGTCCGGTGTGCCCGTTCCCGCCTCGGCCTGGGAGCCACTGGTTCTTGCCGGCCGAGTGGCCGATTACCAGCCGGCCATGCTTGACGAGCTCATGGCTGCAGGCGAGGTCCTCTGGTCCGGAGCCGGGGCGCTGCCCGGCAACGACGGCTGGGTGAGCCTGCATCTCGCAGATTCGGCGGAACTGACACTGAATCCGAACCCTGACTACCAGCCCGGCGACGCCCAGCTCCGTCTGCTCGAGCATCTCCAGAACAATGGTGGAGGCTATTTCTTCCGCCAGTTGACGGACATTGCAGGCGGGATGGATGCCGTTCTGAGCGATTCCGATGTAGTCACAGCACTGTGGGATCTGGCGTGGGCGGGCCGCGTCACCGGCGATACGTTCGCTCCGGTGCGCGCCTTGATTGCCGGTGGACACACCGCCCACAGGCAGGTAGCCCGCGCGCCCCGTGCTCGTGCTCCTAGGATGAGCCGTCTGGGCCGCTCCCACGGATCCGGGTTGCTTGGATCTCCGGGGCTGGCGGGCGGCCGGTACGGGTCGCTCGGCGGCACAGCACCCACTCCCCCGTTGGCCGCCGGGCGTTGGTCGGCGCTGCCGGCACCGGAACTGGACCCCACCATTCATGCTCGGGCCACCGCAGAGCTCCTGCTGGACAGGTACGGGGTAGTCACCCGCGGGTCGGTGATGGCCGAGAACATCCTGGGCGGCTTCGGACTGATGTACAAAGTCCTGGCGAGGCTTGAGGAGGCGGGACGTTGCCGTCGCGGCTACTTCATCGAGCACCTTGGGGCTGCGCAGTTCGCCGTGCCGGCCACAGTTGACCGGCTCCGTTCCTTCAGCGAGGACAGCCAGCTGGCCAAAGGGGAGCCCGTTGCCTTGGCCCTTGCGGCCACCGATCCTGCAAATCCGTATGGCGCTGCTCTGCCGTGGCCGGTACTTAGCGTTGACGCCGGCAGCGGCCACCGTCCCGGGAGGAAGGCTGGAGCCCTGGTGGTGATGGTCGACGGCGCCCTGGTGTTTTACGTGGAACGCGGTGGCAAGACCCTGCTCGCCTTCAGCGAGGACACCACGATCCTGGCCTCTGCCGCAGCAGCGTTGGTAGGAGTGGTACGACGCGGAGCGGTGGACAAGCTCGTGATGGAGAAGGTCAACGGCCACGACATTCCTGAGACCGCGGCCGCCGTTGCACTGACCCAGGCCGGCGCCTACACCACGCCTAAGGGACTGAGAATCCGTGCCTAAGGTGTGGAGCGTGCCTGAGGGGTGGACCCGTGCCTGATTGGTGGACCCGTGCCTGAGGGCGATTCAGTCTGGCGGGCGGCAGCTCAACTCCACTCCGCATTGGCGGGGCAGCAACTGCTGTCCTCGGACTTCCGGGTGCCGCGCTTCGCTACGCTCAAGCTCGACGGGTGGACGGTCACAGAAGTGGTGCCGCGTGGCAAACACTTGCTCATGAGGCTTCAGGGGCCCTCGCAGGAACAACTCACCATCCACTCCCATCTCAAAATGGAGGGCGCCTGGCAGGTCTACCCGCCGGGTGGCCGGTGGCGGAAACCGGGTTTCACGGCCAGGTGCGTCCTCAGGACCGCTGCGGCAGACGCCGTCGGGTTCTCCCTGGGCATACTGGAAGTGGTCAAAACCGCGGACGAGGACTCCATAGTGGGGCACTTGGGACCCGACCTCCTGGGGCCCGACTGGGACGCCGACGAGGCCCAGCGGCGCGTACTCACCCACCCCGAGGTACCTATCGGCGTGGCACTCCTTGACCAGCGGAACCTCGCCGGAATCGGCAACGTTTACCGCTGTGAGGTCTGCTTCCTATCGCGCATCCACCCGGCTGCGCCGGTCTCCGCCGCGGCCGACCTTCCCGCCCTGCTTGCGGACGCCAAGCAATTGCTGGAAGCCAACATCGGGTCTGCCCGCCGCACTACCGTCATGAGCCCTCTGGGAAAACCCGCAGGCCGCAGTGGAGGGCGTCCCGGATACTGGGTATACGGCCGGGAACACCAACCGTGCCTGCGTTGTGGGACGCCCATCCGCCGAGGTGTCCTCGGAAACGGTTTCCAAGTAAGGAACGGCGCCACCGAGGAACGGGACATCTACTTCTGCCCCAGCTGCCAGACGGATCCAGCAGCCTCCTGACCCCGCAGCCTCCTGACGATGGCGCTGCCGTTGCTTGGGGCGGCTGCTGTTGCCGGCGCAAGGGTGGTTGCCGATGCCGGCGCAGGGGCTGCTCTCAGGCAGCCTGGGCGGGCACCTGCTCCTCGTTGTCCACAGCGTCCAGGGCCATCGATGGAAGTTCAGGAACCATAAACTTCGGCAGGAGAAGCTGCACCAGGGGCCCGATCGCGAGCGCGTACACCACCGTACCCACGCCGATTGACCCACCCAGCAGCCACCCCACCGCCAGCACCACAACTTCGATCCCCGTCCTCGAAAGCCGAACCGACCAGCCTGTCCTGCGGGCCAAACCAGTCATCAGCCCATCCCTCGGACCGGGGCCCAGGCGCGCACCGATGTAGCAGGCAGTGGCGATACCGTTCAGCAGCACCGCGCCAACCAACAGCGCGATCTGCCCTCCGAGGTGGGAGAACTCCGGAATCAGGAACAGACCGACGTCGGCAAATACCCCGACAAGTACCGCATTGCTGAGCGTGCCGATTCCGGGCCGCTGGCGGAGGGGGATCCACAGGAGCAGCACCAGGAAGCTCACCACCACAACCACCGTGCCGATACTCCAGCCCACCTTGCCGGCAAGGCCCTGGTGGAAAACATCCCAAGGATCCAGGCCGAGCGCTGCCCGGATAAACATGGCCAGGGAGAATCCGTATAAGGCCAGACCAATAAAGAGCTGTGTCAATCGTCGTGTCATCACTGAACAATGCTCGCCACAACTGGCCTTGTAATCCATAGCCAGTTTGAGATACTGGCTCTATGGCCGGATCCTTGAACCCCACTGCATTTTCGCGTCTCCTGGGCGAGTGGAACGTTGGTGCCGCGCCCGCCTACCGCGAACTGGCCGACGTCGTCCGCCTCCTGATCCTTGACGGGAGGGTGCCACTCGACGTCGCCCTTCCGAGTGAACGCACCCTGGCGTCCACCCTGGACGTCAGCAGGACCACGGTCACCGCCGCCTACGGCAGCCTTCGGGAGCAGGGATTCCTCAGCAGCAGGCAAGGCAGCCGTGGCCGCACCTGCATCCCGCAGCGCACACTACGGGGGGAGAATCCGCCAGGGGGTCACCGGATCCTGACAGCCAGCCCGGGCCTTGCAGTACCTGAGGGTCTTCTTGACCTCGCCTACGCCTCTCTGCCCGCCAGCGGCGAGGTGGTCCACAGAGCGTTCGCCGCGGCCATCACTGAATTGCCTGCCCTGCTGCCGGGATTCGGATACGACGCCCTCGGGGTATCGGCTCTCCGCCAAGCGATAGCAGCCCACTACAGCAATGCCGGCGTTCCGACTGACGAAGAGCAGATTCTGGTCACATCCGGTGCCCAGCATGCCCTGAACATTGTGTTGCGCACGTTGGCAGGCCGGCAGGACCGTGTGCTCGTGGAGCAGCCCACATATCCCAACGCCCTTGATGCTATTCGTGCTGCCGGCTGCCGCCCCGTGCCTGTCCCGTTGCCTGTCAGCGGTTTGGGCTGGGACCTCGATTCCCTGAATTCCACCTTGATGCAGTTGCGCCCCAAGATGGCTTACGTCGTCCCTGATTTTCATAACCCCACAGGCAGGCTCATGCCGGATTCACAACGGCGCCAACTGGTGAAGGCAGCAGCCGCGTCCGGCACCATTCTGGTGGTGGACGAGACGTTGCGAGAATTGAATCTCGACGGCGTCGCCACCACCCCAGTGGCAGCGTTCAGCTCCGCCGTCGTTTCCATCGGATCGCTCAGCAAGTCCCACTGGGCCGGGCTGCGTTCGGGGTGGATCCGCGCAGACAGGGCCTTGATCCAGCGATTTGCCGCGGCAAGGAGCACCCTGGACCTGGGCGGCCCGGTGGTGGAACAACTGGCTTCCGCCCATCTGGTCCGTGCGCTCACTGAACCAATGCCCGCCCGACTCTCTGCTTTGCGAAACAACCGGTCTGTGCTGCTGGAACTTCTCCAGGAGCACCTCCCGCAGTGGCAGGTGGAGCGGCCGATGGGCGGACTCTCCGTCTGGTGCCGGCTGCCCACCCCGGTCAGCACCGCCCTGACAGTGATCGCACCGGACTTCGGCATCAGGCTGGCTGCCGGGCCACGGTTCGGCATCGGCGGAGCCTTCGAGCACTACCTGCGGGTTCCCTTTACGCTCCCTCCTGAACAGCTCGAGACTGCCGTCCATGCGCTGCGTTCAGCCCAGGACCGGCTCAATGCTCTTCCGCAACTCCGACGAACCATGAAGGAATCCAGGCAAGCAGCCATCGCCTAGCCCAAGCTCAGGACGCGCAAATGCCCATGGGACGCACACACGGCCTGAGGACACCCACACCGGCCTAAGGACACCCAGGGGATCCGGGTGTCCTTGGTCCATATGCGCGTCCCCGGACCAGATCTGTGTCCTTGAGGGGGTTCAGCCCCGGCTAGGCGTAGACCCTTTCGAGGAAGCCGCCCCAATCCGCTGCGATCTCTTCAGAGCTCGCCTTGCCGCTGAAATCGTGCACGGTCATTCCCACGGGGGCGCCGAACGAGTTGCGGCCGAAGAACCGGTACATGGCCTCGGATGTGCGAAGCCCAAGGAAGTGCTCATTCGAGAAGTCCACCTCCCCGGAAAGCCTGCCGACGCCGTCGAGCTCCAACTCCACAGACTGCCCCTGCGCCGAGTCCCCGACCCCAAGGGCCTCCTTGAGCCGCACAAATCCCTGCGGATTCTGCGAGGAGGCAGGGGCCTGGACGTCCGCAAACGCGACAGGTTTCCCATTGAAATACTTCAGGTACTGCCCGAGGGTATGGAGGTAGAACTCGGTGTGCTTGCTCGCGCCGTCGTACTGCTGGTCCCAGTCGTCGGTGAAGATGCCGCTGTGCACATAGTGAAGCTTGGCCCGTCCGCCCTCGACTGGTTCCAGAACGTGCTCCAACTGGTTGAACCAGCCGTCCGGACCGTCCATCCGGGTGACCAGGTGGCGGGGATAGTCGTCCACTGTCCTGACGGCCGGCCACTGGTCCGTGGGGAACATCCAGGCGGGCGTGTCCTTGGTGACCGCTTCCCAGACCTGCTCCGGCGTTCCGGGCAGCTCGGTATCGACGACGATCTCGAATTCACGGTTGTTGTCAGTCATTGTTCTGCTCCTTGGCTGAATTCTGGGTTTTCGATGGTTTGAGCGCGGGGTGAAGGGCGACGACGAGCCTATGCTTGCGTCCGGACCGTTCGGTGCCGGACCCGCCGTCGTGATATTTATCTACGAGTTGTGTCACAGCAACGCCGAGCTCCTCAGCGAAGGCAGCGCGGTCCGCAGCGGTCCGGAAGGTGATTTCGCCGTCGATCGCGAAAGTGGCGAGTTTCTGCCTGGCCACGGCCGCTCCGGCAATCAACTTCCCCATCTCCTCGACTGTGCGGCCGGCGAGCGCCAGCAGCCAGAAGGCGGAGAACCGGTCCGAGAACCGATGGGGATCGGGAGCAACCGAGGCAAGCGCCACCGGCGAAATCAGGTACGACGCCGCCGTCGCCTGAAGCACCCGCTCCGTGACGTTGCCTTTGCGCCGCTCCTCCACAAGTTCCACCAGCCCATGGCGCTCAAGTGCCTTGAGGTGGTAGTTGACCTTCTGTCGAGGGAGGCCGACTTTGGCTGCCAGCTGTGTGGCTGAGCCCGGGTCCACCAGCTCCTGCAGGATGCGGGTACGGATGGGGTCCAGCGAAGCTTCGGCTGCCGCCGGGTCCTCGATCACTTCGATGTCCAACATGGTTCAAGTATGGCCACCGACAACTTTATTTGTCAAGAACTATTTTTCTGTCCGTTCTCCATTTCGATGGTTCCCCGCCGGATCGATGGTTCGGAACGTCGAATGTGCAGGGAACCGTCGAAACGGCGGAGGGTTGGGCGGCGGAAAGAGTGACCGGAAACGGGGAACGTAGAATGGACCCGTGATGCAATCCCCCCTCCCCGTACGCGACGGCGTGAACGCGACCCGCCTGCGCCTGCCGGTGGAAGGCCCCTGGGCCACGGCGATGGATTACATGATGCACCGCTGGGGCCACATCGATCCGCAGGGAATCGAGGACCGGTTCGACGCCGGGGAGATCGTCGGAGAAGGCGGAATCCCCCTTAGCCGGGCCACAAAACTCGAGGACCACACCTTTATCTGGTACTACCGGACGTTGCCGCCGGAAACCCGTATTCCCGTGGAGCTGAACATCCTGCACCAGGACGAGCACCTCCTCGTGGTGGACAAGCCGCACTTCCTGCCTACAACTCCCGGCGGTACCTATATCCAGGAATCGGCCCTGGTGCGGCTCCGGAACCAGCTCAACCTTCCCCACCTGATTCCTATGCACCGGCTCGACCGGATGACGGCAGGCCTTCTGCTTCTCTCCACCAATCCGGAGACCCGTGGAAAGTACCAGGTGCTGTTCGAGAAGCGCCAGCTCCAAAAAGAGTACGAGTGTGTGTCGGCCGCTGAACCCGGAGCCGGGTACCCCGCCGTCGAGTACCCCGTCGTGGTGCGAAACCGGATGACCAAGTCCCGCAGCTACCTGTTGGCGGAAGTCATCGACGGAGAACCCAATGCGGAAACCCGCATTGAAAGACTCACAACGTACGACGACGGCGGCCGGCAGCGAGCGCTCTACCGCCTGGAACCGCACTCAGGCAAGACCCACCAGCTCCGGGTGCACATGGCATCGCTGGGGCTCGGCATTCTTAACGACGCCTTCTACCCTGACCTGTTGGACAAAGCCCCGGACGATTACACCAAGCCGTTGCAGCTGTTGGCACGCGGCGTACGGTTCGTGGACCCCATCACCAAGGAACCCGTGGAGTACCGCAGCCGGCTGCAGCTGAGCCATGCCCCAGCTCAGCCTCGGCACACACCGACGAGCTAGCCAAAAACGCTCCGGAACGCGTCCGCCGTCGCGGTGCTGAACAGGACAAACTCCACGAGCTCAAGCGGGCTGGACGGCGTTTCCGCGGCAAAATTATCCATGGCCTCCAACGCCGCCTTCGCAACCTCTCCCGCCTCCCAGCCGTAGACACCTGCGCTGATGGCGGGGAAGGCGATGGACTGAGCTCCCAGGGAATCTGCGGCGCGAAGGCTCTCCCGGAAACACGATCTCAGCAGCGCCGGATCCGTTTCTCCGGCATGCCGGTTTGGGCCAACGGTGTGGATTACCCAGCGCGACGGGAGCTTGAAGCCCGGGGTGACCACCGCGCCGCCCACGGGAAGCCCTCCTGGCAGCAGCGTTACCCTGATCTCACGGCATGCCTCCAATAAATCGGGGCCGGCCGCACGGTGAATTGCGCCGTCGACTCCTCCCCCTCCAAGCAGGGATGAGTTGGCGGCATTGACTATTGCCTCCACGGGACGGGTGGTGATATCGCCTTCAAGGATCTCGATGCGCATGGCTTAAGTCTGGCACTGACCTGCACAGGAAGGCGGCCAGGCCCTGCCGGAGAGACGCGAGCCGGAATAGAATTACCTTCGAGTGGCGGTCATACGCCGCCTGGGTCTCATAAGGTGAAAGGACCCGTTCATGGACCTGCCGAGGGAATTTCCTGGTGATCGGACAGCGGCCAAATATGCCTACGCTGCTGCAGGACTCGGCGTCGTCGGCGTTGCGACACTCGGGCTGATGTTCGCGATAGAAGTGCCCAAGAACGGCCCCTTCGTTTTTGGCACGATGAATGATTTTACCGGCGGCCTCTTCAACTTGGTGGTCATTCCCGTCATCCTCCAGGTTCACCGCCGCCTGGACCCCTCGCTTTGGACACAAGTCGGCAAGTGGACCGTTGTGACGGCCTGCGTAGCCGGCTCCGCAAGCTCCTTCCTGCTGGTTTTCGACCAACTGGACTTCGCCACCTCAACAAGTATCTCGGTGACGGCCATTGTCATTCAGGGCGCGTGGTTCTTCCTTGCGCATCGCAGGTTGCTCAGGATGAACGGTTATCCAAAGAGCCTGGCCAAGCTCGGCGTTTTCATCGGCGGAGCAATGCTCGCAGCTCTTCCTTTGTCGGCTGTCGCCTTCACGGAAGCGGCGCCCGAGTGGCTGCGGTGGACTGTTGGCGGTGCGGGGATTGCCCTGGGGGCCGCCGCTTGGGTCGCCTGGCCCTACTGGTATTTCCGGGCGGGCAAGCTTCTGAGCCACAACGGTGCAAAATCGCAGCTTCCCACCGCCATCCAGGAAGCCTGACGCCCGGACTCCGGACGGCACGGAGCCAACCAGCGGCAAGTACGGTATTTTGTGGCCATGGACATCGGCAATGCTGACAGTTGGGGAGCCGCGATCTACTTTTGGCTCATCCCCATGGTCCTGGCCGATGCGGTATTTCCCCTCGTCCCTTCCGAGATGGTGGTGATCACGGGCGGAGCCCTCTCGGCCGACGGGCGCGCCAACGTCTTCCTCGTGGGACTGGTGGCCGCCTTCTCTTCCTGGATCGGCGATGTGGTGGTGTTCCAGCTCTTCAAACGCCGGCTCAGCCATGTGTTGGACAGATGGTCGTGGGGGCGGAAGTTGCACCAGGGCATGCATCACGCCATAGAGAAAGCCGGACGTTCCTCTACCTACGGCGCCATCATCGGCGTCAGGTTCATTCCCGGGGGCCGGCTGGCGACGTCGGCCGCCGCCGGGATTGCCGACGTCACCACGCGCTCGTTCTACCTTTGCGCCGGAATCGGTGCGCTTCTTTGGGCCGTCTGGCTCGTCGGCCTCGGCTATTTCACGGGCACTGCCACCGGTTTACCCTTTTGGGCCAGTTCACTGATCGGCGTCGCGGTCGGACTGGTCATCGGGGCGGTTGTGGGCATGATCGCCACTCGCCGCCGGGGCAACCGCTCCCCCGTCGAGGAACCCGAATCAGACCCAAGCCCGTCCTGACGGCGCCGCCTAAATCGGCGCCCAGCGCCCTCGGTTCCGGCGAAGCACCTGCAGCGAGCCGGTGACTGCCACCCGTTCGACGGCGTCGCGCATCATAGACGCCGACGATCTCGCCTGGCTGTTCTCACCGTTGTACTCGGTGGCCTCCACCAGAAAGCGGAGGTTCAGCTGCGGCACGCCGCCGGCGATATCAAGCTGGTTGGATTCGACGTGATGGCGCGTCTCCAAGGCCTCGACGGCTGCGGTCATCACCGCTTCCGGTGGGTTACCAGGCCGCAGCCCCGTGATCTTGAGTCTGGTCTGGAACGACGGCATGAATCCAACCCTAACCCTCCCTCACCTTTCGCCCCCAAAACGCAAACGCTCCCTCACATTTCGCGAGCTCGGCAGAAAATGCGTGCGAAATGTGAGGGAGCGTCACCCAAAAACGTGCGAAACGTGAGGGAGCGTCACCCAAAAACGTGCGAAACGTGAGGGAGCGTCACCCCAAAACGTGCGAAACGTGAGGGAGCGTCACCCCAAAACGTGCGAAACGTGAGGGAGCGTCACCCCAAAACGTGCGAAACGTGAGGGAGCGTCACCCCAAAACGTGCGAAACGTGAGGGAGCGTCAGTAGGAGGGAGTGGGTCTATCCCGTGTTGCGGAGGCCTGCCGCGACGCCGTTGACCGTAATGAGCATGGCCCGCTGGAGGCGCTCATCGATCTCGGCACCGGAAATGCCCTCGCTGGCCTCGGCCCGGATACGACGCAGCAGTTCCACCTGGAGGTAGCTGATGGGGTCAAGGTACTGGTCACGGATTTCCAGGGACCGCTTCAACGTGGGCTGGGCGTCGAGCAGGACATTTTCGCCGGTGAGGTTCTGGATCTCGGTGACGGTGAGCTCGTACTCGGCCCGGATGGTGTGGAACAGGTGGTGCAGTTCTCCAGGGACCAGCGAGGAAACGTAATAGCCGGCGATGTCCAGATCGGTCTTGGCCAGTGTCATTTCCACGTTGGAAAGGACCGAGCGGAAGAAATGCCAGCGGTCCATCATCTCAACCAGCTCACCGGCATGGCCGGCTTCCCTGGCGGCTTTCAGCCCGGAGCCGACGCCGAACCAGCCCGGCACGATCTGCCGTGACTGGGTCCAGCCGAACACCCATGGAATGGCACGCAGTCCACCCAGTCCGGCACCGGAATCGGGGCGCTTGGAGGGCCGGGAGCCGATGTTCAGCGAGCCCAGCTGCTCCACCGGTGTGGATGCCAGGAAGTAGGCCGGGAGGTCAGGATCATCTATGAGAGTCCGGTACTGGTCGAAAGCGGCGTCCGAAATGATCTCCATAACGTGGCCGTAGCGAACACGCTCGTCCTCGGACGTCCGCGGGCTGCGGTGCAGGGCTGAGCCTTGCATCACCGCGGCAAGGGAAAGTTCGAGGTTCTCCCTGGCCAGTTCGGGCAGGGAGTACTTGTCCGAGATGACCTCACCCTGCTCGGTGAACTTGATTTCGCCTTCCAGCACGCCGTTCGGCTGGGCCATGATGGCATCGTAGGTGGGCCCCCCACCGCGGCCAACGGAACCGCCACGGCCGTGGAACAGACGCACGCGGACACCGTGCTTAGCGGCGACGTCACGCAGCTTCCGCTGGGTTTTGTGGATCTCCCACTGACTTGTCATCACGCCGGATTCCTTGTTGGAGTCCGAGTACCCCAGCATGATTTCCTGGATATCGCCGCGCAGCCTGACCAATTCACGGTAGGACGCATTGGAGAGGAGCTGGTCCACGATTTCGGCCGAGGCCCGCAGCTCTTCAACTGTTTCCAGCAGTGGCGCAAAGCCGATCCTGGCGTACGGCGCCTCACCGAAGAGGCTGACCAGCCCGGCTTCCCTCGCGAGGACTGCCGCAGCCAGCACGTCATCAGCCCCACGGGTCATGGAGATGATGTACGTCTCGATGACGTCCGGTCCGTAGGTGCGCAAGGCGCGGCGGATCTCACGGAAGACGTCGTACGTGCCGTCGGCGGCGCCGTCGAGCTTAATGGGGTGACCTGACAGCGGACGGCGGGAGGCAAGTTCAGCGCCCAGCACGTCGAATCGCTCGGGGCGGCTCAGCTCGGCGTACCGGATGCCCGGTCCGCCAAGGCGGTCCATCAACTGGCCGACGGCGTCATGGTGGTGGTCGGCATGTTCGCGGATATCCAGGGTGGCGAGGTGCAGCCCGAAGGACGAGATGGCCCGGCGCACGCGCGCGAGCGCACCATCGGCGGCAAGCGACGCAGAGTGGTGCCGCAGCGAGTTCTCCAGCAGCTCGAAATCTTCGATGAGCTCGGCTGTGGAGATGTAGTCCCTGCCGTGCTCGTGCACTGAGCCCGCTCCCACGCGCTTGACCGTGTTCAGGAGCTTGGCTTTGATGCACGTCAGTTTGAGCCGGTACGGTTCCTGCGCGTTGAGTTCCAGGACTCGCCGGTCCAGCCCGGGCAGCTTCGCGAGGTCCGCCTCGATGGAGTCGAGCAGTTCCTGGTCGGCGCCGGCGAGGGCTGTGGAGTTGGACAGAATGGAAATCAGCTCGTCGATCATGGTGATGCTGATCCGGACGGCGTGCTGATTCTGGAGCTGGAGGATCTCACGCGTTACGGAGGCCGTGACGTTCGGGTTGCCGTCGCGGTCCCCGCCGATCCAGGAGCCGAACCGGATGGGCGCGTTATGAGCCGGCAGAGTCACACCCTGTTCGGCCAGGAGCTCGGACAGATCGGTCAGCATTTCCGGCATCGCGTCCGTGAGGATGCTGTTGAGGTAATAGATGGCGTTCCGGGCTTCGTCCACAGGAGTGGGACGGACCTGGCGGAGCTCGTCCGTCTGCCACATCTGGTCGATAACCTCGGACAGCTGCCTGTCCTGGCGGCGGCGGGCAGACGTTCCTTCTTCGGTGGATTCGGCAAGGATGTCCGACAACCGCCGGATCTTATCCAGTACCGAACGCCGGGACGCCTCAGTGGGGTGGGCGGTGAAGATGGGGCGGACGTCGAGCTCGTTCACCACGGTCTGCAGGACGGCGGGACCTGCCTGCGTGGCGATGTCGGCCACAGCCTTGGCCAGCCAGCCGTCCTTCTCCTGGCGGGTGCGGAGACCGCGAACCCTGTGGACCTGCTCAGCCGCGTTGGCGAGGTGGAAGTAGAAAGCGAAGGCGCGCACCAGATCGGTTGCCTGCTCAAGGGGCAGGGAGCCGAGCAGCTCGCGGACCTGGGCGACGACGTCGTGCGCGCTCCACGGGCCTGTCGCCTGGGCGCCGCCGCGGGCCGCTTCCTTCGATTCCTTCGTCAGGAGCCGGACCTGCTCAACGAGGTCCAGCAGCTCGGGGCCGTGCTGGCGGACCAGGGATTCACCTAGGAGCGTGGACACGCGCCGGACGTCTGCGCGCAGTTCGGAGGCCAGATCTGTGCTGGCGAGATCGGTGCTGGAATTCAATGCAGTGTCAGCCATGGAAGCTATCTTTCGGGGGTTCGGAAAGGGTTCGGACTTGGCTCGTACACTGCGCTGGATACTGTGAGCCGGGTTACTTGTTCCTAGGGGATGTTACCCGCAGCACCCTTAGTAAAGGCAATATGTCTCAGATAATGTCACTGCAGCAGCCAGCCGGGCGGGCCTGATCAACGCCTTCGTCGCCATATCCTGAGCCTACGCCTGGAATCGGGGAATGGACCATGATGGACTGCTGTTGATGCCAACGCAGGAGCCACGCACCAGCCAACGTACTCGTCAACGCACTTACATCCAGCACGGGAGGAACCATGAGCACCACGCCTGATGCCCAACTGGAGCGTTGGCAGCGCTTCCGGAAGAGCCGCAACACTGCCCTCGCCAGCGAACACGGCTGGCTGACGCTGACCTCCTTCCAATGGCTGGAGAACCGGCCCTCCCCCGTGGACCTGGTGCCCGGGCTCTGGTCAACAGACGGCACAGGCTCAGCCAAAGGCGCGACGGCGTTCCTCACCGCTGCGGCGAAAGACGGACTCACGCTGGTGGAGACCGCGGAGCCCGTCGACGGCACCATCTCAGCCTCATTGGCGAACGAGGAATCGCTGATGTGGGTACAGTTCGGCGGCGAAGACGGCAAGCAGGTGGTGGTGGAACTCGCCAGGCGGGCCCACAAATATGCCATCCGCACCCGTGATTCACGCTCTCCGGTGTTCACCGGGTTCGACGGCGTGCCCACCTTTGACTACGATCCCGGGTGGGTGGTCCAGGGAAGGTTCGAACCCTACCCGGAGCCCGTGGACGTGCCGATCGCCACGGCAAATCCGCTGGTGGACGGCATGCACCGCTCAGTGGGGGAAGTGGTGTTCCGGGTTCCTGGGATTCCGCATGAAATCCGCCTGCATGCCGAGGAAGAGAAACTCGGCGCCCTCAACGTCACGTTCCACGACGAAACGAACGGCATCTCCACAGATGAGTGGCGAAAGGTCTTCATCCCACGCCCACGCCCCGACGGCTCGGTGGTGATCGACTTCAACCGGGCAATCAACTACCCCAGCGCCTTCACTCCATACGGCGCCTGCCCCATGCCGGTTAAGGGAAATTCGATCGACGTCGAGGTGACTGCGGGTGAGAAGCTTCCTGCGGGCAGCCTCGGCTAACACCCAACTGGGTAGCAGTAGATGCGATTTTGAGCGCTCAGAACAGCAACTACTGCTACCTAGTTGGGGGACGGAGGACGGCTAGGCGATCGCAGATACCCCGGTAACCGCCCGGCCAACAATGAGCGAGTTGATCTCGAACGAGCCCTCGTAGGTGTAGATTGCCTCCGCGTCGGCGAAGATCTTGGCCATCCGGTAGTCCGTGACAATCCCATTGCCGCCGAGAATGGAACGCCCCAGGGCAACGGTTTCCCGCATCCTCGCGCTCGTATAGGACTTGGCCAAAGCCACCTGCGCCATGTCCGCGTTGCCCTGCTCCTGGAGTTGGGCGATCCGCACCATCATGCCCAGGCTCGCGACGGCGTTGCCCAGCATTGTCACCAACTGCTGCTGGATGAGCTGGAACTTCGCCAGCGGCCTGCCGAACTGTTCGCGCTCCAGCGCGTACTGACGGGCGACGTCGAACGCCGCCAACTGCTGGCCCACAGCCTGCCATGCAACCATAATGCGGGAACCCCGCAGAAGTTCCTTCGTGTCTTCGAAACTGCTGATGCCTGAGAAACGGTCAGCCTCGGCAACCCTGACGTTCTGGAAGACAATGTCCGCGTTCTGAACCGTGCGGAGGGCGATCTTGTTCTCGATGCGGCTCCTGGTGACCCCGGGCAGCCTTGCATCCACAATGAAGCCCCTGACGGCATCGTCGGATTCGTCCCGGGCCCAGACCAGCAGGTAGTCACAGAACGTCCCGTTGCCGATCCACCGCTTTGCGCCGTTAAGCACCCAGCTGTCACCGCCGTCGTCGGCCTTCCCTGTCGTGGAGGAGATGCGCCGGGCGCGGGTCTCCATTCCTCCGGCAACGTCGGAGCCGTGCTCCGGCTCGGTCAGGGCGAAGGCGCCCGTGGTGCGAAGGTTAGCGGCGTCGTGGAGCAGCCGCGCCCGTTGCTCTTCAGAGCCGAACCCGTACAGTGACTCCACAAAAAGGTCGTGGTGCACGAGGAAGAACGTGGCGATCGAGGTGTCAACGCGGGTCATTTCCGAAATGACGAGGCCCGCGAAAAGGTGGCTGTACCCTCGTTGCGCAGGGGTGCTCAGCTGGAGTTCCGCCAGTTTGGGCAGGATGTGTGCCGGGAATTCGGCGTCGTTCCACCACTGGGTGGCGTACGGTGCGATTTCCTCAGCCAGGAACTCCCGCAACTCGTTCAGCTTGGCCTTTTCGGCGGGGCTCAACAGGGACTCGAACTGGAAGAAGTCCGCCGTCGGCAGTGATTCCAGCGATCGAGAGTCAGCGGACAACCGTTCGGCCGTCATTTGGGACCCATGCGGATGGCGCCGTCGAGGCGGATGGTTTCGCCGTTAATCATCGAGTTCTCGACGATGTGGGCCGCCAGGTTTGCATACTCCTCCGGACGTCCCAGACGCGCGGGATGCGGCACCTGTTGGCCCAGGGATTCCTGCGCTTCCCGGGCCAACCCTGCCATCATCGGCGTTTCGAAAATTCCGGGAGCGATGGTGTTCACCCGGATCAGCGAGCGGGCCAGTTCGCGGGCCAGCGGCAGGGTCATGGCTGCGACAGCACCCTTGGACGCAGCATATGCGGGCTGGCCGATCTGCCCTTCGAAGGCGGCGACCGAGGCCGTGTTGATAATGACTCCGCGTTCGGGCCCACCGAGCTCCGTGGTGACCGGCTCGGTGGAGGCCATGGCGGCCGCAGCGAGCCTGACCACGTTGAACGTGCCCACGAGATTGATCTGGATCACGCGGTTGAAGGCCTCCAAAGGGAGCACGCCTTCGCGGCCCAGCACCTTACCCGCGGTGGCAATGCCCGCACAGTTCACTACTATCCGCAGCGGACCCAGGGCGGTGGCGGCGTCGACGGCGGCCTGAACGTCACGTTCGTCAGTGACGTCCGCTGGGGCAAAGACGGCAGAGTTCGACGGCGGGTTCCCGGCGTTCGCTCTGTCCGTTTCATTGAGCTTGGCGGCCTGGTTGGGGTTACCGGCTTCGTTGAGCTCAGCCGCGTAGGCGGAGCCGGAGGAGGAAGCCAGATCCAGGAGAACCACCGACGCTCCCGCCCGATAGAGGCGCCTTGCCGTCGCTGCACCCAGCCCGGAGGCTCCCCCTGTGATTAGCGCGACTGAACCTCTGATATCCATGCATCCTCCTTGATGTGGAACGCGGCCAACCCTCGACCGTTAGTTAATGCATGTTAACTGGAATTCGATGGGAAAGCACCTCCGAGCGTCCCTGCCGGCAGTGCCCTAGGCTGGCAGCATGAGTGACCCGAACGCTCCATCGCCTGGGCACGTCCCGAATTCTGTCAGGGATTCCAGCGGGACTTCCCGTGCGGACGAGGCTGCGCGGTCGATCACCAGGATGTTCGGGCATCGCTTATGCTTCCTGCCCGGCACGCATCTTGCCGCCGTGCAACGCCCCTCCGGCCGTGTACCGAATCCCGCCCACCCCTGGCATTACTGGTGGCAGGCCCATTACTTGGATTGTCTGGTGGACACTGCCCGCCGGGAGTTGCGGCAGAACCGCCCGTTCGACGGCGATGGACGGCTGAGTGCCGGGAGGCTCGCTTCCCGCCTGGTGACTGGCATCAGGCTGCGAAACTTCCTGACGTTCGTCAACAGTTACTACGACGACATGGCCTGGCTGGCCTTGGCCACCCAGCGCCTCCAGATGCTGGCTGAAGAAACCGGAACGCCGGGTGGCCGCAGGAATGTACGGATGCTTACGGCTCTCAAGCTGCAATTCGATTCCGCCTCCACGCTCCATTTGGGCGGGGGAACTTTCTGGAACACCACCCGCGACTTCAAGAACACGCCTGCCACAGCTCCCGTGGCCCTCTTCTACGCCCGGAACGGGAACACCACCAAGGCACAGGAGCTGCTGGACTGGCTTGAGGCAAGACTGTTCGACCCCGCGAAAGGCCTGTACCTCGACGGAATAAGGATGCGCCGGGATGGCGGCGAGGAGCTGGTGGACGCCGTTTACACCTACAACCAGGGGCCCGTACTCGGTGCCTTGCTGGAACTGGGCGGCGTCCAGAACCTCAAACGCGCGGCCGGTCTGATCGATGCCGTCGACCGCGCGCTCACCCTACTGGCGCAGGTCGGCAACGGCAAGGACCTCGGGACGGGTAAGGACCGGGTACTCCGCGGTGAGGGCACCGGCGACGGCGGCCTGTTCACGGGAATCCTGGCACGGTACCTCGCACTGGCCGCCGCCGATCCACGGCTTCCGGCAGCCATCCGCGCCACTGCGTCCCGGCTGGTCACGGAAACGGCGGAGGCACTGTGGAAAGGCCGCCGCCTGATCACGGCCGGGGAAGCGCTGGCACGGCACGGAGGAGTGATGGTTTTTTCTATAAACCCCGACATTCCGGCCTCCGCCACTTACCCGCCGGGCGCCGTCGTCGAGCTTTCCACACAGTTGCAGGCGTGGATGATCCTGGAGGCCGCCGCGACCCTCGCGGATGCCGAAATCAGTACGCAAATCAATTAGGGCACGCCACATTGCGCTAATTCTTGTGATGCTGGTCACTTAAGCGGATTACGTCTTGGAAGTAAGGATTGGCTAACCTACAGTTTTCCCCGTGAGCACCCCTGATTTTGCTTGGCTCACAGGACTCCGGTCCGCTGACGTTTCCCCAGAAAGAAGCCCCCATGAAGATCCGCAACAATGCGCTGGCTGGAATTGCACTCCTCGCCACCGCCACTCTCGGCCTGGCAGCCTGTGGCTCCGGTTCGGCCACTCCCGCCGCAACGGCCGGCGCCACATCGTCGGCAGCCGCCGCAGTTTCCGGTGAGATCACGGTCTACAACGCGCAGCACGAATCCATGACCAAAGCCTGGGCAGAGGAATTCACCAAGGAGACCGGCGTCAAGGTTACCCTTCGCCAGGGCAAAGACTCCGAGATGTCCAACCAGATCATCCAGGAGGGCGACAAGTCCCCTGCGGATGTCTTCATCACCGAAAACTCCCCGGCAATGACGCAGGTGGAGAACGCCGGGCTGTTCGCTGACCTGACCGACGAGGTCAAAAAGCAGGTTCCCGAGGAGTACCGCCCTTCAACCAACAAGTGGACCGGCGTGGCCGCACGCTCCACTGTGTTCGTTTACAACAAGGAAAAGCTGACTGAAGACAAGCTGCCCAAGTCCCTCGCGGACCTGGCTAATCCTGATTGGAAGGGCCGCTGGGGCGCCTCCCCGTCAGGCGCTGACTTCCAGGCCATCGTCTCCGCCTACCTTGAACTCAAGGGCGAAGCCGAGACTGTGAAGTGGCTGACGGCCATGAAGGAAAACTTCAAGGGCTATCAAGGCAACGGTGCCGTCATGAAGGCCGTCAACGCCGGCGAGATCGAGGGTGGCGTGATCTACCACTACTACTACTTCGGCGACCAGGCCAAGACCGGCGAAAACTCCAAGAACATCGCCAGCCACTACTTCAAGAACCAGGATCCGGGCGCATTCGTCTCCATCTCCGGCGGCGGCGTACTCAACTCATCGAAGAACAAGGCAGCTGCTGAAGCCTTCCTCGCATTCATCACCGGCAAGAAGGGCCAGGAGCTCCTCCAGACCGGCAAGGACTTCGAGTACACGGTAGGTTCTGACGTTCCTTCGAACGAGAAACTGACTCCGCTGGCAGACCTGGAAGCTCCCACAGTGGATGCGTCCAAGCTCAACTCCAAGAAGGTCACCGAGCTGATGACCAAGGCCGGACTTCTCTAAAAATCAGTTCCCCGCAGTGAACTCATCGCCATCCGTCGCCACCAAGGCGACCAAACCAATGGCGGGCAAGGGCAACAGCCCTCGCCCGCCATTGGTCGTTGCATTGCTGGCTACGGTTCTGGCCCTTTTTGCCCTGATTCCCCTCGGCTACGTGGTCTACATGACGGCAGTCACGGGCTGGGAAACAAGCATCGAGCTGGTTTTCCGGCCCAAGGTGGGTGAGCTGCTCACTAATACCCTGTTGCTGATAGTGATCGTTGTTCCGGCCACCCTGGTGATGGGCGTGGGCAGTGCCTGGCTCGTGGAACGCACCACGCTGCGTGGCCACAAGGTCTGGGCTGTGCTGTTAGCGGCACCGCTGGCTATTCCGGCCTTCGTCAACAGCTACTCCTGGGTATCCGCAATCCCTTCGCTGGAGGGTGTCTGGTCCGGCTCACTGATCGCAGTACTCTCGTATTTCCCCCTGGTCTACATCCCCGCAGCAGCCACGCTCACGCGCCTTGACCCTGCGATTGAACAATCCGCCGGGGCCCTTGGACTCGGGCCGTGGCGGGTTTTTTTCCGGGTGGTCCTTCCCCAGCTGCGGCTTGCCATCACGGGCGGAGGATTGCTCGTGGGGCTCCACCTGCTGGCCGAATACGGCGCCTTTGCCATGATCCGCTTTGAGACTTTTACGACGGCGATCATGCAGCAGTATGCTTCCACCTTCAATGGCACCGCAGGGAACATGCTTGCCAGTGTGCTGGTGTTCTTCTGCCTGATATTGCTGGTGCTTGAAGCCCGGAGCCGCGGTACCGCGCGCTACGCCAGGATCGGCTCGGGGGCACAGGCCAAGCCGTACAGGCTCGCCCTTGGCCGGTACCAGGTACCCGGTCAGATGGCCGTGACGGCACTGGTGGCGGTGTCGCTGGCCCTGCCATTGTGGTTCGTGCTGCGCTGGATCATCGCTGGCGGGGCTGAGATCTGGGATCTTGATGAGCTGCTCCCCGCACTCCTGCAGACCCTGGGACTGGGGCTGGCCGGTGCGCTGGCTGCCACCGTCGTCGCGTTTCCCATGGCCTACCTTGCGGTGCGCCACCCCGGCTGGTTCACCAAGTCCCTCGAACTGTCCAACTACGTCACCAGCTCAATGCCCGGAATCGTTGTAGGCCTGGCGTTCGTGACGGTTGCCATCAATGTCATGCCCGACCTTTACCAAACCACCGGGCTGTTGGTGGCGGCCTATGTGCTGCTGTTTATTCCGCGCGCCCTGGTCAATCTCCGGGCCGGGTTGGCTCAGGCCCCGAAGGAGCTGGACGAGGCAGCCCAGGCCCTGGGGAAGTCGCCGTTCATGGCCTTCGTCCGGGTCACGCTCCGCTTGAGCGCCCCGGCGGCCGCCGGTGGAGCGGCACTGGTATTCCTGGCCGTCGTCACGGAACTGACAGCGACCTTGCTCCTCTCCCCCAACGGCACCACCACCCTGGCAACATCATTTTGGAACAAGAGCAGCGAGATCGACTATGCCGGTGCGGCGCCTTATGCGCTGCTCATGATCCTGCTGTCCGCGCCCATGACCTACCTTCTCTTCCAGCAGTCCAAGAAAGCAGCGGGACAGTGACAGAACAAGCGCCCACACGGCTCCCCGAACCCCGCATTTCCGCATCGGTGGAGCCCACCACCAACAGTCACCTGGTTATCGATTCAGTCACGAAAAACTTTGGATCGCAGGCAGTTCTCCAGGGTGTTAATCTCTCGGTAGCCCAAGGTGGAACCACCGCTATTGTGGGGCCTTCAGGCTCCGGTAAGACCACCCTCCTCCGTCTCATCGCGGGCTTCGAGCACCCCGGGACGGGGACCATCGAGCTGAATCGGAAGACTGTAGCGGGCGACGGCGTCTGGATCCCGGCGCACAAGCGCCAGGTCGGATATGTGGCCCAGGATGGCGCACTGTTCCCGCACCTGACCGTGGGACAGAACATAGCGTTCGGGCTTGACCACGGGAAGCTGGCGGGAGGCCGGAAGGGTGTCGCAGCACGGGTCGGGGAGCTGCTGGACATGGTCTCCTTGGATGCCTCCATGGCCAAGCGCCGGCCGCATCAGCTCTCCGGCGGACAACAGCAGCGGGTGGCTCTAGCCCGCGCCTTGGCGCGCGAGCCGGAACTCATGCTCCTTGATGAGCCCTTTTCCGCACTTGACGCCGGCCTCCGCGTCGCCACGCGCCGCGCCGTGGCCAAAGTGCTCAACGAAGCCGGGGTCACCACCATCCTGGTCACCCACGACCAAGCCGAGGCACTTTCCTTCGCGGATCAGGTGGCCGTGATGCGGGACGGCAAGCTGGCCCAGATCGGCAACCCGTTCGTGGTGTACACGCGTCCCACCGACAGGGCCACCGCGGAGTTCCTGGGTGACGCCGTCATCCTGGACGCGTGGATGGAAGGGTCATTGGCCACGTGTTCTCTGGGAGGAATTCCCGTCCGGAGGCCACCCGCCCAGGGCCTGGTCCAGCTCATGCTCCGGCCGGAACAGATCCGCATTGCCGAGGACGGGCCCATCCGCGGCGTGGTTGTGGACACGGATTACTTTGGGCCTGAGACCACGGTGCGGCTGCAGCTCGCCATCCCACCGGAACTTGCGGCGGGGGCGAAAGCGGATCACCGGTACCCGGGTGGAGGCGAAATCATCACCATCCGCCACTGGAATGCGTCCATTGCCCGGCCCGGGATGGAACTGTGCCTGCGGGTTGTGGGCGAGGCCGTGGCTTTCCCTGTCGGCGGCTAGCGGTACGAAAGCAGTTGCTCGTTGAGCTCCTGCGCCTCCCGGTAGTAATCCAGCAAGGTCAGGTCTGCCGCCGCGGCCGGGTCCAGGATGACGACGGCCTGAGGATGCAGTTGCAGCACTGAAGCAGGGCAATGGGCGCTGACCGGTCCCTCGACCATCGCGCGGACGGCGTTGGCCTTGTTAGAGCCCATTGCCACGAGTACGGCCCAACGAGCTTCCCGGATGGTTCCCAGTCCCTGGGTCAGGCAAAGTCGCGGGACGTTCCCCTCCGGAAAGAAGCGGGCGTTATCCTCCCGCGTCGCTCCCGCCAGGGTTTTCACCCTGGTGCGGGATTCCAGGGACGACGTTGGTTCGTTAAAGCCAATGTGGCCGTTGGCGCCGATACCCAGGATCTGGACGTCCACCCCTCCGGCGGACACAATGGCGGCATCGTAGCGCTGTGCCTCTCCCCTCAGGTTGGGGGCGTCTCCGCGAGGGGTGAAAAGGTGCTCCAGCGGGAGGTCCACGTGATCCACGAGTTCCCGCCGGATGGTGGACCAATAGGACTGTTCATGTTCGGCCGGCAGTCCGGCATATTCGTCCAGCGTGAAGGCCCTGACCTGGCTGAAACTGAGTTGCTCCTCACGATGGCGCCGGATGAGTTCCAAGTACGTCGTCCTTGGGCTGCTGCCGGTAGCCAGTCCAAGGACTGCCGGTCCGCGCCGGATGCGGGCTTCAATAATATCGGCAGCCCGCGCACCCACCTGTTCGGCTGATTCACACAGCAGTATCTGCACGGTCATTTCCTTCCTGTTTGATTTGCGCGCCTTTAATTTGTGAGCCAGCTCGATAGACCTGCAGCACTTCGAGTTCGTCGTTGGTAACAAGCAGGTCTGCCCTGTAACCCCTAAGGAGGGCGCCAATTTGATTCAGGCCTATGAGGCGGGCTGGTGTGTAGGACGCCGCGGTGACAGCGTCAGTAAGCGGTATTCCCCATTCGACGCACCGGCGCACGTTTCCCAGAAGCCTGCTGGTCCCCCCTGCGATGGCCCCAGGCACCCCGTCTCCGCCGCTGGGGTCTAACCGGGCAATTCCCTCACGAACCGTCACTTCCAGGCTGCCAAGGGTGTACGGACCATCAGCCATCCCTGCTGCTGCCATCGAATCTGTAATCAGCGCGATCGATCGCGGACCGACGAGGGCGAAGACCATACGGACGATCTCAGGGTCAAGATGAACACCGTCGGCGATGAGCTCCAGGACCATCTGTTCGGAGTTTTGCTGGGCCGCCTGAAGCAGGACAGCAACCGGCCCTGGCAGGCGGTGCTCGAGCGGGGGCATCCGGTTGAACAGGTGGGTGGCCGACCAAGGCCGACTGCCGTCCGGAGGTGTCTCCTGCAAGGCTTCCCGCGTCCGGGCTGCGGTGGCATCCGTGTGGCCAAGCGATGGGACCACCCCATATTCCCGGCATAACGCCACGAGCTCGGTAAATTGTGCTGTCTCCGGGGCGAGGGTAAGCGAACGGACCGTGCCCCGGCCGGCGTCGAGCCACTGCTTAAGCAGCGCAGGGTCACCGTCAATAATGGCCGAGGGGTCCTGGGCCCCGCACATGCTTTTGGTGATGAATGGCCCTTCGAGGTGCAATCCCGCCAGGATCCCCTCCTCCACCAGTTCCCGCAGCACCAGGATCTGTTCAAGCAATACAGCCGAAGGTGCCGAAACGAGAGAGGCAAGCAGCGACGTCGTCCCATTCGCAGCGTGTTGACCGGCTGCCTGGCGGGCGGCCTGGTGATCTGCGGAGAAGGTGTGCCCGAAACCCCCGTGGCAATGGACATCGACGAGCCCGGGCAGGATCAAAGGCACTCGTGTTATTTCTACGTCGACGCCGGTGGGCAGTTCGGCGGTCGGGCCGCACCACCTGATGCGGTCACCTGCGATCACCACCGTGGCGTCGTCGATCACTTCGCCGCCCGGCAGGCCGGTGATGAGGCGCCCCCGCAGTCCCAGCCCGCCGTCGTCGTTCTCTTCCAAAATCAACGAACTGTCAGCTGGCATCGGCTTTGGCCATCGAGCCGTTCTCGTCGGTTTCGTCTTCGCGTCCCATGGTTCGCAGGTTCCAGCGCCTGATGACGAACCGGAAAACCACATAATAGACGGCGGCGTAGCCGAACCCGATGGGGATCAGCCACAACGGATTCTGGGCGATGCCGAAGTTGAGGACGTAGTCAATGGCTCCGGCGGAGAACCCAAAACCATGATGGATGCCGAGGAAATTTACCAGCATCATTGATGTCCCGGTGAGTACGGCGTGAACGAGATACAGGGGCCAGGCCACGAACATGAAAGAGAATTCCAAAGGTTCCGTAATGCCGGTGAGGAAGGCGGTGAGACCTGTGGACAGCATCACGCCGCCGACAATCTTCTTCTGGCCTGGCTTTGCTTCCTGCCAGATTGCCAGCGCTGCCGCCGGCAGGGCGAACATCATGATGGGGAAGAATCCGGTCATGAAGACACCCGCAGTTGGGTCGCCAGCGAAGAACCGGTTCAAATCGCCGTGGGCACCGTCGTAGTCACCGATGATGAACCAGACAATCGAGTTCAGGATGTGGTGCAATCCCAGCGGTATGAGCAGCCGATTGAGTGTTCCGTAAACTCCGCTTCCCACAACCGTGTTATCGGCCACGGTATTGCCGACAGCCGTCAATCCCGTATTGAACAACGGGTAGAGGAGGGCCATCACCACGCCGATCACGATGGCCGCAAAGGACGTGAGGATGGGTACAAGACGACGGCCTGCAAAGAATCCCAGCCAGTCGGGCAGGGTGGTGCGGTGGAACCGCTGCCACAGCCAGGCCGTCGTAAGGCCCATCACGATGCCGGCCAGCACGCCGTAGTTGATGACCGGATCTTTACCGCCCTCGGGCGCAGCGCCGAGCACAAGGGGCGCCATAACTTTGAAAACGTTGGTCAGAACCAGGAAGCCGACGACAGCGGCCAGCGCCGTGGACCCGTCACCCTTCTTGGCGAAGCCAAAGGAAATGCCGACGGCGAAGAGCAGCGGAAGGTTCTCGAACAGGGCGCCACCTGCTGCACCAATGACCTGGGCAACTGTGGTGAGGGATTCGAACCGTCCGAGGAGATCGTCCTGGCCCAGGCGCAAAAGAAGGGCCGCGGCCGGAAGGGCTGCAATGGGGAGCATAAGGCTGCGCCCGAACCGCTGCAGGTTCTGTAAGGCCTTGCCGCTGCCCTTGGCGGCTTTTCCAGTGGCGGGCGCCGGTTCGGCCAGCGTGCTGCGCCCACTGGGAGGGGCGGTGTTCTCTGAGCTCATGGAGATCCTCATTTCAATGCGGTTCAAGGAAGCTTGTGCGGAAGTGCGGGATTCAGTAGAGTCATTCCAGCTGGTTATAACCAGTGGCATTCATCACTTTGAGGTGTGCAGGGCTAAGTTGTCAACCACGATCCCGGAATGGGCATCACGACTCGCCAGCCAAATCATTGTGGAGACGACAAAACTTGAAGTGGACCAAAGGAGTGGACATGTCGAAAGCAGAAATCATCCTCGCCGCCCTGGGCGGAGCGGACAACGTCGAAGAAATCGAAGGGTGCATCACGCGGCTTCGGACCGAAGTCGTTGACGCTGCCCGTGTTGACCAGGCGGCGCTCAAGGCCGCCGGTGCGCACGGGGTCATGATGGCGGGAACTGTGGTGCAAGTGGTCGTCGGACCCGAAGCCGAGAGTCTGGCCGAAGACATCCAGGACCTGATGTGAGCACCACTGCACACACGGACGCGCTCACCGTAGCGGCGCCCCTGCCCGGCCTTCTCATTCCCCTCAGCGAGGTGCCGGACCCTGTCTTCGCCAAGGGTCTTGTCGGCGGTGGGGCCGCCATCATTCCTCACGAGGACGCCGGCACGCTGACAGCCGTCGCCCCTCTCGACGGCGTAGTTTTCAAGGTCATGCCACACGCCTACATCGTGCAACACCCCTCCGGGCCAGCAGTGCTCGTCCACGTGGGAATCGACACCGTCAAACTGCAGGGTGAAGGATTCACCGTGCATGCGCAGAAGGGCGACCATGTGCGCACGGGCGACCCCATGATCAGCGTGGACGCAGCCTTCGTGCGATCGAAGAACCTCAGCATGTGCAGCCCCGTCGTGGTGTTGGACACCGCACCGGACGCCGCGGATGTCCTCACGGCCGGTTCCCATGTCGAAGCAGGCGGATACCTCTTCGCTCTGCCCGGAAAGTAAGTGATGAATACCGCCGGCGAGCTGAAGCATGTATGGGTGCGCAAACAACTACAGGAACTGGTTGCCACCGAGCTGAAGCCCGGGGATGCACTTCTTGGCGAGCGCCAGTTGGAAGAGCAGTTTGGAGTCTCCCGAATTACGGTGCGCCGGGCAATCTCCGATCTCGTCCAGGATGGCGCCTTGGTGCGCATCAAGGGCAAGGGAACGTTCGTCTCACACGGGCTGGTGCGATCCACTCTGCACCTGGCCTCGTTCAACGAAGACATGCGGGCCGCCGGTTTTGAACCCAGCACACTCGTCATCACTGCCGCCACGGCCGTACCACCGGAACCGGCAGCCGAGCATCTGGGGTTGGCGTCAGGGCAAGAGGCGTATCAGGTCAGCCGGGTCCGATTGGCCAACGGGGCGCCCGTTAGCGTGGATGAGTCCTGGCTGCCACCCCGGCTGCTGCCCGGTTTGCTTGAAGAGGACCTCACTGGATCCCTCTACCGGATCCTGTCAGCCTCGGGCTTTCCCGTACAGCATGCGGAACAGACCGTTGAAGCAGCGGCGGTATCGACGGCGACGGCCGCTCTGCTGGACATCGAGCCAGGCGCACCGGTCCTGCTGTTCCGGCGCCGTTCATTCACCGGACCCGCGGATCCGGGCACGCCGGTTGAATACTCCACCTCCACGTACCGCTCCGACCGGTACCAGATCTCCATGCGCCTGGAGCTCGGGTAGGCCTCAGCCCAACCCTGCCCCGGACACCGGCGAAGATTCGTCGCCGGTACCGGCTGGCCTCTTTTTCTGCGGAAAAGGGCTTTCATGGCGGGCGAGCATCGCTACGAAATCATCAATCCTCTTCGCGCGGGCTTCAGGCTGCTTCGCAGAGGTGGTGCGGTAGTACAGCGCATAACGGTTGACTGAGGTCAGAACATCGAACATGGCCTGGGCATCGGGCACCGCGGCGATAGCTTCCGCGAGGTCCTCGGGAATAACAGCTGAAGCCTGCCCTGGATAGGCCTCCTCCCAGCGCCCATCGGCTTTGGCGGCATCGACGGCGGCCCGTCCCGCAGGAGTCATCCTGCCATCCGCCTCCAACCGCTCAACATGGCCAACGTTCCGGAGTGACCAGCGGCTCTTCCTCCCCCTTGGCGTCATCCGCTGGATATAGCTCGCATCATCACGCCGCTTAACCTGGCCATCGATCCAGCCGAAGCACAGCGCCTCGTCCAGGGCGGCGTCGTAATCCAGTTCGGTGACCGAGCCGCCCTTCTTATGCAAAACCAGCCAGACCCCGGGGCTGGAGGTGTGATGGTTTTCCAGCCAGCGGCGCCATTCCGTGGCGTCCTTCACCAGAAGTTCCTCGAGTTCAACGGCCATGGCTCCATTGTGCATGCCATGATGGCCCTATCCGACATCCGGTGCCAGCCCGAGGAGGCATTATGTTGCGCGTGCGCCCTATCCACTTCACCTCGAATTTAGAACAGTGGACGCGATTGCTCACACTTTTAGGAATGGTCAGAACCGCGGACGACGGCGAGTGGCAGGAGTTTGACGCCGGTTCCGGCCGGCTGGCCCTCCGGTGGGCCGATCCGGGCTCAGCTCAGGACGGAACCACTGTTTTCGGCGTCGAAGTGGGCGACCTGGACGAGTTTGCCCGCCGAACTAACGAAGCAGCGGTGGAAGCCGAAGGAGCCGCGGGATCCCAAGGTGCCGGCTCTCCAGCGGATGAAGCCATGGCCGCCCTGGTCGATGCGGACCACGGCCGCTCATGCCGGATACGGGCCAGAGACGGCTTCAGTTTCTTCGCCGACCCCGCGGCCCACGGCGCAAACTGCGCCGACGCGGATCCGGCGCTTACCGTCGTCGCGGTCTGGTTTACGGAGGACACGGAAGGGGCGGCGTCCACGTTACGAAGCATCGGCGCGCGGCCACGCCCTGTTCCGGACAACGATGAAACAGCTGATTTCACGGCAAAAAACGGCGGTGTGCTGATGGTCCGGCCAGGGACTGCTCCAGGAAGGGCAGGACTGGGCTTCGAATACGGCGGTGACCTGGACGGGCTGCGGGCGCAGATCGAGTCGGCCGGATGGGACGTTGCCGCCACCGAGGAAGCATTCGGCCGGACCCTTCAAGTGCCAAGCCCGGATGCGGAAGGCTCAGCCGCACATCATCCGCCCCTCTGGATTTCGGGCCCGAGGCGAGGCGTCTGAAGCTCCCGTTCTCACACATCCCATGAGTCGGCAAGGAGATAAGGCAGGGATACGGTAGAACTTAACCATGAACGTTCGCACCCCTGACCCGAATCCCGGCTGGCTGTCCCCCGAGGACCTCTTCGAGGCCCGTGGCCGGCTCCCCATGGTTTATGTGGAAGCTGTTCCCGTGCGGCTGGACCCGCTGGGATTCGTGAATGAGGTCGGCACCCTCCTGCAGGCTGACGAGGACGGAACCATGATCCGGTCGCTGGTCTCGGGCCGCGTTCTGTACCGCGAAACTATTCGGGCAGCGCTGTTGCGCCACATGGAGAAGGACCTGGGCCCACTGGCCTTTCCGCAGCTTCCCATCAGCCCAGTGCCGTTCACCGTGGCCGAATACTTCCCAGCTCCGTCCCAGACCGGCTTCACGGATGACCGCCAGCACGCCGTCGCCTTGGCTTACATCATCCCGGTGACCGGGGAATGCGAACCCCGCCAGGATGCTCTGGAACTCACGTGGATGACCCCCGAGGAAGTGCTCAGCCCCGGAGTCCAGCTCGAATTCAGCGGCGGCCGCGGAGCATTGATCAGGCAGGCGTTGGCCTTCGCCGGCGTGGGCAACTAGGTCCGGCGGAATTATCGGAACCGGACTCTGGATAGGACTGCCAACCGTGTCCTGGTCCGTGCCCGGGACTCTCGCGGTTCCGGCGCATCCCGGACATGGGACCGGGTCCTTTGTAGACTGTAGGGCGGACCGCAAGAGAACTTAAGGACTCCCGATGACCCAGCCCCCAGCCGCCCAGCACTATAGCGAACGCCAGGCTGGAGCCCTGCAGTCCGGGGACCACCTGATCCTGCCGGGCGGTGACACCTCGGCTGAGCTGCAGGCAGTGGACCTTGAAAAAGACGACTTTGGTTCCCCCGCCCTGATCATCGCAACCCTGGCGGACGGCATGACCCTCCGGATAGCGGTGGGCTCCTCGGTCCTGGTCGCTGAGCCGCCCGTCATCTCGCAGGACAGACCAGCGGGAGACGGCCAAACACCGCACACCGCAGCCTCCCTCCAGCTCGTCAAGCACCCCGACGAGGAGGACGACGGCGTCACTGTGGCTCCCGCCGTCGTCGTACCTCCCCTGCCCCCCACCCTCCCTGCCCCCGCTCTCCGAGCCAACGTCCCGGTGTCCCCTGCGGCTGATACCAGTCCCGCAACAGAAGAGGAACTGGCACTCATCCCTGAACCGGAGGGCACGCCGGAAACTGTCGTGCAGACGGCGGCTGAGGCCCACCCGGATGCTGAGGGCGTCCTGTTGCTCAGTGAGCGCCTGGTCAAAGGCATCAACACCAAGTCCGGGAGCTGCCTGAAGGACCTCAGCGACCTTGCCCACGAGCTTTTTATCCTGCTCAAGGACCCGGAGAACGCCCTTTCGGTGGCAGATTTGCTCACCGTCCTGCCGTACGACGGCAATCCGGGTCGCTGGAGTTCGGTGGAAGCAGCGCTGGCCCTGTCCAGCTATATCTGCCGTCAGACCGGGCAGGAAGAGCGCGCCGACGTCTACGAGAAGCTCCTGCGGGCACCGGATTCACAGGAATCGGATCCGTTCAAGGCACGGGTCAACGCCCGGGTGCGGCAGCGTTCCCTCAACGAACCGAATCTGTACGACAAGGAAATTTTCCGCTCCATTGATAACTCCAACCGGGAGGCAGAGCGGGAGTGGCGGTTCCTCAGGCTCCAGGCACTGCTTTTCCTCCGCGCCCACGGCGGCTCGGAAACTATCGGCGGCCCCGAACTGAACCGCAGGATCAGCAACGAGCTGGACGCAGTGCGGGCCTGAAACCGGCTCCAAAACGGTAGCGAATTACCCCTGTACCGGCACTGGCAGGCGTTGTACATTCAGGCATGACCAACAATCTGAGCGTTGTCATTAATGCCGATGCACCACAGGTGTGGACCATGCTGCGGGAGCCTGCCAAAATCTCCCAATGGCATGGCTGGGAGGCTGACGACCAAGCCGAGGAAATCAACGAAATCTACTTCAAGGACACTGTGGTCGAAAGTGCTGACCACACTGAACTGACCGTTGATGGCGGCGACGTCTTTACGCTCAAGCCGGTACGCAACGGAACCCTGGTCAGCGTGACCCGGTCAGCGCTGGACCACAATTCCGAGTGGGCTGCCTGGGACGAGGACATCACCCAGGGCTGGCTCACGTTCCTACAGCAACTGCGTTTCGCTTTGGAACGCCACCCCCACGACAAGCGGCGGACATCGTTTTTCTCCGTTCCGGGTACGGCCGGGTCGGCCATTGAGAAACTCGGCGTCAAGGACGTTCCCGCGCCTGGGGAGGAGTACTCATTGACCTTGTCCACCGGCGAGGAAATCTCCGGGCGGGTGTGGTTCAAGAGCAACCATCAGGTGGGGCTCACGGTGCACAGCTACGCGGAACACAACGACGGCCTGCTGATTGTCGCCGACCAGCCGGTCATCGAGGATGTCAGGCCCGACGGCGGATCACTGGTGATCATTTCCACGTACGGGCTCGGGGCGCACAAGCTTGAGTCCATTCGGGCACTGTGGGACGAATGGCGCAGCGAGAACTACCCGTCGTCGGAGCCGCTGCACTGAATCCATAAGGGTTTTCCGGGTACAAGCTGGCACACTTGAACCGTGCCAGCCAACCGCTCCAAAATGCCTCTCGAGTCCCCAGCATCCTCCCTCGCTCCGACTGCTCCTACGGCGCCTGGTCAAGGTGCGCCGGCGGGAGTGGGTGGCTTTGCGTTCATGGTGGGCAAGCGGCTGAGCGATACCGGCCGGCCAAGTACGGAACAGGTGGCCGCCAACGGCGGGGAGTTCCTCGGCCGCACCGGAACCATCACCACACCGCACGGTGACATCCAGACGCCGGCATTCATCGCCGTCGGCACGAAAGCAACAGTCAAATCCGTTCTCCCGGAAGCGATGGCGGACCTCGGAGCGCAGGCCCTGCTGGCCAATGCGTACCACCTCTACCTTCAGCCCGGCGCGGAAATCCTGGATGAGGCCGGCGGGCTGGGAGCTTTCATGAACTGGCCCGGCCCCACATTCACCGATTCCGGTGGCTTTCAGGTGATGAGCCTCGGCTCAGGCTTCAAAAAGGTTATCGACATGAAGACGACGCCTCTGCCGGATCAGGCTTTGTCCGATGATGCCGTCGCCGTCGGCAAAGAACGGCTCGCCCATGTCGATGAGGACGGCGTCTGGTTCAAGAGCCACCTCAACGGAGACCGGCACAGGTTTTCGCCTGAGATCTCCATGCAGGTACAGCACCGCATCGGCGCGGACATCATGTTTGCCTTCGACGAACTGACCACGCTGCAGAATTCCCGCGGGTACCAGGAGGAGTCATTGGAGCGGACCCGTCGCTGGGCGCTGCGGTGCATCGACGAGCATTTCCGGCTCACCGAGGAGCGCGTGGGGAAGCCGTATCAGGCGCTTTTCGGCGTGATCCAGGGCGCACAGTACGAGGACCTGCGCCGCAAGGCCTGCCGGGACCTTGGTGCAATGCCGTTTGATGGATTCGGGATAGGGGGCGCCCTGGAGAAGGAGAATCTGGGCACGATTGTGCGTTGGTGCAATGAGGAACTGCCGGAAAACAAACCGCGCCACCTCCTGGGCATCTCGGAGCCCGACGACATCTTCACGGCCATTGAAAACGGCGCCGACACTTTCGACTGTGTCTCCCCCACCCGGGTGGCCCGTAACTCCGCGTTTTACACGCCCACCGGCCGCTACAACCTGTCCGGCGCCAAGTACAAGCGGGACTTCGGACCACTGCAGGAGGGTTGCGACTGCTACGCCTGTGCCAATTACTCGCGGGCGTACATCCACCACTTGTACAAGGCCAAGGAGATGCTTTCGGCCACGCTTATCTCCATCCACAATGAACGCTTCGTGGTCAAGATGGTGGACGACGCCCGCCTCGCAATCGAGTCCGGCGACTTCTTCGCGTTCAAAGAGCAAACCCTGGGGCAGTACTACTGCTGAGGTGCGCCTCCCCTCATCCGCCATTTCGACGGTTCCCTGCGCGCTCGACGTCCCGAAGCATCGAGGTAGCAGGGAACCATCGAAATGGCGCTTTCCACATAGGCGTGACTGGCTCTGGAACCCAGATGCTGGGGTGGCAACAGTGGATGCATGAATCCACGTTTCCGTGCATCGCCGTCGACGGAGCACTTCTGGCGCACAGAGCAGCTGCTGGAGAAAGGCCTGAACTCAAGGGGCATCGCCAGCCTGGTTCGGGAGGGAAGCCTCATCCGCGTGCGTCGCGGGTGCTACGCACCCGGAGGTTGGTGGTCGGGCCTAAATGCCGCCACGCGTCGTCGCCAGCTCATCTATGCGCACGCACACGGAACACGTACGACGTCGACTGGAGGCTTTGCTTATAGCCACACCTCGGGCGCCAGCCTGCAACGCCTCCACCTGTGGGGCGTTGACGACGTCGTCCACCTTACGCAAGCGACCTGCCCGTCAGGGATCTCGCATGGTCGCGGGGTTGTGGCCCACACGAGACGGTTAGGCAGCCATGAACTGACTTTCGTGGACAACATGCCGTGCACTTCTTTGGAGCGCACAGTGGTGGACTGCTGCCTGACGTTCAATCTGCGGCAGTCCCTCATCCTGGTAGACCACGCGGCCCGGCTCGGCGCCAACCTGCCCCTGATCCGTGACCATTGCTCCTCTTTGGCCGGCCGCAACGGAGTAGTGGCTCTTCGCCGGGCACTCGAGTTGGCCGATCCGCGCTCCGAGTCGGCCGGGGAGAGCCTCACGCGTGAACTGCTGCACAGGCTCCGGATCACGCCGCCCGAGCTGCAGTACGTGGTGCGGACTCCTCTGGGCGAGCATCGGCTGGATTTCGCCTGGCCCAAAAGGAAAGTGGCCCTGGAGTTCGACGGCAGGACCAAGTACTTCGACTACCGGCCAACAGGCGAGGTTGTGTTCGAGGAGCGTCGCCGCGAGAAGGTGCTCATGGAACAGGGCTGGACCTTCCTCCGGGTCGAGTGGAGGGACTTGTTCAACGAGGCGCAATTCAAAGCACGCATACTTCGGGCGCTGGACCAAGGTTCCGACGGCTGACGCCCACCTCCACTTCGCGTCCCTCCACTCCGCGGCGCCCCATTTCGACGGTTCCCTGCGCACTAGGTGTCACGGAACATCGAGTAGGCACGGAACCGTCTAAATGGCGGGGCCTTACGCAGCGTAACTTGGCTCACGCTTCTTGATGTAGCCGATCACCAAGGAGGTCACGGGGACAAAGAGGAACTCAACGAGGGTCTTATAGAGGAAGCCCACCACCACGTAGTTCACGAACCCGGCAAAGTCGTTGATGCCAATGACGGATGCGGCAATGCTGCAGAAGATCAGGGTGTCCACAAACTCACCGGCTACCGAGGAACTCATGATGCGGGCCCACAGCGATTTCTCGCCGGTCCGGGCCTTCATCTTCACAAGGATCCAGGAATTGATGGTCTGGCCGGCGAGGAAAGCCAGCAGCGAGGCCAGCACGATTAGAGGAACCGGCCCCAGAGCGCCTTCGAGGGCGGATTGCTTGGCGGTGCCGAACTCATCGTCGAAACCGGGTAGCGCAATGATGATCCAGTAGCACAGCGAGGCGAAGACGGACAGGGCGAAGGTGGTGATGATGGCTTTGCGCGCCACCTTGAATCCGTAGACCTCACTGATGACGTCGCCAAGGATGTAGGCCAGCGGAAACAGGAAGAAGCCGCCGTCCGTGATGACCGGGCCAATGGCGACGCCTTTGGACGCTCCGATGTTGGACAGGATCAGCACCACCGCCATGAACGCGAGCAGTATCCCGAAATACGGCGAACCAATGGAGGCGAACTTCGGAAGGGTTCTGGCGGAGCCGGTCAGGGGCAGGGCGTCGGGGCCCGGGGTGGAAGGCATGGGGGTTCCGTTCGTAGTGGTTCGCTCGGCGGCATGTTCTTGTCCGCCGGCTGTATTAGCACTGTCACGCAATTCTGCCACTCACCCGGCCACCCGCCGTCGTGCATCAGGCAGGAGTTGAAACAGGGGCCATCAAGCAGGAGGCATCAGGCGGCTTCAGCCGTCAGCGACTCGGCCATCAAAGTCACTGTACGAACCACAAAGGCACGACGGCGGGCAAGTCGCCCCGGAGCGGAACCCGCTATGAGCGCATCGAGTTGGGGTAGGACGCTCCATCCATCGCACAACGTGACCACGCTCAGCAACAAATCAGCGGCATCTGCCCGGTCGATTCCTGGCAGGACCTGGAGGATTGTGTCGATCTTAGCGGCACAGTGGCTTGCCCGCGCTTCCCGGTTCACCACATAATCGCCCCGCTCCAGCCCTTCCCAGAATTGAAGGCGGGGCAAGATTCCGTTCAGACTGTGACGATCGAATAGCCTGCCGGCGTAATCCCCCAACGCCGCAGGCCCCTTTCCCTCAAGCGGAACTTCCGTTACCACCTTGACCAATTCGGCGGCCAGGACCGCATCGAAGAGTTCATCCTTTTTGCCGAAGTACTGGTAGATGCGCTCCTTGTTGACCCCGGCCGCAGCGGCAATCCTGTCGATACGGGCACCAGCGAACCCTCTTTCGCTGAATTCAGCTGTGGCTGCCTCCAGCAACAGCGTCTTCGTCCGCTCGGTATCCCATGCCATTGCTTGAGTCTACCTGTTTCCAACTAGATGGTTGCAGTTGGGCATAGAACGGTCTAGTGTCGGTGTCATCGAAAAAAGCAACTAATTAGTTGGGGATTGAATCATGAAGACAAACGCCGCTACTGCACCAACCAACACCGTGACGACGCCGGAGCCTTACTCTGTAGCGCCCGTTCCGCCAGCATCGCCCCACATGCCCTCAGTTCATGCGAGGGCACTGATTACTTGGCTTGCGATTTTTCCGCTGGTAGCGGGTGGGATGGCGCTCATCGCACCCTTCTCCGAGGGTTGGCATCCTGTTCTCCGGGCCTTCGCGCTCACACTCGTTGTGGTCCCGCTCGCCGTGTACTTCGTAGTGCCACGGTTGTTTCAGGGCTATGGATTGTTGCGCCGCCGTCGTATGTCAAAGTAGTCCCCGCAACGGGAATGGCTTAATCACGACTCTCAGCGGGGGTCGGCAACCTTGCCGATAAAGAGTGGCAGTCCCGTCTCGGCGTGGATGATTTGGTAATGGAACGGCCGGTCAAACTGGATCACACGCTCCGGCATGGGCGGCGCGCTCGTGGCCATACCATTGATCTGGGTGACCGCGGCAGCGACCGTGCCTTTTTCGGCCACGGTGATGTTCGCGGCCTGAGCTGCCTGGGTGATGATCATTCCGGGCTGGATGTTGTCGAAGTCCTTGCTGGTACTGAGAGTCTCCTGCAAGCCGAGCGATTCGAAGACTTTGCGCAAATCGAAACTGCTCTTGTGATCCCATTTGGGCAATGAAATCTGGACCATTTCAGGCACGTCACCATCCAGGGAGTCGGCAATCTCCGAGAGTTCCGCGGTTCCAACATGGGAGGAATCCCCCGACGTCCCCGTCGCAGGCAAAACAAGCCGCATCACGAACCCTTCGGCGTAGGGAAGATCGACAGCCTGCCAGCCAGGGCCTTCGGCATAGGCCATTTCTGCGAGATTGTTCATAGTGGGCACCATGACCTCTTCGCCGCCGGCCTTGGTAAACGGTGAGTCAGCGGTTCCATTGGCATCAAACGGCGTATCCCAGGCCGAGGCAAAATAGAGCGCATTCAGCAGGCTGAACGTATTCTCCGGATCATATGCGGCGGGCGCCTTTTTGATCCGGCCCCCCGTGTTCTTGTTCACCCAGGCATCCAAGGCGGGAGCCGTGACTGCCTCATCGCGGAAATCCACCGGGTAGACGCCCGTGCCGTAATGCAACCCCAGCGTCTTGAGGTACTCGGGACCTGTGGGAACGTTCTTGTCAATGAAGAGCCCGTTGGCAACGTGCATGACGGGAGTCCGGGGCGGGTTTGCCTCATCTACAGACCCGGGATCGCCGTCGAACTTCTCCAACGACTCAAGCAGGGCATTCATGCCTTCGTCCCGCCCCTCAGCCGGAAGCCCCAGGACCCGGTCAAGTTCAGCCGCTGTATCCCCGGACGCGCCTGCACGCAGCATGGCAAGGGCGATAAGCAGGCTACCGGGCGAAGAGATCACATTGCCGTTACCACCCTCCCCGCCGTCGTCCAAGAGTGCCGTTCCGAGCCTCAGGCCTGATTCGCGGTACTGCCGTAGCTGGGTTTCATAGTCGGCGCGCTCCACGGAGACCCGCGTGACGCCGTCGGCTTTTAACAGCTCCGGAGCCGACGACGACGAACATGCGGTGAGTGCCACCGCTGCACTCGCGGCTAAGATCTTCGCTAGAAAATTCTTCACTGCTGCCCCCTCAGACACCTTGGTTTTCAGTCAATCAGTTCGGGCTTCGGAGAACGATGCCGACAGTGTCACGGTTTGCTGTCGTTTTGGTGTCGACGCTCCCTCACCTTTCGCAACCAAAACGCCAACGCTCCCTCACCTTTCGCAACCAAAACGCCAACGCTCCCTCACCTTTCGCAACGTAAACGACCCCTTGAAGCCGAGAACCCGCGAAACGTGAGGGAGCGTCCGGAGGGGCGGGCGTGGAGAACTAGCTCCCCGAGTGTGCCTGCAGGAAGCTGTAGACCTCAGTTTCGTCCACGCCAGGGAAGGCGCCAGGAGGCATCGCAGCCAAAAGGTGCGAGTGCGCCCGCGCCGAGGGCCAGGCGTTGCCCGCCCACTCTGAAGCAAGCGACGCCGGCGGGCGTTTGCAGCAGCTTTCGTCCGGGCATGCCGACTTGGAGCGCTCAGTGGTGTCCCGTCCCCGGAACCATTTCACGTGGGCATATGGCACACCCACGGAGAGCGAAAACTCGCCACTGGCGGAACGCTCGGTCCGGGCGGTGCACCAGTAGGTTCCGGCGGGAGTGTCGGTGTATTGGTTGTACGCGCGGAACTTGTCCGGAACGTCGAACACCACCCGCGACGTCCAGTATTTGCACGACGGCTGGCCCTCGATGGCGCCGGTGTGATCCTGGGGGAAGGTCACGCCGTCGTTCTCGTAGGCCTTGTAAATGATGCCGCTCTGGTGCGTTTTCTGGAAATGCGTCCGGATGCCCAGGTGCTCGGTGGCGAGGTTGGTGAAACGGTGTGCGGCTGTTTCATAGGAAACGGCGAAGGCATCCCTGATGTCCTCGACTGCGATTTCCTTGGCCTGCTTGGCCTTCTGCAGGAACTCAACGGTGGCCTGCTCGGGGAGCATCAGCGCCGCAGCAAAGTAGTTGGTGGCAACCCGCTGCATCAGAAAGTCCCCGTAATTGGACGGAGTCTGATGGCCCAGCACGTAGTGTCCAAGCGCCTGAAGCAGCACTGAGCGGGGGTCGTGATCCGTCCGCTGGTTCTGGGTGAGATAAATTCGGCGGTTCTTAAGATCTGTCACGGAGCGCGTGGAATGGGGCAAATCGCCCACGTGGTGCAGGCTGAATCCAAGGTGTGCGGCGATGTCGGCAATGACGTGTTGGGACAGCGGACCGCTCGTGTGCCCCACGTTCGCCAGCACCTTCTGGGCCTCGGCCTCGTACTCCGGAAAATAGTTGTTCCGCTCACGCATCATGGCACGCAGTTCAACGTTGGCGCGGCGGGCTTCTTCCGGCGTCGCTATCTGCTCATTGAGCTTGCGTTCCAGCTCCTGCTGCAGGCCGACCATGGACTCCAGCACATCCATTGGAAGCCGCGAACTGATACGGATTTTGGGCAGATTGAGGGACTCATAAATGGGGCTGCGCTGGTAGCGTTCCAGCTCGATCTCCAGGGCTGCCCGCCGGTTGGGCGGCTCTGCTCCCAGCAGCTGCTCGATACCCACATTGAACGCCGCCGCGAGCTGCTGCAGCAGCCCGAGTTTGGGTTCACGTTTGCCGTTCTCGATAAGGCTCAGCTGGCTCGGGGCGGTGCCGACGGCGGCACTGACGTCGTCGAGCGTCATACCTGCCGCTTTACGGAGGTGGCGCACGCGGCGCCCAAGGCTGATGACGTCCAGTTCTCCGGCCGCAACGGACGACGACGGCGGTGCGGCTTTCCGGTTCCAGCTTGAAGTAGGCATTTCTGAAGAATACGGCAAGAACTGCATTTCTTTCCAGCAAGTACCCCTAGTAAGCGTCTTGTAAGTGCAGAAAAGTAGAGATCACGGAAAGAAACACCGCACCGGAAAGGCCGGCCCGGACTGCAACGGAGCAGAACGGGCCGGCTGAGGAACCAATTCCGGCGCCTATATCGCCGCACAACCAAGGAGACAAAGATGACTGCAGCATTTGAGCCCACCCAGCCGTCCGCCCAGGACATGGCAAGCGAGCAGGCTGCCGCACTGGAGCTCGAGTGGGCCGCCAACCCGCGCTGGGAAGGTGTGGCCCGGGACTACAAGGCCTCCGACGTCGTCCGCCTCCGCGGCCGTGTCTCCGAAGAGCACACCCTGGCCCGCCGCGGTTCGGAAAAACTCTGGAAGCAGCTCACCGAGGAGCACAAGACCGGCCAATACACCAATGCCCTGGGCGCCCTGACCGGAAACCAGGCAGTGCAGCAGGTCAAAGCGGGACTTCGGGCTATCTACCTCTCCGGCTGGCAGGTCGCCGCTGATGCCAACAACTCGGGCCACACCTACCCGGACCAGTCGCTGTACCCGGCCAACTCTGTCCCGACAGTGGTCCGCCGCATCAACAACGCCTTGCTCCGGGCCGACCAGATCGAATTCTCCGAAGGCATCCAGACCGTTGAGGACTGGATGGTCCCCATCGTCGCCGACGCCGAAGCCGGCTTCGGTGGCCCCCTTAATGCCTACGAGCTCATGAAATCCATGATCCAGGCCGGCGCGTCGGGTGTGCACTGGGAAGACCAGCTCGCCTCGGAGAAGAAGTGCGGCCACCTCGGCGGCAAGGTACTCATCCCGACCCAGCAGCACGTCCGCACCCTGAACGCTGCCCGCCTTGCGGCCGACGTCGCCGGAACCCCGAGCGTCGTCATCGCCCGAACCGACGCCGAGGCAGCCACCCTGATCACCTCCGACGTCGACGAGCGCGACCAGGAATTCATCCTCCGCGAAGGCGGCCAGCCGGTCCGCACCCCGGAAGGCTTTTACAAGGTCCGAAACGGTATCGAACCCTGCATCGCCCGGGCCAAGGCCTACGCCCCGTACTCCGACCTCATCTGGATGGAGACAGGCACCCCTGACCTTGAGCTCGCCCGCAAGTTCGCCGAGGCCGTCAAGGCAGAGTTCCCGGACCAGATGCTCTCGTACAACTGCTCGCCGTCATTCAACTGGCGCAAGCACCTGGACGACGCCACCATCGCCAAGTTCCAGCGTGAACTCGGCGCCATGGGCTTCACGTTCCAGTTCATCACCCTGGCCGGCTTCCACGCCCTGAACTACTCGATGTTCGACCTCGCCCACGGCTACGCCCGCGAAGGTATGAGCGCCTACGTCGAACTCCAGGAAAAGGAATTCGCCTCCGAATCCCGCGGCTACACCGCAACCAAGCACCAGCGCGAAGTCGGCACCGGCTACTTCGATGACATCGCCACTGCGCTCAACCCGAACGCATCCACCCTCGCCTTGGTCGGATCGACCGAAGAGGGCCAGTTCCACTAACCACTTCCCCAAGTAAGTAGCACTAGGTGTCGTTTTGGAGGCTCAAAACGACATCTACTGCTACCCAGTTGGGTCCTGGACCAGGAGAATGAAATGAACACCTTCACTGACAGTTTCAGCATTAATGGCATTTCTCTGACCGCGCAGCCTATTTGCCGGCAGAACGAGGTTCTTACACCGGACGCGCTGGCCTTCATTGCAAAACTGCATCGTGCCACGGCTGAGCGGCGGCAGGAGTTGCTGCAGGCGCGCCGTGACCGGCGGGGACAGATCGCCAAGGGGCAGGACCCGCGGTTCCTGAAGGAGACCGAAGAGATCCGCAATGATCCCAACTGGCGGGTTGCTCCCCCGGCGCCTGGCCTTGAGGACCGGCGGGTGGAAATCACCGGGCCCGTGGACAAGAAGATGACCATCAACGCCCTGAACTCCGGCGCCAAGGTGTGGCTTGCGGACATGGAGGACTCTTCCACCCCGACGTGGCGCAACGTCATCCAGGGCCAGCTGAACCTCACGGATGCGATGGAACGCCGTATCGACTTCACGAGTACCTCCGACGGACGCAGTAAGGAGTACAAGCTCCGTCCTGCCGAGGAATTGCCCACCATCGTGGTCCGCCCCAGGGGGTGGCACCTGCCCGAAAAGCACCTGCTGATCGACGGCGTCCCCATCGCGGGCGGCATCGTGGACTTTGGGCTGTACTTCTTCCACAACGCCCGCCGACTGATCGCCCAGGGTAAAGGTCCTTACTTCTACCTGCCCAAGATCGAAAACCGGCTCGAAGCCAGGCTGTGGAATGACATCTTCATTCTGGCGCAGGATTTCCTGGACATCCCGCAGGGAACCATCCGCGCTACCGTGCTCATCGAGACGATCACTGCGGCCTTCGAAATGGAGGAAATCCTCTACGAACTACGTGATCACGCTGCAGGACTGAACGCGGGCCGGTGGGACTACATCTTCTCGCTCATCAAGAACTTCCGTACCCGCGGGCCCCGCTTCGTCCTCCCGGACCGGGCCCAGGTGACCATGACGCAACCCTTCATGCGCGCCTACACGGAGCAACTCGTCCGTGCCTGCCACAAGCGCGGGGCCATGGCGATCGGCGGAATGGCAGCAGCCGTTCCCAACCGCAAGGATGAGGTTGCCAACGCCAACGCCTTCGAAAAGGTCCGCGCCGACAAAACCCGCGAAGCCAACGACGGCTTCGACGGTTCCTGGGTAGCCCACCCGGACCTCGTACCCGTCTGTCGCGAAGTGTTCGACGGCGTACTCGGCGAGCGCAGCAACCAGCTGGACCGTCTCCGTGAGGACGTGATCCCGGACGACCGCGCGCTTATCAACGTGGCAGCCACTGAAGGCACCATCACTGAAACCGGCATCAGGAACAACATCGAAGTGGGCATCCGCTACATCGAGTCCTGGCTCCGCGGTAACGGCGCGGTGGCCATCCACAACCTCATGGAGGACGCGGCCACGGCAGAAATTTCCCGTTCCCAGCTCTGGCAGTGGATCTATGCCCACGCGATCACGGACCACGGCGAAATCATCACCCGCCAATGGGTGGAGGATCTGCTCGATGAGGAGTTCGCCAAGCTTGAACGCTTCGATGGCGACCGCTTCACGGATGCCCGTGACATCTTCGAAGAAGTCACGCTCAGCGACCAGTTCCCCACGTTCCTGACCCTGCCTGCCTACGCCCGCTTCCTGACCGAAGCCCGCGAAGAAGCGAGCGAAGAGGAACTCTCCGCCGCCTGATTTTCCGTCTGCTGGGCTGCCACGCCCTTCGCAACAGGCATCCCGATGGCCGGGAGGCAGCCCAGCAACGGAAGCACCACTATTTCGGCGCCTTTCGGACCGAAAGGGTGGTGCCAAGGAAGAACGCCAATACCGAGCCGAGGATCATCAGGAGCGGCACAGTCCACGAGCCGCTAAGTCCGTGCACGTAGCCCAGCAGGGTGGGGGCCACGGCAGCGAAACAGTAGCCGGTGCCCTGGACCACGGCCGACATCCTTCCCGCCGATACCTGATCCCGTGCCAGCCTGATGATTGCGATAAAGATGATGGTGATTCCTCCGCCCTGGGCCACCCCTCCGAGGGAGCACCAGAGCCACCACAGTTCCGGCGCGAGCAGCAACCCCAGGGGCACGGCCAGCCAGAGCAATCCCAAGGTGACGGCCACCGCCGTCGTACTGGCAATCCTGGCTGCGAGCGGGACCCCGAGTCCCCCCACAATGGCGAGGATCTGGAACAGCGAGGAGCCGGCACCGGCAGCCGCCGGCGCCATCCCAAGCTCGTCAGCCAGCAGCGTCGGCAGCCAGGCTGTCACGCCGTAGTACGAGAAGGCCTGGCCCGCGAAGCCAAGAGTCAGCCCCACAGTGATCCAACGCGACGCAGGGCGTCCCGTTGCCGCCGGTCTGATACCGGTGTCAGCCATACGCGGGCGGAACGCGTCACCCATTCCCACCGCCAAGATCCAGAACACGACCGCCGCCACGGCGAACAGCCCCGTCGCTGCCAGCGCGAGCCTCCAGCCCACTGCTTCGGCGATGGGAGCCGTAACCACGGACGTGAGGAATGATCCAATGTTGAGGGCCGCCGTGTAGATGCCCATCGCAGAACTTTGACGACGGGGGGAAAAGTCGCGGCGGATGATCAGGGGCACGGCGATGTTGCCAATGGTGATGGCGATGCCGATGATTGCCGTGCCAGCCATCACCAGAACGCCGCTTCCTGCCGAGCGGAGCACGACGCCTGCCAGGACTCCCAGCAGGGTCAAGGTGATGGCGAACTCCGCCCCGAACCTGCGCGCGGCAAAGGATGCGAGGGGCGAAGCCAGCGAAAAGCACAGCACGGGGATGCCCGTCAGCAGGCCCAGTTCCACGGCGGAGAACCCCAACTCCCGCTGCATCGCACCAACCACTGGCGCGACGGCGACAAACGGGCCACGCATGTTGAGGGCAATCAGGCCAATGCAGGCCAGCAGTATCAAGCCCTGCGGCATCCTGGAAAGAACAGGTACTTTCGACAGGGGGGACGCCCTCATTGGGTCGGAGCCAGGGAACGGGTCATCGCTTTCATCACTCCCATTGCTATCACGCCGGGCAGCAAGCGGCGGCTTCGTCGCAGCTTTCCGCCGCTCCGCAGGAGCCCGCCAGCTTACCCGGCGGCTGCGAGCTTAGCCGATGGCCTGGAGGGTTGCCTCGACGACGGATGGAGACAGCACGTGCTGCGTCACCATCTGGCTGGCACCGAGCACCGCCGCCTGGTCCCCCGCCTTGGAGGAGGCGATCCGTAAGCGGCTGGTGGCCAGCGGCAGCGAACGCCGGTAGACCACTTCGCGCACACCCGCCATGAGGTGGTCTCCTGTCTGCCCCAGGCTCCCCCCAATGACTATCAGCGAAGGGTTGAGCAGGTTAACCACGGTTGCCAGCACATCACCGACATCCCGGCCGGCCTGGCGCAAGGCCTGGATGGCCTGGGGGTTTCCCTGATTCACGAGCTCAAGCACATCGCTGCCTTTTTGGGCAGCCAGTCCGTGGGCGCTGAGCTCTGCCGCAACGGCGGGCCCGGAAGCGAGGGCTTCGAGGCAGCCGTAGTTTCCGCAGCGGCACAGCACGGTATCGCCCCGTGGAACACGGACGTGGCCGAGGTCGCCGGCCGTTCCGTCAGCGCCACGCTGGAGAGTTCCGCTGCTGATGATCCCTGCACCGATGCCGGTGGCCACTTTGATGAAGAGAAAGTTCTCCTCCTCCGGCCAGTAAGCGTTCCGCTCCCCCAATGCCATGATGTTGACGTCGTTGTCCACCAGAACCGGTACTGCCAACGAGCGCTGAACGTAACGGACGACGTCGTACCCGTCCCATCCCGGCATGATAGGCGGCTTGACCGGCTTTCCGGTGGCGTGTTCCACAGGCCCCGGCAGGCCTATTCCGATGCCGGCCAGCGCCGCCGTCCCCACACCGGCTTTGGCCAACAGAAGCTTGCCTTCCTCCACAACCCGGCCAAGAACGAGTTCCGGGCCCTCGGAAACCTCCAGGGACAGCCGGCGTTCGGCAAGGATCGTCCCGGCGAGGTCAGTCAGTGCAACGATCACGTGAGTGGCGCCGATATCGGCCGCCAGAATGGAGCGCGCGGACGGGTTGAACGCAAAGCGCGACGGCGGCCTGCCGCCGCTGGAACTGGCCTCGCCTGCCGGCCCAACCAGTCCGGAAAGCATCAAAGCATCAATACGGGACGCAATGGTGGAGCGCGCCAACCCAGTGATCAGGGCCAGCTCCGCCCGGGTCCGCGGCTTGCCGTCGCGCAGGAGCTGGAAAAGGTCGCCGGCCCGCCCAAAGCTGCCGCCAATTTCAGGAGCGGTCGCATCGTTTCCACGCGTGGGCATCATAGATAAGTGATAGCACAGGGGGCTTCTAACTGTCATTCTGATTAAAGCCCGCCAATGTACTTCCAACTTTTGCTTGACGTTCGACGAAAGTCCCCCTAGCTTGGATTTGAGATAACGCACACTCCCGCAAAGGAATCCAATGTCGTATTCGATCCAGCTCTACACCCTGCGAAATGCCATACAGGAGGACCTCCCCGGCACCATCGCGAAGGTGGCTCAAATCGGGTTCGCCCAAGTGGAGCCCTATAACTTCGTGGCGACCGCGAAGGAGCTGGGTGCGGCTCTGGAGGAAAACCGCCTCACCGCACCGTCAGGTCACGCACCCCTCCTCAGCCAGGACCAGGATCAGATCTTTGCAGCCGCAAGGGCGCTCGGCATGGAAACCGTAATCGAACCCTGCGTCCTTGCGGAAAAGTGGCAGTCAGCCGAGGACATCAAGGACACGGCCGCGCAGCTGAACGCCGCAGCCAGGAAAGCGGCAGAGTACGGCCTGCGCGTCGGCTACCACAACCATGCCTGGGAACTGGAGTCCATGATCGAGGGCCAAACGGCCCTTGAATACTTCGCCGGCCTTCTGGACCCCCAAGTGGTCCTGGAAGTAGACACCTACTGGGTTGCGGTGGGCGGCCAGGATCCCGTTGAACTCCTGGGCAGACTGGGTGACCGCGTGCGGCTCATCCACATCAAGGACGGCCCGCTTACCGCTGACACAAAAGCGCAGCTGCCGGCAGGCCAGGGACAGGTTCCCGTCCTGGACATCATTGCTGCGGCAAAGTCCCTTGAGGTGGGCGTCGTTGAGTTTGACGACTATGCCGGTGACATTTTCGACGGCATTGCCCAGAGCCTGGCGTACCTCCAGAAGGCTGCAACCGGCCAGGTGCGAGGATGAGCGCGGTGCAGACTCCGGTAACCGGGAACGGACCAGTCGGAAGAGGCCCTGTGGGAAGGGGTCCTGTGGGCGTAGCGGTCATTGGCGCGGGAAACATCAGCAAGGCCTACCTGGACAATCTGACGGTCTTCCCGGATCTGAAGGTTCACGTCATCGCAGACCTGTTCGAAGAAGCCGCGCAAGAGCGGGCGAAGGAATACAGCGTCCCGGAGTGGGGCGGGGTTGAGGCGGCACTGAACCATCCCGACGTCGAAATCATCGTGAATCTGACCATTCCGGCCGCGCACGTGGAAGTGGCAACCGCAGCGGTCCGGGCGGGAAAGCACGTCTGGACCGAAAAGCCCTTTTCACTGGACCGTGAATCCGGGCTCGGGCTGCTCAAAGCGGCCGACGCCGCTGGGATCCGGCTAGGCTGCGCCCCGGACACGTTCCTGGGGGCTGGACTGCAGACGGCGCTCCGGCTTATAGAACGGGGCGATATCGGCACGCCACTCACTGCCATGACCACGTTCCAGACATCCGGCCCGGAATCCTGGCACCCCAACCCCGCGTTCCTCTTCCAGCACGGCGCCGGCCCGCTGTTCGATATGGGCCCCTACTACCTCACCACTCTGATCCAGGCGTTCGGGTCCATCCGGAAAGTGGCCGCCGTCGGCTCCAAAGCCAAGGACGTCCGGGTCATCGGCTCGGGGCCCAAGGCCGGCGCGGAGTTCACCGTGGAGGTGCCAACCCACGTCTCGGCCATGGCACAATTTGCGAACGGCGCATCCTCCCACAGTGTCTTCAGTTTTGAATCCCCGCGGGTGCGCACGGGTTTTGTAGAGATCACCGGCACCGAGGCCACTATCTCACTGCCTGACCCGAACCATTTCGACGGCGATGTCCGTATCTGGAAGCCAGGGAACGAGGATTGGACAACTGTTCCGGCCACCGGACCTGCCAGTGGCCGCGGTATGGGTGTCCTGGACATGGCCCGGTCACTCCGGGCCGGCGTCCAGCACCGGGCAACCGGCGCACTGGCGTACCACGTCCTTGACACCATGGTCTCGATCACCGAATCCATGGAAACAGGTGCCTTCGTCGACGTCGAAAGCTCCGCTCAGGCATCCGAGGCCCTCCCCGAGGATTGGGCACCGGAAGCCCCCACTCTCTCGGAAGGCACACCATGACTTCACAAGAACGCCATACCGACAATTCGCACAGCGGCACGCGCCCGGAATCCAAAACTCTGGGTGTGGCAATGATCGGCTATGCGTTTATGGGCAAGGCGCATTCGAACGCCTGGCGGAATGTCGCCAGCTACTTCGACGTCCCCGCCTTCGAGCGCAAGGTGCTGGTGGGCCGGGACGCAGAGGGTGTGGCTGCGGCCGCTGCCACATACGGCTGGGCGGGATCGGAAACCGACTGGCGTGCCGTTCTGGACCGGGACGACATCGACATCGTGGACATCTGTGCCCCGGGCTTTATGCATGCGGAGATCGCGATCGCGGCGCTCAACGCCGGCAAACACGTTCTCGTCGAAAAGCCGCTCGCCAACACTCTCGGTGAGGCCCAGGCCATGACGGAAGCCGCCCAGGCAGCCCGCGCTCAGGGCGTGCAGTCGATGATCGGCTTCAACTACCGCCGTATCCCTGCCCTGGCCCTGGCCCGGGAGTTGATCGCCGAGGGCAGGCTGGGAAACATCCGGCACGTCCGTGCGGCCTATCTTCAGGACTGGCTCGCGGATCCGGAGGCACCCATGACGTGGCGGCTCCGGAAGGACAAGGCGGGATCGGGTGCTTTAGGCGATATCGCCTCCCACGCTATCGACCAGGTGCTGTTTCTCCTCGCTGACCAGGTCATCGAGGTCTCCGGCCGCACCCACACCTTCACGACTCACCGGCCGGGGACCGGTTTGGACGGCGGCTTGGAAGAAGTGACGGTCGACGACGCCGTCTGGGCCACGCTGAACCTCGCCTCGGGAGCAATCGCTTCCGTGGAAGTCTCCCGGGTGGCTACTGGCCAGAAGAACTCTCTAAAACTTGAGATCTACGGAGAGAAGGGTGCGCTGCTGTTCGACCTTGAGTCCCTCAACGAACTCAGCTTCCTGGATTCCACGGTGCCCGTCCGGGAGCAGGGCTTCCGGAGAATCCTGGTCAATGAACCGGAGCATCCTTACCTTGGAGCCTGGTGGCCGCAGGGTCACGTGCTCGGGTGGGAGCATTCCTTTACCCACCAGATCCGTGATTTTCTTCTTGCGATCGGCAGCGGAACTGAACCGTCGCCGTCGTTCGAGGAAGGCCTCGCCGTTCAACGCGTCCTCAGTGCCGTGGAGGAAAGCTCCGCCGCCAAAAGTTCAATCATCCAGCTGACCGGACCACCGGCCGGCTCCACCACCCTTGAAGGAGCCTGACATGCCGCGCCCTTACACGCTGTTTACCGGCCAGTGGGCTGACCTTCCGTTTGAAGAGGTCGCGAAGCTGGCCTCCGGCTGGGGCTATGACGGCCTGGAAATCGCCGTTTCGGGAGACCACCTGGATGCTTGGCGCTGGGATGAGCCCGGCTACGTCGAGTCCAAACTCGCGGTCCTGGAGAAGTACAACCTGAAGGTCTGGGCCATCTCCAACCACCTCAAGGGCCAGGCCGTGTGCGATGACCCCATCGACTTCCGCCACGAGGCCATCGTCGGGTCGAGGGTCTGGGGAGACGGGGAACCCGAGGGCGTCCGCCAACGCGCCGCCGAGGAAATGAAACACACCGCACGGCTCGCCCAGGCCCTCGGTGTCAACACCGTCGTCGGGTTTACCGGGTCCTCCATCTGGCAGTACGTGGCAATGTTCCCACCGGTCCCGGAAAAGGTGATCGAGGCCGGGTACCAGGACTTTGCCGACCGGTGGAACCCCATCCTTGACGTCTTTGACGAGTGCGGCGTCCGGTTCGCCCACGAAGTCCACCCCTCCGAAATCGCCTACGATTACTGGACCACCGTCAGGACCCTCGAGGCCATCGGGCACCGCGAAGCCTTTGGCCTGAACTGGGACCCGTCCCACTTCATGTGGCAGGGCATCGATCCCGTCTCCTTCATCTGGGACTTCAAGGACCGGATCTACCACGTGGACTGCAAGGACACCAAGCTCCGGTTCACCGGCCGGAACACCGTCATGGGCTCCCACTTGCCCTGGGGCGACCCGCGCCGCGGCTGGGACTTCGTCTCTGCAGGCCGGGGCGACGTCCCCTGGGAATCCTCCTTCCGCGCCCTCACCGCGATCGGCTACAACGGGCCCATCTCCGTCGAATGGGAGGACGCCGGCATGGACCGCCTCCACGGCGCCCCCGAGGCCCTCGCCGCCCTCAAGAAGTTCGACTTCCCGGCATCGAGCACCTCGTTTGATGCCGCCTTCAGCAGCAAGGACTGACCTCTACGGGAACTGAGACCGCGGCCTTCCGGGCTAGAGTTTTTGGTATGGCGCACATCATTCGAAAAGCAACAGAGGACGACGCCGGCCGGCTGGCAGAGCTGGCCGGCGTTACCTTTCCGCTGGCCTGCCCGCCGGGTGCTTCACCCACGGACATCGCCGCGCACCTGGCGAACACGCTCAGCGAGAAGCACTTTCGTGCCTATGCGGCTGACCCGGATATCACCATCCTGGTGGTCGAAGCGGGCGGCGAATTGCGGGGCTACAGCATGCTCGTCGCCCGGCCGGCACAGGATCCGGAGGTTGCCGCGGCGCTGAACCTGCTGCCGTCCACAGAGCTCAGCAAGTGCTACCTGCATCCGGACCACCACGGGCTAGGGGCTGCTGCCGAGTTGATGCACGCAACAGTGGAATCCGCCGCGGCAGCAGGCGCCAAGGGACTCTGGCTGGGCGTCAACAGCGAGAACGCCAAGGCCATCCGCTTCTATGAAAAATCCGGCTTCAGCAAAGTTGGGACCAAAACGTTCAAGCTTGGCACTACCGTGGAGCACGACTTCGTGATGGAGCGTTCGCTTCCAGCCTGAGCGCTGTGTAACCCGCCCTGTGACCAAATCCATAGACCGTTATGGGAATGAGTGCCGGGACGCGGGGGTTGTGGCAAGCATGAAGATTGAGATCTGGTCCGATGTGGCCTGCCCCTGGTGCTACATCGGCAAACGCCGCTTTGAAGCTGCCCTCGCCGAGTTCCCCCACCGTGACTCTATCGAGGTGAAGTGGCGCAGCTACCAGCTGGATCCTTCCCTGCCGGAGCATTACGACGGCACCGAACTGGACTATTTGAGCACCCGCAAGGGCATGGCTGCGGCCCAGGTTTCGCAGATGTTTGACCACGTTGCAGCGCAGGCCAAGGGCGAGGGATTGGATTTCCGCTTCGACACGATTGTGGTGGCCAACAGCTTCACAGCACACCGCCTCATCCATCTTGCCGCTGCCCATGGGCTGCAGGACGCGGCAAAGGAGCGGTTGCTCAGCGGGCACTTCGAGCAAGGCAAGGACATCGGCAGCACCGAATACCTGACGTCAGTTGCACTGGAGTTAGGGCTCAACGCCGACGAGGTGGCCGCGCTGTTCGCTACAGACAAGTTCGCCGACGACGTCCGTCAGGACTTCGCCGAAGCCCGCGCCCTCGGCATCAGCGGCGTCCCCTTCTTCGTCATCGACCGCAAGTTCGGCCTCTCCGGAGCCCAGCCGGTGGAGACTTTCCGGCAAGCTCTGGAGCAGGGCTGGCAGGAATCCCACCCGCTCGTTATGGTCGCTGCCGGCAACGAAGGTGCCGCGGACAACGCAACGGACAGTGACGGCGTCGTCTGCGGTCCCGACGGTTGCGCCATTTAGTCCAGGCCACCATCTGAGCAGGCGCTGAAAAGGCAGGGACTGCAAAGGCACCAATTGAAAAGGAAGGTCCCGCAAACGCGGGGCCTTCCTTTTTCACTTCGACCTCCCGGGGCCATCACACCTTCTCGCGTGTGCGGTCAACTACCGGCTCGGGATCAGAAAACTCCCGATGGCGGCGGGGGAAGGCCCAGAACTTGAAGTCCTTCACCTCAACGCGAGGTTCCGGCCTTTCTTCAGGTTGCAGGCGCTCTTCAGGTTTCCGTGAGGCATCCTTCCTGGTGTCACGCCCGAAATCCTTGTTGTATCCGTAGCACATCACTGACCTCCTTATGATGGATGCCCTTTAATCGTCCTCCCAATTGCCGGAGAGCAAAAGGGGCTGTCACCGTACCGGCGCCGTCCGCCGTCGGCCGTCGGGAAGTTTGCTGACAGATAACGGTAATGTGTCTGTATGCCTAGGATTTCGGCGCCCACAAACGCCGCCCAACGTGCCGAAACCCAACGACGTATCCTGACCGCCTTCGGTGAGCTCCTGTTTTCGCATGGGCTTCCCGGCCTCACCATGACCGACGTCGCCCGCCACGCAGGCATCGGCCGAACCGCGGTCTACAACTACTACGCGGACATCGAAGAACTGCTGATCTCCTACGCGCTGGATGAAACAGAACGCTTCCTCATCGGGCTCCGCGAATCACTTCAGTCCTTGGACAACCCTGTGGAGCAGCTGGCACTGTACGTGAGGGCACAGGTGGAGGACCTCAGCCGCCGCCATCTCCCGCCTGGCCCCGCAATGGGCGCTGTGCTTTCCCCGGCCTCGTTCGCGAGGCTGGCGGATCATGTCGGAGAGCTGAGCGTGCTTCTGCAGGACATCCTGCGGGAAGCTATGGCACAGGGGTACCTGCCCGCCGCCGACGTCATCCAGCTGGCGCAACTGATTCATGGCACGCTGTCCTCCAGCGCCGCCCGCGGGGATGGAACAGTGGACGCCATCGATCGGACCGTACGGTTCATTCAGTTGGGTGCCGGGGCAAGGTTCGACAGCGACGGCGGCAGGCGGCCCATCCGGGTCACCCAACCCGCGGCCTAGGTTGCGGCCATTTCGACGGTTCCCTGCCCACTCGATGTTTCGGAACGTCTAGCCTGCAGGGAACCGTCGAAATGGAGCTGGGGGCCAGCCCGCAGGGTCAGCCGGCCGGCGGGACAACAGGCCACTTGGAATCGTCCACGATGCGCCGGGTTTCCCGCGGGCAGCTGAGCTTTCCTGGTGTCTGGTCAACAAGTTCCGGTGGCGTGAGTGCCTTGTAGTCGTTGGTCAGGATGACATCCACGCTTGCGTCCGTCCGGTTGTCCTGGAAGTAGTCGGAGCCCGGCAGGTTGCGCTGGACAGTAAAGGCGGCTGATTGGCCGGCCGATCCCGACACGACCGCGGCAACGCCACGGAACCCTGTTTCCTGGTTCCCCACGTTTCCGACGACGAATTTCCGGGCCAGGAACTCGTCCGCAACGGTCCTGGCAAGTCCGGCGCGGCTGGTGCCGTTGAAGACATTCAGATTCACTTTTTCATTCGGCGTGTAGTCGTGGATGGCCGTCGGGCACAGCGTCACCGGTTCCTTGCTGGGCTCCGCCGTCGCGATGGTGACCTGCCCTCTCATGATGGCCACGGCCACCACCACTCCGCTGGCGATAAGCGCCATGAGCAGTACCAAGACCACGCCGTGAATGATCCTCCGGCGCACCCTGATGGGCTTCGATTGGCGCTCGTCATGTTCAATTAGCGTGGCCCGCAGTTCGGGGCCTGTCACCACGTGGTGCCCGTGGAGTAGAGACGGATCGTGCGGTTTCTTAGCCATCTATCACCAGCACGCGGGCGTGAATGGCGTTCCGCTGATGAAGTGCGGTTCGGACTGCCCGGTGCAGCCCGTCCTCCAGGTACAGCACGCCCCGGTACTCCACCACGTGGGGAAAAAGGTCACCGAAAAACGTTGAATCCTCGGCCAGCAGGGCTTCAAGATCCAGGGTCCGCTTGGTGGTCACGAGCTCGTCGAGGCGGACGGGGCGCGGAGGAAGAGCAGCCCATGCTTTGGGCGTGTTGTAACCATGGTCGGGGTAAGGGCGTCCCTCGCCCACAGCTTTGAATATCACTCTGCAAGCCTATGGAAGAAGCAGCTCCAACGGAATGAGTGACCCTCGCCGCGGACAGGTTGTAGCCAAACAGTGACCATTCCTCATGGGTGCAACGTTCGTCGCGCAGAACGCATCTCGTACGGGTCGGCTGACACAATGGGTGGCATGACTGTACCCGAGACTCCCGTGGCCGCTGCCCCGCCGTCGACTCCCCCACTGGCCCTGCTGCTCGACGTCGACGGTCCTGTGGCAAGTCCTGTCACCCGCAACGTCAAGGCGGAAATTATTGAGGACCTCGTCGCCCTGGCCACCGCCGGAATTCCGGTCGTTTTCAACACGGGCCGCTCGGATGCCTTCATTCGGGAACAGGTCATGGTTCCCATGATCGCCGCCGGGATCCCTGCCGGAACCATCATCCATGCCATCTGCGAGAAGGGGGCCGTCTGGTTCAGCTACACCGCCGACGGCCCTGGCCCCATCCATGTGGACCGGGAGCTGGCCGTTCCCCAGGCCTACGGTGACGACGTCCGTCGTATGGTGGCGGAGGACTACGCCAGGCATATGTTCTTCGACGAGACCAAGCGGGCAATGGTTTCGGTGGAACAGCACATAGACGTGCCCAGTGCCGATTATCTTGATGAACAGAAACTCTTCGACGCGGATGCCATGGAGCTCATGGTCAGGCACGGCCTGGGTGTCGTTCGGCTGGACCACCATGAACCGGATTCGGACGACCAGGTGGACTACCGCGTGGATCCCACCATCATCTCCACGGATATCGAGTCCATCCGCCTGGGCAAGGATCTGGGGGCAAGCCGGGCTGTTGAGCTGTTGGCGGCCCAGGGCATCACGCCTCAGGCGTGGCGGACTGTCGGAGATTCCCGGACCGACTACGCCATGGCCGACTGGCTCCACCACAATGACCACCCTGTGAAGCACGTGGACGTCCGTCCGGCGGACGGCGTTCCTGAGAAGCCGTACGAGATCCTCACCGCTGAGAACCTGGGGCTTGACAGCACAGTCATTCACGACGACGCCGGGGGTGCTTTCCTGCGCGGCTGGCGGGAGGCACTGACCACCTGAACCCGTACTTGCCGCCCAATCGATGTTTGACTCGCGTTTTTTGTTCTCCGTTATTATGCAGGTAGAACCCCTCGTATTAAACAGCTCGGAGAATCGCCATTACAGACGCACTGGTCCAGGATGAGATCTACTACGGCAGCCAGCCATCCGACGATGTCCGGAGCCATCCGGAAATAACGTCGCCGGCTGCTGTCGCCCGCCTCAAGAACCGCCCCGATGTCATCAGGCACAGGGGCCGTTATGCCCTCATCAACTCCAACCGGACGCCGTATCAGGCGATGGTGGAGGATCTACTGTTCCTGCGCAATGTGCTGGCGTCCGCCGGTCTGGACTATCTGCTGGTCCGCGGCAACAATGACCGTCCGGTCATCGCCCTGGATTGGAAGGACCGCAAGACGCTCCGTTCCGCACTCGTCGAAGCCTGCCTGGATGAGCCTTTCTATTCCATGACAGTGGACGCCAAGAAAAAGTCCTCAGTGCTGGTCGCGGATGGAGAGTTGTCCACCAACCGCCAGGCGAGGATCTTCCGCATGTACCGTCCGCGCGTTGAGCCTGAGGGCGGCTTCGAATTCGGCGCCTCTGCAGGCGTACAGCTGGAACTGTGGAGCTTCGAAGGCAACCAGCTGATCCTGCCGATCGAGAACTCGCTCACCAGGCGCACACTGCTAACACAGGACGCAGTCCGCGGCACCGTGGAGCGGTATGGCCACACCTGGCCCACTATCGAAAACATGTTCGCGGACCATGCAAGCGATATCAGCTTTGACATCGACATGGTGTTCTCCTGGGTGGACGGCAACTCCCCGGAGTACATCGCCGCCCGGCGTGCCCGGATGGCGGGAGCCGTGCTGGGCGAGGGTGATGACCACGAGGCCCGGTTCAGGCAGATCGACGAGCTGAAGTACGCTCTCCGCTCCGTCTACATGTTCGCGCCCTGGGTGCGGCGGATCTTTATTGCCACTGACTCGCCGGCACCTGCCTGGTTGGCAGACCACCCGACGGTCACGATCGTGCGCAGCGAGGAATTCTTTGCTGACTCGTCCGTGCTTCCCACGCACAACTCCCAGGCAGTCGAGTGCCAGCTGCACCACATCGAGGGCCTGTCCGAGCACTTCCTGTATTCCAACGACGACATGTTCTTCGGCCGGTCAGTGGCACCGGACATGTTCTTCACGCCGGGGGGAATCACCAAGTTCATCGAAGCAGAGACCCGTATCGGCCTGGGTGATAACGACGCCGAGCGCAGCGGCTTCGAAAACGCCGCTCGGGTCAACCGGAAGCTTCTCTGGAACCGCTTCGGCCGGATCACCACCAGGCATCTGGAACATACCGCAGCCCCTCTGCGGCGTAGCGTGGTGGCCCGGATGGAGAAGGAATTCCCTGACGAATTCACCAAGACGGCGGCCAGCGTTTTCCGGGCGGCCGACAATATCTCGGTGACCAACTCCTTCTACCACTACTACGCGCTGTTGACCGGCAAGGCCACCACACAGACAGCCGCCAAGGTCCGCTACATCGACACCACTGTCCGGGCAGGGCTGAACTATCTCCCCAAGCTCTTGGCCAAGCGGAACATGGATTTCTTCTGCCTCAACGACGGCAGCTTCCCTGAGGTCCCCGCGGATGAGCGCGCCGACATTGTTACTGACTTTCTGGAAAACTACTTCCCCATCAAAGCACCCTGGGAGAAGTAAGCCGCCCAGCAATCCTCGGGAACGAGTTGGCAGGCAATGCCCTCAAATGTGAATTTGAGGGCATTGCCTGCCAGTTCGCGCGGGTCGAGCGGGATGGAAGCCCACTGGGCTATGTCAGGGGCTGGTGACGACCTTGGGCTTCGTAACTCCCTGGGTTTTTGCCTTTTCGGGGATTACGATGCCGGCTGCTGCGAGCCGCTTCCGGGTATCCTCCGCGCTGACGAATTCACCAACAGTGGGTGTCTGCCCCAGCGGAACCACGGAGTGAACGATGGTGTGTTCATAGACATGGACCAGATTGAATGCCTGTCCGCCGTCCCTGCCGCGGGAACCACCGACGGGAACGTTCAGGTCCTGGGTGTAGCACGTCGCTGAGGCGACGGACACAGGAATCCCGGCGAAGCTGGCCGTAGTGGAATAGTGCAGGTGGCCGGCCAAAATGGTGCGTACATCCGAGCCACGCAGAACTGCGGCCAAGGAAGCCTGATTGCGCAGTTCCACGAGCACAGCAAGGTCCAGCACGGACGGGACCGGCGGGTGGTGCAAAGCCAATATGGTGCCATCCGGGGCCGGCGTTTCCAGCTGGTCGGTAAGCCACTCGAGCTGGGCCGGACTTAGTTCGCCGTGATGGAAGCCCGGCACGGAGGTGTCCAGGGTGATGACGCGGAGCCCGTTGATGTAGTAGCTGCGGTCTATCGGGGAGTCATCTGCAGGCTGATCCAGCAGGCCGGTGCGAAAATGGGCCCGGTTGTCGTGATTTCCCATGGCCCAGATGACCTGTGCGCCCATGGCCTCGCAGGCCGGGTCAACGATGGCCCGGAGCTTGGCATAGGCCTCCGGCTCCCCCTTATCGGCGAGGTCTCCGGTAAAAATGACCGCTTCAGGACGCACGCCCGAAGCCTGTACTTCCTCGAAGAGCTGGGCCAGAAGGGATTCACTGTCGATCGCGCCGTAAAGGGGTTCGGGACCTCCCATCAGGTGGGGGTCGCTCAGGTGGAGTAGAAAATGACGTGGCCGGGGGTGTTCGGCCTCGATATGCTCCATTACTGCCTTCGTGGTTGGTTGGAAGCGGCGCTCCCAGTGTCCCTCTCAGTAATCTTTATCCAACCAGACTTAAGGCAAACAATGTGCAAACTCCGGTTGGCATGTTGAATAATCCTGATTTATTGGCCTCCGCAGGGATCAGACATTCGTTCGCTCGCTAAGGGGTAGGGGTGGCTACTGGCTCCAGGGTCAGCGTCGGTTGGACGGACGCCAAGGCAGTCGCCTCCAACGTCGGCGAAGGCACCGGCCCCGTCGGAGTGCTCGGCCCTGCCGCCGCGCTGACCGTGGGCGTCGGAGTGGGCTCAACAGTCGCCGCCGGCGGCGTGGACTCCGTCGGCGTCGGCTCGGTCAGTGTCAATGTTGGTGTCGGCTCTGTCGGTGTCAGTGTCGGCGTCGGCTCTGTCGGTGTCAGCGTCGGCTCTGTCGGCGTCGTGGGTGTGGGAGTCGGCGTCGTGGGTGTAGGCGTGGGCGTGGGAGCTGGAGTTGTCGGAGTGGGTGTAGGCGTCGGTGTGGGAGCCGGTGTCGTCGGTGTGGGAGTCGGCGTCGGTGTCGGTGTTGGCTCCGCGGGCGAAGGACTCGGTGAAGGCGAGCTGGGATCCTGGCCTGCTGTACCGTCGCCAGAACCGGGATCAGAATGGTCGTGTCCGCCGTCAACTTCGTGCGCGCCATCCGCCGCTATGGGAATCGCCCACTGGGGAGTTTCGGCGCCATCGGGATGCTTCTGGCCTGGTGCGTAGCTGGCCATCTCAAGGAAGCCGAGGTCGTCCATCTGCTTGGTGGGCAAAAGCTTCCAGTCGGCCGGATTGGCATGCTTTCCGTTGAGGATGGTCTCAAAGTGGAGGTGGCAGCCTGTGGAGGAACCTGTAGTTCCCACGCGTGCAATGACTTCACCGACCTGGACGGATTCCCCTTTTTTGACCGCGATTGCCTCAAGGTGGTTGTAGGTGGTGATCAGGCCATTGCCGTGATCGATCTCCACCCTGTTGCCGCCACCCCAAAGATGCCAGCCTACGGCCCGGACCACGCCGGCGTCGGCAGAATAGACGCGGGTGCCGCAGGGAGCCGCAAAATCCTGCCCCCAATGGAATTCGCCGGGCATACCGGTCAGGGGGCTCGTGCGGAGACCGAATGGTGAGCTGGGAACCAAAACCTCCAAGGGAGCCATGAGGGAACCGGCCGGAGGGCGGCGCATGTCCTGGATGGCGACATTCAGTTCATGCTTGCCGTCTTTGGACGTTGTCCTGACAATGGAGCGGCTAAAGGAAACAAGGGCGGCAGGATCGGCGGTAAAGCCGACGGGAGCATGAATGACTTCTCCCTCGGCGGAACCCCCCGCGCTGGCAGCGACGCCGGACCCCTCTGCTGCCAGTGCCGCCGTCGGGACCGCTGGTCCTTGACTTCCGGGACCCTGGACCCCAAAGGCCAAGCCTGCCAGGCCAACGGTAACTGTTGCTCCCAAAATACGGACAGCAAGGGCGCAAGGGCCATTGGACCGGCTGCCCGGCCCGGTTGCTGAAGCGTGATTTCCCACTCAAGGACTCCCAAAAGACTCGGTCCGCGAACCCCAAACCTGCGGACTTACTAACCAATGGGACCACAGGGCATAGAGCCTGTGAACCCTGACGGGCCAAAATCCGCTCAAGCTTAGAGAACTTTGCGGAACTCCTGAGGTTATCTTGCGAATCCTACTGAGAATAATTGATTGAGTGAGAATAGAGCATGCGTAACATCCTCAAGGAGTGGCAGGCTGAAATCAGACGCACTCTGAACGGCAATCCGGTATCACTTCCCGAGTGGGTGCCGCGGCTGGCGGAGGGAAATGACCCCGGCTACTTCACTCCGGACTCCGCTGTCTGGACCGTGCACGGATCCATGAGCACTATCGTCGCCGGCATCCGCGCGCTGCTGATGCAAACGCTCCATCCCGGCGTGTTAGCCGGCGTCCGCGAACACTCCCACTACCGGGAGGACCCGCTGGGGAGGCTTGCCCACACCATCCGATGGATCATGACTGTCACCTACGGTTCAACCGCAGCAGCCAGGGAAGCGTCAGATTGGGTACTCAGACTGCATGAGCAGGTTCGCGGCGAATATGTTGACGGACACGGCCAAGTCCGCACCTACTACGCGAATGATCCTGAACTCCTCCGCTGGGTTCATATCGCCTTCACTGATGCCTTCCTGGAAACCCACAAAATCTGGGGCGGTCCCATCCCGGGAGGCCCGGACGCTTATGTCCGCGAGTGGGCCCAGGCTGGTCGACTGATGGGAGCGGAGGCGCCTCCGGTCAGTGAAGCCGAGATGAAAAAGCAGTTGGACAGCTGGTTCGACGCCGGGGACTTACGTTTTGATGACGCAGTCAAGGAGACTGTTGACTTTATCCGGAATCCGCCGCTTCATCCGATGCTCAAACCCGGATACCGTGTGCTCTTCGCCGCTGCCGTTTCCAGCCTTGAACCAAAGTACCGGGAGCTCTTAAGGCTGCAGCCCGCACGTCTGGGTCCCCTCCCTCTGCCGGTGCAGCTGGCGACGCATGTAACTCTCGGCGTCGTGCATCTCGCACTGGGACGTCAGGCGCCCAGCGAGCAGGCAGCCCGGCGGCGGCTTCGGAGATTGGGATATGAAGGATGAAGCGGCTGAGGTTTCCCGGCTCTGGCGCTTGATACAGGAAGCAGGGAGCGAAACGCACGGGAACGCAAAAGGCCCCGGTCCGGGACCGGGGCCAAAACGCGGAGAATGGGGGATTTGAACCCCCGAGGGCGTTAACCCAACACGCGTTCCAGGCGTGCGCCATAGGCCGCTAGGCGAATTCTCCAGTAGCTTCTGAATCAAAAGCAGATACTAGACTACCTGAACTTTTCGGCATCACCCAATTGGCGAAATTGGATGGATTTCGCCCCTTCTTTGGACTGCAGCTGCGGATGGCTGGAGGGGTGGCCTCGGGATCGTGACCGACTTTAACGTCAAAATGGACGCCCCCAATGCGTCCACTCCACGGCATCACCGTTGAGCTACTGGGTCCGACCCCCACGCCAGGCCCAGTGACTCACAACCTCGAGATTGCCCCAATCGGTTTACATACGCAATGGTGCGCCGTCCGCCAAGGATAAGCAAGACATTTCTGAGCGGGTCTGCTGGCACGGGAAAGATCGTCGCTGGGATGATGGGTCCATGCCGCGATTACACGCCCTGGTCACCTATGTACCGGAGAGCCATGCCGATGCCGTTCTGACCGCAATCGGAGACGCGGGCGCGGGCAGGATCGGGAACTATTCCCATTGTTCATTCACCGTCCGGGGCATGGGGAGGTTCACTCCCCTCGACGGCGCTGAGCCTTTCGTTGGCGCTGTTGGCCAACCCGAGCACGTTGAAGAAGTCCGGGTGGAATGCGTTGTGGAAAGCGAAAAGCTCGACGGCGTTGTGCTGGCACTGCGCGCTGCCCACCCTTATGAGGAACCCGCCATGATGAGTTGGCCGGTGGACGGCCACACCGGCTGAGGCGTCGTGAGCTCCGTGGACTTTGCTACGAGCGCCACCATGCTTCTGTTCGTCTACCTCGGGGTGGGACCTTCGATTTGGCGACGTCAAAACTTCAGGTAAAGTTGCTGACGGCCCCTCATGTGGCGTCATCCTGTTGAACTCCCCCAGGACCGGAAGGTAGCAAGGGTAAATGGGCTCTGGCGGGTGCATGGGGGGTCTTTTATGTCTGTCCCGATTGGTAGGGTTTTCTCTGTGACTGTTACTACTACTGCCCTCTACCGTAGATACCGCCCTGACTCGTTCGCGGACGTTATCGGGCAGGAACACGTCACCGAGCCGCTGATGACGGCTTTGCGGAAGAACCGCGTCAATCATGCATACCTTTTTTCGGGTCCGCGTGGCTGTGGAAAAACTACCTCCGCCCGCATTCTCGCCCGCTGCCTTAACTGCGCCCAAGGCCCCACCGATACACCGTGCGGAAAGTGCCCCAGCTGCATCGAGCTAGCCCGGGGCGGAGCAGGTTCCCTTGATGTGATCGAAATCGATGCTGCCAGCCATGGTGGTGTAGACGACGCCCGGGATCTCCGCGAACGTGCCACCTACGCTCCTGTGCGGGACCGCTACAAGATCTTCATCATCGATGAGGCCCACATGGTCACTTCGGCCGGCTTCAACGCATTGCTCAAAATCGTGGAAGAGCCACCCGAGCACATCAAGTTCATCTTTGCCACCACCGAGCCGGATAAGGTCATCGGCACCATCCGCTCCCGCACGCACCACTACCCCTTCCGGCTGGTTCCGCCAGAGCCGCTCATGGCCTACCTCGAGTTGCTTTGCAAGCAGGAGAATGTTCCGGTAGCTCCCGGGGTGCTCTCATTGGTCATTCGCGCCGGGGGCGGATCAGTACGTGACTCACTGTCAGTCCTGGATCAGCTCATGGCAGGCGCCGGCCCGAACGGTTTGGACTATGAGCTGGCGGTGGCGCTCCTCGGTTACACGCACGCATCCCTTCTTGACGACGTAGTCGATGCCATAGCAGCTTCGGACGCCGCCACGGTCTTCCGTGCCGTGGACCGCGTCATCCAGACAGGTCACGATCCCCGCAGGTTTGTGGAGGACCTTCTGGAAAGGTTCCGCGACCTCATCATCGTGAAGGCCATGCCTGAAAGTGCGCAGTCCATCCTCAGGGGCATGCCTGCGGACCAGATCGCCCGCCTCCAGAATCAGGCCCACAATTTGGGCTCCGCCGAGCTCTCCCGGGCAGCGGACGTAACGAACACGGCACTCACCGAAATGACAGGTGCCACGTCGCCGCGCCTGCATCTGGAGCTGCTCTGCGCCCGGATCCTTCTTCCCAGTGCCGAACAGACCGAACGTGGCATCGCTGCACGCATAGATCGCGTTGAGCGCAGGCTGAGCTTCGCCGGAAACGATCCCGCAGCCGCTGCCGTTTCCGCCCCTGCTGCGATTCCCTCAACGCCCTCAGCCGTTTCCCCTTCACGCGCAGCCACAGCTCCTGACAATCCTCCTGCTGTTGATGCCGCTGCGGCCTCTGGCGCCCGGCAACGCCCGGCAACAACCCCTTCCGAGCCAGCGGCAGTTCACTCTGCCGCTGCTCAGGTTGCAGCTCCTCAGGCTGCCGCTGCTCAGGTTGCCGCAGCCCCCCCGCCTGAGGCAGCGCCTGCGGTTCCAGCGGTGCCTCCCGTTGAGGCGTCAGCAGGATCCGCCGACGCCGGGGCCGCGTCTCCGGCTATACCGTCCAGGGGAACGACTGGCCCGGCTGCCCGTGCAGAGGCCCCGTCTGCGGCGGCCGGCACCCGGCCGGGTGGCAATTCTTCGGACGTCGAGGTTCTGCGCCGGGCGTGGCCGGAGATCCTGCAGACGCTGACCAAAATCAAGCGCAGCACCTGGGCTTTGGTTGAACCCAACGCCCAGGTTGCCCGGTTTGATGGCCAGGTACTCACCATCGCCTTCACCACCTCGGGGTTGGCGGGCGCCTTTGGCCGGGCTGACCACTCCGACAACCTGCGTCAAGCCATCCACAAGACCATCGGCATCGACTGCCAAATCGAAGCTGTCGCTGGCGGTACCAAGAGTGCAGCGAGCGCTGAGCCAAACCCAAAAGCGCCTACTAACCGGGACCTTCCGGTAGCGTCCACTGATGCTGACTGGGGCCTCGATCCTGCTCCGGACCCAGCTCCGGCTGCGGCGCCCGTTCCTGTACCCTCTGCTGCGACTGTCGCTGCGGCGCCCGCTCCTGCCGTGGCGAATACAGCCCTCCAGAACGAACCCTCGTCACGAGCGTTCGATCGCGAGAGTTCAGTCAACCCTGAAACGAAGCCAACGGTTGCCGGAACGGTTCCTGAAAATATCCCTCCGGCAGAGGCAAACGCGCCAGCATCGCCGGGGTACTCATCCACAAGCGGTTCACGTGGCCCCGCTGCCGCAAATAACGGTGCCGCGATCACCAGCGCGCCTGATTCGGCAGGCTCCTACTCCTATCCTGATGACGACTGGGGTCCGCCCCTCGACGAAGACGCTCCGCCACTGGACGATGAGCCCCCAATGGATTGGGAACCTCCCGCGGAACCCGGACACCACATAGCTGCCCGGCAGCAGGCCCCTGACGCTGTTACCAAGCCGGCGCCTGGCCGACCTGCATCCTCAAAGGCTGCAACTACTGGCCGCGAGGCAGCTTCTGAAGCAGCGCGGCCGGCCACAAGCGACCCCTGGGCACATGCACACGAGCAGGCTCCGGGTGTTTGGGTCATCGCGGCAGAGTCCAATGTGGGTTCCGGTTCCCAGAGTGGATCACCAAATTCACCAGCGTCTGCGGCTGCGTCCCTGTCAGCACCCGTCACTGCTGCAAACACCGAAGCCAAGCCGGCCGCTGCCACCCCGCGGTACGAGCCGGCCGCGGCACAGGTCCCCCAGCCCGCGCAGGTCCCCCAGCCGGTGGGAGCCATGGCTGGACCGGCAGGTGCTACGGCAACTTCGCCTGCCCCTGCGAAGAAGCCCGCAATGACCACCAGCTCGCAAACTGGAACCAAAAGCGCACCTTCGGCCTACACAGTCTCGGCAGCAACGTCGCCGGGTGAAACAGCCGTCCGGCAAAGCTTGTATCAACGGCTGTCCAGCAGCCCGGAGGCCGAGGCCGGCCGGGCGAAAGCTCCTGCACGCACGGCTGACACCGGCGCGGCCTTCGTCCAGGACGTCCCCAGCGCTGACGATGAAACCATCGAAGAATCCGGAGTCTTTGGCCGGGCCGCCGTCGAGCGTATTCTGGGCGGAAAGCTCGTGGAAGAGCGCTCCCTGGATGGCAGTCCCCTCCCGCCGCGCTTCTAGTTCCCGGATCTCCGCGTTTCCAAGAGCCAGTACCTGATAAGCGCCGGGTGACGCATCACCAGCATTATCCATCCGAACGAAATCCATCCAAGCGAAACCGATCCGAACAAACGAGGACTTAGTGTACGAGGGTGCAGTTCAAGAGCTCATCGATGAGCTGGGGCGGCTGCCTGGCGTCGGTCCGAAGTCTGCCCAGCGGCTGGCATTCCACATCCTCGAGGCGGATCCCCAGGATATGAAGCGACTGGTGGAGGCGATCACCACGGTCAAGGAACGCGTGAAGTTCTGCACGGTGTGCGGAAACGTCACCGAGCAGGAGCTTTGCAACATCTGCCGCGATCCTCGACGGGACCCCTCGGTGATCTGCGTCGTCGAAGAATCAAAGGATGTACTCGCCGTCGAACGAACGCGGTCCTTCCGCGGCCGGTATCACGTGCTCGGAGGAGCCATCAATCCCATTGCCGGGATCGGCCCCGAGCAGCTGCGGATCCGCGAACTGCTCACCCGGCTTAACGACGGTGCCATCCAGGAAATCATCATCGCCACTGATCCCAATCTTGAAGGTGAAGCGACGGCCACGTATCTGGCGCGCATGCTCAAGACCATCGGCATCACTGTCACCAGGCTGGCATCGGGACTCCCGGTGGGTGGCGACCTCGAGTACGCCGACGAGGTCACGCTGGGCCGTGCCTTCGAGGGGCGCCGAAACGCCCTCAGCTAACGGGCCGGCCCTCAGCTAACGGGCCGGCTCTCCGATTTCGGGGACGCCTTCAGCTGGCTGGGGTGCCCGGCCTGCAGATGACCCGTTGTCACTGGTCAGGAAGATAAGAGCCATTCCCGGCGCCGTGAAGCCGCTTGGCCGGCAAGCAGCAGAGTGCTTGCCATAGCTATTTGAGTGCCGAGCCCAGTGAGGGCGAGAGGAACCTGAGCTCCAGTTTCCCCGTGCTCATTCGCCCCGGCAGTTGCAGACCCCACGCATGGAATCTGTGTCCCCGCCGCTGCAGCCTCAAGCTCAGCTGGCAGCCAGCCCAGCGAAGCGGTGTCAGGGGATGTCTCCCCGGCAAACAGGGCGAAAATGAGCAGGGGGTGCGAAACCCCCAACCAGATGATGCGTTCCGTGTGGAAGACCTCAACGATGCCTGAGAACTCCGGTGAGCACTCGAAAGAGGCGACCCTGCCAAGATCGTCGCGATGGACATTGATAACAACCCGGACTGGTTCGTACTGCCGCACAGCCGGAAGTAAAGCGATCACGGCGGCGACGTTCCCGAGCAGGAGAAAGCCCGTCACCGACCAGGCAAGCACCTGTCCTCCCCTCCCTGGCAGCCACCATGCTGCACCGGCAGCTATGCCGCCGAACACGAAAGACTCAAACACCATTACCACCGCCGAGACTCCTGCAAGCCCGGCAGGTGCGTTCGAGGCCGTGGCGAGAATGAGCAGTCCCGCTGTACTGACAATGGTGAAGACCAGGCCCCGTGCCGCAGCGAAAAACCATGCGTAGAGGAAGCCACTAGTACCACCCCCATCTGCCGTTCCAGGGCCAGATAAGCCCCAGAGGAAGGCAAGCAACGAGGCTCCCAGCACCAGCAGCGCGGCAGTGAGGATATACGCCCAGAAGTGGGCGTCAGCGGTGTAAGTCCCGCCGGTCACAAGCCCAATGACCAGGAGGACGGCACTGGCCCACGAGAGCAGGAAGACAGCGAGCACCTGCAACCAGAATCTGAGACTTCGAACTGACGCCCAGCAGTCAACGAGCGCCTGGCGTAAAGCAACAGCAGCTGCGCCTGGAGCACCGGCCGCAACATTCCGGCCATCCCCCGGGCCGAGTCCCTGGCCCCATTGGGAACCCTGGGCTTCCTCCCCGATCAGTTCATAGACCGGCTCGGGTTCGTCCTTCTCCTTGTCCTGGGTCACGTTCCAATCGTGGGCCTGTCGCCGCGGACTGTCCAGCAATCGAACCCACCAGCTGGGCAAGAAGGCTCAGGCGATGCGGGTTCCCCGAGCCAGCTTCCGGGCCGGGGTAAGGAGAGAACGCCAACCCAGCCAAATGAGCAGCCCGGCAACTATCAGCTGGAGCCCCAGCCCAAGGGGCCACATCGGTGTCGTCTGGCTAAGGTAAGGGTCCTGCGGTTCACCGTTGGCACAAGTGTAAGAACCCTCCGGACCGGCCACAGCATGACGTGCAAGTTGGCTGATGCCCTCGAGGGTGCCCGTACCCGAGAAAACATCACCGCCAGTGCGGACTGGATAGGGAATTGCATCCGCCACCACTACATAGGGATTCATGGCGAGCAGCCAGGCCACACGCTCCGTGCGCGGCACTCGCTGCTCCTGCAAGGGGCCACTGCAGGTGTAGGCCGGAGGGGCGGAGGGGCCTTCGGGGACGAGCGGGCTGGAGTTGGGGTAGTTCGGCTGGTTGGCCATAACTGTTCCCTGCGTGAGACCCGTGCCGAGGCCAAAGGAGATGACGGTGCCGAAAACCAGCGCGGCCACGGCGAGGTAGGTAGTGACAATGGAAAACAGCGGACGTGCTGTCAGCGCTGAAATTCCCACGCCCACGGCGCACACAATGCCCACTTCGACGGTGAGCATCAGCAGGGAAACGATCACATGCCCCGGTGTCAGACCACCCTGCACAACGCCGAAAATCAGGAACGGGGTGCTGGTGACGAGGAAGGCAAGGGCAGCCAGCCAGGCGGCGAAGAACTTTCCCCAGAGGATCTGCCCGGGTGTGAGGAGGGTGACCTGAAGGATGGCGAGGGTTCCGCCGCTGCGGTCCCCGTTGATGGCATTCGCCGAGAGGGCAGGTGCCACCAGCAAGGCAAAGAGCAACACGAAGGCCAGCACGACCTCAAAAATCATGGAACCCGGGCCTGTTGGCCCGGCAACGTAACCAAAATCGGGGCCCTGGGTGCGATAGGCCTGGCTGGCGTTCCAGCTTGCCCACGTCAGCCACGTCACCAGGGCTGTCAGCAGGAACCAGATTCCCAGCATGATGTACCAGCCGCGGGACCTCAGCCGCTGTTTGAGTTCGAGGACTATGACGTCACGGATACCGGCGGCATACGCCGCGGCATTCATGCCCGTTGATGTGTTCTGCGATCCGCTTATTGTCTGGCTCATCGCTGTTCCACCTCAAGGGTCATGTAGGTTTCTTCGAGTGCTCCGGACGCCGGTGCGAACGAAAGGACGGGGACTTCGGCCAGGACGACTTCCCTCAGGAGCCGCGCGGCGTCGCCGTCGTTCATCAACATGAGGCTGACCGCCGGCCTCCGGCCGTTTTCAATGCGGAAGGCAAGTCCAAGCTCGGTGAGCTTCCCGGAAAGTGATTCGGTGTCGACGGCGGAAATCGCGTAGCGCCGTCCGCGTGCCGTGGCTTCCTCCACAGTTTGCTTGTTGACCGTGCGGCCCTGGTTGACGAAAACTGCCCCGTCAGCGATTTCATCCAGCTCGCTGAGGACATGCGAAGAGACAACAATCGCTTTGCCTGCTTCGGCGAGCTCCCGCAGCATGATGCGCAGTTCCACCCTTGAACCAGGATCAAGGCCTGACGCGGGTTCGTCCAGCAGAAGCACTGAAGGGTCATGGATCAGAGCCCGGGCCAGGCTCAACCGTTGTTGTTGTCCGCGCGACAGAACCCGTGCGGGCTGGTCAGCGAGGTCAACCAACCGAACGAGGCCAAGCAAGTCAGCCACCCGGTCGGGTATCCCGTGCTTGGGCAGGCGGTAGAAACGGCCCATCTGGGTCAGGATTTCACGGGCCGTCAGTGACTCCCACACCCCTAGGGTGTCCGGCATCCAGCCCACTCTTCGCCTGACCTCAGCACGCTGGGTAGCCGGGTTCAGTCCGTCCACCGTAATGGTTCCGGAATCCGGGGCCAGCAGCGAGGCCAGCATCAGCAACAGGGTGGTCTTGCCTGCACCATTGGGCCCGATCAAGGCTGTCACTTTGCCCGCTGGCGCGTGAAAATCCATATGCTCGACGGCGTGAACTGAGCCGAAGCTCCGACTCACCCCTTCGGCGATAATTCCGCTTACTGGATCCGCATCGAGTGGCCCATCGATGGATGGGACCTCTCTGATGCGGCCAGCTGCTGCCTGACTGCCGTCGTTATCCCTGCCCTGCTGCACTTGTCCCCCAACAATTTTTGTGACCCCTGGACTGTCTGAAAGCTGCAGTGCTTCCAAGACACAGGTGATCCATGGTCATTCGATGCTACGCGGGAAGTCACCCGTGATCTCGTCCGCCGCGGCCACCATTCGGTCACAATTCAGCGCCGGACCTCCCCCGGCGATAAACTGACCCAATAAGGTACGCCGTCGTGCCACTATGGCCGTCTGGCCTTCAGAAACCCGATTAATCCAGTGAGGGTGCGCGCATGAGTATGCCCACTACCGAAGTGAATACCGAGTCACAGTCACAAGGACTGCCCCACAACACTGCCGTCACCAAGCAGTTGATCGTGCAAAAGTTCGGCGGCTCCTCGGTTTCCGATGCGGACGGCATCAAGCGGGTGGCCAAGCGTGTGGTGGATGCGCAGGAGGCAGGCAACGAGGTGGTGGTTGTGGTCTCCGCGATGGGCGACACAACCGACGAATTGCTGGACCTTGCTTCCCAGGTGACCGATTCGGCGCCCGCCCGTGAAATGGACATGCTCCTCTCGGCCGGCGAGCGGATTTCCATGGCTCTGCTGGCAATGGCGATCAACAAACTCGGAGCCTCCGCGCAGTCATTCACCGGCTCACAGGCCGGCATGATCACCGACGGTATTCACGGTAAAGCCCGCATTATCGACGTCGATCCCCACCGGATCCGGACCGCCCTCGACAAGGAACACATTGCCATCGTGGCAGGTTTCCAGGGCATGAGCCGCAGCACGAACGAAATCACCACCCTTGGCCGCGGCGGTTCCGACACCACCGCTGTTGCCCTGGCCGCAGCGCTGGACGCAGACGTCTGTGAGATCTACACCGACGTCGACGGCATCTACACAGCGGATCCGCGGGTAGTCCCCGCCGCCCAAAAGATTGACCGTATCTCCAGTGAGGAGATGCTGGAGCTGGCAGCCTCGGGCGCAAAGATCCTTCACCTGCGTTGCGTGGAGTATGCCCGACGCTTCGGCGTTCCGCTGCATGTCCGTTCATCTTTCAGCCAAAACGAAGGCACCTGGGTCATGCCCGGTGCTGATGACAAGATCACGACTCAAGAGGGAGTTGCCTTGGAGCAGCCAATCATCTCCGGCGTTGCACACGACCGTTCAGAAGCAAAAGTCACTGTGGTCGGTGTTCCGGACATTCCCGGCAAGGCCGCGGCGATCTTCCAGGTCATCGCAGACGCGCACTCCAACATCGACATGATCGTGCAGAACGTCTCCACGCACGGCACCGGCCGCACCGACATCTCCTTCACACTTCCCATTGTTGAAGGCGCGGATGCTCTGAAGGCACTGCATGCCGCCCAGGCCGAGATCGGGTTCGAGAGCATCGAATACAACGAGAACGTCGGCAAACTGTCGCTGATCGGGGCGGGCATGCGCTCACACCCCGGTGTCTCGGCCACCTTCTTCAAGGCGCTATCCGACGCCGGCATCAACATCAACATGATTTCCACTTCAGAGATCCGCATCTCGGTGGTGACCCACGCTGACCTTCTGGATGACGCGGTGCGCGCAATCCACAAGGCGTTTGATCTGGACAGCGAAGACGTGGCAACCGTGTACGGCGGCACCGGGCGCTAACCCGGATTCGCCTCCCGTCCAGCTTCACCCTCTGTATATCGAGCTCAAGAATCACAAGAGAAAGCACCGGCTGCCTGGCAGCCGGTGCTTCTTTTTCAGGTTTCACGTACCGTCTTTGCGAACGGCGTAGTGATGGCCATGGGAATCTGTTTCGACCTCAAAGTGGGCCAATTCCTCCTCCGAAGCCCTCTCGAATTCGTCATGCTTGTGAACAACGGGCGAATCAAAATCTCCGCGAGTGGCAGGGCCGAAGAAGAACCTAAGCCTCTCCGTCACGTTGATAAAGCCGTTCATTACGCGAGCCACAATTACCACCCCCTTCCCCGCATTCCCGGTCCGGCAGTACTCCTGCTGTCTGGCGGTTCCAGTGAGCCAATTTTACGCCCGGAGAACCTAAAAAGCCCCCGGAGTCACGATCTTGCCGGCCGGGCGGAGGGCTACCGGAGGGATTTGTCGCCGGGGTTTTTGGGGACGACGTAGGTGCTTCCGTCCGGGCGCTTTACCGTTTCCCACTGTTGGCTCTCGGCTTCGCGGCTGGCCAGCAGTTTCTTGTTCTCTTCGGTCATTTCATGGGAAAGGGAACTGCGATTGGCGGGGCCGAAAATCGCCCGCAGCTTTCCGGTGGCACGCATAAACCTCTGTGCCGGGTTTTCTTTTGCCGCCATCTGAAATCCTCCAGGTTTTGTCTTCGTGCCGCATGCAGTGCTTACCATAAGTGTACACTAATCATTAGCACCCTAACTATTAGGAGGATCATGAAGCAGGAGCTTGCAGCCGGCCCTGGCCAGGTGACCCATGGCCAGATCAGCGATACGCGGGCCAGCGATGGGCCCGCAGCCGACGTGCCGGCAGCCGGGATGCAGGCCGTCGATGACGACCTCCTCCTTTTGGAGCATCAGTTGTGCTTCGCGCTCACTGTGGCAGCACGCAATGTGGTGGCCGCGTACAAGCCGGTGCTCGAGAAGCTGGGGTTGACCCATCCGCAGTATCTGGTGATGTTGTGCCTTTGGGAATCCAGCCCGCGGACTGTTCGGGGCATCAGCGACGCCCTGAGCCAGGAACCGGCCACCATCTCCCCATTGCTGAAACGCCTGGAAGCCGGCGGCCTGATCACGCGTGGCCGGGCCGTCGGAAACGAGCGTGCCCTTGCAGTCCAACTGACAGCCAAGGGAGCCGCGCTGCGCCAAGAGGCGACGGCCGTGCCCGGCGCCATGATGGCCCGGCTCGGCCTGACCAAGCAGGAGGTTGCTCAGCTCCACGGGTCAATGATGGACCTGATCAAAGCATCAGAGGAGCCAGCGGCAGATGCAGTAGCGGACTGAGCTGTCGCGTCAACCGCGTCTGCCGAGATACGCAGCGATAGAATAAGGAAAACAGAGGAGAACGGGTAATGCGCAAGGGGCTGATCCACGGGGTACTCGCGGTGTTGGCTGCCGGCGCTCTGGCAGCCTGTTCCCCAGGCGGGGGAACGGCAGGTCCCACGCCGACGGGGACGGCCTCGAGTGGCACTCCTTCTGCTTCGGCTCCGCCTTCGACTCCCGCCACGCCCACAGTCCCACCCGACGTTGAAACTACCCAACCGGCACCGTCTCCACCCTTGGAATCCCCGTTAGGTACCGTGCCCGGGCAAGGCAATGCGGAACTTGCCATCGTGGTGACCCCTTCGGATACTGAATCGGCCATCAATTACACGCTGGTGTGCCAGGACGGAGTGCCTGCCTCGGAAAGTAAACATCCCACTGCCGAGGCCGCCTGCACAGCGCTCAAGAATCAACCTTCGATTCTGAATCCGCCGGGCCGCAGTACCGATCGTGCATGCACCCAGCAATACGGCGGCCCGCAGCGCGCCATGGTCACCGGGATCGTCGACGGAACCCCCGTAGAAGCAAACTTCGCCCGCACGGACGGGTGCGAAATTGCGGCCTGGAACGCTGCCGGGGATGTTTTGGGCCCCACCGGCGGAGCCCTCTAGCGCCATGCAATTCCCTCAGGCCAACTGGCCGCAGCAGGAGCATGTGCTGTCGCCCGGCAACTGGATGGCCCGCGAGGCAGCCCATCAGTTGCGGGTTCGTCAGTACTCCGAGCCGTACCTTTCCCGCCGTTCCGCCGGGCGAAAGCACCCGGTGGAGGACTTCCTTTTCACTTACTACACCCAAAAACCGGGCCAGCTGATGCGCTGGCACCCGGGGGACGCCGTCGTACTTTCCGGGCCGGAGGCGCAGGCGCGCGGCGGCTGGAAATACTACCGGCAGCTCGACGACGGCGAACTCGCCGCAGCAGGGCTGCCGGCAGGGAGTGTCGCTCTGGCTTTCGACCGGGAGTCATTCCTGCAGGACAGGTTCGAGGCGGTGCAGTTTGCCGGCATTATCCTCCAGGGGACTGCGCTCCGGCCGGGTCAGTTCGGCTGTTTCGGACTCCATGAATGGGCCATGGTGTACCGGCAGGACAAGTTCCAGCTCCGCCACGAATACCTCCAACTGCGGCTCGGAAGTGCAGGAACTGACCGTGTGGTGGAGGAAAACCGGATCCGCTGCTCGCACTTTGACGCCTTCCGCTTCTACACTCCCGACGCCGTTCCACTGAACGAGCTTGCTCCAAGCCGGGAAAACCAGCGGTCCATGGAGCAGCCAGGTTGCCTGCACGCCAACATGGATCTCTATAAATGGGCATATAAACTCTCCCCTGCGCTGCCCAGCGAACTGGTGATGGACTGTTTCGAACTGTCCTGGCGCGTCCGGGCCATGGATATGCAGGCCTCGCCCTACGATCTCGAGCAGTGGGGCTACCCTGCAATCCGGATCGAAACCGCCGAGGGCAAAGCCCAATACGTCGAGCACCAAAGGGCTTTTTCGGCTGAAGCCCAAGCGTTGCGCGGACGGCTCGCGGAGGCACTGAAACCGTTGCTTGAAGCTGCCGGTGAGATGTCCCCGCCCGCAGCTCAGCCATCCGGGACAAAACGTGACCGCTCTGCCTGAAGCAACCGAAGTGGATCTGACGGCAAAGGTGAGCCGTCTGCCAGACGGCGGGGAGAACACCTTCCGGCTTCTCGTCCGCAATGGATCCATTTCTTCCGAGTCCACGGTGCCGGACCCCGGCGCCGCGCTGACCGCCGTCGAACGGTTCGGTGAGAAGATCTTCTTCGCCGTGCGCCGGACAGACATGATCTGCACGCAGCAATACGGCGGTCCCCAGGTTGCGCTGGTGACCGGCGTCCTCCATGGACGGCAGGTCCACAGCAGGTTCAGCCTCACTGACGGCTGTGAAATCGCCCGCTGGCGTGCCATGGAGCCGCTGCTGGGCGGAGCGGCCTCCCGTCGCGGCCTCGTCTAGCTCCTTCCATGTACCCCTACAAGAAACCGCTTAGAAATAGCTCACCAAACAGAACGTCCCGGGCAGCATGCGCTGCCCGGGACGTTCCCTTGCTCTAACCTGTTCGAGTTACCTTCTAGACGCCCGGCACCGCATCAACGGACGACGTCGTCAGGCCACCGGCCGGAGCTGCCGCGGAGGCAGCACCGACCTTGACGCTGACCCACGTTGTGATGCCGTTGGGGCCCAGGTTCAGGCGGGCCAGGTACGAACCTTCGGCCAAGCCGGACCAGTTCACCGTGGCGGTGGTCGGGGTGCCGTTGGGTGCGACGATCGGGTTCGGGCTTACCGTCAAGTTCCCCGCGTCACCGGCAAGGGAGACAGCCTGAACAGTGGCCGTCGCAGCACCGTTCTCCGGAGTGGAGTATAGGTTGGCGACGATGTAGTAGGTGCCAGCGCGGGGGGCGTCCAGGTCCAGGAACTCGCTGGCGGACGCCGTCGCCACCTGTGTGGGCTCGAGACCTCCATTGCCGTCGGGCGCGTAGACCACCATGTCCCAGTCGACGTCCTCGCTCTCGGCCTGGATACCCAATCGGGTGAATTCCGTGCCTTCCGGAACAGTCACCGCAATCACCGCGTTGTGCTCGTCATTCCTGGGGGCGAAAGCGCCGGGTGTCTTGGTGATAATGGTTTCCGCCAAGGGTGCCAGTCCTTCCACGCCTACGGCAATGGGCGAGTCCGAACCGGAAACCAGGTCAAGAGTTCCGCTCCCTTCTCCTGTGCTGGAGCTGAAGGAGAACGACGGCGCGATCTGAGCGTCTACCGGACGGATCGCGATGGGCGAGCTGACGGTCCTCGGTCCCTTCCAGGTGAGCGTGCCAGTGCTGAACTTACCCATGGGAGCACTGATGTTCCGGATGGTGATGGTGACTTCGCGGGTTTTGCCGGCCTTGGCGAAGTTCAGGACCTGCGGCTCAACGTGAACATCGAATCCAGGCATGTTCACTTCAGGGGTGTACTGGCCCGGGACCAAAGCAGTCAGCTGGCGCTTGACGGTAACTTCTCCGACCAGGCTGCCCAAGGCGATGGACGGCAGGTTCAGGTCGCGTGCTCCAATACTGCCGGCTTCAGGCGATCCAGTCTCCATCCCTTGGCCGTTGAGGAACGCGAGCCAATCCTTGACGCCCGAGTTGTAAACCAACCCTGGATCGAGGACCCGGGTTGAGTCAATGTGACCGGCACCGCCTGCAAACGGATCCTTATTCGGTGAGCCATCAGCATTCACCAGCGGGTAAGCCGTTGTCATCATTGCTGACTTGACCATCGACGGGGTCCACTTCGGCTGCTTGCTGAGCACCAAAGCACCGAAGCCAGCGATGTGGGGGGCAGCCATGGACGTACCGGACATAAAGCCGAACTGGGCTCCTGCATTGCCGATCGTGGATACGCCGGCCAGGACGTTGACTCCGGGAGCCGAGACATCCGGCTTAAGCAGGTCTCCACCGGAGGCCAGGCTTGGCCCGCGGGAGGAGAACCCGGCAATCTGGGGAACGGCCGGCAGCGGCTCACCGGTGAGGTCACCCTGGACGAGGCTGACGGTCAGTGCCGGGTTGGCGGCCAGCTTGGACTTGAGCTCAAGGCTCTTGGGTGCGTTCACGTGGACGGTGGGCAACACATGGTTGTCAGCGTCCTCAGAACTGGCGGTCAGGTTGACCAGGATCATGCCCACACCGCCTGCCCTTTGAACTTCCAGGCTCTTGAATGTGCGGTCGATGACGCCACGGTCACAAACCACAACCTTCCCCGTCACCTTCGCTGCATCCAGTGTGTCCGGACCGCAAAGGTTGGCCGTAGTGGCTCCGGCAGCCGCAGCGTCGGCCGCCACAACTACGGGAGCATCCTTGACCTCGGTCTTCATGATGGAGGCACCGCGGTACAGCGAGCCGTCGGAAACCTTGACCGTTCCCAGCAGTTCGCTCGGGAAGGTGGAGGCTGCAACAGTTGTGAGCCAAGGGGCTGCATGGTTGACCGTCGAGGCCGTGGGGCCCGAGTTCCCTGCCGAGGCTGAGACGAAGACTCCGGCCGCTGCAGCGTTCAGGAATGCGAGGGAAACCGGGTCAGTGGTGCTGTTGGTGTTTCCTGAAATAGAGTAGTTCAGCACGTCAACGCCGTCCTTGATGGCGGCGTCGATGGCGTCAATGGAGGCGGAGGAGTAGCAACCGCCGGTGTCAGGATCATCGTCTTCCCAGCAGATCTTGTAGACAGAAACCTTGGCAGCAGGAGCAACGCCGGAACTCTTTCCGAAGCTCTTGCCGTCGATCGTTTGTTCGACATTGGCGTTACCGGCGGCAGTGGTGGCAGTGTGCGTGCCGTGGCTGCCGACGTCGACCGGTGAAATCAGTTCCTCGGGGGCGCGGTGCTCCGGCTCCACGCCTTCCAGGAACGCATCCGCGAAGTAGCGGGCACCGACGACTTTGGAATTGCAGAGGCTGCCGTCAAAGGCAGCTCCGGATTCGATGCCCCTCTGGCATTCGCCCTGGAACGTGGTGCCGTCGGACTTCAGCATGGCGATCCGGCCATCCGCAGTCCGGTAGGGAACACCTACTTCTGCCTTCCCCTTAAGGGGCTGCACTGCTTCGCCGGCAAGGAACGGGTTGTCAGGGGCATAACCCGAATCGATAACACCCACCACGACGCCCTTACCGGCGTTGGCTTCGCCGCCAAACTGCTTGGCCCACACACCATCAGGTCCGGTGAGCTTCAGGAAATCGGTGGTGGTGTAATCCGGAGCGTTCTGAATATCGGGGGCAACCTTAAGCACTTTGCTGTCTTTTGCCAGGTCGGCAGCCTGCTCGGCGGTGAGCTCGGCAACAAAGGCGTTCAGGGCGGCCGTGAACTGTTTCTGAGGCGTAACTCCCTCCTGCGCCGCGACCTCCCGCTGTGACTTCCGCAGGTGGGCGTCGTAGGCCTTGTAATTCTGGCCCTCCGCATCGAGTTTGCGGCCCTGCTGTGGTTTTGTGGCGGGCAAGCCCGCTGTTCCGCCTTCATAGGCGGCCGCTGCCTTTTCGGCAAGCACCACAATGTACCGGCCATCCTGGTAAACGGTAGGGGCGTCGTTCTGGGTGGCTGCGCCGGGAGCTGCTGGCACCGCTGTAGCGGGGCTGACAGCGACGGTTCCAAGGAGCAGCGGAAGGCCAAGGGCTAACGCCGTTGCCTTCCGAATTCCTCTACCCCTGTTACCCATCGGGGTGCTGTGTCGTGGTGATTTCACGGGTGGGTGAGACCTTTCATGAGGAATGGTCCGGCGTCGCCGGTCTCAACAGGGCTGGGACCAGCAACTCGATGACAGTTCCTGTAATCAGAGTGAGACCAGCCCTGTCAAACAGTACAGACTGATAGCTGAATATGACATAGCGCACACGGATTTCGTAGCCGTTTTGTCATCTGCAATAGGGCGCCACGAAAGGATGAAAAAGTGGACCGGGGAATAACAAGCGGGTGGCTCCCCCCAGTGAGAACCACCCGCGCCTGTTGGTTGCCTGCATCGCTGGTTCGTGCCCTTTGGCAGCGTCGCCATGAATGGAGGGAGAAACAGCACGCTATAAATCAGACAACCGGCTTTTTAGGCCCGCGCATTCACGCTGCAACATCAACGCTTGCCGGGCCACGTGCCGATACGAAGAAAAATACCATTGACGCAGGGAATTTACCCGCGGAATAGAACATTTAAAAGTTTTGGAGACCATTTTTCAGGAAACTATTCCCGCGGTGTCCTCACTACATCACTGATCCATGCCCGCGTTTTCTCGTCCATGTCACCGGCGACATTCGTTTGCCGGGCAGCGCGGTCAGCCTTCAGTTTCTGAAAAACCATGCGTCCAAGTCCCGCGAAAACTGCGGCAGCCATGATGGGCAATAACAGGGATTTCGGCCTATCAACCATGGCGCAATCCTAGTGACCGGCCAGGGGCAAGGCCAGAGCCGCCGGCGGCTCACGTTTAAGGCTTGGAGCCCGTGAGCAGTTCCGTGATCACCCCGCTATCCGCCCACGGACACGTTCTGGCCTGTTCACACTCAACCGCCCGAATACGGCACGAGCCTCTATGCCCGGTAGACTGGGCTAGCAAGCTCGCGGAGCGCCCTTTTCACGCTTTTTTGGTCTGTCCAGTCAGGCAGTCTGTCCAGTCAGGCAACAGCGGAACGGCGTGAGACGGCACCCCTCCGCTGCGCCCTTACCCAATGCTCACGCACAGGAGTTACCGGATGCCCCGGATCGTTGTTGACGTCATGCCCAAACCCGAGATTCTGGACCCGCAGGGGAAGGCAATTGTGGGTGCACTCCCCCGGCTGGGTTTCACCAGCTTCAGCTCTGTCCGCCAGGGCAAGCGCTTTGAACTGACCGTGGACGGTGAGGTGACGGATGCCGTCCTCGCACAGGCCCGTGAAGCTGCCGAGACGCTTCTGTCCAACCCGGTGATCGAGGACGTCGTCAACGTCGAGGTCGTCGAGGCCTGAGATGACTGAACTTCCCCTGATCGGCGAAGCAGCCGCGGCTCCGTCCGCCGGCTCTCCTGATGCCAGCAGGCTCGCCGGCGCCAAGATCGGCGTGATTACCTTCCCCGGCACCCTTGACGACCGCGACGCCGCACGCGCCGTCCGTCTCGCGGGCGCCACACCCGTGGCGCTCTGGCACGCTGACACCAGCCTCGGCGACGTCGACGCCGTCGTCATTCCCGGTGGATTTTCCTACGGTGACTATCTTCGGGCCGGTGCGATCGCCCGCTTCGCTCCACTGATGTCCAGGATCATTGATGCTGCGAACTCTGACGCGAGGCTCCCGGTCCTCGGCATCTGCAATGGCTTCCAGATCCTCACCGAATCGCACCTCCTGCCCGGGTCGATGATCAAGAACGACCACCTGAAGTTCATGTGCCGCGACCAGGTGTTGCGCGTCGAGAACAACAACACGCACTGGACCAGCGACTACGCAGCAGGCCAGGAAATCACTGTGCCGCTGAAGAACCAGGACGGCCAGTACATCGCGGACGAAAAGACGCTCGACGCCCTTGAGGCTGAAGGACGTGTGGTCTTCCGCTACGTCGGCTTCAACCCGAACGGCTCACGGCGTGACATCGCAGGCATCTCCAACGCTGCCGGCAACGTGGTGGGCCTTATGCCGCACCCGGAGCACGCAGTGGAGGTGGGCTACGGACCGGAGTCCCTCGATGGCATCGGCGGCACTGACACCGACGGTCTCGGGTTCTTCACCTCCGTCCTTAACAAGATCGTGGGAGACGCCAAGTGAGCACCTCAGCTGAAACCGTCAGCAAAAAGTTCAACATCGACACCGTCGAGAACGCAGCCAAGACTCCGGACACGGAACTCCCCTGGGCCGAACTGGGCCTGAAGCAGAATGAGTTCGACGAGGTCGTGAAGGTGCTCGGCCGCCGTCCCACAGGCGCCGAGCTCGCCATGTACTCCGTGATGTGGAGCGAACACTGCTCCTATAAGTCGTCCAAGAACCACCTGCGCCAGTTTGGCGAAAAGGTGACCGACGAGATGAAGAAAGACATGCTTGTGGGTATCGGCGAAAACGCCGGTGTCACCAATCTTGGCGACGGCTGGGCCGTGACGTTCAAGATCGAGTCCCACAATTCGCCGTCGTTCGTGGAGCCCTACCAGGGTGCCGCAACCGGCATTGGCGGCATTGTCCGCGACATCATCTCCATGGGCGCCCGCCCCGTTGCCGTGATGGACCCGCTGCGGTTTGGCGCCATTGACCATCCGGACACAGCACGCGTTATGCACGGGGCCGTGGCAGGCATTGGCGGCTACGGTAACTCCCTGGGCCTGCCCAACATCGGCGGCGAGATGGTCTTCGACTCCGTTTACCAGGGCAACCCGCTGGTCAACGCGCTGGCCGTCGGCGTCATGCGCCACGAGGACATCCGCCTGGCCAACGCCTCCGGTAAGGGCAACAAGGTGGTGCTGTTCGGTGCCCGCACCGGCGGCGACGGAATCGGCGGCGCATCGGTGCTGGCCTCTGAGTCCTTCGATGACACCAAGCCGTCCAAGCGCCCCGCGGTGCAGGTGGGCGACCCGTTCGCCGAGAAGGTCCTGATCGAGTGCTGCCTGGAACTGTTCAAGGGTTCACTGGTGGAGGGCATCCAGGACCTGGGTGCCGCAGGTATTTCCTGTGCCACGTCCGAACTCGCCTCCAACGGCGACGGCGGCATGGAAGTTGAGCTGACCTCCGTCCTCCTGCGCGACCCCACTCTGACCCCAGGCGAAATCCTGATGTCCGAGTCGCAGGAACGCATGATGGCCGTTGTCACGCCTGAAAACATTGCTGCTTTTGAGGCAGTCATGGACAAGTGGGCCGTTGAGTACTCCTGGCTGGGTGAGGTGACCGATACCGGCCGCCTGATCATCACCTGGGAAGGTGAGGTCATTGTTGATGTGGACCCGCGCACCGTGGCCCACGACGGCCCGGTCTACGATCGTCCATTTGCCCGCCCGGAATGGCAGGACGCCGTTCAGGCCGACTCATTCACGGGTTCAGTTCAGGATGCGGCCCGCCCGTCCGCCCCCGCTGAACTGGCTGCAGCTGTCACCGAGCTCATCTCCTCGCCGAACATGTGCGACAAGTCCTGGATCACCAACCAGTACGACCGCTACGTTGGCGGCAACACGGCCATGGCCATGCCGGACGATGCCGGTGTGGTCCGTGTGGACGAGGAAACCGGTTTGGGGGTTGCCCTGGCCACCGACGCCAACGGCCGCTACACCTACCTCGACCCGTACCACGGCGCGCAGCTCGCGCTGGCCGAGGCATACCGCAACGTGGCCACCGCCGGCGCCGTCCCCATGGCCGTCAGCGACTGCCTGAACTTCGGCTCTCCCGAGGATCCCGATGTCATGTGGCAATTGGCTGAAGCCATCCGCGGTCTGTCCGACGCCTGCATGGTGCTGGGCATCCCGGTCACGGGCGGCAACGTATCCCTGTACAACCAGACGGGCAGCACCCCGATTCACCCCTCCCCTGTGGTGGCCGTTCTGGGAAAGCTCGACGACGTCGCCCGCCGCACGCCGTCGGGTTGGCGCGAGGATGGCCAAGCCATTTATCTGCTGGGCACCACTGCAGCAGAACTGGACGGCTCGGAATGGTCGAACATGCGTGGACACCTCGGCGGCCTGCCGCCAAAGGTGGACCTCGCCGCAGAACGCGCTCTGGGCGAAATCCTGATCAACGCCTCCCGTGACGGCATGATCGACTCCGCACACGACCTCTCCGAAGGTGGCCTCGCGGCTGCCCTCGTGGAATCCTCGCTGCGCTACGGCGTGGGCGCACGGATCGCCTTGCAGGATGTCCTGGACCGTGATGGCGTTGACCTCTTCACGGCGCTGTTCTCCGAGTCCCAGGGCCGTGCCGTTGTGGCCGTGCCCCGCTCAGAGGAGATCCGCTTCAAGGACATGTGCACCGCCCGCAACTTCGAGCACCTCCGGATCGGCGTGGTAGACGCTGCCAGTGGCCAACTGGAGATCAACGGCGTCGAGCCTTTGCCGCTTGACTCGCTCCGCGAAGCCCACGAGGCCACCCTGCCGAAGTACTTCGACTGATCCCCACGGCCGCCCTGGCGGCGTGGGCCCAGGCTCAATCGATTGCTCCGTAACTGCCCTTTTGAACACTCAGAAGGGCAGATACGGAGCAATCGCTTCTTAATCAGGGGCCACGTCTCCAGCCCGCCCTGATCACAGCCGCAAGGACCTTCGCCTCAGCAGGCTTGGCCTCATCGGCGGTGGGGTGGGACGCGGTGCAATCGATGGGGAGGGTCAATCCTCGCTGTTCAGCTCGCGTCGGCGTGCGCTGAGCAGCTCCACTTCCGGGCGCGCTGCCACAAAGCGTTCGACGGCGTCGAGCACCTCTACGATGTGCATGCGGTCGGCCGCTACCAGCCCAGCACCGATGGCGGTCCTGCGATATTGGTCTTGGAAGCCTGCCTCGGCCACGGAGACGTCGAACCTGCGTTTCACCTCGGCGATCAACGGGCGCACCACCGAACGTTTTTCCTTCAGGCTATGAACGTCGCCAAGAAGGAGGTCGAATTCAATCCAGCCGATCCACATGCTCCATTATGACCAGCAGGACACAGGGCGCCGCTCCCTATTTCGCTGCCGTCAGTGTCTGTTCGCATTCCCCGATGGCCTCACGTGCCTCCTGCTGCTGCCGTGGCGTCCCCACCCGCTCGGCCCATTGCTCGGCGAGCTGGAACTCCACCATCGCCTCAGCAGAACGTCCGGCACGGTGAAGAATCCACCCGAGATTGCTGTGCAGCTCAACCATCCAGCGTTTGGTCCTCTCGTCGTGGACTGTTGACGCGTACTCCAGGGCACTCCTCGTCCAGGCCTCAGCATGCGCCGAGTCTGCTATGGCCAGCATGTGGAGGGCGTCGACGGCGAGGAAGTCCTCACCCAGATGATCAGCGAGTTCAGCAGCCTGTTCGAACAAAGGCACGGCCATCGCTTCATGGCCGCCGGAATTCAAGAGGCGGCCGCGCTCAAGGAGGACCCGGACAGCAACCGTTGGTTCGTCGCCGTCGATGGTGTCCAGCAGGGCATCCGCTTCCTCGAAGCGGCCTTGAAGACCAATGGCGCGCCCCAACTGCGTGGCAAGTTCGGCGCGTTCGTCGTCGTCGTACTTGTCCTCTGTGATTGCCGCGCGGAAATGCGCCTCAGAGGCGGCAGGGTCATCAAAGTTCCACAGGTGGTCAAGGTTTTTCTGCTCCAGCATTCACTGCTCCTGATCCGCTCTCGGCATTAAACGTTGTGATTATTCGGGTGAATTGGCAAGGCGCGCCCAGCCCAGCTGCTCTTGCTGCTTACGGCTCAGCGATGCCACCACCAGATCGTAGGAATCCTCCACCATGTCCCGGATCATGTCATCCGGCAGGGAACCGTCCAAACGGACGCCGTTCCAGTGAGTCTTATTCATGTGCCACGCACCCGTAATCTCGGGATGCGCTGTCCTCAACTGTTCGGCCAGGACTGGGTCGCATTTGAGGCTAACGGACAAGTTCTCCGGGTCCATCGAGGACAACGCGAACATTTTTGCATGCTGGCTGGCTCCGCCTGAGATTGCCGCCCGGACTTTGAAGACCGAGAATTCCGGGCCGAAGGGAAAGTCCTCAAAAGCTCCGGGAAAACTCAGGCATATCTCCCGAAGTGCAGTCACGTCCATGAGCCCGAGCCTACTGTCAGTCAGCTGCGCCGGGTACAGGAGATACCTTTAGGCGCCAGGATTCCTGAGCCGGGCAGAGGTTCATCACCACGTCCAGTCCGGCAGCTTTGGCCCGTTCCGCAGCGGCCTCGTCAATGACCCCCAACTGCAGCCACACGGCCTTTGCGCCTATGGAAATGGCCTGATCCACCACATTCCCCACCCGCTGGGAATTTACAAAACAATCCACGACGTCGACGGGCAGCATTTCCGGCGGGATGTCGCCGAGGCGCGAGTAACCGACCTCGCCGTGGACGGTGTCCGCCGGAAGGTTGATGGGGATGATTTCCATGCCCATGCGGTCCCTTATGAACAGGGATGTGTCGTAGGCCGCCCGCCACTCATTGGAGGTGAGGCCAACGATGGCCCATCGCCCGGGGGTGAGCATGAGGCGTTCGACTACATCCGGATCATTAACGTGCGCCATGGTCCCCAGCCTACGCGTGCAGCCCGGGGCTACCCGGCCCGCCGCTCCGCATCCGGAGCACTGCACGCCGTGAGTCCGACGCAGTTAGCGGCGGTGTTTCTTGAGCCAAGTACAAAGGGAATCGGCGGCCGACGCGATGGACTGGGTTTGAAGTGTTTGCGAGAAATGGCGGCCACTGGGGAGTTGGCCGGGTGCCGATGCAGTCGCTTTCTTCGCAATCTGATCCAGGCCCTGCCCTGCGGCACCTGGCAACGCAGCGATGGACCCCCAGCCTTGCCCCTTTTCCTCAGGACTGACCGAAGCCGCGTGACGGCCGGAGCGCGGTGGATCCTTGACGGCCGCTGAACCCGCTGCGCCTTTGGCGCTAGCGGAGGGAGCATCAGCAGCCGCTTCGGCGGCATGTGCTCCGCTGCCCGACTCCGTGGAGGATTGACCTTGGAGCGACTGATCAGGGCGTGCAGGGGCCGCCGAGAGTGGCACGGCGGTGCTGCCAAGGGGAGCTGCCCGGTGCGGGGCCCAACCGCCGTCCAGGTTCTGGACTGATACAAGGCCCTGACGGATGCCGGGATTTGGGCTGGTGGCCGCAACCCCGCTGACGCCCAATCCCATGCCGGCGATGACTGCCACGGAAACCACGGTGGGACGATGCTTGCGCAGGGGCCGTTTAAGTGCCAATTCGTCAACACTGCCAGCCAACAGGACTGCGAGTTCGGCGCTGGGTGCAGGCAGCGGCAAGTCAGCCAGGGAACGGAGACCAAGGAGAGAGGCCCTGAGTTCGGGCGCATCGGCATGTCCGGCGTCGAGCAGGAGCTCGTCCACCATTGAGTGGGGCACTTTTTCCGGGTTCGTCATTGCGCCACATACTCCTTCACAGCTGAATGCTCACGGAGTTGGTCCAATGCACGTCTCTGGAGTTGCTTCACCGCTCCTGCGCTCTTCCCCATGATTTTTGCCACCTGATCCACCGTGAGATCGGCAATGATACGCAGCGTCAGGACTTCCTTCTGGTCTTCGCCCAGCACGTTCAGCAACTGCAGGACCTCACCCGGTGACACCCTCGACAGCGCGTCGCTCTCCGCGGATCCTGACTCCCTGGGATCCAATTCCGGTTCAAAACTCTGCCTTAGCGGAGTCCGGCTCTGGCGCCGGTGGTCATCAACCATGCGGGCGTGGGCGACGGAGAATACAAAGGTCCGCAATCCGCCCACCCCTCCACTGATGGAATCAAGCCGCGGGAGAACGGCCACGAAAACATCCTGCATTGTGGCCTCTGGATCCTCTACGCCGCGGGCTGTTAGGTATCCAAGGACTTGTGAGGCGTAACTGCGATAGACAGCATTGAAAAGCTCTAGGTCACGTCCCCGAAGGGCGCTTAACGATTCGTCAGTCAGCGCGTCAGTCACAGACCTGGGCTTTCGTTCCGGGGAGGATGGCTACATCATTGTAGGGGTATGGCGGGCCATCTGCGACGAATTCCTGGGTACTAACTTTACTTTGGGTAACCACCATCTTGTGAAAACGGTTACCGCTAACAAGCGTTTACAAAAGGGCCGGGCTGGAACATGATGGGGGACAAATTCCAGCCCGGCACCTCTTGGTGGTTAAAGCGCCGGTTCGAACATGATGGGGGACAAATTCCAATCCGGCGTTTCATAGTGGTAATCGTCACGGGGCCAGCGAAGGTTACGCGAAATCAAAAAAACTTTTGAGACTTTTTAAGGGCCCTGATTACGACGCCGGCGGGCCACCTGTTCAGGTGACCCGCCGGC
>NZ_JALLAN010000012.1:0-158879 GCF_023062595.1 Arthrobacter rhizosphaerae
GCGGAACGGCTCCTCTACGGAGGCGACTGGCCGATGTCGATCGCCGCTGGTGGATATCGACGCGTTTTCGACTCGCTCAGCTCGATTGTGTCTGCCTGGCCAGCCCAAGCCCAAGAGCAGTTCTGGTGGGGGACGGCCGCGAGCATCTACCAGGTGTCAGAATCCAACAGAAACGGCATCGACGGTGATGTCGGCCGAGGCTATGTTAGTTGACTAAGAATCAACCTGAACGTACGAAGAGGAACCGGAGACAGCATGCAGCGTGTGGCACAAAGAATCGATCTGCCGCGATCAAACCAGGAGGAATACCTACGGCTTCACCGAGCCGTATGGCCGGAGGTAGAAGCCACCCTCACCCACGCGGGTATCCGTAACTACAGCATCTTCCTGGTCGACGAACATCTCTTTGCCTACTTCGAGGTGGACGACGCAACGTCACTCTCAGAAGCATCCGCGGCTATCGCACAGGACCCCAAGACGCAGCAGTGGTGGACACTCACCGACCCGCTGCAACGCCGCCTGGAAGGAACACCCGACGGCGAACAGTGGCTCACGCTCAAGGAAATCTGGCACCTCGACTAAAGGCCTGCCGAAAATCCGCTTTTCATCGCGGAACGGGAGTTCTCTCATCTACTAAGGTGCGGAGTCTCGGGATGGGTTCCCTCGGGCGGCTGCCGGAACAACCACTTCAACGCTCCGTATCAGGGCGCTTCCACCTCCCTGGACGACGACAATTTTGTCCGAATATTGGATCTCCTCAGAATGGGCTCGGTCCCCGCTTACTCCGTGCCGCGCTCTACGAGGCATTGGCTCTGGGGAAGTGACCGCCGCCAGCCAACAAACGAACTTCCACGGCCAAGATGGGCATAGCGACCGGCGGCGCGGAGCCTCTTCGTGCAGGTCGACCCGGCAGAGACAGGGCGGATAGAGGATATGACCGTGAACGCGGAAGCGCGCCTTGACGAAGCCCGGCAGCACCAGTGGCTAGGAGAGGTCAAGGCCCTGGAGGAAAGCCTCGTGCACCTTCGGCGCCGACGCAATGAAGTGGAAGCTTCACCGTCACCGGCCGGTGTTTCTGACGTGCGGCCTTGACGGACCTGCTGGCCAGGCCAGCGTGGCTGGTCGGGAGTACGATTGCTCGCTGGCTGCAGAGGGAAGGACAATAAGGGGTAGGACTGATGAGGCCAAATGCTGAAGGAGGGTTCGATGGATTTCTTCTTCCCGTCGTTTCTGCCTTGGGCTTTCGTAACCGGAGTGGGGCGTTGCATACGTCCTTCTCCGCGAGGACGCCGACAGAATTGACAGGCCGGCCCGGTCTGGGGCGCTCGGCGCGGCATGGCCGTCGTCGTCGTAGCGATACTGATCTTCTTGATGCTCGGCATCCCTCCTTTCTCCAGATAATTCTGCTTCCATAGCGAGAGTCGCAGTGCAGTGCCGCGCCTCGTCAGGGTCCTAGGGCCAGGCAGGTGAGTGCGCGTAAGCAAGAGCTGATTAGTGTGGCAGCAGCCAACTGATCGGTAACAGGCCGGCGGGGAGCCGATTGACAAGTGCAGTGAAGGAAACCGTCCCATTTGGGTTCGAAGAGCAGAGGACCCGGCAAAGCGCCGGCGTCCGGGATCCGCTCCACAGCCTTGGCCAAAGCCAAGGCAACAGGAGGATGCAGCCCAACAGGGATTCCCTGGTACTCCATCACAGTTCCGTTGCTTCTGCCTCCAGCCGAGCGGGTCCAAGGTTCAAACCCCTACACCAGATACGTACCCCACGGTTCCAGACTTATGCGGCCGGGGAACCTGACATCGTGGCGTGGTTCTTTTCAGCCGGGACGACACACATCTACTGTGCGATGCCGCGCTGGAGAACTTCGACCCGAACATGGCCTTTTTTGCGACGCTCCGGCCCGACGCCTTCGAGCCTGCCCTGGCCGAGATGCTGACCAAAAACAAGCAGCTGCGGGAGGTGACCGACGTGAAGTCTCTCGACTGGGAGGAAGGCGCCTACGTGATGGTGCTGGACAGCTACCGACAGGCAGTGGATATGAGGGCACGCATCCGCAGGCACTGGACCGCCAACAAGCACTTCGACCGGCTCCTGTGGGGCCACAAGCACCAGTCGGTCCTCTCAGTCAATTCCTTCCGGGCCCTGGACACGACCAGGATCCTTACCGCGAAGACCATCAACGCCGACCGGCTCGAGCGCAGGCTCGTGAAAAACTTCCCACCGGACTACCTGCTCAACCGCATCGAGGGCGGAAAGCTGAGCGCTGTACGTGGGGCATTTATCGCCACTGAGGTCAAACGTCGGCAGCTGTTGTTGAGTCGGGATTTTGAAGTGCCCGAGAACTGTAGGGGTGACTAAGCAGCAGGTCAGAAGATGCCTACTCCGACGCCACGAGGAATTGGACCGGGACTCCGTCGTGCGGATTGACGACGTCGTCGGGACCGACGCCGGGAGCGGGACCACCGAAGGGCACGTGGCGCGGATCGAGGCGTTCGTTGGCGGAGGATGAATTGGCAGAATCGCCGCATGTAAGAACGCAGTAAGTCCCTGCCTGATCAGCGCAGTGCAGGCGACTTCTGACATTCAGTGCAAGCGACTCCTGAAAATGACAGATTTTTCATGGTGGGGGAGTGGCCCAAAGTTGTAGCGGTGGGGGACCGCCTGAATCCGCCGGTCGGCTTACGGGCACCCGCGGGGAGCGACAACGCGCACCAATGTCTGAAGCCGTACCGAAAGTTGTCTCCGTGACGGGGGATTGCGGCGGCAGTTTTGGGACAACTTACGGGACAGTCACATTACTCATCCCTTGGACCGTATCGGTGGGGGAGCGGTCCCCTTAGACTGTCCCCATACCAAGGAAATGGAACACCCTGGCGGCCTTGGGAGTCGGCTGTCCTATACTCTGATTTCCTTGGGGGTGGTTCGTGGACGTTATGGCGGTGGCGGGCGGCAAGGGGACGTTGCGTTTGCACACCCACGGGTTGCTTGACCTTCTCTGGGTTCCCGGGGCAATTCTTGAAGCTGAAGATGCAGCAGAGGCGTTGGCTGCAACCATGCGCCTAAGCGCGGGGCGACGCCTTGGGCTGATTATGGAAATTGTCGGCGTCACCCTGGAAGCGGGGGCCCGCCGTCAATTACGGGCGCTGCGTTTCGTTTCAGCCGTGGCGGTGGTGGGAGCAACGGACGTTGATCGCGTCGTCGCTGCTTCCATCACGCGAGGAAACCCTTGCCCTCACGGGTTCTTCTTAGCCAGATCCGAAGCCATCGAATGGCTCCGAGGACGCCCGGCCATTTCCTGTTGATGGCCGTCACCACTGTTGTCCCGTTCAGAGGATGTCCGCTGGATGGCGATCGCGGTGACATCGTCCTGGGCGTTGCCTGATCCAACGAGCCGGGCTACTTCAGCCATTACCTTTTCTGGGGTGCCGGCGGCCCGGACCAGGGATGCGATCTCGGGCAGGGCTGCGAGGGTCCCGTCGTAGAGGTCAAGGACACCGTCGGTGACGGAGATCAGGGTGTCACCGGGATGCAGCAGGGAATGCTGTTGTTCCCAGGACCCGGGGGCGGCGATTCCCAGCGGCAGGCCGCTGGTTGCAAGCCTTTGTTCTGTGCCGTCGGCCCTGATGATGAGGGTGAGGCCGTGCCCGGCGTCGACATATTCCAAGTCACCGGTCCCCGGGTTGAGGGTGGCGTGAAGGACGGTGGCGAAGAAGCCGGTGGCGGACAGGTCTTTTTGTAGCGCCCGGGTTGCTTCATCCAGTGCTCGGGCAGGTTTGTTGCCCGAGGCTGCGTTGAAGGCCTGGCGGACGGTGGCGGCGATGATGGCTGCTCCGGCGCCTTTGCCCATGATATCGGCGAGGGTGAATTCGATGTTGCCGGAGCCGGTGGTGGTCCAGGAGTAGTAGTCTCCGCCGACACCGCGCTTGGGCAGGCAGATCCCGGCGATCTCGTATTCGGGGGACCCCGGCCGCGATGTCGGGAGCAATCCTTGTTGGACGAGGGCTGCGTGGTCCTGTTCCGCGGAGTCCTGGACTTCCCGCTCTGCCCACTGAGCCATTTCTTCCAGGAGCTCGCGTTCGCCGGGGGAGAGGTCTCGTGGTTTGGTGTCGAACAGGCATAGGGAACCGACCCGGTGCCCGTCCCCGACACTCAACGGGCGCCCGGCGTAGAAGCGGATGCCGAAGCCTCCGGTCACCTCGGGTTTCCAGGAGAAGCGGTCATCCTGGGTGGCATCGGGAACGACGAGCAGTGCCTGCTGCCGGATGGTGACGTCGCAGAAACTGTCGTTGCGGTCCACCACTGTGTGTCCGGGGACCTGGGGGGACAAAGAAAAGAGCCGGTTCTCATCCAGCAGGGTAACCGCGGCGCCCTGAACGTCGAAGAGTTCCCTGGCGAGCCTGGTGATGCGGTCAAAGCGTTCCTCGGGGGCTGAATCCATCAGGTGGAGGGCTGCGAGGGCGCGGACACGTTCACGCTCCGTCTCGTTGGATTGGTCCATGGGACAGTTGTTCATCGTCGTCTCCACACCGCTTGATCCCCCTGAAGCAGCCGGTCGCTCTCCTCGTTGTGGACAGCCACGGACCCGCAACACTGTTTGACAAATGTAGCAGGGGACGTGACAGGTGTGACTGAGTCTCCGGCTGGTTGGTCCTCAGGGGTCATCCCACTAGTTGCCGGTGTCCTGCCGTTTGTAACTGAGGAGATCCAGGGGCCTTGGCGATGGTTGCTCAGACCTTTTCGGGGAGCGGCCGGGACCGGGAAGAGGAAAGTATGTTTTGCGTCTTGCCAAGCTGTTGCTAAGCAGCCTTAGTATTGTATGTGGCCGAGGGTCTTTAGAGGGGGAATCCCTGGCGCGCGCGTGGCTTCGCGGGCGTACCCGGTCCGCATGGGCAGCGGTGCCCGAGCCAACGTCGCTGAATCTGGGAAACACCGGTCGCGCCTTTGGGGAGCGGTCCGGCACCATGCGGGCGGTGAAGCCTCTCTGACCCGCACAACTAACGCCAGAAATGAAGCATCCAAGGAGACATCATGTTTGCCAAGGAGAATATTGACCGTCTGCTGAATGCGGGCGGGAACGTCCTGGGCGCCGAGGGGGAGAAGATCGGTTCCGTCGGCCAGGTATACGTCGACGATGAGAACGGCGAGCCGACCTGGGTGACAGTAAAAACCGGACTGTTCGGAACCTCGGAATCGTTCGTACCGCTTGAAGGTGCACGCACTGAAGGCAACGACATCGTCGTCCCGTACGGCAAGGACAAGGTCAAAGACGCGCCCCGGATTGAATCCGATGGGCATCTCGAGCCCGCGGAAGAAGACCGGCTTTATGCCTACTACGGGATTGGCCGCGGGACCCGCACGGATGCCACGCGTGGTGCCGGGATGGATTCCTCCGATGACCGGATGGATACGGTCGGGCGGGACACCTCGGGGCAGATGACCGATGATGCGATGACCCGGTCCGAGGAACGGCTGAACGTGGGCACCGAACGGCAGGAAGCCGGGCGGGCCAGGTTGCGTAAGTACGTCACCACCGAAAACGTCACACAGACCGTCCCGGTCGAGCGTGAGGAAGTCCGCATCGAACGCGAACCCATCACGGACGAAAACCGGGGCGCGGCGATGTCCGGACCCGATATCAGCGAGGACGAACACGAAGTGACTCTCCATGAGGAGCGTCCGGTGGTGGAGAAGGAGACCGTACCGGTTGAACGGGTCCGACTCGATAAGGACACCGTGACCGAAAACGTCACCGTTGACGAGGACGTGCGGAAGGAACGGATCGAAACCGACGGGACGGACGACACCCGACGATAGCCCGGAAGATCACGAATCCATGGTTACAGCGCCTTCTTTTCGGAACCCGGGGGTCTTGATCCGTCAAAGGATGGCAGGTAGTGATCTAAGTATCTTCACTAACTGAATTGACCGTCTCCCGTAGGCGCGTCATGCCGGCAGGTGGGGTGGCACGAGTGGCTCTGGTACTACCGGGGCCACTCTGTCGTGTAAACGGGCCTGCGGTTCGGCAGGAGTCACGCCCTGGCGGGGCCAAGGAGGTCCCAGTGTTGGCGTCCACGGCGATGCTCAAGCCAGGTCGCAGGCAGAGAGAGTAAAAGGGTTCGTCCGGTTGAGGCCTACCGGTCCACGGGACGGGTTCGGTCCCTCTGACGGCGTAAGCATCCAAAAGCCAATGGGAGGACCGGTTTCAGTGCATTACGAGAATCTCGGCAGAGACCTCTCGCCACAGCGGTTGATGCGTGTTGTGATGGCTGGAGGTATCCACGGGTCGTCCCCTTCAACGGAGTAATGGTGAGGAACAAGAAGCACAACCTCGGAACGCATGACCTTCCCGGCCTGCCGGACGCGATCCTCTTGATTAGTGTGTTCTCGTCGGTGGCGAAATCCTTGCGGGAGACAGGGGAGGCTGTCCGCCGGTTGGACAGGACGTTGGTCCCACGTGGTGGCGGCCGGCCGGTGGGCACCGCGGACGTTGTCTTTGGCGGCCTGTCTGGTGCTGCCAATAAAAGCAGGCTCTGGTTCGCGGTGGCAGGGGTGATGGCTCTGCGAAAGGGCCGGGCACGACGGGCCGCAGCGCATGGCCTGATCGCGCTCACGGCGGCTTCGACGATGAACGCGGTACTCAAGAGAATGCTGCCGTCCCGGCCGAGGCCGGAGCATCTGGGTTTTCTCCGGTTCGCCCATCCTGAATCGGATAGTTCCTCACTGCCCTCTGGCCATTCGGGCGTCCGCCTCTGCTTTCCTCACCGGCGTGGCCTTGGTAAGTCCGGGATGGGGTGCAGCCGTTCTTCCGGTCGCTGCGGGTGTGGCCTACTCCCGTGTGCACACCGGCGCGCACTGGCCCTCGGATGTCCTGCTTGGTTCGGGAGTCGGTGTTCTAGCAGCGGTACTGACAAAAGGCTGGGGGCCCGACTGAACAGTCTCAGCGGGTTTTTGAAGCTCCTGGGTAAGAACGCATCCAGGAGATCCACCGATGGGTCCATTGGATTGGTCCGCGCCGCACGGAGGCCGACGGCTGGTGCAGCACCAGCTGCGGTTATCCCGCTTCCCATCGCGTCCCATATGCAAGGAAGTGGGATGCCCGAGGCGGAGACGATGGGGCGGTTCCCCGGGTGGGTTGTGCAGAGCCTTCGTTCCGGACTGGGTGTTCTGCTGGCTCGTTCTTCAACTTAGGCGTATCGCCGTGGGCTGGCTCTGTACGTTCTAGAAGTCGTTGTCGTTGTCTGTTTCGGCGTAGGTGGTGGTTGCTGAGGTGTTGCCGGCAAGGTCGAGGATGGTGGAGCCGGGTGTCCAGCTTGCGTTGGCGGCCGCGGCTGCGGGGGTGCTGATTCTTGTGGGGTGGCTGGGTGTGCCGAGGGTGATGGTCATGCTGGAGCCGTTCATGGTAATGGTCGATGGTGTTCCGGTGGCTCCGAAGGTCACGGCGCCGGTGATGTAGTCGGTCCTGTTCAGGTTCAGGGTGCCCAGCGGCAGGAGAGTGGTGTTGGTGGCGTTGTAGACGGTGAGCCGGTCCTTGCTGCCCCCGTTGCCTGCGCCGCGGACGACGACGTTGGTGGTGGTTCCGGTCCATCCGGTGATGATTGAGCCCGGCGAGACGGGTTCGGAGAAGGTCAGGGTGAAGGTATCTCCGGTGTCGAGTTTGCGCACGGTGCCGCTGGTGGTGTTGGTCGTCGTCAGCCCGGCCGCGGCCGGTTTTGTGCGGTCGATGACGTAGGTCGTGCTGGTGGTGCGCGCGTTACCGATGGTGTCGGTGGCGCGGACGGTCAGGGTGTAGCTGCCGTCGCTTGGGAAGGTAGTAGCGGCCAGGGGAAGGTTCCAGGAGGTGGTGCCGTTGGCCGTGGTCCAGGCCGGGGTGGCCGAGCTGAACGTTCCGCTGGAGAGGTAGAGTCCGGTGCTGGCGCGTTGGATGCTGATCTCGACGCGGGCAACGCCGGCTAGTGAGTCAGCGGTCGTGCCACAGATGTCCCCGGTACCTGCGACGCAACCGGCGTCGTAGGTGGTGCTGCTGTATCGGCCATCCGCGACGGGGAAGGTGGCGCCGATGGTGGGCGCGGTAGCGTCGACCGTCCAGGTCCGGTCGGTGGAGGCGCCGGTGTTGCCGGCGGCGTCGATAGCGCGGACCGCGAAGGTGTGCGACCCATCGGCCAGGGCCTCGTATGCCGTTGGGCTGGCGCATGCCGCCCAGGTGCCTGCGTCGAGCTGGCACTCGAACCGGGCATCTGTCTCTCCGGTGAAGGTGAAGGTGGCGGCGCTGGACGTTGTGCCGGTCGGCCCGCTGGTGATGGTTGGTGCGGCCGGAGGGGTGCGGTCGAAGGTGATGGTGATTGTGTCGAGTGAGGTCAGGCCGGCACCGTCGGTGGCGCGGGCGCGTACCGTGTAGCTATCCTCGCCCGGGAATGATCCGGCGGGCATGCCGTAGGACCAGGAGGTGGATCCGGTCACAGGCAGGTGGACCTCGGTGGGGCTGTTGAAGCTGGTGCCGTCCCAGTAGAGCTGAGTGGAGGCGCGTTGGATGCTGATGCCGACGGCGGCCAGGTTGCCCTGGGGGTCCGATGCGGTGCCGCAGATGTCACCGGCGGGTGTGCCGCAGCCGGTGTTGTATCCGGTGTCGGTGTAGGTGCGCCCGCCGGAGGGTGAACTGATGCTGACGCTCGGAATGCCGGTGTCCACGGTCCAGCTGTAAGAGGCCGGGGCGCTGGTGTTTCCGCCAGCGTCCGTGGTACGCACGGCGAAGGTGTGCGGGCCGGCATCCAGTCCTGTATAGGAGACCGGGGCGGTACAGGTGCTCCAGGTTCCGGAATCGATCCGGCATTCCGATACGGTGCCGGTCTCGGCGGTGGTGAAGTCGAACTGGGCGGAGGGCCCGGCCGGGTCCTGCGGGGCCTGGACGATGACCGGCGAGCTGGGTGCGGTGGTGTCCACGGTCAGGGTGACCGAACCGGTCGTGGTGTTCCCGGCGTTGTCCGTGGCACGCCATCGGACGGTGTAGGCTCCGTCGCCGGGGAAGGCGGCGCTGTCGAAGGGGTAGGTCCAGGATGTAGTTCCGGTGGCTGTCTGCCAGGTTTCGGACGCGGCCGCGAAGGCGGTGCCGTCCCAGTAGCTGTTGCTGGCTGCCCGGCGGATGCTGACCGCCACGTTGGCCAGTCCGCTGCGGGCATCACTCGCGGTCCCGCAGATGTCCCCTCCCTCTGCTGTGCCGCACCCGGCGGTCCAGCCGGCGCCGTTGTAGCTGCCGGTGGTGGGGAAGCTCATCGCCGCGGTCGGGGCGTTCGCGTCGGCCGTCCAAGTGCGGGATGTGGATCCGCTGGTGTTTCCGGCCGGGTCCACTGCACGGACCGCGACCGTGTGGGAACCGTCTATGAGGGGGTCGTACCGTTTCGGGCTCACACAGGGCGACCACGACCCGGAATCGAGGCTGCACTCGAACGTTGCGGTCGGATCGGCGGTGGTGAACTCGATGCTCACCGCCGGTCCGCTCATGGCCGGTGGTGCTGTGGTGAATGTCGGGGCTGCCGGGGCTGTGCGGTCAATGGTGAAGGTTCGGGTGTCGTAGCCGAGGTTGATTCCGTCGCTGGCCCGTGCCCGCAGGGTGTAGTCGCCCTCGCTCAGGGAGGCCGATGCGATGGCGTAGGTCCAGTCTGCGCTGAGCAGTGATGACGTCTGCCAGGTCTCGGTGCCGGAGGAGAAGTTCAGCCCATTCCAGTACAGGCCGCTGCTGCCCTGGCGCAGGCTTACCGAGACGGACGCGACAGCGGTGTCGTCTTCGGCGCTGCCGCACACATCGCTGGTGGCGGCGGTGCCGCAGGCGGCCGTGAATCCGGCGTCGTTGTAGGACCTGCCGGCCGCGGGGGAACCGATGCTGACGGTGGGAATCGAGAGGTTCACCGTCCACGTGTACGCCGTGACGGCGCTGACGTTGCCCACCGTGTCAGTGGCCCGGGCCTGGAAAGTGTGCGATCCGCTGGCCAGTTCCGTGTAGCCGACCGGGCTGTCGCAGGGAGCAAAGGCCGCAGCGTCGAGCCGGCACTCCACCATCGCAGTTGTTTCGGACTCGGTGAAGGCGAAGGTGGCGCTGTCCCCACCCGGGTTGGTGGGGGTCTGGGTCAGCACCGGGGCAGGAGGCGCCGTGCCATCGACGACCACGGCGGCCGCGGCCGTGTCGCCGGTGGGTGAGGCCACAGCATATATCGTGTGGGCGCCGTCGCCGGTACCGGACGGCATTAGGACCGTGACCGCGCCACCGCCACCGGAGGGGACCGTGGCGGGTGTGGCGTTCCCTGCCAGCGTGCCGGTCAGTTCGGTGCCCGTGGGGCTGTCCAGACGGAAGCGCAGCGTCTCACCGGTCAGGAACCCGCTGGCTGTGCCCGTCAGGGAGGTGCCGGGCTTCACGCGGGTCGAGGACAGTGCCAGGACCGGTGCTGCGACCGTGACCGGACTACTCTTGACGCTTTCGGAGCCACGCCAGTTCATGGCAAGCACGGGTGTTACCGTGTAGACCCAGTTCCCGGCAGGCACGCCGGTTTCCACGCAGCTGGTAACAGCCAGCGTGCCCGCGCAACCGGACCCGATGGTCTGCTCGGCCAAGGTCCCCGCCTCGTAGCGTTTGATGACGTAACCGTCCACCGCTGCCCCGCTGGAGAGCGTGCTCGCGGCCCAGCTGACGGTGACATTCTTGCCCGACACGGAGGCCTCAGGTGTCGCGACCTGGTTGAGCAATGCGCTCATCGATGCGCCGTTGCTTCCGGGAGTGGCTGTGGTGCTCCAGTACGCCCACGCCGCGCCGCCCAGGGCGGCGCCGATACCCATCAGCGCCGCGAGCAGGCAGGCCAGCACCGTCCGGGTGCCGCGGTTCATGAACCGAGCGCTGTTCATGAGCCGACCGCCAGATAGACCGTGATCCGGGCGCCCTGGCAGGCGTCAGCCGCGTCCAGGCCCATCGACAGCGCATTGACCAGCCTGATCGTGAGCGAACCCTCAACGCTCCCGGACTTGGCCGGGACCGTCCAGCCGGCTCCGGCGTTGCCCTGCGCCGTGTAGTCCAGGGACGCCACACCACACGCGGGGTGGGCCGGATCTACCGCGAACCCGCCCGTGCCCTGCCCGGTGTCCAGCACCAGCGAGCCAAGGCGCACCGGAGACGTGTTCGGGTTGCTCACGGTGAGCAGCACGTCGGAGCTGCCGCCGGGGAACAGGTTCGCGGTCGGTGTTCCGGGGCTGAGCGTCACGGGCACGGTAGCGCCCGTACCCGCGATGCCTGCCCCGCCCCCGGAATCACTCCATATCGCCGCAGCGGTGCCTCCTGCGGCGAGGAAGAGCACCACCCACCCGATAACGAGGATGCCCCGGGTAGGTGAAGGGAGCCTGGCACTCATCATTCACCGGACCCGGTGGCGGTGTAGGCAAGTTCGAGGGAGGCGCCCTTGCAGCTGTCCTGGTTCACGGAATCGTTCACCAATCCCACGCGCGGCCAATCCTCCCGCGGCAGGCCCAGGCCGCTGAGCGTCCCGGTCCCGCGGGCAGGGATCGTGATCCTCGTCTCCGGCGGCAACTGCTGCACGGTGTAATCGCTGATACTGCAGGGCCTCGTGGCGGGGGCTTGCGGTGCCGTGACCTTAAGGACACGGACCCGCACCCCGCTGACCGTGAAGGGAAGGCCTTCCGGGTTTGTGAACTCCAGATCGATGGCCGCACTCTTGCCCGGCACGATCGCCTCCACTGCGTCACCGGAGATGGTGAACGAGGCCCGCCCCGCCACCGAAGGACCGCCGTCCGGGCCGTCCTCGCCGGTGGACTTGATCAGGAGCACAACGATGACCGTCCCGAGCAGCGCCATCGCACCGCCAAGGATCAGGTACCTAGGCGTACCGTTCGTCATCGGGAACTCCGGGGCAAAGGGCAGCCACCCGCCCCATCAGTTCAGGGGCGGGAGCGACGCGCGGCTTAGCTGTTGTTGGCGACATATGCGATGGACACAACAGCGTCCTTGCATGCGTCCTGGTTGACTGCCGGTTTGTTGTTGAACGCAATCGTCAGGCCAGACCAAGACCCCACGCCGGTGCCCGCCGGCACCTCGGCGTTGACCGTGGCGGAACCGGCAATGGTGTAGTCGGTCGGACCGCAACCGGTCTTGTCGGTGCCCGTAACCGTGGCAGTGACCGTGGTCACGTAAGTCGGGCTCGAGTTCGGGTTGTCGAAGTTCTCGCTCAGCGTCTGGGCCGGAACTCCCGGCGCGATGCCGGTGATGGTGCTGGTCTGGTTGACCACAATGGTCGTGTTCGTTCCGGTCGTCGCCTCACCGGTACCGGATCCCGTATTCGTTCAGTAAGCGAAAGCCGCACCGCCGCCGAGGAGTACGGCGGCAACGGACGCAATGGCTACAGTCCTCTTCTTCAGTTTGCGCATGACAATCAATCCCAATCACAATTTGGCCGTGCATGAAGCAACGGACGGTCCGCCCCCCGCGATTCGTTGGGCAGTGTCAGTGGGCTAATTAGCAATTTCCCCCCCACCATGTACAAGTATGCCGTGTCAAGCGGGCACAGTCGCCATTAATCTTGCTGAATTTGTCAAGCAATCTTGCTGAGATGGTCACGCGATTCAATCGCGAGTTGAAACTTGTGGCTTCATCTTGATAAGCCATCCGAAATGCTCAGACAGTGCGCCTCTGCGGAATCAATGGCCAGTGACAGCGCCGGGGATCATAAAAACCGCGATTCGACGGCTTCAGATGGTTGCAGGATCCTATCCAGTTTCGTCAACTGAAGCACCGTCTTGACCTGCGTGCCGGCCCCGACGATCCGGAGATTACCGCCAGCGGCACGGGCCGTTTTTAGCCCGGAAATGAGTGCCCGGAGACCGGTGGAGTCGATGAAATCAGTCCCCGTCAGATCCACCACAAGCCGGGAGCGTCCGTCTTGGCCGATGATCCCGGCTAACACGTCCTGGAGTTTCGGGGCGGAGATCAGGTTCAGGCGCCCGCTGGTCCGAATTAGGGTTTCGTTGTGGCCGGACAGTTCGACGTCAATCTCCATACTGATCGATTCTTCCCTTTATCCGTCTACTGAAAACAATGTCCAGACCATGATTACAGCCTCTGCACGTCAAATGCCGGCACTAAAAGAAATCCTCTGACAATCCTTCGTAAAAACAGGTATATCTGCCCGCTATCCTGAGCGCATATTGGGAAACTGTGGCCCAGGCGAGCACCATTTCTGTGGGATCCTGCAAACCTCCGGGGTCGAATGCTCAATCTTGGACGACCACATATTCCACGTTGACTGCGCTCCATACCAGCAGGTCTATTCACGGACGAGAGGGCACGAATCGGAAAAGCCCAGGCAATGACTCAGTCTCATCAGCAGCGTAGATGTCGGCCGGACAGGGCCCGGACCGTGCACATGCGCTCAGTTGACATAGTCCAGTGAATATAACCGTCCCACTTCGGTTCATACCGACTGCCTCCCGGTAAGGCCCCCTCTGCCGGGATGGAATCAACGGCTTTCGCCAGCGCCAGAGACACGGGCGGGCGCAGCGTATCCGGCACGTCCTCAGTCATACCGTCCACGCTACAGGCCCTGTTAGAACGGTTGGCCGCAGCGCGGGGCACCGAAGAAGGAAGATCCGCTACGGCTTAAAGGCAAGCGTGACGCATAGGCTGACGAGCATGGACGAATACCTCGAAGTGCAGGGGCACCGCGCATACGTTGGCACGACCTCTGAGGGGGAAGCCGCTGTGGGCCGGATAGCTATTTGGGCCGCGTCCGTGGAACAGAACCTTGCTGACCTGTGCGCGTCATTGATCAACAGCGACTCTGAAGTTGGTTATGCCGTCACTGCAAATATGAGCGCCTCGCAGATGATCCAGCTTTCCAGGAGACTGATGACTGACTCGAAGACGGCCAGTGACAAGGATAGGGCGGAAGTCCAAGCTTTGCTCATAGAAGCGAAAGCAGCCCTAGAGCAACGCAATAAGATCCTGCATGCGACCGTGGGGGAGCTGATGTTCGGAGGTAAGACAGCCTTCTTCAACCGGCGAAAAAAGGGGCACGCAACGCCTGCACAGCAGCCGCATTGGGAGACCACTTTGCATGGAGTGGAAGAGCTTGACGAGATTGGCGCACGGCTTTTCCGAGTGGCAGAGGACCTTTGGGGGCACGTCCATTTGCCGCCTGACTAGCCCCCGCTGATGCCCAGCTTTGCATCACAGCAGCGAGGGGTTCGGCCGACTTCGGGGTGTCAGGCGGCGACCGATCCGGTGTCCGTGATGGCCGTCAGCAGCCATTTCTCCGACAGCGGATCGCGGCGCACTTCGAAGGTGCGTAGCGCCGAGGTCGAGGTCAGACGCACTTGCACCTGCCAGTGTTCGACGCTGACCAGGTCCCCACAGCCGACCTGGGCCCGCTTGGCGGTGTTCCACCAGTCCGCGCGGGTAAACCAGCGCACCGGCTCCGCGGCGACGGCCCAAATCCGGCCGTCATACCTGACGGCCAGGGGAGTGCCTGCCGCGGTGAACCGGACCTGCACCGGCACATCCAAGGGTTTGTCACTTGCTGTTCTTGCCACTGGTCCGCTCTCCCAAATTCCGGTTCATCATTTCCTCCCGGCGGGTGACCGCCGAACTCCATACCCACGTCCGGTAAGTGACCGGCCCGTCCTTCCACATCACTTCCGCTGCCTTCGCTGTCCAGGCGAACACTTCGCCATCCACCAGCTCCGCGCAGTTCGGGAACCGGATCCACGCCTTCACCGGGATCCCCGGATACCCGTTCTTGGCCGGGAAGTGCTCGAAATCGAGCTCTTCCACCGTCAAGCCAATCGGGCCGGCTCGGCGCGCGTACCGCGCCTGCAGCTGGCTCGCTTGCTCCGGTCCCATAACACAACCTTAGAACATATATTCCCATTAGCTTTAGGTGTGTTGTATGCCTCTGAACTGCGCGTATACCTTCTGGACACCTGTCCGTGACACAGGAAACTCCTGATACAAGGCCGTGGCGCTCCGCACAGCCATTCACCTTCGTATTTATGGAGGCTAGAGGGGCGGTCAGACATTTTTTGACGCCAGCCCCAGCTGAAGACGATAGGCGCAAGGAACGGGATGAAATCAAATCGACACTAGAGGTGTGCCGGGGTGTGTCCCATTGCAGATGTCCCGGTTCTAAGGAAATGGGACACCGCCAACAGCCAGGATCCGCATCATGCACACGGAAACCAGAACCATCACCGGCGAAGCCTGCGACTACCCAACAGCGAAATCCCAGATCGAAGCCCAGGTACCGAAGGCTGGCTTATCCTCCGGATCCTCAACAACCCCTGAACCTTTCGCGCGCTTATCAACAGCGGCGGCCGGGTTGACTTGCTGGCTGTAGGTGAAGGTTATCGTGTCGCCGATATCGAGTACCGAGCCTCTGGAAAATGAGTACTGGCTACTCGTGCAGGTAGCAGTGCCGGGACTGTTAACTGAGGCCATGGAATACCCCTCCCCACCAGTCAGTACGGGTCGGATGGGGCATGCCCTTTTGCCGGGCGCTGGACCGGGGTATCGGACCTCCCGGCCCGATACCTCAAGCGCTCGACTTCCAGGAGCCGTTGCTTGCGAGAGAACGTGCTCCTTGTTCATGTTTTCTTTTTTGATAGGAAGGAAAAGCAATGGCTTGGATCAGGAGATCAGTCTTAGCTGGTGCCATTTTGTTCGCGGGAATACTCGGCTTCGCTCCGGCAGCCTCTGCGACTATTCACCCGATAGTCGAGTCCGCTGATTGTGCCAACGTCCAGGGTGACGCGCATCATCCCCTCGGCGATGTTGCCGACCCGATCGGAGCCACGCCAGGCGTGGGGAGCCATTCCGATAAGAGTAGTCTGCGGGCAGTGATTGTGATTACGGACGGGTTCACGGACCTCACGAGCCCGGCAGTGTTCGGCCATAAACTCGACGGAGTGTGCGGCAAAGTGGGGCAGTAAGTCTGGACCATGCGCCGACGAAGGACGATGAAGAGAATAGCTTTATCCCGGTGCTTCAGTAGCCACCGGCACCCGTTTTGCGAGGTGGCTCGTCTCAAAAGAGGTGGGCGACTGCTTGCGGGTTGAGGCAAGGGTTGTGGAACAGCATGCTTCGTCTTCGGACGAGTGACGTGAAGTGATTGAGTCGGAGGCCTCGCCCGCGCCCAGGTGACGAGGCCCCCTTCTTGCAACTGTCAGCCCTATGATGTGCTGGCCTGGACCCATCAACAAGCTCATTCACCAGGAAATTGATGACCAGGCCCTCGACGCCGGCGCATGCCGATTGGGAAGACTAGCTGGCCGGCATTAGACGAACCAAGCCTGGGCTGCCGCCGCCCTATACGTGATCGTCTTCAGATTCGGAGTTCCCTGGGGGAGTGTCCCACCGAAACTGGTCTGTCCCGTCACCAAGGAATTGGGACGCAGCTCGGCCTCGGCCGCTGGCCAACCGTGGGCGCCGCCCAGTATCTGCTGGGATCTTTGTGCCCTCGGATCTTCCGGCATGTATTTTGCCTAGCTCCTATATAGACACCATTCGTGAACGGTGCCACGATGGCCTGATACAGCGCTTGGCGCGCCGCGCCGGCGTAGAAGCGAGGCTGGAGGAACCAATGTCGGGGGCCGATCTCGATCGTGTGGTGGAGCAGTATCATCGAGCGCTCGATGCCATAGTGCAGGGAGACTCGGGGCTGCAGAAGAAGATGTTTTCGGGGCGGGACGATGTCTCGCTAGCAAATCCGATCGGCCCGCCGGTTCGGGGCCGGAGTGCAGTTGAGCAGACGATGGATCGGGCGGTTTCTCAACTGAGGGAAGGCGAGCCCACCACCTTCGAACGAATCTCGGAGTATACCGGGACGGACCTCGCATACATTGTCGAAATTGAACGGACTCAGGCCAAGGTTGGCGGAGCCGATGAACTTTCCCGGATCTCTCTTCGGGTGACGACGATTTTCCGACTGGAAGACGGCCACTGGAAGGTTATCCATCGACACGCAGATCCGATCACGTCCCCGCGGCCGATCGAGTCCATCGTCCAGGGTTAGGTCCGGGGGCCGCAGGACGTCGCTACCTGCGGCCGGTGCCCCGGAAATGGGGTACTGGCGATATATCGTGAGAGGCGTGTCTGAAGCTGCCTGTCCCTCCTGTGCCCGGCGGACCCTGGCCACCGCGAAACTAAGAGCCTCCCCCCGGCGCCCGCCCCAGTAACGTGCGCCTTCACCATAAGCAGCCACAGCCTCTTGGTATCCTCACAAGAACTGCGGTTGCAGAGATAGCGTACTGCTGCTGCAGGGCCGAGTCCACGGCCCGAGGACAAGAAATATCCCATCGCTTTCGGGTTCGCTGGGAGCCTCCGTCGAAGACGCTCAATCGAGGTAGGGGAAGGGCCGACTTCAGGGATTGTTTGCCTGCCCGGGTACGACGTCCAAGTGATGGACGGGTAATACCCGGCCAATAAAAGGGGTAGGAATTACTCGTGCCTGCAATGGGCCGGACAGGGTTCAATGAGAATCCGGGCCGGCGGCGATCGACCCCTTGATGAGACCAAGGCTCGACCCCAGACGCCGCCGGCCTGGACCCATTCGTGGTCCCTACCTACCAAGTCACCCCGGCTGCTGTGGTCTGACGAGGCGTCCCGGTGTTCCGCGGAAACGGGACGTTCGCTATCTGCTTCAAGCAGGTGGTGTGCCGTGGCCAGACACGAGTACACGTTACTCGTGTCCGGACTCGTTCATTCGAGTTCAATTTGGTTCAGGGCCGGCGGCAATCGAGCCTTTCTGAGACCAGGCTTGCCCCCCCATTTTGTCGCCGGCCCGACCTTGAGACCTCACCACAAGTGACTTTGTCATGGGGAGAGGATCGCGGAGAGCATGCGTTAGAGAGGTCCGGTCGTCTGGTTGGCGGCCCGGAGTGCTCCGTGAGCCCGCGCGAGCCGTTCATGCAGCCGGGTGTTTTCATCTGTGAGTTGTCGTATCCGTTGGTGGGCGAGTTCCAGACGTCGGCGGAGGGATGCGCCCGATGATTGGGTGACTACTCCCGACATCGAGGTCCGGTTGGGTGCTTTCTGATGCTGTAGGAGATCCAGCAGATCCGGCTGGGTGTAGAGCCAGGAGCGCGAGACGCCAGCTGTTCTCGCAAGCTCGGAGACGGTGGCAGTCTTCCCTGTTTCGCATATTTGTTTCAGGGCTTCGGCGGCGCGTGCCCGGGCTCTCTCAGACCGTTTTCGGGTTGCCGCCAGGAGGTGGTGGGTGTTGTCAGTTTGCATCGGCGGGGCCCTCATGGCTGGTGGCGGTGGTCTGGATGGCATTGATGATGTTCTCAAGGCTGCTGGCCACTTTGAGGTTCATTTCGACCATACGGGTCTGGCCTGCTGTTTCCGCCTCTGCGATGAGCCTTTTGGTGCTTCGCAGCTGCGTGAGGTGCTCGGTGAGGAAGTCCGGGGTGGTGACGAAGACCGGGCAGGTTAGGCAGGCGTTGGCATGCGGGCAGCTTTGCTGGAGCGGCAGTCCGCAGTAACCGTTAGGCAAGGCCATCGTGACCCTGCCCAGGTTCTCTTTCATCCACGCCGCATCGTTGAGCCCGCTGCCTTGCTCGGGACTGATGGTTTCGCCCCTGATGTTGATCTTCGTCGCCTCTTCCCAGTGCCGACGGATCGTTTCGTCTTTGAGCCGGGCATAGCGGGCGGTCATCTCGTGGGATTCGTGGTCGAGGAGCCGACGGACCACTTCCTGGGGGACGTCAGCATTGATCAGCCGTGTGGCGTAGGTGTGGCGGAGCTGGTGTGCGGTGAACCGGAATGGGTGCCCCTGCTCATCGGACAGCCCAATGTTGGCCTGCCACGTGGCGATGCGTGCCGCTGCTGACCCGGAATCCCATGGTCTGTCGCCGGCGTGGGAGGTCGGTGCGGGTGCCAGGTAGCGTGCGTCGGGCATGGCGGCCCGGACGGAGTATGCCTGGTGTTTGATCGCCGCTGCTAGTTTTTCGTCTATCGGCATGATCGCTTCGCGGGACATCTTGTGGTTGACGTAGCGCAGATATGGCGCGTTTTGCTGGTCATTCACGAGGCAGTCGATCTCCAGCCGGTAGGTGTCGGCAAGGCGGAGTCCGGTGCGGATGAGTATTTGCATCATGAGCCGGTGCGGCTGCTGAAGGCGATCCAACTTTTGAGGGTCCTCGATCTGGGCCATGACGTATTCGGGAAGGGCGCGGGGCAGGGCTGCTGGCCGGCGCGGGTGGTCTCCGAGATGGATCCCTGCGGTTGACGGCAGCCCAGGTTCCCAGCCGTTTTCCCGGGCGGCCCGCAGGAACATGGCAATTGAGCTGAGGGAGTAGCTGCGGCTCGCGGAACTGAGCCCAAGCCGGTGAAGCATGCTCATGTAGATCTCGATTGTTTCCCTGCTGACGTCCTGCGCTGTGCCGTGGACACCGGTTTGTTCGGTAAACGCATCGGCCAGCCGCTGAATCGCGGTCATGTCCCGGTTGAGTTGGTGATAGCCGGTCCCGGTCGCAATGCGCCAGCGCATGAACCTCTTCGCCAGCAGCCGCAGCCAGGGCTGGGGTATCGGGCTGAACCGCAGGGCTCCTCGCTGTCCGGTCCTGCCCGTGAAGCCCATGACTTCGAGCCGCCAGACGTCACGGTCAAACTCTGTCGAGGCATCGGATGGGCCCATGAAACGCTCCAATGCGCTGCATAAGGCAGTGTGAACCCGGCGGGCTGATGAAGAAGCTTCGGCCAACCCAGTCACTTCCCTGCCGTCGTCCATGGTGAGTGATGTGCTGTTCAGGCGCCTGAGTGTCTTGATGAGGTCCCGGATGTCCTGGGGCGGGAATCTTCTGCGTTCGGGCGGGTCCGCGGCGAGGAGCTGTATTGCAAGGCCCAACTCGATCTGCAGATTCCGTGGGAGGCCGCTGAGATCGATCCTTTCCGGCTTCGTAGCCGGCCCTGGATCTTCGAGCAAGTCCTTGATGGCGGGCTGGCCGCGCGCCCTCCACCGGTAGTGATGCGTTTCGCAGATGTACTCCCTGCTACGGAATCGGAGGCATCCTGTGACGCTACAAACCGGAAAGAGGGCCTTCGCGAGTTCCTGATCATCGAGTTCGATGACTTCCGCGGCGAATCGTGGGGACAGGGCAAGACGCATCCTTGTGAATACTCCGTCAGTACTACCGTCGGCTCTCTTTCCTGTCGTGCGAGAGGTCACGGCTGGTCCCCTTCATCGGCGATAGTAGCGAGGTCGTCGTCGATGGTGTCGATGACGGGAAGCCAGCCCGCTGAAACCAGTGCGGTCCGCACATGCCGGATCTCGAGGTGCGAGTAGGTGTCGATCGTGGTCGCCACCGACGAATGGCCCAGCAGTTTCTGGACCACCTCTGACGGGACATTCCGGCGCAGCAGCTCGGTGGCGTAAGTATGGCGGAATTGGTGAGGTGTGAAATGGAACCCGGTGCGCCTACGGAGGCGCGCGACCAGATCCGTGACCCCAGCGTAGGTCATCGGTTTCCCAACCGGGTCGGACCAAAGATTGACGAAGACATAGTCGCAGTCCAGTGCCCCGTACTCCTCGAAAAGGTAGTCAGCGAACATCCTGACCAGGCCAGGCCGGACCGGAATATCACGGTCACCCGTCTTGGCTCTGGCGTTATTGGCGTTCCGTCTCCGACGCACCCTGATGATGCAGGCGGCGGTATCGATGTCCTCATGGCGGAGCCCCAATGCTTCCCCGATCCGCATGCCAGATCCCGCAAGGACTGAGAAGAGCAACCGATCCCGCAGATGATCGCAGGCAGAAACCACCCGCGCTACCTCGCCCGGGCTCAGGGCCCTCGGCATTCTCGTTGCAGCTCGAAGCACCAGTTCTCTACGAGGCCGGGAGGAGCCGCCCAGATGCGTGAGGAACGGTCTCCAGGAACCGCGGCTGCCGCGTCCTGGCGCAGGTGGGAGTAACTCGACGTCTGTGCCGTGACGGTGATGGAACTCGTAGAACGAGCCCACCGCGGACAGCTTGCGGTTGATTGTAGACGGTGAGCAATGTTCCGCTTGCCGGCCCGGAAGCACAGGCGGGCGGGAACGCGCGTTTGGCGCCAGGCGCAACCAGTTCACGAAGCGTCCAAGGTCCTCTTCACGCACGTCGGCCCAGCGAAGGCTGTTCTGATCGAGGAAGGCGAAGTAGTCCCGCAGGTCGTAGGCATACGACCGAACTGTCGTCGGTGATCGATCAATGGAGCCGAGGTGAGCGAGGTAGCGGTCCACTGAAGAGACGACATCATAGGACGGGTCCAGAACGGTCCATGACTCCTCGCCAAAAGGCTGGATCACACGTTGAACAGTCCAAGGCATTCCGGCTCCTCACAGAAGGACTCATGCGCACAGTGCTGCCTTCGGTCTAGCAAGAGGAGCTGACCGGACCCTTAACACGTGGACAACACTCTAGATAACGGTCGATATGGGCGAATATCCGTGGGCATGTAGCCGCGTCGGCTACATCAACGACACCACTCGAAGGGCTGGAGGAAACATATATTCGAATAGACACGCCAAAAAAGGGCGGGACTGTGCGGTATTGCACCTGATGCATGATCCTGGCAGCGGGCTGGCGCCTGAGTAGTACCGTGATGCTATCCGGGACCACTGTCATTGTTGCCTCCGCTTGTCTTTCCTGCGTTTAATGCATGAATTATGCGACAGGGGGTGTGGTTGGTGGGCTTGAAGGGTGCTTTTGAGGGGTCGGCATCGCTGTTTCTCGTGCCTGGTGTGGCGTATCTGGACGCGGAGGAGACCGTGTTTGAGGCCATGCTTGAGGGGTGGCGTGCCCAACGCCTCGGTGGCCGGAATCTGCGCAAGCACACCGTGATGACCGGACTCGGAATTGTCAGGCGGTTCAGGGAGGCATCGGGCCTGTTTCCGTGGCATTGGACGCCTGCGATGTTCGACGAGTGGATGGAGGACCTGGTGGCCGTTCGCGGGCGGGCACCGTCAACGCTGCGGAACTACCAGATCGCCGTCGGACAGTTCTGTGAGTTCATCTGTTCCCCGCTCTATGGGTGGGTTGCCGAATGCGAGGAACGGTTCGGAACACATCCGGTGCAGGTTTGCACCGAGTGGAACACGACCCGTCATCTGCAGGACTATGAGGGCCGCCCGCGGCGGCGGCCGATGACCAGGGCCGAGGTGCAACGGTTCCTTGATTACGCAGACGAGCAGGTCGAGGTGAGGCTCGCATCCGGGAGGAAAGGCGCGCTGGGAGCCTACAGGGATGCGTCATTGTTCAAGGTCGCCTATGCCTGGGGGCTGCGCGCCCACGAGGCAGCATCATTGGAGGTGACCGACTTCTATCGGAATCCGCACGCGCCCGAGTTCGGGAACTTCGGAATGTTGCTCGTCAGGAATGGGAAGTCCTCCAGGGGAGGGGCGCCCAAGCGCCGATCAGTTGCGACACTTCACGTGTGGGCTGCCGAAGCCGTGAAGGACTACATCGACAATGTGTGGCCGCTCGTGCGTAGTGAGTCGTCGAATGCGTTATGGGTCTCCGAGCGTGGTGGCCACGTCAGTCCCACCCATCTGAGCCGGCGGTTCGCCGAGTACCGCGACCATCTCGGGCTGGATCCGGTGCTGTCTCCCCATGCCCTGCGGCATAGCTATGTGACTCATCTGACCGAGGACGGCGTCGATCCGGTGTTTATCCAGCGACAGGTCGGCCATGCCTACCAGTCAACGACCGCCCTTTACACTGCCGTCAGCGGCGCTTTCGCGAACAAGATGATGCGAAATGCCATCTCTGGCCTCCTTGAGGCCGCCCATAACCGGAAGGGAAGCGAATGAACGCCTTGGATTACGAGTGGCGTCTGCGTGAAGTCATGGCTACCAGGGGTTTGTTCAGCACCACCAAGCTGATTCCTCTGCTCAACGAGCGGGGCATCCACTTATCAGCCAGCCAGGTCTACCGCCTGGCCGCGGAGAAGCCTGAGCGGCTGAACCTTCAGGTACTGGTGGCCCTGATGGATGCCCTGGACTGCAGCGCCGATGACCTCATCGGCAAGATCCAGGTACCTGCCAGCCGACGGGGGACCGGCACCGATCACTCGGCGGCGGAGGAGTCTGGACTGAGTGTTCTGAAGGAGAAGGGCTTCCGGCCTCGGCGTGCTTCCGTTCTGCCGCCAAACAACGAGTAAAAAATGCCATCGGATCTGGAAGTCCCGACGCACAAAACCGCAGATGCTTGCCTTGCCTGCGGAGTGTCCGCCGCCGGCGGACATGCCGCACGGGTTGGTGTTGTTTGCGCGGGCTGTTGGGAATCCGCCCTGCCTACAGCATCAACAATGCTGTGCGACCGTGTCCACGACTTGCTGGAAGACCTGCACCCGGTCTCCCCGCTGGTGGTCGCACGGGCTGTGGCAGCAGCCCTTCCGGATCCGGAAGACCGTCTGCGGGTATGGTTTGAACTCGCCATCCGCAGTCTTGTCCCGGATGGCCAGGCGGGGCGCCGGAGCCTGAAGCTTCTGGCCCTCGTCCAGGAGTTGCGCCGTGCTGGGGTTTCGCTGTCGCTGCGCGGTTCATCGACACATGGTCTTTGCGGGAAGTGCCTGAACACAAGAGAGCTCCGGGGCCGACGAAAGGGAATTTCCGTGTGCGGGGAGTGCTGGCCAACGTTGCCGCCTCTGCTCCGTCCATGCTCGCGCTGCGACGACGTGGACTACCAGAGCCCCGGCCGTCCACGGCTCTGCCGTGAATGCCTGTTCCACGACAAAATCCGCGACGTATTCAACCAAGAAGTCCTGCGGAAACAACCCTCCCTTGTCGGCGCCCGTGACGCCCTCCTCGCCGCAGACACAACGCACTGGAAGCAGTTCTTCGGAGGAGTGACAACCTGGCCACTTCTGAAGAGGATGCTCGCTGACGGCGATGTCATTACCCACGAAGCGATTGATTCGTACGGAACACCAGACCAGATCAAGATTCTTCGATCCTTCCTCGTCACGACCGGGGCATTGCCCGTGCGTGACGAGCGGGTGGTCGCCCTTGAGGCCTGGATCAGCAGCACAGCGGACCAGATTGACCGTGCTGAAGACCGGCAGTCCTTCGTAAGGTTCGCCCGCTGGCGTCATCTGAGGCAGGCACGGCTGAAGGCCCTCACAGAGTCCCAACTAGGTTGGCGCCGACGTGAACTAATCCAAGTCTCAGGATTTCTGCACTCGCTCCACTCCACCGGGTTCGCGCTCCGAACCGCCACGCAGGCACACATTGATGCCTGGCTCGCCGCAGGGACAAAGGACCGCACACAAATACGCCCGTTCCTCCAATGGTGCCTGAACAATGCCATCACCGGCATCATGCACATCCCGGCGCTGCCCATCTCGTCGTTGCCGAAGACCGCCGCGCTGGCGGAAGACCAGAGGCAAAGGCTTCTGTGTGGGGTGCTTGACCCGGCGGTGGAACTGGACCCCAGGCTTCGTCTCGCAGCAGGGCTGGTACTCGTGTATGGGTCAAGGCCGCATGAAGTCGCGGGTCTGCGACTGAGCGATTTCGTCGTTGGCAAAGACTCCATCCACATCCGTTTCGGCCCGGAGCCGCTCCAGCTTCCGGAAGCGCTCGAAATCCACGCCCGAGCGGCCCTAGCGGCACGCTCTGTCGCCCGATTTGGCGGCCTCGGGGAAGACCACGAATGGCTATTCCCGGGGCCGATCCACGGCCGGCCGGTTACTACCTCAACAATGGGCCGGTGGCTCGGCGCGATCGGACTGGAACCGGCGGCCGCGCGCAGTACCGCCATGGGTCAACTTGCGATGCAACTGCCCCCGGTCATTCTGGCCCGCCTAACCGGCATCACCGTGGCCAGGGCTGCTGTATGGCAGGCGGCGACATCAGCCAGTCAAGCACGCAATCTCCCCGATGGCCCCGGGCGCTAAGCTGCACGGGACAGCTGCTTGACGCGATGATCGGCGCAGGACGGACACCACCGGGTACCTTCCCTTCACGAAATGCCATCCCATACCTGGAGAAGGTCATTCCGGAAACTCTGAGTGGGATCGACAAAATCAATCTCATGTCACCAAGTGGTGGTGGCGAAGCCATCGGGACATTGTGTCCTGGTACTTGACCCGGGCGATGGCCCAATAGAGTCGGGGGATGGAACAGACTGTGGTTACGCTGGCCGAGCGGCCGGATTTGATTGATGAGATGTGGTCGCTGCCCAACACATGGCCGGCGTTCATGCGCCAGGATCCAGTCGGCAACCTCTGCTATGGCAACTTGGTGGAGGCATTCCCAGAACACCAATTGGTCGCACTTGACGAGCAGTCGAAGGTGATCGGGAAGGTCCACAGCGTCCCGATGTCGTGGGACCGGTCCCCGGAGAACCTTCCGGACCGAGGCTGGGATGCTGTCCTGGAACGGGCCTTCCAACCCTCTATCTCTGGGTCGGAATGCCAGGCAGTGTCGTTGATTGAAGCATTCCTGACTCCCGAGCACGCTGGACGAGGGCTGAGCAGCAAACTACTGGTTGCCGCCAAGGAGAATGCGGCAAAGATGGGGTACCGGGACCTCCTGGGGCCGATCAGACCCACGGGAAAGGCCGCGTTTCCGCACGAAAGCATGAAGGACTACGTTGCCCGCCTTGATGGGGACGGGCTGCCCGTTGATCCATGGCTGAGAACACACGTTCGCTTGGGCGGAGTAGTGATGAAGGTGTGTCCTGTCGCGATGACTATTCCGGGAACGCTGTCTCAATGGCGGGAATGGACTGGACTCGAACTGACTTCCAGCGGAGCGGTGGAGGTGCCCGGCGCGTTGACGCCAGTGCATGTTTCAGTGGAGCACGATCACGGTGTCTATATCGAACCCAACGTTTGGGTTCGTCACCAGTTGACCGAATAGGGGCCGACCTTCTTTCCGAACTGGTAGGGCGAACACGTTCAGTACTAAGCACGTCCTTTTGAGACCGGAGGTATTTCTGCGGGGGATGGAAAGAACCTGGTGAGAAATGACCTCAGTGCCGCGACCCATTCATCGAAGGCATCGAGGTGTCCATCGTGTGATGCTCCAGTCAGGTCGACGCGCCGGACGTTCCGTCCTCGCTCGATGAACGCGGACTTCTCATCGGCGGAGAACATCCCCTTTTCTCCGTACACCACAAGCGTCGGGGCACTTACGCTCTCCCACTCCGCCCAGCGAGGGATGATGACGTCATTCATCGTTTTGACCATGACGTCCGGGTCGAATCGCGGCCACAGGCCGTCGGCTCTGTCTTCCAGATCGGCCACCCAGGCTCGCGGAAGCGGTCCGTCACCTAGGTAAGCTCGGGCGGCCTCGCGGTCCGGGAACGGGACGGGCCAGGAACGGAAGAAATCACCAATGCCCTCGTATTCAGCAGGACTACCTCCGCCGGGGCCGGATTCGAGCAGCACCAGCTTCGTCACAAGATCGGGCCGTGCCGCTGCGAGGAGCATCGCCGTATGCCCGCCCATCGACTGGCCTACCAGGACGACAGGGGCGCCCACCGCCGTTTTGATCACCTGTACGACGTCGGACACGAAGGCCTCGCGGGAGAGGTTGCTTGGGATACGTGTGCTGTATCCATGGCCGCGCAGGTCAACCAGAACCGTTCGGAATTCGGGCAAAGCCCCGGCCGTGGCGAAAAACTCCCGAGAACTCCCCGCCAGCCCGTGCAGGATCACGATGGGCGGCCCTTCACCACCGGTGTCGAAGCAGTGGATCCGCTCTTCCGGTCCGACATCGATATCGAAGGTTCGGGCAAAGTCCATGTGCGCATCCATCCCCTCACCGTACTGCCAGCGCACTGGTCCCAAGGAACAGAGGGCTTCGTTCCTGCCAGAGGAACGCGGGCGTCGCTGACCGGTGACGCCCCGTTGGGAGCGAGCCGAGGATGGCATCGGTGTACAAGTACCAATGTCACTGAACGTGCGCCCGCATCCGAAGGCAGCGGCTTCACGTCTGCCAATAGCCCTGCATATTTCGGAGAACTATTCGACCAAAAGCTACTCCGCAAACTACCGATACTCTCTGCGAATCGCATGGTGTCCATTGTGGGGGAGGGGTACGACAGGAACGGTTTGCGCGACCAATGTCGTTTGGCGTCTGGGTGCACGCGAAAGGCGGCTGCCGCGGAGGGTGATGTTCGGCCAGTCAGTTGGCAGGGGCGAGCCGAACTCTCGCCCGCGTACCGATGAGCCGCTCCCTGGAGGCTGGCTTTGCAGCGGCCGGACCAGCCGGCGGGTGACTCCCGGGGAGAACTTCACTCAGCCGTGCGATTTCCATTATGTGCTCGGAAGTGAAGATGATCTTGCCCTTCCCCCAGCACGCGTGGGGAAATCGCCCGCTGGCAGCACCATCTCGTAGCCACGCTTCCGTGCACCGCATAAGGGCAGCTGCCTCGGCTGGTTCAAAGAATTCAAGATCCATCGGAACTCGCTAGTGTCTCGACTGCTTTGGGAGTTCATGCTGTATTGACGTGGCATAGAACATGACTTAGTTGCCTAAAGCCGGCCGGGCTCAATAAAACGGGGCATTAAATCTTCGCTTACCAAGCTCTGGACATGTCCAGAGCTTGGGAGTTCAATGGAGGTCTACTGGTTGTCTCTCCGATTCCGACGATGACGATGTCGTGGGATGTTGCATTGGAATGACATAGGCATTTTGGGGATGCTCATGGAAGATCGTTCAGACGTAGGAACAACTCCGGCGGAACGCGCTGCGCTTGCCTTTGAGACCCTGCGGCTACCTGCCCATCTCACCCTTGAACGCCTTGTCGAACTTGTCGAGGGTATCCGTAAACGCCGCATTGAGATTGAGATCACGGGAGTACTCAACGGCGGATCCATCTGCGGGCTGTGGTTGTCGACGGATACGAGGGAGATCATCCTGCACGCCGAGACCCCGTCTGCCCTTCATAGGCAACAATTCGTACTGCATGAGCTGGGGCACATGGTTCTCCGCCACGATGAGTTGGTTCTCCCTTCGGCGTACGCCAGCGTCCTCTTTCCGAATCTGTCCGGCGAGCTTGTTACCAGAGTGCTTGCGCGAAGCAGCTTCGTGGACCACCTTGAGGCTGCAGCCGAAACGCTGGCGGACCTATTCGCCGCCGCAATCCGGGAGAGCACCACTGAGCCACGATCGTTTGAACGGATTTTCGGGTGACTCAGCTCGTGGCGGCCTCCCTGATCTGGGCGCTTGCGCTTTGCCTGTTGCCGGGAATCCGACTGCGCGCCGACCACAGTATTTTGGTGGCAGCTGTCACCATCGCTTCGGCGCTCACGCTGAACATCGACCCGGTCTACATGGCCGGAGACTCGTTGCTGGGTCATCGAAATGTGTTAGACCTGATCGCGAACATCTTGATGGTCGTTGGCATCTACTTCCTGTCCAGGGCGATCCTTCGTGCTGCTGACTCCAGAGAGCCTTCCGCACAGCCCGACCACTTCGGGCTCGCTGTTTTGGTTCTCGTCATTATTGGCCTCATTGCAAGTTTCGCCACCGTGTCAGCTCCCTACTCCTCAACCAGTTTCATGAAGGACTTTGGCGACCAATGGTCCGCGGCTATCTATTCGGCCGTTCAAATTGGCTACATCGGAGTCGTCGTAGGCATTACGGGGTACACGTGTTTCAGATTCCGGGGCGATATGTTCAGGCCATACTTCCGAATAGCGTTCACCCTTATCGGTATTGGTTGTTCATTGGCGATCGTTGTAGTTCTGGCCGTCTTGGGCATGGATGTTCTCCATTTACAGGGTGATCTGCCAGGGATGAACGCACTTTCCCTTGTTTACGACTCTGCCGTCGTCGGAGCCATGGCGTTTCTGTGTGCTGGACTCGCTCTGCCACCCACGGCTCGTCGGATTTCCCGTAGGAGGGAAGCGAAGACGGAAGCCGCCTTGGTAGACATGCTTTCCGATGTCTGGGAAAAGACTACAGATGCGAAGCGTGAGGTCCGGCTCCTACCCAACGGCAATATTGAGTATCAACGTGACTCAGCGAGGTGGCGCCTCCACCGGATGTTGGTCGAAATCCAGGATGCCCTCCTCCTCGAGCCAATGCTCTTGAGTGTCTTGGATGACCGCGACCACCACGTTCTCGACAGTGTGGAGGCCCATCTGGCCACTCCTCCATCGTGGAAGGAAGATCGAATGGGTCACCACTATGTCGAAGGGGGAAAGGAGGTTACGTGACAGAATCAGACGCCTATTCGTTGGAAACGCCTCAAGAAAGACTCGCCCGGAAGCTCAACCTCCTGCTTGACCTCTTCGAGGCCAAAGGGTCAGAACCTCTTACCTATCCACAGATCAGTCACCACATGGAGCAACGTGGAACTCCTCTGTCGCGCTCGCGGTGGGCTTACATGAGGAGCGGTGACAGTTCCCTGGCGACCGATGAGGCACTTTTGCGGAATCTCGCCGAATTTTTCGGTGTCGACTCCGATTACCTCCTGGATGATTCTGGCGACGTTCCCGGGCTCGTTGAGGCTCAACTGGAGTTGCTGCGTAGTTTGCGTGAAGCTCGAGTCCGGAACTTTGCTGCACGCCAGTTGCAGGGAATATCCCCTGAAACGCTCTTGCGGCTTCGTAAGGTAATCGATGAACGTTTGGGAGGCGATGACCAAGGTGGCGAAGAATACCGTCGGTCGTAACGTCATTGGGATCGCAACGGCCCTGGCAGCTGCTGGGGGCGTTGCTGCATTCGCTGGTGCCGCCTATTTTGCCCGTGAGGTTGTCGTTCCAAAGACAATGCGCAAGGAGGACCTTCTCATCCGCCGAGTCTTCTACGACGACGACGGCGCGCTACACATCGATCTGCCTGCTTCACCACAAACAACGGCGCCCGGGCGTTACAGCCTTTGGTTCGCCGCAGGGTCGGGCCATGCCTGCGTCGGTCGGGTCACAGGCACGGATGCTGAAGCCGGCACAGTCACGCGCATCGTGGAGCGGGTCGACACCGGCGATTTGACCACAGTCAAGGCTGGAATCTGGAGCGGATACGTATTCTCCAAGCCGGATCAGCTCAACCTGCCATATTCGGAAGTCCAGATCGCGACTTCGCACGGCGTCGCTCCGGCCTGGATTTTCCCGCACACCAACCCCTCGGACGCGTCTACCAAATGGGCGATACACATCCATGGGATGGGAGGATCCAGGGCCGGTGCTCTCCGAGGAGTTCCAGTTGCCCGTCGACTGGGCTACACGACGCTGGTTGTATCGCTCCGGAACGACCGTGAGGGACCAGCTTCGACAGATGCTCGCTACATGTTGGGGCAAACCGAATGGCTTGATGTCGAGGAAGCCGTCAAGTTCGCAATAAGTGAGGGTGCCCAGGAGATATTGCTATTCGGTTGGTCCCTGGGCGGGTCTATCGCTCTACGATTGGCCGATTTGTCTGAGTACTCGGGGTATATCTCTGGGCTCGTACTTGATGCCCCTGTTCTCGACTGGACCAGGACGTTGACCACGAACGCCAGGGCAAGCGGACTTCCTGGGCTGATCGCTTCTTTGGGGCTACTCCTTATGCAGTCCAGGGCATTCGGATGGGTTACCGGGCTCGAAGAGCCACTTGATTTTCGATCGCTGGATTGGGTGGCACAGGCAGTCAGGCTCCATAAGCCGATACTTATCCTGCATGGAAGAGGAGATCTTTCCACACCGTTCGAAGCGTCGGAGCTCGCCGCCAAGCTTCGTCCGGACTTGATTCAACTGGTCCCCTTCGAAGTGGAGGGACATTCGCAGGAGTGGAACGTTGATCCTGAGAAGTGGGAGAGCGCAGTGGCTTCCTGGATCTTGGGCCTAAGTGCGGAGGCAAAGGAACTGGACGAAGTCGAAGAGTTGACGGAGACGGTGGCGAAGTCCTGATCCATAGGCATGAACGAACCAGCCGTAATGACTTCACCGGCAAAACAGGCTGCGAGGGCTTCGAGCTGTCCACGAACTTGTTCGGGACAAGCCTCAAACCTCTTGGCTGGTAGGGGCTCAACAAGCCCAGCAGAGTGCAGCAGCGCTAGGTGCCGGCGGACGACTGCGGGTGATGTGTCGAGTTCGGAACCGATTTCGCCACATGTTGAGGGCCCGTTCCTGAGAAGGAAGCGGAGGATTTGACTTCGCTTTCGGTGCATCAAGATGTTCGACATTGAGACCACAGCTTGAGTAACGGGAGGATTTGTCCTGCTGTAGACGGGTCTACAGCAGCAGGCTACTCCTTTGGATGCGATGTGGGAAGCCTCCCATGTACATTTGCCGGTGATTGCCCCTAAAGATGACTCGCGGAATACTGGGGGCAAGAAGTGAGGCCTACCTGACAGGCCTTCGGTTTGAATGAAGGGATAGGCGATGTTCGGCGACCAGGCAAACCTTGACGGGGCGATGTCCCCTCAAGCGCAGCTTGCCCGACGTCTAAATCTGATGCTCGACGTCGTCGTTGCCGAGCGTGGAAAGCCTGTCACTTTCCGGGAGGTCCAGGCGGAGCTGGCGGCCAGAGGCATCAAGCTCTCTCGCGCGCGCTGGTTTTACATGAAGGACGGCAGGGGGCGCCTGGTGAGTGATCCGGCCCTTCTCACTGCCCTTTGCGAGATCTTCAACGTGGATGCCTCCTACCTTTTAGTTGGCAAAGAGACTGATCTGCCCCAACGCATCGATTCCCAGCTGGAGTTCGTGAAGTCTCTTCGGGCGGCCCGAGTGAAGTCCTTTGCAGTTCGAACTCTTGGCGATGTATCCCCAGAAACGCTGCGTGCCATCTCGGAGTACCTCAACAAGGACATCCGCCTTCACCCTGATGGTGAAGAGGCCGCAGCTAGCCCTCCAGCAGATACTGAAGATGGGCGTCAAGCAGCTCCTTGATACGGACAGGGTTCGCTGAATAACGCGGGGAGCGGCCGTGCCGCCGGCCGACTTCAACGTCCACAAAGATGGCGCCGGCCTCTTCAAGGGCCAACAGGTGCTTGGCCACACTGGGCTCGCCGGCACTGACGGCCGCAACAATATCCCCACGCGTCGCTGGTCCGTGAGTCGAAAGGTATCGGAGGATCTCGTTCCGCGACCTGTTACCGAACGTCGCAACGGCAGCCTCGACGTCCGACGACCATGCGTCGTCTTGGGGCTGCGTAATCCGTGGCATGGATCTATTGTTGCCGAACTCGCTGAAAAAAGTAAGAAGCGCACTCTTGACGATACTTTAATTATCTTTGACAATATTTTGCATAGGCTCTTCCAGTCGTGGTTGAAGGCAATATCTAGACCACATCAGCGGTGCTGACCCTGTGTTGGTGCCGAGTCTCATTGGAATCTGTCAATCGAAGCGGTGACGATTATGCGCGTCGAAACCAAGTCCAATCCCATCGGATGGAACCCACCAGAGTCGAACGCCGTCGACGTCTCCCTGCTGAATCCGCCGACAACTGAGCAAGCCTCAGTACCTGTCGATCAAATGATGGTGGCCGTTGAAGGAGTGCGGCGCTATGTCATTTCGCACTTGTCCCGTATTGGCCGCGCCAGCGACGTCGATGATGTCATGCAGGATATTCGGGTGGCTGTCTGGGACGGAGTCTCTCGAGGCCGGTATCGTCCGCTCCCGGGTGTGCGGTTTGGTGCCTGGGTGCAGGGGGTAGCAAGCAACATCTGTTCCGCACACATCCGTCGGGAGCTATCTCATCCCACGCTCCCGTTGCTCATGGACCCAGGGACTGCGGAGGATTCAGCACCGTTCGACGTCTTGACTGTTCTAGTCGGTGACAGGCACGAGGATCGGGGTGCAGACATGGTTCTTGACCAGGAGTGGGCTCAGAAACTGCTTGGCCTGACACGCGCCGCTGTGTCCCCGGACGTTTGGGGACTTGCGGTAGCCAGTCTTTCCGGGCCGCGCAAGTATGGACCGCCGTCGCCACAAGATCGGCGCCGCTGGAACGCTGTGACCGTGGTGCGCCAAACTGCCAAGACGGTCAATACAGCACTGGAAACCGATCATGGAACAATCCGGAACTTCGAGGACCTGTGCACTCGTGCCGTTGAGTGCTTACCCAGTCCGCTCCTGCGTGGAGTGGCTGAAACCATCGTGCGCCCTGACGTACACGGACCAGAGCGACGAGAAGCCATCGCTGCGTTGGCCAGCGAGCTTGGCGTTACAGAACGCTATGTTGCGGTGCAGATCGGCTCCGCCCGCCGTCTCTATCAGACTGCGTGGCGGACGCTGCGGGGAGCAATGAAGCCGGGCTGCTAAGTCATGCACTAAGCCCGCCTAGTCTCCATGAACGGGTGAGGATGGGGGAATTTCAATGTCACAAGAATCTGGGAGACGAGGGCGAAGTCCCGCCCGCCGATTATGGATCTTTGCAGCAGCCCTGGCGGCTGTCGTTGCTGCTGTGCTGGTTTTGGTCGGCTCGCCGCGACCTCCCTCAGCGAGTACGACGTCGGTTCCAGCCACATCGTCTCCGGCCCCTTCCGCTGTACACCCGTCGCCATCCGCACCGTCAGTTTCTAGTGGGCCAGCGACGGCTCGAGCTGCCGAGGGAACGAGTGCCACTGGAGTTCCGCGCACGACGAACTATCGAGCGCTGGCAAAAGCCGCGGCAGAGGCTATCTACACCTGGGACACTCGGTCGTCGTCGTACTCGGATATCTATACACGCCTCCGTGGTTGGTGGGAGGTCTTGCCTGATGGATCCAACCCCCTGGCTGTGTTTGCCCAGGAATTTGAAGCGACAGGTATCAATGCGGGAACGTTTGCTTCCTTGGCAGGGCAGAAAGCGTTTCGAACGGCCACTTCCGAATCCATCACCTGCGACGAGGAATTGGCTAAGGTGCGAGAGCGCCCGGCACCGTGGTTGGGTCTTCACGTCTGCACCGTCTCCCTGCGGGTCGTGGATCGGACGGCCACATCCACGAACGCCTACACCGCACCTGTGAGCGTCATGCTCAATTGCCCGCCGGCAGCAAGTGCCCCGTCTGACCGATGCACGATGGTTGGCTTCTATGCTGCCCCCAGCAGGATCGTGTACTAATGCCAATTCCAGCGATGGTGGCGGCGCTGGCCAAGCGCCGCGCGCTGCTCCGCGGCGCGACAGTTATGGCAGTTGTGGTGGCACTGATGTTCGGCGTCGTGTTCTGCGCATTTGCTACGGTTCTGGTTGCCAATCGGTCAAGCATGGACTCCGTCTGCATATCTGGTAGTGCTGTGGGGGAGCGCTCGCCGGACAGAATTGATGGCGGACTGGAAATCCATGTAAGTGGCCTGGAACCGCTTTGGCTAAATTCTCGCCAGGTCACCGTGGCGAGTGGCTACATCTCAGTCGGGAAGCAACTGGGTGTCCCGAGAGATGCCTGGATCATCGCGATCATGATGGCTCTTCAAGAATCGACCCTCAGAGTCCTCGCAAACTCGAATGTCCCGGCCTCGTTCCAGTTTCCGCATGATGGTGTGGGACGTGATCATGACTCGATTGGCAGTGCTCAGCAGCGTCCGGCTGCGGGCTGGGGGAGCGTTGAGCAGCTGATGGACCTTGGCTACAACGCTCGTGCATTTTATGGCGGACCGTCGGGGCCGAACCGTGGCAGCCCGCGTGGGTTGCTCGATATCGCCGGCTGGCAATCAATGGACAAAGGGCAAGCTGCTCAAGCTGTCCAGATTTCGGCTTTTCCTGAGCTGTACGCACGATGGGAGTCTCAGGCAACCGCCATAGTGAATTCACTCGAAGGCGACACTGCCCCGGCTGTGTGCACGGATTCGCCTATTGAGTCGGCGCTGCCTGCTGCAACCGGTGACCTGTCTCAGATCCGCAAGGATATCTTGCGCTTCACTCAGGCCGGCGTTGGCGGGACGTACATCTGGGGCGGTGAAGAGTTCAAAGCCTGGGACTGCTCTGGTTACGTCCAATGGATCTACGCGCAGGTCGGAATCAACCTTCCGCGAGTGGAGCAGTGGAGGGTTGGGCAAAGGACAGAGAACCCGCAGCCAGGCGACTTGGTTGTGCAGAACCCCCAAGGGCTAGACAACTGGGGCCACGTCGGCATCTATGCGGGCAATGGCATGATGTACAGCGCTCTAAATCCTGCTGCGGGAACTTTGCTGCATCCAGTGGATTGGAACCCTGGGAGCGCATACTTCGACTTGTTAACGTCCGAAACTGTGCGGTGAACTGGCTCTCAAAATGTCTGGGGAATTTTCCGTCAAGGTCCCATAGATAAGAGTTTGAACCAAAGACGTACTCCGGATTCAAACGAATAAGGGCTTCTGCGGAAAAGTTGCTTGCAGAATCGGAGTTTGGGCTCGAACGCGGGTTTAGGACATTGAACCCCATTCGTGCAAATGTGCGGATTTCTGGCTGGTCTTGGCGCCCCCTTCTGGGGGTAAGTGATGAGGGTGTCGGAGGCGCGTTCGTGCTTGGCGAGGGCGGGTTTCTACTTGAGTTGGCGGACTTAGCTGATGTTTCGGCCGAATTGTCGGCGGTGTGAATCTCGCTCGGGTGTGATCGCGTATTTTTGCGGGACACCATCGCATTACTGCGTCAAGTCACGGCGCAACTGATAAGTTCAGTAGTCGTCCTCCCTTCGTGACCAGGAGTCATCTGTGGCCATCACCATTTCTAAAGCGATCGTTCATGAAGTGCCTAAGGGGGCGCACTCAACGAAGAGTGATACCGATGTGACTTTGAGTACAGAACTTACCCCTTTGCAGGTAGAAACTCGTAGGTTCATCATCGACAACATGGTCAAGTTTGCTCTGAAGCACCCGAGAGACATTAAGTGGGATCAGACTGCGTCGTCTAATATGCCGGCCCTTGTCTCTAAAATCATCAATGATGCTGAGAACAGTTTTGTTAGAGCTTCCCAAGACATCGCGAGAGTGCTTTACAGGAGCCAGACAGCGAATAGCCCATCTGGGATCCTCGTTGTCGCGAGCGTCGTCAAGGACGGCCGTAGCGCCGTGCTGCTGATGAAGGCAGAACATCAAGAAGGCATGCGTTTGCGCCGCGATGAGGACTCCGGGCGTCTGGATCTTGAGCATCTGAACGAATTGATCGTTGGTCAGAATTCTAAGATCTATAAGGTGGCGGTGATGGATCTGGCAGACGACGGCACAGTAATTGGTCAAATGGTCGATCAACAAAATGGCGTGATGTATGCCGATTTCTTCCTAGCCGACTTCTTAGGATGTCAGCTTGCTGACAAAGCAGAACTTCAAACTAAGGTTTTCATGGAGTCCGCTATTAGGCATTTTAATGAGCAACTGAGCGACCCAGTCAAAGCCTCGCGTTACGCTGGTGCGCTGTCGGCATACATGCACGCTCCCGCCGAAGATTTCCAGCCAAGTGTTTTTGCCGATGATTTCCTAGAACCTCAGGACCGCGACGACTTCTTGGAGGCCATACCGGATACAGTGGGCGATGGGGTCATCCGCAAAGACTTCAAACTGATTGCTGGTGGCGGTTCAGGTGTTCGGATAATCGGCCACGGTTTCACCGTCGTCGCGAGCAGCGAGGCTTTCGCATCTGGAACCATCTCCGTGTCGAAGTCTGACAATGGGGACACGGTAATCAAACTGAGCGGCGACCTGAAGCAAATGACCTTCGGGGCCCTCCCCAAGAGTAGCCAACAGTGAGTGTCAACGTTCTTACAGAGCGCCATCAAGTAGAACGACCTCACCTGGAAGCGGCCCTCATGGCTTGGAAGACGAGCCTGCAGGACCTTGCTCGGCCAATTGATCAGAACGTCCACGTTGACGGCAGGGTCAAGAAGCTGCAGAGCATTCTCGTCAAGGCGTATAAGGATGGGCCGGCTTCGCCGAGATCCTGGGATTCGTTCGGAGACTTGGTCGCACTTAAGGTCGTTTTCCCGACACTGGCCGGTGCGGAGATCTTTACAAAGGAGCTTAAAGAAGCGGCACAATCCAATGGGATTTCATGCGCCTTAGACCCGCGACGCTCGGCGCCCGAAAAGTTGGAATATAGTTCAGATCAATTCGACCTATGTAATCCCAAGATATGTGATGCCGCCGGAAACGGGCTTAAGGTGGAAGTTCAGGTGAGAACCGTAGCCAGTGACGCATGGTATATGGTAGACCACCGGTTAAGGTACAAGAACGCGACAAAGCTTCCTGCTGATTTACAGCGTCGGGTGCTTCGTCTGATCGTGTTGACCGAGCTGTTCGATGCGGAGGTGGACTCGTTGATCAAGGATGTAAACGCGTACGAATCGGACACTCCAGCTGGCCTGTTCAACCAAGTGAAGGAGCTGTTTACTGACTTCACCAGGTCTTACACGGCGCCGTCCCGACCGGAAGGCCTTTTCGAGACGCTTCTGAGCGCCTATAACAAGGACGATCAGTTAGCGCTTGTCGACATCCTCCGAGAGCTCATCACGAAAGATGGAGTTCACCTTCGCCAAGTCATGAGCGAACATACATACGGTGCCGAAAACTACGTCGAAAAGTACGATTGGCTTTACACGCAACCCGAGGCCCTGCTCGTGGCTGATCTTGCTCGAAAACCGAGATTACTCGCAAGCACGGTGGAAAATACAGACTTTGAACAGCTAGTGAACAGCATGGCGGATGAATTGAAGGTCAACTAGCGACGAGCGCAGTCCGCTAACCAACCCGCCCCCTTGGGGCATTCGTTCATGCTGGGATGGCTTTGCAGGCACATCGCGGGATCCTCCTTCTTGATCTCGTGCACATAGCCGGGGCCCTTCCTTGCAGAGGCACAGAATTTGGATAAGACCACGCCTGTAGGCAAGTCAGCAGTGACGTTGCCTGTCAGAGGTCTTTGGCAGACTGGCTTTCATGACTGATGAGCAATTCGCCGAGCTGGTGCGGGCGATCCAAGATAATGGGCTGAGTATTACTGACTGGATAGGGGCACTGGCGTCACTTCTGACGTTCCTGATCGCTGCTGCCGCGGTCTGGATTGCGTGGGGCCAACTACAGGAAGCCTCTTCAGCCCGTAAACAAACGAAGAAGCTGGAGCGTGAAAAGTCGCAGCCATACGTCGTCGCCTTCCTAGAAGAGAGCGCTGTGGGCTCCCACATCCTTGACCTTGTGGTGCGGAATTATGGGCAGACCGCAGGCCGGAACATCCGGTTTTCATTTGAACCCGCGCTCAACCGGACGGACGGTAACGGTGGTGAAGAAGATGTCATCCTTCCCGACCTAATCTCGTTCTTGGCTCCAGGCCAAGAGTGGCGGACGCTATTCGATGTCACTACAGAACGAGCTCACAGGGAAGATCTGCCTCTGCTGTACAAGGGCGTTGTCAGTTATGAAGGGATCGACAACGAACCGCAGAAGAGCGACGTCGTCATTGATCTTCACCCCTTCAAGGCCCGGATCTTCCCAGAGATTCTTGGCGTGCACCACGCGGCGAAAGCACTCCAGGACATCAGCAAGAACCAGAAGCAATGGAGCGAGACCCCGCGAGGAATCAAAGTCTATTCACGAGACGGCGATGCTAAAGACACAAAAGTAGTTGAATCCGCTCAGCGGTGGAAAGCGCGGCGTGAAGCAGAACGAGCTACTGAAGCTCGGAACAATCCCACGGAGGTATAGAAAGGCTGGATCCGTTCCGGCACATACTACGGATGGCTACCAGGGCCGTCACAGGTTGCCATAGACGTTGGGTAGCGTTGGTACATGCGTGCCATCGACCTTGAAGCCAGAGTAATTACCGCTGTAGACCGAATTCGGGACAAGCAGTTCGTCGAGAATGATCTCATCGAGTGCAAGCGCAGCTGGCCCCAGGAAAACAAGGCGCGACAGCTGGCCGGAAGCCTGAACCGAGCCGGTGGCGATCCTGTGATTTACATCATCGGTATTGATGACAAAACAGGCGGCGTGCACGACGTGTCCGATACGGACATCCTCGACTGGTGGAACCAAATTGTCGCAAAGTTTGAGCACACTCCACCTGAGCTAATCCGGCATATCGACGTCCAGGTTGGCGAGGGAGAGCATGTTGTTGCATTGGCCATTTCTTCCGACCGAGCGCCGTACGTCGTAAAGACCGGCAGTGCGAATCCAAGCCTGGAAGTACCCATGCGCGAGGGTACAGGGACTCGAAGCGCTCGGCGTGACGAGTTGCTCCGATTGCTGATACCCACGGTTCGGCTGCCAGAAGTCATCGTGCTGGATGTCGGTCTCAGGGGCGAGTACTACTCGCAAGGAGGCACGACCGGCACTCAAACCCTAAGTTGCACGGGTCAGCTACGAATATATGTCGAGCACAGCGGAAATGGCCTCATCACGCTGCCAGCCCACGGAATGCGCGGACGAGTCACTATTCAGGAGCAAGTATTTGATCTCAGTATCGAGCCTCCGCTGGAGTCTATATCCGTCCCAGCAGGAACTAAGACCATTGGCATTCAACGCCCAAGCGACGGGGTTAGCCTGGCCAGACCAGGTGCAGTACCTCTGCAGCTGGAGGTCAAGGGGCTATCCTCTGATGACAGATTGATCTTGGTTTCAACTGAAACGATGGAGATTGAGGTAGTACTCGAAGTACTGCACTCCGTCAGGCCCTTGAAATTTGCGACTACACTTTCCCGAGACCGCGAGAGCAACATGCACAAGCCTGCAGACGATGTCTTTGGTGCCACCTGGACTCCTGGTAGCTGGCAATTCAAGCACCCTGGGTTGTCATTTGATAAGTGAAGAAACGCCTACTGATGGGGAGCTGCCTCTATCGAATCGTGGGACGACGAACCTGCTTGCACCTTTGATCCAGACAGTCAGCCGACAAAACTTGATCACGTGATCTGGCGCTACGTTTCTGGCCGCGACGTTTTCCGTAAAGAGGGCCTCGTTGACCGCGAAGTATGACTAGCAGTAGCAGTAGCTGTCATAAAACAGGTGGTCAGATAGGTAGAATTCGCTTTCCGTATACCCTCTTCCGGTTATCGCGAAGGTCGAACTGGTTCCGGTAGTTATTCTGTCCCTCATAACGACCCTATTGCTCCGGTTAGACGGATCCTTCTCGATTCCTCCGCCGAAGCCCAAGGCATCGGTGAGCCACTGAAGCTTATGGAAGTCGTCACGGATGTTCAGGATGACGGAGGTTACCGACATCATCACGAAGATGCGAACAAACCAAACGGATATCCGGCGGGCTGGCTTGCGTCATGTCGCTACGCACCGCTCATTCCATGAAGTCGTGAGCTCAAACTGCTCATTCCACTGGAAAACGACGGATGGAGCACCAGATGTTTCTGGCAGCGGTGGATCCTGGGATCACACCAAACGCGAACTTTCCCTTTCTTGAATCCCTTAAGCAGATTGGCGGAGGGATCCTGGTCGGCGCCTTCATTGTGATCGCGATCGTGGCGATCATTGGCGCAGCAATGCTGTTAGCCGGCAAGCTAAGCCAGTCGTCACGGCTCGCCTCTGGTGGCGGCGTGATTTTGCTTTGGACGGGCCCGGTGGCCGCAATACTCGGCGGCATCAATGGCTACATCCTTTGGTCCCAGACGGCGTTTCCGCTCGGGTTCTAGGTCGCAACGATTATGCCAGTTGAGTGCGACCTCAATGGCTGGTGGCCGCCCGGGTGCGGGCTCGTCTCCCAAGCCAACGACGGCGTCGAGGGCGCCATCACTTCCATCTTCGCGAACGTCCTTCAGAACATAGCGTCCTGGATGTGGGCGTTCATTACCGGTGCTTTCAGCGCGTCCGAGATCGACGATTCGCAGTGGACGTCCATCCGGGGCCTCACAAACTGGTGGGTCATCGTGATGATGACCCCGCTGGTCGTTGTGATGATCCTCCAACTGCTTTCGGGTCTGATCAGTCAACAGCCTCGTCGCCTTGTCAGGGCACTCGTTGGTGGCGCCGCCGCGATACCAATGGTGGCTGGCGCCGTTTACCTGGTTCGTCAGCTCACCAACGTCAGCGATTCCGCGTCGACTGCACTCCTCGATTCAATCGGGACTGATCCCTACGTCGTGTTTATGCGGCTGTTCGGGTTCGAGCGTGCACCCGCTGGCTCTGACCGGGAATGGAATGTCATCTCCTTGGCACCCGGGACTCAGGGGGGCGCCGCAGGCGCAGTGGTCGTCACCGCAATGGCCGTGATTGTTGTCTGGATCTTGGCATTCATCCTCATGTGCTCGATGATCTTCCGATCATTCGCACTAATCGTTCTTGCCGCCGTCGCCCCTGTCGCCCTGATGCTGATGCCGTGGGAGAAAACGAAGACATGGGCAAGGCGATGGTGTGAGATCGTCGTAGCGCTGTTGCTCGCGAAACCGCTCGCTGCGACCGTGCTGGCGGTCGCAATCAAGCTCTTTGCAGACTCAACTTCCTTCGCTGGCCTCGCTGCTGGAACCGTAGGAATGGTGCTCGCTTGTGGTGCACCGCTGATGGCATTGAGGCTCGTAAGCTTCGCAGGCGGCGAGCTAGCTGCGGCCGCACAAACTGCAGGGGGCGGGCACGTACTGTCGCGGAGCAGCAGCGTTGCTTCCCGGCAGATAAGCCGCCAGACCGGCGGCCGACTGACTCTCGCATCGTTGGTTGGACGCTCGTCCATGACTCGGCCCATTCAATCCAGCCGTGCACAGTTTCCGACGCGAGCCCTGCCACCCGGTATGCCACTGCCGGGGTCATCGAACGGTGCGACTCCGTCGCTACGCTCTGGCGGCCCGGGACCCGCTTTCGACGGCGTGGGTTCGACTTCCGCTGCGCTCCCTCTTCAGCGGACTGCGGCGACTGGTGACGGCCCTGAATCTGCTGGTGGCCGTGCATGGCCGGCGACAAGAGTACACACGGCGGCCGGCCCAAGGAACGCAGCTCCGGATACTCGGGGGCCGTGGCCAGCCCAGGTGCCCGATCGGGGAAATTCTGGGCTGACCGTGCCCGCAACTCCACCGCCTCCAGTCCACCCGCAACCAACTGTTAAACGCCAATCAGGTGGTAATTCCCATGTCTGAAAGTTCAAGGACCCTCGAAGCAGTCAAGTTTCCAAGGTACGAACGTCGCGGTTTGTTCATGGGACTCAAGTGGTATCAGCTGCTGCTCCTGGCAGCCGGCGTGCTTATGGCGTCCCTGGCTTCGGCAGCCAATGGCCCTGCAGGGCTGTTCACATCGGGGCCTCTATGGCTGTCCCTAATGCTCCTCGGACTTCTCCAGTACTCGAGGATTCCTTATCCCGTCTGGGCGAGTCAGATCATCCTCTTTCTGTATAGGGCCGCGGTCAAACAAACGCGGTTCCTTACACGGCCCGAAAATGCAGTACTGGCCGGGCGGCTTGCGCTGCCCGGTGGCCTGGGAAATCTGGAGCTTCGCCGTGCCATCAACGGCGAGTGCTTCATTGTGGACCCCAAGGGCCGGGAAGCGATTGCGGTGCTGCGCTGCAGTACAAGGTCCTTCGCGCTCCTCGACGCCGATGACAAGGCCTGGGCGGTGCAGGCGTGGTCGCGTGTGCAGGCGGGTATGGCTCAGAGAACAAGCATCGCCAGAATCGCGGTGCAGGACTACACCGTTCCCTACCCTTCAACCGCCCTCCGTGAGTTCTACGAGCGCAACGTGCTACGGAGTGCGGGCGCCGCCAGCGGGCTGACCTGGGGTGAAAGGGCGTATGAGGACTTGATAGCCGCAGCCGGTTCCACGATGAGTCACGACCTGCTGGTGGCAGTCGTGGTGGATACAGCAAAGGCCCGGCGTCGAATAAGGGAATCCGGTGGCGGTCTTGCAGGCCTCGAGCGTGTGCTCCGGTTGGAGGTCGAGGCAATGACCACGTCACTGGGAACCCACGGCGTGAAGGTAGAGGAGTGGCTGCCTGAGGACGGAATTCTCGACGTCGTTCACGGCGCATTCGATCCAGTTGCCGTTGCAGGGCCGCGACGGGAGTCGAGGTCAGAATTCCAAGCCGCCCTTCCGGTTTTCCCACCTGATTCAGATCCTGAGCCTTCGGCTCTGGCGGCTGGACCGATGGCTGTCGAGGAACACTGGACGTACGTTCGCTCTGATTCCGGCTTTCATCAAACGTTCTGGATAGCCGAGTGGCCACGGCAAAAGGTGTTCCCCGGGTTCCTTCATCCGCTCATCTACGTGGGCGACTTCCGGCATACAGTGACCCAGGTGCTCCGGACTGTTCCTACCGTCGAGGCGCTCCGTGACATACGGTCCGCCCAAGAAGCCCATGAAACTCGACGGCGGATCAACACTCGCTTCGATAGGCCACTGACCCGCGAGCAAAAGGCCGAGGAAGAAGAAGTTACCCAACGAGAGGAAGAGATTGTCGCCGGACACGGTGATGTCCGTCCGGCAGCCTATGTGACCATATCGGCGGCCACTCTCGACGACCTGGCCCGGCACAGGCAAGAACTCGAGTCAGCGGCGGCGGGAGCTTTCGTTGAACTGCGCCTGCTGGTGGGTCAGCAATGGGCCGCCTTCGTGGCAGGAGCACTTCCTTTCGGGAGGGGTTTGCGATGACTCGAACAACCCAGATGATTCAATACACGCCCTCGGGTAACCGTCACGAGCGGAAGGAACGACGGCGGGATGAGAGTGGCGCTGGTAAACAATCGTGGGTAACACCACTGCATCGATTGGCTGAAATAGCGGACAAACGTCTTGGCGAGCCCCGTCTCGGGAGGGAGTGGGGGAGCAAAGAACCGAATTCGCTGCGTGGCCCCCATCGGCTACAGCCGGCGCCACATCGCGCATCAACCATGACCTTCGCCGCGGCCTATCCCTTCATCACCGAATCAGGTCTGGGACACGAGGGCACATATATCGGCTCGGATGTCTTCGGCTCGGGCGCCTTCTCCTACGATCCGTGGATCCTCTACGACAAAGGCGTCATCAGCGGTCCCTCGATTGTTGTCATCGGAACGGTAGGCACAGGAAAGTCGATGTGCGGAAAGTCTCTGGTGGCCAGATCAATCACTCTAGGGCGTAAGGCTGCTGTGGCTTCCGATCCGAAAGGCGAGTGGGTCGCGGTTGCCAATGCAGTCGGCGGCAAAGTGATCTCCGTCGGACCTGGGCGTTCCGCTCGCGTGAATCCCCTCGATGCCGGACCCAGACCGAGTGCCCTGACCGAAACTCAGTGGCAGGCCGTGGTGCGTCAGCGACGGCGCCATTTAGTCGTGGCCCTGGTATCGCTCATGCGAGAGGGCACACCACTGCGTCCAATCGAGCACACTGCCCTGGACATGGCTCTGATGGAGACCGTCGCCCAGAATTCGAACCCGACGCTGCCCATGGTCCTTGACCACCTATTGAACCCTTCGAAGGAAACGATAGGGCTCGTCGGCAAAGACGGCGGCTTAGCCGTCAGCCACTCACTGCGGCGGACGGTGTCCGGGGACCTAGAGGGCATGTTTGACGCTCCCTCGACCGTAGCTTTTGATGCAGACGCACCAATGATGGTGATGGATACGTCGGCCCTGATAGGTGCCTCCGAACAGGCGCTATCACTCGCGGCGGCTTGCGGAGCCACTTGGCTCGAGGCTGCGGTCACCAATCCCGACGGCGGCAAGCGGCTCGTGGTTTACGACGAGGGATGGCGCATGTTGGCGGATCCTTACATGTTGGCCAAAATGAGTGAGCAATGGCGTTTGGCTCGGACCTACGGGATCGCAAACCTTCTCATCATGCACAAGGTGGCGGACCTCAACGAGATTGGGGACAGCACCAGCGGGCACCGGCAAAAGGCTCTTGGGCTGCTCACCGAGGCAGACACCAGGATCATCTACCGCCAGAAACATGACGCCATGCGCCTGACCAAGGAAGCCCTCGGACTAACAGAGGCCGAATGCGAGCATGTGGAGAACCTTCCGAAAGGAGTCGGACTGTGGAAGGTCGGCAACCGGTCCTTCATCGTTGCGAATCGGGTGACTACGGATGAACTGGAAGTGTTCGGAACTGACCACCGGATGGTCCCATGAGTACCCGGGCTGCAAGCAACAATCCGTTGGTTACGGCAGGACTCGTGGCCATGGCTACTTATGTGTGTCTGTGCCTGCTTATCCAGGGCGCAGCCCATATTGTGGTGGCGTGGCGCTGTGGGGGGAGTCCGCCGTCGCCCCTCAACCCGACTGCCGCCGTCGGGCTCCTTGCTGGCCGCACTGACTGGATCATCCAGCAGCCGCCAGGGTGCGCGACCGAGATCGGCAGTATCTGGTGGGTCGTTGGGCCGTCGCTACTGCTGCTTGTGGCGCTCGCAGTGGCTGGCGTCCTGTTCTGGCGGACATGGAAGCAGTCTGGCGCCTGGCTACGCCAGGACATCCTGAGCCGGGAGGGTGTAGCCCGGCGCAACGAGATACTGCACGACTTCGGCGCCAGGGCAGTCAAGCGGCGAGGCAAGTTCACCCGACCTGGCCTGACAAAGCCCAGCATTCAGGATGTGTCTTGGACGCTGGGCCGTTCCCGCGGTGTCACTATTCACGTTTCCACTGAAGAGTCGATGGTTATCCAGGGAGCGCCGCGTTCCGGTAAAGGTCTCTACGTGGTCATCAATGCCATCCTCGATGCGCCAGGCGCTGTGGTTACGACGTCAACGCGTGCCGACAACCTGGTTGTCACGATGGGAGCACGGGCCACACGTGGCAGACCGGTGACAGTATTCGATCCGCAGGGGATGTCCGGCTTACCTTCCACGCTACGTTGGTCTCCGGTTCGTGGTTGCGATGACCCGGACATCGCGACTCGACGGGCGCTGGTCATCACGGCGGACACGGAGATGAAGGGCGAGAATGCGGCCTGGCAGAAGCGCTCGCTGATAGTCCTTCAGTGCTTACTCCACGCGGCAGCTTTGTCAGGGCAAGGCGTCGGCGCCTTCCGCCGCTGGTCTTCCAGCCCGGTATTGGCGAGGGAAGCATTGGAGGTCCTTGGTAGTCCCGAGGCGGCCTTGGGCTGGCAGGCGGACTTGATGGGGATTCTTGAGGACGATCCGCGGAACACGTCCAACTCCTGGATTGGCGTCTCCGCCGCGGTCGCGCCCCTCTCTTCACCCAAGGTGCTGGCCGCCTTGAACCCTCAGGACGCTTCGGAGGAGTTTGATCCCAAGACTTTTATCCGCGACCGAGGGACGCTGTATTTGATCGGCACGCGGGCAGGCGCCGCTGCTGCGGGGCCCTACCTTTCCGCGCTGATCGATGACATCGACAATGCCGCACGTGAAATGGCTTTTGTGTCGCCGGGCGGACGTTTGGATCCACCGCTGTCGCTGATCCTCGACGAGATAGCCAACCTGGCTCCGTGGCCGGGCCTGCCTATTGCCCTCTCCGATGGTGGTGGTATCGGCATCTCCACGCTTGTTGTCCTGCAGTCCCTCTCGCAGGCCCGGAGCGGTTGGTCTATCGATGAGGCAGCCACGATCTGGGACTCGGCCATTATCAAGGTGATCTTCGGCGGCGGTTCCGACGAGCGCGACCTTCGATCTCTCGCCGGACTGTTGGGGGAGCGGAGCCTGACTCTGAATACCCGGTCCTGGTCGGCTCAGGGCCGTCAAGACGGCGAGCAGATCCGGGAGAGTCCCGTCATCCGCTTGGATGAGATTCGCCGACTGCCTGTGGGCACAGCGCTCATGCTAGGGCGGCGCACAAGGCCGATCCTCTTGGATCTGCGTGAGTGGCACAAGCGCAAAGATGCAGCCGAACTCGGCCGTTCCAAGGCGGAGCTGGAACGTGTGCTGATTGCCGGGCACAAGCAACGCCAAGAAGTTGCGAAAGGGTCCGAGCAATGAACAGTTACGACGATGTCGAAAGCTTTGAAATCCCGTCGGCCGGAGAGAACGACGACGAACTGACAGCCCAGCTTTTCCGTTCGGCGTTCAGACCGCCGGTCGGGCAGTCAGGAGTCACGTATCGCTGGCGGGACATGAGGCAAGAACAGGCCGAAATTGCCTGGCATTCACTGGCCGTTTGGGTCAAGTGGTTCGTCGCCACGTACCAGATCACGACGTCGGTGGTGCCCGAATGCTGGTGGCGGCACCCCGAGATCGTGGCGGAGCTTTATGCGCTACAAAGAGCGGAACTGGCCTCCTACGCAACCGATGACCCTGGCTTTGGCCCCTTGGCGTTCCACGAGCGGCTCCCTCACGCCGTCGAACGTCTCCGAATTCATTCCCGAACGGCGGGCTGCGTCGGCCTCCAAGAGCACAAGGAACCTGCGCCGAGAATCCTTTCGTCTGACGACGCAGCCTTTCTCGAGTGGCAGGTGGAACACCACCAACTGGGCGTCGAGTTTTGAAGTCATGCTGTTCTGCAGTAGCGGGACATGAATAGGTACCCGAGTTCGCTTTGCGGACCCCTAGAAGTATGAAGGGTGGCTGTCGTGGCCCCTGCAACAGAAGATATGGCTCTCTCAGCCTCGACTCGCGCTGCGACTAACAGCACGTCATCTGGCTATGGACGCATGACTCCGGAGGAGCGGATTGCCGCACTCACAGACGGGCTCCACACGATCTTGGAAAAGGCTGTTGAGTCACCCGCACACTGGCAAGTGCTCCTCGATGCCTCGGCTACGTTGTGGCGCTACTCCGGGGGAAATGTGGCATTGCTCATGATGCAAATGGCCCAACGGGGCACCGAAGAGCCCACCCTGGTGGCTGGCTACAAGGAATGGGAACGTCACGGTCGTACCGTTCTGCGCGGCGAGCACGCATTGTGGGTGATTGCGCCCCGAACTGCGCGCATGAATGAGATTGCGCTGCCCGACGGTACACGGCAGCGGATACCAGTTGGGCAGAAGGTTCCCGCGAACGCTGTCGACGTTAGCAAGAAGACTCTCATCACCGGTTGGCGAGGCCAGGCCGTTTTTGATGTGTCCCAAACGGAGGGTACTCCGTTGTTGGTGCCACGTGCCGGCGCCGGGCCTGCAGCGGACGCATCTGAACTCTGGCAGTCCCTAGCGGAAGTTGCCAGGAGACATGGATTCGATCTCAGTGTGACCGATGGCCAGTATGGGCTGACTAGTGGGTTCACGGACTTCGACAGCCGCCGTGTCCAGGTTGGAGCCTGGCTGAACGACGAGGAGCGTACCGCAGTCCTGGCCCACGAGCTGGGGCACGTTTTGCTCCATGGACCGAATGACGACGTCGGCCGGCTCTACGGCAGCAGCGCGGACCACCGCGGCCTGGCTGAGATTGAGGCCGAGTCCGTTGCCTACACGGTTCTGAAGGCTCATGGAATCGATCGAGGTCCGCAGTCAGCCTCCTATCTGGCCGGATGGGCTGACGCTGTCATCGCTGCGGAGTCAGATGCTCGGGCTCAAGATGCTGGCAGAAAACTTCCAGCTTCTCGCGTGGACATCGCCAAGTCAGTCCTTGGCAGAGTTACAGCGGCCACCAAAGGCATCCTCGAGATCACCCATCGGCCTGGATTTGGAGGCAAGATTGCCGCCGCCGACGTGGATCCGCGCGTCGGTCCGTCGGAAACGTATGCAGGCGTTGAAGGGCCCGCTAGATCGGCTGACGGACCTGTGATGGCGGGTCCGTGAGTCGACGGCACTTATCTGTTCGGCGGGAGAGTCCCGCTGACTATGGAAAGGACAGGAACAATGAGCACCAAAATCCCGATCAGCATCGCTGGCAATCTCGTCGCCAACCCTGAGCTCACCTACGGTGAGTCGGGCGTAGCCCACGCGAAGCTTCGCGTCGCCGTGAACCAGCGAATCCAAGGGCCGGACGGTACATGGCAAGACGGCGAACCCGTCTTCCATAACGTGTCGGCTTTCCGGGGATTGGCTGAGAATGCAGCTAACTCTCTCAAGAAGGGCGATCCCGTCACGGTGTCGGGAGAGCTCGAATTCCGCGGATACGAAAAGGACGGAGAGCGGCGGGAGGCTCGACGTATTGTTGCCGATACCATCGGACCGGACCTGCGGTTCGGCACTGCAGCGTACCAGCGGTCGTCTCATGCGGCGGTTGCCGGGGCGGACGCCGAAGTTCAGGCCGGACCCGAGGTGTCAGCTGCCGCGGACTCGGCTGCACCGGCCTACAACGTTGCCACGAAGGGTCCTGTGGCGGTGCCCCCTTTAGGGGTAGCAGCGAGGAATGAGATGAGCTTCTAGCGGGCGCTTCCTACTGCAATCCTCCTTGAACCGGTGCCGTTCGACAGAAGACTCCACGAAAGAAGGTTCCGTCCGAACGGCATCGGCTCTAGCCGGAGGCCCCTCACTGCGAAGCAATGGCCCAGATACTGCCGACGGGTTGAAGGATATCGGGCCCGTAGGTTCACCTATCCAACGACTTCACGGCACCACAGCCGGACTGCGAAATATTCAAGATCTCCTCAAAGAGGTGGCGTGCAACTCGGCATGCGGCGTCCGGCTGCAGTACCGGGTCAGCTTTGGAGAGACTCGACTGCGGCCGCAGCACTGCGGATGCTCTTCCAGCCCCTCTCTGCTGCTGCCACAGTTCGCCCGTCTACGACGGCGGCCTTGTTCCGCAAGACAGCGACCAGGGTGGCGTTGACGATGTCTTCGCGTAGCTCGTTCAGCCATGCACCCTTGATGTTCGGCATGACCGGGATGCGTGAACGGACAGTGATGAAGTGGCCGCCGATGAACGCGGCAGCGATACATGCTGCCCCAGTCAGGAGGAGTTTGAGGATGTCTTCCTGACTGGTGGCAACGACATACGCTGGCGGAGTGATCAGGGCGAGCATCAGCCCTAGCCGCATGAATAGGATCTCCCTGCCGACGCCGGCACTGCGGCGTCGGCGCATGGTGGCATCCAGGTGCTTGTCGCGGATGGCTTGTGCCTTCAGGCGCCATTGACGCTGCGAGCCCAGATGCAGCTTGACTAGAGCGTGGGCGGCGGCCAGCTCGTCAGGATGTGTTTTACGCAGCCCGGCCACCAAGGGGTCTTCCCTGTCAGCCCAAGGGGCTGTCAGCCTGCGGTCAATCGCAGCGGCTATATGGTCCAGACCGAGCCGCGAGGCGGCCTCCGCGTATTCTTCAGCGCGTCCGAGTGCCGCTACAACTGCCACTGGCTTGTGATCCCCAGACCGTGATCCGTAGCGCGGCGTTCCGTCGACCAGCTCATATTCGTTGTTCATGTTTCCCCCATAAAAAATGGCCGTATGTGCTGATTCGTCGTAGCTTCACATCACGTGGCGCCCGGCCTCGCTGCCGTTTGTAGTCCATTGTGCAGGGTGGAGACCTGGACGACGTTCCGAGGGAGGTTTCGATTGCATCGAACGACACGTTTTCAGAAGCTTGACCGGTAGATATTGGCTGCCACAATAGGGGCAGAATATCTCTCGTGCAGCGCAATTAACTTGGGGGCATCTTTGACAAGCCGGACATCGGTGGGCCTTAGCTGCGTGTGTCTAGACGAAGTTTCCTTGTGAATTATCGCCTACCTCATCTCGCCAGTCAGCAGCAAATCGAGGAATGGGCTATTACATATGCCACGAGAGCTAAGCTGCCGAACGTAGTTAGGAATCTCATTACTGCCATCGCTCCGGGCGTAACGGAGCTTACGATGGAGGGAGATGAGCATGTTGACTTTCCAGGATATGACGGCATTGTTACATCTCCGACCCAGACTCCCTTCGTACCCCTAGGGCGGAGTGTCTGGGAGTTTGGGACGGATGCCAACCCAAGGAAGAAAGCGAATGACGACTACGACAGTCGCATGAAAGATTCTTTTGGTGTCGATAGAAGTTCAACGACATTCGTGTTTGTTACGCCTCGCCGATGGCGTGATGGACACAAGTGGGCGCGGGAGAAGGCGGCTCTCGGTGAATGGAAGAACGTCGTTGTGCATACATCCGCGGACCTTCTTGCTGCGCTCGAGAACTCACCTCGTACTCACATTTGGTTTTCAGAACAGCTCGGTCTCCGCTCGAACGGTGTTAGCACATTGGAGCATTGGTGGAATCAATTCACGTCTGGCATGCATGGGCTACTTACCCCCGAGCTTCTCGTGGCTGGCCGTGCTGACCAAGCGGCTCAATTGCTGAGGCAATTTGTCGACGAAGATAGTGCGCATATTTGGATCAAAGCACCGTCGACAGACGACGTGTTGGCTTTCGTTACAGCCGTAATCAAGACAGCAGAACCTAGAATCCAGAAGGATTTGCTTGATCGAGCACTTGTGGTGTTCGAACCCGGCGCACTTATGGATCTCGGGCGAACGACCGGCTTACTCATATTGGTTCCCTTTGAAGAGTCCCTGATCAGGCATGCCGATCTGGTTACCGGTCATCATGTAGTGATGCATACTACGGATCCGGCGGCAGCCTCTGTACTCTTGCCAGGTGTCCCTATAAACGCTTCGGAATCGCTCCTCAAAACAGCCGGCATGGATTCGAATCGTGTATCCAGGCTGAGCTTGGCATTGAGTAAAAGTGTGCCTCTGTATAAGCAGCTTGTTACTGGGACTGTCAGTGTCGTAACAGCAGGGACCATCGAAGGAGCGGCTAACTCTGTCGTTGCTCGGCGCGCTTGGCTTCTGGGGTCATGGAACCTCGAGCGTCCGGGTGATGTGGCAATGCTTGAAAAGATGACACGCCTGAGTGTCGATGTTATCGAAGCTGAGCTCAGTAAGTGGGTAGACGTTGCTGCTCCTGTTTTCACAAGGGTTCGCGGCGCTTGGAAGGTATTGGAGCCAAAGAGCAGCTTTCCGAGCTTCGCCTCTCGAATTACGCTTGATGATCTTCGCGCTTGGGAGCTTGCGGTCCAAGAAGTATTGGGAGCCGTCGATCCAAAGCTTGATCTACCGCCTAAGGATCGGTGGCGGGCAAATTTGGATGGAAAGGTTCGAAGTCATTCGACAGACTTAAGGAAAGGCATTGCACGAACGGCCGCTTTGCTAAGTGCACTAGGAGATAAGACTGACCGTCAGGCTGGTAATCAGTCTCTTAAGGGATGGGCGGAGCTTGTTTCACGGGCAATATTGGAGCGAGCCAACCAGGACACGACTGGAAAGCTATGGGAGTCATTGGTAGACGTTGTCGGTCTTCTGGCTGAGGCTGCCCCAGACATTTTCATGGAAGAACTGGACGTTGCCGTGAGGCACGGTGGTGCTCTGGATGGAAAACTCTTTGGTGATACGAGCAACGACTTTATGTCACCCACAAGCCCACATGTCTACTTCCTGTGGGCCCTCGAAGCGCTTGCTTGGTCGCCGGCGTACTTCGGGGCTGCCTCGGCTCTATTGATGCGCTTGGCTGAGATGGATCCGGGCGGCAAATTATCGAATCGACCGGTCGGCTCGCTGGTGAATATTTTCCTTCCTTGGCATCCTCAGACAGGTGCCACATTAAAATCCCGAAACGCTGTTCTCACGAGGGTCACAAAGTCCCCCACGCAGGAGTCATGGGAACTCTTGTCGGCTCTTCTCCCGGAAGCCCACTCCACGGCATTCGATGGTAGCGGTCCGGAATTTCATGATTGGAAAGAGCTACATGCTGACACCAAAGTCACGATGGCCAACTACTTTGAGGCTGTGGCTTGCGTTGTTCACTTGGTGTTAGACCATGCGCGCCTAGATAGTTCACGACTTGTAGACCTCGTAGATAAACTGGATGACCTGACGCCTGACTTGCGCGCACAAGTGATTGGTGTTTTTGAAGAATCGAAGTCGCTTGGCCTGACTCACGAAACTTCGGAATCGATCTGGAAGTCGCTGACTTCGCTGATTCGCCGGCACCGACAATTTAAGGATGCTGAGTGGTCGCTTGATGAGACTGCTCTTCAGGAGCTTGATTCTCTTGCGGAGATGTTCAAGCCTGCCGATCAGGCAGAGAGAGTTGAGTGGCTTTTCGATCACACACCGGATCTCGGCTACGTTGACCTCAGGGACGACTACAACAAATACAACGCCGAAGTGCTTAAAAAGCAGATCGACGCCGTTGAAAGCGTCTATCGCCAGGCAGGTACTCCCGGGCTGATTGAACTTGCGAAGAAGGTCGTCATGCCTTGGGCTGTGGGACATGCGGCTGCATCTTCTCCGGAGATCAACCTTGACCTAAACGAACTTGCTCGACTACTTGCTGCTGACGAGGCTTCGTTGATGGAGTTCGCGCGCTCCGCTCTACGGAAGAGGTTTGTGGACGGTACAGATGGGCTACTGAGGCTAGCCTCCGGCCAGGACGAACCACTCGTGAAGGCCCGAATTCTTCGTTTGATCGAGGACCTGCCAAAGGCATGGAAAGCGGCAGCCAGCGCGGGGCACGATGTGGATGAGCTGTACTGGTCCGAGTTTGAGATTTTCGGTCGAGGAGATTTCGCCCTGGTAAATGAAACCGCCGCCAAGCTGAGTGAATACGGTCGAATCGCCGTGGCACTCGATCTCATGGCTATCTACTCGCACAATGGGAAAGCGGCTTTAGACTCAAAGTTGATAGCGGTTCTGCTGAACCAACTCACACAAGTCAAAGACCCAGACCTGCATGGGCTTTCGCAATATGATATCGCTGCGCTGCTCGACTATGTGCGAGCGGCCAACGAAATTTCCACTGAAGAACTCGGTCTTCTGGAGTGGCGGTTACTTCCTGCTCTCGGTGATGGCGCCAATATCCTCGCCCTTCAATCGCTTCTTGCGTCATCACCAGAATTCTTCGTACAGATCATCTCTCATCTCTACCGCAGGAAAGATGGCAAGGAGGAGGAGAAGAGTTCGGATGCTGTCGTGCATAACGCGTGGGAGTTGCTGCATCGATGGAAGGTTATTCCTGGATCAGATCCAGAGTCGGGAGAGATCGATGAGCAAGCGCTCATCGAGTGGGTTGACTCTGCTCGCAAGCTGCTAAGCGAGGTCGACCGGCTCGACGTTGGAGAATCTCACATCGGACAAGTACTCGCACATGCTAAGACGAGTGAAGACGCGTGGCCGCCACTTCCCGTTCGAAACTTCCTAGACGGTAATAGTACTGATGTCATTAATCGCAATTTCATTGCCGGCATACGCAACAAGCGAGGCGTAACCTCACGAGGAATGACTGAAGGCGGGGACCAAGAGCGCGCACTAGCAGCAAAATATGATGATTTTGCGACCCAGATTAGCGATGAATGGCCGAAGACAGCCCGCCTAATGCGCCGCGTGGCCGATGGCTATCGGCACGAGGCCCAGCAGAATGACGAAGAAGCTCAGCGTGTCCAAGAGGGTTTCGACTTGTAGGGTTTGTTTTGCGATAAGCGTTAAACGGTCGGGTTTTCAGGTTCACAAATTCGCATCGAGGAATTAATAAGATATAAGCTCAATAATTGTTCCAATAATGACAATTATCTGAGGTGTTGCACACTTTTTAATAAAGGCTATTTGGGGGATGCTTTGAAGATTTCGCATGTGCGTGTACAGAATTTCCGGTCTCTAAAAGATGTTTCAATTGATTTTGAAAACGTAACAACCTTTATTGGGCCAAATGGGGTGGGAAAGTCCACTGTACTGAGAGCCTTGGATTGGTTCTTTAATGGCTCAAGGAATGGCGATCTGTGTGATGACGATTGTACTAACGGCGACTCAAGCCAGACTATCCGAGTTGAAGTTCAATTTACTGGCCTAACCGCTGAGGATCGAGCTGAGCTTGGCGCATATGTTCCGCCGAATTCGGACACCTTTGTAGCCTGGAAGTCGCGAACTCCTGAAGGGTCCGAGTACCTCTCGGCAAATGCCAAGGGGTATGAGCTGTTCACGCACATCAAGGCGGCAGGATTGTCTGCTAATGATAAAAAGGAGTTGTACAAGGCGCTTCGAACTCACCAGCCTGAACTTGGGCTGCCGACTGCTTCGTCGGCTGGAGCTGTTGATGTCGCGCTTCGGGAATGGGAGTCTGCAAACGTAGACAAGCTGACTGAGCTCCCCGAGACTCTACAAACAAACTTCTTTGGCTTTAACAGCACGGGCAAAATGAGCGGTCTATTCGACTTCGTATTGATCACGGCAGATCTTCGCGCTTCAGAGGAGTCATCGGACATCAAGACAAGTATTATCGGGCGGATTCTAGAGCGTACGGTCGATCGAAATTCGGCCGATGAGCAGATCGCCGACATCGTTGAGCAGAGTCGATTAGCCCAGCAGAAAGTCTATAAGAAGAGTTTTCGGGAGCCGCTTGAGCAGATGACGGAGCGACTAAACTCGGTGGTCTCCACCTATAGTCCAGGTCGGACGCTGAAAGTTATGCCTGCAGAAGTCGAACTTAAGGCTCCGCGTACAACATTCACCGTATCGATTCTTGACGGGACACTTGAGACATCAGTCGAGCGACAGGGGCATGGATTTCAGCGCACGCTTTTGATCTCCTCGTTGCAGATGCTTGCTGAACACGGATCTGCATCTGCGAACGGCGTAATTTGTCTCGCTATCGAGGAGCCAGAACTTTATCAGCACCCGGTTCAGGCTCAAGCGTTCGCCAAAGTACTACGAGATCTTGCGGAGGATGCCGCGAAGAACATTCAAGTAACATACGCCACTCATAGCCCCGTCTTTATTGAGGCTCAGAGGTTCTCCCAAGTGCGCCGTCTGACGCGCAACTCAGGCGACAACGGTGTTGTCAGTGTTCATACTTCAAGTCTTGAAACAGTCAAGACTTTGCTCGCCGGCATTGTTAAACCTGCCACTGTCGACAACCAGCTTGACGGTACTATTTCGGCGAGGCTTCCACTTGCTATGTTTGCCAATGCAGTCATCCTTGTCGAGGGAACCACTGAGGTTGCGGTCTTTGAAGGTATCGCTGACCGAACCGTAGTCGGCAACCTGGCTGTATGGGGTGTGGCTGTCGTAGAGGTGGGAGGCAAGACTAGTATTCCACTGGCGCATGCGATCCTTACAAGTCTTGGCATACCTGTTTATGCGATCTTTGACGGGGATGCCGGGTTTGAAACTCGTGCGATTGCTAACGGCAAGGATGCCACAAAGATTCAGGAAGAGCGGCAGGGCCATGTTTCGGCGAATAGGAACCTTCTGAAGTATTTTGAACTTCCTGAAGTGGACTTTCCAGCACAACAGGTTACAGATGGCGTTGCGATCTTAGACGATCACCTCGAGGCTCTTTTCGCAGCTGAATGGCCAGAGTGGGAGACAGCATGCCGCATGCTGGAGTTAGAGACGGGTGTTGTGCTTCGCAAGAATCAGGTCGGTTACCGATCGGCAACTATCCGGGCCACCAGCACTCCACCAGAGATCCTGACAAAGGTCATTGACCAAGGGCTAATTCTGGGCGGCAAGATCTAGTTTGCGACGAGGATTGCAGATGGACGATCGCATCCTCACGCCCCTCTCAACCAACCGTGACCGCACCGCGTGACCGGTGACGCCCATCCCCTTGCCGATCGTCGCCAGGGAATCGCCCTGCTGGTAGAGCCTGATCGCTTCGGTGATCTGTTGCTCGTTTAGTCCAACCCGGCGCGGTGCGGCGCCATGTCGACGTACGTTCTTACTCAAACTGCCACGATGGACCGTCGCTAGCTCCGCAACTGGCACACCACCCATAGGCCGCTTCCATCTCGGCCCTTGCTCGGCCTTCCGCTGAATGAAGCGGCGGGGGATAGGGTGAAGGTGTCTCTTTAAAAGATAGGGCAGCGTGGAGCCTTCCTATTAAGGAATGAAATTTGACCGATTTGGCTACTTTGCTTCGAATAGTCTTGTAAGACGCCCACCAGATTGACTTGATTCGAACCACCTACATAGGTCGTCACCCGCATGTGCAAGTAACTTGTTGTGCCCAGATTAAGGGGTGGCGCTATCAGGCAGAGGTCCCAGAAGGCGACCAGCCTATGTCGGGCTTCCAACGGCTAGTTACCGGGAGGCTTGATCGGGTGCCCACGCCAGGCACTCTGTCGCGTGAATGTAGTACATCGATGGCCAAGGAGCGCCGGGCTTTACCTGATCCGGATCTGGCGAGATCAAAAGGACCGATCCCGGCCAAATGGGTTCCGGCAATGCTTCGATCCAGGCAGCCTGAACGTGCTCGAAGCGGTTCCATCTGATGGTGATCCACGAGCCGGTCGGCTCAAGAGCATCGACACTGAGCACAGTGATTTCAGTTGTTGTACCTTGGGTCCGCTTCGCGTCGTGGAAGTGCCGCCATTTCTCCTCAGCAGCAAGCATCCAGGCACGGCGTCTGCGCACGCGAACCAACCAGGTTGCGCCGCAAGCAACGGCCGCCAAGAGTACGACGAATGCTCCAAGCATCAACACACCGCTGTTACCTGAACTCGTAGTGGTGCCGAATGCGAGATAACCAACCAAACTCAAGAGCCCCGTGCTGGTAAGAGCCAGTCCAGGTGTCGCCACTTTAGGTCTAAGTACAGGGTTCGAGTTCATCAGTTTCCTTCTCGCCCTCAGTTTAGAGCTGCCAACCGACATTGATAAGGCTGGCTTCCAGTGCAGCCGACGCCTCATCCCATGTGTCCGGCTGCCACTGAGAGGGGGAGGAGATCGCGATTCGGTCGAGTAAGCCCTGGATGTTGACTCGTTGCGATTGCTGTTCCCATTCGTATTCCGAGGGTTTAGGTCCGAGAGGAAGAGGCGAACCGTCAATGCCCCACCTGTCCCTGAAAATTGCGACACGCTCGATAGCGCAGGCTACTTCGTCTGATTCAACGTCTGGCCCCAGGGTCTCCAGGAGGTTCCGTTTCCATTCAGGCTCCTGCATTAGTGCTTGGAAGCAGACGTGGTCCGACCTGTTCTGCATCCGCTCCTTTACCTGATTCATCATGCTGGCCAGATCAGGGCGATCAGTTTGGAAGGGCTCAGCCAGGGTGCCCGGCTCATTCACAGGCATCCGAGACACCCAGCTGCGGAGCCGCGAGTGAAGGATAGCCACTGGATCTCGCGCCGCGTCTGTGTTGGCAAGGACATCTTGGACCATGCGTTGGGCGCTGGGAAGGCTGATGATTGCGACTCTGCGCCATGCTGCGACAGCTGCACCCCACGATGGAGATTGCTGAAACACGTCGTCTCTTCCCATGGAGTGCGCCTTGAGGAATCTGGTCAGGTCTTCGGCAGCGGCTACCTGAGCCAGGTAGTCATACTCTGCGCTGAGGCGTTCGAGGCTGTCGGCCTTGGAAAGTTCAGCATCGCGGACCTCATGGGCGGTTCGTTCCGACCCCTCAGCGGCAAGGACCTCGCCCAGGATCTCCCTCCACGAGAATCGCATGGAGGGGTCCATAGGCTCGTGCTCTAGCGGATCGTTCTCGCTGACGTACGCGTAGTTACCCACTCGGCCACGAGTCATGCTCACGTACAGAAGTTCACGCGTGAGCCGACCGGGCGTCACCACAGTATGCCCTCTATCCACCGTGATTCCCTGCGAGCGGTGAGCCGTCGTCGCATATCCCAGCTCAACTGAAGACTCAACATACGTTCTATTAAGGGTTATGGTGGCGCCGGTATCCCGGCGGACTGCTGAAAGGGATCCGTCGCGCCTGCCGACGCGGACGACGTCGAGCATGGTTCCGTTACGGATGTAGGCGCCGTCGCCATCCACGATGGAGCGGTCATTGCGGCGAGCAATGATGATGTCACCGGGGCCGGCATACAGACCGTCGCTGAGGGCGAGCCTGTGTTCCGCATCAACGGCGCCTTGGATCACGCGGTCTGCCTGAGCACGTTCATTGAGCATGCCCACGGTGTCATTGTCGGGGCCAATCAGAATGGACGTCTTTCCCTCGAGAACGTCGGTGTGCCAATTCCGATACGCCTGGTCGACCATGTCGAGGTAGGAACCGTGCCGAATGCGCTGATTCTGGTCGTACTCGGTGATGGAGGCGAAGTCGCCGGCACGTAGTTTCAGGGAGCTACGCTGTTCCCAAGTCTGTTCGAACCGCCAGATGGTGCTTAGTCTGGCGGCTTTTCCTTGCCGATCGAGCCAACCAAGGATCCCACCGGCATCGATGGAATCCAGCTGGCAAGGGTCTCCCACGAGTAGGACCTTCGCCCCAGCGTCACGGGCCTGATTCACGAGTGCAGACAGCTGAAGCGTAGACACCATGGAAGCTTCGTCGACGACGACGAGCTGTTTGGGATGGAACTGCCACCTATCCTGCTCGGCCGCGAGCTTGATGAGCCTTTGCGTGAGCCGGGTGGCTCGCGAACTATCTCCAGTCACCGAGCGGGTGAGGCGCTGCTCCGCGTCGAAGAACTGGACCGCGCGGTTACCGGCTCCTTGGCCGACTGATTCATAGAGCCATTTCGCCACGTTCTCGGTGTCCATCTCCAGCTCGCGGCTCAGAACCTCGGCGCTCGCGGCTGCCGGCGCCAGGCCGATGACGCTGCCGGCCCCGAATTCTGCTTGCCACGCCGTCTTGATGGCACCAAGCGTTGTTGACTTACCGGTGCCAGCCGGTCCGACGACGGCGTCGAGTCGGTTACCACTCAGCAAGACTTGGGCAGCAGCCGCTCGCTGGTCGTTGTGCAACTCGAGCTGGCCGCGATGTCTATAGCTGGCGAGTGAATCCATGGCCACGACGTCGCGTACGGCTGGCCCGCCGTCGTCGTTCCTGGCCGCCATGATCGCGTCCTCGCTGGCGAGCGTCGCCGCGTCGGTGTAGAGACGGGCGCCATGGAAGTCGAAGACGCTCTGGTTTGCATAGTGGAGATCGGGCTGAGCATCAGCGGGCACACTGTAGCGGTACTCATTCAACGAGACGGATTGGCTTTCGGCTGCGGTAGCTACCGCGTCCATCATTGCGTTCCGATCCTCCGGTGCATGACAGCGGATTTCGGCGCAGACCCGTTCGGCTTCGGCCAGAAGGTTCCATCGGTTCCAGGTGGAGCGCTTTGCGGCCACGCGCTCGCGGGTGAGGGAAGCGACGGCGTCGATCCAGCTCGCCGCGAAATCGCAGGCACTGAACGGTGTAGCTCGCGAACGTCGGATGGTGGCTGTGAGGACCAGGTCCGGCTCAAAACCCTTTGTCGCTGCGCGAGCCCTCCACTGTGCGGAGAGTTCATGGAGCGGCGTGATCGCTTCCGCCTTCGGAGTCCGCGTCGAGAGCGTTGCCTGTTGCCGGAGCTTGACGATTGTTGTTGGGCTAGGGCGCGTTCCGCGCTCCTTGACCCATTCGGCCACGAGACGATCGGTTTCGACGTCGATGAGTCGGGAACGGTTGGAGAACTCACGGATCAGTGCGTCGTCGATACCGGTGAGCTGCTGGCTGGGATTGTGCGTGTTCACTGCGGGTTTTCGGATGTCTGTGGCAGTTCCGAGCTTTCGCTGAAGGGCGTCGTAGAGCAGGCCGTTGTAGTGCTCGCTGGCAGCCACCGCGGCTTTGTACAGGGTCCGCGAATCCAGCGTCACCCAAGCGCCGTCAGTGATCCGTTGGACGCGGTTGGCCATGACCAAATGAGTGTGAAGTTGTGGATCACCCACGCGCGACTCCCAGTGGTCAAAGGCTGCAGCGATGGCGCCACGGGTACCGAGATGGGCAACCCCATTCCGGCCGGCGCGGGTGTGAACGGCAAGGTCTTCTAGCCATTTCAGCGTTGCCTCTACGGCTTCATGGTGGGTCTGAAGGATGTGATCTTGAACGGCGCGAGGGCTGATTGCCCAAAGGACGGAAACTGATTTGGGGACGCTGAAGGTTAGATCGAAGCCTGCAACGGCATGGCGGGTGGTTGCTTGGCATTGGCCCTTTTGGACTACGGTGGGGTGGCCATGTGGCCGGCCGAGAGCATCACCGGTGTCTGGGTGTGCGGTGTGTTCGAAGATCGCTTGGGCATCAGTCTCCGTGACGACGTCGCCAATTGCCCGGTTGATGCCGTCCAATCCGCTGCCGGCCCAGCGACCCTGCGGAGTTCCGGACTTCATGTAATACGTTGTGGCATCCGGGGGAGCGATTGTCAGGTCGTCCATCATGGTGGTCTTGAAAAGATACTTCAGGCCTGACTGAGCCGAGAGCCTGGCGATGGACATGGTCATAGTCGTCGCACTCCGGCTGGCCGTTTAGACGGTATCCACCCGCGACTGCGGAGAATGTCCCTCGTCTTTGGGTCTAATGGGAGGCCTTTTGCTTGGGCCATGGCGACAAGCCTGGCAGCGACGTGCGCCAGATCCTGCACGTTGATTCGCTGGGCCCTTTTTAGGCGAGCAACTTCCCCTTGGAGGAGGCTTATGCGTGCCTGTTGCTCGGAGTTCTCGGCCTCAAGGCGGTCGACGTCGCCCGACTGGGACCGCAGGTTTGTCTGGAGTGCGTCGATGGTCTCCAGATTGGTCTTGATAGTCGCATCGAAGCGTTGTCTCGTCGCAGGGCGTTCGAGAGCGCGTTCAGGAGTGCTCGCCACTTTTTCGGGGGAGGGGGAGTTGGCAGCGGAGGCTGATCCGCCGTCGTCGCGCGCTTTCTTGTTCTGTTGTCGCCGCCGGCGGTCCCTCTGCCTGTTCGCACAGCGTGTGGAACAGAACTGCTGTGTTTTACGAGACGGTTCGAAACCCACTCGGCACTCCCCGCAAATCTTCCTGCTCATGTTCGTTCATCAGCATGAAGGGAAACATCTACATGACATGCCGTGAGCTAGTCCTCACGGCGAAGACCTTGGATGCCAGAGGTGTGAAGGACTGGGGGAGACTGGCACGGAGGGAAGGACGCTGGCCTGAGGGCCCGGTAGCGCAGCATGCCGTTGGGAGGCCTTCGGAGGGAGTGCCGCGCAGGTTTCGAGAGGCGTGTATCAAGAGTAAAAAAGAACCGTCGACTGCGAGTCGACGGTTCTCTAGGGACTGGTACTTAAATGCCCTTCTAGCTACGAAGCTTCAAGGCCCCTCGGCCGGTAGGCGGTTTGTCTATCGGTATTCCAAGGGGCGATCATTCCCTGGCCAATCATTTGGTCGCTGAGTCGGGCTAGGCGGTAGTTGGGGTCAGCTTCGATGGCGAGTTGGAGGAACTGGTGGGCTTTGCTGCCTCGGCCTTCCCACCAATTGATGTAGCCGATGGCGGTGAGGACCGGGGCGGCGTGTTGGTTGTTGGTTTGGGTGTAAGCGTGGAGAAGGAGTTGTTGGGCCCATTCGATGCGGGACCATTGCGGTTTGGCGGTGGTTTGGGCGAGGAGCACCTGGTCTATCGGTTCGTCGATGCCGGGGATATCTGCCATGAGTTGATCGCGGATGCCGGAGAACTGAAGATTCGCGATGAGGCTGACAGTTTGATCGTCGCTTGGGTAGGTTTTGGAATTCAGCATGTCGGACCAGAGAGTTCGGGCTTGGTCGATCGCGTCGTGGTGGGGCAGGTGGCGGATGGCTTCCATGCGCTGCTGAACCGCGTTGGCCTTGGATGCTTCCTGGGTTGGTGCTGGCAAGGTGATGCGGCCTGTGGGGTGGATGGTGCTGCCGCGGTAGACGTATTCGGCGTTGATCTGGCTGGACTGGGTGGTGCTGAGCGGGATGTCGGCGTAGTTCTCGGGGCTGTCGTCGTAGCGGGTGAAGGTGTCCTTTCCGACGAGCAGCCCGTCCCGGATGGGGAGTCCGCGTGCTGCCAGTTCGCCGGTCAGGGCGGCGATGATTGCGGCGCGCGGTTTGTCCTGGCCGGGTTCCCAGGGGGTGGAGGTGTAGAGGGCGAAGAGGACACCGGTGGCGCTTGAGTCGTGGCTGAGGTAGTCGGCGACGGTGCGGGCATAGGTGCGTTCGGCGCCGTTGTGCCGGGGTAGGTCTACGCGGAGGGTGGCGCCGATGTGGTTGGTGTCCAGAGTGAGACAGACCAGGCTTTCCTGGGGCCAGAAGCCGAGGGTGTGTCCGATGAAGCTGAGGAGGTCTGCGGGGGATTTGATGGTGAGCGTTTCCATGATTCCGTTTCCTTGATCGCCTTGCCGGTGCTTGATCCGGCCATTGGATGGAGGCGTCGTTCTGATAACGGAGTCACTGCTGGGATCAGGGTCCGGAGTGCAACTTGGGGAACCGGCGGAGCCAGGAAATTTCGTAAGGAGATAAGCGACGGAGGAGCGCCGAACGAAATTTTGTGGGGCGGTCGGCGCTTGGCGCCCTGGTTGCGCGGAGGGCCCGCCCAGCGATGATCGAGTATCAGAATGACAAACAGCGATGATGCTTTGGCTGTTCATGGATACGCAGGGACTGGGCCGCATGACTTCACGTAGTGAGTGTGCCGTGACAGTTGGCATCACGGGCTTCGACAAGCACCCCCGCCGCTCCCGCAAACTGCCACTGCAGCGTACCGGTAACCGCGAGGAGTATCACGGTAATGTTATTCCAATAAACGACAAAAGAGCATGGAGATTGATGTGAACGATCAACATGAGGACGAGAAGGTGGTGGGCGCTGATCGAGTGCTCGCCGTACTGATTGATCTCGCAGGCCATCCTCAGGGGGCAACACTGGACGAGCTGGCCCAGCGCCTTCACAGTTCCAAGCCGACCGTTCACAGAGCGCTGTCAGCCCTTCGCCGGGCTCATTTGGCAGATCAGGTTTCCCGGGGTGTGTACATCTTGGGAGACGAGTTCATCCGGCTGGCTTTCCGCCATCATTCTGCCAGACCCGATGCTACGCGCATTGAACCTGCGTTACGGACGCTGGCCCAGCAATATGGGGAGACGGCACATTATGCAGTTTTAGTGGGGACCGAAGTTGTTTATCGAGCGAAAGTTGACCCTCCGATCGGGTCTGTACGGCTGACTTCGGAAGTCGGCGGACGCAACCCGGCTCATCGAACAGCGGTTGGAAAGATGCTCCTTAGTCACGAGTTGCACAGTGAGGCGGAACTGGCCAAATGGCTGAACGGGCAACCGCTGGAGGCTCGCACACCTAACTCCATCATCACGATCCCCGCCCTGTGGGCAGAATTGGAAGCTACTCGGGACCGTGGTTACGCGATTGACGACCAAGAGAATGAGATCGGCATAAATTGTGTCGCTGTATTGGCTGATCTCGGCGGTCCTCAAATAGGGGCTGTCAGTCTTAGTGCACTGGCCTTCAGGCTGCCGCTTGAGAAGCTGATTGTTGAGGTTCCGACCATACAGTCGATCATTGCTGCTTCGCGGGGTCTCCCTGCCGCTTAGCCTTTGCCGCTGAAGGGAGGGCCTCCTATGGAAAGCCTGACTGAGGGCCAGGATGCCTCTTCCGGCTGTGCTCGGCAAAGACGGGATTATGGGCACCCCTATCTCGCCTGCCCGGCACTCGTACCCCGCCTGTCCAATCTTCGAGGCCGAGTGCACGAGCTCTGCCAAGGCTGTCCCCGGAGGACACTATGCAGAAGGGATGCATGACGCTCAGGTGGGGCAGTTAGCCGTCATCTCCTGCTTAACGCCACGCAACTATCGACGAATTCTGCCGCCGATGCAGTGGAGCTTGCAGAATTAAGCGGTTTAGGCGGGCGCTCGGTGGTCACGAGCGCCCGCCGTTGTGTCAGCGCACGACCACGCGGACTCGGTCGAAATTCTGCAGTGGAGTGCTCGTTCCGGTGGTTCCATTGCGGTCTGCGATGGTGTTAAGGGTGACTACATACTCTCCTGAGCCGGGCAAGGTAATCGGTCGGGTCAACGTGACCTTCTCCGTGGGAGTGGGAAGCACCGTCGCCGGTTCAGTGACGGCAGGCACGCCCTGGCGTTCAATGGTCCAGGAGTACTGCAAAATCTTGCCTGTCGTCGGGGGCATCTCGATCGTGGCGGAGAGGTTCACGGGCTGGAGCAAGCTGGCCTCGGCTCGATCCCCGCCGTTCGCCGTGAGGTGAACCACAGGCTGCAAGCCCTTCCTGTTGACGGCGTCGTGCGGTTGAACAACCTGAGTCATCGAGTCGATTGTATAGCTCGACGACGGCTTGGGTGCGACGCCTTGTTCTGCCCAGGCGACCAGGTCGAGGACCATCTGGTTGAAGATGCCCTGGACGAGGCCTCCGTTCGAGTGCCCAGCGTGCTCCTGGTAATAGACGCGGAACATCTCGTCGGCCTTGCGCTTCCCCAAGGTCTTCTCAACCTGCTGCTGGTAGAAGCCGGCCACGCTGGGGTAGGAATTCGCATCCTCCAGATTTTCCATGACCATGACTTTGGTCTTAATATTCCCGGTCTCCTTTATGCCGCCCATTGCAGCAAGGCTGCTGATGTTGGCAAGTTGGATTTCACGTTGGGGGTACTTCGGCTTGCCAGTCTTGTCCTTGTACTGGTTGTACGCAGGGTTACCGTTGTCCAGGATGGAGTGACGCGGGTAGTGTGCGTAGGCCAGGAAGAACCGGTTGTTGATGCGGATCTTGTCGCCAACGTCGAGGGCGTCCAGAAGAACCCTGCTGTTTGGGGCGGTTGCGGACAGGACATTGGGGTTAGCCGGCAGGGCCAGGGTGCTCGTGGTGGTGTCTAGCGTGCCGGTCAGCGTAAAGACAGGTGAAGCAGGATTTGTGGTGTCGATAGTGCGCGTTGTGCCGTCGGCGTCGTATACGTAATAGTCGAGGTTTCGCGCGCCGATCGATCCGAGCGCGGGAACTGTGGCCGGATCGAATTTTAGCGCGGTAGGCACGCCCTGCGCATCCCGCACGATTTCCGTGATCGTAGCGAATCCATCCACCTTGGCGCCCGTGAGGTAGTTCGGCGGGTTGGCACCCGCGTAGCCGGGCTTGGACCAGAAATCGTCCTCGTAGGTCGGATCAAGGGCGCGGATGGCCGTCGCGCCCGGGCCGTAAACAAGGCTGGGGCCGGCCACGCCCGGGAATGGCCCCACGAGTGAACCGACGGTGGCATCACCGACGGGCACTTCACCGCCCGTCACAAGATCCTGCGTCAAGGCCGTCCCCAAACCCAGACGGGGAAACCCTCCCTTGAGGAGCTCGTCAAGCACCGAGCGCTGCTCAACGTCAAGCGGGTCATAAATGCTGCGGCCGCTGCCCACTTCAGCAGCTTGGCGGACCTCAGAGCGCTTCTCCAGCGGAACCGCCAGAGCGTAGTGGGCCTGCCATTGGAATGAGTGCCAAGTCAAACCGGTAGTCACGATGACAGCGGGGATCACTCCCGCCCAGATGCCGGTTGTGCCCTCGGCCGCGCCCAGCGCCTGCCCCGAGCCGCCGCTCTGACCCCACAGGTAGCTGTTGATCTGGGTGCTGTTCCCGTAGTGCTGGTTGGCGTAAGCCTTGGCCAGCTTGGTGGCGGCGGCGTTTACGCGATAGCCCCCGGTCGGATTCCCAGGATTGACCTTTACGGTGAAGGCGCCGTTGGTGAACGCGAAGCCCAGATCCACCTCGTTAAGGTCGGCGGGACCCGTTCCTTGAAGCGGGTATGTGTGCTGAAAGGAGCGGTTCTGCCAGAATTCTCTGGCGGGGAATCTCCAGACGACATCCTGCTGGTTAAGCGTGGGACTGCGACGTACGCCGGACGGGAGCGTCGCCGGCGTATTCGTGGCGGGGAAGTGTCCCTTGACCTCCGTGTAGGGGATGGTCTGACCGCTGGGGTCCGTATAGACAAGCTGCTGCTTGCTATCGACCACGAATGTGCCCTCGTTGTAATCCGGGTCAGCGCAGGTTGCATCTACAGCGAGGGGCGGCTCCACGTCACTGCCGGCGACCGGTGTCGGACTCAAGTACTGGCACGTTTCCGCCGCGGCTGACACTGGCGTTGCAGTAATCAACCCGGTGCCTAGCCCGATAACACCGAGAGCGGCTGTGAGACGCAGCCCTCTAGATTTCGTGACGAGAGACCCGCGAAAAGTACGAGGCCTCCCCGACTCAATCAAATTACGCAACAACATGGCACCTCTTTGTCCCTTGTTTGCGCTGGCCCCACGCAGCACTTTTTTGATTATTAGAATGGTTTACCAATTACCAATATTAGCTTTGGTGGACGTGTGCCGCAATAGGCTGCCGCTTGCGGCCGCGTACCCGTACTAGCCGACCCGCGCCGCCACATGGAGAACGCAGCCAAATGGCCGCAGGGAAACCGTTGGTCGACGATGAACGCTGGCCCTGGCTCGCCTCCGTAGCTTCGGAACTCGCCAACGCCGGTGACGGCGGGCTTGTCCTCGACTGCTCTGCCTGCGCCGTAGCTACCCGGATGCGATTAGGAAGCAGGCCCCGGACACGGTCTTCCTGCACGTGCACCTGCACGGAACTAAGGAAAGTCTTGGTCCCGGCTTGAAGGACGCCCGAGCCACTTCATGCCAGCCACCCTGTTGGGCATGAGTGAGCGCAGAGGCGGCACAAGAACTTCTCTTATTCCGATTGATGATCCACGGGTCCCCCTCGCGTCCCTCAGAACTCGCTTCTCTCGCTAACGGGCCGATAGTCGATGAGAAGTTCATGGTGCAAGCTCTTCCGAAGCTCTTCTATCGTCCAGGGTTCGCCGTCCTTGACGATAGAAGTGGAGTGCTGGGGATCTGCGTAAAGGGCGATGTCACCGCCACCGGTCACGGAGAACACCGAGCCGCTGATATGGGCCGCCTCATCAGAGGCAAGATAAGCCAGGAAGGTCATGTTTTCGGCGGGGCCGTGCGCCTTTTCAGAGCGGCGTGTTCGTTCCTCATCAACCCTGAGCTGGATACCCTGCTTTTGAAGCATGGTCCGGAAGGTGGCGTTGAAGCTGACGTGGCCGGGCGACGCGGCCTGCGGGCAGTAGGCGTTGATAGTGACGTGGTGCCTGGCGACCTCCTTCGCGGTCGATTTAGTGAGTGCGACTACTGCTGCGTTGGCAGCGGCGTAGGCGCTAACCATTGGGATGCCGGTCCATGCGTCTGATGACGCGTTCAGGATGCGTCCGGACCCTTGCTTGATCATGAGAGGCAGGGCGTGGCTCATGCAGTTATAGGTTCCCGTCAGCTTCGCTTCGACCTGGAAGTGCCAGTCCTCGGGGGTCAGGGACAAAAAGGGGCCGAAGCCCATTCCGGCCGCGTTGTTGACGAGGATGTCGAGTCGGCCAAACTCCTCGATGGCAGCTTGGATGAGGTCACCCGTCGCTTCATGATTGGTGACGTCGGCATATCGGTGGACAGCTTCTCCGCCCTCGGCGATGATTTGGGCTGCGACGCTTTCAGCGTCCCCGGCAGTCGCTTCGAAGCGCTCCGACTCCTCTTGGGTAAGCGCGGGTGCGGTGCCGCCTAGTGCGCTGGCGCGAAAGGGAGCAGCTACCGCATTGGTGATTCGCCGGGGGGCGAGGTCGTTGGTGACGACGCGGGCGCCGTGGCGGGCGAGCATCAGCGCGATTCCTCGGCCGACGCCCTGTCCGGAGCCGGTGACAATGGCCACCTTGCCATCTAGGAGCTTGGACATGTGAGGTGTTCCTTTCGATTGAAGTTCAGGGTTGATCATCGACGCTGCCGATTACTGCGGCGGAGGGGTCGTGGTGATGCGCACCTCAGCGATGCACCGAGGCGCCGTCAGTGGTGGCCGACTCCTCGCGGACGGTGAGGTCGCTGCTATCCGATGCCTTTTTGGTACCCCCGCGCAGGGATAAGGAGCGCGATAACCGCAGCGATGGTGGCGACGGCGGCGCCTATGAGCAGGCCGGTGTGGAACCCGGACTCGCTCGGCAGCGATATTCTTCCGAAGTCGGCGGTCATGTTCGCGAGGACGACACCGACGACTGCGGCCGAGATGGTTGTGCCGATGGAACGCATAAGGGTGTTCAAGCTGTTCGCTGAGCCGGTCTCGGAGCTATTGACGGAGCCCATGATGAGGGCAGGCATGGCGCCATAAGCAAACCCGACGCCGATGTTGGTAATACAAACCGACAAGAGCAATCCCCAGGTCGATCCCATGAGGGCGGCCGCGGCCAGGTAGCCCACTGCCATAACGGCGGCACCGATGGCGAGAGTGGTCCGGGGCCCGCGAGCGTGGGAGATACGGGCGCCGGCGGGCGCGGTCAGCATCATCATCAAGCCGCCGGGCGCCATCCACAAACCCATCTGGAACATGTTCTGGCCAAGCCCGTAGCCGGTCTCGGTGGGCAGTTGGAGGAGCTGGGGCACGATGAGCGACTGGGCATACATTGCGAACCCGATAACCACCGACGACAGATTGGTCAGAAGTACGACGGGGCGGGCGGTGACTCGCAGGTCGACCAGCGGGTCCGAAGTGCGCAGCTGAAACCAGCCCCACGCGAGGAACACTACGGCCGCCCCGACGAGCAGGCCGAGGGTCGTGCCGCTGGTCCAGCCCCAGTCCGCGCCCTTCGAAACGCCCAGGAGCAGACAGACCAAGCCGACGCCGAGCCCGACCGCTCCGACGGAATCGAATTTACCGCGGACGGCCACGGGGGTGGCCGGGACGAGGAAGTAGATTAGGGCGGCGACCGCGACGGCGAGAGCGGTTGCACCCCAGAACAGTGCGTGCCAGTCCGAGTATTCTGCCACGGCGGCGGCGAGGGGCAGGCCAAGGGCGCCCCCGATGCCCATGGAGGCGCTCATCAGCGCAATCGACGTGCCGAGCTTCTCGGTCGGGAGGAGATCGCGCATGGCGCTGATGCCCAGTGGCACGAGGCCCATGGCAGCGCCTTGGAGAGCGCGACCAGCGATCATAGGTATTAGGGAGGTTGCCAGGGCGCACACCAGCGAGCCGGCGACGAGCAGCACTGAGCAGACAAGCATGACACGCTTTTTGCCGTAGAGGTCGCCGAGCCGCCCACTGATCGGCGTGGCCACCGCGGCTGCCAGCAGGGTCGCGGTGACGACCCAAGTGGCATTCGAGGCGCTCGTGCCGAGCAGTTCCGGCATTTCGCCGATCAGTGGCACGACGAGAGTCTGCATCACTGCAGCAACGATGCCCGCGAAGGCCAGTACACCCACAATAGGTCCGTTGCGCACTGTGGACTTTTCCGGGGCGGGGAAATCGGCGAGGGGCTTCGCGCTCTGCTCGCGCAGTTGATTTGGCGAAGGTTCAGTCATGATAAGCGGGCTTCACCTGATGAATCCGGACCTCGGGAAGGTAGCTCCGTGCGGCTGCGATATCCACGGGTGGACCTATGACGGTAAAGGTCCCGTGTGCCCGGAGATCGTTGGAGGCTGATCCTATCCAGAGTGAAACCTCGCCCGGCTCTACGATGAACCGTCCGTCCCTTCCTGTATGGCCTAACTGGGAGGCCTTGATTGCGAAGCTAACTTCTGCTGTTTCTCCTTTGTCGAGTTCAACCCTGGCGAAACCGGCCAATTGTTGAGCGGGGCGGGTGATACCTGTACCTGGAAGGCCGACGTAGAGTTGTGCAATTTCTGTACTGGGGATTTCCCCTGTATTGCAAAGGCGAATCGTTATTGTGACCTCTTCGTTTGCGGTAATCATGGCAGGTTCGATTCGGAGTTGGCCATATTCAAAGCTTGAGTAGCTCAACCCGTGCCCGAAGGCATATTGAGGTGTACTTGGCATGTCTGCGTAGGCCTTGGCCATGTCGATGCTCTCGCGCCGATATCCGCTGCCTCGTTTCTGCGCCTGGTACACCGGTACTTGGCCGGAGTGCCGGGGGATGGAGAAGGGAAGTTTGCCAGAGGGGGCTGAAAGCCCGAAGAGTACGTTGGCCAGTGCCGGTGCGCCTTCCGGCCCGGGGTAGTAGGCGGTCATCAGGGACGGGAGGACTTCGTCCACACCGGAGAGCCCGTACGGGCGGCCCATGTAGAGGACGGCGGCTGTTGGTTTCCCCAATGAGCTGACCGCCTGGACGAGCTCAACCTGACGGGAGGGCAGGTCGATGTTGGCGGAGTCGGTTCCTTCGCCTTCTGTCGTTGTTCCCGAGAAGGCTCCGGCCCTGCCACCGATGGCAAGGATGACGATGTCGGCCGATGTGGCGGCAGCAACAGCTGACTCAATATCGTGAGGGTCCGTGTCGAGGAGACCTGTGCCAGGAATGGACACGACGTCTGCATCCGGCAGGAGCTGACGTATTGCCTCGGCAAGGCTTTGGCACCCATATTGTTCACGAACAGCTTGCTCAAGATCGAGGTTCTCCATTGCGCTGATGCGCTCCGCGGCGGCTTTTTTCATGTCCTCCGGCATGCCATCCATCGCGTTTTCCATTCCCACCATCCGCGACCGGCCACTCATCATCCCCTTGATCATTTCCAAGGTGGTGGGATAGGTGTAGTTGGCGAAGTTGACCATGGCAGAGTCCGCGTGCGGTCCTATGACCGCGATACGGCGGACATCCCGGCGGAAGGGCAGCACGCGACCTTCATTCTTGAGCAGAGTCACGGACTGAACAGCCAACTCCTTGGAGAGCTTCTTTCCCTCCTGCGCCAGATCCCTGAGCCGGACTGGATCCTCTTCAACAAAAGGCTTCTCGAACAGGCCGAGTTCGAACTTGTGGGTCAGGACCCGGAGGACGGCCTGGTCGACCACAGCTTCATCGACCATGCCTTGGTTCACGGCGTCGGCCAGTGCCGGCCCGAATCCATAGGCGCTGGGCAGTTCGACGTCGAGCCCGGCGGACACCGCCATGGCGCCTGCTTCCTGGGCGGTACTGGCCACGCACTGACGCTCCACGAGGTACTGGATCGTCCGGTAGTCGGACACTACTGTCCCTCGAAAGCCCATTTTGTCCCTCAAGAGGTGAGAGAGGACAGCTGAGGACGTCGCTACCGGTTCACCGTCGATTTCTGAATAGCTGTTCATGACGCTCCGCAATCCGGCAAGGCGGATCGCTGCTTCGAAGGGGGTTGCATAAACGTCGTAGAGCTCACGGCTTCCAAGCTGGGTAGCGGCAAGGTTCTGCCCCGCCTCGGTCATCGAGTAACCGAGGAAGTGCTTTGCTGTGGCCAACACGCCGTCGCGCAGGTCATCTCCCTGAAGGCCTTGCACGAAAGCGACGCCCATGGCCGAGACGAGAAGGACTTCCTCTCCGTACGTTTCATGGACACGGCCCCAGCGGGCGTCACGTGCCACATCGAGTACCGGCGCCAGTCCTTGACGGATACCGAGCGAGAGCATCTGCCGCCTGGTCAGGTCGGCCATCTCACGTACTCCCGCAGGGTTCCATGTGGCCGCCAAACCGATCGCAGTGGGGAACGATGTGTACCCCTGGGCCAAAAGTCCGTTCAGAGCCTCGTTGTGCAGAATAGCTGGAATTCCGAGCCGGGTTGATTCAAGGAGATATTTCTGGACGTCGTTGTTGAGCCGTGCAAGGTGCACCGGATCATTGACGGCGATCCCAACTCCGGCGATGTGCCCGATCCCGTGGGCAAGGTGCCGTTCCAGCTGGGGAGTGGTCACGCCGTCGGCTCCAAGGAGGGGCTGCGGGAGGATCCCGACAAGTTGGCTGGTCTTTTCCGCCAAAGTCATGCGTCCGAGCAAATCCAGCGCGCGTTCTTCGAGGGGTAGCGAGGGGTTGCGGTAGAGCATCGGTCACCTTTCATGCGCGACCGGCCGTCCCCGGCACGGTCGTGGTTGACGACTCACTTACGCGAAATTAGTTACGCGTTTCTAATTTGCATGCTAGCATCTTTGGATGGCAATCGGTTTCCGCTGAAGCCGGAATTATGAGAGATCGGTGCGTACGATGACGAACCTTCCGAAAGGCTTCCTCTGGGGAGCATCAACAGCCCCCCACCAGATCGAGGGGAACAATGTCAACAGTGACTTCTGGGCACGTGAGCAAAACAGGGCAGGGATGGAACGCAGTGGCGATGCCATCGATAGCTATCACCGCTATGCGGAGGATATGCAACTGCTTGCCGACGCGGGCCTCAACGCCTACCGGTTCGGCATTGAATGGGCGCGTATTGAGCCCTCCCCGGGCCACATTTCCAAGGCCGAACTAGCGCACTACCGCCGAATGATCCAAACGGCGCTCGGCCTGGGATTGAAGCCGGTCATAACGCTCCACCACTTCACCAGTCCGCGGTGGTTTGCAGAAGAAGGCGGGTGGATGGGGGACCGGGCCATCGAGCGGTTCACCGCTTACGTCGACGCTGTGATCGGTATCCTGGACGGCGTCGAGTGGATCTGCACCATGAACGAACCGAACATGCTTGCACTTATGACCACCATGGGCCGGATGGCCGAGCAGCAGAAGGACAAAAAGTGGCTCAGCCCGACTGTGGAGGGCGAAGCAAGGCCTGTCCTGCCTAACCCCGATATCGACATCAGCCGGCGGTTGGTGGAGGCGCATCACGCTGTTCGCGGGTTTTTGCGGGAGCGGACGGGGGCCGCCGTCGGCTGGACGGTAGCAAACCAAGCGCTCGTCGCCTTACCGGGCGGGGAAGAAAAGCTTCGCGAGGTGCAGTACGTCAGGGAGAACATCTTCCTGGAGGCGGCTCAAGGGGATGATTTCATCGGTGTCCAGTCGTACTCAAGCCAGAACGTAACCGCGGAGGGAATCGTGCCGCACCCCGTTCACCCTGACAACACCATCGTCGGCAATGCCTACCGCCCTGACGCCATCGGCATCGCCGTTCGCCACACCTGGAACGTCACCCAGGGCGTACCGGTGATGATCACGGAAAATGGCATCGCCACCGCGGATGACGATCGACGGATCGCCTACACAACCAGCGCCTTGCAGCACCTCTTTAAGACCATGGACGAGGGCATAGATGTACGAGGCTACCTCCACTGGAGTGCTCTCGATAACTACGAGTGGGGCCACTGGGAACCGACCTTCGGCCTGATAGCAGTTAACCGGGAGACCTTCGAACGCCACCCCAAACCGAGCCTCGCCTGGCTCGGAAATGTCGCCAGGACCGGCTCGCTGTCATTGACCGACGAGGTCACCGCAGGTGTCACGGTTTCATGACAGCTCTTCAGGATACAGAGGCGTTGCTCGCCACTCTCCAGTGGGGAATTGTCGGGACAGGACCTATCTCGGACACTGTGGTAGCTGACCTGTCCGCCTGTAGGGGTGCGGTCATTCGGGGCGTACACAGCAGGGACGCTGGAAAGGCCTCCGCTTTCGCTGAAAGGGTCGGAGGAGCCTTCTCCACGGACAACTATGACGAGTTGCTGGCGGACGGCGGCATCGATGTCGTGTACATCGCGACGCCGTTCGCCTCTCACTATTCGCTGACCCGTCGGGCTCTTCTCGCGGGAAAGCATGTCCTGGTTGAAAAACCAATGGCGATGACCGCCGCTGAGGTCGCTGAGCTGTTCCAGCTGGCGGGTGAACGGAACCTCTTCCTTATGGAGGGCATGTGGATGAAGTTCAACCCTGCCTTCATCCGGCTGAAGGAAGAGATTGCCGCCGGCAGGATCGGTGAGCCGCGGAGCGTGCGGGCAATGTTCGGTATGCCGTTTCCGCAGGACGAAGGCAGCAGGTGGGACGTGAAACGCAGTGGAAGTACCTTGCTCGATCAGGGAATCTATCCGGTGACCTTGGCGCATTCCATCTTCGGCGAACCGGAGTCGATTTATGCCTCAGGTACAGTGCGCAGCGACGGCTTGGATCTGGCAGAGCACTTCACCCTTGAATACAGTGGCGGGCGCTTTGCCCATGGCGCCGCCTCCACTCAGGAGTTTGCCGATATCTCGGGCTCGGTCAGCGGAACGAAGGGGTGGATGGTACTCCCGGGCCCCTTCTGGGCCACCACGAACCTACGTATTCATGCCGGCTCATGGCAAACCATTGTCCACAGCCCTGAGCATGTCGATCTGGTGGGCGAGGGCAATGGATACGTCCCGATGCTCCGCGCCGTCAGCGAAGCCATTACGGCCGGACTGACAGAGCACCCTTTCCATACTGCCGCCGACACGATTGCCGTGTTTCGCACACTCGACAGGATCCGTTCTGCGGTCGAAACTGGCGAAATTATTCGAGCGAAGGATAAAAAATGACGGGAGCTGGCTTGACCGTTACGCCTAGCGACTTCACCGGACTCCATCCCGTGGGCCGCTTGCCGATGACCTCTTTGCGCCGGTGCGCCGAGGTTGATCTGAACGGTGTGTGGGACTTTCAGTTGCTGGAGCGGCCCGAGGCCCCGGCTGGCGATGACTGGGGGACGACGACGGTGCCGAGCCTGTGGACGATGTCGGATCCAAGGGATCCACCGCACTACACGAACGTGCCAATGCCTTTTGATGAGATTCCGCCGGCACTTCCCAAGCGCAACCCGACGGGCGTGTACAAGCGTGTAGTCGATCTTTCACCGACGCCGGACCGCCGGACGATCCTGCACGTCGGGGCAGCGGAATCTTTGCTGCGTGTGCTGGTGAATGGCGTGCCGGTGGGACTTAGCAACGACTCCCACCTTGCGGCCGAATTCGACATCACCGATTTCATTACTCATGGCCCTAACGAGCTCGTTCTCGTGGTCACAAAATATTCGGCCGAAAGCTATCTTGAGGACCAGGACCAGTGGTGGCACGGCGGCATCACCCGGCCTGTCTTTATTTATACCGTGCCCGATGTTCACATTGAGGACGTTGTGGTCGTTGCCGATTACGATGCCAGATCCGGTAAAGGATCCTTGACCGTCGATGTGGTTTCCGCTGGTCTTGCCCACCTTACGACGGTCGACTGGCACGCGGAAGTGATCGCCCTCGGTACGGCGGAGACGCAGCCCATCGGTCCACGGCGGGCAGCGCAGGAACTTCCCAAGCCATCCGATGAACGCAGCAGCAAGCCGGCCCCCCGCTTTCCTGCCGATTTCATGGACCTGCTGAGCATCAGGGCGGCGGGAGCCCAGGTGCCTGAACGCTTTGCTGACATTGCCGGGGCCTTTGCCCAGACTGTCACTCATGAAACGTCTGCCGGGAGGGCCAGGTTTGAGCGTGCCGGGCTGGACGTTGCTCCCTGGACGGCTGAAACTCCGCACTTGGAAGACCTGACGGTCCGGCTCCGTGACGGCGCCGGAGAAATCATTGATGAGGTCGTCCTGCGCATCGGGTTCCGCAGGATCGAGATCCGGGGGAGGGATCTGCTGGTCAACGGCCAGCGTATCCTCGTCCAAGGCGTCAATCGCCATGATTTCGACCCGCAAACAGGGCGAGTGCTGTCCAGGGCACACATGCTCGACGAACTTTCCCTGATGAAGCGCAACAACATCAACGCTGTGCGCACCTCGCACTACCCCAATGATCCCGTCTTCCTGGACCTCTGCGATGAAATCGGCCTTTACGTCGTTGACGAGGCCGACATCGAGGGGCATGCGTTCGCCGGGATACTCGCAGATGATCCCTTGTATCTGCCAAGTTTCATGCGCCGGCTATCGCGGATGGTGCTCCGGGACAGGAATCATCCCAGCATCATCATGTGGTCATTGGGAAACGAGACCGGCTATGGGGCAGCACACGATGCGATGGCGGCCTGGACACGCAACGTCGACCCCTCCCGGCCGGTGCACTACGAAGGGGCCATATCCAATGACTGGCACGGCGGGCACGCGGCTACCGATGTTGTTTGCCCCATGTACGCTTCCTTCGCCTCGCTCGAGGCCTACGCTCACGATGAACGCGCCGATCGGCCACTGATCCTTTGCGAGTACGCCTATTCTCTAGGAAACTCCACAGGGGGCCTTTCGGAGTACTGGCGCCTCTTCGAATCCCTTCCCGGGCTCCAAGGTGGTTTTATCTGGGAATGGCGTGATCATGCGCTTGACCCTGACGGAGACGGTCACTTCCGGCATGGTGGCGACTTCGGCGACGAACCCAACAGTGGATTCGTTCTTAACAACGGAATCGTCTTCCCGGACCTCAGGCCCAAACCGGCACTGTTCGAAGCGCGGGGTATCTTCGCCCCGGTCCGGATCACCTCGGACGCGGCCAAGGCCCGCGAAGGAGAGATTTATATCCTGAACCGCCAATCCTTCGCCGACCTTAGCCAGCTGCGGGCGTTCGTCCAGGTCGAGACCGCCAACGGCGCCGTCACCGTAACCGAGATTGCGTTGCCGACCCTGGCCCCGGGCGCCACGGGCTCGCTGGAACTTCCACAGCAGGTACGAAAGGCCGCAAGAGAAGCACGCGCGCTGGCCGTAACACTGGCCCTGCACACCCGTCAGGAAACGCTCTGGGCGCCGGCAGACACCGAAATCGCATCACTACAGGTCGACCTTGACGCTGCCCCGGAGCAGCTGCCGGCAAGTGCAGATGATGTGTCCCCGCTGGTCCTTGCCGAGGACGGTTCGGTCGTCCACCCATTGCTGCGGAGCGCGCCCGAGCTGTCACTGTGGCGGGCGCTCACGGAAAACGACGCCTGCTTCGCACTGGATAATCGGTTTGTCCGATCCGGCTTCTTTCAGCTGCAACTGGTCAATTCCGAAGTTAACCATTCGGGGCAAAAAGCCGTAGTGACGCGCACCTACAACACAGCGTTCGGGGATGATGAGGTTACACACAGCCGCACTATCACCGCGGTTGGATCCGGCGACTGGGTCATCGAGGAGCACCTTGAATTGCCCGAGGGTACACACGACGGTCTGCGGGTTGGTATCGAGTTCGAACTGATCGACGGCTTTGAAGACACGCACTGGGTGGGGCTTGGACCGTGGGAGAACTACCCTGACCGCCGGCAGTCCGCCCTTCTGGGAGCGTGGGAGAGCAGCATTGAATCCCTCGCCGTTCCCTATACTGTCCCGCAATCAAACGGCACCCGCGGCGGCGTGACAAGAATGCGGCTGAGCGGTCCCGCCGGCACCGTGACCACAGAGCACTCCACCCCGCTACATATGACCGTCTCCCGCTACTCAACCCACGAGCTGGAATCGGCCACGCACTGGTGGCAGCTGCCGGCGTCCTCCACAACTATCGTCAACCTCGACATCGCCCACAGAGGGGTCGGAACCATCCGGCTGGGACCGGATACCTTGCCCCAGCACCGGCTGGACGGCAACAGCTATTCCTGGCAGTGGCGGCTCACACTCGCGCCCGGCCACTCTGATCATGATTACACGAAGGACTAAGAGATGCTCAAACCGCAGATGACCCCCACCCGCGAACTCGTCTGCCTGGACGGCCTCTGGGCGTTCGACATCGACCGCGGCTCAGGAACCAACGCCTGGACCGGCACTCTGGATAGCGGGCTTGAGGCAGCTGTCCCGGCAAGTTACAACGACCTTTTTGTAGATCCCTGCATCCGCGACCATGTTGGTTGGGCCTGGTACCAGCGTCAGGTTCGTGTGCCGCGCAGCTGGCAAACGGACCGGGTGTACATTCGCGTTGACGCCGCAACGCATGAAGGACGCGTCTACGTCAATGACACCTTCGTCGGCCAACACATCGGGGGCTACACGCCCTTCGAACTGGACATCACAGACCTGGTCGTCCCGGGGGAGGAGTTTCGCCTCACCATCGGCGTGAACAACGAGCTGACGAACGTCACTATTCCGCCGGGGTCCATCACCGTGACCCAGGATGGCCGCCGGCAGCAGAAATACCTGCACGATTTCTACAATTACGCTGGCCTGTCGCGCTCGGTGTGGCTCTACTCCTCGCCGAAGCTTCGCATCGAAGACATCAAGGTGGTCACCGATATCGAGGGCGCTACGGGGGTCGTGAGCTATGACATCGAAACCGCGCAGTCCGCCACCGTTCGGGTACGCGCACTGGATGCTTCCGGCGTCGAAGTAGCGGCAACCGAAGGAGCAACCGGAACTCTCCGGCTGGATTCGGTCAATCTGTGGAACCCCGGCGCCGCGTACCTCTACAGTCTGGTTGCAGAAATTGTGGACGAAGACGAAGTGATCGACAGTTACACGCAGCCCTTCGGCGTCCGGACGGTCTCGGTCAGCGGCACCGAGTTCCTCATTAACGGTACGCCTTTCTACTTCACCGGTTTCGGCAAACACGAGGACTCACCGGTGCGCGGCAAGGGACACGACGACGCCTACCTCGTGCACGATTTCCAGCTGCTGGAGTGGGTCGGCGCGAACTCGTTCCGCACCTCCCACTACCCCTACGCCGAGGAAGTCATGGACTTCGCTGACCGGCACGGCATAGTGGTAATCGACGAAACAGCTGCCGTCGGGCTTAACCTGGCGGTCCAGGGGGGACTTACCGGCGCAGCCACGACGCCCACCTTCTCACCCGAGACGTTCAATGATGAGACGCAAGCCGCCCACGCCCAGGCTATCCGTGAGCTCATAGCCCGTGATAAGAACCATCCCAGCGTCGTGATGTGGTGCATCGCCAACGAACCGTCGTCGAACGAGGATGGTGCCAGGGAGTATTTTCAGCCGCTCGTCGAGCTAACCCGCAGCCTCGACCCTACCCGCCCAGTTACTTATGCGGCAGTCATGTTTGCCACGTTTAAGAACGACAAGATCGCTGACCTGTTCGACGTCATGTGCCTTAACCGGTATTACGGCTGGTATGTAGCCACCGGCGACCTGAAGACGGCTGAAACATACCTCCAAAGCGAGCTTCAAGGATGGGTCGAGAAATTCGGCAAACCGATAATGATGGCCGAATACGGCGCCGACACCCTGCCCGGCCTTCATTCGGTATGGGACATGCCATGGTCGGAGGAGTATCAGGCAGCCTACCTGGACATGAACCATCGCGTGTTCGACCGCATTCCGTCCTTCGTCGGAGAACAGGTCTGGAATTTCGCTGATTTCCAGACATCGAACGGCATCCACCGTGTGGACGGCAACAGGAAGGGTGTCTTCACGCGTGACCGGAAACCTAAGGCCGCAGCCCATGCGCTCCGGAAACGTTGGAGCGGACTCGAAAACCGGAAGCCCGGAGCCTGAATCTGAGCCGGATTCGCGTCAGGAACCGGAGGCCTTTCATGGTGATAAATGACATCCCCGGGCATCAGAAAGATCCTGGTGGCGAGGCTGCCCTCATCCCGAACGCGAACGTGGCGTTGCCGTCACCGCCGACCGACCGGACGCCGCCCACCCGTGACGCCTGGGAACCACAACAGCACCTGACAAGGACAACCGTCTTGCTGCTGGTGGTGGCATCCTTCGGCGGTGGCATGGCGATGGTTGTGCCCATGGCATTTACCCTGGCGCTCAAACTGAACCAGCTTGCCTCCGGCCGCGAAGAATTCCTGGGCTACATCCTCGGGGCAGGGTCGCTGTGCGCCCTTCTGGCAGCGCCCCTGACGGGGATTTTGAGTGACAGGACCCGTTCCCGCTGGGGCAGGCGGCGTCCTTATGCGGTCATCGGTGCAGCTGTCGGGCTGGCAGCAGCCCCGCTTATGGCATTCGCCCCTAATATCCCAGTACTTGGCTTCGGTTGGGTGCTCTCCACTGTGGGATGGGGGACTGTTGTTGGATCCATCGGGAACTTTCAGGCGGACAACTTACCTGCAGCCCAACGTGGCAGCGTGTCCGGCCTCACGGGCCTGACGATGCAGGTGGCCCCCGTCATCGGCATCATGCTTGTCGGCACCGTGACTGCGAGCGCTTTATGGGTCTTCCTGCTCCCGGCTGGCGTCGGAACTTTGCTGATTGCCGCCTTCGTTATCTTTGCGCCGGAAAAGGACTCCCGGGGGCAGAGGTTCGCCAGTCCGCTCTCGGCCGGAACAGTTTTCAGAAGTTTCGGCTTCAATCCGCGGAAGCATCCGTCGTTCGCCTGGGTCTGGGCGGGACGGTTCCTGTTCTTTCTCGGATTGTCGCTGACGACAAGCTTTGCAACATTTTTCTACGCGCAGCGCCTTGAGATTGACGTCGCAGATGTAACCACAGTAATTGCCGTCATCGCCGGTGCCAGCATCGTTAGCGCGACTGTTGGTGCTATTGGCGGCGGCTGGCTTTCAGACCATATGGCGCGCCGTAAACCCTTCATAATGCTTGGAACACTTCTGTTCGCGGTCGGCGCCTTAGTATCAGCGTTCTCCTACGACTTGGCTCTGCTCCTCATCGGTTCCTTTATTTCGTCGACCGGCATTGCCGTCTTTACTTCTGTCGGGCAGGCGCTCATTCTCGATGTGCTTCCGCACGGCAACACACAGGTAGGCAGGTTTATGGCGATCACGAGCTTTTCGCAGAAGATCCCGAGCGCCTTGGCCCCTCTGCTGGCGCCAGTCCTATTTTCCATATCTGCATCCGGGAACGACAAGAACTACACAGTGCTCTTCCTGGCAGCCGGTGTTCTCGCAGTTTCGGGTGGTTTGCTCACCGTGCTGCGGGTCCGTAAGGAAGGCGCCTGACCGTCGGGGGGCATGCGGGTGTGACTAAGGGTGCTGCCTCTGATTCTGTGAAATTCGTCCGGTTGATCCGCGGAGCACGAGGGAAGTTGCCAGTTCGACCGTTGGCGGCTCCTTGTGGCCACGCACGATCTCTATGATGCGGCGGATGGCGTCCTCTCCTGCAATGCCAACCGGGGTGCGGATGGTTGTCATCGGGGGAGATGTAAAGGAAGAGCCGAAGATGTCATCAAAGCCGACAATGTTCAACTCATCCGGTACTGAGACGTTTGCTTCCTGACATGCCGTGAGCAGCCCGATTGCCATGAGGTCGTTGTAGGCGACTACTGCCGTCACCCCTGCAGCGCGGACGCGGCGTAGCCCTGAGTGGCCTCCCTCCACCGTTGGCAGGAGTCCAGGGCCAATTTCGACGACCGACATGCCCCGCTTCAGCGCTTCGTCAAAGATAATTTCACAACGAAGCTCGTTCATCCATGAGTTGCTGGGGCCTGATAAGTACGCAACGGAGCGGTGACCGAGGTCCGAAAGGTGCTCCAAGGCATGTCGGATTCCAGGGACCACATCAGGGACAACGCTTGGAATCCCGAGGACGAGTCTATTGACTATCAGGACGGGCTTGATTTCAGCGAAGCCGCGGATGTCACTTTCTCTAAGTCGGGTTCCTACCAGGACCAGCCCGTCCACTGAGGAAAGAAGCCGCCGCGCCGACTGCGCTTCCAGATCCGGTGACTCCTGCGATTCAGCCAAAACCAGTGTGTAGCCCTCAGCCGCGCAGACCCGTCCTGCCCCGCGAACGAGATCGAAGTACACGGGATTGGTGATATCCGACATCACCAACCCCACGGTGTCAGTGAGACCTGTGGGCAAGGCCCTCGCCATCGGATTGGTCCTGTAGTTCAGGGCTTCTGCGGCCTCCCGGATGCGTTGTTCGGTCCTGGCATTTACCCGGCCCGGCTTGTTGAGGGCTCTAGAAACCGTGGAGGCATTGACGCCGGTCTGCCGCGCGACGTCGTAAATCGTAGCAGGAGCTTTCCGGACAGTACTGGCTGAACTCTTGTCTGTCGTATCCGCTTCGTTCACCGTGACACCGCTTCTCCTGTGAGTCGGATTTGGATTTCAGGATGCTCTTCAACCTGACAACGGAGGGCCGGTCCGATACCGGCCCACAGTCCGGACTTGTCCGCTGTAACTGCGTCAACTTGGCGGGGGAAGAGGCCACCCTTCGATTGATTGAAGTCACTGGGGTGAATTTCGAATAGCATGTCTAGTTTTACTCCGGTTGGTGCCTCAAGTTCTAATTGCGGTGCTATTTTGGTTTCTAGATGCTCCTCGACCTAAGGAATCCCCATGCCGCCAGTACTGACCAAGCAGCGGGGACCGTATGCCAAAACGGCGGCCCTTCGGTTGAAAATTCTCGAAACGTGTATTGAGATGTTTGGGCAAACGGGATTCCACAGCATGACCATGAAAGAAGTGGCCCAGCGAGTCGGAATCAGCAACACAGGCCTTCTTCATCACTTCGCCAGCAAAGACGAGCTACTCTTCGGCGTGCTGGGTTTGGATGACGAACGACGCAAGCAATTTTTCCTGGAACGCGGCTTGGCCGTCATGTCGATTCCGGATGACGTCGACGAGATCAAATCCCTGCTGAAGACGCTTGTTACGAGCGAACTCCAGCCGGGTTTGATCGAGTTACACAGCACATTAGCCGCGGAAGCAGCGTCTCCGGATCATCCCGCTCATGAGAGCTATCGGAACCGATATGCAAATGTGGTTCGGTATTACACGCAGGCGTTCCAAGCGCTGGCGGCCGCCGGTGAGATGAAGACCGACGCGGAGCCAGAAGCCGTCGCAGGGATGTTTGTCGCCTTAACAGACGGCCTCCAACTCCAGTGGCTGTATGAACGGGACACCCTTCGTCTGGAAAGGAACGTCAGCGCGTTCCTCCGCTCCTTCGTCAAGGGCATTGACTGAACGGCCGGCACCTGGAGGCAGGTGCCGGTCGATTAGTCTCAAGCGCGTACCGCTCCAGCTTGCAGATCCTGCTCGCGGTGCCGTTCCATTAGCCGGTGCCGCTCTGCACGCCTCTTTTCCTGCTCCAGTGGATCCGCAATCGGAGCGGCCAGCAACAGCCGCTGAGTGTAGGGGTGCTCCGGCTCGGAGGTTACCTGCTCGGCTGATCCTGTCTCCACGATGTCACCCTTGTATACGACACTGACTCGGTGGCTGACGTGCCGGACAACAGTTAGGTCGTGAGACACAAAAAGGTATGCCACCCCTGTCTGCCGCTGAATATCTACAAACAGGTCGAGCACGCGCGCCTGTGTGGAAAGGTCAAGGGCGGACACTGGCTCGTCGCACACGATCAGTTTCGGTTTCGGTGCCAGCGCCCGGGCGATGGCCACGCGTTGGCGCTGACCGCCACTGAATTCCCGGGGAAGCCGTTCGATGGCGTCGGCCGGGAGTCCGACCTGGTCCAGCAGCATTCCGACGCGTGCGCGCGCGTCCTTATCGGACTGGCCTTGAACGACGAGCGGCTCGCTGAGAATGTCCCCGACGGTCATGGATGGGTTGAGGGAAGTATAGGGATCCTGAAAAACCACCTGGATATCCTTGGCCAGCTCCCGTCGCTGCTTCGGGGTGACATGAGTGATGTCCTTATCCCGGAACAAGACCCTTCCACCACTGGGTTTGACCAGGCCGAGAACCGCCCGTCCGATTGTGGTCTTGCCCGAGCCCGACTCGCCGACCACGCCCAGGGTTTCTCCTTCGGCGATGGCCAGGGAAACACCGTGCAGAACCTCGTGCGGCTTGGCGCGGAAACCGCGACCCGGGTAGGCGACCCGGAGTGCGTCTACGTTGAGCAGAGCGCTCATTATCAGCTACTTTCCTGCCGTGTTGTGGGTGGCCATGGGGGCGTCCGAACGCACGGTGTACTCGTCGAGGATTGAGTTCAATAACATCGCGGTGTACGGGTGGTCGGGGGCTGCGAAGATGTCCAGCGCTTTCCCTGATTCCACGATTTCCCCGTCCTGCATGACGGCGATGCGGTCACAGATGTCTGCGACGACTCCGAAGTTGTGCGTTACGAGAAGCACTGCCATGTTGAGCTCGGCTTGCAGGTCGCGCAACAGGTCGAGGATTTCCGCTTGAACGGTGACGTCGAGGGCTGTTGTGGGCTCATCGGCGATCAGCAGCTTGGGGCGACTTGCGACGGCGCCGGCGATCAGGACGCGTTGAGCCATGCCGCCCGAGATCTGGTGGGGATACGAATTGAATGTTCGCTGTGGATCTTGAATTCCGACGCGTTTGAGCAGGGCGAGCACCCGTTCCTTCGCCTCTTTGGCAGGCATGCCGGCTGAGGCCCGAATTCCTTCTATCAGTTGGTCACCGACGGAGAAGGAGGGGTCGAGGTTCGACATTGGTTCCTGCGGGATGTAGGCGATGGAGCGGCCGCGCAGGTCCCGGAGTTCCCTCTCGCTGAGTCCAAGAAGTTCTCGCCCGTTCAAGGTGATGGAGCCTCTGGTGATGACAGCTTCAGGGGGCAGGACGCCGAGGATCGCAAAAGCTGTTTGTGTCTTGCCCGAACCCGACTCACCGACCAGGCCAAGGGTGTGGCCGCCGTCCAGGGTCAGGTTGACTCCTTTGACAACCTCCTTCAGTTCCCCGGACGGGGTGCGGTACGCGATTGCCAGGTCCCTGACGCTAAGTAGCACTTCAGGCCCGGTGGCCTCTCGTGCGCCCGTTTGGGCCGCCTGTTTTTTCACGACTGAGCGCTTCACCGGTTTTGGCCGTACGCCTTCGAAAGCGTCCCGTAGTGCGTTTCCGAGCAGTACCATCGACGCCGTGATTACGCCCAGTAGCATGCTTGGCCAGAGGAACTGTGTCGGTTCTTCGTAAAGATTGAGGAATCCGTCTGCGATCATCGCGCCGAAGCTGGGAATGGTGTTGGACCCGACGCCCAGGAAAGCCAGTCCTGATTGGAGGCCAATAGCTGAGCCTCCAAGAAAAGCCGCCGCGATGATGATCGGTCCACGGACAACAAAAAGCACGTGGCGGGCCAGGATTCTCAGATCAGACAGGCCGGACACTTTGGCGGCGTCCACGAACAGCTCGTTCTTGACTCCGACAACCTGATTCCTGACGATACGGTAGATCCCGGGGGAGAGCAGGACTCCGTAGATGAGCATGGTGGAGCGGTAATCACCCTTGGTTAGCGGCATGAGGATGATCAGCAGGAGGATGCCTGGGAATGTCATGATGAGGCTGAAAACCCACTCGGTGGCTCCCTGGAGCTTTCTTCCGTAGTATCCACCGATGAGACCGAAGGTCACACCGATGGCCAGGGCGACGCTGGTCCCGATCAATCCGGAAATCATGCTGGTGTTGATGGAGTGGAGCAGGCGTGTGAGGATGTCCTGCCCGTTCTGATCACCGCCCAGAGGATATCCCGGAGAGCCCATCGGGGCGTTGATGGCGTCCAGTGATGCTTCGTTGGGCCCGTGCTGGGTCAAGAGGGGAGTCAATATCCCGAGTATGGCGATGACCAGCAGCAGCGACGCTGTGACCACTGCCTGGGGGTCCTCCAGTAGCTTTCGCCACGGGGACTTTCGGGGCGCCGCCTTTTGCGCCGGTTCAACGATGAGCTCTTCGACGCTCAAAAGATTCTCGCTTTCGGATTGAGCCAGCCATTCACGAGGTCGACCAAAAGGTTGATGCTGACCACAAGGAGAACACTGAACAATGTGATGCCCATGATGACGGTGATATCCCCCTGCAAGGAGGAATTGAAGGCAAAGGTGCCGAAGCCAGGTAGTGCAAAGACCTTTTCAATGATGAGGGCTCCGCCCAGCATGGTGATGAATTCAAAAGAAAGAACGGTCAGTGCCGGCCCGGCAGCGTTCCTAAGCGCGTGCTTCAGCACGATGGAGCGTGTTGAAATGCCTCGGGTGCGGAGTGTGCGGACGTAGTCTTTGCGCAGTTCGTCGATCATCGTGCCACGTACTTGGGCGGTGATGTTGGCTGCCCCCGCGATGACCAGCACAATGACCGGGATGGTGATGGTGGCCGCCCATTTTGAGGGATTCACGTTGAACGGCGTATAACCAGTTGCTGGCAGGAGGCGAAGATTGATGGCAAAAACAACGACAAGGACTATCGCGATCAACAAACCAGGAACCACATAGCCAAAAAGCGACGCAGCCTGCGCCAGGCGGTCCACTACACCTCCACGGGTTGCGGCGACAACGCCCAAAGCAACACTGATGATTACGGTGATCACTAGAGCGACAAGGACTACCGACAGCGTGACCGCCAGTCTTGACGCCACTGCCGGGCCTACCGGTTCGCTTGTGAAGAGCGACGTGCCGAAGTCGCCGCGCAGGACGCCGCCAAGCCAATCAAAGTACTGGACCAGGACGGGACGGTCGAAACCAAGAGTTGCCGTCATAGCTGCGACAGCCTCAGGCGTCGTTGCGCTCCCGAGCCGCGCTCTGACTACGGCGTCAAAGGAAAAGCTGAGAAGTGTGAAGGTTATCAGCGTCACCAATAACGCGAGAAGAATGCCTGCGCCGAATCGCCGCAGAATGTAGGGGATCATGGGGGTCCTTAAAGGCAGTGTGTGGGAGGTGAGCCCCAGGCAGACGCTCCCAGGGCTCACCCTTTTTCACTTCGTGGCGTTGAACGCCCGGATGGTGCTCAGGGTGTTCGAACCATCTCCGAGGTATTCGATGCCGTCTTTGGTGGCCCAGATGGTGCCGACATAGAAGAGCGGCGCGTCCAAAGCATTTTCCACGACGAAGGCATTGATCTTCTTATACAGCTCCGTAGCCTTGGCCTCGTCCCTCTCAAGGCTGACCTGCGTGATGAGCTCAGTCAGTTCGGGGTACTTCGATCCAAAGGGGTTCAGGAACCCGGCATCACTAAAGTTGTTTTGCAGTTCGCGCTGGGTCACGTTAAGTCCGTCGAGGAAGAAGACCATCGGGTATTTCTTGGAAGAAACTGCTGCGGCAGCGTTCTGCGGGGGAACCGGCTCCCAGGTGACTCTGATGCCGATGTCGCCCAGCGCTTGGGTGATCAGCGGCTCGAAGGACTTGGAGATCACGGTGGCAGGCATCGTCACGTCAAAACCATCGGCATAGCCGGCGTCAGCCATGAGCTTCTTGGCCGCGGCTGGATCAAACTTGTACGATCCTTCCAATGCCGCGTCATAGGCAGCGCCCTTCGGGTTGAAGATCTGCACTGTGGCCTTGCCAGAGCCGCGCAATACCTGCTGGACCATCTTTTCGCGGTCAAAGGCCATATTGATCGCTTTGCGGACGCGTTCGTCAGCAAGCGGTTTCAGCAGCGTCCCTGCCCGGTCAGCCAGCACAAGATTCGCCACTGCTTGAGCTTCAACCTTGGTCGTCTTGAACCCGGCGCCTTCAATCTGCTTAACCTGTGCGGGGTCGACGTTGCCAGCATCCAGTTCGCCAGCCTGCAAAGCATTGAACACCGCTGTGCGGTCCTGAATGACGCGGACAGTCACTGTTTTGAAGGGATATGCTTTCGCATTCCAGTAGTCGTCCCTGCGGTTGAGTACGTAGGTGGTTCCGGCTACCGTGGCTCCCTTGTCCAGGGTGTAAGGACCGGATGCTGTCGGGTCGAGGGCACTCGTTTTTTCATTGAGAGTATCCGGGTCGCCGATGACACCGGCCGCAAGGGCGAGGTTCGTGAGCAGCGCGGGTTCAGGCTGCTTCAGCTTGAGAACTACTGTCCTGTTGTTGGGGGCTTCGATCGAGGCGACCGCTGCAAGCTTGCCCTGCTGCTGGCCCGGAGTTGTCCTGGTCCGTTCAAGGGTTCCGGCGACTTCCTTGGCGGTGACTGTATCACCGTTGCTAAAAGTCATGCCTTCTCGCAGGGTGAGGGACAAGCTGAGGCCATCGTCTGAGAACTTCCAGCTTTCCGCGGCGTTTGGCTGGAGCTTTCCGTCATTGTCGACGTAGAGAAGAGTGTCGAAGACGGATCCCCAGACGTAGCTCTGCTGGCCTTCCTGCAACTGGGCGGGATCCAATGACGCCGGCGCTGCGGTCACAGCAAGGGCAAGTTTGGCATTCGATGAAGCACCGTTAGTAGCATTTGCCTCTTCCGGTTCAGAGCCCCCGGCGCAGGCGGTAGAGGTGAACAGTACGGCGGCCGTGAATGCAGCTGCGATTCCGCAGCGGAATCGCGATCGGGTCATGCGGGTGTCCATGAGAACTCCTTTGGTCCAGGGATGAGCGTCGTTGAGCGACGAGGTAGCGGTATCAGCACTGGCTCAAATTAGAAAAGCGCTGCTAATTTCATGCTGGGTCCAGTGAACCATCCTTATGGCCCCATGACAACCGATTGCCTCGATTTTCTTGAATTGCTGCCTAGCCTAAGTTTTCTCTGTTTGCTCACTTGAGCGTCCATCGCGGCGTCATCGGCGGAAAGCGATCCTGTAGTGCGAGAGAATACCATCTAATGGAACGTCATTCTAGTAAATGACTTTGAGTCTCCAAGCCTTTGCCAGGGCGAGGCTGGTCGACCGAAGCGCTCACAACCTGCCGGCAGTTGACGCTTCTCCCTGACCTTGGCAACCGGCTGCTAGTAAATCCATTGCCTTGTAGGATGACGAGGTGACTGAATCCAGAGCGTCAAGAGTTTCGGCAATAGCAGCCGACGGCAGTGACCTGCACGCTGGCAGCGCAGTCAGTGCCGAGGTCAATTCCGCTGCAAGCTCAGGTGCCAAGAAAGGGCGTACTGGAAAGGCGAACAGCACGATATACGACATTGCCAAGGTCGCGGGAGTCAATCCTTCGACCGTCTCACGGGCCCTCAGTAAGCCAGGGCGGGTCAGTGCCAAGACGCAGAAACTCATTGAGAAGGCTGCCGCTGAGCTGAACTACCAAGTAAACCCGTTCGCGCGCGCTCTGCCGACCGGACGCACCAACACTATTGGGCTGATTGTCGCGGACATCACCAACCCGACCTTTTTTGACATCATCCGAGGCGCCCAGGCGACCGGCAACGTGCGCGACTACACGTTGGTGCTGGCCGAGTCGGCGGAATCGGGAGCTACGGAGCTGACGGTCGCCCGGCGCCTGATGAGCACGGCGGATGGCTTAATACTGGCAAGTCCTCGGATGAATGACGCGGATATCAGGAGCCTTTTCGCTGACAAACCGGTAGTGGTTATTAACCGAGAGGTTGAGGGGGTTCCGTGCGTCATTCCAGATGTCCGGAAGGGTATTGGTGAGGCTGTCAGGAGTATTGCAGCCAACGGCCACAAGAAGCTGGCGTTCGTTGCCGGACCAGCGCAGTCCTGGATGTCGGCACGGCGTTGGGAAGGTGTGCAGGAGGCGTGCGAGTGGTCGGGGGTCGAGGTCATTCGGCTGGAATCCACCAAACCAACCGTTGACGGCGGAAGGCAGGTGGCGCGTGACGTGCTCTCCAGCGGCGCTTCCGCCGTGATGACTTACAACGACCTGCTGGCCATTGGCCTCATGCAGGAACTTCAGGCCGCAGGCTTGGATATCCCGGACCAAATCAGCATTATCGGTTTTGATGACATCTTTGGTGCAGATTTCACCACCCCTCCGCTGACGACGGTTCGCTCGCCTCTGGAGGCGTGCGGCAAGGCGGCAGCAGCCCGGCTGCTTGATCTCCTGCACGGTAACGGCGAGCTTGCGCGGACCCTCCAGGTGGAGACACAACTTGTGCTGCGTGGCTCAAGCGGCCGGTCTCCTGCGCGCTGACTAAACTTTCCGTTCCTTGATTGCGGCGGGTGTGGCAACCGGTTGACAGTGATGCGCGGACCGTCAATCATTGACCTATGTCACAACCGATTGCCATTAGTCCAGACAGGCTTTTGCCAGCTGACCCCGGAACGCGGCGCATTGCCCGGGATCTCCTCCAACGCGTCCAGGACCTACCCATAATTTCGCCTCATGGACACGTTGACGCAGCAGTCATTGAGCACAACACTCCTTTCCCGGATCCGGCGGCGCTGCTGGTCAGTCCGGACCACTATGTGACACGCCTCATTCATTCCAGCGGCGTTCCAATGGATCGGATGCGGGCGTCCAAGGTGGCGGAGCCGGACTCCCGCGATGTGTGGCACCAGTTCTGTAAGGCGTGGCCGCTGTTCGACGGGACTGCTTCTGGTTACTGGCTACGGACACAGTTTTCCAGCGTTTTTGGCCTTGAGACGGAGATTAGCGCTGAAACCGCCGACGCCAGCTATGACGCTATCTCGGCGAAACTTGCAGAGCCAGGGTTCCGTCCCCGCCAGCTCTTCAAGGATTTCAATATTGACGTGCTGGCTACCACCGATGACCCGCTGGATACCCTGGCCAGCCACGAGGCCCTCGCCCAGGACGCCACGTTCCATGGTCGGGTCCTGCCTACCTTCCGACCGGACGCCTATCTCAACATCGATAGTAAGGACTGGTCCGAAAATGTGGACCGGCTGATTGCAACAGCGGGCGACGGCGGCACCGGTTACGGTGCGTACATCACGGCGCTGGAGAACCGGCGTCGCTACTTCGTGGAACGCGGCGCTGTCTCCGCGGACCATGGAGTCCGCACCCCGGCGACACTCAAGCTTGACGCCGCCGATGCCGCAAGGCTGTTCGAGCGCGCCCGCTCGGGCCAGGCCACGGCCCAGGACCGTAATGACTTTGAAGCGCACATGCTTTACCAGATGGCGCGGATGTCTGTGGAAGACGGCCTTGTGATGACCATCCACCCGGGTTCCTACCGCAACCATCACGAGCCCACGTTCAATACCTTCGGCGCGGACACAGGGCATGACATCCCGTTCGCTGTGAATTACACGGAAGCCCTCCGACCCGTCCTGCAGGATTTCGGTACGATCAACGACTTTCATCTGGTGCTCTTCACCATGGACGAGACGGTCTTCTCTCGCGAGCTGGCGCCCTTGGCCGGCTTCTACCCCTCCGTGTATCTGGGTGCACCATGGTGGTTCCTGGATGCACCGGATGCCATGCTGCGTTTCCGCTCGGCTGTCACTGAGACCGCAGGCTTCTCCCGATCGTCGGGTTTCATCGATGACACCCGTGCGTTCTGCTCCATCCCCGCCCGTCATGATGCATCCCGGCGGATCGAGTCCGCGTTCCTGGCCCGGCTTGTGGCTGAACACCGGATCAGCGAGGAACGCGCACACGAACTGATTGTGGACCTTGTGGACGACTCGCCCCGACGAGTCTTCAAGCTGTGAGCGCTCGTCCGGACAGTCCGCTACAGGCGGCCGTGGTTACCAACACTCCACAACTGAGCCGAGCGCTCCGCCACACGACCACGGCACCTGTGCGCATCGTGCATCTCGGGCTCGGTGCCTTCCACCGTTCCCATCAGGCCTGGTACACGCAGCATTCCCGCGACGGTGCCGAATGGGGGATTGCAGCTTTCACCGGCAGGCGGCCCGACGCGGCCGACGCGCTCGCGGAGCAGGATGGCCTGTACACGCTGATTGAGCGCTCCGGCCAGGAGGACAGCTTTGAGATGATCGGCAGCATCGTCGAGGCAGTGGACGGCGCCGACGTCGGACGCCTCTGCGAGCTGGTCTCCGCAAAGGAGACTGCCGTGATCACCCTGACCATCACTGAGGCTGCCTACGGGTTGGCTTCCGACGGCAGGTTCGACGCCGGATCGCCTGCTGTGGCGGACGATCTCGCCCGGCTAAGGGATGCGGGGGCGGGCGGCACCGAAGCACCCACGACGCCGTTGGGCCGGCTGGTGCTGGCCCTCGGCGCCCGCAGGGATGCCGGAGCGGGACCACTCGCCGTCGTGAGTTGTGACAACCTCCCAGGCAACGGCGAGGTGGCCCGCCATGCTGTTCTTGGTATGGCGGAAGCGTGGGATGCGGGCGTCGCGGCCTGGATCGGGCAGAACGTGAGTTTTGTCAGTACGTCCGTTGACCGGATCACCCCGCGGACCACACCTGCAGACCTCGCCAAGGTTGAGGAGAGCTGCGGCTACCGCGACAACTCCCCAGTGGTGGCCGAACCCTTCCGGAACTGGGTGCTGAGCGGGGATTTTCCGGCTGGCAGGCCGCGCTGGGAGGATGCCGGTGCCGTTGTGGTGGATGACATTGAACCCTATGAAAACCGCAAACTGTGGCTATTGAACGGCGCGCATTCGCTGTTGGCCTACGCCGGGCAGCTGCGTGGCCACACCACAGTGTCAGAAGCGCTCAACGACAGGCTGTGCCAAGAAGCGATGGAGCTGTTTTGGGATGAGGCAGCCGCGCATCTGAGTGGAGAAGACCTCCACGTCCCCGAATACCGGGAAGCGCTGCGCGAAAGGTTCGGCAACAGCCGGATCGCCCATCACCTCTCCCAAATCGCGGCGGACGGCACCACCAAACTCCGGATGAGGGCTCTTCCCGTCCTGGCAGCTGAAAGGGCCCAGGGCCGTTCCGGTGCCGGCAGTGCCCTGATGCTCGCGGCCTGGATCGACTACCTTGCCCGGGAACACGAGCCGCAGGACCCGCAGGCTTCGGCCCTCCACGTGGCCAACAGGCTGGATGGACAGGAGCGGGTGGCAGCCCTCCTCAGCCTCGTCAGCCCGCAACTCTCCGATAACCCGCAGGTCGTGTCCCTGGTGGCCGGTCTTTGCGGGGCCTTCGCCGCCGAGGCAACGCTCACCAGCCACAGACCGCAAAAGATTTCCGGAAGGAACAGCTGAACTTATGAAGATCGTCGCAGCAGAAGTGTTCGTCACCAGCCCGTCCCGTAACTTCGTGACGCTCAGGATCACCACGGAGGATGGCGTAACCGGCATCGGTGACGCCACGCTCAACGGGCGGGAACTCGCCGTCGCCGCCTACCTGAAGGAGCATGTTGCGCAGTTGCTGATCGGCAAGGATCCGCAGCGGATCGAGGACACCTGGCAGTTCCTTTACCGTTCCGCATATTGGCGCCGCGGCCCGGTAACGATGGCCGCGATCGCCGCCGTGGACATGGCGCTCTGGGACATCAAGGGCAAGATGGCCGGCATGCCGGTGTACCAGCTGCTGGGTGGTGCGTCTCGGAACGGGTTGCGCGCCTATGGCCACGCCTCCGGCATGGACCTTCCCTCGCTCTTCGACTCCGTCCGCGAGCACCTGGAACTGGGCTACAAGTCCGTCCGGATCCAGACCGCGGTGCCCTCGCTGAAGTCCATCTACGGCGTCGCCTCCCAGGTGCAGGCCACGGGCGAACGCTACGACTACGAGCCGGCCGGCCGCGGAGCCTTTCCTTTGGAGGAGGACTGGGATACCCGTGCCTACCTGCGCCACCTGCCCAGCGTCTTCGAAGCCGTCCGGAACGAATTCGGCCCCGAGCTGCCGCTGCTGCACGACGGCCACCACCGGATGACCCCCATCCAGGCCGCCAAACTTGGTAAGGCCCTGGAGCCGTATGACCTGTTCTGGCTTGAGGACTGCACCCCGGCCGAGAACCAGGAGGCGCTGCGGCTGGTCCGTCAGCACACCACCACGCCGCTGGCTATCGGGGAAATCTTCAACACCGTGTACGACTTCCAGACCATCATCAAGGAACAGCTGATCGACTACGTCCGTGCAGCCTCAACACACTTCGGCGGTATCTCCCCGCTGAAGAAGGTCATGGACTTCGCCGCGCAGTACCAGATCAAGTCAGGCTTCCACGGCCCCACCGACATCTCCCCGGTCGGCTTCGCCGCCCAACTCCATGTGGGCCTGGCCATCCACAACTACGGCATCCAGGAATACATGCAGCACTCGCCGCAGACCAACAGCGTCTTCGAGCAGTCCATGACATTCGTGGACGGCTACCTGCACCCCGGCGACAAGCCGGGCATCGGCGTCGAGTTTAACGAGGAAGCAGCTGCGGCTTTCCCCTACCAGCAGGCCTACCTGCCCTACAACCGCCTCGTTGACGGAACCGTCCATGACTGGTGAGGAGGAGCTGCCGGTGACCGGCAGCCCCGGCATAGTGGTGATGGGCGTGTGCGGCTGCGGGAAGACCACCATCGGTGGCCTGGTGGCACAGCAACTCGGGATGCCCTTCCTCGACGGCGATTCGCTCCACCCCATGGAGAACGTCGCCAAAATGGCCGCCGGGACGCCCTTGACCGATGAGGACCGCTGGCCGTGGCTCGCCGTCATCGGGAGCGAACTGGCTGCGGCCGGACCGCGGGGCCTGGTGCTTGCCTGCTCGGCACTGAAACGCAGCTACCGCGACGCCATCCGCGCCAACGCCCCGCAGACCGTCTTCCTGCACCTGGACGGCAGCCGAGAAGTGCTGAGCCAGCGACTGGAAGGCCGGTCCGGGCACTTCATGCCTCCGACGCTTCTGGATTCACAGCTTGCCACGCTGGAGCCACTTGAGGGCGATGAAGCCGGGATCGTAGTGGATATCGCGGGCTCCCTCCCAGACGTAGTCCGAGCGGCACTCGTAGTGACGGAGCGGTAGTGCTGACGGAGTTCCACGTTGGGATTGTGCAGATGTTTTCCCAGGCTCAGCCCACTCCTCCTCAACGCTTTGGGGCGAAGGCCTGAATGCATCTGGTGGGTTAGGGTAGCCCGCTGTTTGAGTTCATCCAGTTCCATCCCCGCAGGTGCTTAGTCGGTTCAGCGTAGGCTCTCTGACGGGGCTATTCAAAATAATGGACAGATCATCCATCTTATGGAAAGCTCAATCTAGCGACTTTTCCGTCCTTCGGTACGGTGTTTCATTTACCGCAAAAACGATACTAGTTGTTGGACCTGAAAGGCTATTTAACCTTTCATAGCTCCCTTGACAGAGGAGGGAACCACGATGGGCGACTTTGAGGGGCTTACAGCCGTTGTTACAGGCGGGGCGTCAGGCATTGGCGCCGCTGTCGCAAGCAAACTTTCCGAAAGCGGCGCGAACGTGGCGGTGCTGGACCTCGCCGTTTCCGAGAACCACGAGGTAATCAGCGTGCTCGCGGACGTGTCTGACGATACTTCTGTGTGCGCCGCAGTGGATGCGGTCATTAAACGTTTTGGCCGCATCGACATTGTTGTGAACAACGCGGGCATCGGTGCTCAGGGCAATGTTGGCAGCAATACCGATGATGAATGGCACAAGGTGTTCGACATCAACGTGCTTGGAATGGTCCGCGTAAGCCGGGCCTGCCTGCCGTACCTGCGCGAGTCGCCGGCGGCGGCCATTGTGAACACGTCCTCTGTGGTTGCCACGGCAGGACTGCCTCAGCGGGCGCTCTACAGCGCCTCAAAAGGTGCTGTGCTCTCACTGACGCGTGCTATGGCCGCTGACCATCTGCACGAAGGCATCCGGGTCAACTGCGTAAACCCCGGAACAGCTGACACGCCATGGATCGGGCGCCTGCTCGCCGCAGCAGAGAACCCGACAGCAGAGCGGGCGGCTCTCGAAGCCCGCCAGCCCCACGGCCGGCTTGTTACCCCGGACGAGGTGGCCGATGCGATTGCCTATCTGGCTAGCCCACGCTCTGGCTCCACTACCGGTTTTGACCTGGCAGTCGACGGCGGCATGCAAGCGCTGCGGCTCCGCCAGAGTCACTGAAAGGCCTGCAGTATTCGGCACCCAGCGCCGATGCCACAAATTCGTACATCATGGATGAAGGACAGAACAGCATGACGGGTGAGCAGCGCAGCTCCGGATGGTACGCGGGCAGCGACAGGAACAGTTACATTCCGAGCGTGGACGCACCGCGGCAGCGGCCCGGGGGACGGTTTCGACCGACGCCCGCAGATACCGGTTTCGAACACGCCTTGGGAGATGATTCCCTCGTCCCTCCCGGCTCCGAGGCGATGACGGGTTCCCCGCACAGGCTCCGCGTAAACCACCTCGAGCGACCCCTGGGACTTCTCCAGCGGCCGCTCCTATCCTGGGCACTGCCGGCGGGAACGACTACACAAAAGGCGTATCGCATACGAACGGCCGGGGGGTGGGATTCGGGCATGGTCCGATCCTCTGAGCACCTCTTCATTGCTTACGGCGGCCCGGCTCTTCATTCCGGAGAGCGGGTGGAGTGGCAGGTTATGGTATGGACTGATGCAGGCGCTAGTGACTGGTCCCGAACGGGACAGTTTGAAGCGGGACTGCTGCAGCCTGAAGACTGGCAGGCACACTGGATAACTCCCTCCGATCTAATTCCAGCACCAGCGGGGGAGCGTCCCGCACAACTCATCCGTAGTGAATTCACTGTCGATCGAGAGGTTCTCTCCGCGCGCCTACACGTCACCGCACACGGGCTCTACGAGGGCTTCCTTAATTCGGCTCGCATAGGCGATGACGAGCTCACCCCGGGGTTCACCCAGTACCGCGAACGACTCCAAGTACAAACCTACGACGTCACAGCGTCCCTACAGCCGGGACGCAACTCGATCGCATTCCTCTTGGCCGACGGTTGGTACCGAGGCCAAATCGGTTACTTTCGCGCGCACGATCAATGGGGCACTGAGCTCAGTCTTCTGGCGCAACTGGTAATAGACCACCAAGATGGCCCTTCAACGGTAATCGGAACTGGCGAGGGTTGGCGCAGCACTGTAGGTCATATAACCGCCGCCGACCTGATAGCAGGAGAACAATGGGACCTGCGCAGGTTGCCACGCGGGTGGGCGGAGTGTGGGTTCGATGACTCACAATGGCATGACGTTGCCGTGGGGGACATCGATGTGAGCAGGCTGGTGGACTCCCCTGCTCCTGCAGTTCGTCGCGTACAGGAAATTCGTCCCATCTCCGTCACTCGACTCGACAAAGACCGTCAAATCGTCAATCTGGGACAAAACATCAACGGCTGGACCCGCCTGTCCAGGCTCGGTCCCCCAGGCACCACGGTCCGGCTAGTTCATGGGGAATGGCTGGACGCGGAAGGCGACGTCCTGACACACAACATCGCTCCGGACTATCCCGAACTTAGGCCGGCCGGGCAGGTAGACGCGGTTATTTCGGCAGGACACCCTGGAGATGTTTTCGAGCCGAGACGAACTACGCACGGCTTCCAGTACGTCCGGGTCGAGGGCCATCCTGAAAATCTCACCGTGGACGACGTAACAGGTGTCATGGTCCACACCGACATGCAGAGAACAGGTTGGTTTGAGTGCAGCGACGAACGCCTGAACAAACTACACGAAGCAACGGTCTGGAGTTTGCGGGGTAATTCGTGCGATATCCCGACGGACTGTCCCCATCGAGAGCGCGTTGGCTGGACAGGAGACTGGCAGCTTTTCATTTCCACTGGTGCCTTCCTCTACGACGTAGCAGGCTTTTCCAAAAAATGGCTGAGGGACGTCGCTGCTGATCAGACTAGCGACGGCACGGTACTTCACTTCAGTCCCATGGCACCGTACGACGCCGAGCAAAGCCCGGTCAGGGTTTTCTCAGGATCAGCAGGATGGGGTGATGCCTGCGTGATCGTGCCGTGGGCGTTGTACTCTGCGTACGGGGATCGGGCAGTGCTTGAAGAGTCCTGGCCGATGATTGCCTCCTGGTTGGGCCGAATCGAGCGGATCGCTCGGAACAAGCGTCACCCTGAGCGTGCCCTGCTACGTCCGTCCCCGTTGCCGCATGAGCGTTACCTGTGGGACGGCAGCTCCCATTGGGGTGAGTGGCTGGAACCGGGGCAGGAGATAGTCGATCTGGACGAGCATGCGCAGCGCGATCAAGGGCACCTAGCCACCGCCTACTACGCTCACAGCGCGGGCCTAGCCGCTCGCATCGCAGAGGTCCTCGGTAAGAGCGTGGAGTCTGAGTACTACCGCGGTCTGGAGTCGGGCGCGCGCGAGGCTTGGCAAAAGGAGTACATCGGACGGGACGGGTTCCTTACACCTGATACGCAAGCCAATCATGTCCGCGCTCTTGCATTTGACCTTGTGCCTGCCGCCATTCGCGCCAGGACGGTGCAGCGGCTTGTCGAACTTGTTCGAGAGTCAGAAAATCATTTGGCGACAGGTTTCCTCGCGACACCTTTTCTGCTTCCTGTACTGGCCGAAGCCGGTCATCTGGACCTCGCCTACTCCCTGCTTCTGCGGGACACTGAGCCTTCTTGGCTGGTGATGATCGACCGAGGGGCGAATACCATTTGGGAGAACTGGAACGGGATCACGGCGGACGGTGAGGTGAACGCTTCGCTCAATCACTATTCGAAAGGGGCAGTGGTCTCATTCCTGCATCGGTACGTAGCCGGACTGGCGCCACTTGAGGGTGAAGTTGCATGGCGACGCTTCCGCGTCCGCCCGAGGCCCGGAGGCAACGTCCAGTGGGCAAGGGCTCTCCACGACAGTCCTTACGGTCTTATCGAGTGTGAGTGGAGACTTTCCGGGGACCAGCTACATCTCAAGGTGGTTGTGCCGCCAGGTACTGAGGCCCTGATAACGATGCCGAGCGGGGTGGAACAGGTGGCGGGTCCGGGCAGGCACGTCTTCACTGACTGAGGTTTCATTGCCAGCGAAAGTTGGTCCTCACCAATTGACGCTGCACCCGCAAAAGCCCTTCGCACCGTTAGCACATGAAGGCGCCCGGTCATCTGCCGCGGGTGCTTCACGCAAGAACGGTCCTGCCTAGGCAGAACCCTGACCAGTCAGAAGGACTACAAACTATGAGGCAACTCCCACAGCAGTACTCTGAGGGTATTCCTGGTGCCCAGCGCAACCCGGTTCTTCCCCCTATCCATCACATACCTGATGGGGAGGCGCGCGTAATGCCGGACGGCCGGCTTTATGTATATGGCAGCTACGACACGATGGACAATTGGTACTGCTCCGACCGTTACCATGTGGTCTCAACGTCTGACTTTTGCGAATGGACCGTGCATGACGTCGCTTTTCGAGGGGAGCAGGTGCCGTGGTTTCCTGACCCGGCGGGCTACGCCGAGACCGTGCCGGCCAGTACCATTCTCTCGGCAGCTGTGGAGGAAGGTGCTGACATGCCGTCTGACCTTGCGAGTTCCCCGCTGCTGTACGCTCCTGATGCGGTAGAACGAGACGGCGTCTATTACCTCTACTTCTGCATGGCCGACGGCAGCGAGGGGGTCGCGACTTCAGACCGTCCTGAGGGGCCGTTCGTTGATCCTAAGCAAATTCCTGCCCGCGGCATCGATCCGGCTGTCTTTATTGACGACGACCACAGCGTCTACTTCTACTGGGGCCAGATTCGTGCCCGCGGTGTACAGATGGACAACGACATGACGTCCTTCAACCCGCAGGAAGTTGTTGATGACCTGGTTACAGAGGCCGAACACGGGTTCCATGAGGGGCCCTCTATGCGCAAGATAGGCGATCTGTACTACCTGGTGTTCTCTGATGCGACCCGCGGCCGTCCCACCGCACTCGGCTACGCTACGTCTGTCTCGCCTCTCGGTCCGTTCCGCTACGGGGGCATCATCGTCGACAATGCTGACTGTGACCCTAACTCATGGAACAACCACGGATCGATCGAATGCTTTAATGACCGATGGTACGTCTTCTACCATCGCAGTTCCCGGGGTGGGCGCTTCCATCGTCGTCTCTGCATTGAACCCCTTCGGGTGCTCGAGGACGGGAGCATCCCGGAAGTTCCCATGACGTCACAGGGGGTAGGGGAGCCATTCTCTGCCGACGAATTCGTCGAGGCCTTCCGCGCTTGCGCGATCAGCGGGGGAGCCCGCATCGACATTGGGCGGAACGGGGAGGAGTACCTCACTGGCATTCTCGACGGTGACGAGGCGGTATTTCGTTACGTGCGCTCAGCGGAAGGATTCTCGTCCATCAGTCTTGAGCTCGAAGGGGAGGGCGAAATTGACGTATTTTTGGGTGAAACCCACCTGTGCAGGCTGCGAGGGACCGGTGGCCGGCGGTTCTATCGAGGCCTCTTCCCACGCTGCATGGCTTCGCAAGAAGAACTCAAGCTAAGAGCACACCGTTCCGTGGACCTATCAATTTGGGGCTGGGAACTGGGCGAGTAAACACAATCCACACGCTGAACCCTTCACCTAACCGTCTATCTATCAGAATCCAGCTCGTCGCGCATTCTCGCGCCAGGCGACCCATGTTCTACGCTGCAACACCTTGTGATATGGAAAAGACACCGTTACTGAATCCAGCGTCAATTCCGGTCCGCCTGCTAAATCCACGACAGGCCGGCCACGCCACCACGCCGCCACCCGGCGGCCGCCTCAGACTGGCGTCCTGGCGGAAACGGCAATTGATGCACGCGGCACCTGGGCAACTTTGGCCCCCGCTGCGTTGCCATCTTTGCCCTAAATCAGAGGCGCGGATCAATGTGCATTTTCGGGCCCGCGCCGGAGCCTTCAGGCCGCTCCCCTGAGAGGATGCCGGCAACGCCGTCAAGCCCCACCGTCTTTGCGACAAGCGGCCTCGGATCGACTGAGCCGGAGGCGTACAGTTCGATGGTTCCGGCCAGTCCTGGCGACGCACTCAGGATGCCTACGGCGGTGACATCCTTTAGGGCCAAAGTCCGGGTATCAATCATGCTTGGGCTGCCCGCAAGGCCAACATAAACGACGCGCTTTCCGGGTTCGACCAGTTCGAGTGCTTTTGCCGGCAGCGCGGGAGCATTGGAAGCATCGATCACGGCATCGAAAGGCAGATCTGGCAGGTCGTCGGAAGCCCAGACACCGTCAAGTCCAAGGGTTTTGGCGAATTCCAGTGACCGTGCGGAGCGTCCCATCAGATGCACTTCAGCGCCTTGGGCCTTGGCGAAAAGTCCTGCCAGCAGTCCGATTGTTCCCGGCCCGAGGATCAGGACACGATCTCCTGGCTGCAAGTCGGCTCCCTGGACGGAGCGCAGAGCGTTGCCTCCGGGCTCTACCAAAGCGCCGAGAACTTCGTCAACGGTGTCCGGCAGTTCGTGCAGGGACGTCACAGGCACTGCGAGCTGCTCGGCAAGTGCCCCGTGGAAGCCTCCGCGGATCCCCAGTTCGTACCGGTGCTCACAGACATGTTGATTGCCGTTGCGGCAGCGGCGGCATAGGCCGCAACCCAGCATGGTGTCTCCAGTGACCCTGCGGCCAAGCCAGCGGTTGTCTACGCCTTCGCCCACAGCCGTAACGGTTCCACTCCATTCGTGGCCCAGCCGGATCGGAAAGCGGGCGTGGCCCTCGTGGAGGTATTGCATTTCTCCGGTGAAGAATTCAACGTCTGTCCCGCAGACTCCCACGCGTTCGACGTCGATAATTGCCTGCCCAACGTTTGCCGTGGGAGGGCGCACGTCTTGAACTTCGGCGTCCCTGGGTCCGTTCAGTACGAAGGCTCTCACAGTGGTCTACCGGGGCGCCAGGACGGGCTGGCGCTGAGAGCCGAGGCCCTCGATGCCGAGTTCCATTACATCACCGGGCTTGAGCCAAATTTGAGGTGTGAATCCCATGCCGACGCCCGGGGGCGTCCCAGTGTTGATCAGGTCTCCGGGTTCCAACACAAGGAACTGGCTCAGGTAGTGGACGATGAAGTACGGGTCGAAGATCATGGTAGATGTGGAGCCATTCTGGCGTCGGACACCATTGACATCCAGCCACATGCCGAGGTCCAGGACGTCGTCGATCTCGTCCGGAGTGACAAGCCACGGGCCGGCGGGATTGAAGGTTTCAGCGGACTTTCCTTTTGACCATTGGCCGCCGCGTTCGATCTGGAAAGCCCGCTCGCTGACATCGTTGACGACGACGAAGCCGGCAATGGCCTCGCGGGCATCATCCACGCTGTTCAGGTAGCTGGTCCGCTTTCCGATGACGATGCCGAGTTCGACCTCCCAGTCCGGTTTGGTTGCCCCCCTCGGGATGCGTACTTCGTCATTGGGGCCCACCAGGGTGTTCGGGGATTTGGTAAACAGGATGGGTTCTTCCGGCACGGCCTGCCCCGTCTCTGCCGCGTGATCGCTGTAGTTCAGGCCAATGCACAGAATCTGGTGAGGCCGCGCAATCGGGGCCCCGATCCGTTCACCGGCAAATTTCGTTACGTTTCCCGCGGCAACTCGTTCGGCTACGACACCTTTGAGCTTGGCTATGCCGTCGTTGCCAAAGAACGCTTCGTTGAAGTCTGCGACGCTGTCTGACACATCGACGTAGTGAGTGTCGCTGATCAATACGACCGGCTTTTCCGCTCCGGCGTCTCCGATTCTCATGAGGTACATGGTTGGTTCTCCTGTGATGTCTGTGTGGTATTGATCTGGTGGCTGTGTGTTAAAGGTCGGACGCCGCGGTGGTGCCAGCCCCGGACCAAGGGCTGCAGGGGTTGCCCGTTACGCCTACATGGGCAGTGAAGAGCCGTCCTGCGTCCGGGTAGGTCTCGAAGTCGGCGGGGGAAAGATCCCGCGATGCCGTGGTGATCAGCAGCAGGTCCAGTTCCGGGCCAACGAACGCGACGCTGGAAGGGTGGGGGCAAGGGACCGTCACCGTGTTTTCGTGTTTGCCCTCCGGTGAAAATGATCTGATCTCACCGACGCCCCAGATGGCGACCCAGAGGTTCCCTCGGGAGTCAGTGCAGATTCCGTCCGGAAAGCCATCGGTGATGCGGATGTGCTCTCGCCTTGGTCCCACGGCCCCGGTGTCCGGTTCGTAGTCGCGAACCCAGATGATCCCCGGGACAGTGTCCGTGCTGTAGAAGAGACGGCCATCGGGGGACCACGCCAGACCATTGGAAAGCGACAGGTCGTTATCGATGCAAGTGAGGTCTCCGCTGTCCTCCAGCCGGACCAGGACTTCTTCCCCTGTGCGCTCATCCAACGGGAGGGTACCTATCAGGAATCGTCCTGACGGGTCGCAAGCTCCGTCGTTGGTCCGGCTGGATGTACCTTTGGGCACGATGTTAGGGCCCGGGATGGTGTCTCCAGCGGAGGTGACGAAGAGGAGTTGTTCCTGTCCGGCGACGAGCAGGTCGCCGCTGGTGGACCTGACGGCGGAACCAACGGTGCCGTCGAAGTCGTGGCGCTTGGTTTGCAGGACTGTGTCACCTTGCAAATGGCCTTCGAAGACTTGTCCTTTGACGATGTCCACCCAGAGGACTTCTTCGGTGGAGGCGTCCCACACAGGCCCCTCAGCCAAAACGTGCCGTTCGACGGAAGCCACGTTGGCCGCATATGTTGTCATGAGATTGCTTCTTCGTATTGGCCCGCGATGATCTTTCGAATGATCGGAAGATCAGTAAGCAGCGTCGCCAGCGGTGTGCGGTAGGCAAGGGCGCTGATACTGATGGCTCCGGTTGGCACACTGGGGGAAGATAAGTAGACGGGCAGGGCAACGCAGTTGACGCCGGGCTCGTTTTCCTGGGCGTCCACGCTGTAGCCGCGTTGGCGGACAAGCGACAACTCGGCGTCGAGCTCCTCCGCGGTAGCGGCGGTATGTTCGGTCCGCCGCTCGAGGGTCCGCCCTCCCACCCAATGACGCACTGAATCCAGATCCGGAAGTTGCAGGGCAAGCAACATCTTCCCCACACCTGTTGCATGGGCAGGGTTCCTTCCCCCCACAGTGGAGGAGAGCTTCATTGCGCCGACGCTTGGATCGACTTTGGCCCTGTAAACGACGTCATGACCGTCCAGGACGGCGTAGTGGGAGGTTTCACCGAAACGTTGGGTCAGCTGTTCGAGGATCGGCTGCACACGAAGATGGTCAGGCCGTGCTTCGTGGTGGGCAAACGCGATCCGCAAGAACTCGTCTCCCAGAACATAATGGCCATGCCCGTCCTGGCCTGCCAGGCCTGCCCGGCGCAAAGATGCCAACGCCCGGTGCACCGTGGGCTTGGCTCCGTCAATTCGCTTCGCCATTTCGTCAAGGCTGATGCCGGCCGGATGACGGCCAAGCTCAAGCAGGACTGCGAGAACCCGGTCTGAGCCCACGAGTCGTTCATCTTTCCCGGCGGGGTACGTTTCTTCCATATGTTGATCTTAGTTTCTATATCTGGAATGACATTTTAGTATGTTGCCCGACCGCCGGAGATGTCATAAACCGCTCCGGTGGAGAAGCTGCATTTGTCTGACGCGAGCCAGGCAACAAGCTCTGCCACTTCCTCGGGGCGGCCTACTCGGTTCATGGGTATAAGGCTGGTGATGTGGGCGAGTACGTCGGGGGCAGTTGAGGCATTCATCGGTGTATCGACGACGGCGGGGGCGATAGCGTTGACGAGTACGCCCTTCTTTGCAAGATCCTTGCCCATCGTTTTGGTTAGCCCGATGACGGCTGCCTTTGTTGCCGAGTAGGCTGCCATGTTCGGGTTGCCGTCTTTACCTGCCATGCTGGCGAAATTTACGATGCGTCCCCATCCTGCTTCAGCCATTGACGGCGCAAACGCACGGCAGAGATTGAAGGTCCCGTCAACGTTGACAGCGAAGGTGCGCTTCCATTCGTCGTCGGTGACTTCCCAGAATGGCTTGTTGGGCCCGACGATCCCGGCGCTGTTGATGAGGATGTCGATCGGGCCGATATCGGCGGCCGCACGGCGGACGGCGTCGGCGTCTGAAATATCGAGGGTGACGTCGGCGCCATCGGTGATGTCAATGGTGACAATCTCGGTGCCGTCTTCGGCCAACCTGGCCGCTGTTGCGGCCCCCAAGCCGCTGATGCCGCCTGTAATGACTGCTTTCCGGATCATGATTTGAGTGTCCTTTTACTAGGAAGTGATGCGGCGGGCCGCAGCGGTTTTGGTAACTGGTACTTCTGTAGGTGAAGTGACAGAAGCGAGCAGTTCGAGAATGTGCTGGTACGGGTGTCCGGTGGCTCTGGTCATGCCCAGTTCACAGGTTCGGTTCAGGGAAGCGTATGCGTCAAAGTTCCGCCCGTTGATGGACCGGGCCTCTCGTGCTGTGGCTGAGGCGGTCAGTTCGGGATGGAGCATTCCCCTGTCGCCGGCGAAGGCGCAGCATCCCCAGTCTTCGGGGATGACGACTTCTTCTGCGACTGCTGCCGCAACTCTGCCGAGAGCCGCGTTTAGTCCCATGCGCGTGGACGAGCAGGTGGGGTGCAGGGCCAGGCTGCCGATCTTTTTGCCCGGCGGCAGGGCGGGAAGCACATGCTCATCTACAAATGCGACGGCGTCGACAATGCGCAGGCGCGATTCGTCCGAGACGATAGTGAGCAAGGTTTCAAGGCCTTCGGTGCATGAGGCCGCGTCGCACAAGATGGGGAGCTCGCCGTGGCGGCTTGCTTCCCAAACAGCAGGAAGGACCTTGTCGCGCATCCTTTCATAGCCGGCGGTCATGCCCTTGGACTTCCACGGTGTACCGCAGCACATATCCCCAATGCCATCGGGTATTGCCACGGAGATTCCTGCCCGCTCACATAGCGCAAGGAACGCGCTTGAAACACCCCGCCCATCGGCCGCGGGACCGAACATCGTATTGATGCAGGCGGCCAAGTACACTGCTTTGGGTTCGGAGGCCCGCAGCGGCTGGCGGCGGATACCACCTGCTGGCAAGTCCTTGTCCCAGCGCGGCACCCGGTCAGGGCCTGCCAACCGGCGCCCGGCCTCGGACGCTGCAGTAACAAGGGGTGCCGGTAGGCGTTTGATGGCCGAAAGGGTTAATCCGCCAACCTGCGCGACGCTGCCCCAGTTGCCTGCGGCGGCTTTCCAGCCCGCGCTTTCGATGCCGTTGCTGCTTTCCGCCCGGAGGCGCTTCACTAGCTGTCCGGTGTCAATCAGGACAGGGCATGCTGTCTGGCACATTCCGTCGACAGCGCAGGTTTCAACTCCGTCGTAGCGGTATTCGTTCTCAAGTTCGGCTTTTAGTGCGGTGTCGCCGGCTTGCTCTGCCCTGGCAATCTCACGCCGCAGTACGATGCGTTGGCGTGGCGTGAGGGTGAGGTCTTTGCTGGGGCACACCGGTTCGCAGTAGCCGCACTCCACGCAACGGTCGACCTCGGGCTCCACCGTTGGCGAGGTCTTAAGGTGGGCCATATGTGATGCCGCGTCATCGTTGAGCAGGATTCCCGGGTTGAGGAGTCCGAGCGGGTCGCACAAACGTTTGATTTCGCGCATCACCCCGTACAGGCTTTCACCGTACTGACGGCTGACAAAGGGAGCCATGATCCGGCCCGTCCCGTGCTCGGCTTTGAGAGTTCCCCCGTTGGACAGCACGAGGTTGACCATCTCTTCCGTAAACGCGGCATAGCGGTCAAGCGTGGACTGACCGCTTGCCGGGTCGAAGTGCTCGTTGAGCAGGAAGTGGATGTTGCCATCCTTGGCGTGACCGAAAATGACGCTGTCCTCGTAGCCAAAGCGCTCGAAGAGGGCCACCAGGCCCTCGCACGTGGGCAGAAGATTCTCTACCGGTACCGCGATGTCCTCCAACAGTGCGGTTGTGCCGCTGGGGCGGTTGCCGGCAACCGTAGCGTACAGACCTTTCCTGATGTGCCAGAACGCGGCCCGCTGGACCGCATCCGATGACAGGGCAGCCGGCCGGACCAGGGGCAGGGACCGAAGCAGGTCTGCCGCGGACTCCATCCGGCGCGCCAGTGCTACCTTGTCGGCTTCCTGGAATTCCACCAGCAGCGCGGCGTGCCCATCCACATGGATGGAGCGGAGGGTTTCGTCCGCTTCGGGATCGCGCTGGGCGACCCGCAATGATGTCGCATCCAGTAGTTCAATGGTGGCAAAGCCGGCCGCGACCAGTGCGGGCAGGCTAGCGGTGGCCGCGGAGAGGGAGGGGAAGTAGAGGAGGTCAGTGGCAGTGTGCGGCTTGACCGGGACGGTGCGGAAGGTCGCTTCGGCAATGAATGCCAGCGTTCCTTCGCTGCCAACAACCAGGTGGAGGAGGATGTCGACGGCCCGTTCGAAGTCCAGGAAGGAATTCAGCCCGTAACCCATGGTGTTTTTTATGGAGTACATGCGCCGGATTCGCTCAACGTCGGTTGCATTGGCAAGGAGGTCGGCGCGCAGGGCCAGGAGGCCCGCGTGAAGGGCAGGTTCCCGTTCGCGCAGGTAATCGTCGGCGTCGGGGTGACTGGTGTCGATCATCGTTCCGCTAGGCAGGACAACCACTGCGGACTCGATGGTGCGATAGGAGTTGAATTCCGTGCCGCAAGCCATGCCGCTGGAGTTGTTCGCAATGACGCCACCGATCGTGCAAGCGGCTTCGCTGGCCGGATCGGGCCCAAGTTTGCGCTTGTGCATGGCAAGGCGTGCATTTACCTGGCGCACGGTTGCCCCTGGCTGGGTCCGTACGTGCTCGCCGCCGTCGAACACATCCACAGCCCGGAAGTTCCGCCGCGTATCGATGAGGATGCCGTCAGTCGAGGCCTGGCCGCTCAGGCTTGTACCGCCTGAGCGAAAGGTCAGCGGTACTCGGTGGCGTGTGGCTCCGCGCAGAAGTGCTGCGATTTGAGTGGCGCTTTCGGGGACAACGACTGCGCGGGGCGTGAGCAGGTAGTGGGAAGCGTCGTGGGCGTGCGCGAGCCGGTCGGATGCGCGTACACGAACGCCGCCCGGAACGGCGCATTCCAGTTCTTCAATCAGTGCCGTGTCCACTCCCGGGAGGTGGGAGCGATGGGTGGAGCTAGTGCGACTCACGTGACACCTCGGGACCGGATGACCCGAGGAGGAAATCCATGTCGACGCCGGTGTCTGCTTGCAAAACGTGGTCGACGTAGAGCCGTTCCCAGCCGCGCTTTGGGTTCGCATAGCCTTGCACTGTCGCGGCGTTGGGTGTGCGGGCGGCCAGTTCCTCGGGCGCGACCTCCATGTCGAGGAGGCGCTTGTGGACATCGAGGCTGATGATGTCGCCGGTACGTACCAGCGCAAGGGGTCCGCCAGCAGCTGCTTCGGGAGTGACGTGAAGGACCACCGTTCCGTAGGCCGTGCCGCTCATTCGCCCATCGCAGATTCGGACCATGTCGCGGACGCCCTTTTCGAGCAGTTTTTTTGGCAGCGGCATATTCGATACTTCGGGCATGCCCGGGTACCCCTTTGGCCCGCACCCGCGCAGGATGAGCACGGAGTTCTCATCCACGTCCAGGTTTGGGTCGTCGATCCTGGCGTGCATGTCCTCGATGCTGTCGAAAACGACCGCAGGGCCCCTGTGTTGCATCAGGTTGGCGGAGGCAGCGGAGGGTTTGATGACAGCTCCTCCGGGGGCGAGATTGCCCCTTAGGATGGCGATGCCGGCTTCGGCCTGCAGGGGAGCGGAGCGCCGGCGGATGACGTCTTCGTCCCAAATGCGTGCCTCATCGAGGTACTTCACGAGCGGTTGACCGGTCACGGTCAGCGCTGCGGGAGAGAGCAGGTCTTTCACTTCGCGCAGCACGGACAGGAAGCCACCCGCCCGGTGCAGGTCGTCCATCAGGAACTTGCCGGATGGCTGGAGATTGACAAGCAGGGGGACTCCCGCGCCGGTGCGGTCAAAGTCGTCTATCGAGAGTTCTATGCCCAGCCGTCCGGCGATCGCCAGCAAGTGTACGACGGCGTTTGTCGAGCCGCCGATTGTAGCCAGGGCGACGATTGCGTTGAGGAAAGACTCCTTGGTCAGGAGCCGGCTTGGGGTCCGCTGATCGCGGACCATCTCCACGATGAGGCGCCCGGTCTCGTGCGCGCCGGCGAGGAGGTTGCTGTCGATGGCGGGTGTGCCGGCCAGCCCGGGCAGCACCATGCCCAAGGCTTCGGCAACCAGGGCCATGGTGGAGGCCGTACCCATGGTGTTGCAGTGCCCCCGGCTCCGGATCATGGAGGACTCGGATTTCAGGAACTCGCGGTTCGACATCTCCCCGCCACGGACTTCTTCGCTGAGGCGCCAGACATCGGTGCCGCAGCCCAGGGGAGTGCCCCGAAAGGTGCCCGTGGCCATAGGGCCTCCGGGGACGACGACGGCAGGAATGTCCACCGACGAGGCAGCCATCAGCAGAGCGGGGATGGTCTTGTCGCAACCGCCCAAGAGCACCACGCCGTCGATGGGGTTTGCCCGCAGCATTTCCTCGGTCGACATGGCCGCCATGTTCCGCCAAAGCATGGCTGTAGGCCGGACCTGGGTCTCTCCTAACGAGACAACGGGCAGGTTTAGCGGGACCCCTCCGGCTTCCCAAATGCCCATCTTGACGTGCTCTGCAACCTCGTCCAGGTGTGAGTTGCAAGGGGTAAGGTCGGAGGCCGTATTGGCGATGGCGATTTGGGGTTTACCGTCAAATGAATCTTCGGGAAGACCTCGACGCATCCAGGCACGGTGGATGTAGGCATTGCGGTCATTGCCCGCGTACCACTGAGAGCTCCGTTGCTCGCTCATGAGCCAACTTTCCATTATTTGAACTACGAATCTACTATATTGAATATGAAATGCGGGTTGGTGTCCAGCGCCAGCACCCTGCCTCACGCTTGCGACCCCTTGGGTTGGCGGTTACTATGACGTAGAACGTTGCACGACGCTTGCATCGTATCGTCAAGTCCGGCGCCGTGTCGTCCGGCGCGGTGGGCCAGCCCGCCGTCTCCGGTTCAGGGAGGCGGAGCTTCGGCGACCGGCAGAACTAATGGCGGATCGAGGACTTTTCATGAGCACGCACGTGACCAACCCATGGATGAACGGATCGCTGACGGCGGCCGAACGCGCTGACCTGCTCCTAAGGGAGTTGAGCCTGGACGAGAAGATGGCTCAAGTATCCTGCTACTTCCCGACCGACATTACGAAGGTTTCTGACTTCGGTGAACGTTTTCCGCATGGTATCGGTGAGGTGTCCACCCTCGAAACCCGTTCGGCGCTAACGCTGGACGAAGTGACCGCGTTCCAGCGCAAAATTCAGACCGAGGCGATGGACCGCTCTGGACACGGCATTCCCGCGATCTTCCACATGGAAGGGGTCTGCGGCGCCTACCTGCCGGGTGCAACGAGCTTCCCCTCCGGACTGGGCCGCGCGGCGAGCTGGAACGTCGACATTGAACGCGAAGTAGGCCAAATCGTCGGCAGACAGCAACGAGCCTTGGGCATCACGCATACACTGGCTCCGGTGCTTGATGTATCACGTGACCCGCGTATGGGACGTCAGGGCGAGACGTATGGCGAGGACCCGTGCCTCGCGGCTGCTCTTGGAGTCGCGTACACACGTGGACTTCAGAGCGAAGACGCCGATGGTCGCCGCACGGAAGCAGTTGCGAAGCACTTCGTGGGCTCGCACCACACGGAAGGTGGCATCCACGGCGCACACTGCAACGTCCCCGACCGCCTGCTTGTGGAGGTGTACAGCAAGCCCTTTCAGGCCGCTATCACCTTGGCGGGGCTGCGCGGTGTAATGCCTTCTTACAACTCGGTGGCCGGCGAGCCCGTGTCGGCGTCCGCCGGGCTGCTCACAAGGTTGTTGCGGGAGCAGATGGGTTTCGACGGGCTGGTCGTCTCGGATTATGGGGCCGTGGGAAACCTCCACACAGTCCAGCGCGTCGCCCAGTCCCCGGCCCATGCTGGTCTGGCAGCCCTACGTGCGGGCATGGACGTGGAACTCCACGTGCCGCAGGGTTTCGGCCCCGGTCTCCGGGATTGGTTCGCTGAGGGACAGGCCGACATAGCGCTCCTTGATCGGGCTGTCCACCAGGTACTGACGGCCAAGTTCCGCATGGGGCTCTTCGAGTACCCCTTTGCCCCGGACCCCTCTGACCGGGACAGCTCCTTCGAATCGTTCACCGACACGGCAGTGGCGGTACAGTCAGCCCGGGAGTCGCTGGTCCTGCTCCACAACGACGGCGCGCTCCCATTGCAGCAGGATCACCGGAAGATAGCGGTGATCGGCTGTCACGCGGTGACTGCCCGGTTTTTCTTTGGTGGTTACACGCATTACTCCATGGCGGAGGGCAAGCTGGCCGCCAATTCATCGATGGCCGGCCTCGCCACCCGCAGTGAAGATATCAAGACCTTCACGAACAACATTCGGGGCACCACCATCGAGGCGTCCGATGATCCTGCCTTCGAGGAACTTCTGCAGAGCCAACAGCCGGGCATACGCAGTCTGCTCGAAGAGCTCCGCATCCGAATGCCTAACACGGAGATAACCTGGGCGTACGGCTATCCATTCGCCGGAAGCGACGACTCCGGCTACGACGATGCCCTTGCCCTCGCCGCCGATGCCGACGTTGTGCTCCTGACGCTCGGCGGGAAGCATGGCACGGCATCCATCGCCTCGATGGGTGAGGGAATCGACGCAACGAACATCAACCTCCCGCCTTGCCAGGACAACCTGATCATCAAGCTCGCACGGTTGGGCAAGCCGATAATCGGCGTGCACTTGGATGGCCGGCCGGTGTCCAGCGACGCCGCCGATAGCCACTTGGCGGCACTCCTGGAGGCGTGGAGTCCGGCCGAGGGCGGCGCCGAGGCTATTGTCGACGTCCTAACCGGCGCCCATGGGCCAAGTGGGCGGCTTCCCATCACCATCGCCCGAAACGCAGGCCAGGTCCCGGTTTACTACAACCACCCCTCCGGATCCGCCTGGCATCAAGGCGAGAGCATCGGTTTCCCCGACTACGTCGATGCGCCCCACACGCCGCGATACTTCTTTGGACACGGGCTGTCGTACACCACTTTCGACTATGCCGGTCTGACCCTCTCTAAGCGTGAAGTGGAGGCCGTCGACACCGTAGACATCTCGCTCACTGTGACGAACACGGGGGACCGGTCGGGAACCGAGGTCGTGCAGCTTTATTTGAGCGATAGGTTCGCTTCAGTCTCCAGGCCCGCTCTGGAGCTCGCGGGATTCCAGCGGGTTTTTCTGGAACCGGGGGAGAAGGCTCAAGTGGACTTTCACCTTGATATCAGTCAGGTGGCTTTCCTGGACAGCGAAATGTGCTGGCGGGTCGAAGCCGGAGACTTGGATGTCCTGGTGGGCGCCTCCTCGCACGACCTGCGGCTGAGCGACACTGTGTCCATCATCTCAGATGCTCTCGTCGACGGGAGGACCCGGGGTTTTTATGCCCGGTGAGAACGGCTGAGGTGCTTTGGCATGACTATGAGTAGTTCCAAACCTGCCGGGACAAGTACAACGTCCCGGCAGGTTGATCGTGCTCCTCGGCACTCTAGGTGCATGGACCAAAGACGTTGGTGACACCTAACTGGAAATGATGGTCGACGCCGAGGGAATGCTAAGACTTTTACGTTCGGACAGCCGTCGCTTGGGCGGTGGTTCCTCGTTCGATCAGCCTTGGGACAATGACGTGATGCACTGCCTCGGTTCTCCCGTTAATCCGATCAAGAAGCAACCGAGCTGCGATGGCGCCAGTGTCGGCCCCTGATTGGTCTACCGTTGTCAGCGAAACGCGCTGCAATCGGCTAGTAAAGATGTTGTCGTAGCCAGCAACAGAGAGGTCGTCCGGGATGCGCAACCCCCGATCCTCAGCTGCTCTTAGAACACCAAGGGCGGCGATATCCGCACCGGCAAATATTGCCGTTGGCGCATAGCGCCTATCGAGGGCCTCAAGCGCGGCTTGATGGCCGCCCTCTTCTGTGAATCCAGGGACTAATACGTCCGGTGTAAGGCCATATCTTTTCATTGCTGCCTCATAACCATCACGGCGGGCAATGTGTGAAGGCACATGCGGTCGCTGCAACCCGCCCGAGGAATGGCTGATATGCATGATGCGCTCGTGGCCAAGGTTAACGAGATGGTCAACGACAAGTCCCGCTCCCTGGTGATCATCATCCACAACCGTGTCGAAATGATCGGCACCTCCGTGCCGTGCAATGACGACCATAGGGGTTCTTGCTCCGATGCTTTCCAGTTCAGCGTGGTCCAGGGCAGGGCCGATCAGAATTAGCCCGTCAACCTGTCGATCAACCAGCGCCTCGATGCTACGGCGCTGACGCTCTCGCGACAGGCCAGCGGCGACTATCACATCCTGGTATGGGCCTTGTTCAAGCTCGGTGCCTATGCCTGTAGCAAGTTCAACCTGGAAAGGCGCCGACATCTGCACGAGCACTACACCTATGGTGAATGACCGGCCACGCATGCCGCGAGCCCCTGCATGTGGTCGGTATCCCAATCGATCTATCGAAGTGGACACCTTTCGCTTCATCTGGGGGCTCACGCCACTCGCGTCGCGAATGACTTTGGACACTGCCGAGACGGAGACGTTTGCGTCGCGTGCGACGTCTTCAATGGTGACGCGCCGAATCGGGGGTGCACTGTGCTCAGTGCCTGAATGGACTTCCGTCATGTCGGTCATGCCGTTTCTTCGTGCCGCCTTCCCTGCTAGGTCGATCGACGTTGATGAGCTGTTGGGATTGCGGGGTGCGGTTGCTTCATCTGTACTGCAACGTTACCCAAGTTTCTTGCAGAAAGACCTATTTCGCTTGACCACCGGCAAGAGTCGATCCTACAGTTGCGTAGAACGTTGCACAAACCTTTCTCGCCAGCTGCCGATGAGCACGGCAATCAGGGGGAGCCCTCAGGAGTGTCTGACAACCGAGAATAGGAGAGAACTCGCATGGTTTCAGCTGAACGGCCTTCTGCGCCCCGGTTTGAGCACCGGACGGAAGATTCAGTCGTGCTCGGCCTAGGTGAACCCTCGCCCCGACTGTCATGGATCATTCCGCAAGCCAGCGAGCGATTTCTGCAGACGGCGTACGAACTTGAGATTACGCGCGGTGAGTCGTCAGTGGAGAGATTCACTGTAGCCAGCAACGAACAGCTCTTTGTCAACTGGCCCAGCGCGCCCTTGACCTCACGTGAGCGAGTCACCGTCCGGGTCCGCGTCGCCCACGACTCCTACTGGAGCGAGTGGAGCGATGAATCAGTCGCCGAAGTGGGGTTGCTGAACGCAGAGGACTGGAGTGGCCAGTTCATTAGTCCCAAGGGACTAGGGGCGTTGGACACCAGCGCACCAACTTTGTCCGGCTGGTTTGAGGTCCCCCGGGGTGCCGCGAAAGCGCGTTTATACGCAACGGCACACGGCGTATACCGTGCGCATTTGAACGGGAAGCCGGTCAGTGATGCAGTTCTGGCGCCGGGCTGGACGAGTTATGAGCACCGACTTCGGTACCATGCGTATGACGTGACAAGTCTTGTCCAGGATGGCGCGAACACCCTTGATTTCACTCTCGGGAACGGCTGGTACAGAGGTCGTCTTGGCTGGGAAGGTAAGCGAGCCGTCTATGGCGAACGACTGAGCCTGCTCGCCCAGCTGGAGGTCACCATGGAGGATGGCCGCTGCCTGGTTTTGGCTACCAACGGCGAGTGGGCAGCCAAGGAAAGCGAGATCATTTCGGACGACCTGTACGACGGTCAGCGCACTGACCTTCGGATTGCAGAGGTTCGGGACAGTACCCGTAGAGTCTCGGTAGAGGTCCTTGACGAGGACTACGGACGTTTGGTAGCCCAAGAGGGACCCATGATCCGGCCAACCGGGATACTGCCTGCCCAGCGAATCTGGAGCTCGCCAGGGGGTCACACCCTCGTTGATTTTGGTCAGAATGCGGTCGGATGGGTTCGTCTTCGAGTTCGTGGACTAACAGCGGGTAGTGAGGTAATGGTCCGACACGCCGAGGCTTTGGAGGATGGCGAACTCGCGATTCGCGCTCTGCGTTCGGCTAAGGCGATCGATTCTTACATTGTCGCTGGCGCCAATGTTGAAACCCTGGAACCAGCATTCACGCTGCATGGATTCCGTTATGCAGAGGTCTCCGGAGTCCCGGATCTGCGGCTCGAGGACCTCGAGACTGTAGTTGTAGGCTCAGACTTGCCCCGTACAGGCTGGTTCTCTTCCTCGCACGAGTTGCTTAACCGCTTCCATGAGAACGTCGTGTGGTCGACCCGCGGCAACTTCATTGATGTACCCACCGATTGTCCTCAGCGCGATGAGCGGCTCGGCTGGACTGGTGACATCCAGATCTTCGCACCCACTGCCTCCTTTCTTTATGATGTGACGGGCTTCCTCGCTTCCTGGCTGGCGGACTTATCAGCCGAACAACTTCCGAATGGCTCGGTTCCGCACGTTATCCCGGACGTGATACGTAGTGAATTGATGTCGTCGCCCGCTGCAGCATGGGGGGATGCAGCGGTCATTGTGCCATGGACGCTGTATCAACGCTACGGGGACGTGGGGATCCTCCGTCAGCAGTTTGGCAGTATGAAGGCATGGGTAGACGGAGTGCTTCGCATCGCTGGTCCGGATCGCCTGTGGTCGGGGGGCTTTCAGTACGGTGATTGGCTGGACCCTACCGCGCCGCCCGAGGACCCTTTCCGCGCGAAAGCCGATCCTGATGTTGTCGCCACTGGACACTTGGCCCGATCTCTGCAGATCGTCGCCGAGACCGCCACTCTTCTCGGTCAATTTGAGGAAGCAAAACGATACGCTGGACATACGGAAGAGGTGCGGGCCGCCTTCGCGCAGGCATTTGTCACTCCGTCCGGTCGAGTCCTTTCCGACGCCCAGACGGTCTATGCATTGGCCTTGGAGTGGTCTCTGCTTCCTGATCAGGAGCAGCGCCGGCGGGCTGAACGCCGCCTCGCCGACTTGGTACGCGCCAGCGGCTTTCACATCAACACCGGGTTCGTGGGCACTCCACTGATCTGCGACGCGCTGACGTCAGCGGGCCATCCGGAACTCGCACACAGTCTCCTGCTGCAAACCGGCTGCCCCTCCTGGTTGTACCCAGTCACCAAGGGGTCCACCACAATCTGGGAGCGATGGGACAGCATGCTCCCTAACGGAAGGGTAAACCCAGGTGAGATGACTTCCTTCAATCACTATGCACTCGGCGCGGTGGCGGATTGGATGCACAGGAGCGTCGCCGGTCTGGCCCCGGCGTCGCCCGGGTATCGCACCATGGTCATCCGCCCGCAGCCTCCGGAGGCCCTCCACAGCGCAGCCGCCCGTCACCTCACCCCCTACGGGGTAGCAAGCGTGTCATGGCAGCGGAGACTAGGTCGGTTCCACCTACATGTAACGGTGCCGGTTGGCGCAGAGGCCCGGGTCTACCTTCCGGGCTCCGCGGACTTCTTCCACGTTAGGCACGGGACACACCAATGGAACGTCGCTAGCCCATCCGGCCATCCGTGACCGTCTTGGCGCCGTGGAGTTTAGCGACTCCGACGATCCGGAAGGAGGAAACCAGCATGAAGGAAATGCCCATGCGTGGCAACGCGGGGACATGACGCCACCATTGCAGCGAGTTTCTCAGAATACGTGACGCTCGCGGATGGGATTCCAATAGATAGAACAGAACTCCGACTACTTGACTATGCGATGTAGCTACCCTTACAGTCTTCATGAACCGAGCCGCTGCGCCTGGCCGCAGAACAGGTCGATTGCCGGTTCGCTGTGGATCCGGGACTCGTGAGGTGGCCCCATCTTTGTAGAACGTTATATTTGAGCACTTTGATGCAGTGAGAGTTTCCCAGCCCCAAAGCCGCCGCTAAGGCGCCAACGTCAGAAACGGGGAGATATCTGCAAACGCCCCACACATAGGAAATCGATGACGACGTACGACAGCATTCGGCCAGGCCAGCCCTGGCTTGACACAAATGGACAACGTATCCAAGCGCACGGCGGATCGATGCATGTGGAGGACGGCGTCTTCTACTGGTACGGCGAGAACAAGGCGCGGACTCTGCCTGGCAGCGGTATATGGCATTGGGGGGTGCGTGCCTACTCGTCCACCGATCTCTACAACTGGGAGGACAGAGGCCTGATCATCCTGCCTGTCGAGGACGATCCAGGTTCACCGCTTCATCCCTCACGGTTCATGGACCGCCCACACATCATCTACAACGCGTCCACCAAACGGTATGTCTGCTGGCTGAAAGTCATGGAAAATGACGGCTCCCAGCGGTCCACTATCCTGACCGCGGATTCCTTCCTCGGACCATACGAAATGGTCGAAAGCGGCTTCCGGCCCCTCGGAATGAACGCAGGCGACTTCGACCTGGTCGTAGAGCCAAGCGATGGAAAGGCCTACTACTACTTTGAGCGCGTGCACAGCGAGATGATTTGTGCCGACCTCACTGAGGACTACGCTCAAGTCACAGGCTACTATTCGACGCATTTCCACCTAGCGTCGCCGCCTTTCGTCAGGGAAGCACCGGCTCACTTCAAGCGCGGGACCACGCATTTTCTCGTCACCTCAGGTACCACTGGGTATTTTCCGAACCCCTCGGAGCTGGCCAGCGCGCCGTCCTATCACGGGCCTTGGACGGTACTCGGGAACCCGCACCCTGACGACAAGAGCGATACGTCCTTCCGGAGCCAGATCAGCTGTGTCTTCAAGCACCCTGATAAAGCGGACCTTTACGTAGCCATGGCAGACAGGTGGCGCCCGGATCTTAGTCCCGAAGATTCTGACGCACGGGGACTGTTCGAGCGGCAGTTTGCCGGGACTCCACTTCCCGATGATATCCCTGAAGATCTGAGCATCATTGACACGTCACAGGCCGACTATGTGTGGCTCCCCTTCACTCTTGATGGAGACTACCCAGTGCTGCAGTGGCGGGACGAGTGGCGTGTAGAAGACTTCGATTGAACCAGCGGGCTGATATGAACTGTTGGCTTACAGATGCTGACCGGCTTCCCCTGGCCGGCGTACCGTTGCTCACCTTCGACCGACGCCCAGCTCCGCGCTGGTGATAGGAAACCGTCACATGAATAATCGACAACAGCTTGTGGCCCCGGGCTTTGGGCCTGTTGCTGACGCCTTTTTCGAAACGATTGACGCGGATGGGCGTGCCGGTGCGGCGCTGTCGATCTGGCACGAAGGCGAACCGGTAGTAGACCTCTGGGCTGGAATTGCGAACGGCCGCACCGGCCGTCCATTTGAATCCGATACCCTCTCGGTCGTCTTTTCCTGCACCAAGGGACTTGCTTCCCTCCTGATTGCGGTGCTTGTCGAGCGAGGTGAGATGCCACCGTTTGAATCGACCGTTGCTGATCTGTGGCCAGAGTTCGCGGTGCATGGGAAGGACCGACTGACCGTTGGTGATGTCCTGGCTCATCGGGGTGGCCTTTCTGCGCCACGGAAGGACCTGACACTGGAAACCGCACTGGACAGCCTCGCTCTGGCGGATGAGCTGGCAAGCCAGGAGCCGTTGTGGAACCCAGGGGAAAGCCATCAATACCACACCGTTACCCACGGTGCCCTTACTGCCAAGTTGATAAAGCTTGCCACAGGGCGTACAGCTGGGTTGGTCTTCAACGATGTCATCGCTCAACCCCTCCGTGCTGATGCCTGGATCGGCCTTCCAGAAGAGGAAGAATCTCGGGTCAGCCAACTTGTCGAAGCCCCTCTCCCTGCCCCATCCCCAGCCCCCATGAGCGAAGCCGAACGTGAGTCGGTGTACTGGATAGAGCGGGCCGCCAATGTACTGGGCCAGATTGGTCCGGAGGGCTTCAATCAACGGTCATTCCATCAGGCCGAACTCCCTGGAGTCGGCGGAATTGCATCAGCGTGGGCCCTCGCGAAGATCTGGTCATCGGCTGTCACGACCACGGACGGAATCCGGCTTCTTCAACCACACAGCGTGGAGAATTTGCGCGCCTTGCGTAGTGAAGGGCCTTCGTTCTTCATAGGTGACCCCCCTTACCAGTCCTGGGGTGCCGGCGTGATGGTCCCCTCGCCGTGGCAGCCCTACATGTCATCAACGTCCTTTGGGCACGACGGTGCGGGAGGCCAAGTCGCCTTCGCCGACGCTGAGGCAAAGATTGGTTTCGCTTACGTCACCAACCTGTTGGGGGATTATGAAAGAGGTCAGTCGGTAGTTCGCGCTCTAACTAAAGCCTTGAGGTGACCCCTTGTCAGACCGCCAAGATCATCAGCCGATGCCGCCTCAAGCAGAATTGCCAGTCCGGGGGATTGAACAGTCAGGGACTGCAAACGACCTGTTACCGTCTGTTGCTCCCGGAGTGGACAACAGTAAACGCCCCGCCCGCATCGGAGATGTTGCTGCTGCCTGCGCCGTTTCGGTCACCACGGTTTCCAATGTTCTCAACAATCCTGAGCGGGTCGAGAGATCGACGCGTGAGCTTGTGTACGGAACCATCGCGAAGCTCAACTATGTTCCAAATAGACACGCAGTTGCCCTGCGAAAGGGTTCCCAGGCTAAGCCAAGCTCCGCTAGTAAGGCGGGCCACGGGCCTCCAGAACCGGCGCAATGGGAGGACCGAGCTCCTGTTCAGACGCAAGCACAAAGCCCCCGGGAGAATACCCGAGCCGGTTGGGAGCACTTGAGCCCGGGCGACAAGGTGCAGGTCGTCAGGATGGGTATGCAAGAAGGAACCGCAATGATTGACGCTGTCATGCCGGACCGCTCGGTTATGTGGATCTTGATGTACAACGGCATGGGCAGGACGATGGTCCTTCCAACAGACGATATCGAACTGCTGCCCCCGGACGTGTGATGGTGCTACGGCCCTGGGTACGCGATTTCGACTACAGCCCTGAAGGGCACCAGGACGACCCGACTCATAAAGACTTTTGGAAAAGTCACCAGGTTCTCCGAGCTGGCCAAACCCGAGAAAAGGACACCTTCTATGTATTACGGCGGAGATTACAACCCTGAGCAGTGGCCAGAGGAAGTCTGGAAGGAAGACGTTCGGCTCATGGGCGAGGCTGGAGTGACGATTGTCAGTCTGGGTATTTTCGCATGGTCACGGATCCAAGAGGACGAAGGGGTGTTTGATTGGGAATGGCTTGATCGCGTCATTAATTTGCTGCACGAGAACGGCATCCAGGTCAACATGGGAACCGCGACGGCGTCGCCGCCGCCATGGGCGACCACCAAGTACCCTGAGATGCTGCCACAGGACGCGGACGGGGCGAAATACGGCCCCGGGAGCCGTCAGCATTATGCTCCTACTTCACCGGTGTACCGGCGACTGGCAGCGGACCTGGTCCGCGAATTGGCGGCCCGCTATGCCCACCACCCAGCCGTAGTGATGTGGCACGTCAACAACGAATACGCCTGCCACCTGAACTACGACTACTCCGATAACGCACGAGATGCCTTCCGGATGTGGTTGAAGCGCAAATACGGCACAATCCATGCCTTGAATGAGGCGTGGGGGACGGCGTTCTGGTCACAGATCTACACCTCGTTCGATCAGGTTCTTCCACCGCGGAAAGCCCCCTACAGCCTCAACCCAGGTGGAGCCCTCGATTTCAAAAGATTTACGTCCGACGCCGTGCTTGAGCTGTACGTCATGGAAAGGGATATCATCCGCGCGGCAGGGGCAACCCAGCCCATCTCCACCAACTTCATGGGAGCCTTTTATGCCCTGGACTATTGGCGATGGGCAGAGGAAATCGACATCATCACCAACGACAATTACCCGGATCCCAACGATCCTCAATCATTCCGATCATCTGCCTTCACCCTGGACCTCATGCGCTCACTAAAACCCGGCGTGCCGTGGCTGATAATGGAGCAGTCGACGGGTGCGCTCAACTGGCGCCCCTCCAATGCGCCTAAAGCTCCCGGTCAGATGGAAGCACTCTCCGCCCAAGCCATCGGCCACGGCGCAGACGGGATCCTATTCTTCCAATGGCGGCAGTCGCGGCGCGGCAGCGAAAAGTTTCATTCCGCGATGCTGCCTCAGGCAGGGACCCAGACGCGGACCTGGCGCGAGGTGACAAAGCTGGGTGGGACGCTCAAGGACTTCCCTCAGATGGCCCCCGAAAGCCACGCCAAGGTAGCCGTCGTCTTCGATTGGGAGAACTGGTGGGCTCTGACGCATTCCGACCATCCCATCCAATTGGATTATTGCCGCTTGGTGCAGCGATGGTATGCAGCGCTGCAGGCGCAGCACGTATCGATCGACATAGTGAAGCCGACGGGTGACTTATCAGCCTATTCTCTTGTCGTTGCCCCGCAGCTCTACCTACTTAGTGACGCCGGCGCCGAGAATCTTTCGTCTTTCGTCCGGGGTGGCGGGCACTTGCTCGTCTCGGCATTCACGGATGTTGTGGACCAGGACGACGCTTTACGGGAAGGAGGTTACCAAGTCGGCCTGCGGGAAGTGCTGGGAGTAACCGTTGAGGACTTTGGTGCCCTTATCGCCCCTTCCAGCGGGGGCGGGCTGTGGTCAGTTGGAGACTCCGTCGCAGGCGGCTCGGGCACCGGCCCTGGACAATCGCATGCCTCGGTTGCTGGGCCATTCGGTAGTATCCGCGGGGAGCACTTCTGTGAGGAAGTGCGTGTCCTTGGCGCAGACATCCTCGGTACATTCACAGATGGCCGTCTGAAGGGAGCCCCAGCACTGACCCAACAGGCATACGGGACCGGTCGGGGAACCTATCTGGCAACCATTCCTGATGATGCCGGAATGCAGCACGTAACCGCTTGGTCCTTGGCGGAAGCGGGGGTGCAGCCCGAGCTGAGCGGAATATCTCCCTGGGTCGAAGTGGCAAGGAGAGGTGACGTACTCACCGTGATAAACCACGGAAGCGAACCCGAGGGTGTCCCTGTAAAAGGACACGATGTTCTTTCCGGTGAGCCCGTAAACGGTGTCGAGCTTGGGCCATTTGACTGGCGCATGGTCCGGGTCACTGAATAAGCGCGAGTCCACCGTTCACCACCTGGTCACACAGTGTGACCTCTGATCCGCATCTCATCGCGGCAGGAATATCGATCTGACTGTTGTGAGGAATGAGAATGACGTTTTTTGAGAAAGCGGACCCGGGAAATGGACAGTTAAAGGAAGACAGCACCGGGGAGCATTTTCCATTGGGGGGTTTGCTTCTGCTTTCCACGGCGATCTTCATCTCGATGTCAACAGAGTTTTTGCCGGGAGGGCTCATCCCGCAAATTGCTGAAACCTTCCAGCGCCCTCCAAGCGATGCAGGCAACCTCATCACGGTTTTCGCGTTGACGGTCATACTGACCGCTGCGCCCTTAGCCGCGGTAACCCGTCGGATCCCCCGTAAAGCATTGGTCCTGGTTTCGTTTGCCGCCATTGGGGCTGCGAACGCAGCGACAGCCCTCTCGACGACATTCGAGATGTTGCTTGCGGCGCGAATACTCGGCGCAGTGGCCCATGGGGCCTTCTGGTCGGTCGTTGCAGCATACCCGGCCTCTCTTGTCCGTTCGTCACAGTTAGGGAAGGCGACCGCTGTGACGGCGGCAGGTGGTTCTGTCGCAGGCGTTCTGGGCATCCCCCTGGGGAACGCGCTTGGGCAGATGTTTGGGTGGCGCGTGTCATTCGCCGCGTTGGTCGGCCTTACGTTATTGGTCTTCCTTCTGATGGTTAGATTCCTTCCGCCCATCACAAGCTTCGTTCCGAGGCAGGAGGCAGATGACGCGGGCAAGCCAACCCCGGACGCCACCTTGCCTGCTGTCCTGATGATCTGCTTCCTGATTCTTTTCGTTGTGGCCGCGCAGAACGCCTTTGGCACCTATGGTGTCGTGTGGTTGCTGGACGTCGTCAAGGTCGCACCGGAGGCCGTTCCCATAGTTCTTTTGGCGGGGGGAATCGCAAGTGCAGGTGGAGTCGCGCTGACCGGTGCCTATTATGGTCGTGCGCCGATTCGACTTTTCGTCGGCGCGTTGGCCCTCATGGTTGGCATCCTGTTCTCTCTTCCTGCGGCTGCCGAGTCGGGGTACCAAGCTGTAGTTTGGATTCTCCTCATCCTCATGGGGGCCGTGTTTGGCGGAATCCCCATCATGCTCCAAACGAGGATGATGTGGACGGCTTCCCCCCGTGCTCGGAGTATTGCTGCCGCGCTTCAGACCACCGCGTTCAACGTCGGCATTGGGAGCGGCGCCTTTATGGGCGGCGTAGTCCTGGAGCGGAGCACTGCGGAGGCATTGCCATTTTTTGCAGCCATACTCATGTTCATGGCATTCCTGACGGCGATGGGCTGGGAGGTTAAACGCCAGCGAAACAGCCGGAGAGGGAAGTTGGTGAGTTAGGCAAGGCGGGAACCCGCAGATAGTTCTCGAATATGCGCCAAGTGGCTGTCACACATTGGACGGCGATGAGGGTGCGGCCTTCACCGTCGCACCTGCCAATAACTTGAACGAGTACACCAGGCGCTATGCCTTTCTCAACCACGCTACTGCAGCCTCGCGCTGTTCCTGGGATAGCTACCTATGTGCGCGCAAAAACTGCTCCCCGGGAGTCGGAACTGACTTCTCAGTCCAACTTCCGGGGAGCAGTTCATGGCTGCGGGGCCCTGCCTCGATGGTGCGGAGTGTCGCTCTTATCCTGCGGCAGTAACGACAACCTTGATTCGGTCCAGGTTTTGGGCCAGCGCGAACTTGGCCGTGGGGTCGCCATGGCGCTCTGAGGAGATGCGAAGCGCGACAAGGTACGTGCCCGCCTTCTCAAAGGCGGCAGTGGTCTGAAGCGTGATGACGTTCCCGGTCCGGGTCAGCGGGGCGTCCGTGTATACGCCGTCGCCGTCGAGGTCCCATTCCGCCTTGATGATTTCACCGGCGCCCGGGGGAACCTGCGCCTTGGCCATGAGCGTGACACCCTGGCCGGCCGCTATTGTGGCGGTCTCCTTGCCTTGGATGGTTATATCGACGGTTGGTTGGATCCCCCGACGGCCGGCAGCGTTGTCGGGCACGATGATCTGAGCGTCTTTGACCTGGTAGTTCGTGGATGCGGGCGGGGTCACACCCTTCTCGGCCCACTCGGAGACGTCCCGGAGCGCCTGCTCTGCCATGCCGTACCAATCAACGAGGTATTTGGCCCGTTCCTCCCCTGGGACGGGAGGGCCCTGATGGTCCGCGTGGTCATTGAAGTAGACGCGGTAGGTGTCGGCCGCGGATTTGCCCAGGCTGGTCTCGACCCGCTGGCGGTACCAGTCGGTGTGCCACGGCAGGGCATCGTTATCGTAGAGGTTGGACACAGCGATCACCTTGCCCTTGATGGAGCCGTTGAAAGCGGTGTTGCCGGAAACGGCGCCGCCGAAGCCCGGGGCCTTCACGGGCCGTTGGGGATAGAGTGGAGTGCCGTCCTGCCCGCGGAACTGGTCGAGCCCGATCCAGCCTTCACTGGCGGCAGGGATCTGGTAGCGGTAGTAGAAGCGATTGGCGATGTTCCAGCGGTTTGCGACCGTATCGCCCGCTTTGGCGAGTTCCGCCCGGACGCGCTCACCCAGTGGGGAGTTCTCCCTGCCGAGGTAACCGTCCGCGCTCCAGAAGTCGTCGGCGTAGGTTGGATCATAAGAAAGCGGGACGCTGGAGTCGAGACCGTTGGGGAACTGGTCAGAGCGGCCAAGCAGGTAGTCAGGGTTCTCCCAACCCTTCCAAGGGATGCCGAGCGCGTGCACCTCCTTCAGCATTGCCTGTTCGGCGGCGTCGAGGCCAGCGTATGGGTCACCGCTCCCGCCAGGCAGCAACGCGGTCCGGATCTGGTCAGCCTTGTCGCCGAGGATGAGTTCGGCGGCGGACCGGCCGAGGAAGTTGTAGGACGTCGGGGTGGGCACTGCCTGCACCATCGGGACGAACCCCTGCCACACGTCGGTGGTGTTCTCGGCCGCGCCAATTGTCTGGAAGGAGCCTCCGCTGGGTCCGTAGAGGTAGCCGGAGATGGGTTTGGCAGTGCCGTAATATTTCGCGGCTACGGATTCGGCGAACTTCGCGGCTGCAGCCGCGGGTCGGTATCCCAGAGATACGAAGTTGTTTCCAGCCTGAACGGCGTAACCGCCGCTGGAGAGGGCGAACCCTATTGCGCGTTCGTCCGCCTGGGAAGTATCAGGCAAGGTAGGGAACACGATGGGGTAGGTGAACTGGAAGAAGCGCCCCTCCCACTGTGCCTTGTTCTCCTGTGCATGGAGGTAGATGGTGAATTGGATGTTCGTCCCCTCGAAATGCCCGCGTACTCGGTGGTGTGGCACCGGCGCCGATTCGTCAGTTTCACTGTCAATGACGGGCGTGGCGTAAGTCTGGTCGAGGCAGTCGGCAGTTACTTGCATGGCGCCTGCGATAGTGGCGCAGGTGGGCGTGGCGGCCAGCGCCGACCCCGGTGTACTTAGCCCGCTAGCGAGCAGCAACATCGCTGCGATGGCGCCGGTCCCTCCGCGGCGGGCGAGGGTGGAGTGAATCGTCATTTGTCTTCCTTCATTGGGGTCTCCAGCGTTGTCGGAGGCGAGACATCGGAGTCAATCAGGCGCGATGGAGAACGTCCTCAATGGAACGTTTCAACGCACCTTGTATGCGGATGCATACCGCTCAACCCCTACATTTCGTAGCGTCACGCTGAGGAGTGTGTATAAACCTTGGCCGGAGGCGTTCCGGCCGGAGAGTGGGGGGGACAAAGGTAAGAAAGGCGTTTTAGGCCTGTCTGAGAGCGTGGGGCGTGCAACAGTCTGTTCCCAGGCGGTGGTGGCTTCCGCCCATCGATATGACCAGCCATTCCATGCGCACGATTGCCTCGGAGCTTCACGTCTGTCACGGCCGCGGCGTCGTAATTTCGAGCCGTTTCAGACGATGGGACTCCACTCCGCAGGGGAGCAGGGTATGGGCTACGAGGAATTTGGGAAAGCACGATCGGGCCCCGCTAAATGCCGAGCCCGATCGCCAGGGTTAATTATTTCTTGTAGACAGCGTCCAACTTTTCAGCAACTTGGCGCGGCGTCGCGTCACCGAGGATCAGCGATTGAATCGTCTGATTGAGTTGCGTCTGGACTTCGGCCTGCACGGTGCCGAGCGGTGCGTAAGAGCCGCTCTTGATAAGTTCAGCGAACGTGGCCAGCTCTTCGGGTGCCTTGTAGGCGTCATTCGGGAGCACAGGCACGGACGCGAAGCCCTTGGCATAAATCGCTGATGGCTCAGCCTCGCCCATGAACTCGAGGAACGCCTGTGCGGCAGTCGGGTTCTTCGCCTTCGCGTTGATGGTATTGACAAAGCCGGGCAGCGCTACGACTTTCGTGTCCGCAGCATTGTTCGTCGCCGGCATGGGCGCTACTTTGAAGCTGTTGCCCGGCGCGGCCTTTTGGACCTGACCGAGCACTGCGCCGACGCTAACAGTGGCAAGCGCGGTGCCCTTTGCTACCTCCTGCACGGCCTGGTCACTCGAACGGCCGAGAGCGCCTTCACCGAAGCAGCCTAGGTCGCCCATCTTCTTGTAGATCTCGAACTGCTTGACCCACACGGAGTCGGTGTACTTTGCTTTCCCGGCGGCCATGTCGGCGTCAAACTTTACCGGGTCGGGTTCAAGTGTCGCGAGCTGAGCGTAAGTCAGCATCTGTGGGCCGGCAGGATCGCCGAGGCCGAGGGCGTAGGCGTAGATGCCCTTGTCCTTAGCGGCGGTGCAGAGCTGATAGGTCTCGTCCACGGTCGTGGGGATCTTCAGGCCGAGCTCGTCGAGTTTAGTTTTGTTGTAGATTCCGGCGAGTGGCTGGAGGGCTCCGGGGTAGGCGTACGTTTTGTCTTGGTAGTTCACTGATGGCTTCCAGGCGTCCGGGACATCCTTCGTCCAGGGCGCTTCGATTGGAGCGATGCGGCCAGTGGAGGAGAGGTGGGCGACAGTGTCGGCGGGGTCCTTTATCGTGCCGCCGGGAAATGATGTGAGGATGTCAGGGGCGGTGCCGCCCTGCAGTTGGGTCATGACGAGTTGGCCGACGTCACCGCCTTGGTAGTCGAATTTTACGTCGACCTTGGGGTACTTCTTTTTGAAGTCTGCAGCGATCTGTTCGTAGGTGTCCTTGAAGTATGACGAGAACAGTCCGGTCAGGGTGCCGCTTGGCTCGCCGCCGTCTGTCTGGTTAGTTGCGCTGGTGCTGCCGGTGCTGCCGGCGCATCCTGCAAGGCTGATTGCCGTGAGGGTAGCGACGGCGGCGGTTACGACGCGGTTGAGGATCTTCATCGATCGTTCTCCTCCTGTGGAGTGGTGCTGTGATTAATGGTGCATTGTTGAGTGGAACTACCCGGTGATGGGCACCGGACATTGTGCTCGGACTGGTTGGGGATCATCCCTTCAGTCCACCTGCGAATCCCTGGATTACGTAACGTTGGAACATCAGGTAGAGCGCCAGGACTGGGACCATCGAGATCAGTAGCGACGCGAAGATGAGCGGCCAGTTCGTGGTGTACTGCCCGACGAACTGGTAGATGGCCATGGGAATGGTCACCTGGCCGCTTCCCGAGAGGTAGATCAGGGGCGTGAAGAAGTCGTTCCACACCCCGACGCTGTTGAGGATGACACAGGTCCCAAGGGCGGGGCGCAACAGAGGGATGACGACGTGCCAAAAGGCCATCAGGGGGCTGCATCCGTCGATCTGCGCAGCCTCCTCATAATCGAGTGGGACGCTGGCTCTCAGGAAGGTCGTAATGAGGAAGACCGTGAATGGCAACTGCACGCCGCTGTAGACGATGATGAGTGCCCACACCGTGCCGAGAAGACCCAGGTCGCGCATCTGGATGTAGAGAGGTATGAGTGCCAGCTGGAACGGCAGCAGTAAGCCCATCATAAAGAAGTAGAAAGTTCCGGTGGAGAGGCGCGAGGTCGACCGGGCCAGCGGGTACGACGCCATTGTACCGATCACGAGCACCACGAGGCACGAGATCGACGTGACGATCAGGCTGGTGATGATTGACCCCGGCAGGGACGAAGTGGTCCAGGCAGTGATGAAGTTGTCGAATGTCGGGCGGGAACTCGGAAAGATTGGTGGTGTTAGATCGTCAGCGGGCCGGAGCGTCAGGTTGATAAGAACGTAGACCGGGAGAAGGAAAATGAGCGTTGACCCGTAGGCGGTGATGTTGGCACCGAAACGGCTCCAAAGGCCTGTTGTTTTCATGAGTTGCGCTCCTGGCGGCGTAGGACCGAGAACTGAATGATAGAGAGGATCGCGATGCCGATCGCGAGGAGAAGGGCGAGAGCGGCCGAACGTCCGTAGTCGGCGTACTGGGAGAAATAGGTGTAAATGAGCGTCGCGATGGTCTGCGTCTGATTGCCGGGTCCGCCGTTGGTAAGCGCAAAGATCTGGTCGAAAATCTTCAGTCCGCCGATGAGTCCGAGCATGAGGTTGATGGTGATCGCGGGGGCGAGCAGCGGACGGACTACGAACCAGAAGCGCGTCCAGTAGCCTGCGCCGTCGATGGCCGCCGCCTCTTCTAGCTCGGCTGGTACGCCTTGGAGTCCGGCTAGGTAGATGATCATGTTGCCACCGATGGATTGCCAGAGAACGGTGACGATGATAATGACCATTGCCGTCGTTGGATTGCCGAGAAAGTCGACCGGCTGCTGACCGAGAGCAGCCAGGACCTGGTTGACTCCACCTACACCGGGTGGGCCGAAGATGTACTTGAACAGGTAGCCAACAACGAGCGAGGAGACGACCATCGGTGCGAAGACGATGGTGCGCAGCATGTTGCGTCCGAACACCCGTCCGTTGAGCAGAAGCGCGAGGGCTAAACCGATGATGTTCTGTGCAACCACGACGACGAAGGCCAACTGGAGCGTACGGAATACCGCCGGGCCCGCGTCTGTGCTGAAAATGCGCGTGAAGTTTTCAAGCCCTGTGAAATTCGGTGCGCCCACTGTCCCGAATGACCAATCAGTGAAAGCGCCTTGAAGACCCTGAAAGGTGGGCACGACAACAACGTAGAGATACACGGCCGCGCCGGGCAGTATCAACCACCAAAGTTCGCGTCCGACAGAACGGACACGACGGCGCTTGCGGGGAGAAATTGATGTTTCCTTAACCGCCGGGGGCACCCCGCTACGCGTGGGAAGTTCAACACCACTGGATGACATGACACTCCTTCGTGCTCAAATGCGATATCGCTTAAGCGCCGAGAGGAGATTTCGGCGTCGATATGCGTTTCGCGTAGAACGTTATACTCGGCAGGTTTCAAAAACAAGTGGAACGTATCAATCAGGTGCCGCAAGCTTCGCCGAGCCTATGAATCCCATTGGCCTGACGGAGCGTGCAGCACTTCGTGCCATATTTGCCGATCGTCAGTTTTCATGTGAACTGGGGGCCCGTCTTGCGATGATTCCCTGCTGACAGCTAAGGCTAGATGAGTTCCGCTAATTGGATTATAGTTCCAACGGATGAAAATAGCGACCCCTTTGGCGATATGTTCGGCCTGGAAACCCCTCCGATCCGCTGCTTTACGGAAGTTACATGGTGAACCGCCGCTCGAACGGGTTTCTCGGGGCCGCTGTCCAATGATGTTGAGAGGAACACCGGGAATTACTAACAGGCAGCTCACCGAGCGTAGAAACTCCGATCTGCTATACGACCTCGGAGGCTCATTCTTCGTCAGCCCTATGACCAGTTCCTCGGAGACGAACTGCTCGAGTCCACGCGGAGAACCTTTCCCTTTGCCGTCCCGCCGCGACTTATACCTTCGTCGCCGGACTCTCGCTAGGCGGCTACGGGAGCACTCGCAAAGGCGCTTCGGTACTGGAACAAGTTCAGTCACATTGGCGTGCCATCACCGGGTCTTCTGCTGGGTGAACCAACTAGTACACCTATTGTTTCTTTCGCCCGGGGAACGAGCAGCGCTGCCATCCCCCTGAAGGGATCACTGCGACGCTTTAGCAAGGAGCAGCGGCACCTTCCGAGGGAAGTAACCCTTTGACGGCTGACCGGCGCCAGGTTGGCAGAGTTCTTGCTCCCATCGCATCCGAAGTGCCAAAAACCAGAGGGTCGGAATGGGACGGTGGCATTTTTGCCAACTGCGTCTATACGAGGGCTGGCCCCGCGCCGATTACGCACGGGAGCCGGCGTCTGCCGTCGACCGCAGCGACGGCCGCAACAGGTCGAAGTGCTGCGAACAAAAGAACTGGCTGGCAGTGTACTGTCCAACGCTGGGGTTGAGCCTTCGTGCGAAGCTGTCAGTCCCTTGGTGGCGGGCGCGTTAGCGACGCTTTCCGAGTGCCACTGTTCGTTCACGCTCAGTGAGCATCCAAATGATTGCCCTCTCATCGGGCGTGGTGTTGGGTTGGTGCAGCGTTAGGGCCAGCCCTCCATCATTCGGCCTGAAAATCATGCCGTGACCACCATCTGCGGACCACAGAGCGTCTTGTTCCTGTGTCCAAGGGCCCTCGATATTCCCCGATGTGGAGTGCGCGATGCCCATTGCGTAACCATGCTCCCCGAAGCTTGACCACAACATCATCAGGTGCCCGTTGTCCAAGCGGAAAAGTGATGGTCCGTCGGTGACATGAGCGGGAAAGTTGAAACTGGGTGAGAGGCCCTGTATGGGCCTTGACCAGTTAGCGTCCGATGCATTGAACAGGAACACCGGTGTGCCCTCCGTGCACCTTAAGTCAGCGCTGAGACGCTGGGCGTACATTGCGCCGTCGTGAATTTGGGTCCATTCGTGACAGTAAACGATCCAAGGCCGCCCATCGTCAAGGAACAAGGTTCCATCAAGGCATTGCCATTTATGTGGGGTAACCGCGCCATCACTCCATGGCCTGAATGGGCCGATAGGATGGTCCGCTTTGAGAACTTGTGTTCCCCGATGGCCGTTCAGGGCGGTGAAGGTGGCGAACATGTACCAGTGGTCCTGGTATTTATGGACCTCAGGTGCCCAGTACATGCCCCAGCTCCAAAAAGTTGAAGGCGGCCGGAATGCTGCAAAGGGACCTTCCCAGTAGATCAGGTCCTTGCTTTGATAGGTGTCAAAGCCCGTGCCGGCGCCGGACCACACGTTCTTGTCCGTGCTTCCGTAGAGGTAGTAGGTGGAGTCTATGCTGTCGCTGAGGATGAATGGGTCTCTTATTTGGATCTCGTCCAAGGTCATTCCCCTGCGTACCGGAACGGAAAGGCGGAGGCCTTCTTGACCTGCCGTGCCGGAACCTCCGGCTACCAACTTTTCAGTGGCAACCTGGAGTAGGTCATCGATAGCTGACTCAGAGATTCTGCCCTTCGTCAGCTGAACAAGCTGAATCAGCGGACGGCCCAGAGCCAGGCCTAGATGGAGGGCTTCGAGGCCATCCTGTGCCAGCAGTTCCACGAACAGTGGGGCGCCGACCGGATGAACGAGCCATTCTCCCATCGTGGTTTGACCGGTCAATGTGGTGTTCGGATGTCTCAATGTCGCTTGTCCTTCGTAGGGGAAGTCGGGAAATTCGGACCCCGAAGATCTAAACTCCGCTTGGCGAATTGATCCGTGGGACGCTCTGATAGGTGAGAGGGGATGGCCGGTGGGGCGTCCTCAAATTCCAGGCGGTGGAAGCCCCCGGAGAGCTTGGTCCCGGCGGCTGTCCCGATGCCGATTGTGGCGGAGGCGCCCCACGGAACCGTGACGTCCAGGTGCCAGGTCCCGGCCTCCCGAGTCCAGCTGATAGCTGCCTGCCCGCGTGGTGTCAGGTGTGAAAGTGCCCCCCTCGATATCCGGGGATCGGCTAACGGTGCGACAGTAAACTCTTCCCACCCTGGCCGGGTGGACCGAATGCCTCCAACTTTTTGCTGTACCCAGGCTGCAGCACTGCCCAGGAAGTAGTGGTTGTGTGACCTTGCTGAGGTGTCCCACGATTCAAGTAGCGTAGTCTCGCCGGCTTCGCGCCAGACTCCCCAGCCTGGCCTTGTGTTTTGAGTGGCAACGCTGACCGCAATGTCATCCCGCCCACCTTTCGAAAGCACGGGAAGCAGGTACTTGGCCCCAACCGCACCGCAGTCCAGATGCCCCGCTGTCCGTTCAAGGATATCGGCGGCGAGTGAGCGAAAAACGGTAGTCCGGTGTTGCTGCGGCACGGCGCCGAAGGCCAGGGGCAGCACGTTCATGGTCTGGCGGTATCCAAAGGCCTTATTGCCGTAAGATCCGAGGTCTTCGTTGAAGAAGGACCGGTGATACGCGGCTCCGACTAGTGAGGATTGTTCGCTGAACCGCGCCGCAATCCGATGCTCGCCAAGCGCCGTCGAAATGTCCGCTGCTGTCGATAGGACCTTCATTAGCATCATTGTGGCAGTTGGCGCCGATCCCTCGGGGGCACGTTCATGGCCTGGGGCGAGCCAGTCTCCGTAACTGGGATGCGACCAAATGCCCTCCTCGGACAGGGCGTACATGGCATCTGCGTACCTGATCACCATCTCGTGGTGTCGTTCCAGCAGCTTGAGGTCGCCGTATTCCCAGTAAAGGTTCCAAGGTATTAGAACAGCCGATGCGCTCCACGCCGGATCCGGGGCCCGTCCCCAGCCCGGAGTGGGAACGATGTTTGACACGACGCCCGCGTCGTCCTGAGCATCGGCGTGGTCATCGAGCCATTTACCGAAAGTCGTTTTCAAGTCGAACTGGTGGATCAGGGCTTCGGCCGTCAGGTGGGCGTCTGCTGTCCAACCATTTTTTTCGTATACAGGAGTGTCCGTCGGGATACCGTGCAGGTTATTCAGGAAGGTTTTAGCTAATGCGCGATCAAGCCAGTTGAGAGTCTCCTCACTGCATTCGAAGGCACCCAGAGTTTGGACATCAGTGTGCATGGGGATCGAAAAGATGTCGTGTACTGTCACTGGTTCAGCAGCTTCGATTGACACGTATCGGTAGCCTTTGTAGCTGAACTTCGGTTCCCAGCAGATACGGTCGGCGGAGGAATCAAAAAGCAGGCGGTCCGTCTGGATTGGGCCGGCCGCGAATAGGTTCTCGCAATACACTGCACCATCATCATCCAGGGTTTCGCCGTACTTCACTCGGACTTCGGTGGCGCCCGGAACACTGAGCGTGCACCGGACTCGGCCAGCTACCATTTCGGCGAAATCGTAAACTCTGGCCGTCCCTGCATAGTGCATAGATGCGGGCGGTTTTGCTGATCCCAGCCTGACAGGAGGGAGGGCTGCTGGGCGCAGGGTGCCGGCTGGAGGATTAACCAGGACAGCGGGTTCCCAAACAGATTTCTCTTTGGCCTGCATCTGCCAAACTTCGCCGGAATAGAGGAGCTCGCTCACAACCTGTCCTATTGAGGCCTCCCAGTGAGGACCAGAGGAAACAACCTGCCGCTGCCCGTCCTGGTCCAGGTACTCCAACTGAGCGATTGCCATTGGTTCTCTAGACCACGGTGCTATGTGCCAGCCCCAGATGCTTGCTCCCCTCGCGGAGAAGAAGCCGCGGCCCAACTCCACCACGAGGGTGTTCTCACCGGCGTTCAGGTCGGCGGTGACGTCATAGGTTCTGTACAAAACGGTTTTCGTAAAGTCTGTTGTTGCGGGTTCAAGTTCATTGCCAAGGGATCTGCCATTAATGCTGAACGCGCCATAACCGACCCCCACGGCATAGAGACGGGCTGAAGTCACCCCGGCAGGGATGGTGAAGCTCGTTCTCAGTACGGGGTTCGGCGCCGGGAGCGTTTCCACAGCCAAGGTACGGACTCCGGGTATTGATACGCCATCCACCGTCGCTTCGCCCCGAACCGGCAGAGGCATCACTCCGTCATCGTCAGGAAGGCTCGCTGCTGTTGTTGCTCTACGCCAGCCAAGCCGTCCTTGCTCGCATGTGATCGACAATGTGTACGTGCCGGGAGGTGCCGGTGTTCTTACTTCCAGGTAGCACATGAACCGCGCCCAGATGTTCCAGCTTCCGTCCAGCTCCCGCTGAGCGACGACGTCACCAGCACTGTTCCTTAGTTGCATGCGGGCAATGACGTCGGAGGGAATATCGCCGTCCAGGTCGACGCTGACTGCTGTGACAGGACCGGTTGCTTGAAATGACTGTTCCAGGATGCTCCCGGCTTCCATCCAGTCGACCGTGTCCGAGTGAATCGATGCAGTGACCCGCGTTTCCCTGGGCGTCCAGCGCGAAACCCACTTCGCCTGCCAGTCCGAATCGTCAAGCAGCGGCGTTTCCCAAAATGCCCACGTGCTCCACGGAGACCAGTGCCCATCCGCGTCGGCAATACGGACCCTCCACTTGTAGCTCGCCCGACTCCGCAGCAGCACATCAACACGCAGTTGCGGCGCTTTTGAAACCACGTTTCCCGAATCCCCGACGATGGCCCCTGTTTTGTCCATGACGACGATTCTGAGTTGCTCTTGACCTGAAGCTGGAGCCCATGAGAGCAGTGGGACTTCCCCAACACCCAAGGGAAAGACGTCCCCGTCCGTTCGGAGGTCATGAGGAGGGGAAAGTGGCATCAACGAAATCTCCGGAATCTTGAGGCGATGTAGAAGGGACGCATCGCCACTACTCTGGCGCGCGATCACTACTAGCATCTAGATCGTTCCATTTATCGAAACGTCATTGCAATAGTTGTTACGTCGAGCCTAGGATTAGTGGACCCGGTTCGTCAACAAGGCATCCGTAAGGTTGTCAGCCGGCCGACGGCACGTCGTCGCCCAAACAGCGTGCAGGTAAAACATTCCACGTGCGGCGCGGTGGTACGCCCCGCCGTTCAGCTCGGGGAGGCGGAAGCGTCGTCCTCCGGGAATAGCTACTGGTAAACGAAGACCTATCCAAGCCAAACCCTTCAAAGAACGACAGAATCGGACGCAGATGCCCCTCTTTGACCTCCCGTTGACCCAGCTCCGCAGCTACACCTCCGATGTGACGATGCCAGAAGACCTGTGCGGATTCTGGGATGCCACGATCGGGGACGCCAGAGCTCATCCCTTGAACGCCCGCTTTGAGCCCGTGGAGAACTACCTCACTGTGATCGATAGCTTTGACGTGACATTCGCCGGATACGGCGGGGAACCCATCAAGGGCTGGCTGCACCTGCCCGCTAACAGGGACTCAGGTTCCAGGCTGCCTGTGGTCGTCCAATATGTCGGCTACTCCGGTGGGCGCGGTCTGGTGAACGAGGAGACAAGGTGGGCCCAGACGGGGTATGCACATTTCATTATGGACACCCGCGGCCAGGGCTTCGGCTTCGCGACTGGTGAAACTGCCGATTCCCACCCGTCCGCCGGCGGGGTCGGTTATGCCGGCTTAATGACCCGGGGCGTCGGGAGCCGCGAAGACTACTACTACCGGCGGGTGTACACGGATGCTTTCCGGGCAGTGGAGGCAGCACAATCCCACCCTGAGGTGGATCCGGCACGAGTCGTCCTTGCCGGCATCAGCCAGGGCGGCGGAATTGCGGTGGCCGTCTCCGGGCTCGTGACCGGCCGGCTCGACGGCGTCGTGGCCGCCTTGCCCGACGTCCCGTTCCTTCAGGACTTTCCGCGCGCCATCGACATCACGCCGCGGGGCCCGTACCCGGAAATCGCCGCCTTCCTGGCCCGGCACCGGGACCGATATGAGCCCGTACTTGAAGTCCTGCGCTATTTCGACGGCGTCAACCTCGGACGTTGGGCAACGGCGCCGACGCTGTACTCGGCAGCCCTAACTGACGACATCTGCCCGCCGTCCACCGTCTTTGCCAGCTTCAACGCCTACGGCTCGGGCACTGCTGATGCGTCCGGTGCCGGCCCGGCAAAGGAGATTGAGGTCTACAGGTTCAACAACCACGAAGGCGGCCAGGAACACCACTGGATCAGGCAGTTGCTATTCCTTCGCAAGCTCTTGGGATAAGTCACCCGCTGTAAGTGCACGCAAAGACAAATCCTGCTATCGACCTGCATTCATCATGTCCGGAATAATTCGGGGAACCCCTCGGCGATCTATTTGTGCGGCCATCTGATAGCGGAGCCACCGCTGTGTCAGCGTTCGAAGTGCAACTTGGGGGGAACCGGCCGAAGCCGAAAAATTTAGGGAGGAGATAAGCGACGCAGGAGCGCCGAAAGAAATTTTTCGGGGGTGGTCGGCGCGTAGCGTCCCTGGTTGCACGGAGGAGCGGGCCAGCGACGATGGACGATCAGATGGCTACAACACCGCTGTCTTCGGTATCTATGGGCCGCCAGGAAAGACGTTCCTTCGTGAACGAGGTTCCATAGGCAAAGGGCAGGCAGAACATATGCGTCTTTATCAGCAGCTGCGATTCCAGATGGAAGTGATTGGGTACAAAGAGAGTAGGCCGAGTTACGCGCTCTGAGGACGGATGGACTTGTCGTGCCCCGACCCGGTCCGAGCTCCTTGAACAGTTGAGTTCAGCAATGGGTAGCTGTCGAACATCCCGCCAGCCTACTGAACACCGGAGAAGGCCGGTGCTGAAACAGTATGTTCCCTGGTTAATAGCGTTCCGTTCTGTCCAGAAAATCGGCCCAGTTCTTCCCGACCTCATAGACCACGAGGAATCCAAAACCCTCACGGCAAGTTCTTCATGAGCTCGCGCTGCCTCGTGTACGTCGAAGATGAGAGCTGGCGAAGTTCTATGTGAACAGACATAACGTCTAGCCGCTGATAGTGAGTGGGTTACGGCATGAAAAGACTGTCGTGGGCCGTGGGTTGACCTAACGAACTCGAATACCCTCCGAACCGACAGCGCCTTTCGTCAATCGACGACGGCCGGTGCCTGGAGACTCTAGCCTGGCAGGGGACGATATATGCCAGCCCTGGTCTCCCTTCTGGAGCTAACTTTCCACGAGAACTTTCACGTCCCATGCGTTGAGCGTGAGGATGTCTCCTGCCTCGTACTTTTTGCTTCCCAACACGTCCTGGGCTGCTGCAGGAAGTACAAACTCCGACTGAGTCCATGACCAGTTGTGTAGGAAGCGCAGCTGCCTTCCGTCCTGCGACCGCGCCCCAGTGACGGTCTGAGAGTTGTTCGCCTTGTGCCACCGGCTCTCCGGCTGGTTTCCCGTCGCCCACCGTGCGATATCCGCCGCCAGTGCCCCGTTGGGTACCGTGCCGACATAAGTGATTCGGCCAGCGGCGTGGATGCGACTTGTGATCGCTGGCCAGCGCGAGAAGTGAGGGTGGTCGTAGCCCACGAGAACGCCGGCGTCGGTTGGCTGGAGTCCGTCAATCCAGCCAGTGGCCGCTGCGCCCAGACTAAGAGGGAACTCCGAACTATCCAGTGCCGTAACAGTCAACGGGGTTCGCAATGTTGAAAACTCGTCGTAGAAAACGCCCGCAGAAGTGTGGAGATTGGCGGGTTTGCGATCGGTCCTGGCGCGCGCTTCGTGGTCTTGGTAGCCAGTGCGGATGCCGATGATGAGGTGGCCGCCCGCCGCCGCGTAGGCGTCGTACCATTCCAGTTCTGTGTCCGTGGTGATGGCGAGCCCTGCTGCGATGAGAACCGGGTGAGCATCGGCGAATTCCGTTGGGTCCATCTCCTTGATCTGGGACTGATGGACCAAACGGAGTTGCAGTCCGGCGTCGAACGCTCCGCGGTAGAACGAATCGAAGATCGACTGGAAGGTTCGCGTGTCCGGGAGGTCGCCCTGTGTGAGTTGCGGTTCGTCCTCGAGCGCCCACTTGGTCTCGTTGGAGTAGACCATGGCGATGTCGGCGTCGGGAGTCAGTTCGGTCACGAGCGCGCCGGCCGTTTCGAAGTCCTTGCCGAGTTGTGCGATTTCTTCGTAGGTTCGGCCTGGTTCCAGGCTGTGGGGCAGGACTCCACCCCAGAAGGTTTCAGTACCGAAGTGAATTGTGTGCCAGTGCCAGTACTCGATCATCGTGGCCCCGCGGGATACCAGTGCCCAGGCGGCCTGGCGCCACTGACCGTCATATGCTGGTTCGTTCTGATGTGCGGGGCCGATTGCCTGTGCATTGGTTTCGGTAACCAGAAACGGTGCCTGTTTCGAGGAGAACATCCGGTCCGCACTGGCATAGAGCGACCAGGTTCCTTCGGTTGTCCATGCCTGCTTCAAGGGTACGACGGCGGGTAGCGCCAGATAGTCCTGCATCCGGTAGTAGGGGTTGCCTGCCGTCACATCCAGATTCTTGGTGAGGGCGTCGTCCTGGACCGTGCGGCGTTCGTAGGCGATGCAGGTTGTGACGAACTGGTCTTCGCGAGCATATTCCCTGACAACGTCTGCCTGCCAACTAATGAAGTCCGTTGTCAGCTGGGCCTGGAAGCGGCGCCAAGCCAAGGAGTACTGTGGCTGTGCGTTGCCGTAAGGGGCCCAGAGGTCCGCCCAGGTGGAGAGCCGGTGGGACCAATAGGTTAGGCCCCATTCTGCGTTGAGTTTCTCTACGGTGCCGTAGCTGTGACGGAGGTGGTCTACGAATTTCTGGAACACTCCGTGGTTGTGGAAGATCTCGTTGCCGGGTTCGTTATCGACCTGGAAGCCGATAACTGCAGGGTGGCTGGCGTAGCGTTCCATGATTTTGCGGATAATCCGCTCGGAGTGAAACAGGAACGCCGGATGCGTGTAGTCGATTTCCTGCCGAGCACCCCAACCCATTGGCTGGCCGGTGGCCCGCCGCCCATTGATCTCCGGGTAGGCACGTTGCAGCCAAGGCGGGGCAGCATAGGTGGGTGTTCCTATGACGACGGCGATGCCCCTGGCATGGGCTGCGTCCAGGACGGGCTGCAGCCAGTCGAGGTCGAAGACGCCATTTTCAGGTTCCCAGGTGGACCAGACAGATTCGCCTACGCGAATCACGGTGAATTTTGCCTGCTGCATGAGGTCCATGTCGGCTTCCAGCCGGGGTGTGGGCTGGTACTCGTGATAGTAGGCGGCGCCGAAGAGGATTCGATCGGACAGGTGAGACATTTATTGCCTTTCGCAGGTGCTGATAGATCGCACCACGTCCCTTGCTGGCTTCAGCTGGCAGGCAGGGGATTAGTGGCAGATCTGGAATCGAGCGTTACCGTCGCATCCGCATAACCATTTGCTGTAGCCGTAATGGTCACGGGCCCGGGCTTGTCACCTGCACGGACGATGGCGAGGGCGCGGCCCCGATAAGTGCGGGACGTATTCCCGAGGTAGTCATCTGGGGCGGCAGGGTTGGCCGAACCAATTCCTTGAAGTACAGCCGGTCCTTGAACTGACACGGTGACTTCTGCCTCGGTGATCGGATTGAGGTGATTTTCTTCGTCCACGAGCCCAATCTCAAGATGCAGGAGATCTTCGCAATTTGCGGTTATCGACTCACGATCAACTGAAAGCCTCAATCTGGTTGGCGTGTTGGCCGATCGAAGCTGCCGTCGGCCGACTTCGGCACCGTTGCGATACGAAACGACTTCCAGAACGCCAGGCTCGTAGGGAATTGTCACTTGAGCAAGGTAGTCGCGGCTCCCGCCGACCTTTTCGGTGGCGACAACTGCACCGTTGAGGAGAAATTGCACTTCATCGCCCGAGGCGTAGGCCTCCACATGCATAGGCGTGCCGGCGTCGAGGTTCCATGTCCAGGATGGGGCAACATCTGACCAGGTCCAAGCTTTGGGCTCGATCACGTATCCGTCTTCGCGAGGGTTGGGCACAGCAATGTATGGGACGTCGGTGAGCCCAAAGACGATTTCGCGGTAGTACGAGATGGGTTTGCGCCACCCGATAAGGTCAATGTCGCCGCATACTGCGGCGATCCACGGATAGGGGGCGTGGTGTTCCTGCGCATCTTCGGGGTAGACGTGTCTTCCGGTGCCTACCTCGCCGAGGAAGTCCCATCCGGTCCAGGTAAAGTCACCGAGCACGTTGTTTCTCTCGAGGATCATTTTCCACAAGCGGTCGATGTGGGTGGGGAATGATTCCGAGTTGAAGTAGATGCGGTTCGGGTATTGGTCTTGGTCGACTTCGTACCGCGCGTCTCCGTAGTTCAGGCCGACGACATCGAGGAGGGATGCCGGCTCAAGGAGGCGCTCTCCTAGAAGTTCCGAGGCCATGACTCGATTCATGAGGTGGGTTACTTGCCCCAGGTAGTCATTCAGTCCGTGAATTGTTGCGCTGTCCTGGTTCGCTTCCGCTCGGAGTTCGGGGATCTTGTCTCGGGCCATGTACATGCCTTGGAGGGCGTGGGTCACGATCCGGGTTGGGTCTTGTTCACGGGTACGCTCGGCCAGCAACCGCCCCCACCGGGCGCCGTGGGGCGTTCCGGCTTCGATTATTTCGTTCCCGATGGAGTACATGATGACGCTGGGATGATTGAAGTCCTTCGCTACCATTGCGTCCCTTAGCAAGCATTGCGTCTTGGGGGAGGTCGACGAGGTTCTCCCTTGGCGGTGCGACCCGGATCGCCTCGTGGACTGAAACAAGCGGGCCGAAGTGCCAGCCTCGGTTGAACGGGATCCGTTGCATCTTAAGTTCCTTCATTCTTGGATTGCTACCTTCGCGGTGACGCCCCTACTTCACTCCACCTGCAGTCAGGTCAGAGCGCCAGTAGCGTTGAAGGACGGAGAATGCGATGAGCAACGGGACGACCGTCAGAAGGGATCCCGTGATCGTCATGTTGTAGGGAATGCCCTGGCTCAAACGCTCGCGCCAGTTGACCAGACCCACTGAAAGTGGCTGAAGAGTGTCATTGTTCAGCATCAGCACGGGCAGGAGGTAGTTGCCCCAGATAGCGACGAACTGGAACAGGAACACCGTGACAAGAGCGGGGGCCATGATAGGAAACCCGATACGCCAGAAAATGCGTGGTTCACTCGCACCATCGATGCGGGCTGCTTCCAGAAGCTCGTTGGGGATGGCTTGCGTTGCGTAAGTGGACGCCAGGAACACCCCGAAGGGGCTCACGAGACTTGGAAGGAGCACCGACCAGTAAGTGTTGACCAGACTTATCTCGCTAAACATCAGGTAGAGGGGGAGTGCGAAGAGGACCCCTGGTACGAGCACCGCCGCCAGGATGGCGTTGGAGACCAGCTTCCGGCCGGGAAACTCGTATTTGCCCAAGGCGTAGCCAGCCATGGCGGCCAACATGGTGCTGATGGCGGCGCCGCCGACGCAATAAATGACGGTGTTTCCGGCCCACACGGCGAAGATGCCGTCTTGCTGTTGGAAGACATCTGTGATGTTCCCCCACAGACTGAAATCGGAGAACCACATGGGATTGGTGGTGAAGAGATCCTCGCTGCTTTTTGTTGCAGTGACGACGAGCCACCAGATAGGTACCAGGCTGTAGAGTGCGAACACTCCCATCACGATGAAGGAGAGCGCGCGGGCCGAGAACGGGACGCGCTGTTGCCGCCACGGCATGCGGCTGGGCTTTCGGGATTGCGCCGCGAGCGGGACTGAATTTGGGGTGCGCGGGGGAGCGGTAGTCATGAGTCAGCACCCTTTCGCTGGGTGAACTTGAGGAACCCGAACGACAGAACCAAGGCGACGAGGGCCAGGATTACGGATTCCGCGGCAGCCAGGTTGTAGTTGTTGGCGGCGGATTGTTCCCGGGCAGCCATGATCGGGGTGAACGTCGAGGAGATTCCCGGCGCCACTTTGGCAAGGATTGCTGGGTCGTTATACAGCTGAACGGTTCCGATAATCGAAAACACGGCGGTGAGAATGATTGATGGCCGGACCGCGGGGATTTTGATGTGCCAGGAAGTGGCCCACCATCCGGCGCCATCGAGGCTAGCCGCTTCGGTCAGTTCCCCAGGTACCGCCTGGAGGGCCGAGTAGATGACCAGCATATTGAAGCCTGTGAAGCCCCATGTCATCATGTTCCCGATTGAGAAGAAGACGGTGCTGTCAGTAAGGAAGTTGACGTGTATGCCGATGGCGCTTAGCCATGCACTGAAAGGCCCGATTTGAGGCTGGTAAAGGAAGGACCACATGATCGCTGCGATGACGCCGGGGAAGGCGTAGGGCAGGAAGAAGATCAGACGGAAGCTGCGTTTGAAGGGTGAGAAGGCAGAATCTAAAAGGAGAGCCAGGACAAGGGCGATGCCTAGCATGAGCGGGACCTGCACGATCCCTATCAAGAATACTCGTCCGAAGGAGGCCATGAAGTCGCTGTTCTGCATTGCCACGAGGTAGTTCTCGAAGCCTGAAAAGATGCTCTTAGATTCACCAAAACCAAGGCCAGTGCGTTCCGTTTTGAAGAAACTTTGATATATCGCGTAGAAGATGGGCGCCACCTTCATGGATAGAAACATGATCATGAACGGAGCCAGGAAGAGCAGTGCAGCACGCCGGGTCTTCCGGCTAAGGCGCGATTTCCTGGGTTTGATGGTGGTATTTCCTGGTTGCACTGATTGCTGTGCAGACAGAGTGGGTGCCGTCATAGCTAATCCTTCTATTGAGTAGGCGGCGCCCAAATGGTTCCTGGCTGGGCGCCGCCTGCCTGCGGAGTTACTCCTTGACGCTCAGACCTTGGCTTTTCAAGTCAGCGATCGTGGATTCCTGGATGGTGTCGAGCAGCTGTGGGATGGTTCCCTGTCCCGATGCGGCAACCTTCAGCCCGTCATTCATCTTCGGCGAAAGGCTCGTCATATTCGGACCGAACACCCACTTATCTGGCGTGTTTTTCGCGGCTGTGGTGAAGATATCTGCGGTCTTGTCGGCGTTTGCGAAGAAGTCTGACCCTGCTGTGAGTGCGGGCAGTTTCTGGCCGCTAACAGCGGCCGGGTAGATGCCGGTCTCCTTGATCATGCTCGTCAGACTGTCCGTGTTGGTGGTTAGCCACACCGCAGCTTCAGCTGCCTCTTTCGGGTTCTTGCACCCCTTCAAGACTGTGTAGGCCGAGCCGCCGCGGTTACCGGAGGCGTGTTCGCCTTTCTTCCACTGGGGCAGTTCAGCAACCGCCATTTTTCCTTTGAGTCCTGGTGCGTTCTTCGCGATTAGCGCGCCGCTCCATACAGCGCCGACGTAGGAAACTATCCGCCCACTCTGGAGGCTGGTGTACCAGGCAGTATCAAATGCCGGCTCGGGAACGACAAGCTTCTTATCCGCCAGGCCCTGCCAGTAGTTTGCAACCTTTTTCGTGGGTTCATCGTTGATCGACACCTTCCAGGCATCACCTTCGGTACCGAACCAATTTCCTCCGGCCTGCCAGGCAAGCGCACCGATGTCGTCGGTGCGTAGGGGGTAGGGGGCCATGTACGCGTCGGGGCTCTTCGCTTTCACCGTTTCGGCGGCAGTTTGGAATTCGTCCCAGGTTGTGGGCGGAGTGATACCGAACTGTTGGAAGAGGTCCGCACGGTAAAAGAGGGCCATGGGGCCAAGATCCACGGGAATGCCGTAGACGCTTCCGCCAAGGCTGGAAAGCTGCCATCCTGCCGGCGAGTACCGGTCCTTGCTGTCCTTTGCGTACTCGGTTATGTCCTCAAGCGAACCTGATGCCGCGAAACTCGGAACCGTGTTGTAGCTGATTGAGGCAAGACACGGAGCGTTGCCCGCCTTTACAGCGTTCAGCATCTTCGCGTAGCCTCCGGCCGAGCCTTCGGAAATTTGGGTGTACTTTATCTGGACATCTTTATGTGCAGCATTGAAGATATCGGCTGACTTCTCGAGACCAACCGCAGCCCCCCAGAACTCGATAGTCACTGGTTCGCCGGCAGGGCGGCTATCAGTTGAGCTGGTACCTGAACATCCAGTGAGGGCAGTCGCACTCAGAATAGCAACGGCCGTTGCCGCGCTCTTAAACCAACGTGTTGCCATGAAAACTCCTACTGTCTATTCCCGCTATGGGATTGTGAGTTCGTGCATTGGTGTGGCCTGCCCAGGACTCGTATCCGGAGTCCTCCTGATCGGGCATTCGTCGTGATCGCGCGTTTCATCCAGGCGTTCAAGTCATCGGAATACCAACGACCAGAAGTGGCCGGCGCTGGAACCCTATGAGGAGCTAGATCTCATTGATGGTCCTCGTGTGAGATGAATCTCGTAATTGGGAAAGCTATCTCATGAGACAACTCTTTGTCAATTTGCCTTCATGTCGCGTTCATCCGTGGAGCGAAATGCTGAGGGGTGGTGCTTCCGCCCGCGAAACAAATAACCCAAATCCGCTTGGCTTTCATGGAATACACTTTTCGAGGGAATCGAACCCCCTGCCGGACCCATTTACAAAGTTGTATTAATTAGTAAGAAACTCTTAGTTTGTACGAACTTTCGATCTGATATGTAGCAGGGATCAGGATGACGACATGAACTCCACCAGAGCCCTCGTTGACCACGGCCCTGCCGGCTCGGAGTCCGCCAACGCATAATCTTGGCCTCATGGCGCGCGGCATCCTTGGGTGTGGTGACACCAGCCGGCCCATTGCGCTGTCCTACGGGAAAGCCCGATGCCGGGACCACAGATCCGTCATCGAGGGCGGTGAAGGCTGTGCATAACGGCCGGCGCGCTACGCAAACCTCAGGGGAGCTCCCGAACTCCGCTGCTCCCTGGCGGAAAGACTGACAATCTTGCCCTTCCGGTGCCGACTTACTCCTTGTATGCCGACCATCTGCCCATGGTCAGTGCGGAGGCAATTGGGATTGCGAACCGTGCCGACGGAACCTTGGATCTTGAGCGGTTGGCTCGCGAAGCCGGTGACTCCCGAATGACTATTCTGTGCAATCCGGGGAACTCAAGAGGCCGGTGTCTAGCGAGATGGAACTACGGGAACTGGCGGTAATCACGTAGGCCCACCCCACCTCCTGCTTCTTTCCGACCAGGCGTATGCAGACATCGTCTTTGATGAGATGAAGTTCCTGTCCGCTTTGGAACTCTCAAACGTGGCGGATCAGGTCATCTGCTGCAGCTCGTTTTCCAGAACTTATTCGATCACGGAATGGGGGTTGGGTTAGCCGGCTTGGAGCGGTTCATTGACGCTACGCCAAACTTCACGCAGCTGAAGAATTGCCTGGCCCCAAACCTCCCGGTACCAGCGTTGCGTTTGCTGGGACGCTGGAAGTTACTCGTGTCAAGCCAGCTGACGGCCAACCGACTTACCGATGGAATGGGAGGAGACGTGGGTGGCGACTTCACGAAGATCTACTCTTGTGCTCACGGGAAATGAGGCGTGTCCCAGCGAGGTTGGCCTCGTTACTGAAATCTTGGCCCGTGGCGGGATGAGGAGCCGTAACCTAACCCTGGGCACGAAGGATGGTGGCCTGGCTCAACGGCTTGCTGTTTATTCACTAGAAGGGCTGAGGAGGTGGCTGCGCTGGGAGGCCGTCCACAGTTCATCTACTGAGAGTCCCTGATCCTGCAAACGCAATAGTCCCGTTCGCAGGGCGCTTCTGGCTGTCGGAAAGCCTCGTTGTTCATTCACTGGCCAAGGCCGTTGAGAGCGTCTCTCGGCGGGAGGCGTCGGCCCACCCATGTAGAGCTCCCGTAAGTGCTTCCACCAGTTGGTTCGCAATTTGCTCCGGCTCCAACTTCTCCGTTTCATTAAGGTCAAGGATTTCGCGGGGGTCCGAGAGGGTGTTGTTCAGGAATAGTGCCTGCCTGAGCAGGGTCTCCGGGAGGCCCAGTTCTTGGAGGAGTCCCCTCAGGGGTTGCTCCCAGATAGCACGGGAGGTGGCGATGACCGGGTCGCCTTGATCCATGCGCTGGAGGTATCCGGAGCGGGAGCGCAGCTGGACCATGACTTTGCCATGTTCCAGTACCAGCGCGATCCAGCGGGACAGTATGGCGTTGTAAAGTTCGCTTCCGGTCAGCGGGCATCCGTGGGCGAAATCGCGGAGTTTCTCAGTGATGTTAATCGTGTAGGCCTCGAGGAGCTCCTCCAAGGAAGAGAAATAGCGGTAAGCGGTGGCGGTCCCGATTCCCGCGCGAGCGGCAGCGCTTTGCATGGTTACGTTGGCTGGATCCTGAGCGATCTCCTGCCCCACGGCGCGCATGAGACTTTTCATATTTCGACGTGTGTCACTTCGCAACTGACTGCTGCCTTTCCTTCATGGTCTCGACCGATCGAGTGCATGGTCGTTTGCTCAATTCAAGAAGCCTTGTCGGATCTTAGCCATGATCGGAGAAGCCGGGTCACCACGGGCAGCACCCATACTGTCATGATCGGGGTAAGGATGGTTGTAGTTACAAAGACCCTTGCAGTTGTCCATAGTCCGCTCCATGCCGGGTATAGGGCTTCGACCAGAAGCGCAAAAATTAGGCTGACAGGGAAGAAGGCAAGCCACACACTCACTGCTTGCTTCCATCGGGCAGGCCGGGGTGAGGGAGAGGAGAGATCATTGGGCCTAGGGGTGGAATCAAACCAGCCCTCGATCCCTGTAAGTTTCTCCACTCGGCGTTCCTCGATTAACCCGTCTCCTTGCTCAAGCCACGCTTTGCGAGAGCCTGAACTTTCCCAGGCGCTGAGGGATGAGGGGTCCGCGAACCGGTAAAGCATGTACCACTCATCGCTACGTGTGGAAGACCGGATCCATCCGGATCCAAGGAAGCCTGGCCAGCGACCGGCAATATTTACCCCGGATTGGATCCAGGCCGTCACCTCCTCGCTGCGCGAAGGGTCTACTTTTCTCGTGACAGACACTGTCACCGAAGAAGACTGAACCTCTTTAGTTGAAGCCATGTTTCTGCGTCCACCTATGACTCTTTTGCGTAGTGCCTCTTACGTTGCCTCACATATCAGCCATTACGACTGTTCGCACGCAGACCGTGAGGTGCACGGTACCCAGACCTAGGGCTGGGTTCAGCTCTTTTATATAATCGATAAGAGCTTCTCAAGTAAGAATATGTTACCTTATGAAAAATTGCCATCAGACAGGATTGGGATCCTCGCTGGGTAGCACTCTCCTTAGGAAGCAATTTGACCCATGAATGTAGCGTTTTGTTCAGTTGACGGGCGGGAATGGGAAGCGTCTGCTCTCGAAGCGCTTCCGCCTTGGCGGTCCATCGAGCTGCGCGTCGGCCTTGTGTGCATTGGCTGCGGGATGCCGGCACGCCTTCAGTCCGGGCGGAAGTCTCGCCCTGCTAAGTTTCTGGCCGACCATAATCCGAGTTGCGCTGCTGTAGCGCCTACTTCGAGCGTGTTTCGATTTTTACAGTAGAAGTGAGGCCGCCACAAAAGCACGCTCGAACGCCAGCAGCAGGTTTGTCAGTGGACTACAAAGGGGCGTGTGTCTTATCGGAGGAGCTTGCGAAGGAACTGCAGTTGCTTTATCCAGTGGTGTTCCTGGCCTCCTTCGTGGTTGTTGAACCTGTACACCTCAATTTCCTTCGTCGGGCCGGCAGCGGATGCATCAGTAGTGCCTGAGCCGTAGGCGTTGAAGCTGGCAAAGACAGTTGATGGCGGGCAGATGTCGTCAGTTAGGGCTGCCGAGTATAGCGTCGGGGCCGTTGCCCAGCGTCCGAGGTTGACGCCGTCGAAATAGCGAAGGACCTTAAGTACTGGCTCGTACCGGTCCCGGTGCCTGGCTAGGAAGGCGGCGATTTCCGGGTACGGGCCACGCGGCGTGATGTCGATGGCGCGCGGAAAGTCCTGGAGGAACGGGACGTCGGGCAATGCGGCGACGACGCCGTTGAGCCGGCCGGTCACGAGCCCGGAGACGGCCACCGCAATTCCGCCGCCCTGGCTGATGCCGGCAAGGACGACTCGTGCCGGATCCACCACTGGGTGGGATTGTGCTGCCTCCACTGCCCGGAAAGCATCCGTGTACACCCGGCGATAGTAGTAGTCTTCGCGGCTCCCGACGCCCCGGGTCATTAAGCCGGCATAACCGACCCCGCCGGCGGACGGGTGGGAATCGGCAGTTTCACCAAGAGTAAAGCCGTAGCCCTGACCGCGGGTGTCCATGATGAAGTGTGCGTAGCCCGTCTGGGCCCACCTTGTCTCCTCGTTCACCAGACCGCGCCCACCGGAGTAGCCGACATATTGGACGACCACAGGCAGCCTGGAACCTGGGTCCCTGTTAGCGGGCAGGTGCAGCCAGCCCTTGATGGGTTCCCCGCCGTACCCTGCGAAGGTCACGTCAAAAGTGTCAATCACAGTGAGATAGTTCTCCACGGGCTCAAACCGGGCGTTCAAGGGATAGGCCCTGGCGTCCCCGATCGTGGCATCCCAGAATTCGCGGAGGTCGTCCGGCATCGTCACATCGGAGGTGTAGCTGCGTAGCTGGGGCAACGGGAGGTCAAAGAGGGGCATGTACTTCCGATTCTGTCGTTCTTTGAAGGAATGGCTTAGTCAGCTAAGGAATGCCAGATTATTCCGGTCCGAGGGAGCCCTGGCGGAACTTTAGTGGAGCGTTGCAGGTACATCTATGGCGGTCCGTCGCGACCACCACGACGTCCAGGATCCGACTGAAGTGGGATTGGTTGCCATTCAAGCACGCCCAGCCACCCAAGCAACAGGTGATTCCCTGGCCCACTCCAAACTGGCGGAGGACCTGCCCGCAGGGATCATCTAAACGATCGGCATGAGCTCAGCCAGATCGTTCCGATGAAATAGGCAGCCCTTCTGACTGGGAGGCCGGAATGGGCCGTTGTGGAGAAGATGGGCTCCAGAGGCCCGGAGCGATATTTCCATTGGCCTTGACAGGTAGGAACACCGGCGGGCGCGAGGTGCCCTGACCTTGTGCACCCATGCGTCTTTCAGCATTTCTGCTTTGAACAAGAGATCTACGTTTCATATTCGGGTATTTTTCTATGAGAGGGCTGTGCCGCTCGGTAATCGTGCGGCTGGCGACTAAAGGGCGCGTGCGATCGCCTGTCCCTGGCTGGCTAAAGTCCGGACACGGTCCAACGGCTCCAGTTGCTGGACGAGTGTCCATCTGGTTTGAGAACCATCCAGTGCCGGCATGATTTCTCCCCGCTGCACGTAGCGGAATGGCTGCGGGTCGTCCTCCGGGCGCCACCAGCCACTGATTGGTGCATGATGGCCCGTAGCGGCTGAAGCAGTGAAGCTGTCCTGGCGTTGTGATTGATCTTTCAATCCGGTTCCTTCCCGTATAACCTCTCTCGTAGTCCTGCAGGGCTGTGGACGCGGGTCTCCTGATAGCACTTCGAATGCTCGCGCGCAGCTCCCGTCCTAGAGTGTCGATGTCCTTGAGCTGGTTGATTACTCGCCGGGGTTAGCGTCATCGAGGGCGCGGTGCATAGCAAGGTTGTCGCTCTGACGGGTCAGCACGGTCAGCGCTGGTCCCACGCAACGCCCGGTGGCCCCATCGCGTTGAAATTCCCGCGTCCATAAGCTTCAGGCGAGGGGTCCTCTCCGAGATCCGCAACATTGAAACAAGAGTGCCAATTGGTAATTCATTCCTATTTTGCCTTGAAATGGGTGCACAAGCAAGGTCCGTCGGCGAGTTTCCTTCTGGATAAAACGTCTGCCCACGCTTGACCCATGGCGTGAACTGATCAGGGGTCAACACACCTACGTCATGCGGGGTTCCCACTCGGGGGTGCCGCTACTGCTTGGGGCGCGCAGGGAATCGGGCGTTTTCGTCCCTTCCGACTTGTCCTACACGAATCGAAGCCAATTCGTTTGCCCAGTCCGCCGCTGAGGTCGTTTGGCTTCCGGCCGGCCGGACGTCAGCTTTAGATGTACTTCAGATTGGCTGGGGTTCCGCATTTGTGCAGACTGTCCAGAGGAGGGGATCTTCGTTCGACGGCGAGAACACAACCCTCCAGTAAGGCTCCACTATGTGTAAGCCAGCGGACTGCCTCCCGTATCGAGGAAGATGGCGATGGACTAGCCGGGGATGACAACGACGATTCCAAGTGCTCCTAACGCGACTCCGGCGGAGGCTGTCCAAAGGACCGCGGGGATTTCGGCATCGACCTTTTCCTGAGTGATGCCGTAGGAGTTGGTGCTGTAGCGGCGGCGTTGTGTGAGGTAGATAGCAGCGGCCGTCGCGATAGCAACGACGAAGAGCATGAGTACGGGGAACCCATGGCGGGGGAGCCATCGAAGGAAGATGGCGCTGGCCGTGACCAGGGCCAGCATCGTCCTGGCCCATGCCAGCGTGGTTCGTTCCGGCTGCAGACCCGGGTCTCCCTGCGAGCCTGCGGGGTTGTCGGCATTCGTCATCAGATCAGTGCCGAAGGATAAGGATCAGAACGGCTCCGGTGGCCAGCGCTCCTGCTCCGGCAAGGAGGGGGACAATAAGCGGCAGAGGAAGGGGTGTCTTGTTGCGCATGCTGCGTTCCACCCGGAGCCACCGTATTGCGGACCCGGCGCTCAGGAGCATTCCGAGCAGGAGAAGGCTAGCGGCCAGGCTTTTGCGGACGGTCTCGAGGAAAAGGTCTGACGTGAAGGCTTCGATGGCGATGCCTCCCGCCAGCAGAGCAAGAGAGGTCCTGATCCAAGCGAGGAAGGTGCGTTCATTGGCCAGTGTGAAGCGAGGGTCGGGTTCGATGCCGCCGGGAAGCAGCCATTCGGCGAGTTTGCCCCGCTTAGGTGGAACCGCAGCTGGGTTATCCGTCTTTTCGTCGAGCATTCTAGGCAGCCGTCGTTCGGAAGCCGCAGTTGCTGCTGGAAGAGTCCGGCGTATTGGAAGTCCTGGCTGCTACCCGGTATCGGTTGCAGTAGGAGTAGTGGCACAGGTAGGAACCGCCACGCATGACACGGCCTCTACCGATAGTGGGCCCTTGCGGATTTGCTGCTGGTGAATTTCGGTAGTACTTGGGCAGAAACCAGTCCGAGCACCATTCCCAAACGTTTCCGCTGACCTCGTAGAGGCCGTACCCATTCGGAGGAAAGCTCCGGACTGGGGCCGTGCCGGCGTAACCGTCTGTTTGGCTGTTCACTTCCGGGAAGGTGCCCTGCCAAATATTGCAGTTGTGTGCCCCGTCAATCCCATGGAGTTCATCACCCCAGGGGTAGCGCTTTTGCTGCAGGCCCCCGCGTGCGGCGTATTCCCATTCAGCCTCGGTCGGCAGCCGCCGCCCGGCCCACCGGCAATAGGCCAGAGCATCATTAAACGAAACCTGAACGACGGGGTGGTCGGGGATCTCTGACCAGTGATGACCAGGACCGGTAGGGTGTGCCCAATCGGCCCCTCGGACTGTGAGCCACCAAGGTGATCCGGATACCGCCCCAAGAATGTCTTTCATATCAGCTTGGACGAGCAGGTGGAAAACGGCTGAGGTGCCATACTTCTCCGCTTCACTTTTATACCCTGTCGCATCTACAAAGGCTGCAAATTGCCAGTTGGTCACCGCCGTTGCATCCATCCGGAATACTCCCACCTCCACCTCGTGGACCGGTAGTTCCCCATCAGCGATGTAGCCCTCATTGAACGCATCGCCCATGAGGAATACACCGGCCGGGATCTCCACGTCAAAATGCCAAGTTCCTGCCTCTGCATGTACCGTTTGGTGCCGGCCGGGTTCATCGCGGCTCTGGCGATCCGTTCGTGCCGGTGAACAGCAGCTTGCGACAGGAAGCAGGGGCGTCTTGTCCAGGGAAGTGTTGTCAGTCATATGACCTGCTCAATTAGTAACCCGTAGCCGCAGCGGTCGAACCAGTTGGCGGCTGGTTCACTAACTGCTGCGATAGCAGAAACGAGCGCTTTCGGCCGGTGGTAACAGAGCCCGAAAGAGAGGGCGACGTCGAGGACGATGTTTGTTGATGCATTGGTTATTGGGACCAGAACCGGTCCGAGGGCGGGGTCGCGGCCTGAAGCGTGCTCACTCACACTTGACCCTCCGTGCGATCTTTTGGAAGCAGCGTAACGACGGCCTGTCCGGCTAGCAGCCGCCCCGACTGCACGAACTCCTCTGGGCGACCCGAGAGCTCGGCGATGAGGCTTGCTCGAAGTTGAGCGAGCTGATTCTGACAACCGGGATCTCCACTGAGATTCCGGGTCTCCGTGGGGTCATTGTGGAGGTTGAAAAGTTGCTCGTTTCCATTCTTTGAGAACCAGATGTATTTCCAGCTGCCTGCTCGCACCCACTGGATCGACTGGCCCAGGAGTACGTGTTCACCATGCAGGTAGGGCCGCAATTCAGCATTGCTGCCCCGCTGGTCAGCTTGGGTAAGGCCGAGGAGGCTGATTCCGTCGATGCTTCCCGGCACCGGAAGACGTGCCGCGTCGAGCAGAGTCGGCATCAAGTCACGTAGTTCGACGACGGCATCGACCCGCTGGCCGCCGCTTATGCCCGGGCCGGATATCAGCAACGGAACCCGGGACGACCCCTCGTACGGATACCCCTTACGCCACAGGTCGTGATCGCCCAGCATCTCGCCGTGATCAGACGTGAAGACAATGTACGTGTCGTCCTTTAACCCGAACTCGCGTAGTACCTCCATAAAGCGGGCAATCTGATGATCGATATGCGTGATGTTGCCGTAGTATCCGGCGCGGGCTCGGTTCAAAGTCTGCTGATCGTATGTAGCTACGTGGGCATCTGGCCGATGATCGGTTCTGTAGTCATCAAGGTCAGCAACCCAGTCGCCCACAGGTGGTTCATGATCAGGAAGGTTGAGGTACTGTTCGAAAGCCCATGCTGGCGGATTGTATGGCGGGTGCGGGCGGTGGAAAGACAGGTATAGGAAAAAGGGTACGGTGGGGTCTCGGCGGTATAACCACGAAATGGCTTCTGTCACGACCCAGTTCGTTGGGTGAAGGGATTCCGCGCGGGACCAGGGGCGTGCGACAACGGAGTTGCAATTTATGCCGTCGTCAAAATAGTCCGAAACTGCGCTTTCGCCTGCTTGACCGCGCAGCCAAACCAAATAGTCGTCGTACCAGTCGACTTCACGACCCCGTTTCCTGGCAAAATTTAGGTATCCGTCGTGAAGAATAACGTCGTTAAACCCGATGCGTCCGCGTTCAGGATAGTAATGCATTTTCCCGATCGCCTGTGTTTGATAGCCAGCCTTTGTGAACTCTCCAGGGAGTGTTACGGAAACGTCGAAATCAACACCGTCGGCATAACCAACCCTCCTATGAGAACGCGCAGTAAGGCCGGTCATCAGGGCCATACGGGCAGGGACACAAGTCGGCGTGGATGAATAAGCATTCGAGAAATTTGCACCTTCTGCGGCAATTGCATCGAGATAAGGTGTCCTAACGATTGGATGACCGTTTATGGAGAGGCAATCTCCTCTCCATTGATCGGTACAGATGAGAACTACATTAGGAGCGGGCGTCGTCGAACTATCTTGAGTCATCAATTTCACCTATGCATTCCGCTTCGCAACCTGAAATCCCTGTAATACGTTCCTTCATTTATAGATCGCTATCTTCGCGGTGACGGCAGCTTACTTCACTCCACCTGCGGTCAGGTCGGAGCGCCAGTAGCGCTGAAGGATGGAGAAAGCGATGAGCAGGGGGATGACCGCTAGGAGGGATCCTGTGATTGTGATGTGGTAGGAAATTCCTTCGTTCAGTCGCTCGCGCCAGTTGACCAGGCCGACTGAGAGCGGCTGGAGGGTGTCGTTGTTGAGCATGAGCACGGGCAGGAGGTAGTTGCTCCAGATTGCGACGAATTGATAGAGGAATACAGTTACCAGCGCGGGAGACATGATGGGGAGGCCGATCCGCCAGAAGATCCGGGCTTCATTGGCGCCGTCGATTCGGGCTGCTTCGAGGAGTTCGTTGGGGATGGCTTGTCTTGCGAACGTGGCAGCGAGGAATACTCCGAAAGGGCTGACGAGGCTGGGCAGGAGAACTGACCAGTAGGTGTTGACCAATTGGATCTCGCTGAACATCAGATACAGGGGGAGTGCGAAGAGGATCGCGGGCACGAGAACGGCGGCGAGAATGATGTTGAAGACCAGCTTTCGGCCGGGGAACTCATACTTGCCCAGGGCGTAGCCGGCCATGGCTGCGAGGAGGGTGGCGATAGCGGCACCGCCCACGCAGTAGAGCACCGTATTTCCGGTCCAGATGGCGAAGATGCCGTTTTGCTGAGCGAAAACGTCAGCGATGTTTCCCCAGAGGTTGAAGTCGGAGAACAGCATGGGATCCGTGGTGAACATGTCCTCCCTGCTTTTCGTGGCGCTGACTATAAGCCACCAGAGGGGCACCAGACTGTAGAGCGCGAACGCGGCCATCACGATGAAGGAGAACGTGCGCGCCGAGAACGGGACGCGTTGTTGGCGCCATGGCATCCGGCTGGGTCTGGGGGACTGCGTTGGGCGCCGGACTGTTGTGCGCGGGGGAGCGGTGGTCATGAGTCAGCTTCCTTTCGCTGAGTGAATTTGAGGAATCCGAACGAAAGGACCAACGCAACCAGGGCCAGGATGACTGATTGAGCGGCGGCCAGGTTGTAGTTGTTGGCTGCGGCTTGTTGTTGCGCTGCCATGATCGGGGTGAACGTTGAGGAGATTCCTGGTGCCACTTTCGAGAGGATCGCGGGGTCGTTGTATAGCTGGATGTTTCCGATGATCGAAAATACAGCGGTGAGAATGATCGCTGGCCGCACTGCGGGGATTTTGATGTGCCATGCGGTGGCCCACCATCCGGCCCCGTCCAGGCTCGCCGCTTCGGTCAGGTCTTCAGGTACTGCCTGGAGGGCCGAGTAGATGATTAGCATTTGGAAGCCTGTATAGCCCCAGGTCATCATGTTTCCGATTGAAAAGAAGACCATGTTGTTGGCGAGGAAGTTGACATCGATGCCAATGGCGCTCAGCCATCCGCTGAGAGGTCCAATGTCCGGTTGATACAGAAACGACCACATGATCGCTGCGATGACGCCGGGGAAAGCGTAGGGCAGGAAGTAAATCAGTCGGAATCCGCGCCGGAACGGTGAGAAGGCAGAGTCCAGAAGAAGCGCCAGGAATAACGCAATGGTCAGCATGAGAGGGACCTGTACGATCCCGATCAAAAATACGCGCCCGAAGGAGGCCATGAAGTCGCTGTTCTGCAGCGCCAGGAGATAGTTTCCGAAGCCCGCGAAGATGCTCTCAGAACTCCCCACGCCAAGGCCGCTGCGTTCCGTTTTGAAGAAGCTCTGGTAAATCGCGTAGAAGATGGGAGCCACCTTCATGGATAAAAACATGATCGCGAACGGTATCAGGAAGAGCAGCGCAGACAAGGTCGTCTTCCGGCTCAACCGTGATTTGCGGGGCTGAGTTGTCGTCGCTTCTGGTTGCACGGGCCGCTGTGCGGAGAGGGTGGGTGCCTTCATGGCTAATCCTTCGGGTGATGATGTATGGAGTAGGCGGCGCCCAGATGGTTCCTGACTGGGCGCCGCCGGTGGCGGAGTTACTCCTTGACGCTCAGACCCTGGCCTTTCAGGTCAGCGATCGTGGATGCCTGGAGGGAGTTGAGCAACTCAGAGATAGTTCCCTGTCCGGAGCCGATGACCTTCAGTCCGTCATTCATCTTTGGCTGAAGGCTGGTCATGTTCGGACCCCACACCCACTGCTCCGGTATGTTGCTCGCGGCCGTGGAGAAAATTTCGGCCGTCTTGTCACCATTGATGAAGAAGTCCGAGCCTGCCGTGAGCGCAGGCAGTTTCTGGCCACTGAGGGCAGCCGGGTAGATGCCTGTTTCAGTGATCAGGCTTGTTACGCTGTCCGCGTTGGTCGTCATCCATACCGCAGCCTCAGTGGCTTCTTTCGGGTTCTTGCACCCCTTCAAAACAGAGATAGACCCACCGCCACGGTTACCGGAAACCTTGTCGCCTTCCTTCCACTGGGGCACGGGAGCTACTGCCATCTTGCCCGCGAGGCCCGGCGCGTTCTTCTCAAGCAATTCGCCGCTCCACGCAGCACCGACATAGGAAAGCAGCCGCCCACTCTGGAGGTTGGTGTACCAGGCCTGGTCAAAGGCCGGCTCGGGAACAACGAGCTTCTCCTTCAGCAGACCCTGCCAGTACTCTGCCGCCTGCTTCGACGGTCCATCGTTGATGGACACCTTCCAGGCATCATCGTCAGTACGGAACCACTGGCCCCCGGCCTGATGAGAAAGCGCACCGATGTCATAAGTGTTCAGCGGGAAGGTGGCCAAGTACGCGGCAGGATCCTTCGCCTTTACTGTCTGAGCGGCGGTTTCAAAATCTTCCCATGTTTTCGGAGCCTCGATACCGAACTTTTCAAACAGGTCGGCTCGGTAGAAGAGGGCCATGGGGCCAAGGCCCACGGGAATGCCGTAGACGTTTCCGCCGAGGCTGGAAAGCTGCCAGGACACAGGTGAGTACTGGTCTTTGCTGCCTTCCGCATACTCGGTGATGTCCTCAAGCGAACCCGATGCCGCAAAGCTAGGAATCGTGTCGAAACTGATCTGGCCAAGACACGGAGCGTTGCCGGCCTGGACAGCGTTCAGCATCTTGGAGTAGCCGCCGGCCGAACCCGCGGAAATCTGGGTGTACTTGATCTGAACATCTTTATGTGCGGCGTTGAAGATCTCGACTGACTTCTCCTGGCCAACCGCAGCACCCCAATACTCAACGGTCACCGACTCACGATTGGAGCCAGATTCAGTGGAGGAAGTGCCTGTACAGGCCGTGGTGGTGAGAACAGATGCGCTCAAGATCGCGACGGCTGTTCCGAAGCTCTTGAACCAACGTGGTGTCATGAGAACTCCTACTTTCTGTGTCCCCTGTAATTACTGGGTTGGTTGCAGTGGTACTACATGCCCAGGGGTGTACAAGCAGCTCACACTTGGTAGACAGACCCGCAACTTCATGGCAGATTCCTCGTCGACAACTAGCATTCACGGACTCCCCGTGAGCGAATGAAGCCGGAGCGAGTCGGTGGATGTGACAGAAAACCGATTGAGGCCTTGCATCTCTGGAACCTCTTTTGATATGAATTTCGTAATTGAGAAAATCATCTCAGTTGCGCTGCTCCGCTGTCAATACCCCGCTTTGCGTTTCTGGTTGCTCGGCCATTGACCGGCTATAGCCTGAGTTCTGGCACGGCAAACGCCACCGGCTTTTAGACGCGCGATGCTTGGCGTCGCCACATGAGCTGAGCCTGGCTGCCCCTCCGCGGGCTGGCAGATCCGGCCAGGGTCACGAATCCAAAATGTGCACCTGCTGGTCACCGCTCTTGCCGCCTATGGTGGTGTCAAAATGCGCGCTGCATCGATGGGGCGCCGATTTGTAGCGGTCTCCGCTATGGAATTGAATCATTTGTTCTGTGCGTCCAATGCCGCGGATGCGTCTGTCCAGAACGCGGACAGGCCGGCTTATCCCCTGTGATTTTCGAAGTGCGTCAGCGAGCAGGCCGAAGTTCGATTTCTGTTGGAGAGGAATCAATGGTTAACGTCGCGTCCGCATACCCTTCAGCTGTGACCGTGATGGTCACGGCGCCTGGCTTGGCTCCGGCACGAACGACCGCGAGGGCTTGGCCGTGGTAGGTGAATGAGACATTTCCAAGGTAGTCGCAGGGCGCTGCAGGATTGGCCGATCCTAATCCCTGCAGTGTCGCCGGCCCTTGGACAGCCACGGCTACTTCCACGTCCATATTGGGATTGGGGCGGTTTTCCTCGTCCACCAGCGTGATCTCCAGGTGCAGCAGGTCGATAGTGTTGGCGGTGATCGAGGCCCGGTCGGCTGAAAGCCTCAGTTTGGCCGGTGCGTTAGCCGTTATTAGCTTCCGGCGACCCAGTTCGGCGCCGTTGCGGTACGAAACGACTTCCAGGACACCGGGTTCGAATGGGACGATGGTTTGTACGAGGTAATCGCGGTTGACTCCGACCTTTTCGGTGGCCACGACAGCGTCATTGAGGACGAACTGCACTTCATCACCCGAGGCATAGGCTTCCACGTGCATGGGAGTTCCTGGGTCGACATCCCAGGTCCAGGACGGTGCTACATCTGACCAGGTCCACGCTTTGGGTTCGATGACGTAACCGTCATCGCGGGGAGTTCGTACGCCGACGTAGGGGACATCGGTCAGTCCAAAGACGATTTCCCGGTAGTAGGAGATGGGCTTGCGCTGGCCGATGAGGTCTATGTCCCCGCACACGGCAGCTATCCACGGGAACGGGGCGCGGTGTTCCTGGGAATCCTCGGGGTACACGTGCCGGCCCGTACCGACCTCCCCCAGGAAGTCCCACCCGGTCCAGGTGAAATCACCGAGTACGTTGTTTCTCTCAAGAATCATCTTCCACAGACGGTCAATGTGTGTCGGAAATGATTCCGAGTTGAAGTAGATGCGATTGGGGAATTCGTCCTTGTCTACTTCGTAGCGCGCGTCTCCATAATTTAAACCGACGATGTCGAGCACGGATGCCGGCTCCAGCAGCCGCTCACCGAGGAGTTCCGAGGCCATGACCCGGTTCATGAGGTGAGTCACTTGGCCCAGATAATCATTGAGTCCCCGAATGGTGGAGCTGTCCTGATTGACCTCGGCGCGGAGTTCCGGGACCTTGTCCCTTGCCATGTACATTCCCTGCAGGGCGTGGGTCACGATCCGGGTTGGGTCCTGCTCACGGGTTCGTTCTGCAAGCAATCGCCCCCACCGGGCGCCATGCCGGGTCCCCGCTTCGATAATTTCGTTTCCGATGGAGTACATGATGACGCTCGGATGATTGAAATCCTTCGCTACCATCGCGTCAATATCGCGCTCCCACCACTGGGGGAACGACCGGGAGTAGTCATCCGTGGATTTGGACACCGACCACATGTCGAACGCCTCGTCGAACACCAGCATTCCCAGCCGATCACAGGCGTCGAGCATCGCCACGCTCATCGGGTTGTGTGCTGAGCGTATCGCGTTGAAGCCCGCAGCCTTCATCCGCTGAACGCGCCGCATAGCGGCGTCGGCGAACTCTGCGGCGCCGAGCACACCGTGGTCATGGTGGAGTGCAGCCCCTCGAAGCTTGGTGGGTTTGCCGTTCAGCCTGAGCCCGCGGACGGGGTCAACGGTGACACTTCGGATGCCGAACGTCGTTGATGCACGGTCTATGCGCCCGTTCTCGTCCGTGATGCTGACAGTCGCGTGGTAGAGGGCAGGGCTGTCCGGGCTCCACAGCGACGGTTCCGGCACATACGTCCGCTGATGCGAGGTCAAAGTCTCGTTGGGTAGGAGGGTGACTTTGGATTTCTCTGAGACCACCTCCTCGCCTGCGTCGTTATGGATTTCCAGCGAGAGTTCGGCTGTGCGGGTGGTTAGCCCTTTATTCGCGACGGTTGATCTGACCACGACAGTGGCGAGCTCGTCGTCAACGTCCGGGGTGGACACCCGCAATCCTGTGGGCGTCAGGTGCATGAGCTCACCAATGAGCAGATGCACCGGGCGGTAGATCCCGCCGCCTGGATACCACCGCGAGTCTTCATGGGAGCGAGCATCGACGCGAATGGTGTTGGTCTCACCGTAGTTCAGGAAGGGGTCCGCTTCGATGTGGAACGAGGAGTAGCCGTTGCTCCACTGGCCAGCGAAAGCTCCGTTGAGGTAGACCATGGCGTCCCGGTAGACGCCCTCGAATTCGAAGGTGATGCGTTTGGAGGCCCAGTCAGCTGGTACGTCAAACTGTTTTTCGTATGTCCAGGTGCCGCCGTCGAAATAGCCGGAAGGCGCGCCGCCTGTCCCACCTGGTGTGCGGCCGCTGGCGAGCATTGCATCGTGGGGGAGGTCGACGAGGTTGTCACTTGGTGGCGCCACTTTGATGGCTTCATGGACGGAAACCAGAGGGCCGAACTGCCACTCTCGGTTGAACGGGATGCGTTTCATCTACAGTTCCTTCATTTATAGATCGCTATCTTCGCGGTGACGGCAGCTTACTTCACTCCACCTGCGGTCAGGTCGGAGCGCCAGTAGCGCTGAAGGATGGAGAAAGCGATGAGCAGGGGGATGACCGCTAGGAGGGA
>NZ_JALLAN010000012.1:158971-162570 GCF_023062595.1 Arthrobacter rhizosphaerae
TCTTGGAGTAGCCGCCGGCCGAACCCGCGGAAATCTGGGTGTACTTGATCTGAACATCTTTATGTGCGGCGTTGAAGATCTCGACTGACTTCTCCTGGCCAACCGCAGCACCCCAATACTCAACGGTCACAGGCTCACCGGCAGGGCTATTCTCGGCCGGGCCAGGGCTGCTGGTACTGGAACTGGAACAGCCGGTTAGAGCCGTTGCAGTCAAAATGGCGACGGCTGCTGCCGTGCCTGTAAACCAACGAGGTGCCATGAAAAACTCCTACTGTCTGTGTCCCCTGTGGGATTGGTGAGTTGATTGGTCTAACAGCGCATGCCCAGATGTGGCACCTGTGGGCCACCTGATCAGGCGTTCCTTAACTTCTTTGTTTGGTTTCGCGTCGGATTCAGTCGGCCAGTGTTGGGGACTAGCCGTGGGAGCGGTCCCAGGGTTGGGGGCCGGAACGAGTTGAGATTCAATACCTGTCTCTGATCAACACGAGATGATGCTGCCGGCCGCTAGAAGGAACAACCTCAGCACGGCCGATAATTGTGAGATAAATCTCGTAATTGGGAAAACTATCTCACTCTAGGAGTCAATTGTCAACGCCTTCATAACGCTCCTGCGTTTCGGTTTCTACCGTCAAAGGTTGGGACTTTGTTTCACGAAAAGCAGCCCCGCTTCCGAAGCGGCTGCCGCCTCGCCACACCTAGCGAACAGTAATAGCGGCGGGGCTGACGCAATGACGCAAGGGCTGCCGCGGACCTCCCGCTACAATCTGAGCGGGCGAACTTCAGTCGAGGTGTGTGCTGACCCCATAATTGCTGCAGGACCCGCGCATGCCAACATCATCTCCGACGAAGAAAGGGGCCGATGCTCCGGCCGGGATTCTCAGGCTCGTTGGACTCGTGGCAGAGGACTCCGCCCTTACTTACTGGAGTCACGGAAGACCAGGGCCGACCATGTAGGAAATTTGTTGCATCCCATGAATTGACCTCAGATATCTTTCGATCCTGAGATGCACGGAGACTCTGTATAAGCCTTAGGTTGTCTAGCGGAAGGGTTGCGCCCCAAGATCCCTTCGGATAGAAGCCCCAATTCAGAAGGCGAACGAAGAGGTCCCGTCCCGCATATGGGTTGGCATGGGAGGGGCGGCCCCGGCGTCCACTCCCCCTCCTCTCCCGTCCGGGATTTGAGCCTATACTGGACTTCCTTGTGGAAATCCCGTACGAATTGGTAAACTATTCTTACTTTTTTGCGGCCCTCTACCTATTTGCGATGTAGCAGGAATCAGGATGAACACATGACTTCCACAAAGACCCTTGTTGACTACGGCTCTGACAGCTCAAACTCAGCTCAACGCATCGTCCTGGCCTCCCGGCGGCCAGCGTCCTTGGGATCGACACCTGCTGGCGCCGTTGCCCTGTCCATGGGAGAACCAGATGCAGGGACACCAAGTCCCATCGTCGAGGCCGCGATTGAGGCCTTGCGTAACGGCCGGACCCGTTACACAAACCTCAGTGGAGCGCCCGAACTCCGCCGCTCCCTGGCTGAAGGGCTGTCGGTTAGGTCCGGTCAGAACCTCTCGCCGGACCAGATTGTTATCACCCACGGAGGAAGCGCCGGCCTGGCTGCTACGATACTTGCCCTGATCAATCCAGGAGACAAGGTTCTGATTCCGGAACCGACGTACTCGTTGTACGCGGACCACCTCGCAATGGTCGGTGCCGAGGCAATCTGGGTTGCTAATCTTGCCGACGGAACGCTGGATCTTGAACGGCTGGCTCGTGAAGCGGCTGGTACCCGCATGATTATTCTGTGCAATCCAGGCAACCCAACAGGCCGGGTCTACAGCGCGGGCGAACTGCGGGAACTGGCAGTAATTTTGGAGGCCCACCCTCATCTTCTGCTTCTTTCCGACGAGGCCTACGCCGACATTATCTTTGATGGCATGGAGTTCCTATCCGTTTTGGAACTCCATGCCATTGCAGATCAGGTCATCTGCTGCAGCACGTTTTCCAAGACCTACGCCATGACGGGATGGCGGCTGGGCTACGTAGTTGCTTCCCGCCAGGTGTCAGAGAAGATCAATCTGCTCCACCGAACACTCAACGGTTCCATCAATACATTCGTGCAGGACGCCGCCCTCGTCGCTTTGGAAACACCCTCTGAACACCTCCGCCTAATGGCTGGGTCATACCAGGCACGCCGCGACATTGTGGTCGCCAAGATTTCCGGTATCCCGGGACTCAGCATGCTCCCGCCCCAAGGCGCGTTCTATGCGTTCGTGAAAATCGATTCAGGTCTGACCTCCGATGAAATGACTGCCCGATTCGCAGCTGCCGGAGTAATTGTCCGATCCGGCAGCGAGTTCGGGCCATCCGGAGAAGGACACGTGCGCCTCTCATTTGCCACAGACCCCGAAAACCTTGAGCTCGGGTTGGACCGGTTCGTTGAAGCCGCGCGGAACTTCATGTGACCGAGGAACTTTAGGCCCTGAACATTATTTACTGAACAGGTCTCTACCCGGTCCTTCGCCTGGCGTCTGCCCATCCTTGGAGGGACCCGGAAAGTGCTTCAAGAAGCTGCTTCCCAATTTGTTCCGGCTCCAACTTCTCCGTTTCACTAAGGTCAAGGATTTCGCGGGGGTCCGAGAGGGCGTTGTTCAGAAACAGTGCCTGTCTGAGCAGGGTCTCCGGGAGGCCAAGATCTTGGAGAAGTCCCCTCAGGGGTTGCTCCCAGATAGCACGGGAAGTGGCGATGACCGGGTCACCTTGATCCATGCGCTGGAGGTATCCGGAGCGGGAGCGCAGCTGGACCATGACTTTGCCATGTTCGAGCACCAGGGTGATCCAGCGGGACAGTACGGCGTTGTACAGTTCGCTTCCGGTCAGCGGGCATCCGTGGACGAAATCGCGGAGTTCCTCAGTAGTGTTGATGGTGTAGGCCTCGAGCAGCTCGTCCAGCGACGAGAAATAGCGGTAAGCCGTGGCGGTCCCGATTCCCGCACGAGCGGCAGCGCTTTGCATGGTCACGTTGGCTGGATTCTGAGCGATCTCTTCGCCCACGGCGCGCATGAGACTTTTCATATTTCGACGTGTGTCACTTCGCAACTGACTGTCGCCTTTCGTTCAGGTCTCGGCCGTACCGCTGGTGCTTCTCCAGGGAACTTGTCGAGGACGCTCGGTCTAAAGACTGTACCCGCGTCGATTCCGCACAGCGATTCCGCCGGGTACTCGGCGGCTGGAAACGTCCTGCGGACTAAAAAACAGCTACCTCTTTCTACCGCGTGTGTGGTTGTTTGATCATCTCGAAAAACCGAGTGTCGGATCTTAGCCATTGACCGGAGGTGTTCTTGGGTGCTTACAGCTGTGTCTTATTGGAGGAGCTTGCGAAGGAACTGCAGTTGCTTTATCCAGTGGTGTTCCTGGCCTCCTTCGTGGTTGTTGAACCTGTACACCTCAATTTCCTTCGTCGGGCCGGAACCGGATGCATCAGTAGTGCCTGAGCCGTAGGCGTTGAAGCTGGCAAAGACAGTTGATGGCGGGCAGATGTCGTCAGTTAGGGCTGCCGAGTATAGCGTCGGGGCCGTTGCCCAGCGTCCGAGGTTGAC
>NZ_JALLAN010000013.1 GCF_023062595.1 Arthrobacter rhizosphaerae
TCCCTGACCATCCAGTTCGATGCCTTCCGCGGCGAATCGTGGGGACAGGGCAAGACGCATCCTTGCCGCCCACCTGGGAAGGTGAGCGGCCGGCGTCGTATGGGATTTGGTGGTTGGGCCCACACCGGCGAGGGGCCCAAACCGAGCTTGCGAGGTTTGGGAGCCGGTGGTTGGGCCCACACCGGCGAGGGGCCCAAACCGAGCTTGCGAGGTTTGGGAGCCGGTGGGGACTAGCGGGCCGGGTAGTGGCGCTCGGGCTCGCCGATATACAGCTGGCGCGGACGGCCAATCTTGGTGTTGGGGTCGTTGATCATTTCACGCCACTGGGCAATCCAGCCGGGCAATCGGCCTATCGCAAACAGCACCGTGAACATCTTCTCCGGGAAACCCATGGCCTTGTAGATCAGGCCGGTGTAGAAGTCCACGTTCGGGTAGAGCTTGCGCTGGATGAAGTAGTCATCACCGAGCGCCTTCTCTTCCAGGCGCATTGCAATGTCCAGCAGTTCGTCGTTGCCGCCGAGCTTGGTCAGGACCTCGTGGGCCGTAGCCTTGATGATCTTGGCCCGGGGGTCGTAGTTCTTGTAGACACGGTGTCCGAAGCCCATGAGGCGGACGCCGTCCTCCTTGTTCTTGACCTTCTCCATGTAGTCCTCGGGCTTGATGCCGTCGGCCTGGATCTGGCGGAGCATCTTCAGCACAGCCTCGTTGGCGCCGCCGTGGGCCGGGCCGAAGAGCGCGTTGATGCCGGCAGACACGGAAGCGAAGAGGTTGGCGTTGGAGGAGCCCACCAGGCGCACCGTTGAGGTGGAGCAGTTCTGTTCGTGGTCCGCGTGCAGGATCAGGAGCAGGTCCAGGGCCTTGGCAATCACCGGGTCCAGCTCGTACTGCTCAGCCGGAAGGCCGAAGCTGAGCCGCAGGAAGTTTTCCACCAGGTTCATGGAGTTGTCCGGGTACAGCATCGGCTGGCCAATGGACTTCTTGTGCGCGTAGGCGGCGATGACCGGGAGTTTGGCCATCAGGCGGATGGTGGAGAGTTCCACCTGCTCTTCGTTGAACGGATCCAGGGAGTCCTGGTAGAAGGTTGAGAGAGCAGACACGGCCGATGACAACACGGGCATCGGGTGCGCGTCACGGGGGAAGCCGCCGAAGAAGCCCTTCAGCTCCTCGTGCAGCAGCGTGTGGCGGCGGATCTTCTGGTCGAATCCATCCAGCTCGGTCGGAGAGGGCAGGTTGCCATAGATCAGGAGGTACGAAACTTCGAGGAAGCTTGAGTGCTGGGCAAGCTGCTCGATGGGATAGCCGCGGTACCGCAGAATCCCTGCGTCACCGTCGATGTAGGTGATGGCGGACGTCGTGGCAGCGGTGTTCATGAAGCCGGGGTCAAAGGTGACAGCCCCGGTCTGCTTGAGCAGTTGGGAAACGTCGTAGCCTTCGTTTCCTTCTACAACCTTGATGCGGGGCAGTTCGAGTTCGCCGCCCGCATGGCGCAGGACTGCGCTGGTGGTCTCAGTACTGGTGGTCTCAGTCATGGAGTCCCCTTCATGAGGCCTCTGGGCCTCTCTAGAAAGCTTGATCCAACATCAGGTGGGACCGTCCGCGGTCGCTGCACAGGCAGGTTTCCAACAGCCGGGCTGCCTTCCTGTAGAAAGCCACCATTGATATTCAGTTAAAAAGTACCGCCCCTGCGCAGGTGGTACTAATCCGATCCTCACGAAACTGCCTCAAACCCGGCCAGTTGTGGCACGAGTCACATGATTGTTACGGCGCTACGGAGAGTCGCTGAACTGCGGCGTCGATCCTGTCGTCCGCTCCGGTCAGTGCTACCCGGATGAAGCCGTGGCCTGCATCGCCGTAGAAGACGCCCGGACCCACAACAATTCCCCGCGCCGCAAGCCTCCCCACGGTGTCCCAGGTGGCCTCGCCGGCAGTGCACCAGAGGTACAGGCCGGCCTTGGATTCCTGAATCTCCAAGCCGAAATCCTTCAATGCCGGGACGATCCGCCGCCGACGTGAACGGTAAATGTCCTTTTGCAGCTGCACGTGGGAGTCGTCCCCGATCGCCACGCGCATTGCTTCCTGGACGGGGTACGGCACAATCATGCCGGCGTGCTTACGGCTGTTAACCAGATTGGCCATGATCGCTGAATCGCCGGCAATAAAAGCTGCCCGGTAACCCGCGAGATTCGACTGTTTGCTGAGCGAGTAGACGGCCAGCAGACCCTCATTGGAGCCGCCGGAAACCCGCGGGTCAAGAATGCTTGGCACAGCTTCTCCACCGAGCTGGACGTCCCATTCGTCCCAGCCCAGTTCGGCATAGCATTCGTCCGAGGCAACCACGGCGCCGATCTCCCGGGCCTGGTCAACAATCTTTCGGAGCGAAGCGACGTCCCGGACACTGCCGGTGGGATTGGCTGGCGAGTTTATCCAGATCAGCCGGACACGGGAGCGCGTCACGGCAACGAGCTCGTCCAAATCGTCAGCGGCGACGTGAACAGCGCCAGCGAAAGTAGCGCCGATGTCATAGGTGGGATAGGCAACAGTAGGACGCACGACGACGTCACCGGGCTTAAGTCCCAACAGGAACGGCAGCCAGGCCACGAGCTCCTTCGAGCCAACGGTGGGCATGACGTCCCGGGGATCCAGCCCGGGAACGCCGCGCCGCCGTTCGAACCAACTGGAGATCGCTTCTCGCAGTCCCTGCGTCCCATGGACCGTCGGGTAGCCGGGGGCATCGGCAGCGCGGCGCAGGGCGTCCTGGATCAGTGCAGGAGTGCCGTCCACGGGAGTGCCGATGGACAGATTCACTACTCCCCCGGGATGCGCTGCCGCCGTAGCGAGATAAGGCGCCATGGCTTCCCACGGGTAATCAGGAAGGCTGAGGCCAAAGCTGCGGAGGGCAGATGTCACTGGCGCGGCCGCCCTCAGTGGTCTTGGTTCTGCGGCGGCAGGGCGGCGATCATCGGGTGGTCCTTACCGGTGTTGCCGACCTTCGCCGCTCCGCCGGGCGAACCGAGATCGTCAAAGAACTCGACGTTGGCCTTGTAGTAGTCGGCCCACTCATCCGGAGTGTCGTCCTCGTAGTAGATTGCCTCAACAGGGCACACCGGCTCGCAGGCGCCACAGTCCACGCACTCGTCGGGGTGGATGTAGAGGGACCGCTCACCCTCGTAGATGCAATCGACGGGGCACTCCTCAATACATGCCTTGTCTTTAACATCTACACACGGTTGCGCGATTACGTACGTCACGTCCCTTTGCCTTTCCACGTTGGTTCCGGCAATCCTGCCAGTTAATGCTTCCGGCGCGCACGCCGGACTTATCGACTTCCGAGCCTATTATCTCCCAGCCTTTGGCGCGAACGTAGCGGAGCGTCATACTGCCGGGGCGATTTACGATGAAGTGGTGACCTCCCCACTGAAAACACCCCAGGACTTCCTCGCCGGCACAGCCCCCGGAACGCGGGTTGTGGTCCGGTACAGGATCGAGGGCGGAGTCACCGATGCGCTGGGAGATCTTATTTCTGTTTCTGTCACCGGCGGCGAGTGCACAGTGCGTACGCGACGCGCCGACGTCCTCATACCACTGGTCCTTGTGGTCGCCGCAAAAGAAGTCCCCCCGGCACCGCCCCGACGGGGCGCCCGTTCCCCTGTCTAAGCTTCTGCCGTCCCTTGGTGGCTGACTACACTAGCCACTATGGATGATGAGGGCATGGAAGCAAATCTAGCGGCGCGGGAGCGCGCATTAAACTCCCCGCTGCGGTTGCGGATCCTGCGCTTATGCCTTCACCAGTCACGGACCAACAAGGAAATAGCCGAACTGTTGGAGATCAATCCTGCATCGAGCCTGCACCATGTGCGCATCCTTGTGCGTACCGGGCTGCTGCTCACGGAAGAGCGCAGGAAGGGCAAGCGTGGCGCCACCGAGGTTCCATACATTGCCAGCAAGGAATCGTGGCGGACGCCGCTGCCCAACGTATCCCCCATCCTCATAGAGACGTTCCTGCAGGAGACCAGGGGCCTGGCGCCGGCTGATATGGAAGTGTGGCGGCTGGGGGTGAAGTTCAATGCCGAGCGCCGGGGGGAAATGCTGGCAAAACTGAAGGCCGTCCTGGAGGAATACACGGAACTGCCACCGGACGACGACGGCGAGGCCACGTCGCTGATGATTGCCCACCACCGCGATCCGTCCGCCGACTGAAACGACAAAACAAAAACTGCCAGTACGACGACGGCGGAGCCGCCTGCCGTACTGGCAGTTTTAGTGGTTTTGCTGCTGTATTGGAGCTTGGCCTGATTAGACCTTGGCGCGGGCGCGGTTGGCCTTGGCCCGCTCGTTGGTGTCCAGGATCAGCTTGCGGATGCGGATGGACTCCGGGGTAACCTCGACGCACTCGTCTTCGCGGGCGAATTCCAGGGACTCTTCGAGGGTCAGGTCGCGCGGCGGCGTCAGGTTCTCGAAGGTGTCGGAGGAAGCGGCACGCATGTTGGTGAGCTTCTTTTCCTTGGTGATATTGACGTCCATGTCGTCGGCGCGGGAGTTCTCGCCAACGATCATGCCCTCGTAGACCTCAGAGGTGGGCTTCACGAAGAAGGAACCGCGCTCCTGGAGGTTGATCATGGCAAACGGCGTCACAACACCGGCGCGGTCAGCGATCATTGAACCGTTGGTGCGGTATTCGATCGGGCCGGCCCACGGCTCGTAGCCCTCGGAGATGGACGCTGCGATACCGGCGCCGCGGGTGTCCGTGAGGAACTTGGTGCGGAAACCGATCAGTCCACGCGCGGGAACGATGAACTCCATGCGGCACCAGCCGGTGCCGTGGTTGGCCATGTTGGTCATGCGCCCCTTGCGGGCAGCCATGAGCTGGGTGACGGCGCCGAGGTACTCTTCCGGCACGTCGATGGTCATGTGCTCCATCGGCTCGTGGATCTTGCCATCAATGGTCCGGGTGACTACCTGCGGCTTGCCGACGGTCAGTTCGAAGCCTTCGCGGCGCATCTGCTCCACGAGGATGGCCAGGGCCAGCTCGCCACGGCCTTGGACTTCCCAGGCATCCGGACGCTCGGTGGGGAGCACCTTGATGGAGACGTTACCGATCAGTTCCTTGTCCAGGCGGTCCTTCACCTGGCGGGCCGTGACCTTGGCACCCTTAACCTTGCCGGCCAGCGGTGAGGTGTTGATACCGATGGTCATGGAGATCGCGGGATCATCCACCGTGATCAGTGGCAGTGGCTGCGGGTTCTCGGCGTCGGTCAGGGTCTCACCGATAGTGATTTCCTCGATGCCGGCGACGGCGACGATTTCACCCGGGCCTGCGGACTCGGTGGGAACGCGGTCCAGCGCCTTGGTGGCCAGGAGTTCTGTGATCTTGACGTTCTTGAGCTCGCCGTTGGCACGTGCCCAGGCAACGGTCTGGCCCTTGCGGAGGGTTCCGTTGTAGATACGGAGCAGGGCGAGACGCCCAAGGAACGGTGAGGCATCCAGGTTGGTGACGTGCGCCTGCAGAACACCGTCCGGGTTGTAGGTGGGTGCCGGGATGTGCTCGATGATGGTCTGGAACAGCGGCTCCAGGTCTTCGTTTTCCGGGGCCGTGCCGTCTGCCGGCTGCTCGAGGGAAGCGCGGCCAACCTTGGCTGCGGCGTAGACGACAGGAACTTCGAGGATCTTGTCCAGGTCCAGGTCCGGAACTTCGTCGGCGAGGTCCGATGCCAGGCCGAGGAGCAGGTCCATGGATTCGTGAACAACTTCATCGATCCGTGCGTCGGGGCGGTCCGTCTTGTTGACCAGCAGGATGACGGGAAGGTGCGCGGCCAGGGCCTTGCGCAGCACGAAGCGCGTCTGCGGGAGGGGGCCCTCGGAGGCGTCAACGAGGAGCACAACACCGTCAACCATGGACAGGCCACGTTCGACTTCGCCGCCGAAGTCAGCGTGCCCCGGAGTGTCGATCACGTTGATGGTGATGGTCTCGCCCTTGGACGACGGGCCGTTATAGGCAACCGTCGTGTTCTTGGCGAGGATGGTGATGCCCTTTTCGCGCTCCAGGTCACCCGAGTCCATGACGCGGTCTTCGAGGTGGTTGTGCTCGGCAAAGGAGTTGGTCTGCTTGAGCATGGCGTCGACCAGGGTGGTCTTGCCGTGGTCAACGTGGGCCACGATCGCGACGTTGCGCAGATCACTGCGCGAGGCAGTGTTTGCGGCGGTTTTGGTGGTGGTTTCAGACATGCGTAATGGCTCGATTCGATGGTGAAGTCAGCTGTAGTATCGCGACATTTCCAATCGGAACGCACGACAGATCAGGCCCTTTGCACAGGGCACCTATAGCAAGTCTAGTCGAACGTGCATTTATTGGCCTAAAAAGCGAAAAACAGTCCCCGTTGGCACCGTGACCAAATCGTGAACAGAGCGTTGCGGACATGAAGCTAAAGTCACTGGATTTTGCTGACTTGATAGCCCATGATGACTGTGTTACTTGCAAGGAAGTCCGGAGACCATCAATGCGAATTGCCACGGCTCTGTACCGCGCCGCCATGCCGATGGTCATTTTGGGCCTGATCATGAGTGGTTGCGGACAGCCACCAGCGTCACCTAACGCCGCCAGGGCCGGCAGCACCGCCGAAGCGCCGTCGGGCGCGCATTCCGGCGCTGCCAAGCCGGGATCAGACCAATCAACCGGAGGCCCAGGGACAAAGGCTCCCCGGCCCGCCGGGTCCTCGGGGACCGGTGCCAAGAGCGGACAAGCAGGGCCAGGAGCCGGGGCAACGGCTGTTGTGCCGGCACCAACAGGACGAGCTCTCCCCAATCCGGGCGCGTTGGCTCCGGGTTCCGTATACCTGAACCCTGCCACCGGCCAGAATGAAGTCATCGTGGCCGATATCCGCCGCACGGTGCTGCTCATTGGCGATTCCCAGTCCGAACCGTCCAACTCCTGGCCTCGTGCCGGGTTGGCCGCCGCCGGCTACAAGGTGGTCTTCTGCGGCAAGGGTGGAACGGGTTTCGTCGCGGCGAACGGCCGGTTCGGGAACTATATTGACGCTCTGAATCGCGGGGAGTGGACGCTGCCATACGGTTCGCTGCCCCTGGTGGTAATCGAAGGCGGCGGGAACGATGCCGGGAGGGGAGCCACCGACTCCCAGATCGTTACCAACGCTGAGCGGCTGATAGCTGCCTTGAAGCAGAGATACCCGGATGCTGAAATGGCTATGATCGGCACGCTGGCAAAGGGAGCCGGACATGGCGGAGGGCGCCGCACGGAAGTTGACGCACTGTTGGGCACTGTCGCCGCTAAACACTCCCTGCCGTTCGTGAGCGTGGGCGACTGGCTGACCCGCTACGACCTCGCCCGGAACATGGCTGACGGCGTGCACATGGACGCGCAGGGTCACAAAGCCCTCGGCCAGCTGCTGGCAGGACGTCTGGCCCAACTCCAGATTCAGGCCCCCCAACCAGGTGAGGGCCCGGGTCCGCAGCTGGGCTGAGGGCCGGCGTCCCGGCCCTCAGCACTGTGCTGCTACTCGATCCCTGCCAACTGAGCTCTCAATTCCCTGCGCTCACGCTGCTTCTCGGGATCAGGCAACGGAACAGCAGCGAGAAGCCGCTGAGTGTAGGCTTCCTGCGGGTTGCGGAGAATCTGGTCCCGGCTTCCCTGCTCCACGATCCGTCCACGCTGCATGACACAGATCCTGTCTGCAAGGACATCCACCACCGCCAGGTCGTGGGTCACGAAAAGGCAAGCGAAGCCGAGCTCCTTCTGCAGGTTCTGGAACAGTTCCAGGACCTTCGCCTGCACGGAAACGTCCAGGGCCGACGTCGGCTCATCCGCCACCATCAGTTTGGGTTTGAGGGACAGTGCCCTGGCAATACCTACACGTTGTTTCTGGCCACCGGACAGCTCGTGGGGATACCTGTTGCGGTAGTCCCGGGGCAGTTCCACCTGGTCCAGCAGTGCCTCGATCCGTTTCTGCAAGGCTGACCCCTTGGCCTCCCCTGCAAGGAACATCGGCTCTCCGATGCTCTCGCCGATAGGAAGGCGGGGGTTCAACGATGACGAAGGATCCTGGAACACCATGCCGATATGGCGCCGCACCTGGTGCAGCTGCTTCCCGTTCTTCTTGGCGGCGGAGATATCCTGCCCCACCACGCGCATTGTTCCTGCGGCGACAGGCAAGAGGCCGACGGCCGCCCGTCCGATGGTGGTCTTCCCTGAGCCTGACTCCCCTACCAGTCCCACCACCTGACCGGGATAGATCACCAGGTTGGCGCCCTCCACGGCCCTGAATGCCGGCACCCTTCCCTGCTTGGGGTATTCGATTGCGACATCAGTCAGTTCGAGGACAGGATCACCCTTGGGTTTGGCGGCCTCAGCGGCAACAAGGGCAGCAGCGTTCTCGCGTTCCCTGCGGACGAGTTCCTCGGGATCGACAGACGTAAGCTCCGCTTGCGTAGCGGCTGCCAAAGCGGCGGTGACGTCCACTTCGACGTCGGAATCCGCCCCTTGCCCCAAATGCGGGACCGCCGCCAGAAGTGCCTGGGTGTAGGGGTGCTGCGGGTTGCTGAAGATCTGTTCCGCTGTTCCCGTTTCAACGATGAGGCCTTTTCGCATCACCGCGATCCTGTCCGCAAGGTCTGCCACCACACCCATGTCGTGGGTAATAAGGACGATTGCGCTGTCCAGCTTGTTGCGCAGGTTCCTCATAAGATCCAGGATCTCCGCCTGGACCGTCACATCCAGGGCTGTGGTGGGCTCGTCTGCAATCAGCAGCTTCGGGTCACAGGACAGCGACTGTGCGATCATGGCACGCTGCCGCTGCCCCCCGGAGAGCTGGTGCGGATACGACTTGTAAGCCTTCTCCGGATCAGGCAGTTCCACGAGGTCCAGCATGTGCAGGGCCCGCTCTTTGGCCTCGTCCGGCGACATCTGATTGTGGAGCCGGAGTGTCTCCACAATCTGTGCGCCCACCGTATAAACGGGATTCAGGGCCGTCATAGGCTCCTGGAATATGACTGCAACGTCCCGGCCACGGATTCGTCGCAGGTTGCTTTCATCGGCTCCAAGCAGGTCTTTTCCTGCCAGCTTGACGCTGCCAGTGACCCGGCTGTTGCTGGGAAGGAGGCCGAGCAGTGCCATTGAACTGGCGCTCTTGCCGGAACCCGACTCTCCGACGATTGCCAGGACTTCTCCGGCGCGCACCTCGTAGTTCAGTCCGATCGCAGCAGGTACCCATTGCTTGTCCACTCCGAAGTCAACACTGAGGTCACGCACCTCAAGGACAACGGGGCTTTTGGCGGATTCCGGGCCCGGCGCTGCGCCGGGATCGCGGCTGAGGTTATCAGTCATGGTTGGGGTTTCCTTTCACCGGAGCCACTGAATGAACGGTAATTAGTTCCGTGGCCCGGAATCCTGAATTATTGAAGGCATGAGTCCCTTGCCCAACGCCGAAAATGTCGAAATCTTCCAACCTGGCATCAGCCGGCTGTTTGCCTGGACCTGCTGGGCTGTAGCGGCGTTCGGCGTAGTGGTCTCCGTGCTGAGTGGCGGAACGGCGGCTCTGGCCGGCGCTCCTCCCCTGCTGTTTGTGGCCTACCTCGGTTGGCTGCTTTTCTGGCGTCCCGCCGTCATGGTCAGTGATACCGGAGTGACCCTCGAGAATCCGTTCCGCGTGGTCGAGGTCCCATGGGAGGCATTGGTTCAGGTTGATACGCGCTACTCCCTGACCTTGATCACACCCCGGGGAAAGTATTCGGCCTGGGCTGCTCCGGCGCCGGGTATCTGGGGAGGCCGCAACGCGCACCCCGACCATCTCCGCGGACTGCCGGAATCGAGCTATGGGCCCGGCAACTCTGTACGGCCCGGGGACCTCAAAAGCACTGACTCCGGCGCCGCAGCCCAGATCGTCAGGGCACGCTGGCAGCAGCTCCTGGATAGCGGCAGTGTGGAGTCCGGGCGAGCCGAAGAAGTACCGGTGCGCTCCGCCGTCGTCTGGTCCCGCATAGCGGTGACCGTGATCCTCGCCGGAGCAGGCTATGGCGCGATTCTCTTGTTCTAGGAATTCTCCCAAGGCTGCCACTTAGGCGCCTTTCGAGAAATCGATGGCCGCCGCCGGTGCCGATGCCGGACGTGTACCTGGGTCTGCGGCCTTCTTGGCGTTGAACTTCTTTTGCCTGGGATCGAACGCGTCCCTTAGCCCGTCGCCGATGAAATTGATGCAAAGGCAAATGGCAACGATGAAGAGGCCGGGCCACCAGAAAAGCCATGGGCGGGTGGAGAACGCCTCTTGGTTCTGCGAGATGAGCAGGCCCAGGGAGGTGTCCGGCGACTTCACGCCGACCCCAAGGTAGCTGAGAGAGGTTTCCAGCAGAATGGCGGAGGACATGGTGAGCGTGACGTTAACGATCACCACACCGATGGCGTTGGGCAGGATGTGTTTGAAGATGATCCGGGCATTGCTTGAGCCGGAAATTCTGGCCGCGTCAACAAACTCACGTTCCCGCAGGGACAGAAACTCGCCGCGTACAAGCCGCGCGAGGCCCACCCACACCACAAAGCCCAGAAATACACCGAGCACCACGATGCCGTAATTCGTTGCAAACCCCGAGAACCAGCTTCCGGAGTCCCTACGGTTTGCTATCTGCGATACCACCGCAGCCAGCAGCAGGGCCGGGACGATGATAATGATGTCCGTTATGCGCATCAGCACCGCTTCGGTCCATCCGCGGAAGTAGCCGGAAAGAGCGCCTACCACAACGCCGATCAAGCCGGCGATCAGCCCGATGATAAACATCACGGTGATGGACTGCTGTGCGCCGCGCATCGTCATGGCAAAGAGATCCCTGCCGATACGATCCTGCCCAAAGGGGTGTTCGCCAATGGACGTCAGCGAGAGGGTGGGAGCGCCGTCGTTCACCAGTGGGGCGACGTCGATGTGGTTGTACTTCCACCAGCCCGGGATACCCGCCCAGCCCAACGATGTGAAGGCGAGCAGGAAGATCAGGCCAAAGGTGATGAGCCCGACGAGGGCTCCGGTGTGTCCAAAGAAACGTTTGCGGACGATCTGGCCTTGGCTCAGGCCTTTCGCCTCGCGAATCTCCTCGATGCCGGCCAAGGGCTCCTCGAGCTTCGCAGCCCGCTCGGCCAGAATTTCGTTCTGTTGGGATGGCTGAGTCATGTTACTTCACCCTTACGCGCGGGTCGAGTGCTGAATAGGCCAGGTCAGCGATGAGATTAAATACCAAGGCCGTAACGGCCGTGCAGATGAAAACGCCCATCACCGGGTTGGGGTCTACATGTCCAAGCCCGTCGAAGAACAACGTTCCCATGCCCTGCACGGAGAACACGCGTTCAGTGATAACTGCCCCACCGATCAGTGCTCCGATGTCGAATGCAACCACTGTGGCGATGGGGATGAGGGCGTTGCGGAATGCATGCCGCATCACCACTGAACGCTCGGTGGCACCCTTCGCCCTCGCCGTACGAATGTAGTCCATGTTCATCACTTCGAGCATGGACGAGCGGGTGAAACGGGTGTAGCTCGCCAGGGAGATGAGAATCAGGGCAATAGTGGGCAGGATCAGGTGGGTGAAGGAGTCCAGGGTGGTGACCCAGTAATCGCCCTCAAGGTTCGGTGTACTTGCGCCGATGGTGGCAATTGGCCTTCCCCTGATCTTTCCGTTGTTGAAATAGGAGGGCCAGGCTTGCATAAAGCGGTCCAGGACGATGAGTCCTCCGACAAGGAAGGCGGTGATTCCCCCAACCCGCATCCCTTGGCCGCGGTCGTAGCCTCCCCAGAGCCAGCCAACGCCCACGCCCACGAGAACGGCAACAACGGCCAGGATGAAGATCATCAGGGGCGTGGCCACGTTCAACAATCCCTGGATCGGGAAGTACATGACGATCCCGATTGCCACTGCAGTAAGCCCTGAGTACAAGGCTTTCTTGTTCTGCAGACCGGAAACAAGAACCGTAATGGCGAAAGCCAGCCCCACGCCGGCCAACAGGATGACAACGATCCCAAGCCCTGGAGTCGTGAACCACCGAGTAACGGATGCGACGATGAGGAGTGCCGTGATAAAGCCGAAGCCGACCGCACCGAGCCTCAGTCTCCGTTTGAGATCGCCGCCGGCTGCGACTGCGAGGACCAGGCCCGCGACAATGCCTATGCCGGCGGCCGTATACCAGGGGATATCCGGGTTCCTGAGGAAGTCATTGAAGCCGATGGCACCGTATTCCTTGAGCAGGACGGCGGCCCAGAAGATCGGCAAAGAAAAGAACAGGAACGCCATGAACGTAACGCCGTAGTCCAGGGTGCTGTACTGCCGCAGGGCGGTCACAATACCCAGCGCGACGCCGATCAGGATGGCGAGCACGGTGGCTGCTGTAACGAGCGAGAGGGTCTGGACCAGCGCCAGGCCCAGAGCTTCGGTGACTGGCTGGCCGGTGACATTACGGCCCAGATCGCAGGTTCCAGCGAATGGAACCAGGCATTGGGCGGCCCCGCCGAGCCATTTGAAATATCGGATGGGGGCCGGAGTGTTCAGATCCAGGAGGTCAATGCGGGCCTCAATGAGCTGATCGCGGTTGGCGGTGTTGAGGGCTCGGAGTTCTCCAAGGGGATCACCGGAGATCGCCGTCAGGATGTAGACGACGAATGAGGCGCCGAGCAGGATAAACGCGGCTGTGATGAGCCGCCGGACGATATACGTCACCATGGGGTGTACCTCGGATCGAAAGATGCGACGGATGACACAGACAGGAGCGCTGGGACCCACTTACCCGATCCCAACGCTCCTCCCTGCCTGAGAAATCGATCAGACTACTTGACCGACCACTCCCACATGTTCCACCAGACGCCCGTCAGGTTCGGCATGTACTGAACGCCGGTGACCTTATCGCTGTAGGCGTCCACGCCGATCAATTGGAAGAGGGGCAGTCCGTAGCTGCTCTTCCAGATCAGCTCGTCGATCTTCACCTGGAGCTCATCCTGCTTGGCCTTGTCCGTGGTGCCTATCAGCTCGTCCATCAGCTTGTCCGCTTCAGGGCTGGAGAAGGTGTTGAAGTTGCTGCCGGCTCCGGTCTTGAAGATCTGCGGTACACCGGTCACGCCGACGCCCGAGTTGATCCAGCCGAAGATTGAAGCGTCGTAGCTGCCGTCGCCCAGGGCCTTGCTCCACTGATCCTTGGGGAGACCGGCGTCGACGATCTTGAAGCCGGCCTTCTCTGCGGATTCGCGGATCAGGGAGAACGCATCCACACGGTTCGGATTGTCCTTGTTGTACATGATCCGGACTTCCGGGGTCTTACCGGCAAGCAGGCTCTTCGCCTTGTCAATGTTCACATCACTGTAGTCCGAGGATCCGTTGCTCTTTACGGTCTCGTCATACGAGGCCTGCGCCGGAACGAAGAGCTGGGAATCGAGCGGAGTAGCTTCAGGATCGAGCTTCTTCACGATCTTGTCCACGATGTCCTTGCGCGGAACGGTCAGCATGAACGCGGTACGGACATCCTGCTCTGCGAAAACGCCGCTGAAGTTGAGGTCGAGGTGATCGTAAGAGAGCTGCTTGTCTGTCTGGACGGAGACGCCGGGAAGGGCCTTCAGCTGCTCAAGCGTATCGGCGGAAGCCTGCGGGGCGATGATATCTGCCTCGCCGTTCTTCAGCGCCTGAACCTGCGCCGGAGCTTCACCGATGTAACGGACGACTACCTCGTCGATGTTCGGAATCGGGCCCCAGTTATAGTCCTTGTTCCGTACGAGGGTCATTGACTGGTCTGCAACCATGTCCTTGACAATGAACGGGCCGTTGGAGAGGTACAGACTTGAGTCTGCCGGCAACGAAGCGGCGTCAAAGCCCGTGTTCCAGGAGTCGGCCACCTTCTTCAGGGTTGCGGCGTCTCCGGAAGCGGCTCCACGCGGGATGGACTTGAGGAGATCCACAAGAGCATCAGCGTCAGCGAGTCCGGCCTGCTTGGCAACTACGTGAGCTGGAACGTCAATGCCACCGTTTCCGGCAGTGCCGAAGGCAAGCTCCCAGTCGGCGAAAGGCTTGGAGTACTTGAGCGTGATTGTGCGACCGTCATCACCGATTTCCGGGAAATCCGTGAGATTCAGACCCGACGTATCCGCAGCGGTGGTGAAGTATGTAGTTGCATCACTGTCGTAGTATGCGGACCCCGACGCCCAGGAGAGGATCATATCGGCAGCGCTGACCTGCGCGCCGTCGGACCACTTCACGCCCTCCTTGATGGTGTATTTCACCGTCAGGGGGTCGTCGGAGGTCTTCTCGTATGTACCGAACTTGTCATTCTTGACAATGTTCAGCTTGTTGTCGATATAGATGAAGTTCGAGTGGGTGGCATAGCCGATGCGGCCGTTGATATCCACGTTGTTGTCCGCCGTGCCCGGATTGAACGAGGTGAAGCCGTTCACCTCCGCCACAGTCACGGTACCGCCGGTCTTCGCGCTAGGCTCTGGCGTCGAATTGCCGCCGCCACCCTGCGTTGCGCAGGCGCTCAGTGCGAGCGCTGCAGCAGCCGCAAGGCCAACTGCTTTGGAAATACGTCCGAAACGCATTCCGCCTCCTATGTTTTTGTCTGGAAAAAGACCGCCGCAGTCCCTACCGGGATTGTGCCGTGTCTCACATGAGAAGAAGCCTAGACCCGAAAGCATCGCCGCTGGCACGAAAGTTACCTCTTAGTAAAGTTTGTTATCGAGATGCAACCAAGGGCAGTTTTCGGCCGCTTTTGGCCTCCTCGATGCAACATGCCTGTTACCTGTCCGGAACAATCCCCAATCACAACGAAAGCCCCTGTTCAATGGAATCTGGGCCTCTGCTGTTAATCCTCAATCACTGAAATCGGCGACTTGGAGGAGACTCTGTAGCCGGGCGCACCCCTGTTTGGTCCTCCCGCAGAGGCAGTTTTTGGGCCGCCGGATTAGAGGCCCGCGCCGCTTCCGGCCCAAGGCCTCAGCATCGCTTGAGGCGCCGCAAACCCAGAGCTCGACCCTGGTCCTGTGGTCAACCTTGAGCAAACACCCCCCGTCATCCTTAGCTGAATCTGACGTTAGGCAGCTAGCTTCGGTGCATTAGCCGAAGGGAAGGTGCAGGGAAATGACGATTACCGAATACCTGTCAGGACTGGGCATCATATTTGGATCCCTCGCTGCCGTCCTGGGCGTGGTTTCCGGGATAGTACGCCACCGCTCAAGCCACTAGAAGCGGGTGGCGGGGCCTAGATGCGCCGTTTCAACCCGACGTGAGCAGTCCGATATCCGAGTCGGGTGTAGAAGGCTCGAGCCCGTTCCCGTGCTTCGTCGGTGGTCACCTGTGCCAGTTCCGCCCCACGTGTCCGCCCAAAATTGTGTGCCCACTCAAGCATCGCGGTTCCCAAGCCCTGCGAACGTTCCGCGGCGGCAACTCGCAGTCCCTCGATCTGTAGCCGGGAAGAACCACCCCGGGAAAGGCCTGGAATGACGGTCAATTGCATAGTGGCAACGATGCGATCGGCACCATTGCGGACAACTCCGAGATAGTTGGAACTGTCGCGAACAACCATGTTGTAGGCCGCCTCGTATCGTTCGAGCTCGACGCACTCACGATCGGGACCGAACTGATCATCAGACAGCAGCGCGGCGATGGCCTCAACATCATCCCGACTCGCCCGTTCCACCCTGAAGGTCCGGCCCGCCACCCGCAGAAGTCCTCGAACCGAGGATCGCGCATCTGCCTGCAAACGAGCGACCAGCAGATCAAGCCATCCGCCGACGTTGGATCGAGCCTCAACGGTGTCGGGATAACGGCATCTCAAGTGCAGACCGGACTCGTTCAGGATGAACCAAAGCATGACGCTGTCGGTGTCGATTGTCGCGCTCACATAATGGGCGTCGAGTCCGACCGAGTCGATTCGCACCGGCAGTCTGCGCAGGTCCAGCCAGGAGATCGCGAACATACCAGGAGCTACGGGCATGCCGCCCCATGAAGCCAGCACGTCCGCGAGCGGCCACGAGCCAAGCTGCACAGCCTCTTTTACCGCGGCCGCCGCGGCGCGCGGCTCGGCGACCGCCGACTCAAGTACCGAATTGGTAATAAACCAGCCGACGGAGTCATGCCAGTTGTCGTCGAAGCGGCTGTGTACGGGAAATACGGCTCGAAGCGGGGTTCCTGCCAGTTGGCGGGTCACCGCAGTCATCGCAACAACAGCCAGTGCGAGAGTCGAGACGCCGTCGTTACGGGCCTGCGCAGCAAATGCCGCAGCGTCATCGACGTCGAACACGTCGCGCACTTCTACGCGCTCGCGCTGCGGATCGGGCGCACCCAGCGGCAGTGGGAATTGCGGCATAACGCCGCCGCTGTCACCGATGATGTCTTTCCATCGGTGACGCACGTGGTCCGGCGCCGCATTCCGATCCAGCAGTGCTTGAGTGTGTTCAACAAATGCCGGCGCTGGGCCGGGCAACCGTTCATGGCCCACACTCCCGGCGTCGAGCGCCGACAGCAGGTCGCGCGCAATCACCAGCATCGACCACATATCGACGTGGGCGTGGTCAGCCGCAATCACGACGGAGAGTCCAGCAGCGGTCTCCAATACGCACAGCCGGTGCGAGGGCTGTGCGTATGGCGAACATGTGGCGTCGAGAATTTCCTTCACAGCGTCATTGACGGCCTGACCAGAAGCTATCTGGTGCTCGACCCACGCCCCCGGACCAATGGTAATTTCGTGAAGTTCCGGATCACCATCCGCACCGGGCACGAAAGCCGTTCGAAGTGTTCCATGACGGTTGACGACAGCCAGCCAGGCATCGGCTATTGCCTCACGACGGGTTGGTGTAGGCAGTCGAAAAGACAACGCCATCCAGGAGCCGGGGCGGTCGCCTGCCCCAACATGCAGCCGCTGGTCAAAAGACACTGGGAGACGCCCGTGGAGAGCAGACACACTGACGTCGTAGCCCCAAAGTCGTCCGAACGGTAGGCGCAGGTGCGTGGCGTTGGTCAGCCGCATGGCAGTATCCTATCGCCCCAGATAGCCTGAATGCTCAACGCGGCCGCTCGAGGTGAGGCCGTCAGGAACGAAACGAGGAGCCTGATGCCCACTTTTGAGGTTCCCGGAGCGGAGCTTGCGGTTGCTTTGAGCGACGAAGGTGGGCATCCAATTGTCCAACTCCACGGCCTTACGTCAAGCCGCGCGCACGACCGGGTGCTCAACCTCGACCTCGGTCGAGGGTTGAGTGGAACTCGACTGCTGCGGTACGACGCACGCGGCCATGGCCGCTCGACGGGGCGGAAGGTTCCCGAGGACTATCAATGGGAAAGCCTCGCCGACGATCTCCTGCGACTCCTCGATCACTGGTTTCCGGGAGAACGTGTACACGGGGTTGGTCCCTCCATGGGCACCGGCACACTCCTGCATGCCGCTTCCCGCGAGCCGGACCGCTTTACGGGGCTCACCCTTATGGTGCCACCCACGGCGTGGGAAACCCGACCTGCACAGGCTGGAAACTACCGGGCTGCCGCGGCGCTTATCGAGTCTGTTGGTGTCGAGGCATTCCTCGCAACCACACGCGGAGCAACACCACCGCCAGCCACGATTGGTGCCCCGGAGACGGTGCCCGACGTCGACGACGCCCTGTTGCCGTGGGTGTTTCGAGGCGCGGCACTCAGTGATCTGCCTCTTCCTGAAGCCGTTGCGCGAATCCACGTACCGACGACAATCCTGGCGTGGGTCGATGATCCGGGCCACCCGCTGTCAACCGCGGAATCCCTCGCCGCACTGCTGCCACAGGCAACGCTGACGGTCGCCCGGACCCCAGGAGATGTCGAAACCTGGCCCGGTATTCTGAGCCAGGATGTCGCCCGCCGGGGCTAACTGCCATTCGCCCGACTACTTGCCAGGCTGAAGCGGAACTCGGTTACACGTTGAAGCGGAACTCGACGACGTCGCCGTCGGCCATGACGTATTCCTTGCCTTCGATGCGGACCTTGCCCCGGGATTTCGCCTCGGCCATAGATCCGGCCTCGATGAGGTCCTGGAAGGAAACAACTTCAGCCTTGATGAAGCCGCGCTGGAAGTCCGAGTGGATGACTCCTGCTGCCTGCGGCGCGGTGTCCCCTCGGTGGATGGTCCAGGCCCGGGTTTCCTTCGGGCCGGCGGTGAGGTAGGTCTGCAGCCCGAGGGTATGGAACCCCACCCGGGCCAGCTGGTCCAGGCCCGATTCGTCCTGGCCGTTCATTTCCAGCATTTCGCGGGCCTCTTCCTCGTCCAGTTCAACAAGGTCCGACTCCAGCTTCGCGTCAAGGAAGATGCAGTCGGCGGGTTCGACCAGGGCACGTAGTTCAGCCTGTTTCTCAGGGCTGCCCAGGATCCCTTCATCCGAGTTGAAAACGTAGATGAAGGGCTTGGCTGTAAGGAGGCTGAGCTCTTTGAGGTGCTCCATCTCCAGTTTGTCGCTCTTAATCGAGGAAAAGATGGTGTCGCCGCGTTCCAGGACTGTCTGGGCAGCCTTGATGGCTGAGAGTTCTGCAGCATCCCGCTTCTTGATCTTGACTTCTTTTTCGATCCGGGGAACGGCCTTCTCGATGGTCTGCAGGTCCGCGAGGATCAGCTCGGTGTTGATTGTCTCCATATCGGAGCGGGGATCCACCTTGCCGTCAACGTGGATGACGTCGGGGTCATCAAAGACCCGGACCACCTGAGCGATGGCTTCCGCCTCGCGGATATTCGCAAGGAACTGGTTACCCAGGCCTTCGCCTTCAGAGGCGCCCTTGACGATGCCGGCGATGTCAACGAAGGAGACGGCCGCCGGCAGGAGACGCGCGGATCCAAAGATCTTCGCGAGCTCCTGAAGCCGTGGGTCGGGCAGGTTCACAACGCCCACGTTCGGTTCGATGGTGGCGAACGGATAGTTCGCGGCCAGCACCTGATTCCGGGTCAGAGCGTTGAAAAGAGTTGATTTGCCGACGTTGGGCAGTCCGACGATGCCAATAGTAAGAGCCACGAGCATAGATTCTACCCGCATGGCCGTAAAAGCCATTGGCCGGTTGGAATCCGACCCAGGTGGGCCCTCCTGGTGCGTCTGTTCCTAAAACTGTCGTAGGCGCATGTCACAGTGAAGGCATGGACGCATTCGCACTGATTCTCGCTCTTCTGATGTTGCTTTTGGGTGCCCTTTCCGGGGCCGTTGTCACCTTTCTGATGTTCCGGCGCCGCAACGTGGCCCTGGAACAGGATTTCGACGGCGTCTCCGCCCGGCTTTCCGAAGTCTCAGCACAGTTTGCAGCGGCCGACGCCGAACGCCGTCTCCTTGCGGTGCAGAACCGGGAGCTGGGTGAGTCACGGAACCAGGACGGAAGCGTACTGCGTGCTTTGGGCCCTGTTGCCGAGAAGCTCTCGGCAGTTCAGCAGCAGGTGTCCCTTCTTGAGCGTGACCGGCTGGAGCAGTACGGGCAGCTGGCCCAGCAATTGCAGGAAGCCCGGCTCTCCGACGAACAGCTCTTGAGGTCAACCCATGCTCTGGAGTCAGCCCTGCGTTCGAACAGCGCACGCGGCCAATGGGGAGAGGTGCAGCTCAGGCGTGTTGTTGAAGCAGCTGGAATGCTGCGCCACGTTGACTTCCATGAGCAGCTTCACAGCGCAGGAACAGATAACTCTGTCCGCCCTGACTTGGTGGTTCAGCTGCCGGGTGACAAGCAGTTGGTTGTCGATGCCAAGGTGCCGTTGTCGTCTTATTTACAGGCTCAGGAGTCCGTGGCCACTGATGTCAGATCTCAGCCTGGGTCAGGAGCAAACGCACAGCAGCTGCTCCTGACCGCGCATGCAAAGGCACTCAAGGCGCACGTAGATTCCTTGAGCAATAAGAAGTACTGGGACATTCCGGGCAATTCGCCGGAACTCGTCATCTGCTTCCTGCCCGCGGAATCCATTCTCGCCGCTGCTCTGGGGGCAGACCCGGGGCTCCTCGACTACGCCCTGAACAAGAATGTGGTCCTTGCATCACCGGGTACTCTGTTGGCCGTGTTGAAGTCGGTTGCCTTCACCTGGCGTCAGGATGTACTGACGGACAGCGCGAGGGAATTGTTTGAGCTCGGTCAGCAGCTTTACGAACGCATGGGAACGCTGGGAGAAAATGTCACCAAGCTTGGCTCATCTTTGAAAACGTCAGTAGATCGCTACAACTCGCTGGTAGGCACCCTTGAGGCAAGGGTGTTGCCCACCGCACGAAAGCTGAACGCCCTTGATGCCAGCGGCCTGGTAACGCCTGCCGCCGTCGAGGTCACGCCTCGTTCCATCGCAGCGCCCGAGCTGCAGGCCGAATTGCGCCAAGAGGAATCCGCAGCCTAGGAGCGGGCTCCGCGTCCGCCCAGGGCCCTCGTCACGTCGCCCGCCTGCTTGAGGGTGGCGCGGAGCTCCTTAGGCAGCGAGAAGAGAAGGTCTTCCTCAGCCGTGACTACTTCCTCAACGGCTCCATAACCGTAGTCAGCCAAGAGTCGGAGGACATCCTTGACCAGCACTTCAGGGACGGAGGCGCCGGAAGTAACGCCAACAGTCGCGACGCCCTCAAACCAGGTCTCGTCAACTTCGTTGGCAAAATCGACCCGGTAGGACGCCTTCGCGCCGTACTCCAGAGCAACCTCCACAAGGCGAACCGAGTTTGACGAGTTGGCGGAGCCGACAACGATGACGAGATCGGCCTGAGGGGAAATCTTCTTGATGGCGACCTGTCGGTTGGTCGTCGCGTAGCAGATGTCATCACTGGGCGGATCCTGGAGCGTCGGGAAGCGCTCTTTAAGGAGGCGTACCGTTTCCATGGTCTCGTCGACGCTCAAAGTGGTCTGGGACAGCCAGATTACTTTCTCTGGATCCCTCACCGTCACCTTCTCCACTTCATGCGGACCGTTAATGATCTGGATGTGCTCTGGTGCCTCCCCAGCCGTACCTTCCACTTCCTCGTGGCCGTCGTGGCCAATCAGGAGGATATCGAAATCGTCCTTGGCGAAGCGCACAGCTTCCTTGTGGACTTTGGTGACGAGGGGGCAGGTGGCGTCGATCGTGCGAAGCCCCCGGTCCTCGGCCGATTGAACCACGGCCGGGGACACTCCGTGTGCCGAAAAGATGACCAGGGCACCTTCGGGGACTTCGTCCGTTTCGTCAACAAAGATGGCTCCCTTTTCCTCAAGGGAAGTCACGACGTGCACGTTATGCACAATCTGTTTGCGAACGTAGACCGGAGGACCGTAGTGCTCCAGGGCTTTCTCCACGGCAATAACCGCGCGGTCAACCCCGGCGCAATAGCCGCGCGGAGCCGCCAGAAGGACCTTTTTGGGGCCTTGCACAGGTACTGCCGCCAGCACGTCCTCAGGCGTTCGCCGCCGGCGCGGAACTGTTGGCATAGGTACGGATACAGCGGTGGAGGTCATTGTTCAATGCTACCGGCTCCCTCGCAGGTGCCCTGCTTCGGTCAATCCGGCCTGGATCCTAGGCCCGTCGTCCTCGAAAGATCGCCAACACGATGCCCGCCAGCAGGAGGAATCCTCCGGCCCAGAAGGACGTGTTGATCCACTGCCCCAAGGATGCCGCGGACGCGTTGACGAGTTCCTGCTGGAAAACTTCTGCAACTGGGTTTCCGGAAGGCATCGCCGAAACGGCGGCGGATGCGAAGTCCGACCCAAGCTTCCAAAGCGCAGCCAAAAACAATCCGCCTACCCCTGCCACCAGGAAGATGACCCAGCGACGGCGGGCCGCCACCAACGCGAGGACAAAAGCAAGCCCGGAGCCTGCGGCCATTGCGTACCCCATGGGAGCATACGCAGACAGATTGGCAATCAGTTCCCGATGGCTGGATTGCCCAATGCTGATGAGGGTTTCACCTGGAGCATTGAATGGCACTCCGGTTGTCTCCGATAGCTGGCTTGTCAACAGACCAAGCAGCGGGGCAACATCAAGCGTCAAGGACGTTGAGGCAGCAGCCTCGGGTGGCAAGCTGCCGGGATCGGCGAAGCTGAGCCTGTGGCTCTTCCGCAGGGTCTCCTCCCACGCTGCCGGATAGCCGGGCAGGCCTGTAAGGGAACCCGCCGCGGCTTCCAGGACAGGAGCCATACCGTCTGCCATGAAATCCGGAATCTGCCCCGCCGGGTTGAAACTGGCTACAGCAGCCGAGGCAAGACGCCGCTGGAATTCCGGATTCGTACCCAGAGGAGACGCCAAGCGTACAAAGCCGTCCTCCTTAACGATGTTCTGATCAACCCACATTGCCGGAACGGCCACAGCTGCAAGCAGTAAGCCGACCATGACCGCTATAGCGGAAACGAAAGTACGCAAGAGAGTCCTAGGTTTGTTGGTTGGGATACAGCCATCCTAAAGGTCGGGCCTGACAGCCTCGGCCAGACAAGGGATGTCGGCCCGTGATGATAGAGCTATGGATAGAGTGATTGATATCTGAACCAGCTTCCTGAACATCCGAGAACCCCTCACGAAATACCCAGCTCAAAGGATCACCGCCCATGCACCAGCCAGGTACCACCGATGGATTGCCGCGTGTCTGAAGACGTCACGACCACAACGACGGTGCCGGCTACGGCTGCGGAAACGAGTCCTGAGAATCCGTGGCCACTGCAACTCCTGTCGCAAAAGCTCAAATCACATATTGAACGGGCGCCATCGGTCTGGGTCGAGGGGCAGGTTATTGAGCTCAACCGCCGAGGGACCAACGCGTTCCTGACACTGCGGGATGTCGATGCGGAGATCTCCCTACCAGCTTCGGTGTGGACCAAACTGCTGGACCGCCAAGATGCTCCCCTCGAACGCGGATCACGTGTGGTCGCGCTGCTCAAGGCCGAATTCTGGGTGAAAACAGGCCGGCTCAATATGGCTGTCAAAGATATACGTCCCGTTGGCCTGGGGGACCTCCTGGCGAGGATCGAGAGGCTCCGACAGGCGCTGGGCGCTGAAGGACTCTTTGCCGACGCAAGGAAGAAACCACTCCCGCTCCTCCCGCACAGGATCGGTCTCATCACCGGCCGCAATTCGGACGCCAAGAAGGACATCCTCCGGAATGCGGCATTGCGCTGGCCCGCCGTCGAGTTCGAGATCAGGGAAGTAGCCGTCCAGGGGAACACGGCGGTTTCGCAAATGATCGCGGCGCTGAAGGAACTCGACGAGGCGCCGCAGGTCGACGTCATTGTGATCGCACGGGGCGGAGGTGCCTTGGAGGACCTCCTGCCGTTCAGCAGCGAGGAACTTGTCAGGGCCGTTTCACGTGCTGCCACTCCTGTGGTCAGCGCCATTGGCCATGAAGCGGACCGCCCTATCCTCGACGACGTCGCTGACCTTCGTGCCTCCACCCCCACGGACGCGGCGAAGAGAATCGTTCCGGATGTTGTGGAGGAACTGTTCAGGGTCAGGCAATCCAGGGACCGTCTTCGCAGTTGTGTCACCCGCCTTGTAGAGCGGGAAAGTGAGCGATTGGGTTCTTTGCGCAGCCGCCCCGCTCTGGCGGCCCCCGAAGTTCTGCTGACCAACCGGCACGAAGATATCGGGAGGTTGAGAAGCCGTTCCGGTTCGTCCATCGACGTCGCCTTGGCGAGGGCAGCCGACGGGCTCGCACATCTCACCGCTCAAGTGCGTGCGCTGTCACCGCAAAAGACCCTGGATCGGGGCTACGCCGTGGTCCAGCTTGCCCTGAACGGCGAAGCCGGTAACCCTGGGGAAGCCCGGCGCAGGGAAATTGTTCGTCATCCTTCCCAGGCTCCGGCGGACGCGGAACTGTCTGTCCGGGTAGCGGGTGGCAGGTTTACCGCAGTGTCCACCGGCGGCCCCGAAACCATCGAACACTGACAATCACCGAGTACTGATAATCATCCGAAACTGACGCCCTTCATCTTGGACGTCCTAAAGACCCGACAACCCAGCAAGGAGCACCACTATGGCAGCGGCACAGAATCACCAGGCGGACATCGATTCGCTCAGTTATGAAGAAGCGCGGGAACAATTGGTGGGAATTGTGGGAAAGCTGGAGGCGGGTGGAGCAAGCCTGGAAGAATCGCTTGCCCTCTGGGAGCGCGGCGAGGCCCTGGCCAAACGTTGTGAGGAGTGGCTCGAAGGCGCACGTAAGAGGCTCGCAGCAGCACGGGACCACGTCAAGGACAGCTGACGGGAGCGGCACTCAGGACCGCTCGACGAGAGCCTTTTCCTGTTCCACATCGAAGTCAGCCTTAGGCCACTTCAGTTTCAGCTCCTTCAACGCGTCCAGGAGCAGTTGCTGGACCGCTATCCTCGCGTACCACTTCTTGTTTGCAGGAATGACATGCCACGGCGCAATTTTAGTATTTGTGGCATCGATTGCTGCCTGGTAGGCGTCCATATAGTCGTCCCAGAACGCACGTTCCTTCAGGTCCCCGGTGCTGTACTTCCAGTGCTTCGCGGGATTGCTTAACCTGGCGAGCAGACGCTTCTTCTGCTCATCCCGGCTGATGTTCAGCATTACTTTCACGACCCGGGTTCCGGAGTCGGTCAGCCGGGCTTCGAACTCATTGATGGCGATATAGCGGCGCTCCAGCTCTTTCTTTGAGGCCCAGCCGTACACGCGGTGGATCAGGACGTCTTCGTAGTGCGAGCGGTCAAAGACTCCCACCATGCCCGCTGCCGGCACTTCCTTTTCGATCCGCCACAGGAAGTCATAGGACTTCTCCTCGTCAGTGGGTGCCTTGAATGCCTTCAGCTGCACACCCTGCGGATTCATCGCCCCCATAACGTGCGATACGACACCCCCTTTGCCGGCCGTGTCCATGGCTTGCAGGATCAACAGGATGCGCTTGGTTCCGCCGAACTTAGCCTCCGCGAAAAGCATCTCCTGCAATTCCGTCAGTTCGCCGTCGAGGTTCTTAAGTAGCGCCTTGCCGTCCTCCTTCACCCCGGCATAGCCGGGAGTCGAGTCAGCGTCGACGTCCAACAGCTTGAAACCCTTTGCCGCCACGAGCGTTTGGGAGGGTTTCTGGCCGAACTTCACAACCACTGCCATGGGAAGCCTCTTTTCCGCTGCCGTGCAACCTGGCGGCTGCGCCTGCTCTTAAGCACATTCCGCACGTTCACACCGGAGGAATCCGGGCGTGAACTGTTGAGATCAGGCTAGTTGCCTTGGTATCGGCTCAGGAAGTCCCCCATGCGCCCAATTGCTTCCTCTATATCCTTCACATTGGGAAGTGTGACCATCCGGAAGTGATCCGGACGCACCCAGTTGAACGCCCGGCCATGAGATACGAGGATCTTTTGCTCACGCAGCAGGTCAAGGACAAACTTCTCGTCGTCGCGGATGTGGTAAACCTCGGGGTCAAGCCGGGGAAAGAGATAGAGCGCCCCACGGGCTTGTTGGGTACTCACGCCGGGGATGGCGTTCAGAAGATCGTAGGCCTTGTTCCTCTGCTCCAGGAGCCGACCGCCGGGAAGGATGAGGTCGTTGATACTTTGATAGCCGCCCAGCGCTGTTTGAATGGCGTGCTGCGCCGGTACGTTCGCACATAAGCGCATGTTGGCCAGAAGATTGATTCCTTCGAGATAATCTGCCGCCGACTTTTTGGGTCCGGAAATCGCCATCCATCCGGCCCGGTAGCCGCAGACACGGTAAGCCTTGGAGAGGCCGCTGAAAGTGAGGCAAAGAACGGCGTCGCCGGTGAGGCCTGCCATATTCACATGGACGGCATCCTCGTAAAGGATCTTTTCGTAGATCTCGTCAGCAAACACCACCAGGCCGTGCTTTTCCGCAAGCGCGACGATCTTACGAAGCGTACTTTCCGGGTAGACGGCGCCTGTGGGGTTGTTCGGGTTGATCACTACGATCCCCTTGGTGCGGGGAGTGATCTTCGCTTCCAGATCCTCGAGGTCAGGCTGCCAGCCTGACTCCTCATCGCAGAGGTAGTGCACCGGCTTACCGCTTGCCAGTGCCACGGAAGCGGTCCAAAGAGGGTAATCCGGCGTGGGAATGAGAACTTCATCGCCATCGTTGAGCAATGCCATGAGAGACATGGTGATGAGCTCACTCACCCCGTTGCCCAAGTAAATATCGTCAACGTCTATGCTCTGGATGCCGCGGGTTTGGTAGTACTGGGAAACGGCGGTACGGGCAGAAAAAATGCCTCGGGAATCGCTGTACCCCTGGGCGTGGGGAAGGTGGCGAATCATGTCCACCAGAATGGCGTCGGGCGCTTCAAATCCAAAGGGCGCGGGGTTCCCGATGTTCAGTTTAAGGATTCGGTGTCCCTCCGCCTCCATCTGCTGGGCGGCCTCGAGGATCGGTCCACGGATGTCGTAGAGGACATTATGAAGCTTGGTGGACTGCTTGAATTCTGCCATCCATCAAATATGCCATATGGAGGATGTTAATCCCCTGAGACTTGACTCACACTGCGGACCCTCTATTTACTGAAGCCCTTGTCCTTGAGCCAGGCAAGTGCTGCTTCTTTGGGGTCTTGCTTCTGATTGCCGCTGACCGCGCGGTTAAGGTTTATCAGGTCCTCCGTCGTCAGCGCCTTGGAGACATTGTTCAGCGTCTCCTTTGCCTTGTCCGTCATTTTGGCTTCGTTGTAGAGCGGAAGAACCTGCTGCGCAATGAAGTTGTTCTTCGGATCCTCCAGCACCACAAGATCGTTGTCTGCAATGGCAGGAGTGGTGGTGTAGATGTCGGCAACCTGCACCTGGTCCTCCAGCAGCGCCTTCACGGTGACGGCTCCGCCGTTGTCGTTGAACGGTTCCAGCTTTTTGGGTACGCAGTCATAGTTCTTTTTGAGGCCGGGCAGACCATAGGGGCGCTCGGCAAAAGTGGCCGGAGCGCCCACCACCAGTTCGCTGCATGCCTTGGCAAGGTCCGGGAGGGACTTCAGCTGGTACTTCTCCGCCGTCGCCTTGGTCACCACCATGGCGTCCTTTTTTTCGGCTTTGGAGGCATCTAGCACTCCCACGCCTTTCGGCAGTTTGCCAGGCAGCGCCCGGTTAATCTCATCGGCGGAAACCTGGGTGGCCTCCTTGTCGATCAGCAGCAGGAGATTGCCGCTGTAGTCCGGCACGATATCGATCGAGCCGGACTGGACGGCCTTGAAATAGACCTCCCGTGATCCGATATTGGGCTTGGTGCTGGCCGTGACCCCGGCTTCGTTTAAAGCTCCCGCGTACAGTTCGGCGATGATCTGGCTCTCGGTGAAGTCTGCCGAACCGATCACAAGCGGCTCACCCGCTGAGCTGGAAGTGCTGGCCGAAGGTGCAGGACTCAGCGGATCGGACCCGCCCACACAAGCACTCAAGGCCAGCGCCAGGCCCAAACCTGCGACCAAGCCGCCCCAAGCACGGCGTCTTATCATTTGACGTCGAAAATCCTTCAAAAAGTATCTCCTTGGACAACAGGCTCCCGGATATGGAGGCCGTGCGATCAACTGCGGCCTGCTGGCCGCCGTCAGGCATTGTGGCCGGTCCCCCATGAGAGGAAGAACCACTGGAAAAGGGTGAAGACAAGGTCGACAAGTTACCACCACAGCCTACCCAGTCCCTCCGACAAAGCCGGAGGGACTGGAACGCCAGAGTGGAGCCACCCTTCTATGGAACCAGCTGAGCGGTGGATGGGTCCTGAGGGAATCATGACCCATCCCGACCATCAGCTCCGTCCGGGTTTTCCGGAATTGCCTGACTTTCCGGACTTCCGAGGTTTACCGTCCCGCTCCGCCGACTGTTCATGGCCATACCGTTCAGCTGCCCGCTGGCTTTTGCCTGCAACCACCACTTTCTGGTGCCATTCCCGCTGGTAAGCCCTGCGGGCCGCAGCATCGTGGCGCCTGTTCAGGGCAGCAAGCTCACGCTGAAGCCTCAGGTAGTTGGCCCAGCGACGGTTATCCAGGGATCCGTCCTCCAGCGCAGCCTGCACTGCACATCCGGGCTCCCGGTCATGGGCGCAATCAGAGAATCGGCAGCCTTCCATCAGTTCCTCAAGGTCGCCGAACATCTCGCCCATGCCACCCTCAGCGTCAAAAAGTTCGAAGCCACGTACGCCGGGGGTATCCATCAGCACGGCACCGCCAGGAAGCGGCACCAATTCCCTCGCGGTAGTGGTGTGCCTGCCTTTGCCGTCGCCGGTGCGGACCTCCCCGGTGTCTTGTGCCTGGTATCCGACCAGGGCATTGATCAGCGTGGACTTTCCCGCTCCCGACGGCCCCAACAGCACCAGGGTGCTTCCTGCGGGCAAACGGCCAGAGAGTTCCTCCAAACCGTCGTGCTGTTCTGCCGACGTGGTGACCACATCGACACCGGCTGCCTGAAGCATGACCTGCCCGACGACGTCATCCGCGACGTTGGCCAGATCCGCCTTAGTGATGATGACGAGCGGAGTGGCTCCTGAATCCCACGCCGCGACGAGGGTGCGTTCGATCCTGTTGTGGGTGAGCGGACGGTCAACCGGGACCACCACCCCCACGATATCGATGTTGGCCCCGAGCACCTGAACATCCGAAGATGCTGCAAATGCACGCTTTCGGCTGAGTTCCGAGTATCGCGGGAGGACACTTTCGATGACAGGCTCCGCTGAGGCAGCATTCATCCCCAGCCAGACCCAGTCGCCCGTTGCGGGGACGGAGCCGTGCAGCGGGTAGGGGACATGGAAGAACTGGTCCGCCGCAGCCACCAGCACGCGGTTGCGGTCCATACGCACCACCCTCCCGGGCATCGTTCCGTCTGCCTGGGGATGTGCGGCGAAATACGCTGCTCTGGCGCGGGTGAATCCGTAATTAACGGGACCGGCCAGCTCAGATCTGTTGTTTGAGAGTGGTTCGGGAAAAGGTTCAGCCGATGAAAGGCTGTGGGTGTTTTTCAATGGGAAGCCTTTGATAGACCCCGCCAGTGCTTCGACAGCGATACGTGGAGCTGTTAGGAAGAGCGTTTGGACGGGGCAGGAAGTTTAGGGTGAATGAGGCGCGAGGCGCGCAGAACTATTACAGTCATCACTTCCACCTCCCCTTTTGACTCCGCAGAACATCCTTGAAATAGCCGGGCAACCGGCAACTCTGACAGGTTATCGAACTCTGCCGCTGCTGGCCATACCTACGGGCAACACCCAACACGGGCTGCAGGATCCGCTGACTTTCAGTTCCGGGCCCATGCGCACGTACTGCATTCGGTTCTACAGTGGGGAGGTGACCAATCTTGAAGTCAGTCCCCGGGAACAAATATGTCCGCCTGCAGACATCGGTGAGGGTTCGGGAGCCGGCCCGTGCCTGCAGCTTTGGCCCGCCCGCGAGGTTCCCTTGGGAGGTGTCCGCGCCATGAATGTTCTGCGCACTCTCCCCCAGAGAGGCCTGCCAACGGTGGGAGCCTGGTGCTTCCTCGACAGCTTCGGGCCCGACCGCGTGGCAATGTCCGTCCTTCCCCATCCCCACACCGGTCTTCAAACAGTCACATGGCCGCTCATCGGCACCATCCGCCACCGAGACAGTGTGGGGAGCGATGTTATTGTCCGGCCCGGTGAACTGAACATCATGACGGCCGGCCATGGCATCTCCCACTCAGAGTTTGCCGTGCTTCCTCAGCCATCGCTTGTCATGCCCCAGGAGGACATGCCCGACGGCGGCCAGGAGCTGCCGTTGCAGCGGGGACTCCAGCTCTGGGTTGCCCTGCCCGACGGCGAACGGGACAGGACCCCGGCCTTCGAGCAGCACCGAGAGTTGCCCACTGTTGCGGGAGAAGGTTATGTGGCAACGGTCATGGTGGGAACTTTCGGAGGATCAACCTCGCCAGCCACAATGTATTCGCCCATCGTAGGAGCGGACGTCACGGCCCAGGGACCTGTCCGGTTACCACTCAATCCAGAGTTTGAGCATGCCTTCCTGGTTCTGGACGGCAGCCTGGTTGTTGAGGAGCAACACGTGACGCCGGGCCCCCTGTGCTACCTCGGGAAAGGACGGGACTTCCTTGATCTCGAGGCTGTTGTAGGTGCCCGCTTCATCCTGCTCGGCGGCGAACCTTTCCAGGAAGAGCTGTTGATGTGGTGGAACTTCGTTGGCCGGACCCACGATGACGTGGCTCAGGCCCGTGAGGATTGGGAGGCGCAGGCAGGCCTTGATGGGAACTCGGTTGAAGCCGGCCGGTTCGGAGTGGTGAGCGGACATGGGCCCGCCGCTGGCCCCGAAGCCGGCCGTATACCCGCCCCGCCCTTGCCTGGTGTGCGACTCAGGCCGCGAACGCGTTCCTGATCGGGTAATGCCGGATCAGTCCTCTAAGCCCTGCTCCTGAAGAAGCTGAAGAACCCCGAATACGGGCTCCCGGTCCAGGACCCGCACATCGTTGACACCTTCCGCGGCCAGATGTTTACGGAAGGAGTCCTGGATCCACGGAACGTTCATAGCAAGGCCTCCTCCAAGAATTACGGGCCCGTCGACATCGAGCTGCCGCAGCGTTTCCGCGGCCAAATCCGCCAGGTCGCTGCCCGCCTGTACCAGAAAGGCCAGGCTGGCGGCGTGGCCGCTTTCGGCTGCTTCGACCACAAGGCGGGCGCGCTGGGCCCAATACCGCCGCCCTGTCTCGGCCGAGTGAAAGAGTGCAATCAACTTGTTGGGGTGATCAACAGCACAGGATTCAAGCAGTGCGGTGGTGAGTTCGTCAGGTTCGAAACCCTGGTTCATTCGCCGAAGACTGTGGCGGACAGCCTCCCGGCCGAGCCAGTATCCGCTGCCTTCGTCTCCCAGCAGGTAGCCCCAGCCGCCCGCTCTGGCTTCTTTTCCAGCCTCATTCCGGCCCCAGGCCGCGGATCCTGTGCCGCCGATAACGGCGACGCCCGTGCTGGCACTCCCCGCAGCAAGCAGCAACCGCGAATCATGGACAACGGTGATTCTCGCCCCCGGAGCATGGGGTGAGATCAGCGACGCGAGCGCGGCAGCGTCGTCGTCAGTGTCTATGCCTCCGGCCCCCGCATACACGTGCGCGATGGATCCGCCGCCTATTCTTGCAAACAGTTCAGCGAGATGCCGGGCCGCTTCTTCACGGCTGACGTTCTGGACGTTGGAGCTGCCCACAACCTCGTCTGCGACCACTTCACCGTCGAGAAAGCGGACACCGTGCGTCTTGGTTCCTCCAATGTCCAGGCCGATGACACTGCCTGCAATCGTTCCGGCAGGGAGGCGGTCTGCATCAACGGGATTCGTTTCTGGGAAGCTGTCTGCACTGTTCACCTGAACAGACTACTTAACCGGCGGCCCACAGCCAGCAATGAAGGCGCAACAAAGGCTCCAGCGTTGTCTGTCTTTGCTCCTGCCGGCCGTCTGCCTCCCCAACCCGCTGGTTTCAGTCCCGCTGGTTTCAGTCCGCTGTTCAGTGGGTGCGCTCAATGGCCTGTACGAGATCGGCCACGATGTCGCTGGCACCTTCCAGCCCGACCGAGAGCCGAAGCAGGTTTGGCGATGGCCGCGCTTCTCCGCTCACTGGTCTGTGTGTCAGGCCTGCAGGATGCTGGATAAGCGTGTCAATTCCGCCCAGCGATACTGCATGAGTGATCAGGCTGACAGCCGAAGGAATTCGTTGAGCATGGTCAGGGCTGCTCAGCTCAAAGGCCATCAACGAACCAGGACCGGACATCTGAGTGCCCACCAGCCCCAAGGGATCGTACTCATGCAACCCCGGATACAGGACCCTCTTGACCAGACCGTGCCCGGCCAGCGCCGACGCCACTTTGGAGGCAGTGGCCTGTTGCGCCCGAACCCGGATGGGCAAGGTGGCAAGTCCACGGTGGAGCAGGTACGCGGGCCACGGCGTGAGGATCCCTCCGGTGACGGCGCGGACGGCGCGGAGCCTGGCCGCCCACTCGGCCGACGTTGCCACAACGCCACCCATTGCGTCGCCGTGGCCGCCCAGAAACTTCGTGGCGCTGTGCAGAACCAGAGCTGCTCCGTGTCTGAGCGGCTGCTGCAGGACAGGGCTTGCGAAAGTGTTATCCACCAGCAGCGGAACACCATCAGCGGCAGCGGCCAACGCCTCAATATCTACCAGCTCCAAGCTTGGATTTGCGGGGGTCTCTACGATCACAAGGCCAGTATCCGGTCGAAGGGCAGAACTGATTTGCGGAACAGTTGCGAAAGTAACTTCTGTTCCCAGCATTCCGGCGGCGAGAAGGTGGTCGCTTCCGCCGTAGAGCGGCCGAACGGCGACAACGTGCTTTTTACCTGTGGAAACAACGGCAAGCAGCACTGCCGAAAGAGCGGCCATGCCGGTGGCGAAAGCAACAGCCTCAGGAGCGCTTTCCAAGGCAGCAAGCCCGTCTTCAAACCGTGCGACAGTCGGATTCCACAGCCGTTGGTAAACCGTACTCTGATCCTTAAGATGGGCACCGCCGGTCGCAAGGTGCTCATAGGCCAACCCGCCTTCCACCACTGAAGGCAGCGGTGCAGTAGTGGAGAAATCGATAGGGACCGCGTGAACGCCTTGCTCCTTCAGCCCGTCGCGCCCGGCATGTACCGCAAGTGAATCGAATGAAAACACCGTGCTCCTTCTGAATATTCGTCATTGAACGTCGAAAGTATCTGGCATTTATTCGGGATTGGACAGAGCCGCTGAATCCTTTGACTCGAGGAGCGGTTTATGATGAACGCAGCACACCCTGAGGAGGACTTGTGGCCAGCAATGCGAAGAATATTCGCCCGGGATCATTGAGTAGCGAGCCGCTGGACGCCATTGACGAGAAACTTCTCGCGGCTCTGGTCGAGGACGCAAGGATTTCCAACAAACAACTCGCCGAGCTGGTGGGAATTGCCCCTTCAACAGCCCTGATGCGCACCCGCGCCCTCTCCGAGCGGGGGATAGTCCAAGGGTATGAGGCGAAGCTGAGCCTCTCGGCAATCGGCCGATCGGTTCAGGCACTCGTGGCCGTGCGGCTCCGTGCTCACGACCGTGACCAGATTGACAGGTTCACAGCCCGCGTACCCCAACTCCCCGCCGTACTGTCGACCTTTCACACGTCAGGGTCGGTCGATTACCTGCTGCATATCGCCGTCGGCACGACGGAGGACCTCAGGGACTGGGTGCTGGACAACCTGGCCACGGACCCCGTCGTCGGCCACACCGAAACCACCCTGGTGTTCGAGCATATCCAGGGCAACCACGGCCCGCTGCCGGAGTAAGCTGACCACCGCCAGAATGACGGCGCATAACGCGCACAGCAGCACAAACACCGTGACGGAAGCCGGAAGGCCCCACGCCGTCGTCGCAAATCCCAAACCAATCACCGGCACAGCGCTGCCCAGGTACGTGATGACATAGACAGCGCTGATGACCTGCGCGTGACGGGATGGTTCCGTCCTGCCAGCCACGTCATTGAAGGCTGCGCGGAAGGAAATGCCTTGGCCGAGTCCTGCCCCAATGCTGGCCAGGACAAGTAGCCAAGGGCTGGTCAAAGCGGCCGCGACAGCTATGAGGGCGACCGAAACTGCGAGGATAAGAAGCCCCACGGGGACCACGAAGCGACCGCGCACCGCAAGCAACTGACTCAGCGCTGATGAACCCAGCGTCAGTCCTGCCAGCACACCAACCAAGGGCCTCGAATCCACGTGGACTATCCCCGCGAAGAACCCCGGAGCAAGGGACAGGCAGAATCCGAACACCGCGAAACTAAGGAAGCCCACAGCGGCGGCTAGCCAGAACGCCCCACGTGCTTCCGGGGAGACGGATAGCCGCCGTGGTGCCAGTGCCTTGATGGGCCATGTCCCGTTCACCGGCCGGACGGCAGGGCGGGCCTTCAGCAAGTACAGAGGTACGAGCAGCACGCTGAGGATGAGCGAATGCACGACGAAGGGTGTGGAAGTGGGCACTGGCAGGAGCGAAAGCACTCCGCCGATCACGGGACCGGCCGCCACCCCTCCGGCCGACGCGAGCAGCGTGAACCGGGAAGCCCAGTCCGGACGCGCGGGCAGAAGTTCGCGAAGGGCAGCAGAACTTGCGCCGGTCGCGAGCGCCACAGCGATGCCTTGGAGTGCCCTGCCAGCTGAAAGCGCGACGAGGTTGCCCGCCGTCGCGAAGACCAGGCCGCCCAGCAGCGCCACCAATACTGCCAGCAGCAGTGCAGCCCGCCTGCCAATATGGTCCGACCAGTGGCCGGCAAGCATAAGCGTGGCCACCAGTGCCAGGACGTAGGCGGAGAAAGCAACGGTGATATCCAGCGAAGTCAGCCCGAGCTGGGACTCGTACAAGGGGTACAGCGGCGTCGCCAGGTTCGCTCCGACCAGCAACGTGAAGATCACGATGCCAGCCAGGACCAGGCGGGCCGTGGTGGAAGCATCCCATCCCCTGGGGCTAACGGCGGCGGTGGACATACGGAGTTCGCTGAAGACAGTCATTTCCATGCCTTTTCTTGTTCCGGACCACCGGATCCTTGTGGGATACGGCGCTTCCCGGGCAGTTCTGATAGCTACATATTCACTCCTGAATGACCCGCAAGACCGAGATGGATGCAAAAATTGATCAAAACAGTCAATCAGTGACCGCCAGAATGAGCCGGAGTGATGCTTTGAACCAACTAGATCCCACGGATCTGAAGATCCTTCTGGAATTGATCCGGGACCCGCGGATTCAGATCGGCGAACTCAGCGAACTGCTGGGGATTGCCCGCAACACCGCCCAATCCCGGGTGCGGCGGATGCTCCGCTCCGGCGTCCTTCACGATGGCGGTCGCGAAATCGATCTTGAGGCAGTGGGATACGACGTCGTCGCCTTTGTCACCATCGAAGTGACCCACCGCGAACTCGACGGCGTTGTCGGAGCCTTACGCCTGCTCCCCCAGGTTTTGGAAGTCCATGAAATCTCAGGTCGTGGAGACGTCTGGTGCAGGGTAGTTGCCACTGACACCCACAATCTCCAGTCGGCGCTTCGCTCCGTTCTCCGGATCAAGGGCGTGATCCGGACAGAGACAGTCTTGGCTCTGCACACGCACATTCCATATCGGACTGAACCTTTGATAAGCCGCCTTACGCAGGGAGATGCGTTGGCCCGGCAGCAGAATCGGGGTAAGGCCGCGGCGGGGACACCCCAGCCCATAGCGGGGAATAGGATTTCAACATGAAATTGGCGCTCCCCCTTCCCACCCGCCTGGCCCCAGGCCAGCCCCTGAAGGCCTCCCCATGCCTGTGTGACGGGCGGTCCGTTTCGTGACGATCATCGACAACGCCGTCTACGTGGACGGGATCCGCAGCTCGCAACCCCACACCCTGGAGCAGACCTTTGAGACGCTCAGCGAGCATGGCGGAATGGCCTGGATAGGTTTGTACCGTCCGACTCAAACCGAGATGGCGGAGGTGGCGGAAGAGTTTGGGCTCCATGAACTTGCCGTCGAAGACGCCATCTCCGCGCACCAGCGGCCCAAGCTGGAGCGGTACGGCGACAACCTCTTCACCGTGTTGCGGCCAGCAAGGTACATCGACGAATCCGAAACGGTGGAATTCGGCGAGCTGCACATCTTTACCGGCCGAAACTTCGTGGTCACGGTGCGTCACGCTGAAACAGGCGGGGTTGCCCGTGTCCGACGCCGGCTCGAAAGCAAGCCGGAACTGCTCGCCCACGGACCGGAGGCCGTTCTTTACGCTCTCATGGACCAGGTAGTTGACGACTACGTTCCGGTGGTAGCCGGGCTGGAGAACGATATCGACGAGATCGAGGACCAGCTTTTCAGCGGTGACTCCCACGTTTCCCGACGGATTTACGAACTGGCCCGCGAGGTCATCCAATTCCAACGCGCCATCCATCCCCTGCCGGGAATGATGCAACTCCTCAAGCGGGGATTCGATAAATACGGCGTCGACACCGAACTCCAGCACAGCCTCAGGGACGTTGAGGACCACGTGGAACGGCTGATCTCGCGCGCAGATTCGTTCCGTGACCTGCTGCAGAACGCCCTGACCCTGGACGGCACTCTGACCGCTAACCGGCAAAACCAGGCGAGTGCAGAACAGAACGAACAGGTAAAGAAGATTTCCTCCTGGGCGGCTATCTTCTTTGCCCCGTCCTTTGTGGCAGGCGTTTACGGGATGAACTTCGACTTCATGCCAGAGCTTCATTGGGCATTGGGCTACCCAATGTCCCTGGCATTGATGGCCGGTATGGCCGGACTCATGTACGTCATTTTCAAAAAGAAAGGATGGCTGTAGCACCGGATGATCAGCACAGAGAATCCCGGGTGGGGCCAGGGTTTCGGTGGCGGGCGGATCATCGTACCCGGAACAGAACGGCAGTTGGGTGCTTTCGGGCTCTTCCGGCCTTCACCCTCGCCGGGACAGGCGACCGGGGAAGGCCAGGCACGCGGACAGACGTCCTGGCAGGCTGCTGTTAAACACGCCGAGGGCGGAGTGTTGTGGATAAGCCTCGGCCAATTGCTGGAGCAGAACATTCCGGAACCGGAGCTGACTGGAGTGGCGGCCACACATGAGACGTGGGTCCTGGACGCGGATGTCCCGGGGAAAGTCAGCGGGTCCGGCCCGTTGGCGAAGCGTTTCGTGGAAGTCGCGAGAGTCTTGGAGCAGTGCGACGTCACCGTGTTTCTTGTCTCAGCGAGCCCACTGCCTTTGGATCCTGCAAACCCGTTTTCAGCCCTTGCCCTTGTTGAATCCTCAGAAGAGCTGCCAGTTGAAGGTATCCACGGGTCCTGAGCAACGTTCCGTCTGACTGCAACGTTGCCCGGATCCAGGCAATGAACAGGCAGTACTTGCTTTCATGATGTACCGTTCTATCCCGACAGGTTTAGGCAAAGCAAAGGGACATATCAGGTGGCAACGGACTACGACGAAATCCGATCAGACGTCGCGGAGACGCGGAACGCATCACTCGAGGCGCTCAAGTCTGCGAATTCTCCGGATGCACGGAGCGTCGTGCGGGAACTTGACGAGACGGACACGGTAGACGGCGTTGAACTTCCGGGCGCCGATTTGTCCGGTGAGGAACTGAGTATTGAGGTGATCCCCCAGAAGGCGGATGAATTCACCTGCTACTCATGCTTCCTTGTTCGGCATCGTTCGCAGATCGCCCGTGAAAAGGGCGGGCACGCTTACTGCATCGACTGCGAAGGCTAAGAACTTCCAATCGAGCAGGAGGGCCGGGGTTCCCGGCCCTCCTCACGGGCTCTGCAAACGTGGAGCTAAGGGGATTCGAACCCCTGACCTCTTCGATGCGAACGAAGCGCTCTACCAACTGAGCTATAGCCCCAAGACAAAGACGTTTTTTACGTCAGGTCGAGTACTGCCGTCCTTAGGCTACAAACTATCCGCATTCTTTGCCAACCAGGCCGAGAAAGTCTCGCGGCCAAAGGCATGTTCAGGGATCAGGTTCTGTCCCTCACGAAGGTACTTGCCCATGCTGCCGGGCAACGGCAATTGAATGACTTTTCCGCGGACATGCGCCGCCTTCTGCCAGATTTGTGCCATCGACCTCATCGGCAGGATCTCAGGACCGCCAACCGTACGCACACGATGAGACTCCGGCCGGGGGCGTCCAGAGCCTCCTCGAGCAAGGCAGCAGCTGCTTCTGACGGGGACATCGTCTGGAACCTTGCACCCTTGAATACCGGTATCAGCCGCACGCGCGAACCCACCGAGAACACCTCTGCCAGGAGACTGTGGAATTGAGTTGTCCGGACAACGACAGTTTCCACGTCCGCGCGGGCATACCTTTGTTCTTTTTCCGCTTTTGATCGCTGATAGCCCAGACGCACCTGATCACAATTAATGATGGAAAGCAGCACAGCCTTCTTCACGCCTTCCGTCTTCGCGGCGCGCAGCAGCCGATCTCCCCCATCAGCAAAGCCCTTAATCGCCTTTCGCGATCGTCCCTCAAGGCAATCCACGACGACGTCGGCACCCGACAAAGCGTCCGCGACCCCCGACCCCGTTGCAACGTCCGCAGCCCAATAGATGGCGCCGTTGTGATAACGAGCCGAGCCTGGCGCCGGTGGATGGCGGCTGAAGGCAACAACCTCAAGGCCGCGCTCGAGGGCCTGGCGGACAACTTCAGTGCCGACCTGGCCGGTGCCGCCAGCGACGCAGATACGCAACATGTTCCGAGGCTATGGACGTCGGGGATCAGGCGCGGCGGCGCTGAAGGACGTCATCCAGGTTGCTCAGTGCGCTTTGAGGCTTCGTGAGAGGCTGTTGAGCCTGCGATGCCGCGGGCGCAGCCGACACACCCTGCTTCAAGGTAGGCTTTCCGGCTGCTTTCGGAGCCTCCGGAAGTTCAAGGGGCTCTGGCGCTGCGCGCTCAGCTTTAGCTGCCTCCACATAAGTGGGCTTTGGAACCTCCACGGGCTCCCAGCTGGCACCGAGTCCGCCTGGCACATCGGCCGACATAAACGGACGGCGCACACTATGGTCCCCTGACGCCACCGCTTCAGCCAAAGCAGCCTGCCGAAGCTCCAACGCGGTCAGCGGCTTGACCTGCGGGCGGGAAGCTTCGGCATCAAATAAAGGGATGTCACCATTCGAGCGGGTTTCCGTACTGTCGCGGACACCAGCTGGATTTCCTGTGGCCCGGTCCCGGCCTTCACCGACGCTCCGTCCCGGAGCACTCATGGCGGACCTGAACGCGGCTTGCACTTTAGCCCGCCGATCCCGCACCGCGAGTCGCCGAAGCAAAGCCACTGTCAGGACTGCGGTTACCAGAGCAGCAAAGGGCAACCAATTCGGCCCGATGCCGAAAAGACGAAGGGCTCCCGACGTGGCCGCCGCCAGAAGGGACATCAGTCCGATCAGTGCAATTCCACAGCGGCCGTAGCGGATCCTGAATGGTTTAGGAGGCACCGCAGGCTGGCGTCCCGAGTCGCGGGATGATGTTTCCCTGACGGATTCAGTACCGGGCACGGTGTCCATGGTTTTCTCCTGCTGGACGGCCATTTTCAGGACCGTTCCGGCTTGGGGGTCTGTTATTTCGACGTCGATGGGTTCCAATACTGCCTCGCCAGCAGCCTGCAGCTGCTGCCGGCCATTACGAAGCACGTAGGGGGCAACCCATACAATCCAGAGCGCGACAGCGATAACAAGGATCACTGAGCTGCTAAGAGGGAAGTCCACACTCAAAACGGTATGAGCAATACACGAAGCGGACTCGCATTGGCCGCGGTGTGTCGCACGTCGGTGTCAAAATCAATGGCCTAATTCCGGCCGCAGGCATCCGTCGTCTTCCTTTGTGCCTCCTGGAACCGGGGCTGAGATGATCCCTAGTGCGGACGGCTTCGCAGCCACCGGTTGAGGATTCCTTCCGGCACTTCTTCAGAGGTGAGGGCGAATGACCGGTGATCGGCCCATTCGCCATTGATGTGGAGGAAACGGGGCCGATAGCCCTCATCCCGAAAACCGAGCTTCTCTACGACGCGAAGGCTGGGTCCGTTATCGGGCTTGATGTTGATTTCCATGCGATGAAGCCCCAGGGTTCTGAAGCAGTGGTCAGTGGCCATCGCCACAGCAGTGGGTGCAATACCCCGGCCGGCATGGGACTTATCCACCCAGTAACCGAGGGTTGCCATCATGGCTGAGCCCCACACAATCGAGGACACAGTCAGCTGTCCGATAATCACGGGTTCCCGGACACCTGGAGTCCACTCAGTAATCACAAACGGCAGCGCCGTACCTTGAGCCGCCTGAATGTTGAGCGATCTGACCATTTGGCGGTAGCTGGGTAGACCACCGCCGGGCATTGGGTTTGAAGCCTCCCAAGGCGCCAGCCAGTCCCGGTTGCGGGAGCGGACCTCTGTCCATTCCTTGCGATCCCGATAGCGGATGGGCCGCAGTACGAGATCGTCGCAGGTTAGCGTCACCGGCCAAATGGGACTGCCCATCGACTGTTACTTGGACAGGCTGGCGGTGAATTCAGGCAACCAGTCCCGAAGCCGGGGGCCAAGGTCCTCGCTGTCGCAGGCCAGCTCCAAGCAGGCTTTCAAATAGCTCAGTTTGTCACCGGTGTCGTAGCGCCGACCCCGGAAAACAACGCCGTAGACTCCATGACCATCGGCGTCGCCGGCAGCCAGTTCCTGCAGGGCGTCGGTCAGCTGAATTTCACCGCCGCGGCCCGGTTCAGTGCCTTCCAGCACCTCGAACACTGCGGGGTGGAGGACATAACGGCCAATCAAGGCCAGGTTTGAGGGCGCCTCGTGCGGTTCCGGCTTTTCGACCAAGTGCTTGACCCTGACGTAGCTTTCGCCTTCAATCTCCTCGATGTCGGCACACCCGTAGGAACTGATCTGTGAAGGTTCCACCTCAATGAGCGCTACAACTGAGCCACCGGTCTTAGCCTGCACCTCGATCATCGTGCTGAGAAGGTCGTCCCGTGGATCGATGAGGTCATCACCCAAAAGCACCGCAAAGGGTTCAAGTCCAACGTGTTGCTTGGCGCGGAGGACGGCATGGCCAAGTCCCTTGGGATCGCCTTGCCGGACATAGTGAATGTCGCCCAGATTGCTTGCTGCCTGAATGGACTCCAGCTTGGTGGTATCCCCCTTGGCCTCAAGCATGGCCTCAAGGGCCGGGACCCGGTCAAAGTGATCCTCCAACGCACGCTTGTTCCGGCCGGTAATCATCAGCACATCACTGAGACCCACACTGACTGCCTCTTCGACCACGTACTGAATCGCTGGCTTGTCGACCACCGGGAGCATTTCCTTAGGCATGGCCTTCGTTGCCGGGAGGAATCTTGTTCCGAGACCCGCGGCGGGGATGACAGCCTTGCGGACGGATGCGTTGGTGGTGGTCACTGAACTAATCTAACGGAGGCGCCAGTTATTGGGTAATCATTCTCATGCACAGGTTGCCCTCATTGAAGAGGTGGCGGGGACTGAAAGGCGCTCGAATGTCAGTGAAGGAAATGTTGCGTACCCGGCACCGGCTGGCACGTGCGGCCATGCCTGAAGATGCCCGGAACCAGGCAGCCGATGACCTGGCAGTCCACGGTCTGACCTGGGCAAATCAGCAGCTTTCGGAGCAATTGGCTTCGGGTCGATTACGATCCGGATCAGCTACCTTTGCCGCCTATCTCGGGGTTGGAACGGAACCGCCCACGCTCCCGCTCATCAAGGCGCTCTACGCCGCCGGGAACCGGGTCCTGCTGCCGGTCTGCCTCCCCGAGCGCCGGCTGAGTTGGGTCTACTGGACACCCGAAGCAGTCTTCACAAGAAGCAAATATGCCCCGATACAGGAGCCCGTCGGCGAACATCATGACATCAGTGTTGTTGGCTCCTCAACAGGAATTTTCCTGCCGGCCACCGCAGTGGACCGGACGGGCAACAGAATAGGGCAGGGAGGCGGCTACTATGACCGCTTGCTGGCTGAACTCAGTGAAGGTGGATGGAATGTTCCCGGAATCGCGATTGTTTACGATGGCGAGGTGTTGGCAGAGGGCTCCATCCCAGCTGAACCTTTCGATCGGCCAGTCCGCTCGATCCTGACGCCCTCGGCGATCATCCACCTGTGATGGACGCCAACGGCCGGGATGATAGAATTAGCACTCAGGCCCTGCGACTGCTAAGGGCGGGCATCCGGAAACGGAGCTCCGTCAGGCAGCACGGGACCTGATCGTTTGCCCAAGAGGAGGAATTTCAGTGCCCACGTATGCATATGCCTGCAAGGACTGCAGCCATGCCTTCGACATTGTGCAGTCATTCACTGACAGCACCCTCACCTCCTGCCCTGAGTGCCAGGGTACGTTGCGCAAAAAGTTCAACAGCGTCGGAGTTGTGTTCAAGGGCTCGGGTTTCTACCGGACGGATTCACGCGACTCCAAGGCAGGCGGCGTGTCCGCTGCAGCCCCCAGCACCGCTGCAGGGGCCGCCACTTCGGCCCCCGCTTCCTCCGGCGCCGCTTCTTCAACCGCTGCTACTTCCAGCACTCCCGCGCCTGCCGCGGCCAAGTGACACTGCCTCAATAGCTTTCAATTGCGCAGTGGTTTTCCACATAGGCACAGGCGACTCTTTTTCAGGCTCTTCGTCCCTCTGTAGCTTGGCTCTATGCCGCCCAGAGGAACCGCACGTGCCAATGCTCCAGCCTTTCGTGGTACCCATTCCCGAAACTCCCGTACCGGGCCACTCTCACGGTCACCTCAACGCAGAATTCTGGGCTGGCTTAACAGGAACCGCCGGCTTGCAGTAGCGCTTTTGCTCAGTGCAGCAGCCGGCATCGGTGTCCAGCAGCTGACCCCGGCTCCTGCTCAGACTCTGACTGTCATGGCCGCTGTCGAGGATCTTCCTACCGGCAGGACACTTGGCCCCGGCGACGTTGTAGAGGTCCATCTTCCCTTGGAGCTCATGCCGCAAGGAACCTTTACGGACTCCACCGAGCTGAACGGAAAACAATTGGCCGCACCTCTGAGGAAGGGGCAATTGTTGGTCGACTCCCATCTGGTGGGGCCAGGTCTTCTCACTGGAGCACCGCCGGGTTCTGCAGCCGTCCCGCTCCGCTTGGCGGATCAGTCATCCATCCAGCTTCTCGCCCCCGGACAACTCATCAACGTTGTCCTGACGGGAGGGAACGGATACGAGCAACAGGGTTCGTCGGAGGTCCTGGCAGAAGGCGTGCCGGTTCTGTGGACTTCTGCCCAAGGCGGCAAGACAGGTCAATGGCTGGAAAATGAAGCCTCCGACGGCCTCATCGTCGTGACAGCCAACCCCGATCAGGCCAGCAGGCTTGCCGGCGCCTCGACGAAAGGAAAACTGTTCTTTGTTCTGGTGGGCTGACAGGCCAGCCATTCCGGGGCAAATCCCGTAGAAGGTTCAGTCCCAGTGCGGTGGTTTCTGTTCCTTCAGCCACGAATCGTGGTCATACCCGGACGCGTGATCTCCCCACCGGCGAGGGTCATCTTCGGATGCTTTTTTCGGGAGGACGTCGTTCGGCACCGCGCCTGTCAAGACCGGCTTGGATGTGCCCCGTTCCTGGTTGGGGGCGCTTACGGGCACCGCGGGTTCGCTGTTCTGATTCATTTCCTGAAGTTCCTCTCCCTCACCATCGGCGGCAGCAGCGTTGGCTTCGCTTTCACTTGCCTGCTGGCCAGTGGTCCCATGGTTAATCGTCCCATGGTCAGGTGTTCCTTGCTCAGTTGTCCCATGTGCTGGTGCTTCGGGGTCGAGGGACAAGCTATCCACGTCTTCATCCAGGAAGCCCACAGCTGTCGACCGGGCGGACACCACGGGTTTTTCCAATCCCAGGTAGCCTCCGATGCGGTCTGCACAGGCTGACGGGTCAGTGAAGACTTCGATGGTCCACAGTGACAGATACCTCCAGCCAAGCCGCTCCAGCAGTTGCGGGCGGAGCCGGCTCCGTTCGCGGACACTCATCCGCCTGTACTGCTCGGTACCATCGGATTCGATGGCGACAGGGCGGGGAATTTCAGCGTCTTCCTGGCCAATGCTGTTCATTGGATCGGCAGCGGCAACAACATCGAGGACGCCGTCGTACTGGTGCCAGACCCTTGCCCCGCGAGCCCGCAGGCGGTCACCGAGGTCAGCGACCAGCGGGTCAGCCCCCAGAGCCTGCTCACTGGCGGCGGCGCGCGACGCCGGAGTCCCGAGGTCCGTATTGCCGGCGATTTCCCGGTTCAGCAATTCGTAGAAGTTGAGGGCTCCGTAGTTCAACCGGCTGACGTCCAGATCTTCCGGGCGGAAGCAGCTCAGAACGTGCATTGACCTGCGCGCCCGGGTCATCGCAAGGGCGAACTTGGCACTGCCGCCTTCGGCCGACAATGGTCCGAACGTGTGCAGTGCACGCCCATGGGGAGTGCGGCCGTACCCTGGGGAAAAGATGATGTGATCGCGCACAAGACCTTGGGCGCGCTCGAGGTCAACTACGCGGAATGATTCGGGACCGGCGGTGAAAAAGCTGGCAAGCAGCGGATAGTTGGGAAGCTGAAGGCGGATGGCTTCACCGATGCGGGCAGCATGGCGGAGGCTCGCGGTGACCACAGCGAGGGAAGTCCTGGGTCGCAGCCGTGCGTGTTCGAAGACAAGCTGTACAGCACGGTTGACCTCTGCAGCCGCCGATTCCACCCCTTCGTGATCGGCGCTGGGAAGGCCGGTTCCGTCCGGGAGGTACTCGACAAACAAGGATCGATCGAGACCTGTAGCGGCTTGTCCCTCAGGCAGGCGGCGAAGCTCGCCGTCGTAAAAGCTCTTGCTCAGCTGCAACACGAGGTCCTCGTCCACCGCCCGGTAAACGGAGCGCAGCCTCCAAGCCGGCAGCACCGCCGAAAGCGCTGTGTAGGCGCTTTCGACGCCTTGCAAGGGTGTTTCGCCGGCAGCCAGCCGTTCAACACCTACGGTGAACGTCCGCGGGCTGGCAATTTTGTCATCTCCAAAGGCGATGACCTGCCGCGCGCGGGCAATGGCAGGCAGTACGGCCTGGAGTGAGGTGGCTTCGGCGTCGAGGATGACAACGGCGTCAAAGCGCTGTTCAACGGGGAGGAGCCCGGTCAGCAAATATGGGCTTACCGACCATACCGGCACGAGCAAGGGCACAAGGTCCGGGGCTTGGGCTGCCAACGCACTCAAGGTGATACGTCCGTCCTTGAGCAGGCTCCTGAGGAGGTCCGCCTGGCGTGCGTGCTCTGCGATTCCCGCCCGCCACCGCTCCGCCAGCTGCCACCGGAGCCGTGCGGCGCCGCTGGCGATGTGGGCGTTATCTGCCAGCCGGTACTCCGCTTCAAGCTGGCGGAGAGCATCTCCATCGGACATCGCCAGGTAATCATCGCCACTGATCATGGCTTCCAGCGCTGATTGCCACCACGCGAGCTCAAGTTCGGCGGCCACGCCGTCCGGAGGCACTTCACGCTCGGCCAGGTCGGTCAGGAGCTCCCCCAGGCCGTGTTCGCGCATGTTTTCAACCAGCAGCGTCCGCTCGGGAAGAGTCTTGAGGGTCCGGCTGTCTGCCACGAGGCTTTCGAGGCGTTCCATCAGTTCCTCATAAGGGGCGTGTTGGAGGTCACCTCCGGCCGCGGTGTGGGCCAGGGCCGCTCCAAGCTGGACCAGTTCCCCTTCAAGCCCCCGGTACATGACATTCATTTCCCCCAGCCCTGAAGGCACCGCAGGGTGGCGTTGGGTCGTGGCATAGTTTGCCCACAGCGCACGCTGATCCTGGACCAGCACCAGCGAGCTGTGGAGGTCAGCGATGTGAACACCAGGGCGCACGTACTCTTTTGCAACCCTGCGGAGGCGTGACCGCTGCATGGAGGGCATATCGATACTGCGCTCCCGCCGCCAAGCGGAGGAAGCAGTAGCCGAAATAAGGTCATGGACAGGGCGGTCGAAGATGTCGGGCGTGAACTTGTCCAGGCTTTCCCGGACAGCCATCAGCAGTTCGAGCTGGGCCCCCCACTCGGAGAAGGTGGAACCGAGGCTGATTTCGGCATGCTCGGCCACGTCCGTCATCCGGTCCCGGAGGATCGGAAGCTTTTTCTCAATGGATCGGGTGACTTCGAGAGCTTCTTCCGTCTCCTTTCGCGTCACCAAGCGGGCCCCGTGCCACGGGCTTGTAGTGGAAGCACGGCTGAAACTGCCCAGTTCGGCGGCACGTTTGAGCCGCCCGGCGAGTTCGGCACGGTCCCTGATGCTGTCGAGTACGCTCCGCTTGAGCCGGACCGTAGTAGCAGGAGCCGGCTGAATGGAGGTCAACTCGGCCAGTGACTGCATGGCCTGGTATGGCGAGCAGCCCCAACGCTGGCGGACATTGTGCAGGGAAGCCACATGGTCCAACAGGGCATGGCGGTGCTCAGTCAGCGTTTTGTGAAGATTATCCAGCTGTGGCTGGAGTGACTTCTCGTTCCGTACGATCGCCCGGATCAACTGGCCTTTCAGTTGAAGCGGGGCGGCGTTAAGGGACAATTGGAAAAGGATGGATTCCAGCCCCAGGCTTTCGAGCTTCGAGGATATTTCGCCAAGGCTGGCCCGCCTGTCCCCCACCACTAGAACGGACTTGCCCTCATCGACCAATGCCCCGATGGCGTTGATTGCCGTCTGCGTCTGCCCGGTGCCCGGTGGGCTGCTGACGAGCAGCGAGTCTCCCGCGCGCACGGAGTCCACCACGTACTGCTGATCCGCGTCGGCGTCGAGCAGAAGCAGTTCATTAGCGGGATCGCGTTCGTCGAGCGGAGGGAAGCGGTCTTCCTTGAGGGATGGAACGTCAACAGGCTCCCCTGCCCCCGCCGTAGCCAAAGCAGCCACGAGGCCATTGTTCGGATTGATCCAGGGATCATCGAGGTTGCCCGCGAGGTCCGCGAAGCTGGAAACCAGGAGGTTGTGCTCTACTTCGGCGCCATGAATAGGCTTTACCAGCGTCGCGAGCCGGTCCAGAACAGGCTGGGGGTCGAAACGGGCAGTGCTGTAGGCCATTCTTGTGACGGCGTTTACATCGAAGACAATGCCGTGGATCTTCTTGAGGTGCCGGATAAGGGCAGGGTTGATCTGTGCCTGTTCGGTCAGTTGCAGTTCATAGTCATCTTCACCCGGCCTGATGGTGAGGGAGATGGCTGTGAGCATGACAGGCGCAGAGACACGCTGCGGCTTTCCTCCCACCGCCGAGGTCCAGACGACTGTCCCGGCAGAGAAGTAAGCGGCGTCGATTCCCCGGTCATTCGCCAGTTCAAAGATCTTTGAGCGGAGGTTCCGTGATGCGCGGGCCGCTACGACATACTGCTGACGATCGCGGATCAGGGTGGACAAGCGGGTCCGCCGCCCCGCCATCAGCTGGGCGAGTCCCGAGGGATGGGCGTTGGTCAGGTCGATTGAACCTTCAGGGGTTTTGGTGAAACGCAGCATTGTGTCTGCACCGGTTACCGGTTTGAGCCCCGACAGCCATTTCCTGAACTCCTCAGAGCCCTCTGGGTTGTCTTGCCCTACTGACACTTCTGCCTTCTTTTCTATGCTCGCGTTTTCTGTGCTCGCGCGTGACGCCCTGGACCATACCGGCATAGTTTCGAGCGTAGCCGGAATTGACCGTCCGTGAGACTCCGCAACACTGGGGCAGGCAAAATTGCCGGGTTTTAGCCCGTTCCGATAAAAAGAGTGGCCGGTCTCCCAACGGAGACCGGCCACTCAGAGGACTACTCCCACTCGATGGTTCCCGGTGGTTTGCTGGTGACATCCAGCACCACGCGGTTTACACCCTCGACTTCGTTGGTGATGCGGTTCGAAATCTTAGCCAATAGTTCATAGGGCAGCCTGGACCAGTCGGCAGTCATGGCATCTTCCGAGGACACCGGACGAAGGACGATCGGATGACCGTAGGTGCGGCCGTCGCCTTGGACACCAACGCTCCGCACGTCCGCAAGCAACACGACCGGCATCTGCCAGACTTCGTTGTCCAGTCCGGCTGCGGTGAGCTCTGCCCGCGCGATGGCGTCAGCCTTACGGAGCAGGTCCAGCCGTTCCTTGGTGACCTCCCCGACAATACGGATGCCAAGCCCTGGCCCGGGGAACGGCTGGCGTCCCACGATCTCCTGCGGCAGGCCGAGCTGAGCGCCTACAGCGCGGACCTCGTCCTTGAACAGGGCGCGGAGAGGCTCAACAAGCTCAAACTGGAGGTCTTCCGGAAGGCCGCCCACATTGTGATGGCTCTTGATGTTGGCCGCGCCTTCGCCGCCGCCGGATTCGACGACGTCCGGGTACAGAGTGCCCTGAACCAGGAATTTGATCTTCTCGCCGTGCGCAGCAGCTTCGGCGATGATGGCCAGCTCAGCTTCTTCGAAGGCCCGGATGAATTCCCGGCCGATAATCTTGCGTTTGGTCTCCGGATCGCTGACCCCGGCAAGGGCAGCCTGGAAGCGCTCCTGCTCGTTGGCCACATAGAGTTTGACGCCGGTAGCCGCAACAAAATCGCGTTCCACCTGTTCGGCTTCGCCTTCCCGCAGCAGTCCGTGGTCAACAAAGACGCAGGTGAGCTGGTCCCCCACCGCGCGCTGCACCAATGCGGCCGCCACTGCTGAATCCACTCCGCCTGAGAGCCCGCAGATGACCCGGGCGTCGCCGATCTGCTTCCGGATCCGGTCAACCTGCTCTTCAAGAATGTTGCCTGTTGTCCAGTTGGGCTGCAGCTTTGCTCCCTTGAACAGGAAGTTTTCGAGAACCTGCTGGCCGTATGCGGAATGCTTCACTTCCGGATGCCATTGGACGCCGTAGAGGCATTTCTCTTCGTTGGCGAACGCCGCCACTTCAGCGCCCGCCGTCGTCGCGAGCACTTCGAAGCCCTCCGGGGCTTCGTGCACAGAGTCGCCGTGGCTCATCCACGTGTTCTGGTGCTGGGGCATCCCTTCGAGTACGGACCTGCCTTCGCCAAGGATGGTGGTCTGCGTGGACCCGTATTCCCGCAGACCTGTTTTGTCCACCTTGCCGCCAAGGGCGTTCGCCATGGCCTGGAAGCCGTAGCAGATGCCGAAGACGGGAATCCCGGCCTCAAACAGATCGGCGCCCACGCTCGGAGCACCGTCCGCATACACGCTGGAAGGGCCACCTGAAAGAATGATGGCGGCAGGGTTTTTGGCCAGCAGTTGCTCGGTGCTGTAGGTATGCGGAACCACTTCCGAATACACATTCGCTTCCCGGACGCGGCGGGCAATCAGCTGCGCGTACTGGGCACCGTAGTCAACAACCAGCACCGGCTTCTGGGAAGTCTGGGATGCAGTGGGAGTAGTCACTGTCCTAGGGTACTTGGCGCTGTTGCCCCGCCGCACCTTGAGAAGCCGCCTTACGCGCCTTCTGCGGCCGGACGTAAGGCAACTCACACGTCGGGGTCAGCAGCGGAGAGGGCCGGCATCAGTAGCGCTTGGACGCCTGCGGGTTGGCAGCGAGTTCTGCCTCCACTTCAGCATGGAACTTCTTCTCGACGATGAAGGAAAGGAACGGCACCACGCCGCCCAGGGCAAGGATGATCATCTTCATAAATGGCCACCGCATCAGGGACCACAGACGGAAGTTCGACATGAGGTAAACCACGTACATCCAGCCATGGACAATAAGCACCGTAACGGAGACGTTGAACCCGTCCAGCACACCCTTCGGCTCTGCATCAGCGAAACCGAACCCGTGTGGCTGTCCCGTGACCGCGTTGGTACCACCGGCAAACAGGTACTGACCGAAGCCGTATCTGGCAATGAGTTCAGCGCACAGGAGCAGCAACATTGCCCCTGTGAGGTAGGCGAGGACCTTGTAGAACTTCAGTGCCGAGCGGATCTGTGCCTCGGTGCCACCAAATCGGCGCTTCTTACCTTTTGTCCCGGCTCCGCTGGGCGATTGGGGCTGGATGGCGGGCTTGGGCTCGATCATGGTTGTACCTTTTGTTCAGAAGGGCTGGGCTGGTGTTCGTGTGCGCCGGCCGGCGGTTCAGGTGGGCCGGCTGGTTGTTCGGAGGGGTTGGGCCGGGCGCCGGAGCTGTCCCCGTCATCTCCCTGGTGAGCTTCGTCGTCGTCGGCTTCGTCTTCAAGGCCTCTGCGGTAGTCGTCTTTGACAAGCCGCCACCAGATGAACAACGCGAAGCCCGCGAAAACGACCCATTCCACGGAGTAGAAAAGATTAAGCCAGTTGACCTGCTGGGGCGGGGGCTGGGCACCGATTTTCAGGGGCTTCAGATCGCCGGATACGGCCGCCGCGCTGACGTCGGAGCTTCCGGCTATTTCGATGGTGGCAGCGACGAAGCCAGGGTAGCTGCTCACCTCCCAGACATTAATCAGTTCCGCGACCGAAACAGCAGTCGCCTGCCCGGGGCCGGCGTCTGTGTTGGGCAACGGGGCTTCGGAGGGCAGGAGCCTGCCCGTCAGTTCAACAACGCCCGACGGCGGTGGCGGCACCTCTGCGGGATCCGCCATCCACCCGCGGGCGACCGGAATCCACATTTGAGGCGACGCCCCAGCGCCGGACAGAACCGGGGCATCCTGCACAACGAAGGCGCTCACCACCCAATAGCCGGTGGCCCCGTTGTTCAAGCGTCCTGGAACCAAGACCTGCTTCCGTGGGTCATAGCTTCCCTTGGCAGTAACCATCTGGTCGGCCACTGAACCGGGGAAAAACGTGCCCGGCTGCAGGGTTGCGGTCAGCGGACGGACGTCCTCCGTACCTGTTGAAACCGGGACTTCCACCTGTGTGGATCGGCCAAACTGCCATTGGCTCAAGAGAACAAAAACGCCGGAAACGGCGATGGCAAATACCAGGCCTAAGATCCAGCGGGGTTTGAGGGCAGTTTTCAGCACACATTAACCGTACTTCGTCACCGCGTAGAACAACGAAACGCGCTGGGATCCGGAAAATCCGCTGAAACGCCGCCTTAGTGGTCGAAGAACACGAGACTGGAGTTGATGAGTTCAGCGATGACCTCGGCATCGTACGCCCGGCGGAGGGATTCCCGGAACGATTCCTTGGAGAGTGACCTGGCAAGCGTGGCCAGGACTTCCAGATGGTCAGAAAAGGAACTTGCCGGCGTGGCAATCAGCAGGATGACGGTTGCGGGGCCGTCGGAAGCGCCGAAATCCAAAGACCTGCCGTATTTGGTGATACCTACAGCTATGGACGTCCGGTCCACAAACTCGCTGCGCGCGTGCGGCAGGCCCACCCCTCCGGGGAGCCCAGTAGCGAGCTGGTGTTCACGGGCGTTGACGTGGCGGAGGAAACCCTCAAGGTCCGAGATACGCCCGGCAGCGTGGAGCCGTTTTGCCAGCTGCACGGCGGCATCGGTCTTGTCCTTGGCATCCAGCTCCAGAATCACCATGTCCGGCGTGGTGAGTTCTGCATCGTAGCGGTCAAGTGGTTCCGCCAAGTGGTGTCCCTTCGGTGCGGCATGGAGGTGCAGGCGGCAGCCCGCTCAGCGCAGCGGAACGATGTCCTCGACTCCCAAACGTGCGGCGTCGGCAGATACATCATCCGGTTGCTCCTGGCTCAGCCGTTCAGCTTCCACCCGGGCAAGGTAATACTTGATTTCGCTTTCGCGTTGCGCATCGCTCCAGCCAAGAATCTCCCCCATAAGTTTAGCCACTACCGGAACGGCAGAAACACCGCGGTCCCAGGCTTCGATCGAGATCCGTGTCCGGCGCGTCAGAACGTCGTTCACATGGCGGGCGCCTTCGTGCGTGGCTGCGTAGACTGCCTCGGCCTGGAGGTAGTCATCAGCACCCGGGATTGGCTCGGCGAGCGCTGGGTTGTCCTTGATCAGTGCCAGGACTTCCGGCGCCATTGAGCCATAGCGGTTGAGGAGATGCTCAATCCTCGCTACGTGGACTCCTGATTCCTCTGCCGTTCTGCTACGCCGGTTCCAGGCTGCCTTGAAGCCACTGGCCCCCAACAGAGGAATTGTGTCAGTGCAGCTTGGCGGAACCCGCTCGTCCATGCTGCGAGTGGCTTCGTCCACGGCATCCTTGGCCATGACGCGGTAGGTGGTCCATTTTCCGCCTGCAACCACAACCAGGCCGGGTACGGGATGCGCCACCACATGCTCACGCGACAGTTTCGCCGTGGAGTCGTTTTCGCCAGCCAGCAGGGGGCGCAGGCCCGCGTAGACTCCTTCAACGTCCTCCCGGGTCAGCGGGCGCTTAAGGACCTTGTTGACACGCTCCAGGATGTAGTCGATGTCTTTCCTTGACGCCGCCGGATGCGCCTTGTCCAGGTTCCAGTCAGTGTCCGTGGTCCCGATGATCCAGTGCCTGCCCCACGGAATGACGAACAGCACCGATTTCTCGGTGCGGAGGATGAGCCCGACCGTCGACTGGAACCGGTCACGCGGCACCACCAGGTGAATGCCCTTGGAGGCGCGGACCTTGAGTTGCCCACGGTCTGTGACCATGGCCTGGGTCTCGTCCGTCCACACGCCGGTGGCGTTAATAACCTGCTTCGCCCGGATGTTGAAGGTGGAGTCGTCCTCGTGGTTTACGACCTTTGCGCCCACCACCCGTTCGCCTTCCCGCAGGAAGTCCACCACTGAGGTCTGGTTGACTGCATGGGCACCGTAGTACGCCGCGGTCCGGACCAGGTTGGCGACATACTTTGCGTCGTCCACCTGGCCGTCGTAGTACCGGATCGAACCGACAAAGGCGTCGTCTTTGAGGCTTGGAGCTGCCCGAAGGGTGCCCCGCCGTGTCAGGTGCTTGTGGAAAGGAACGCCCCGCTGGTGCCCGCTGGATACAGACATGAGGTCATACAGGGCGATTCCGGCCCCCACATAGGGCCGTTCAAAAAATGGCTTGGTGAGCGGGTAGAGGAAAGGCACGGGCCGGGCGAGGTGCGGAGCCAGCTCTGAAAGCAGGAGTCCCCTTTCCTGCAAGGCCTCCTTGACCAGGCCGAAATCCAGCATTTCCAGATAGCGAAGCCCGCCGTGGATGAGCTTTGAGGACCGTGATGACGTACCGGCTGCCCAGTCGTTAGCCTCAACAATCCCCACATTCAGGCCCCGGGTCACAGCATCCAAGGCGGCCCCGGTCCCTACAATTCCGCCACCTACGATGAGGATGTCCAGTTCCTTGCCGGGCTCCGTCGTGGCCCTCAGGGCGGCCAGGGAAGCCTCCCGGGCCCCGGGGCCCAACGCCCCGGCTGCCTGCGGCGAACTGCTGGAAAGACTGCTCATTTCTCGTCTCCATCCACTTCAAGGCTCGTAGTTCACCAGACTACTTGCATGTTTCGTGGATGGGCAGGGTTGCTGCTGAAGAGGACCAGGACGCCCGGGGCGCTTGTTCGGGAGGTCAGTTTCCGGCGTAGGGCGAGACGACGACGTCGACCCGCTGGAATTCCTTCAAGTCCGAGTAACCGGTGGTGGCCATGGAACGGCGGAGCGCCCCAATCAGGTTGGACGTTCCGTTGGTGTGGTGCCCCGGCCCGAAGAGAACTTCCTCAAGCGGACCCACTGTGCCTACGTTGGCGCGGTCGCCGCGCGGCAGTTCAAGATGGTGGGCTTCCTGGCCCCAGTGCCAGCCCTTGCCCGGGGCTTCCTCTGCACGGGCCAACGCGCTGCCCAGCATGACGGCGTCGGCGCCCATGGCGATTGCCTTGATGATGGCGCCGGAGCTGCCCATCCCGCCGTCGGCGATCACGTGGACGTACCGCCCGCCGGATTCGTCCATGTAGTCCCGGCGGGCAGCAGCGACGTCGGAAATGGCGGAAGCCATGGGCGAGTGAATCCCCAGCGCCCGCCGTGTGGTGCTGGTGGCTCCGCCGCCAAAACCAACGAGCACACCGGCTGCTCCGGTGCGCATGAGGTGCAGGGCCGGCGTGTAGCCAGCCGCGCCGCCCACAATGACCGGAACGTCCAGCTCGTAAATAAACTGCTTGAGGTTAAGGGGCTCGTGGTCCTTCGAGACGTGTTCGGCGGAGACGGTGGTTCCGCGGATCACAAAGATGTCGACGCCGGCAGCCAGCACTGTCTTGTAGTGTTCCTGCGTCCGCTGCGGCGTCAGCGAGCCAGCGACCGTTACTCCCGCTGCCCGGATTTCCGCCAGGCGCGAGGTGATCAGATCCGGCTGGATGGGCGCGCGGTAAAGCTCCTGCATCCGTCCGGTCACCGCCGGGCTGTTGGTCCTGTCTTCCAGGGCGCCGATCTCGTCCAGGACGGACTGCGGATCCTCATACCGGGTCCAGAGACCCTCAAGATCCAGCACGCCGAGTCCGCCGAGCCGACCCAACGCAATGGCCGTCGCCGGGGACATCGCCGAGTCCATGGGAGCTGCGATAACCGGCATGTCGAATTTGTACGCGTCGATCTGCCACGAGACTGACACATCCTTCGGATCCCGGGTACGCCGGTTGGGGACGATCGCTATGTCATCCAGGGAGTAGGCACGGCGCCCACGCTTGCCTCGGCCGATCTCAATCTCGTAAGTCACGTCACCACTTTACTTGACCGCAATGGTAGTCCCGCGAGGCGTGACTTTGGGTAAAGATAAGTGATAGTTATATTTCAATTGACCGATCTTGTCAATGCATTTACACCGTACGAAATTGTGTTTACATTTGCTCTCGGCTGCCAAGCATCATCCCGCTTGCACCATCATCACTCCACCCAGATTCGGGACGAAGTGCTGTGCCCGATCCGAGAAAGCAGATCCCATGGAAAGTGCAAAATGCAGAAGACCCCGTGTCCTGGCCCTGTCGTTAGCGGCAGTCGTCGCCATGATGGCGGTGGCAGGAGCCCCGGCAACCGGTGATCCCGGCAACGGAGGCGGCGGTACAGGAGATTCGAACGGAGACGCGTTCGTGCAGAATGTCGCCCCCGGAGAGGCGTATGCGGAGTTCATCGTCGAATACAAGGACGGACCTTCCTCGGCAACGCCCGGGGCTCGCGCTAATGCCTGGGGCAAGGCTGCGCAGCAGCAGGGAGTCTCGGTCCATGAAGTACGTTCTCTCGCTACAGGGGCAACCCTGATCGCAGCAGACAAGGCGCTTTCCGGCCAGGCAGCCAAGGACTTCATGACAGAACTGGCGGCATCCGGCGCCGTTGCCTACGTGGAACCAAATTCCCGGATGACTGCGACGCTTACTCCGGATGACCCCCGCTACAGCGAGCAGTGGGACTTCACATCCACGAATGGCATGCGGATCCCGGGTGCATGGGACATCTCCACCGGCACGGGGGTGAACGTCGCGGTCATCGATACCGGCATCACCTCCCATACAGATTTGAATGCCAACATCCTGCCCGGCTATGACTTCGTGTCAGATGCCACGGCCGCGAGGGATGGCAACGGCCGGGATGCCAATCCCCAGGACCAGGGCGACTGGTACGCAGCCGGGGAATGCGGCCAGGCGCGGGCGGCCAATTCCTCCTGGCATGGCACGCACGTTGCCGGCACTGTGGCAGCCGTTACGGGCAACGCTACCGGGGTGGCCGGCGTCGCCCCCGGAGCGAAGGTCGTTCCGGTCCGGGTGCTGGCCAAATGTGGAGGCTCCCTCTCCGACATCGCTGAAGCAATCATTTGGGCTGCTGGAGGAACCGTGACCGGCATACCCGCCAACGCCAATCCCGCGAAGGTGATCAATATGAGCCTGGGAGGCGCAGGCTCATGCGGAACCACCTATCAAAATGCCATCAACGCTGCGGTGAACCGCGGAACCGCCGTGGTGGTGGCAGCAGGCAATGAAACCCAGAACGCTGCTAACTCCAGGCCGGCAAACTGCAACAACGTCATCACGGTTGCCGCCAGCAACCCGAGCGGTTCGTTGTCCTATTTCTCCAACTACGGTTCCTCAGTGGATCTGACGGCGCCTGGCGGAGATGTAAGGGTGGCCGGTGGCGGCATCCTCTCAACCATTAATACCGGCACGACCACGCCCGGCGCTGCCGGATACGCAAGCTACCAGGGCACATCGATGGCTGCTCCACATATCGCAGGCCTGGCGGCCTTGATGAAGTCCAGGCAGGGCGCCCTTACTCCGGCGCAGGTGGAGTCCACGTTGAAGCAAGGCACACGGCCCATGCCCGGCGGGTGCACCCTGGGCTGCGGGACGGGACTCTCTGATGCCACCAAGACGATGGGGCTGGTCGGCGGGGCCGTCACGCCGGCTCCAGTAGGCAACCTGTTATTGAACCCCGGGTTTGAAACGGGAGCGGCGTCTTGGTCCTCCGACCACGCAGACACCTTCGAGACCGGCACCGGTGCGCGCACGGGCACCGGATTTGCCGGCCTGAACGGCTGGGGGCAGTCCAGCTCGTACAGCCTTGACCAGTCCCTCGCCATTCCTGCAGCAGCATCCACTGTCTCGCTGTCGTTCCACCTCAACATACAGACTGACGAGAGCGCCGGGAGTATCGCCTACGACACTCTCAAGGTCCAGGTTGTCAGCGACGGGGTAACCTCCACGCTGGCAAATTACTCCAACCTCAACAAGTCAGCAGGATATGTTGAGAAGCAGCTTGATGTCTCGGCTTTCAAGGGCAAGAACGTAACCCTCCGATTCCTGGGAGTAGAGGATTCGTCCTTGAAAACCACCTTCTTCCTGGATGACATGGCAATGATCGCCGTATAGCGACCCGGCGGCAACGTGGAACCGTCGGGGCGGGGAAATCAGCCCCGACGGCTCCATGTGGCAACCGTGCCCATGGCAGGATCCTTACGGCAACGCGAGTACGGCGCCCTCTAAACGTCCAGGCTGAGCTGGGATTCGAACATGCGGAAGTAGCGGCCCTGCAGCGCCACCAGTTCCTTGTGCGTGCCATGCTCCACGATGCGGCCATCTTCCAGCATGTACACAACGTCAGCCTTTTCTATAGTGGCCAGTCGGTGGCTGATCGCGATGATGGTGCTGCTGCGCTCTGCGAACAGGCGGGAGAAGATCCGGTGCTCGGCCAAGGCATCAATGGCCGATGTGGGCTCATCCATCACCATGAACGAAGCGTCGCGGTAGAAGTTCCGGGCCATCGCCAGCCGCTGCCATTGCCCGCCGGACAGCCCGCTCCCCTTCCGGCCGCGAGGATCCTCCATCCAGTTACTGACGTGATTGTCCAGGCCGTTGGGAAGCTTGTTGATGAAGTCCAGGGCCTCAGCATCCGCTGCCGCCTTGCGGATCCGCTTGTCGTCCCGGGGCGAATGGACGTCCCCGAAGTAGATGTTCTCTGCCGCCGTCGCAAATTCGTACTTCAGGAACTCCTGGCTCAATACGGCCAGGTGGCGGTGCCATGATGTGACGTCGACGGCGGCGAGGTCAACGCCGTCGAGCATTACCTGCCCGGAATCCGGACGGTAGAGTCCGGCAAGGATGCGGATCAGAGTGGACTTTCCCGCCCCGTTCTCGCCGACAATGGCGATGTGCTGACCCTCCTGAATGGTCATGGAGATGCCGCGGATGACTTCTATTTCGCTGCCGGTATAGGTGAAGCGGATGTCGCGAAGCTCCACTTGTTGGGGTGCCTGGAGCAGCGGCGGGGCATGTTCGGAGTGGACCGGGAGCGCCATAAATTGCTCGTAGTCCTTGAGGTTGGCCAGATCCTCATCGATTGAACTCAGCGATGAGACGAGATTGTTGGCCGTGGACAAAGCCCGGCTGACAATCTGCTGGACGTAAAGGAACTGCCCTACCGGCTGGGCCCGGGCGATGATCTGGCCCACCACCCAGATAAGCGAAACCACTTCCGCACCGTACTGGAGGGCGTCCGCCGCAAGCTGCCTGGGAATGTACCTTTTTTGGAAGTCCAGGCGGCGGCGTTCGTCCGCATCCCTCAGCCTGGAACGGAGATCCATCAGGTAGCGAACAATCCCGTAAAGCCGCATTTCGGCTATGTGCTGGGGCCGGAGCAGGTTGTTTTCAATCATCCGGCGTTGCCGGCGGGAATCAACCTGCGTGTTCCAGTGAGCAATCTGCTCCCGGGAGAGTTTGAACTGCAGGTACACGCTGGGAACGATCGCCACCAGCACGATAACCGCTATCCACCAGCTGACGAGGAGCAGTGCTCCGATGGCCAGGATGACTGAAACCAGTTGAGTGAAGATCGCCGCGATCCGATCCAGGACGCGGGCGTAGGAGTCAGAAAACCGTTTGGCACGGTCATAGAGATCAACTGTCTCTTTGTCGTCGTACCGCCAGAATTCCAGAGCCAGGAAACGCTCATACATCAGGTCCCCCACGATGGCGCCGACCCGGAAACTCATAAGCTGCTGGATGTAGCGGTCCACACTGCTGAACGCGCCCCAAAACAAACCCAGGGCCGCCGTGATGATGACATAAACAATTGCCTGCTGCCCCGCCGCCGGGTCACCGGCATAGGCGGCTGCCAAAGCTGTTGTGGTGAGCGCGGCGAAGTACGTTGTCACCAAGGGAAGCAGCGCCGAAATCAGCGAACCAGCCACCTTCATGACGACAGCGACAGGCGACGCCTGAAAACTGACCCGGAGAACCTGTGCCACTGCCTGGGCATACGGGCGCACCGCAAGTCTCCGGTGGGGTTCCTTTTTGGGACCCAGATCGGCAGGGTGGCGGGGTTCGGACATGTCCACAGCCTAGTCCCGACACGCCCACGGCGTCGGGGTTCCCTGGCCGCACCGAAGCAAGGTCAGAGAAGCGCCGGCGATCCGCGGTAGCGGCTTAGCGGGAACCGTAGTTTGGTGCCTCTACCGTCATCTGGATGTCATGGGGGTGGGATTCTTTGAGTCCGGCGGGCGTGATGCGTACGAACTTTCCACGAGCCTTGAGCTCGGCAATGGTCGGGGCTCCCGTGTAGAACATGGTCTGACGCAGGCCGCCGACCAGCTGGTATGCGACCGAGGCCAGCGGACCACGGTAGGCCACGCGTCCTTCGATCCCTTCCGGAATCAGCTTGTCGTCGCCCGAAACATCTGCCTGGAAGTAACGGTCCTTGGAGTACGAGGTGTTCTTGCCGCGGGACTGCATGGCGCCCAGCGATCCCATGCCTCGGTAGCTCTTGAACTGCTTCCCGTTGACGAAGATCAGCTCACCCGGGGACTCGTCACAGCCTGCCAGCAAGGAACCAAGCATGACGGTGTCCGCCCCGGCGACCAGTGCCTTGCCGATATCGCCCGAGTACTGGAGTCCGCCGTCGGCAATCAAGGGAACGCCTGCCGGGATGGCAGCCTTGGCAGATTCGTAGATGGCAGTGATCTGTGGAACTCCCACCCCTGCGACAACCCTGGTGGTGCAGATGGAGCCGGGCCCCACGCCTACCTTGATGCCGTCGGCGCCGGCGTCGATCAGTGCCTGCGCGCCTTCGCGCGTCGCGGCCTGGCCTCCGATGATGTCCACGTGGGCGGTGACAGGATCGGACTTCAAGCGGCGGATCATGTCCAGCACGCCCTGGGAGTGACCGTTGGCGGTGTCAACAAAAAGTGCGTCGACGCCTGCGTCAACGAGGGTCATGGCGCGTTCCCAGCCGTCACCGAAGAAGCCGATGGCTGCCCCGACGCGCAGGCGGCCTTCGTCATCCTTGGTGGCCAGCGGGTACTGCTCAGCCTTCGTGAAGTCCTTGGTTGTGATGAGGCCTTTGAGCCGGCCTTGCTCGTCAACAAGCGGGAGCTTCTCGATTTTGTTGGTCGCAAGCTTGTGGGAGGCCTCTTCGCGGCTGATTCCGACATGGCCGGTGACCAGCGGCATTTTTGTCATCACGTCGCTGACCAGGCGAAGCGGGAAATCCGACTCCGGGACAAAACGGGTGTCCCTGTTGGTGACAATGCCAAGCAACCGGCCGCCGTCGTCCACTACGGGAAGCCCTGAAACGCGGTACTGGGCACACAGCTCGTCCAGTTCCGAGAGCGTGGCCTCCGGGCCTATGGTGAGCGGGTTGGTGATCATTCCCGATTCGCTGCGCTTGACCCGGTCCACCTGGTCTGCCTGGTCTGCGATGGCCAGGTTCCGGTGAATGACGCCGAGGCCGCCTTGGCGGGCCATGGCAATGGCCATACGTGACTCAGTGACGGTGTCCATGGCTGCAGACAGCAGCGGGGTGTGAACCGAGATGCGCTTGGAGATCCGGGAGGAAGTATCGGCGTCCGAAGGGATGACGTCGGTGTGCCCGGGCAGGAGCAGGACGTCGTCGTAGGTCAGGCCGATGAAGCCGAAAGGATTGTGTTCGGGCTGGGTCATGAGTGCGCCTCTTACCTTGGTCACGGGGTCGGTCAGGGGTTGCAACCGATGACCAGCCCGTCATTACGGGACTGGCCTGTGCAGAGATTGCTGCAGGAGGTCCATGCAGAAGTGTTGAATAAATACTAGAACCTCCACGGCGATCCCCATATTCCGTGAGCCCAATGTGAGCAACGGCACCGCCCGGATCCGGGAGCCTTCGGCCTATTTCCAGCCGGTTGCCGCGAGGAGCCGTTGCTCAAACATGGGGATCATGCTTTGGACGTAGGTTTTGGTGAGGTGGTTGTCATCCTTATAGACATATACATTTCCCACGACGGCAGGGCAGATTCCACCAGCACAGATGAAGTCGCTCATGTCCATCAGGTAGAGCCGGTCCACCGTTCCTTTGTAGTCGTCCAGAGGGGACGAGGCCGCCAGGGACTCGGCCAGGGGCGGATTGCACTCCGGCGCCGATGCACCCTTCTTCTGGACGCATTCGGGCATGTTGATGGTGAACCTTGGATTGTCCCGGATTCCCACTACATCGATGCCGGCGTCCGTGAATGGCCTGATTCCGTCCACGTAGCCGGGGACTTCGGTTTCGAAGGGCGCCTCCTTGTGCGTCAGGGACGCTACCGTGAAGACTGCATCCGGCCGGTGCTGCATCACGTACTCGGAGCTGGCTTTGTTGAAGGCGTTGCACTCCGCCACACGGTCCGGTGTCTCCGCACCGAACCTGCAGTTCCCCAACAGCAGCGTGACCACTTCCCACCCGTGCTGCTTGGCTATCGGGCCAAGCGCGGCCATGTACTGCTGAGCATGGGAATCCCCAAGAACGACGATGCGCTTCGTGACAACGTCCGGTTTCGAAAGCTCACTGCAAGAGGAAAGCAGTGGATTGTCCGGAACATTGGCCCCGGTGCACGGCCCCTCCAGATTTGCCCATTCATTCTTCATGGCCACAGGCGCAGGAATGACGGTGGCCTCCGGAGTCGGCTTTCCGGCATTCCCCGGCACCAGGGCCATGGCACCGGGCGTCAGGTCCCTGGGCTGAGCGGCGGCGGCAGCTTCTTCCGCCGTGAGCTGGGTTTGCCAGAGGGCCACCGGCCCGGCGAGAAGGGCTCCGCAGGCTATTACGACGACGGCGGTCCGCCAGGTTTTGCGTTCGGGCCAGTGCCACCGGCGCAACGGTGCCTCAACGAAGCGGGTGGTGAGCACTGCAAGGACCAGCGATGCCGCAAGGATGCCGAGGCCCTGGGCAAGACCCGGTGTTGAGATGCCCGTTTGGGCGAGGAAGAAAACCAGCACCGGCCAGTGCCAAAGATAAAGCGCGTAAGAATTGTTGCCCAGCGCGACCAACGGCTTCCAGCTGAGCAGCCGGTCAACCCCTAGCCGGCTGCCGCTCTGGCCCGCAACAATGATGGCAGCGGCGGAGAGGGTAGGCCACAAGGCTGCAAAGCCAGGAAAGGATCTCTCAACTGTCAGCAGCAGGCCACAGGAAACCATTGCGATCAGTCCGGCCCAGCCGAGGACGGTCCTCAGGAGCTTTCCGGGTTTTATGAACGGGACGGCCAAGGCAAGAAGCGAGCCCAGCGCGAACTCCCACAGGCGGGTCCGGGTGTCGAAGTAGGCGTAGGCCTGGTTGGTGGCGGTCTGCTGGACGGAGTAGGCGAGCGAGACGGCGAAAACCGCTCCGAACGCCACGCCCAGCAGCAGGCGGTAGGAGATCCCTGTACGACGAAGAATGGTGCGGTGCAGGATTGCCGCCGCGGCAAATACCAGTGGCCACAGGACAAAAACCTGGCCTTGGATGGATAGGGACCAGAAATGCTGAAGCGGACTCGCGGCGGCGTGGTCCTGGGCGTAGTAGTCAATGGCGGTGTCGGCCAGCAGCCAGTTCTGCCGGTACAGCAGCGACGCCCATGCCTGGTCCAGGACGTCGGGCCAGCGCCCGGGCGGAAGAATTGCCCAGGTCCCGATCAATACGCCGAGAATGACCACGACGGCGGCCGGCAACAACCGTTTGAAAAGATGCAGCCAGTAACTCACCAGCCGAAAGGGCTTCCGGGCCTCCGCTTTCCGGACAAAGGACAGCGTGAGCAGGAACGCGGAAATGAGAAGGAAAACATCGACGCCTCCTGAGACCCGGCCAAGCCACACGTGATAAGTGACCACCATCAGCACGGCGAGTGCCCGGAGTCCCTGGACCTCGGGAAGAAAGTGCTCCTTGGACTGAATCCGCTTAGCGGCGGCCGTTTTTTCCATCCCGGTCAAGACTGTTTCCATCCGGTGAACGCCAGGAAATCCTTCTCGATTATCGGCGTGAGCGTGCTGGCAAAGGTTCCTGTCAAATGATTCGAGTCCTTGTATACGATGACGTTTCCGATGACGGCCGGGCAAACATTTTGCGAGCAAAAGTAAGTCGAATAATCCGCGAAATGCACTGCGGGCAGCTGGTCCCTGACTGCAAGCGTGGGATCGACCGGATCGAATACGTCTGCCATGGGAACTGAGCAGTCGGCAGTGCTGTCAGGATGGGCCGCAATGCAGTCAGGGCCGGCGGTGGCACCCCGCCTGTCGAACCTTGGAGTATCCCTGATGGCAAAAACAGGCAAACCAGCTTCCGTGAGCTGAGCCGCGGTCGCTGCCCAGCCGGGATCGAAATATTCGGGAACAGTGTCGCTGTAGCCGGCCCGTGTGCTGGTGGTAACCACAGCGTCAGGCTTCATGGCAATAATCTTCTTCACCTCGTCCTGTATGAAATCAGCGCAGCCCGGCGGCAGAAGAGGATCGGCTCCCCCAGATAACGGGCAGAACCCTCCGGTGATAGTGACAACGCGCCAGTTGTGTTCTTTGGCCATCTCAATGAAAGGTGTGGCAAGAACGTATGCATGGGAACTCCCGAAGACCACAATGGTCCGTTCGGCATTGTCCCCTGGAGTTTCGCATTGAGTCCGATACGCATCTTCCGTGCTGCCGGGAAGGTCCTGGCAGGGTTCCAGGCCCTTTGGCCACTCGTCCGGCAAGGCAGTCAGCGATGGCACCAGTGGTGCATTCGGGGCTCCCGCAGACACGAACCCGGGGACCATGGCCAACGCGCCAGGATTGTCCTTCGGGCTGTGCGCAGCCAGTCCATTTGCCTCGGAGTCAATGCCGAATCGCCATCCAACTAAGGGAGTTGCGCAAACTGCGGCGCACAGCAGGATGGCCAAGGCCGAACGGCGTCTGTTTACTTCCGGCCACTTCCATTCCCTCCAGGGCTTTTCGAGAAAGCGTGTCGTAAGGAACGCCAGAATCAGGGACGCGGCGATGATAAAAGTCCCGGACAGCCATCCGGCATGCTCTTTGCCACTCCATGCCAGCCCGATGACAAGTACCGGCCAATGCCACAGATACAGCGCATAGGAGTTGTCCCCGAGCTTCACCAGCAATTTGGAACTGAGAATCCTGTCGACCCCGAGCGCGCTCCCGGTTTGGCCGGCGGCAATAACACAGGCCGCGGAAAGCGTGGGCCAGAGTGCAGCCTCGCCGGGAAAAGCGGTTTGGACGTTGAGGAGGATCCCGCACGCCAGCATGGCAAGGATGCCCACCCAGCCCAGTACGACGCGAACCGTTCGAGGCAGGCGCAGTCCCGGGAGGATAAGGGCAACGAGTGTCCCCAGCGCGAATTCCCACAAGCGGGCCCACGTGTCAAAGTAAGCCTCGGCCTGGTTGCTGGCCGTGAAATAGATGGAACACCCCAGCGAAATCACAAATATGGCGCCGAAAACATAAACAAGCAGGGGCCGATAATGCAGCCGGTATCTCCTGGCTGCCCAAGCTGTGACTACGAAAATCAGCGGCCAAAGAATAAAGACCTGTCCCTGAATGGACAGCGACCAGAAATGCTGAAGAGGGCTCGCCAAGCTATGGTCCGTTGCATAGTAATCCACAGCCTGGCTCTGGAGCAGCCAATTCTGGGTGTACGCCAAGGAGGCCCAACCCTGCTGAATGATGTCCAGCCACCGTGTACGGGGCAGGAACAGAAAAGTGGCCAGCATCGTCGCGACGATGACGGTCACGGCAGCAGGGAGAAGCCTGCGGAAAAGGTGGAGCCAGTGCTTCACGAGGCTCACCTGAACACGTTGCTCGAACCGCGCAACGAATTGCAGAGTCATTAGGAAGGCCGAGATCAGAAGGAAGACATCCACTCCGCCCGAAACCCGTCCGAACCATACGTGATAACTGACCACCATGAGCACTGCAAGGGACCGCAGACCCTGTATTTCCGGGCGGAAGGCAGATTTTCGACGCGTGTTCGGGACACCGCTATGACGGCGTGGCGGCATCGCGGTTCTCGCAACAGACAAAAGAAAAACCCTTCGGAGCGCCTAATCAAAACATCCATGTTACCGATTCGTGACCTTTAATACGAATCGGCGGCATGGGCCGGCTTGTCCCCGGGAGCTATTAGTTCACTCTTTTCTGGGAATTGACAGGACGTTTTATGAGGGAACAGCAAAAAGCTCCGGCCAGGATTTCCTGGCCGGAGCTTTTCGTGAAACTGCAGATTCAGCTAGTGCTTGTGGCCTGCGTGTTCTTCTTCTTCCGCAGGCTTCTCTACGACAAGTGTCTCAGTGGTGAGGACCAGTGCCGCGATGGACGCTGCATTGCGGAGTGCCGCACGAGTCACCTTGACGGGGTCGATGACGCCGGCAGCGATGAGGTCTTCGTACTGCCCGGACTTGGCGTTGAACCCGTGGTGAAGTTCGGCGTCTGCCACCTTGGCGACCACAACGTAGCCGTCGAAACCGGCGTTCTGGGCGATCCAGCGGAGGGGCTGGACGAGGGCACGGCGCACGATGCCAACAGCAGCTGCAGCATCGCCATCGAGTGCCTGGACGGCCGGGTCCTCATCCAACGCCTTCAGGGCGTGGATCAGGGCGGAACCGCCACCGGCAACAATGCCTTCTTCAAGAGCAGCACGGGTGGAGGAGACAGCATCCTCGATGCGGTGCTTCTTTTCCTTCAGCTCCACTTCCGTGGCCGCGCCGACCTTGATGACTCCGATGCCGCCGGCCAGTTTGGCGAGGCGCTCCTGGAGCTTTTCCTTGTCCCAGTCGGAGTCCGTGCGGGTGAGCTCGGCGCGCAGCTGGGCGACCCTTGCTGCGACATCCTCTGCCGTGCCGGCGCCGTCAACGATGGTGGTGTTGTCCTTGGTAACCGTGATTCGGCGGGCCGTACCCAGAACCTCGAGGCCAACAGTGTCCAGGCTCAGGCCAAGCTCCGGGGACACTACCTGGGCACCGGTAAGGGTGGCGATGTCCTGCAGCATGGCCTTGCGGCGGTCGCCGAAGCCCGGAGCCTTGACGGCAACCACGTTCAGGGTGCCGCGGATGCGGTTGACGATCAGGGTGGACAATGCCTCGCCGTCGACGTCTTCAGCGATGATGAAGAGCGGCTTGGAGCTCTGCAGTGCCTTCTCCAGCAGCGGCAGGAAGTCCTGTACCGAGGAGATCTTGCCCTGGTTGATCAGGATCAGGGCGTCTTCGAGGACGGCTTCCTGGCGTTCCGCGTCGGTGACGAAGTACGGGGACAGGTAGCCCTTGTCGAACTGCATGCCCTCGGTGAGGACCAGTTCGGTCTGGGTGGTGGAAGATTCTTCGATGGTGATCACACCATCCTTGCCAACCTTGCCGAATGCTTCAGCCAGGAGCTCGCCAACCTCGTCGCTCTGCGCCGAGATGGCTGCAACGTTGGCCACCTGGGTTCCTTCGACCGGCCGGGCGTTCTCGAGCAGACGGGCGGCGACGGCCTCAACAGAGACCTCGATGCCGCGCTTGATCTGGCCGGGGGCAGCGCCGGCAGCAACGTTGCGCAGGCCTTCCTTGACAAGGGCCTGTGCCAGGACGGTCGCGGTGGTGGTGCCGTCACCGGCGACGTCGTTGGTCTTGGTAGCGACTTCCTTGGCCAGCTGGGCACCAAGGTTTTCGTAGGGGTCATCCAATTCGACTTCGCGGGCGATAGTCACGCCGTCGTTGGTGATAGTGGGAGCTCCCCACTTCTTGTCCAAAACAACGTTGCGGCCGCGCGGGCCCAGCGTCACCTTGACGGTATTGGCGAGCTTGTCGATGCCGGCTTCGAGCGACCGGCGGGCAGCGTCGTTAAACGCAAGCTGCTTTGCCATGGTTGTGTCCTTTCAAAGACAGAAACCCCGCGCTGCTGACCGTCAGACAAGTCAGACGAGCCAGCTGCGCGGGGTCAAGAGTTACTTAACGACGATCGCCAGAACGTCGCGGGCGGACAGCACGAGGTACTCGGTGCCGCTGTGCTTGACTTCGGTTCCGCCGTACTTCGAGTAGATTACGACGTCGCCTTCAGCGACATCGAGCGGAACGCGGTTGCCGTTGTCGTCAAAGCGGCCGGGGCCTACTGCAACAACTTCGCCTTCCTGCGGCTTCTCCTGCGCGGAGTCCGGGATGACCAGGCCGGAAGCCGTGGTCTGCTCGGCTTCGAGCGGGCGGACAACAATACGATCCTCAAGAGGCTTAATAGAGACCGACACTCGGACCTCTCCTTTTCGTCAGCAAATTCATGGACAGTAAAACTGTGCCTTTGGCTGGCAAACCGTCGTCGCGGGTGCCGGCAGCAGCCGGGCTGGCAGTTCTTCATGTGTTAGCACCCTCCTGGGGAGAGTGCTAATGAAGACTCTATGTAACCGTTAGCACTCGGTCAAGGCGAGTGCCAGAATTTCGTCGCAGGTGAACGACTGGGGAAGCTTCAGCCGGTGGCTAGGAGTCCGCCAGATCGTCAAATCCAAGATTCTCACCGCTGTCTTCCCTGTTCTGCGGCGAGTTCCGGCTGCGGAACAAAACAATGGCTGCGGCTACTGCTGTTACGGCAGAAGCGATAAGGACAACAATGCCGCCAACCCGGACAGCTGAATAGAGCTCCCGGATGTCCCTGGCTTCGTCGCTGGGATCGTTGATGTTCTTGCCGCCCACCGAATACACGGTGGCGTTGAAGGAATCGAGTGCGAAGATGATGACCAGCAGTGCAAGGCTGATGACGACGACGGCTGCTGCCGCTATCAGGGCCGGCCGGGCATACTTGACGATGCCGTCGGCGGGAATCTGGTCATTTGCGTTTGCCTGCTGTTCTTCATACTCTTCCATGTCTTCAACCCTAGCGGGGACACCACCTGGTCATGGCCTCCACTAGGGTTGATTGCATGGCTGACGCAACACAGGACCTCATCGCCCCACTGCTGACCAGCGAGGGGTGGGAGTTGCTTGCTTCACTGGGTCCCTACCGTGAAGCGGAGGCTTTCCAGCAGAATGCGGCCCTTCGAAAAGCCGGGCACTCGCCGTCCCTCGTCTCAGCGGTCCTGACCCAGTCGCGCCTGCGGACCAAGGCGGAAGGCAAATTCGGTGAGTTTGCCCGTCAAATGATCTTCACCCCGGCCGGGCTGGAACAGTCCACCCGTCTCCCTGTTGCGGCACGCCACGCCGAACGGTACCTCAAGGCGGGCATCAGGCATGTGGCCGACCTCGGCTGCGGTCTGGGTGCGGACTCCATGGCCCTTGCATCCCTGGACATTCGCGTCACTGCGGTGGAGCAGGATGAAACGACCGCAGCCTGCGCCACCATGAACCTCATTCCGTTCCCCAATGCCACCGTGGTCCATGCCGACGCCACCACGCTTTCCCTTGAAGGCATCGACGGCGTCTGGCTGGATCCGGCGCGACGCACCACCTCCACTTCTGGAACCCGGCGGATCTGGGACCCGGAGGATTTCTCACCTCCGCTGTCTTTCGTAGAATCCTTGGCTAAATCAGGCCGCGCTGTTGGCGTGAAGATGGGTCCGGGTATACCGCATAACTCTGTTCCGGCCGGATGCGAAGCCCAATGGGTTTCGGTGGGAGGAGACGTCACGGAGGTGGCCCTCTGGTTCAATGCCGTCAGCCGCCCTGGAGTCCGACGTGCCGCGCTGCTGCTGGGAGCCCAGGGCGCTGCGGAGATTACCAGCGAGGAAGATTTCGACGGCGGCCCGGTAGCCCCTGTGGGGCCGGTCGAAGGCTACCTCTACGAACCTGACGGCGCCGTCATCCGCGCAGGCCTTGTAGCCGACGTCGCGCTTGAACTCGATGGCCACTTGGTGGACGAGCACATCGCTTACATCTGCGCTGCGGACATGAGGGATACACCCTTTGCCCGCGCCTACAGGATTCTCGAAGTCATGCCGTACAACGTCAAAGCCCTGAAGTCATGGGTGAAAGATAACGGCATCGGCGTGCTTGACATCAAAAAGCGGGGCACCTCCGTAACACCCGAGGAACTCCGCAAGCAGTTGCTCCCCGGTACCAAGTCCTCAGGGAAGAACGCCGCAAAGAAGTCGGCCACCCTGGTCCTCACCAGGATCGGCGAGGACCGGGTGGCCATCTCGGTGGAGCCTGTCCAGGTGCCTTAACCCGGCTCGACGGGCGGGCTTACTGGGCCCGCATGAACTCCTCCGCGGCACGAACCTGGGCATCTGTGGGCCTGATCCCGGTGTAAAGAACAAACTGCTCCAAGGCCTGGATGGTGGCTACCTCTGCCCCCGTGATAACGGTCTTGCCCGCCGCCCTGCCCGCTGCGATCAAAGGTGTCTCCGCCGGTAAGGCGACGACATCGAACACCACCTTTGCGGCATCGATCGCCGTCTGTGGGAACGACAGGCCGTTGGCCCCCGCTCCCCCAGCTGTGCTGCTTGCCATACCGCCAGCCATACCAACAGGGGTGACGTTAATAATCATGTCCGCCTCGCCGAGCTCAGCTGCTGTGCCATCGCCATCGCCGTCCCGCTGCGCCTGCCAGCTGAAGCCGTAGAGCTCTGCCAGCGAGCGCCCGGAGGCCTCGTTCCGGGCAACGATGGTGACGTCCCGGAAGCCGGCGTCACGGAGGGCAGCTGCAGTGGCTTTCGCCATGCCCCCTGACCCCTTGAGCAGCACAGAGTAGTGGGTGGGGATCTCGTTTCGCTTCAACAACTGTTCGATGGCTGTGTAATCGGTGTTGTACGCCGTGAGCCTGCCGGCATCGTTGACGATGGTGTTGACCGAGTCGATGGCCTTCGCGGAGGGGTCCATGACGTCGACCAGCTCAATGACCTCTTCCTTATAGGGCATGGAGATGGCGCAACCCCTGATGCCCAGCCCGCGAACACCGGCGATTGCCTGGCCCAGATCCGTAGGCGCAAACGCCTTGTAGATCCAGTTGAGGCCAAGCTGCTCGTACAGGTGGTTGTGGAAGCGCGTCCCGTTGTTGCTGGGCCGGGCAGAGAGCGAGATGCATAAGGTCATGTCTTTATTCAGAATTGGCACAGCACCATTAAACCCGCAGCCCTGGCGGGCTTTCCGTTCCGCCTCCACCCCAAGCTCATTCTTCACTTGGGGCCCCTGAGGCGTCTCTTAACTCATTTCAGCCCTGGCGGGCTTTCCGTTCCGCCTCTTCCCCGCCCTCGTTCCTCAGGCGGGGGCCCCTGAGGCCTCACTTAACTCATTTCAGCCCTGGCGGGCTTTCATTCGCGGATTCTTTTTGTTGATGACGAATGTTCTTCCTCTTCGGCGGACGATTTGGGCGCCTGGGATCTTTTTCAGGGCACGCAACGAATTCCTGACCTTCATGTTTTCTCCTTCAATGGTTGTCACCGGCGATATGCCGGCATTTTCTACAGACTGCTTTCCAGCTCCCAGGGATCCTCAAGGGTGGCGAAGTCCTGGGCCATTTCTTCGTCAGTCAGCTGGCAGGCATCAAGCAGGGAGCGGATCTCGCCGCCGTCGATGTCTTCACCGCGGCCCGTCACCGCCACTACGGTGCTCCGGTCACCGAACTTCGGATGCCAGGCAAGCACGGCATCGGCGTCGCCCGTGTTTGCAGTCAGTCCCTCTTCCTGGTCCGCCACCCACCGGCCGGTGTTTTCCAACCACACACGGGGACCGATGCCCATCAGGCCGATCCTCTGGGCCGGAGCGGACGCCATCCAGAGCCTTCCCCGCAGCCAATGTGAACCGGCGGCCAGGCGAGGCAGGGCTTCCCGGAAGCGCTCTGGATGAAGGGGCCGCTCCACACTGTGCAGCACCGTGCAGAATTCCCCGGAACGATCCCGGACAGGAACCCGAACAACCCCGAGCCGTGAGCGTGATGCAGCTTCCCGCCTGTCGTAGCAACGGGGGCGGAAGTGGTCGTGTGCCTCCACGAGAACGGCATGCGGGGCCAGTTGCGTCATGAGTTGGACGCCGGAGTGCCAGTCACTTGATTCCTTGTCCACGCTGCCGGCCAGTTGCGCGCCGAGGCCGGCTTGGAGCATCACAGTATCCACGTGCGCGAATTCGGTAATAAGGAACTCCCCGCTGGTACGGTCGTCTCCTCGTGCTGAAGTGAATCCGGATTCGAAGAGTGTATGCCGGTCCCAGATCTGGTGCTCGAGTTCCGCCGGATCGACCGCCAGCACGGCATTGTCAATCAAGATGTTGTCGCCCAGCCGTGCCGTCAGCTCCGCGACCACCAACCCCGTGGCAACTCCGGGCGGGAGGCCCAACACCACATGGGTGCAGTCCGTATCCATGAGGCGCTCCACAGTGGGCACCACATCCAGCCTGACAGTGCAGCTCAGGCAGCCATGCTCCAATGGCGTCTCTGCCCGCTCGATGAGCACACCATTCCGAAAAATCCGGCGCAGGACAACGTACCCCTCGAGGAGATCATGATGTACCACCACGGAATTTCCATGGGTCTCCCCCAGACGGAAGGTTGCTTCCTGGCGGCATTGGGTATCGAGCGAACTGACAAGGGATAAATGCATCCCCTGAGCTTAGATGACAATCATTCTCATTAGCAACTGCGGTGCAGCTAAAGACAACCCGAGCCCCGGGGGTAACTTCCGACGTCGACCGGCAGTTTTCCGGGCGCTGAAGCTTTGCCCGTAAGGACCGCAAGCAATGCGTCAAAGGCCCCCGGTGTGCGCCCGTACAGCGCAATCCTGGTGGCCGCCGTTGATGAAGCGAGGGACCAGGGTGCATCGAGGGAAACGGCCACGTCGGCTTTGACGGGCCCTTCACCGAAACCGATGAGGCTGACCGTAGGGCCAGTTCCGATGGTGACGCCGGCACTCGCTGCGGCTTTCGCAAAGCGTGCACGATCCGCTGCCGAACCTCCGGTCACCGTCGCAGCGCCCTGAATGATTGATCCGTGGCAAGGACCGGAAAGTACGGTGACCGCTGCGGCCGAAAGTTTCCGTGACAGATCCGCGCTGCTGCCCGGACCCGGTGCCGGTGGAACGCCCGTCCGCCCACGCCAGACCATCATGGTTATAACCCGTTGGGCTGCCTCGTTCAGGCGGTCGTTGGTGAGTGAACCATTTCCGACGGCCTCGACAATGGCCTTATGGGCGGCTTCAACGTCGGGTGGCATCAGCAGGAGATCCGCCCCGGCCGCCAATGCCTTGGGCGCAGCCGACCCGCCCGGAAATTGTTTCTGAATAGCCTCCATGTTCAGGGCGTCGGTAACGGCCACGCCTTTGAAACCGATGCTGCGCAGGACGGTGTATGTTGCTTTCGACACCGACGCAGGCATGCCCGGTTCCAGTGCGGGCACGGCGATGTGCCCCGTCATCACGATGGGAACGCCGGCCGCGATACCTGCCCTAAAGGGCATCCAGTCCCTTGCTTCCAGTTGAGCCGTGGAAGCGGGTTGAACGGGAAGGTCCAGGTGGGAGTCCACCGTCACGGAACCGTGGCCTGGGAAATGCTTGATGGCCGGCAGCACGCCGGCGGCCAGCATCCCCTGGGAAAAGCCGACAGACATTTGGCCGACTGTTTCCGGGTTCCCCGATATCGAGCGTGACCCGATGGTTGGATCCGTCGGGCCGATGGTGACGTCGGCGTCCGGCGCAAAATCCACATTGAACCCCAGCCCCGCCAGTTCACCCGCCAGCGAGCGGCCGGCGTCGGAAGCCAAGAAGGGATTCCCGGCAGCCCCGTAGCTCATGGGCGTAGGCCACTCTGTGAGTGGCGTACGAAGCCTTGAAACCAGGCCGCCTTCCTGGTCGACGGCGATCAACCCGGGCCACGTCCGGCCGTCCGCCGAAGTCGCCTTCTGCAGGTCAGCGGTGACCTTGCCCATGGCCGCCGTATCGACCTGGCCGTCGGGGGTCCCTGGAACGTTGTCCGCCATGACTATGGAACCGGCGAGGTGCAGCCGTTCAATGGCCGCCGCCTGGGCCGCATGGTCCAGGCCCTGGTAGAACGGCAAAAGGACCTGGCCTGCCTTCTGGCTGACCGTCATCGCGGACACTGCAGCGGCGGCGGCGTCCAGATCCTTCTGCCCGGGGCCCCAACCCAGTTTTTCACCGCCCGGTGAGTCTGTCGCGGACGGAGGTGCCGCCGTCGTCGATTCCTGAACCGATGGCGAGGCGGACGCACCGGGAGCCGAACTAGAGCCGGACGGGGACGGCGAGCCTCCCGCGGGCCCGGGCGTGCAGGCAGCAGCCAACAGGACGGTAGCGAAAATCATCGTCAGGGTTCTTGCAGGAGACCGGCTGGTTCGAACACTGCTTTGAGCCTCAGCGTAAGTGCTGCCAATCCGGAGGGGGCCGATGTGAAAACTGTCACGTGCGCTTTGAAACCAAGCCATCATACCGATGCTACCCCTGCACTAGACTTGAGGCACGGTTGCCCGCTCTGGGGGAGGCAGCTGCAAGGGCAGGTAAAAACGTAAAGGGACCACATGAAGATTGATTTTGCTGCCTCCAGGCAATCAACTCTTGGAGTGGAATGGGAGCTTGCGCTCGTCAACGCTGAAACCGGTGAATTGGCGTCCGTGGCCAATGAGGTTCTGCGCGGGGTGGCCGTCAATCACCCGGAACTGAACGACGACGACGAACACCCGCATATCAAGCAGGAACTTCTGCTGAACACAGTGGAGCTCGTCACCGGCATCTGCGAGACGGTGGCCCAGGCAAAAGAAGACCTCAGCAGTTCCCTCGCCGCTGTTCGCGAGGTCACCGACCCCATGGGCGTGGAAGTCTTCTGCGCCGGAAGCCACCCCTTCAGCCCTCCGCAGCTTCAACCCGTCACTGATAAGGCCCGCTACGCGAAGCTGATCGACCGCACGCAATGGTGGGGCCGGCAGATGGTGATCTACGGCGTGCACGTCCACGTTGGCCTGGACCGCAAGGAAAAAGCCCTTCCCGTGGTTGATGGTCTGGTCAACTACTTCCCCCATTTCCAGGCGCTGTCAGCGTCAAGTCCTTTCTGGGGCGGTGAGGATACCGGTTACGCCTCCCACCGGGCCCTGATGTTCCAGCAGCTTCCCACCGCAGGGCTTCCGTTCCAGTTCTCCACCTGGGATGAATACGAGTCGTACGTGCAGGACATGTTCACGACGGGCGTCATCGACACCATCTCGGAAATCCGCTGGGACATCCGCCCGGTTCCCAATCTGGGAACCATTGAGATGCGGATCTGCGACGGCCTGGCCACGCTTGAGGAAGTGGGGGCCGTGGCTGCGCTGACCCAGTGTCTCGTCGACGAACTCTCCACCACTCTGGACAATGGCGGCACGATTCCCACCATGCCTCCGTGGCATGTCCAGGAGAACAAATGGCGTGCAGCCCGGTACGGCATGGACGCCATCATTATCCTGGACGCCAACGGCAACGAACAGCTTGTGACCGACCACCTCCTGGAGACGCTTAACCGGCTGGAACCTGTTGCCGCTAAGCTCCGGTGCGCGGATGAGTTGGCCGACGTCGAAAAGATCGTTCGGCGGGGCGCCGGCTACCAGCGGCAGCGCCGCGTCGCCGCGGAAAACGGCGGCAATCTGCAGGCTGTGGTCCTCGACCTCGTGAAACAGATGAGGAACGGACCCACCGCCTGAGCGGCGGCCGCGTTGAGACAATAAATCAGTTCGCGCACGGTGTAACCAAAGTCCCCGAAGCGGAAACTTCAGGGATGTGGCACGTTGCCATGCAGGTTCGATCCGGGGGAAATACCGTATGCCGCGTAAATTGTTCTGTGAGTTGTCGCCGTTGACGTACTGGATATCGGTACAGCGGATGGTCCTCCAACGAAAGCTCCAGGACGTGTTTTCCGGAGCAAAGTTCGCCACTGTCAGAGATAGCGAGACGCTGCCAGTGGTTGTTTACCGGCACAACTCCCTGATCCGGAGGAAGCTCGGCAACGTAGACCTGCACTTTCAGGAAAACAAAGCCGTCAGCCTCGGAATCGCCGCTCCCCTGGTGAACCTGGTGGTGATCAGGCCCGGCGAGACGTTTTCCTTCTGGAATCTGGTAGGAAGCTGCACAGCCGCCAAAGGCTACCGCGAAGGTCTCACCATCAATAACGGGCGTGCCGAGTCAGGAATTGGAGGCGGGCTGTGCCAGTTCACAAACCTGCTGCACTGGATGGTCCTCCACAGCGAACTAACCATTGTGGAACACCATCACCACGGCGAACTGGACCTGTTCCCGGACTTCAACAGGCAGATCCCCTTCGGATCCGGCACGTCCATCATCTACAACTACCTTGACTACCGCGTCCGCAATGACACTGACCAGAGCTTTCAGTTCCTGGTGTCTGTCACCGATGAGCACCTGTGCGGAGAGTTGCGGGCAGAGAAGGTCCCCGCCGTGAAATTCCACATCAAGGAAGAAGATGCTTACTTCCAGGAGTCCGGCGGGCAGGTTTTCCGGCACAACAGGATCGTCCGGCTGACCAGGGATAAACGGAGCGGCCTTATCGTCTCGAGAGAGCAGATCCTGGAAAACAACGCGCTGGTGGTCTACGACCGGGATCTGATCACAGCGGACATCCTCCCCGAAGAAGCAATCGTGCGCTCCGAGGCCTACAACGTACTTGTCTAGGCCGCAAGTGCGGTTCAGGCCGAAATGGTGGTGACCGGCATCGATGAATCCGGCGCGAACGCTATCCCGCTGGGCCCGATGCCGGCCATCACGAGCTGGGCTCCCAGGGCTGCCACCATGGCGCCGTTGTCGGTGCAGAGATCCAAGGGCGGGACGTGCAGCGTTATTCCTGCAGCGCTGCAACGTTCTCCCGTGAGCTGCCGCAGCCGGGAATTGGCCGCCACTCCCCCGCCAAGGAGCAGGCTGGTGATGCCGTTCTCCCGGCACGCGAGGACTGCCTTGGAGGTGATGACATCCACCACGGCCTCCTGGAAGGCCGCCGCGACGTCCGCAACAGGAACAGGCTCTCCCCGCGCCTCAAACTGCTCCACACAGCGGGCGACGGCGGTCTTGAGGCCGCTGAAGGACCAGTCATAGCGGTGGGGGCCTGGCTCCTCGGCCGTGCCCATATACTTCGGCTGGGTCAGCCCTCGCGGGAAGCGGATTAACTTTGCGTTTCCCGTTCGCGCCAGCCTGTCGATGGCAGGTCCTCCCGGGTAGCCCAGTCCGAGCAGCCTGGCCACCTTGTCGTAGGCTTCTCCGGCTGCGTCATCGATGGTGGAGCCGAGCATCTCCACGTCGTCAGTGATGCTCCGGATCCGAAGTATTTCAGTGTGCCCCCCGGAAACCAACAGGGCGCCAAGATTCTGCGGAAGGACTCCTGCCCTTTCACCATCAGCTTCCAGGACGCCTACCCCTACGTGCGCCACCAGGTGGTTGATGGCGTATAGGGGTTTGCCTGTGGCCACGGCCAGCGCCTTCGCAGCACAGACCCCCACCATGAGTGCCCCCGCCAGACCCGGACCGGCGGTGACGGCAACGGCGTCGACCTCTTCCAGGGTGACACCCGCCTCAGCGAGTGACTGCTGGAGGGTGGGAACCAAAGCGTCGAGATGAGCCCGGGAGGCGATCTCGGGTATCACGCCGCCAAACCGGACGTGTTCCTCCATGGAGGATGAGACCGTGTTGCTCAGCAGGGAGGTTCCCCGCACGATGCCAACGCCGGTCTCGTCGCAGGATGATTCGATTCCAAGAACCAACGGCTCGTTGCCGTTCATGGGCGTTCTGCTTCCGTCGTGGGCACTGTTTCTGAAAGTGGGAGCCTCATGATCAGGGCGTCTACGCCGTCCCGGTAATACCGCGGCCGGACGTGGATCTGCTCGAAACCGAAACGGAGGTAGAGCTGCTGGGCGCGCGGGTTGTCGGCACGGACCTCAAGCAGTACGTCTTCTGCATTCCGGCGGCGGCTTTCCCTGATCAATGCGGTTAGTAACGCGGAGCCGATTCCCTTGCCTTCCTGCTCCGGAATCACGGCGATGGTCTGGACATCGGCTATGGGCTGGATACACATGAGCCCGGCATAACCAACGATGGCCCCGGCCGCTTCAGCCACCAGATAGTGGCGGGTGTCTGACTGGCCCAGCTCGTCGACGAACATCTGCAACGGCCAGGCGTCCACGGGAAACAGTCTGCACTCAAGCTGGTGTACTGCAGAAATGTCCTCGGCAGTCATTTCCCGCAGAATCACACTGTCTGCATCCTCGGGGCGCTCACTCATAGCGCACGCTTCCGGGGCCCAGGGACCTGGGCATCGGACTCGCGCAGGTAAAGCGGCGTGGAATCGGGCAGTTCCCCGCCTGCCGCCAAACGCGCGAGGGCGAATTGCCCCAGATAGAGTGCGTCCGGCTGCTCGGAGCTGAAGTCCGCATTGGCGCGGAGGGCGTCCGGGTACAGTCCGGCTCCGGCGCCATACGCGGGGAGATCCGGAACGTCTGCCGCGAAGCCGACGTGGGGGCCGTCCACGAGTTGCGGCAATTGCCCCTCTTCCAGGGTGTAGCGGGCCCAATAAACTTCTTTGCGCCGGGCGTCGGTGGCCACAATGAATTCAGGGGCGGCCTCTGTTGATTCAGCCACCTCGAGGGCCACAGCATCGAGGCTCATCATCCCGTAAAGGGGCTTTTGCCAGACGAAAGCCAGGGTCCGCGCGGTGGCGATGCCGGAACGCAGCCCCGTAAACGGTCCCGGTCCCACGCCTGTGACGATGGCGTCGATATCAGGGCCGGTGATGCCTGCTTCTGCGAGCATCCGGTTGATGCCTGGTGCCAGAACCTCGGCGTGGCTTCGGGTGTCTTCCGTGGAGAAGTTGCCCACCACGCCTTCCATGGCGTCATCGGAAACCAGGGCGGCACTGGCCACAGCCGAGGTGTCGATGGCAAGGATCAGCATCAGGAGATTCCTTCCGGGATGCCCGGCCATGATGGTTGCCGGGCCCAGCGTGGCCCAAATCCACGGATCACAATGGATCGTGGTTCGTCGTCGTCCTCCGGAGCGAAGTCGAGGACACCGGACGGTTCGGAGTCAGCCGGTTTGCGGTTATGAGGTGAGTTGGAGGCGTCAGGAAGTCCTGCCGAGCCAAGCCGGCGATGAAGTTCAATCTCAAGCCGGCTGTCACTCAAGTGCTCCACCCGCTCCCTCCCCCATTCCACGACTGTCACAGAGCTGTCCATCGTGTTCTCCAGGTCGATGTCATCTATTTCCGACGCCGAGCCGAGACGGTACGCATCCACGTGCACCAGGTCCGGTCCGCCCGGCCGCGGCCCGTCCGACAGGTTGGGATGGATGCGGACCAGCACGAAGGTGGGCGAAATAATTCCTGCCCTGACCCCAAGACCCTCGCCCAGACCCTGGGTAAAAGTGGTCTTCCCGGCCCCCAGTTCCCCGGTGAGGACGAGGAGATCCCCCGCCTCGAGAACCGAGCCGATTGCAGCGGCAAGCTGATGAGTCTGTTCTGCGGTTTGGACGTGGAACGTCTGTTCCCACTGGGCTGAGCCTGGCAGCTCTGAGTCGGGCAGCTCTGATTCGGACAGCGCGCCCTGTTCGGCGCTCACGGCGTCGGCTCTTCGTTGATGTATCGTCGCGGCACCCGCGGACTGATCCGGGTCACGATCTCGTAGTTGATGGTTCCGGCTGCCCGCGCCCAATCATCTGCCGTGGGACCGCCGTCGTTCCCCTCCCCGAACAGAACCGCCTCGCTTCCCAGCCGGCTGTCCCCGCCCGCTGCCACATGCAACGGTCCAAAGTCCACCACCATCTGGTCCATGGCGATTGTGCCCACCACCGGGTACGTCACCCCGTCAATGCGGACCGGGCCTCCGGTGGCAACTCGCGGAACGCCGTCGGCATAGCCAAGCGGGATGAGCCCGAGTGTGCTGGCATCTTCGGTACGGTACCGGAGTCCGTAGGAAACTCCCTGATGGGCCGGCACGTCTTTGCAATGCGCCACCAGCGTCCTTACGGTCATGGCGGGCCGCAGCCCCAGCTCGGCCGACGTCTGTCCCCTGAAGGGGGAAAGCCCGTAGACGCCGAGCCCGACGCGCACCAGGTCGAAGTGGGTATCAGGACGGGACAGTGCGGCGGGGGTGTTGGCAAGGTGCCGTATTTCCGGATCCACTCCGGCGTCCTCGGCGACAGCCAAGGCATCGCGGAAGGCTGCGAGCTGTTCATCCGTCTCGGGCCGCTCCGGTTCGTCAGCCACAGCCAGATGCGAGAAGACTCCGGCGACGCGCAGCAGGCCCTCCTCCTGGTATTCGACAGCTGCCCCCACAAGCTTGTCCCACGACTCGATGGTGGCGCCGTTACGTCCAAGGCCGGTGTCCACCTTCAGGTGAACCCTGGCGGGCCGCTCCTGATCCCTGGCGGCGGCGACGATGCTGTCCAGTTCCCAGCCTGAACACCCGATATCTATTCCGGCAGCAACGGCTGCAACAAAATTGGTTTCGGGCGTGTGCAGCCAGGCGAGAATCGGTGCGTCGATGCCGGCTGCCCGGAGGGCCAAAGCCTCGGTCACGTGGGCGACTCCCAGCCATTGCGCCCCAGCCGCGAGCGCGGCCCTCGCCACAGGAACCGCGCCATGGCCGTAGGCATCTGCTTTCACCACAGCCATGACCCGCGCAGGAGAAGCCACAGCTACCAGTCGCCTCACGTTGTGCCGGATAGCCTCAAGGTCGATCACGGCGGACCGCTCGTCGCTCGCGTTGGGGGACGCATACGACGCCGGTGCAGGGCCGCCTGCTGCTGGGTAAGTCACCCTAGTGATTCTAGTAGCGGCCGGACACGTCGCTTAATTCGCCGCCTCGGCAGACGACTGGAGGTACACCGCCGGGTCACACCGCCGGGTCACACCGCCGGGTCACACCGCCGGGTCAGGCGTCGGAGAGGTGCGCGATGGTGGCAGTAGCGCGTCGCTGGGCCTCCGGCGGGACGTCCCGGACGATCTCCTCAAGGAATTTGTACCGCCGCAGCCACTGACTCCCCTGCCGCTCGGGCCGCGCGTTCGCTTTCTTCCACCAGTCAGCGATGTCTCCCCAGCCTGGTGCAGCCAGGGACCCACCCACCTGTTGTACGGCCAGCGCGGCGCAGAGGTTGGCGAAACGCAGCCGGTTACCCAGCGGCCATCCGGCCAGGCATCCCACCACGAATGCGGCACCAAAGCAGTCACCGGCGCCGGTGGGATCAAGGGCAGGAACCGGCAGGGACGGCACCCATTCCTCTTCGCCGGTCTCGGAATCCACAGCCATTGCGCCTTGCGGTCCGAGAGTCACGACCGCGACCGGAACCCGGTCAGCCAAGGAATAGAGTGCAGCCCAAGGATCACGCTTGCCGGTGAACGCCATGGCCTCCCGCTGGTTGGGCATAAAGGCGTAAAAGTACTTCAGGTTGTCCAGCCTGCTGGGCAGCCAGGCCCCGCTCGGATCCCACCCAACATCCCCGAACAGCTTGACTCCGGCTCCTTGGGCTGCGAGGGCCCAAGGCTCCATATCCTCGGCGAGGTCGGTGATTGCGGCGAGGGCAGGCGGCGGTTGTCCGATCAGGTCCGATGACGTCAGTGGTGCAGGATGTCCGTGCGTGACCATGGAGCGGTCCTCCTGCACACCGAGAGAAACAGTGACAGGCGAATGCCAGCCCGGAATGCGCCGGGAAAGGGACAGATCCACGTGTTCCTGCCCTGCCAGGATTTTCCAGTTGTAGTCCCCGTACCCGTCATCCCCGAAGGCGGCGGCCAGCCCGGTCCGGAGGCCGAGCCTCGCTGCCGCAATGGCCTGGTTGGCTACGCCACCCGGACAGCTTCCCATGCCATCGCTCCAGACTTCCGTGCCTGGCTCGGGTGCGTGGGGCAATCCGGTGAAAATGATGTCCTGAAAAACCGTCCCGGAAAGCAGCAAATCGAATCCATCTGCCCCCGGAGTACGGACACTGGACAGCGGATCGAACCGTCGGGCAGGAATAGCGTCCATGTCCGGCAGACTACGCTGTGACGCCACTGCTGCAAAGGGGGAGGCATAGACTCTGGTCATGCGGCTTATGATTGCCGGCGGTGGCGGTTTCCGTGTCCCCCTGGTTTACCGGGCGTTAGCCTCCGGCCCCTTTTCCGGCCTGGTCCGGGAACTGGTCCTGTACGACGTCGACCCTGCAAGGCTGGAAGCCATGGACGCCGTTCTCAATGCGATGGCGTCTGAAGCATCCTTATCCCCAGCACCCCGAAGCCAGCTGACCATCCGAACCACCACCTCCATGACTCAAGCCCTGACCGGTACAGACATGGTTTTCGCGGCCGTAAGGCCCGGCGGCACAGCAGGCCGGGTAGCCGACGAGCGCGTCGCGCTTGAGCTGGGGCTGCTGGGGCAGGAAACCACCGGAGCAGGCGGGATTTCGTACGCCCTGCGGTCCATCCCCGCCATGCTGGAACTGGCTGAGGCCATGCGCCAACTCGCTCCGGAAGCCTGGCTGATCAACTTCACCAATCCCGCAGGGATGGTCACCGAGGCTCTGAGGCCTATCCTCGGCAGCCGGGTGATCGGCATCTGCGACTCCGCCAGCGGTCTGGTCCGGCGTGCAGCCGAAGCGGCAGGAGTCCCCCTTCCCGAAGGAAAGCTCGACGGCGTGGGCTACTACGGGTTGAACCATCTGGGCTGGTTGTATCGGCTGGAGTCCGGGGGCCGGGACCTGCTGCCGGAGCTTTTGTCCGACGCCCGGGCACTGTCCGGTTTCGAGGAGGGAAGGCTCTTCCCCCAGCCGTTCCTGGCGCAGTTGGGCTGCCTGCCCAACGAATACCTCTTCTACTACTACGACACCGCCAAAGCCGTTGCGGCTATGCGCTCAGCTGAGGGTACACGGGGCGAATCCATCCACAGTCAGCAGCGGGACCTCTACCCGCGCCTGGCAGCAGCAGGACCGGCAGCCTACTCGTTGTGGGACTCAGCCCGCCGCTCACGCGAGGAGGGCTACCTGGCTGAGGCCCGTCCTGCCGGCGAGGAGCGCGACGCCGAGGACCTTGATGGCGGCGGCTACGAGCGGGTCGCACTCTCCATAATGCGGGCGCTCGCAGGCGCGGGCAACGCGGAACTCATCCTGAATACAGTCAACGCTGCCGGTGACAACGCCGGCGCCCAACCTTCTGCCGACGGAACCACAGCGATACCGGCGATACCCGGACTCCCCCCGGACGCCGTCGTCGAAGTTCCGTGTGTTGTAAGCCCCGAGGGCGCCGCGCCTCTGCCGCAAAGCGTCCCCTACGATTCGCAGCTGTCCCTGATGCTCAGCATCAAGCAGGTAGAAAGACTGACCATTCGCGCCGCAACTCTGGGGGACCGCGATGCGGCCATTGCGGCCTTTGCTGAGCATCCCTTAATCGGGTCGGAAAGCCTCGCATCGGAGTTGCTGAACGGCTATGAAAAGGCCTTCCCGGCTTTGCGGGAGCGCTGGCGTTAGGCCTGCCACCACCGGCCTCCGGCTAGAGCTTGCGGTACATCACGTGCAGCCCCACCAGGCCGTCCTTCGGGTGGTTGAAGGCTTCGGGGATGGTGGCCAGCACCTCGAACCCCAAGCTCTGCCAGGCTTTGACGGCCCTCGTGTTGCTCTCGACGACGGCGTTGAACTGCATGGCGCGGAAGCCGGCCTCACGGGCAGCTTCCAGGGAATAGGTGCAGAGCGCACGTGCCACGCCTTTGCCGCTGTGGTCCTGATGCACCATATAACCGGCGTTGGCCACATGGCTTCCCGCTCCGCCGTAGTTGGGGTGCAGCTCACCGGTCCCAATCACGGTGCCGTCCTGGACAGCGACGAAGGTCTGCCCGGGCTTTTGCTTGAACCAGACCTCCTTCGCCTTCCCCTCAGGGGTGTCACGCTCCCAGGTATAGGTCTCACCTGCGCGGATGATCGGCTCCATGATCGCCCAGATTCCGGGCCAGTCGTCCTGGGTTGCGGGTCGGATCCGGAACGATGCTGTTTCTGTTGATTCTGGTGTTCGGCTCACAGGCGCCACGTTAGCAGCCATACGAGGACTGCAATTGCCCCCGGGTGTACAGGAGTAGTGTTTTATCGAGTGCTGTTGGAGAGGCCGAAAGGAGAGCCGTGACCCTGATTCGGCGTGTCGCATTCCTGTCGTTGCACACCTCTCCCATGGAACAACCCGGCTCCGGGGACGCCGGCGGCATGAACGTGTATGTTCGTGCACTGGCTTCAGCGTTGGCTGCGGCCGGTGTCGAAGTGGAGATCTTCACCCGATCCACCTCCGCCGGGCAGGCCGCCGTCGAACATCCCGATCCGGGTGTCTGCGTACACAACGTGATTTCGGGCCCGCCCCGGAAGCTCCCCAAGGAGGATCTTCCCGAGCTGCTGCACAGCATGGTCGCGGAAATCGAACGGATCCGCGAGCGCCAGCCGCACGGGCGCTACGACCTCATCCACTCCCACTACTGGGTCTCGGGAGTGGCTGGGCTGGAGCTTTCCCGGCTGTGGAATGTCCCTTTGGTGCACACTATGCACACCATGGCCAAGGTCAAGAACCTGCTCCTGCATTCCGGCGAGAAGCCTGAGCCGAGGCGGCGCGAGGATGGCGAGCATCGGATTGTCGATGGCGCCACCCGGCTTGTTGCCAACACCGCCCACGAAGCTTCGGAGCTGGTCTCCCACTACAACGCCGATTTTGACCGCATCGACGTTGCCCCGCCCGGAGTCGATCTGACCGTCTTCACGCCCGCGTTCCGGAGCCGTTCCCGCAAAGAGCACGGCGTGCAACCCGGCACCTTCCACCTGCTGTTCGCCGGCCGTATCCAAAGGCTCAAGGGACCTCAGATTCTCCTGAAGGCGGCCACCCTGTTGCGGACCCGGCGTCCGGACATCGATCTGCGGCTGACAATCCTCGGGTCGTTGAGCGGGTCAAAGGACTTTGACCTGAAGGCCCTCATCAAGGCGGCAGGAATGGACGACGTCGTCACTCACCGTCCGCCGGTCAACGCAATGGACCTCGCGGGCTGGTACCGCTCTGCCGACGTCGTGGTGATGCCGTCTTACAGCGAATCCTTTGGTCTGGTGGCTTTGGAAGCGCAGGCGTGCGGAACACCCGTGGTGGCAACGAAAGTGGGAGGGCTGTCCAGGGCTGTTTTCCATGGCCGAACAGGCCTGCTGGTGGAGGGCCACCGCCCTGCCGACTGGGCCGACGTCCTTGAAGCCCTCTACGACGACCCCACCACCCGTGAGGATATGGGACGGGCGGCGGCGCTGCATGCCGAAAGCTTCGGCTGGCAGCGCACTGCGGCCATTACGCTGGAGAGCTACCACGCCGCCGTCGAGCAGTATCTTGGACACCGGCAGATCCCGGTGGGCCGAGCCACACCCTAGCCACCCCCTAGCCGAAGGACGACGATGTCTGAAGAAAAGGTGATGAGCGATCTTGAGATCGCCCGGCACGCAACAATGCACCCCATCGGGGAGATTGCGGCAGCGGCGGGGATCAACGAGGAAGCCGTCGAGGCCTACGGTCGGTTCAAGGCCAAGATTGATCCGTCCAGGCTTGCAGTCTCCGAAGCCCGGGGGAAGGTTGTGTTGGTCTCGGCGATGTCCCCCACTCCAGCCGGCGAAGGAAAGTCCACCACCACAGTGGGTTTGGCTGACTCCCTGGCACGAGCCGGTCACAAGGTGATGATTGCCCTGCGCGAACCATCGCTCGGACCTGTCCTGGGGATGAAGGGCGGCGCGACCGGCGGCGGATACTCCCAGGTCCTGCCAATGGACGAGATCAACCTGCATTTCACGGGTGACTTCCATGCGATCACCTCGGCGAACAACGCGTTGATGGCGCTGGTGGACAACCACATCTTCCAGGGCAACGAATTGAACATCGATCCCCGCAGGATGACGTTCAAGCGGGTGCTGGATATGAATGACCGCTCGCTGCGTGAGGTGGTGATTGGACTTGGCGGCCCCGTCCAGGGCGTGCCGCGGCAGGACGGATTCGATATCACCGTGGCCTCGGAAATCATGGCCGTCTTCTGCCTCGCCACGGACCTGACAGACCTCAGGGAACGCCTGGGCCGGATCACTTTCGGTTACACCTATGAGCGCAAGCCTGTGACGGTGGCCGATCTGGGTGTCCAGGGCGCCCTCACCCTGCTCCTCAAGGAGGCCATCAAGCCGAATCTGGTGCAAACCATCGCCGGTACTCCTGCCCTGGTCCATGGCGGCCCGTTCGCCAACATTGCCCATGGCTGCAACTCGCTGATTGCCACCCAGACCGCCCGCCGTCTGGCGGACATCGTGGTCACCGAGGCGGGTTTCGGCGCCGACCTCGGGGCGGAAAAATTCATGGATATCAAGGCCAGGGTAGGCGATGTGGCACCGTCAGCTGTGGTGGTGGTCGCCACCATCCGGGCATTGAAAATGCATGGCGGGGTAGCCAAGGACAACCTGACCGCACCGAACCTCGAGGCGTTGGCGGGCGGCATCGCCAATCTCCAGCGTCATGTTCACAATGTGGAGAAGTTCGGACTGACACCCGTGGTGGCGATCAACAGGTTTGCGACGGACACGGCCGAGGAACTCGATTGGTTGCTGGACTGGTGCGCCCAGGAAGGCGTGCCGGCCGCCGTCGCTGATGTCTGGGGCCGGGGAGGTGGCGGCGACGGCGGCGATGATCTGGCAGCCAAGGTGGCGGCCGCCCTCGACGTTCCGCACACCTTCAGGCACCTGTACCCTCTGGAGTTGTCGGTGGAGGAGAAGATCCGGACCATTGTGCAGGAGATGTATGGGGCAGACGGCGTCGACTTCTCGGTACCGGCCCTCAAGCGGCTGGCGGAGATCGAGAAAAACGGCTGGAGCGGGCTGCCTGTCTGCATGGCCAAGACCCAGTACTCCTTCAGCGATGATGCTTCACGGATGGGGGCGCCGAAGGGCTTTGTCATTCATGTGCGCGATCTCCTGCCCAAGACCGGGGCCGGCTTTATCGTTGCCCTCACCGGTGCCGTTATGACAATGCCGGGACTCCCCAAAGACCCCGCCGCTCTGCGCATGGACGTCGACGCCGATGGCAATCCGGTAGGCCTCACCTGACCCTCCCTCACCTTTCGCCCCTCAAACCCAAACCCTCCCTCACCTTTCGCCCCACAAACCCAAACCCTCCCTCACCTTTCGCCAGGCCAAGTGGCGGCTGTGGATAACTTCTGCGGGGATTGTCCCCGGCGGGTAAGAATTCCCCTATGCAAAAGAACAACCTGCCGGGCGACCTTGGGACGATGCCCTTCACTCTTGAATCTGCCTTGGAGTTGGGTGTCACGGAGAGGAGATTGCGGAACTCTGATGTGGCACACATCAGCCGAGGCCTGTACCGCCCCCTGAGCTGGGACTTTGATCTGGAGGCAGCGGCGCGGGCCCTATCGGCCGCGTCGCCGGGGGCCTGGATCTCCCACGTCACTGCGGCTCGGATAAAGTGTTTCATTTTGCCCCCTTGGCTTGCCGACTCTACCGAGCTTCACCTGAGCAAGCCGCGATCGCTTCCCGAGGTGCGCCGGAAGGGTGTCATTGGCCATACGGTCCTAGCTCGAGACGATGAAATCGAAGTGACAGACGGGATTCGAATCAGCACCCCGTCCCGCACCTGGCTGGATATGGCCCGGCGAGTGTCGCTTGATGACCTTGTATGTATGGGAGATCAGCTGATCAGAATTCCGCGTCATCATTTCGAAGGGCGGTCCCAGCCGTTTGACACGCTGGATGGTCTGAGCTCTCTGGTGAAACGCCACCCGAATCTTCAAGGAGTTGTGCGAGCCAGGGAAGCGCTGGAGTTGATGCGGATAGGGGCCGACTCAGGCCCTGAAACACTGCTTCGCCTGGCAATTTCGGACTTGAACCTACCGGAACCTGAGCTCCAGTTGGCTCTAAGGCCGGAGGACCCGAACTCGCCGACTTGCGACCTCGGCTATCGTCAGCGCCGATTAGCGATCCAGTACGACGGCGGTCATCACCTTCTGGAGCCACAGAGACTGAGCGACAGACGGCGGGATAGAGCCTTCGAAGCAGCTGGCTGGGACGTGCTGATCTTCGATAAAGACGACCTAAGCGACAAATTTGAGAATGCTGTTGTCAGAATCCGGCGGATGCTGCGGACCGGCCGCCTGGACCATCCGGCCGCGTCTGGATTTGTTGACGCGATGTGAGGGAGCGTCACCCAAAAACCCGCAAAAGGTGAGGGAGCGTTTGTTAGAGAAATGACGAACGCTCCCCTACCTGCGAGAGGTGAGGGAGCGTCAGCCAAAAACCTGCGAAAGCTGAGGGAGCGTCTAAGTTAGCGCTCGAGGTCTCCGCGGATGAAGGCCTCCACCTTTTCACGGGCAAGGTCATCGTTGAACTGCTCCGGAGGGGACTTCATGAAGTAGCTCGAGGCGGACAGCAGCGGGCCGCCGATGCCACGGTCCAGGGCGATCTTTGCGGCGCGGATGGCATCAATGATGACGCCGGCCGAGTTCGGCGAGTCCCAAACCTCCAACTTGTACTCCAAGGAAACAGGGGCATCCCCGAAGTTACGTCCCTCAAGGCGCACGAAAGCCCATTTGCGGTCGTCGAGCCACTGGACGTAATCCGACGGACCGATGTGCACGTCCTTTGCAGCAAGTTCGGCCTCAACGTTGGAGGTCACGGCCTGGGTTTTGGAAATCTTCTTGGATTCAAGGCGGTCCCGTTCCAGCATGTTCTTAAAGTCCATGTTGCCGCCGACGTTCAGCTGGTACGTGCGGTCAAGGGTAACGCCGCGGTCTTCGAAGAGCTTGGCCATCACGCGGTGGGTGATGGTGGCACCGATCTGGCTCTTGATGTCGTCGCCCACGATGGGTACGCCGGCTGCCGTGAACTTGTCAGCCCACGCCTTCGTGCCTGCAATGAACACGGGGAGGGCGTTGACGAAGGCCACGCCTGCATCGATGGCGCACTGGGCGTAGAACTCAGCGGCCTCCTGCGACCCAACCGGCAGATAGCAGACCATAACGTCCGCGTTGGCATCCTTCAGCGCCTGGACAACGTCCACGGGCTCCGCCGGCGACTGCTCAATGGTCTCAAGGTAGTACTTGCCGAGGCCGTCCAGAGTGTGGCCACGCTGAACGGTCACGCCCGACGGCGGGACGTCTGCGATCTTGATGGTGTTGTTTTCGCTGGCCAGGATGGCGTCAGCAAGGTCGACGCCGACCTTCTTGCCGTCGACGTCGAAAGCCGCCACGAACTGAACATCATTGACGTGGTACTTTCCGAACTCCACGTGCATCAGACCCGGAATCGTTGCCTGGGGGTCGGCATCCCGATAGTACTGAACACCCTGGACCAGTGACGCGGCGCAGTTGCCTACACCGACGATTGCAACACGAATGGGATTTGAAGACACGGAACTCCTTTGAGAACAAACGTCACGCACCCTGCGCGGTCCTGCCCTGATGCGGAACGGCGACTGATGGGCACAGCGCCATGCGGCGCCCTTGCAGTCTATCCAATGGTGCCGTTGCTTCGCTCGTTCCCGGCACTGCATGGCCACTGCCGGGAGTTTGTTTACGCCTTGAGAGCCGCGCTGATGTCGGATTCGACGGCGAACTGGTCGATCGCAGCCAACTCCTCCTCTGTAAAGCCGAGGTTGTTGATGGCAGACAGTGTGTCTTCGAGTTGCCTGACACTGGAGGCACCAATCAGGGCTGAGGTCACGGGGGTCCCCTTGGGCTGGTCACGGAGAATCCAGGCGACGGCCATTTGGGCGAGCGTCTGGCCTCTCTCAGATGCGAGGCCATTTAGCCCGCGGATGCGATCCAGTTTGTCCTCGGTAATTGCAGCTCCGGACAGGAAGCGTTCCTTGGCAGCCCGCGAGTCGGCGGGGATGCCGTTGAGGTACCGGTCGGTCAACTGGCCCTGAGCCAGGGGCGAGAAGGCAATGGAGCCTGCGCCCACCTGTTCAAGAGCCTCGTACAGGTTCGGCGTGCCGTTCTCGGTCCAGCGGTTCAGCATGGAGTAGCTGGGCTGGTGGATCAGCAGGGGCGTGCCGAGTTCCTTGAGGATGGCCGCGGCCTCAATGGTCTGTTCCGGCGTGTAGGACGAAATACCCGCATACAGGGCTTTTCCTGAGCGCACTGCATAATCCAGTGCCCCCATGGTTTCTTCCATCGGAGTTTCGGGATCCGGACGGTGACTGTAGAAGATGTCCACGTAGTCCAGGCCCATACGCTGCAAGGACTGGTCCAGGCTGGACAGCAAGTATTTGCGGGAGCCCCATTCACCGTAGGGGCCGGGCCACATGTAGTAGCCGGCTTTGGTGGAGATGATCAGCTCATCGCGGTAGGGCTTGAAATCGTCCTGCAGGTGCCGCCCGAAGTTGGTCTCGGCAGTTCCGTCGGGCGGGCCGTAGTTGTTGGCGAGGTCGAAGTGGTTGACGCCAAGGTCAAAAGCCCGGCGAAGGATGGCACGTTGTTCGTCGAAACGTTTGTCGTCGCCGAAGTTGTGCCACAGCCCGAGAGAAATGGCCGGCAGTTTGAGTCCGCTGCGTCCAGCGCGGCGGTACGGCATGGATTCGTAGCGGTCTTCCGCAGCGGAATAAGTCATACGTTCTATCCTGCCAGCCGCGGGACCGTCGCGGGGCTGGCGTCCAACATTCGGTCAGGTAAGTATCGCCGCGCTCTGTCCTGGCAATTCCAGCTTTCCAGACTCCAGCCTTACGGCGCCGTCAGTGGCCAACCGGATTGTCTCGGCTTCCGTATTGAGCCTGCAGTCACCGCTGGAGAAATTGAAGACGACGTGGACGGCGCCCCGTTCCAACCGGAGCCACCGGTCCTCTTCGCTGAATTCCACCAGTGTTTCCTCGAAGCCGGGATCAACGAGATCGGGCAGGGACTTCCTGAGAGCAGTCAGGGACCGGTAGAGCTCCAGCAGCCGCGCGTGATGGCCCTCAGCGGCCTCATCCCAGTTTAGTTTGGACCGGGTGAATGTTGCCGGATCCTGGGGATCCGGAACCACAGCAGGGTCCCAGCCCATCCTCTCAAACTCCTTGATCCGCCCCTCAGCGGTGGCCTTCCCAAGCTCGGGTTCAGGATGCGAGGTGAAGAACTGCCAGGGCGTAGTGGCACCATATTCCTCCCCCATGAACAGCATGGGGGTGAACGGGGACGTCAGGGAGAGAACAGCAGCCAAGGCCAGCTGACCATAGGAAAGCGACTGCGAGAGCCTGTCACCGACGGCCCTGTTGCCGATCTGGTCATGGTTCTGGGTGCACACCACCAAAGCGGACGGATGAACGACGTTGGAGTTGATGGGCCGGCCGTGGTGCCGGCCGCGGAAACTTGAATAGCTTCCGTCGTGGAAAAACCCACCCCTCAGGACCTTTGCCAGCGCCGCAAGGGAAGCGAAGTCGCTGTAATAACCGGTGGTCTCGCCTGTGAGGTTTACATGGGCGGCGTGGTGGAAGTCATCGCTCCATTGGCCGGTGAGCCCATACCCGTTGAGTTCGCGCGGATAGAGCAGGCGGGGATTGTTGAGGTCCGACTCGGCGATCATGGTGGCCGCCCGTCCTGTCTCGGCGGAGACAGCCGCTGCCAAAGCCCCAAATTCCTCCAGGATCGGAAGCGCACGCTCGTCCTTCAGGGCGTGAACGGCATCGAGCCGGAGCCCATCGACGTGATAGTCACGCAGCCACATGGCGGCGTTCTGCAGGATATACGCCCGGACCTGATCCGAGTCCGGACCATCAAGGTTGACGGAATCACCCCATGTGTTGCCCTTTCCGGATGTCACATACGGCCCGAACCTGGGCAGGTAGTTACCGCTGGGGCCCAGGTGGTTGTAGACCACGTCCTGGATGACTCCCATCCCGGCCGCGTGCGCAGCATCCACAAATCGTTGGTATGCCGCGGGTCCGCCATAGCCTTCATGCACTGCGTACCAGAGAACGCCGTCGTAGCCCCAGTTGTGCGTGCCGTTGAAGGCATTGACGGGTAGGAGCTCCACAAAGTCGACGCCGAGCCCGGACAGGTAGTCAAGGCGCTGCGCGGCGGCGTCCAAGGTGCCCTCGGGAGTGAAGGTTCCCAGATGCAGCTCATAGATGACGGCGCCCTGAAGCTCGCGGCCTTTCCAGCCGCCGTCCTGCCATTCATGGGCCGCCGGATCGTAGGTGCGGGACAACGAGTGCACGCCCTCAGGCTGCCTGCGTGAGCGGGGATCCGGAAGGGGAATGGTTTCGTCGTTGAGCAGGTAGCCGTAATCAACTTCGCCCTCCGCCGGGGCCTCAGCGGCAGTCCACCAGCCGTCATTGCGCCGTGTCATGGGGTATTTCCGGCCAGCCGCCAGGAGGGTGACGGATTCGGGCTCGGGTGCCCAAATGTCGAAGCGTTCGCTTCCGGTCACTGGAAGAGTCATCGGGTGGTTCTCCGTTCAGTGGGTGTTAGGGAGGCTGGCTAGCCGTTGTCGCTTGCGGGGATGAGCAGCGCCACCGGGTAAACCCGCAGAACGTCCGCCACTTGCACAGGACCCGGGCCAAAGATGGTTCCGGTGAGCTCGTCCTGCATTTTCGCGTCAAGAACGACGGCGGTGTCCCGCCATCCGCCCTTGCGTTCCAGTCCGTAGGGCAGCCTTGTGGCCAGGGTCATCGCGCCGGCTGCGGGGCCAATGCTGTCAGCACGGCTGAAGGCGAGGAGATGGTCAGCTGCCGATCCCGTGGCTTCCACCGGCTGGTAACCCCTGAACAGCTCGGGACGGTCACGGCGCAACCTCAGCGCACGTGAAGTCACCAGCAGTTTGCAGGCCTCCACCTGGAAGACGGCCGGAAGCTGACCGTCATCCAATTCAGCCAGGGTGGTCCGCCTGCGCTCGAAATCCACGGCCCTGCGGTTGTCCGGATCTGCGAGCGAACGGTCCCAGAACTCGGTGCCTTGGTAGACGTCCGGCACGCCAGGCATGGTGAGCTGGACGAGCTTGGCGGACAACGAATTCGATGCGCCATGTGGTTCCATCCGCGCTACGAGGGCCGTCAATTCTGTGCGGACATCGGGGTCGTCAAAAACGGCATCCACAGAGGCCAGGAGTTTCTGCTCGAACTCCTTATCAGGATCGGTCCAGCTGGTGGAGTTCCCGGCCTCGCGTGCAGCTTTCTCCGCATAGCCACGGAGCCTGGCGCGATCCGCCGGCCAGGACCCTGCGATCGCCTGCCACAACAGCGCTGCGAGAGGTCCGTCCGGCAACGGGGCCAGCTCGCGCAGCCGCGCCAGGCTCGCTGCCCATTCAGGCACCATTTCCGAAATCACGGAGATGCGTGCCCGGGTATCCTCGCTGCGTTTGGTGTCATGAGTGGTCAGCGTGGTCATTGACAGGGGTAGTCGCTCCTGGCGGCGAATCATCCGGTCGTGGAATTCCTGCGGACTAAGGGCAAATTCCGTAGGGTCGGCACCGACTTCTGTGAGCGTCCCCAGCCGCGTGTAGCGGTAGAACGCGGTGTCCTCCACGCCCTTGGCCATCACCATTCCGGAGGTTTGCTGGAACCGACGCCCCAGTTCCGCGTCAGGGTCATTGAGCAGCGGCATGATTTTAGCAATGGCATGGGACAGGCCAGGTCTGGTGTCCATGGCGGCTTCGCAGGCTTCCTTCAGCACCTCTGCGCCGGCAGGAAGGTAGGTGCGGTAGACGGGGAAGGAAGCAATAATCTCCGCCAGCGCATCGGCAGCCTCAGGGGCAGTGAGTCCCAGTTCTTCAGGCAGCAGCCTGACGAGCCTCAGGATTTCGGAGTGCAGCATCCCGTCCGTGATAGCGCGTTTGGTCCCATGAATCATGGCGGCATAGTCAGCGGACTCCTTGCTGCCGCGCAGGCGGGCATCAAGCCGCGTCAGTGGCGCCTCCCCGTTGGGGTCCACAAAGACCCGGTCGACGTCGGCCAGGGCGTCGTACCCGGTGGTGCCTTCGCACTGGAATTCCGGCGGCAGCTCCTCCCCCGGTTCCAGGATCTTCTCCGCCAGGATGTAGGCACCGCCGGTGACTTCCTTCAACCGGCGAAGATATCCGCCCGGGTCGGCGAGCCCGTCGGGGTGATCGATGCGCAGCCCGTCCACCAGTCCTTCGTTGAACCAGCGCACCACCTCTTCATGGGCTTCGTCGAAGACCTGCGGGATTTCAACCCGGACTCCTGCCAGCGAATTGATGGCAAAGAACCGGCGATAGTTCAGTTCGTCGTCCGCCCGGCGCCAGGCCATCAGTTCATAGTGCTGCCGATCATGAACCTCACGCGGGCTGTCGCCGGGAGCATACGTCCCCTCGGCCAAGGGGAACCGGTGGTCGTAGTACCGCAGTTCGCCTTCCTGGATTTCCAGGTGATCGACGTCGTCATCGCCCCCGAGCACCGGGACCCGTACGCGGCCGCCCCCGAAGTCCCAGTCGACGTCGAACGCTTCAGCGTATTTCGACTCCCGTCCTTCCTTCAAAAGGGACCACCACCAAGGGTTCTGAGGGGGAGAGGCGACGCCGACATGATTGGGAACGATGTCAACAAGCACCCCCATGCCCGCCGCGCGGGCAGCCTTGGACACAGCTGCGAGGCCTTCGGGGCCGCCGCGGTCCGGGTCCACGGCGCTCGGGTCGGTGACGTCGTAGCCGTGGCCTGATCCCTTTTCCGCAGTGAGCAACGGCGACAGGTACAGCCAGTCAACGCCCAGTGCGTGGAGGTAGTCCACAATTCCGACGGCATCGTGCAGGGTGAAATCCGCACGGATCTGCAGCCTGTATGTCGAGACGGGGGTTTTCATGAACCGGCCGCCTTCTGCTTCCCTATCTTCCTGGTGTGTTTGGGCTCCGGCGACGCGGGTGATGTCAAAGCCGCGGATTCGGGCGTTGAGGTCTGTGACAACGCGGCCAGGGAAGCTGCCACGGAGTGATCCGGCTCCACGTCCGGAGTGCTGTGTGCCCGGAGTACCACCAAAGACTTGGCGTCCACGGGGAGGCTGCTTCCGGCCATTACCGGTTCGGTGTCAGCATTGTGCCCGGCAGTATCGATGATGATGTCCCAGGCCGCGGCGTACTCATCGGAGGGCAGTTTGAACTTCACTTCGTCGTCCTGGGCATTGAAGTAGAGAACAAAGTTGACGTCGGTAATCCGGCGACCCCTCATGTCCTTGCCCTGGATGCCGTCGCCGTTGAGGAACATGCCCACGGAGCGGCCCAGGCCGACTTCCCAGTCCTCGGGCTGCATGGTTGAACCGTCCACGTCCAGCCATACGATGTCCGGCAGACGCTCGCCTTCACCTCGGCGTACCGGCCGTCCGTCAAAGAATTTGCTGCGCCGGAAAGTGGGGTGCTTCGCTCGCAGGGAATTGACGGCCGCCGTGAATTCCACCAGCGGCTGGTCAACATTGTCCCAGTTGATCCAGGTCAGCTCGGAATCCTGGCAGTAGCCGTTGTTATTTCCTCGCTGCGTCCTGCCCAGTTCATCGCCGTGGAGCAGCATGGGAACACCTTGGGACAACAGCAGCGAGGCAATGAAGTTGCGCTGCTGGCGTGCACGCAGGCCCAGGACCTTCGCATCATCCGTCGGCCCCTCCGCACCACAGTTCCAGGAGCGGTTGTGGGATTCGCCGTCGTTGTTTCCCTCACCGTTGGCCTCATTGTGCTTCTCGTTGTAGGACACGAGGTCGGACAACGTGAAGCCATCATGGGCTGTGACGAAGTTGATGGACGCGACCGGCCTGCGGCCTGAGTGCTCGTACAGGTCAGCTGAGCCTGTGAGCCGCGAAGCGAATTCGCCCAGGGTGGACGGTTCTCCCCGCCAGAAGTCACGGACAGTGTCCCGGTATTTGCCGTTCCACTCTGTCCATTGCGGTGGGAAGTTGCCCACCTGGTAGCCACCGGGGCCAACATCCCAGGGCTCGGCGATGAGCTTCACCTGGGAGACCACGGGATCCTGCTGGATGAGTTCAAAGAAGGTGGAGAGTTTATCGACGTCGTAAAACTCGCGTGCCAGGGTGGAGGCGAGGTCGAAGCGGAAGCCGTCCACGTGCATTTCCGTAACCCAGTAACGCAGCGAGTCCATCAGCAGCTGCAGGGAATGCGGATGCCGGACGTTGAGGGAGTTACCGGTCCCCGTGTAGTCCATGTAGTGCTTCTGGTCGCCTTCCATCAGGCGGTAATAGGCGGGGTTGTCGATGCCCTTGAACGACAGCGTGGGGCCCAGGTGGTTGCCTTCGGCGGTGTGGTTGTAGACCACGTCCAGGATGACTTCGATCCCGGCACGGTGCAGTGAACGGACCATGGCCTTGAAGTCCTGCACCTGCTGGCCGGTGTCGCCGGTGGAGCTGTAGGTGTTGTGCGGGGCGAAGAAACCAATGGTGTTGTAGCCCCAGTAGTTGTTGAGGCCCTTGTCCTGCAGGATGCCGTCGTTGACGAACTGGTGCACAGGCATCAGTTCAATCGCGGTAATTCCGAGCTTCTGCAGGTGGGCGATAACGGAAGGGTGTGCCACGCCGGCATAGGTGCCCTGCTGCTCCTCGGGAATCTCGGGGTGAAGCTGCGTGAGGCCTTTGACGTGGGCTTCGTAGATCACCGACTTGTGGTACGGAATCCGGAGGTTGTGGTCCCCGTCCCAGTCGAAGTACGGGTTGATAACAACACCGAGCATCATGTGTCGGCTGGAATCGGCATCATTTCTCGAGTCGGGGTCGCCCATGTTGTAGGAGAACAGCGAGGGGTCCCAGTCGATCTGGCCGTGCACAGCCTTGGCATAGGGGTCCAGGAGCAGTTTGTTGGCGTTGAACCGCAGCCCGGACGCGGGGTCGTAGGGCCCGTGGACCCGGTAGCCGTACTTTTGGCCAGGCTGAACCTGCGGGATGTAACCGTGCCAGACGTACCCGTCCACTTCCTGCAGTTCGAAGCGGGTTTCCACCCGGTCCTCATCGAAAAGGCAGAGCTCCACCTTTTCCGCTTTTTCGCTGAACAGTGCGAAGTTGGTTCCTGTGCCGTCGAAGGTGGCTCCCAGCGGGTAAGCCGATCCGGGCCAGATTTCCATCAATACTCCTCAGTTGTCCAACAGTTGCAATCCACACACGCAATCCAGCTTATAACTGGAAAGTAAGCTTACTATTAGTGCGGGTGTGACCATTGCACAGTAGCCGTTACCGGCGACAAACGCCTCACGACAAACCTGTCCGGGCGGGCCAAACCCCCGGCACGGTATCCGCGAGACGACCTGCCGTGAGGGGCCCTCCACCGGACGCTGCGGTTCCGGCCAGGCCGTGAACGCTTGCGGCAATCGCGGCAATCGCGCCCCACCGCTCTTCCGGATCAATTCCGACGGCGGCGAACCGGCGCGCGTCGGATCCCACCTGCGCCAGCAAGGCACCGAGCACTCCAGCGAGTACGTCACCGCTGCCGGCAGTGGCCATCCAGGGTGTTCCTTCCGCCTGGGTGAAGACCGCTCCCGTAGGCGCTGCTATGACAGTGGTAGGCCCCTTGAGAAGGACCGTCGCGCCCGTCAAGGTCGCGGCCCGGCGAGCCGCCAGCAAGGGAGCAGCTTCGATCCCGGACCGATGGGTGGCGGCGCCGAGCTCCGTGAGGAGCGCCGCCAACTCCCCTGCGTGCGGGGTGAGAACCACTTGGGCTCCAAGATGGCCGGGGAGGACACGAAGGGCTCCGGCGTCCGCAATCACCGGCAGCCCCGACTCTAAGGCATCACGCACTCTCCCTAGCTGCTCCCCGCCAGAATCATCGAGGCCAGAGCCCACCAGCCACGCCTGGACGTGCGCATCAGCCACCCGTCCCTGCCCGCACACCACTTCGGGGCAGGCGGCCCGAACGGCTGCTGCAACCTCGGGCGGACCAAGGTACCTGACCATGCCCACGCCTGCCGCCAGCGCGCCGCGGCAGGCCAGCACGGCCGCACCGGGATAGCGTTCGGAACCAGCCACGACGCCCAGCACTCCCCGCGAGTACTTGTGGGAACTGCGTTCCGGCTGCGGCAACAGTGCAGGGAGATCGTCCGGCTCAAACCGACGCAAGACAGGGGACGGCAGCGCCGACTCGATGCCGATGGGGACCGTCACAATCCTTCCGGCGCTCCCGGCCCCCGGATCCGCGAGCAATCCGGCCTTGGCTCCCCCGAAGGTCACGGTGACGCTGGCCCGCAGCACAGGCCCGTGCAGTTCACCTGTGTCAGCATCCACGCCGCTCGGGATATCGCACGCTACAACGGCGGGAAGGCGCGTCGCGCCAAGGAGCTCTGCCTGCAGGACCGCAGCCTGCAGTTGTTCCATCAGGGAACCCGCTGCTCCCGTGAGCCCGCCACGCGCACCGGTTCCCAGGATCGCGTCAATCACGACGCCGGAGCTTGCGGCGCCTGCCGACAGTTCAGGGATGTTGTCTGCCGCCAGGGCATGGATTCTTCCGCCGGCCCGGCGAAAGGCAGCGAGGCCGGCGGGGTGCGCGTCACCGGCGGTGAGCACCGCCGTCGTACGGAGACCTCGGCCGGCCAGCAGGGCGGCTGCAAAAAGCCCGTCTCCCCCGTTGTTGCCTTTGCCCGCGAGGACGGTGACGCTGGAGCCGTAGATGCGGCGTCCACGGGATTTGAGCTCCCTGATGACGGCGTTGGCCAGCCCGTAGGATGCCCGTTGCATGAGAACAGCGCCCATACCGTTTTCCAGCAGTGGCTTTTCAGCCTCGCGTATCTGGGTCCCGGTGTAGGCGCTGATCATCGTGGTGGTCCAATCCTGTTGGTCCATTCATGCTTGTCGAATCGTGGCGGGAAGCCCTAGCCCTCCGCAATAACGGTGGCTGTCGCGATGCCGCCGTCGTGGCTCATGGAGACATGCCAGCGCTTGACGCCCTTGTTCTCGGCCACGGCCAGAACCGTTCCCTTCACCTGGATGGTGGGGCCGTGCTGGTCAAGTCCGATCCAGCAGTCCTGCCAGTTCATGCCGGCGGGAGCGCCAAGGACCTTTGCCACGGCCTCCTTCGCTGCGAACCTGGCAGCCAGGGACCGGGTGTTGAGTTCCCGTTCGGCCGGGACGAACAGCCTGTCCCGCAGCCCGGGCGTCCGCTCGAGTTGGCGGCCGAAGCGCTCGATATCTACTACGTCTACGCCAATGCCAACAATCATGGCGTCACTCTACCGTGACGCTCTTTGCAAGGTTGCGCGGCTGATCGACGTCGTAGCCCTTGGCCTGGGCAAGTTCGAGGGCAAAGATCTGCAGCGGAACAGTGGCCAGGAGCGGGGCCAACAGGGTGGGGGCCTCAGGAATGTAGAAGACGTGCTCGGCGTAAGCCTTGACTGCTTCGTCCCCTTCCTCGGCGATGACGATGGTCTTGGCGCCACGGGCACGGACTTCCTGGATGTTGGAAACCACCTTGGAGTGCAGGGAGTCACGCCCTCGCGGCGACGGGACAACCACAAACACCGGCTGGCCTTCCTCAATCAGGGCGATGGGGCCGTGTTTGAGCTCTCCGGCGGCAAAGCCCTCGGCATGGATGTACGCCAGTTCCTTGAGTTTCAGGGCGCCTTCCATGGCCACGGGGAAGCCGACGTGGCGGCCCAGGAACAGGACGGATTTGGCGTCTGCCATGGATCGACCCAGATCCTTGATTTGCCCCTCGTTATCGAGGATGCGCTGGATCTTGGCCGGAATCTTTCCCAGGTCAGCCAGAATGTCCTTGATCTCGCCCTGGAACTTGTTGCCGCGAAGCTGCGCCAGGTAGAGGCCGAGGAGGTAGGCGGCCGTAATCTGGGCCAGGAACGCTTTGGTGGAGGCCACAGCGATCTCCGGACCGGCGTGGGTGTACAGCACGGCATCTGATTCGCGGGGGATGGTGGAGCCGTTGGTGTTGCAGATCGAGAGGGTCTTTGCGCCCTGCTCCTTCGCATAACGCACTGCCATGAGGGTGTCCATGGTTTCTCCCGACTGGGAGATGGAGACGACGAGGGTGTTTCCGTCCACGATCGGATCGCGGTAGCGGAACTCGTGCGAGAGCTCAACTTCGGTAGGAATCCGGCACCAATGCTCAATGGCGTACTTGGCCACCTGCCCCGCGTAGGCGGACGTGCCGCAGGCAAGGACAATGATCTTGTTGACACTCTTGAGAAGCTCGACGTCGATACGGAGCTCGTCAAGGGTCAGCCTGCCATGGATGTCTGAGCGTCCCAGAAGGGTCTGCGCCACTGCGTCCGGCTGGTCGTGGATTTCCTTTTCCATGAAGGACGCGAAGCCACCCTTTTCAGCAGATTCGGGATCCCAGTTAACGTGGTATTCCTTGCCCTCTGCGGGGGCGCCGAAGAAGTCCGTGATTTCGACGGTGTCTGCGGTGATGGTCACGATCTGGTCCTGGCCAAGCTCCACAGCCCGGCGGGTGTGGTCAATGAACCCGGAGACGTCGGAGCCCAGGAAGTTTTCGCCCTCACCCAAGCCCACTACCAGTGGAGAGTTGCGCCGTGCGGCCACGACGACGTCAGGTTGGTCAGCGTGCACGGCAAGGAGCGTAAAAGCACCTTCCAGCCGCTGGCAGGCGAGCTGCATGGCCCTGGTGAGTCCGCCGTCGGACACGTCGCCATTCAGCTTGCTCCGGAAGATGTCAGCGAGGAGCGCAGCGGCCACTTCTGTGTCCGTCTCGGAGAGGAAGGTGACGCCCTTGCCAACGAGCTCGAGCTTCAGCTCAGCGAAGTTCTCGATGATGCCGTTGTGAATCAGCGCCAACTTTCCGCCGTCAGCGAGATGCGGATGCGCATTCTGGTCGCTAGGTCCGCCGTGGGTAGCCCAGCGCGTGTGACCGATCCCGGTCAACGAATCAGGCAAGGGGTTTTCTTCCAGCTCGACCAGCAAGTTGTTCAACTTGCCGGACTTCTTCCGGGACGAGATGACGCCGTCGGCCACCACTGCCACACCCGCGGAGTCATACCCCCTGTACTCCAAACGACGCAGTCCTTCCAGGACAACGTCCAGCGCACCATACCCAGCAATTTTTCCGTTCGAGGAACGGCCAACATATCCCACGATTCCACACATGGACACAAGCCTAACGGGTTTGGGGTCCTTCCATTTCATTCTGGTGCGCAACAAGGGCAGAATCTCTAGGGTGACTTTGCAACGCAATGAATCGAACGGTGAAGGTATTTCCCCGTTCGTGGAGCTGGACCGGCAGACCTGGTCCCGGCTCTCAGCCCAGATGGAACAGCCTCTTAACGAAGAGGACGTGATCCGTCTCCGCGGCCTTGGTGATCCCCTTGACATCGAGGAAGTACGCGAGGTCTACCTGCCACTGTCCCGGCTCCTGCACCTTTATGTCGAAGCAGCCGGTCAACTCCACGCGGCCACCACCACCTTCCTGGGTGACACCACTCAGCGCACGCCGTTCGTCATAGGCGTGGCCGGTTCTGTCGCCGTCGGTAAATCCACCATCGCCAGGGTTCTACGGGAGATGCTGCGCCGCTGGCCGGGCACTCCCAACGTGGAACTGATCACGACGGACGGTTTTCTCTATCCGCTCGCTGAGCTCAAACGGCGCCAACTGCTGGACCGGAAGGGATTTCCGGAATCCTACGATCGCCGGGCGCTGCTGCGCTTCGTCAGCGAAATCAAGAGCGGAGCCGAGGAGGTCCGCGCGCCCTGGTACTCCCACGTTACGTACGACATCGTTCCCGGCAAGGAAGTTGTGGTCCGGCGCCCTGATGTGCTGATTGTTGAGGGCCTGAACGTCCTGGCCCCTGCCCGTCCGCGTCACGATGGCAGGCAAGGCCTCGCCCTGAGCGATTTCTTCGATTTTTCGATCTATGTCGACGCCAAGACGTCCTACATTGAAGAATGGTATGTGGACCGTTTCCGGAAGCTCCGCAGCACTGCCTTCGCGCAGCCCGAATCGTATTTCCATCGGTACGCCACGCTCTCCGACGAGGAGGCTGAACGCACCGCCCGTGATATCTGGAAGCGCATCAACGAGCCAAACCTTGAAGAGAACGTGCTGCCCACCCGCGGCAGGGCCCAGCTCGTGCTAACCAAGGACGCAGACCACTCCATCCGGCGCATGCTGTTGAGGAAGGTTTAGCACGATGTGCCTTGACTGCGCACCCTTGCCTGCAGGGCCCTTCCTTGCAGGGCCTTTCCTTACCGGGCCCGCGCAGCTTCCCAGCCGACGGATTTTCACCCGGCTCCTGGCCGCCGGAGCAGGCCTCGCTGCCCTTGCGGCCTGCACGCCGGAAACCACCGAAGCAACTCTGAGCTCCCCTGCAGCGTCGCCGGCCGGACCGGCAACGGCATCACCCTCGCCGACAGCCCCCCTGACGCCGATAGCTGACGCGGCCGCTGCCTCATCCTCTTCTGTTGCGGCCGAGCCCTTGCCCGTTCCGTCACCGGCCTCGCCTGCGGCCGCCCTGGCGCAGCAGCATTCCTTAACTGACCCGGCAAGCCCCTGGTTGGTGGTGAACAAGCACAGGCCGCTGACGTCGCCGCAGTACGCGCCCGCTGATTTGGTGCAGCCGAACGTCCCGCTGGCAGTCAGCGGAGAGGCAGCTCTCCTGAACAGCACGACGGCGGCTGCCGCAGAGGGGTTGTTCGCTGCGGCAGCCGCGGAGGGAATCATCCTCACCCTGGCTTCGGGCTACCGGTCCTACGCGACGCAGGTGGCAACGTACGGCAGCTATGTCAGTTCGCAGGGGCAGGCGCAGGCCGATACGGCGTCGGCCCGTCCCGGGTACTCGGAACACCAGACGGGCTGGGCGTTTGACATAGGCGACGGCGGTGGGGCGTGTGGTTTTCAGCCCTGCTTCGCCGAGCAGCCGGCTGCGGTCTGGGCCAAGGCGCAGGCACACCGGTTTGGCTTTGTGGTCCGTTATCCGTGGATGTTCCACGAGATCACGGGTTACTACTACGAGTCCTGGCATCTCCGCTACATTGGCGTCGAGGCCGCCACCGACATGGCGGTGCGGGGAATCGCCACCCTCGAGGAATACTTCGGCCTGGAAGCGGCGCCGGCCTACCTTTGAAAGTCCGGAAGGTGAGGCGGCCAGTCACCGGGACACGCATCACGCCAGGCGCCCCGCCTACCAGCCACCTGTCCTCAGCCTCGCTAGGTTGGGCACATGTTGACTGGATTCAAGAACTTCATCCTTAAAGGCAATGTAGTTGACCTTGCGGTAGCAGTGGTTATCGGCGCAGCCTTCGGCGCCGTCGTCACATCCATCGTGGACGGACTGCTCACGCCGCTGATAGGCAGGCTGTTCAACGCGAAGGGCATCGAGGAAATGGCGTGGGAGGGATTCCGGTACGGCTCGGTAATCTCGTCCGTTATTTCGTTCCTGCTCATAGCGGCAGCCATCTATTTCATCGTGGTAGTGCCGATGAACCACATGATTGAACGCCGAAACCGCAGGCTCGGCATCGATGCTGACGTCAAGGACGAGGCGGCCGAGGACCCGCAGATTGCCCTGCTGACCGAGATCCGTGACGCCCTGCGCAAGTAGGGCGCTGGTCAGTCGGTGACGAGCTCCAGCGCGAGTTCCTTCTGGACCACTGCCGCGAGTCGCTCGGCAATCGCCTGAGCTGTAGCCTGTTCCCCCGCTTCCACCATCACCCGGACAACAGGTTCGGTGCCGGACGGACGCAACAGTACCCGTCCAGTATCACCCAATTCGGCTTCAGCCTGCGCCACGGCATTCGCCAGCACCTCGTCGCCCTTGACCCGGCTGCGATCCACACCCTTGACGTTGATAAGGACCTGCGGGAGCTTGGTCATCACCGTGGCAAGGTCCTTGAGCGGCCGGCCGGTCATAGCAACTTGCGCTGCAATCTGGAGCCCTGTGAGGACCCCGTCACCCGTTGTGGCATGATCGGCAAAGATCACGTGTCCGGACTGCTCGCCGCCAAGGTTGAAGCCGCCGTCGCGCATCTCTTCCAGGACGTAACGGTCCCCGACTGCAGTCTCCCGGATGCTGATGCCGGCCTTGGTGAGGGCGATCTTGAGGCCCAGGTTGCTCATCACGGTGGCCACCAGGACGTTGTCCCGCAGCTTCCCCGAGGCCTTGAGGGCAACGGCCAGGATGGCCATGATCTGATCGCCGTCGACCTCGTTGCCCTCATGGTCAACAGCCAGGCACCGGTCCGCATCGCCGTCGTGCGCAATACCCAGGTCTGCTCCATGCTGCAACACAGCCTCTTTGAGCGGCCCAAGGTGTGTTGACCCAACTCCGTCATTGATGTTCAGGCCGTCCGGCTCCGCACCAATCACCACAACATCAGCGCCGGCATCCTTGAAGACCTGAGGGGAACAGCCACTGGCAGCACCGTGGGCACAGTCCAACACTACCTTCAGTCCGTTCAAACGATGAGGGAGCGTGCCCAGGAGGTGGACGATGTAGCGGTCCTCTGCGTCAGAGAACCGCTGGATCCGTCCCACATCGCTGCCGACCGGGCGACGGGCCTCGTTGCCCATCTCCGCCTCGATGGCGTTTTCCACCTCGTCAGGAAGCTTCTGGCCGCCGCGGGCGAAGAACTTAATGCCATTGTCCGGGGCAGGGTTGTGGGAGGCGGAGATCATCACGCCAAAGTCTGCTTTCAGGTCCGCGACGAGGTAAGCCGCGGCCGGCGTTGGCAGGACGCCTGCGTCATAAACGTCGATTCCCGAACTGGACAGCCCGGCTTCCACGGCGGCAGCGATAAACTCGCCGCTGGCGCGCGGATCCCGGGCCACGACAGCGCGGGGCCGGGTGCCGTTGGTATTGCGGTCGTGACCCAGCACGACGGCGGCCGCTTGGGCCAACTGCAGCGCCAACTCGGCTGTAAGCAGGCCATTCGCCAGGCCACGGACACCATCTGTTCCAAATAATCTAGACATCGGGTCAAGTTTAGACGATGCCGCAAGGTACCCCGTCCTTACCGAGTATCGGCGATGGAGCCGCCCCGCCCATCTCCCGGCCCCCTTGTAAGCAGTGCGAGGCTCGGATAGTGGGCCCGATTGCGCCGGCACAACCACTTGGGCAGGTTGACTTTAAATGCCAGGTACTCAGGACTACTTGTTTTTGCTGAATGTGTACTCGACTTTACCGATTACCCTCGCTTTCACGAGAGTGCGGACCCTAGCATTCCATTCATGACACCTAGCTATGGGGGCTTGGCGCTAGAAATTGTGGTACCGGTTTTCAATGAGGAATCCGTACTCGAGAAAAGCATCGTAAAGCTCGTAAATTACCTGAGCGTTGAAATGAATTCAACGTGGAGAATAACAATCGCAGATAATGCGAGCACCGATAATACTCCGGCAATTGCTGCCCGTCTCGCGCAGCAATTACCAAATGTCGGGTTTCGCAGACTGGAAGTAAAAGGCCGAGGGCATGCCTTGCGAGATGCCTGGAATGCTTCCACTGCTGAAGTGCTCGCGTATCTTGACGTGGATCTCTCCACTGATCTCGCAGCCTTGCCACCTCTGGTTGCACCGCTCCTGTCCGGTCATTCCGATCTGTCGATTGGGACACGGCTTGGGCAAAGCTCAAGGGTCAGCCGCGGTCCGAAACGTGAATTCATTTCCCGGTCCTATAACTTCCTGCTCAAGCGGACCATGCAGGTCAGGTTTTCTGATGCACAGTGCGGGTTTAAGGCAATCCGGGCGGAGGCAGCGCAACGTCTGCTCCCACATGTGGAGGACAACGGCTGGTTCTTTGATACCGAACTGCTGATTATCGCGGAGCGATGCGGGCTGCGGATCCATGAAATCCCTGTCGATTGGGTGGATGATCCCGACAGCCGCGTGGACATCAAGCAGACAGCGTTGGACGATATACGCGGCGTGCTGCGCGTTGGAACCTCGCTCGTCAAGGGCGTCATCCCCGTCCAGGCAATCTACGCCGAGCTGGGTCGACGGCCCATAGTTCCACCGGGGACCCCAAGCTTCTTCGGCCAGGTAATCCGCTTCGGGCTCGTCGGTGCGGTCTCCACAGTGGCCTTCGCGCTGCTTTTCCTCATTTTTCAGGCAACCTTCGATGCTCAGGAGGCAAACTTCCTGGCCCTGTTACTGACGGCCATCGGAAATACGGCCGCAAACAGGCGATTCACCTTCGGTATCAGCGGACCCACGAGGCTCTTTACACAGCAGTTCCAGGGCCTGGTCGTGTTCGCGCTGGCATGGACCATCACGTCATCGTCCCTACTGGTACTCCACGCGGCCAGTCCTGATGCGGGGCCGAACATGGAACTGCTGGTCCTGACTGCGGCTAACGTACTGGCCACGCTTATGCGGTTCGTGCTGTTACGGCTCTGGGTGTTCCGCGTGGCTCGCCGTAACAGCTCCCCCAGGGTTCCGACTGTAGCTGCTGCGGCAAAGGGCGCGGCGTGAGTTCCCTTGGTTCCAGCTTGCCTGTCTACGACGGCGACCTGGCCTCTTCCTCAGCCCGCCCTGTGTCCACTCCCGGCCAGGAGAAGAACGAGACAAAAATCGGAAGCAAGGACGGAACCGTCCCAAGGTGGGAAAAACGAGCTTTACTGGTTGTTCTTGGCTTGACTGCTCTCCTGTACCTGTGGGGGCTGGACCGGAATGGCTGGGCCAACCCGTACTATTCCGCTGCCGCGCAGGCCGGTGCCACTGACTGGAAAGCCTGGTTCTTTGGTTCTGTGGATGCCGGCAATCTCATCACCATAGATAAGACGCCACTAAGTGTCTGGGTGACGGGCTTGTCAGTACGTCTTTTCGGGTTGAGCTCTTGGAGCATACTCGTACCGCAGGCGCTCATGGGCGTCATGACCACCTGGCTGATCTACAAGATCGTTCGCCGGCAGCACTCAGCGGTTCCTGCCCTCTTCGGAGCACTGATTTACGCCAGCACTCCAGTGGTGGTTCTGATGTCGCGTTTCAACAACCCTGAACCTCTCATGGGGCTCCTCGTTGTAGCTGCTGTGTATTTCACTGTCCGTGTCCTCGAGAACAATGCCTGGAAATGGTACGTGTTGATCGGAGCAGCCTTGGGCTTCGCCTTTATGGCGAAACAGGTGCAGGCATTTGTGGTGATCCCCGCCATTGTGTTTACGGTGCTTCTCCTGGGTACAGGACAATTGCGCACCCGTACTGTGCGGCTTGTATCCACCATCGCCGCGATGGCGGTTAGCGGTGGCTGGTGGATTGCCGTGGTTGATCTCACCCCGCCGGATCAGCGGCCATATATGGGTGGATCATCCATGAACAGTGCCGTGCAGCTGACCACAAACTACAATGGGCTGGCTCGTTTCCTCCGCTTCGGCTCGGAAGACAACACAGGAGCTGTTTCCTCCAGCCAAGGGGTCGACGGCGTCGTTCGGTCAGGGCTGTCACGCCTATTCGACGCAAACTTCGCCCAGGAAGCGGCCTGGTTATTGTTTATTGCCTTCGGCTGCTCTGTGGTGTTGTTGCTGCTCCGTGCGCCTGGGAAGTGGGTACGGATCCAGCCCCTGCCAGCGCTGTCGGCCGTCTGGTTCCTCACCGGAATGACGGTTCTTACCTTTGCCGGCACCATGGTTCACAGCTATTACACGTTTTCTTTGGCCGCCCCGATGGCCTTGGTAATACCACTTGGTTTGCAGCAGCTCTGGGGCGGCCGCGACCGGATCATTACACGGATGATCGGCGCCGTTCTCATCATGGCCTCGGCTTATCTGGCTGGCCGAATCGTGACCTACAGCAATGAGTGGCCACCCGGCTGGCAGATCCTCATCCTGGTTGTGGGAGGATGTGCCTGCGTCCTCTGGATGCTGCCCGGCACGCGACATCGACTAATAGTGGTTTCAGCAGTGGGAGCCTCTCTCCTGCTGGGCCCGCTCGCTACCAATGCATACACCGTCACCAGGCCTCAGGCGGGCACCAATCCCCTCTCCGGGCCGGCCTCCAACGTCGACGGGTCCCTGTCCAAGAAGTTCGAAGCGGCGAAAGCGGGACTCGATCAACGGTCCCTGCAACTGGCCTTCGGCGCGCCACCAGATTCGGACCTGGTCCGAAAACTCGCAACCGAAACGGATGATCAAACCTGGGCTGCGGCGACAATCACTGCTCAGAATGCCGCCCTCTACCAACTGGAGTCCAAGAGACCGGTTGTGGCCTTGGGCGGCTGGCTGGGGCAGGATCCGGCGCCAACGCTGGAGCAGTTCCAGCTATTGGTGAAACAGAACCGTATTGGATTCCTCATAGCCCAAGACGACCTCCTGGCAAGGGACAGCGCGGGAGGCGAGGCTGTGCGCATCTTCACGTGGGTCAAGGCGAACTTTGATGAACAGCCTGTAGGGAACGCGATTGTTTTCGACCTGCGGGAATAGCCTGTGGAGTCGCCCGATGCCAGTGGCTTAAACGACGGAAGCCCGCCCTGTAAACAGGACGGGCTTCCGGGAAGCGAAATTAGCGCTTGGAGTACTGCTGAGCCTTACGGGCCTTCTTGAGGCCTGCCTTCTTACGCTCGATGACGCGTGCGTCTCGGCGGAGGTAGCCGGCCTTCTTCAGAGTGGCGCGGTTGTTCTCGGTGTCGATCTCGTTCAATGAACGGGCGATGCCGAGGCGCAGGGCACCGGCCTGGCCGGAAATGCCACCACCGTGGATGCGTGCGAAGACGTCGTAGGCGCCATCCAGATCAAGGATCTTGAAGGGCTCGTTGACGTCCTGCTGGTGCAGCTTGTTCGGGAAGTAATTGGCCAGCTCGCGGCCGTTGATGATCCATTTGCCGGTACCCGGCACGATGCGAACACGTGCCACGGCTTCTTTACGACGGCCAACTGCGGCGCCGGCAACGGTCAGTGCCGGGCGTTCCTTCTTGGGCGCTTCTGCTTCCGCAGGACCGCTTTCCGAGGTGTAGCTGGTCAGGGTTTCCTCAGCCGCAACGGCTTCGGTGGTCTCTTCGTTCTGAGCCACGGTTCTCCTTGTATAGATAAGTTGTTTGGTGGCCAGGACTACTGGGCGACCTGGGTGATTTCGAAAGTCTTGGGCTGCTGGGCGGCGTGGGGGTGCTCTGCACCGCGGTACACCTTCAGCTTGCCCAGCTGCTGGGCAGCGAGGGAGTTCTTGGGGAGCATGCCCTTGATGGCCTTCTCAACGGCGCGGACCGGGTTTGATTCCAGGAGTTCCGCGTAGTTGACGGAGGTCAGGCCGCCCGGGTAACCGGAGTGGCGGTATGCCCGCTTCTGCTCCAGTTTGGCGCCGGTGAGGGCAACCTTTTCAGCGTTGATGATGATGACGAAGTCGCCCATGTCCATGTGGGATGCAAAGGTGGCCTTGTGCTTGCCGCGCAGCAGGATTGCGGTCTGGCTCGCGAGACGACCAAGGACAACGTCTGTGGCGTCAATGACGTGCCACTGGCGGTTGATATCGCCGGGCTTCGGGGTGTACGTACGCACGGTTTTTGCCTCGTTCTTATTCTGGCGTTCTTTTTTAGGTGTCACTCAAGCGTGTGCACCTACTATCTATGCGCTACCGGAACAGAGGTGAGGGCTCTATGTAACCAGTCATCCTGAAGTCCCGAATGTGCTCGTTGAGTAGTTATCCTGCAACCGGATTCTCAAGCGGGCACGCATCATCGAGATAGGACACGCACAACGACTGTCAAATATACCGTGGCAGGGCCGTCCGGGTCAAAATGGGGGTAACCGGACAGGGCATCCGCTCTCCATCTACCTGCCGGCCCAGCATCAGACCCGAACGACAGTCCCGAATATCAGACCTGCCTCATAAGGAGCAACGTGTCCGTGTATCCCACTGGTGAGGCCATTATGCCGTTGTTCGTCCTGATGATTGGCCTGCTTGGCGCCGGCCTGGGTTTACTGGCGGAGATCGGTGTCCGAAAAGTCGTTCCACAGCTCTCCCTGGACACGTCGGTACGGTTCAAACTCACGACGGCGGCACTCACCGGGGCACTTTCGGCCGCCATGGCATTTAGGTTTGGTCAGTCCTGGGCACTCGCGGCCTACTTAGTCCTGGTAATTCTTGCCGTGCAGCTTGCGTTGATTGATATTCGCCATCACCTTTTGCCCAATCGGCTGGTGTTAGCGCTCCTCATAGCCGGCGCTGTATTGCTGGCCACTGCGGCAGCTGCCTCCCCGTCCTGGGGTGCACTGCTCCGGGGGGTCGTTGCGGGGGCAATTCTCTTCGTTATTTACCTGATTTTGGCAATAATTTCGCCTCGCGGCATCGGGATGGGTGACGTGAAACTTGCCGCACCACTCGGTCTGTACCTTGGCTACTTGGGTTGGTCGCAGGTGTTCTATGGCGGCGCCCTCGGGTTCGTGGCGGGCGGCGTGGTCACGGCCGTCCTGGTAAGGGCAGCGCGCGGAGAAAAGCCCGCAGAAGTAGCCTTCGGACCGTCCATGTTTGCCGCGGCTCTTGCTGTTATTCTGCTGCCAATCTGACGTCCGGCCGCCTGCATTTCGCTTGAATTACTAAGTCTGCTTGGCAAACCAAGTAGTCGGCGCTCAAGAAGCCCTCAAGAAACTGAGTACACCCAATTCTTGGCTAAGTGCTGCCCTGAATTTCGTTGAAAAAAGACGAGTACTTCCACTCATTGTTCCCCCTGTTTACCCCATGCAATTGTTGTCCTAACGGAACTCCAGACGTCTGGGAAATGGGGGCAACTGGAAGTCCGTAAACCAATTCAATGTAATTCAATCTCTTGAAAAGGAATAATAAAATGACTTCTCTTATGGTCTCAATGATGGCATTTATCGCTGGCGTAAAGGATCGCCTGGCTTCCGAAAAGGGCGCAACAGCAACAGAATATTCACTGCTTATTGCCTTTATCGCGTTCCTCATCATCGTTGGTGTAACGGCCTTCGGCACCGCCCTTAACACCTGGTTCAGTGATCTGGGCGTCGAAGTCGGCACCTGGGACGCACCGTAACAAGCCTGAACGGTCCACAGCTGCCATAACCGGCCGGCTGCTGGTCTCTACAACACGAGGTGTGCCGCGTCCGCTAACGCGGACGCGGCACACCTTTATTTTCCTTCTTCCTATCTTTCATTCTCCGGCTGCAACCGTCCCTGGGGGGATCCTTTGAAACGCAGCAATTCAAGCAAGAACGAGCGTGCCCGCGGTGCCGTAGCCGTTGAGTTTGCCCTCGTTGCGCCCATTCTTCTGGCCTTGGTGGCCGGCATCGTCGAATTTTCACATGCCTACAACCTGCAGATATCCGTGACGCAGGCAGCACGTGAAGCTGCCCGGAACATGGCCATCACCAATGACCAGGCTCAGGCCCAGGCAGCGGGTGCCGCTGGAGCCCCGGGTTTGGCTACAGAAACTTTCGTCTACACCTTTACGCCGGCCGCTTGTGCCGCCGATCAGAACGCCACCGTAGACATTTCATATACAACGAACACCCTGACCGGACTGTTTGGCAGCACGGTCACCCTCACAGGAGTAGGAGCCATGAGATGTGGCGGTTGACCAAACCCCAGAATGACAAGGAACGCGGAGCGGCGGGAGTGACCGTAGCTGTCATGATGCTTGTGCTCATTGGCGCGGGCGCTCTGGCCGTGGACACTGGTCAGATTTACGCTGAGAGGGCTCAACTGCAGAACGGGGCAGACGCCGGTGCAGTGGCCGTCGCTCAGGCATGTTACGAAACAGGTTGCAGTCAAACGGAAGCGGATGCGATTGCCCAAACGCTTGCCAACGCGAATGCCAACGATGCCGGATCGAACGTCACCGAAGTGGACCTGTCCGTACCGAACCAGGTAACGGTGAGGACCTCCACAAGGGATGGAACCAGCGGCGCAGGATTCCTCCGGCAGATGTTCTCCAGCGCCCTGGCTGCGGATCCGGTCACGGTAGGTGCATACGCGGTAGCAGTGGCTGACCCGCCGTCGTCCGGGAGTAGCTTTCCGTTGGCTCTTTCCGAGTGCCAGTACGACCTTTCAGAGGGCGACGTGACAGGTGAAGTCCAACTTATCCGCTACAAGCCAGGCATGGATGATTGCACTTCAACGTCCGGGCACACCATTCCTGGCGGATTCGGGTGGCTGGATCAATCCAGCCCCTGCATGGCCACCACGGATGCAGACGCCAACGTTTCCTCGGATACCGGTGCGGATTACGCCTCTGAATGCGATGCCACGCTCAACGCCTGGATCGCTGATATCAACAGCGGCGGTCAAGCCCTGGCTACTTTCCCCGTCTACGACGAAGCAGGCGGGTCGGGCACCACAGGCTGGTTCCATATTCGCGGTTACGCCACCTTTGACATCCAAGGCTGGAAGTTCGGTGGAGGTTCGAATGAACCACGCTCCTTCCGCAATAAAGCCCCTGACGTTGCCGATCCAGCCGACGAATGCAAGGGCGAATGCCTGGGGATCATCGGGCAATTCATCAAGTACGAGTCCATTGAATCCTTCGGGGGAGGCGCGGGCGTCGGGGACGACATGGGAACAGTCACTTTTCGGCTCATCGATTAGGACACAACAAATCAGCAATTGAAACGGTCTACTTTTAAGGGGAAATAAAGTGAAAACACGCCTACTGGGAGGCATCGCCGCACTACTTGTGGCAATCATAGGAACGGTGTTACTGGTCTCATATGTGCAAACTGCAGATAAACGGGCCTTGGCTAACACTGAAACGGAGACGGTCTACGTCGTACAGAAAGCCATCGCGGCTGGAACCGGCGTAGACAAGTTGACCGACTCCGTCGTCAAAAAGGAAGTTCCAAAACTCGCCCTCGCCGCGGATCCCGTGACGGATCTAAGCGAGCTGGGCAACAAGGTCACCGCCGTGTCGTTGATGCCGGGAGAGCAGTTGCTCTCAACACGAATGGTGGAGCCCAATGCCTTCCTGGGAAAGGCGCGAGCCCAGGTTCCTGAGGGGTTGCAGGAGATCACACTGAAGCTGCCCATCGAGCGCGTTGTCGGCGGAGCCTTGAAGGCCGGCGACACGGTTGGGGTTTTTATCTCTCTGGAGGGTGAAACAACTAATGCTGCCACTGGTGAGAAAATCTCGACGTCGGGAGGCACGCAGCTTACTTTCCACAAGGTCCTTGTAACAGCCGCCCAATACAGTAACGGCAGCGCCGCCAAGTCGAACTCCGCTCCTGTTGAGGAGAACCCTGCCGAGGGTGCCTTGTCCGCGAAGAAAGACACTGAGAGTGATGAGACCTATCTCATTACTCTTGCGCGAAATTCTTCTGACGCCGAACGTATCGTCTTCGCCACTGAGTTCGGGCACATCTATTTGTCCAAGGAGCCCGGAAACGCCGTAGAGAGCAACAACGGTGTTGTGGATGCAACCAGGATATTCCGATGAGCCGCTTCGTACTGATCACTCCGAACAATGACTTCGAGCACCGTGCCCGCTTGGCTACATCCGGAATGCACGGTTCCCTCCAGACATTCCAGGCCGACTATCTGCCCGAAGGCCCACAGGACTTCCTCCGGCAGCTCGTGGGGGAACCTCCGGAGGTACTTATCCTGGGCCCTGGGCTTCCGGTCGAAGATTCTCTTAAGCTCGCCGGCGTGATGGACCTTCAGTATCCCGAAATCAGCGTGGTACTCGTGGTGCCTGAATCGTCGGAAGTCGTCATCCAAGCCATGCGGTCCGGGGTCCGGGACTTGTTGGACCCTGCAGCAGACCCGGACGCCATCAGGATCATGCTCGAGAGAGCAAGTCTTGCGGCCGCCGGTCGGCGACGTGGCCTCGCCCCGAGCACCTCCGAGCATGCCGATCATGGTGAGGGCGGCCGCATCATCGCTGTAATGTCGCCTAAGGGTGGCGTGGGCAAAACCACCGTGGCCACCAACCTTGCTATCGGCCTGGGTCAGGCTGCCCCCATGAGCGTGGTCATTGTTGACCTTGATCTCCAGTTTGGTGACGTCGCCAGCGGATTGATGCTGGAACCCCAGCACACCATTACGGATGCCGTGGTGGGAGCGGCGAGCCAGGATTCGATGGTCCTCAAGACGTACCTTACAGTCCATCCTGCGGGCATCTATGCATTGTGCGCCCCACGGAATCCAGTGGAAATGGACAGGATCACGGGAGAACACATCTCTCATCTCCTTACCCAGCTACGGCAGGAGTTCCATTACATCATCGTGGACACCGCCCCTGGCCTGGGAGAACACGTCCTGGCAACTCTGGAGCACGCAACGGATGCGGTATGGATTTGCGGCATGGACGTCCCGAGCATTCGTGGCCTCCGCACCGGATTCCAAATCCTGAACGAGCTAAACCTCATGCCAGCGCAACGCCACGTTGTACTGAATATGGCAGACAAAAGGGGTGGCCTTACGCTCACGGACGTAGAAGCAACCATCAACGCGCCCGTAGATGTGGTTCTGCCTCGGTCCAAGTCACTCCCGTTTTCCACCAACAAAGGAGTACCTGTACTTCAAGACGGAAGCCGCGATCCGGCGGCCAAAGGCCTACGAAAACTCGTTGACCGTTTCAAACCAGACTGGGAAGCAAGAACCCATAAGCAACTGCACCGAAGGGCGGTAGTACAGTGAGCCTCACCGATCGCTTCCAACAGCTCAGGGGTGAAGGCAAGCCCAATCCGGAGCCGAAGCAAAACAATCCCTATGAAGGCGTTTTCCAGGCACCCCCGGTGCCAGCCACCCTGGGCAAGATTCAGGAAGCCAAGACGGCCCAAGCCGCAGCAAGTGCCGTAGTTGCTCTGGACATGCCGCAAACTGCTGCAGTGGCCAGCGAGGCGCTTAATGCGCTGAAGGAACGCGCCAGTCAGGCACTCTACGAACGGCTTGGCTCGCGCATCACCGATTCCTCTCTGGAAGAGGCTGAACTTCACCAGTACGTGCGGGATGAACTGAAAATCGTCGTTGACGAAGAACAGGTTCCCCTTTCCGGCCCCGAGCGACAACGGCTGATCCGGGAGATCATCGACGACGTTCTTGGCCATGGTCCCATCCAGCGCTTCCTGGATGACCCCTCCATTACTGAAGTTATGGTCAACCGTTTCGACCAGGTCTACGTTGAACGGCAGGGTCGGCTCTTTTTGACTGACACGAAGTTCACCTCCGACGAAGCGCTGCGCAGGGTTATCGAGCGCATCGTATCCAAGGTAGGCCGCCGCATCGACGAATCGTCACCGCTCGTCGACGCCCGGCTCTCCGACGGTTCCCGTGTCAACGCGATCATCCCGCCGCTTGCCGTCAATGGTCCCGCGCTCACCATCCGTAAGTTCGGCAGTGATCCACTGACCGTGCACAACCTCATCGCCCTTGGTAGCCTCTCCCCCGAGATGGCTGAACTCCTGCAAGCCTGTGTCCTTGCGAGGTTGAACATCATCGTTTCCGGCGGTACCGGTACCGGCAAAACGACGTTGCTGAATGTATTGTCCTCATTCATACCCACTGAGGACAGGATCGTCACCATTGAGGATGCTGTTGAACTCCAACTCCAGCAGGACCATGTGGTTCGTTTGGAAAGCCGCCCGCAAAACATTGAAGGTAAGGGCGAGGTGTCTATCCGAGACCTGGTGAAAAACTCTCTCCGCATGCGGCCTGACCGCATCGTGGTGGGCGAAGTCCGTGGTGGCGAGTGCCTTGACATGCTGCAAGCCATGAACACCGGGCACGACGGATCCATCTCAACCGTGCACGCCAACACACCGCGTGATGCCATCGCGCGACTGGAAACCCTGGTCCTAATGGCCGGAATGGACATTCCATTGCGGGCGGTCCGCGAGCAAGTGGCGTCTGCCGTCAACCTTATAGTGCACATTTCAAGGCTTCGTGACGGCACACGCCGTGTCACCCACATCACCGAGGTGCAAGGCATGGAAGGCGACGTCGTCACCCTTCAGGATGCATTCGTGTTTGATTACTCGGCAGGCGTTGACGCAAACGGTCGTTTCCTAGGCAAGCCAGTCCCCACAGGCGTGCGGCCTCGCTTCACTGACCGATTTGCTGAATTGGGGATCCCGATCTCCCCCCACGTTTTTGGGGTACAAATGGCAGGTAACCCCAAGGCCAGGGGGCGGTAGCCGTGCTGCCGGAAGAGGCCTCCCCCGCGGTCCTCGTTGTGGGGCTGTTCCTGGTCTACCTCGCCCTCTTTCTGCTGGGCTGGGTCGTCCTTAAGTCCCGGCCCGGGGTCCCGCTCTCCCGCCGGCGTCCCGATGTAGTCATGCATACGTCGGGTCTAACCCGCCTGACAGACCAAGCCGTTGGTGCATTGAACAAAGGTGTCAAACAGCGGGGCCCGGGACTCCTGACCAGGGACCGCCTGGACGAGTGCGGGCTCAAGAAGGACCCGGGCGACTATCTCCTCATGGCTGGAGTCGCCGCTCTCCTGGCAACCGTTTTCGGATTCTTCCTGGGAGGGGTAGTGCCAGCCCTTTTGCTCGCTGTAGTATCGCCGTTAATTTTTCATCTGGTTCTTAACCTGCTGGCGGCACGCCGCCGGCGCCAGTTCGATGAGCAGGTACCCGATACCCTCCAGATGTTGGCCGGAGGGCTGCGGGCTGGTCATAGCCTGCTACGGGCAGTCGATGCAGCCGCCCAGGAAAGCCAAGCGCCAATGGCGGAAGAATTGAGCCGCATCGTCAACGAGACCAGGATTGGCCGCGACTTGGGTGAATCCCTCAGCGAGGTGGCACGGCGAACTCAGAGCGAAGACTTTATGGCGATTGCCCAAGCCATCGAAATACACAGGGAGGTGGGCGGTGACTTGGCCGAGGTCCTGGATCACCTCGGCGACACTGTAAGAGACCGCAACCAAGTGCGGGGCCAAATCCGTGCACTCAGTGCAGAGGGACGAATGTCGGCAGTCGTTTTGATGGCGCTGCCTGTGGTGATGTTCATCGGATTAACACTGTTCAATTCGCTTTACTCCCGGGTTTTCTTCACCACTGTCGCGGGATACGTCCTCATTGCCGTCGCCATAGTCCTCCTGACGGTGGGCGGCCTATGGCTCAAGCAAATCGTCAAGCCCAAATTCTAGAAAGCAGGTGATTTTCGATGCAAGTAATCGCATATGCCGGAATCCTGGCCATCGTGGCCCCGGTGACACTTCTGACCTTCCTCGTCTTCACCGGCGACCGAGCTGGCATTCGGAAAATCCAGGCCAATTTGGGCATGCAGGTCACGGCCAAGAGCGGAAGCATCGACGTAAAAGAAAGACTCACACAGGTTGGCGAGCGTCTTACGCCGAAGGGTTATGCAGGTTGGCTGGACAAGCAGTTGGCGGGGGCAGGGCGGCCCAAGGAATGGCCACTGGCACGAATCATTATGATCAAACCGATGCTGGCCTTGGCCGGCGCAGGGCTCGGGCTGGTTTTCTTCCTCAGTTCTCCGTCAGCACCCAATTTCCTAATCTTGGTGGCTGTCACGGCGCTCTGCTATTTTGTCCCGGATATCCTCATTCGGAGCAACGCACAGAAGCGCCGGGAAGCCATCCGTATGGAGCTGCCCAACGCGCTGGATCAAATGCTGATTTCCGTCCAGGCCGGCCTAGGCTTTGAAATGGCAATGGGACGGGCAGGAAGCAACGGATCTGGCCCCTTAGCCGACGAACTTATCCGGACCTTGCAGGATATCCAGGTGGGAAGGTCCCGCAAGGACGCCTACCTCGCCTTGGCCGACAGGGTTGACGTTCCGGATGTACGTAGCTTCGTCCGCGCAGTTGTGCAGGCAGATGCCTATGGCGTCGCGATCGCGAATGTTCTCAAGGCTCAGGCCCAGGATATGCGCATCAAAAGGAAGCAGCGTGCAGAAGAACATGCCATGAAAATGCCTGTCAAGATGCTCTTCCCTCTCATCTTCTTCATCCTGCCCACGCTTTTCGTTGTGGTCCTTGGACCGACGGTGTTGAGCATCGTCGAAATGTTCTCAAGGTAGGCGTGCCATGTTCCTACATCAAGCCTCGAAATTCTGGGCGAATTTAGGACGCGTCCGAAGCTTCAGCGATGAGGAGCGTGGGTCAACCGCCACAGAGTACGGAATGCTCATGTCATTCCTGGCAATGATTGTCATAACAGGCATTACCCTCTTCGGCCTCGAACTGCTGGGCTGGTATGACGAATTGACGGCCCACCTCGAGCTCGTATTGGGAATTCCCTAACTAAATACCCAGATGGAGAACCTGGCCAAGCAGGTACTCCCCCTCCTAGACCGGACCTCCCGCGGAACCCAGACCGCGGGGGGTCCTCTTGCGTGCGCCCGAAACCTGCCGGGCAAAAACAGGATCATGCCGAGAAAGATCCTCTTGAGCTAAAGCCAGTGAAAGCGCAGGTTGCGCAGGATTTGTGCAGGAAAAAGGCCGATTGGGAAGCCTTAGCACAGGATGTTGCAAGTTCCAGTCAACACCCCGTCAAGCGTTGCTATGTTTTTTTCAGAGCTGGTGCAGGACCAGCCTCCTCCCCCTTAACTCGCTCAGGAGTCTCAAATGCTTTCTCTCTACACCAAAGCCGCAGTCCGCCTTCGTCGTGAAGAAAAGGGCGCAACCGCCGTCGAATACGGAATCATGGTGGCCCTCATCGCAGTTGTCATCATCGTCGCCGTTACCCTTCTGGGGTCAACGCTCACCGAGCTGTTCAACAAAACCGCATGTGAGGTCTCAGGGAAGAACTGGACAGCTTCCAACCCGTCCGCTACTCCGCCTGTAGTCGGTTCCTGCTCATAGTCGCTGACATCCCGGGGTGGCAGAAGCCTGCAGCTTCTGCCACCCCTCGACGTTTCCCACCAGCTTCGCTTTGAAAGGCTCTAAGGCATGGCAAAGGACTCCGAGCGCGGCGCGGCTGCGGTCGAATTTGCCCTCGTAGCACCCATCCTCGTCATGCTTTTGCTGGGAATCATGGAGTTCGGTCGGGCCTACAACGCTCAGGTTTCCCTCACCAATGCAGCCAGGGAAGGAGTCCGTGTCATGGCAGTCTCAAACAATCAGGCATCGGCCCGGACGGCTGCAAAGAATGCAGTCGTATCACTCAACCCCACCCTCGCTGATTCCAATATCGCCTTCCGTTCAACCGATGGAACAAGCGGCTGCACGGCCGACCGCCAGATGACGGTTACGATCACGTACTCGCTCAGAACGCTAACTGGCATAGCGGGACCGTTCACCATGACCGGCAGGGGCGTGATGCAATGCGGCGGCTGAAACTTAGTCCGGACCATGAACGCGGCGGAATGAGCGTCATTGTTGCCCTCCTCATGGTGGTCCTGCTGGGTTTCACCGCCCTCGCTGTGGACGTGGGAAAGCTCTATTCCGAAGAGGCACAGCTCCAGAACGGTGCAGACGCCGCAGCGCTGATGGTGGCACAGAGATGCGCCAGGGACCAGGCCGATCCGAATTGCACCACGACCTCCGCCCTTGCTGCGACCATTGTCAACGGCAATGCCTTGGATGGCCAGAGCAACCTAAGGTCCCTGGCTCTCGATTTGACGAACCGCACCGTAAGTGTCACGGCAAGTGCCCAGGAACAGGGCGAGGAACCACATAAGGTTTCGCTGCTTTTCGCCAACGCCCTTGGTATTTCCACTGCTGAGGTCAATGCAACATCCAGCGTCCGGTGGGGCAGTCCGGTGAAAGGTCCAGCGCCATTCCCCATTACCGTCTCCATCTGCCAGGTGCGCAACCAGACCGGGGTGATGCAATTACTCCAACTGCATAGCAATGGTGCCAACCCTGACTGTAATTACGGTCCTTCCGGGGCGGCAGTAGAAGGTGGCTTCGGTGGCCTAAAACAGGACACTGGCGCTTGCGGCGCCCAAATAAACATAGCGGCCAGCACAGCTGGAGGAGATACAGGAAACAATCCACCGCCGAACTGCGAGGCCACGCTGAACTCCTGGGCGGCGGACATGAACGCCGGCAAAGATGTCATCCTCCTACTCCCTATCTTCAATGCCGTTACCGGCACCGGGAACAACGCTGTCTATGGACTCAAGACGTTCGCCGCATTCAACGTGGAAGGGTGGAAATTCGGCACGCCCGGGCTTCCCTACACTTTCCGCAATAGATCGGCCGACAACACGTCTGGCCTTGAATGCCGGGAACCATGCCGAGGCATCATCGGCACTTTTATCGAATACGTTTCCTTGGCAGACGGCTATGAGTTGGGCGAAGTAGACCCAGACGGGGTCACCGTCGTCGAAATAAGCGGTTAGCGCACCGTGAGAAACCCGAACCCACACAGGAGCAGTAAGTGAAGTCACGATTGTTGGCAGGCGTCGCAGCAGTAGTGCTGGCCATCATCGGCGCCGTGCTCATGTTCACCTACGCCCAGGGAGCTGACCAGCGGGCGGTTCAAAACATGGAGCCTGTGGATGTACTGGTAGTGAAGACGGCGATCCCAGCCGGTACACCCGTCGAAGCCATCAAGGCGTCGGTGGCCATTGAGCAGTTGCCGGGCGCATCCGTTACCAAGAGTTCCCTTAAATCCTTCGACGGAATCACAGGCAAAGTAGCCGCAGTGGACCTCGTTCCGGGTGAACAACTTGTGGAGGAGCGCCTCGTGGCACCTGAGGAACTGAAAGCCTCTGGCTCAGTAAAGGTACCGCCCGGGCTGCAGGAGGTGTCCTTCCAGCTCGAGCCCCAGCGCGTCGTCGGCGGGCGGATAACACCCGGCGACCACGTCGGCGTCTTCATCTCCATGGAGAAGGGCGGCATAGAGGCCAAAGCTGACAAGGAGACCACGCAGTTCTCCGTCCACAAGGCTCTGGTAACGGCAGTCCAACGGGCACCTGAAGCTCCAGCCGCCGCGCAACCGGCACCAACAGCGGGGGCAACGCCGTCGGCCAATCCCCGGGATTCAACCCTCCCAACTGGTTCACTGATGCTCACTGTGGCAGTGAACGACGTGGAGGCAGCCAAAATCATTTTCGCATCCGAGTTTGCGAGTATCTGGCTCACGCGAGAACCCCTTGATGCCCAAGACAACGGACCCCGTATCTTTGATCGCACGGAGGTGTACAAGTGAGCCGCTTCGTACTGGTGACTCCCGACGTCGGGTTCGACAGCCGTGTGCGTCAGGCCGTAGCCGGCGGACTCCAAGGTGGTGTTCAAACCTTCTTTACGAGTGCTCTGCCCGCTGATCCCCACGAGCTGTTTACCCAGTTGGACCAGGAATTTCCCCAGGTCCTAATCCTGGGTCCCGAGGTTGCTGTGGAGGACGCACTCCGCCTCTCCACGGTGTTGGCCGTCGGTTTTCCCGAACTGAGTGTCGTCCTGGTCAATGAACCGGATCCATCGTTCATCCTGCACGCCATGCGCGCGGGCATTCGCGATATTCTCAGCCCCGCTTCCGATCCCGCCCAGATCCGTGTGCTCCTGGAACGGGCATGCCAATCATTCGTAAGCCGCCACAGGGCGCAGGAACCAAAACAACCAGGGAGTCCAGCGACGCCCAAGGGGCTCGTTATAGGTGTGTTTTCGCCCAAGGGTGGAGTGGGTAAGACAACGATTGCAACCAACATCGCTATCGGGCTCGGCAAGATCGCGCCGATGAGTGTAGTAATTGTGGACCTTGACTTGCAGTTCGGCGATGTTGCCTCAGGGCTCTATCTGGATCCTGAGCACACCGTTACTGACGCGGTTTCCCCAGCAGCTGCCCAGGATTCCCTGGTGATGAAGGCCTTCCTCACTGTCCATCCTGGAAGCATCTATGCCCTCTGCGCTCCACCGAACCCGGTGGAAGCTGACGAAATCGCTCCGGAACAGATCAGCCGTCTGCTGGAGCAGCTGGCGGAGGAGTTCCAGTACGTTGTGGTGGACACTGCACCAGGTCTCCCCGAGATCGGCTTGGCCGCCATGGAACGGTGCACTGACGTTGTATGGGTCAGCGGCATGGACATCCCGAGTGTGCGCGGACTGCGCTCAGGGCTGGATGTCCTGCGCCAACTCGACATACTGCCGGAGACGCGCCACGTAGTCCTCAACATGGCTGATGCAAAAGCGGGCCTGACCGTCCAAGACGTGGAGTCCACTATCGGTGCTCCCGTCGACATTAGTATCCCTCGTTCCAGGGCAGTCGCCTTTTCCACCAATCGAGGCATTCCCGTTCTCCAGGAGCCTGCAAAAGATCCGGCCACCAAAGGGCTTCGCCAACTTGTGGAAAGGTTCAATCCGACCTGGCGAGCCCAGGCCCAACGAAAGCTGCACCGAAGGGTGGTTGTCTAATGAAACTCTCCGAGCGCATCCAGGCGGCCCAAGTAAAGGGGCAGCCGCAACAGGCAACCGTAGCCGGAGCCTCTCCCGCGGCCGCTCACAACACTCGGGTAGCACCGCCAAGCCCGTCAAAGCCGAGTGAATCCAGGCTCACCGCTATCAGCCGTCAGGCCACCAAGTCTGGTCCAGCAGCACCTCCGACTCCCCATGCAGCAGCGGCGAGCGCTCCTTCCGGTGGGGGTTTCGCTGATCAGTTTGATCAGGTCAAACCGAAAACACAGCAACCGGTTGACGTCTTTGCCGCCCTTAAGGAGCGTGCCGCTACAGCGTTGTTTGAGCGCATGGGATCGCGCTTTAACGATTCTGCCGTCACCGAACACGAGCTCAGGACCAGCGCGCGCGAAGAGCTGACGCGGATTATCGACACAGAACAGGTTCCCCTTTCAGCCGAGGAGCGATCACGGCTTGTTCGTGACGTGGCCGACGACGTCCTGGGTTACGGGCCGCTTCAGCGACTGCTTGACGATCCGGCCGTCACCGAGATCATGGTGAACCGCATGGACCAGATCTATGTGGAGCGCAAGGGACAATTGACGCTGACCGATTCCCGCTTCAGTTCTGAAGCCCATCTGCGGAAAGTAATTGAACGGATCGTGTCAAAGGTGGGACGGCGCATCGACGAATCTTCACCTCTTGTAGATGCCCGGCTCGAAGACGGCTCCCGTGTTAATGCCGTGATCCCGCCACTCGCAGTTGGAGGCTCTTCTCTCACTATCCGAAAATTCAGCAAGGTGCCCCTGACGGTGCGCAACCTGATCGATTTCGGGACGCTCACGCCGGAAATGGCGGAGCTGCTGAACGCCTGTGTAAAGGCAAAGCTCAACATCATTGTTTCCGGTGGCACGGGTACCGGGAAAACAACCCTTCTGAACGTGCTTTCATCTTTCCTCCCGGCGAATGAACGAATCGTGACTATCGAGGACGCCGTCGAGCTCCAGATCCAGCAGGAGCATGTGGTGAGGCTGGAAAGCCGTCCACCTAATACCGAGGGGAAGGGTGAAGTGACGATCCGTGAGCTGCTCCGAAATTCCCTCCGGATGCGGCCCGACCGCATAGTGGTGGGCGAGGTCCGTGGCGGAGAGTCCCTGGACATGCTTCAGGCCATGAACACCGGACATGACGGGTCCCTCTCGACCGTGCACTCCAACTCTCCTCGCGATGCTGTGGCACGCCTCGAAACACTCGTACTGATGGCGGGCATGGACCTACCGCTGAGGGCCATTCGCGAACAAATTGCGTCTGCCGTGAATCTGATCGTCCAGATTTCCCGTCTGCGGGATGGCACAAGGCGAATCACCCACGTAACGGAAGTCCAGGGCATGGAAGGCGACATCGTTACGCTTCAGGATGCTTTTGTCTTTGACTATTCAGCAGGCGTGGATCAGCATGGGCGCTTCATGGGCAGCCCTGTTGCCACCGGAATCCGGCCTCGGTTTATCGACCGCTTTGAAGATCTGGGTATCCATGTGTCCCCGGGGGTCTTCGCCACTCCTGCTGCTCCCGCTGTCCCGAATGTGGGCCGGCCATGATGTTGACAGTCGGAGCGGTTCTTTTCCTTGCGGCGGCCGTTCTCTTGGGTGTTGCCCTCATCGTCCGCCCCGCTCCTGAAATACCCCTCAACAGACGGCGGCCCTTCGAAGGCAACGCTCCCTCGCAGCTGACCCGTATCGCCGGTAAAACAGTCGGTACCTTTGACAGAGCCCTCGCCGGCGGAAATCTTCGCCTCTTTAACCGGGATGCGTTGGAACATGCAGGACTTCGCATGACCCAGGCTGAATTCATTGTCCTGGTTCTGGCAGGTGGGGTGGTGGGTGCATTGATCGGGCTGATAGTACTTGGACCGATCCCCGCCATACTCCTGTTTATCCTCGCACCTTTCGTTGGCCACGTGGTCTTGAACGTCCTGGCCGGTAAGAGGCGCAACAGATTCGATGAACAGCTCGGCGACACCCTTCAACTGCTTGCCGGTGGACTTCGCGCCGGTCACAGCATCCTCCGTGCCGTGGATGCCGCCGCCAATGAATCGCAGAGCCCGACGTCGGAAGAGATGCGCCGCGTAATCACCGAAACCAGCCTCGGGCGCGATCTGCTGGCCTCGTTGACCGACACCTCCGAGCGGATGAAGAACGAGGACTTCGTCTGGATAGCACAAGCGATCCAAATCAATCGTGAGGTAGGCGGCAATTTGGCGGAGGTCCTCGATCAGGTGAATGAAACCATTCGTGAACGCTCCGAGATCAAGGGGCATATCAAAGCGCTCGCGGCCGAGGGAAAGTTCTCGGCCTATATCCTCATGGCTTTGCCCATTGGCATCGTAGTCATGCTGATGGCGGTAAACCCTGGATATATGAACTCCATGTTCACCAACCCCCTGGGATGGGGGATGATCGCAGCCTCCGTAATCATGATGACCATAGGCGGTTTGTGGATGCGCAAAATCATCGATCTGAAGTTCTGATCATGAATCCATTGATATTGTCCTCGCTCCTCCTGGTAGCCCTGCCCATCGGCTTTCTCACCTGGTCCATCCTCTCTGTTGACCGCAAGAGCCGGACAGCCACCGTGGATATCCTGACGCGCGGCCGGCAGAACGCCGAAGCTCCGGAGAAAAGCAGCAGTGACTTACTTTCCGCCATTGGTTACCGTCTAACGCCGACGGCCTATGTCCGTAAACTCGATCGGCTGCTTTCGCTCGCAGGCAGGCCTGTGGCTTGGCCGCTGGGCCGGATCCTCGCAGCGAAACCCGTCTTGGGATTGCTCGGCGCGGCGCTGGGTCTTCTGATCAGTACCAGCAGCCCGGCTCCACTTATCAAGCTCGTGGGCCTTTTCGTGCTGTTCCTTGGATACTTCATTCCTGATCTCATGCTTTACAGCAAAGGCATGGAACGGCAGAAGGCCATGCAGCTGGAGCTGGCCAACACTTTGGACCAGATGCTCATCGCCGTCGAAGCCGGATTGGGTTTCGAAGGTGCCATGGCGCGCGCAGGCGAAAATGGCAAGGGTCCGCTGGCCGAAGAACTGGTCCGCACCCTGCAGGACATGCAGGTAGGCCGCAGCCGCCGCGAATCCTATCTGGCGTTGGCTGAGCGCACCAACCTTCCTGAGCTACGCAGCTTTGTCCAGGCGATCGTCCAGGCAGACACCTATGGGATTGCCATCAGCCGGGTACTGAGAGTCCAGGCCAAGGTGATGCGCGTGAAGCGCCGTCAAAGGGCTGAAGAGAAGGCCATGAAGCTTCCGGTAAGCATTCTCTTTCCCCTGCTTTTCTTCATCTTTCCTGTGCTCTTCATCGCGATTCTGGGCCCTGCGGTCATCAACGCCATCACCACTTTCAGCGGCCAATGATGAGCTCATGCAGCCCCCGCCCAGGCTCTCAAGGATGCCCGCGTTTAGGCTCTCAAGGAAGTCACAATGTTTCCGCAGGATATGCCGAGGGCGGCCAGTTCCGCCAAATCAGGAAGTAGCCTTAACTCATGTCGATTCCAAGCCCTATGTCCAGTGACGGTGGTGTTAGCCGCTTCTTGCCAGCAGCACCGCTGGGGCACGCGGGCTTGGCAGCAGACTTCGGACTCCTTGACCTTCTGTTGGTGGACCCCGCAGTGTTGAAGGACCTAGAAGACCAACTGGATGGCCGGGCCGTGGCGCTCAGATTTGTCAGCGACTACACCGATATGTGGGAACAGCGGTTCCGTCGTCTGGCCGCTGCCGTCGCAACTCAGGACTGGCCGGCAGCAATGGACGCCGTGATCAGCCTGAAGATTGCGTCGTCCATGGTGGGCGGCCAGCGACTGGCATGGCTGGCCGAAAGCTTGGAAAAGCTCATCCGCCGTGAGGATTACTCCGCGGCGAATGCCCTTCTGGCGGACATTGCTGAGCATGGCGGACAAACCATCCGCGAGCTCCGCTTTATGTACTTAGAGGTCGCAGAGTAAGGTCCAGGTTCAATCGCCTCAGTTGGACTCGTCCGGTTTGGACGGAGCGAGCCGGTAACCCACTCCACGAACCGTCTGAAGCCAGCGGGGTGACTGCGGATCCTCTCGGAGTTTCCGGCGGAGGTTGCCAATGTGAACTTCAACTGCCCGCTCGTCCGATTCGCTGATATACGTATTCTCTTCGTAGTAATCACCCCGGACCACCCGTACCAGGTCAGCCTTCGTACACACCGCACCCCCACCCCGGAGCAGTTCGTGCAGAAGGTCGAACTCGCTGCGGGTAAGCCCCAATGCTTCACCGCGGAGCAGAACCGAGCGGGTTTTGCGGTTCAGGTCCAGGCCGTTGTGCCGCAGAACGGCTGTGTCCTGCTGGGCGGCGGGAACTGCCGACGTTGCCGGAGCCGCCGGCGGTTGCGCCCCTTCGGCGTTGTACCTGGGCCGCCGCATCATCGCGGCGACACGGGCCCGCAGTTCGCGTGGCCGGAAGGGTTTGGCGATGTAGTCGTCCGCACCGGCGTGAAGAGCCATCAACACATCAGGCTCCTCGGTCCGGCCAGTCAGCATCACCACATAGGCGTCGCTGAAGTTCCGGATTCTCCGAAGCACCTCGAAGCCGTCAATGTCCGGTAGCCCCACATCAAGCGTCACAACATTGGCTTGATGCTCCCGAACAATTTCAACCCCCTGGCGTCCGTCCGCTGCCGAATGAACTTCAAAGCCGGCTTGCCCCAAAACCGCCTCCAAAAGGTTACGCATGTCGGCGTCGTCTTCGATGACAACGGCCACCCCAAGATCGTTCATTTGTTACCCCATGTCCGGTGAATTCCCTCATCTGCCCAGCGCCAATGTGGCATTCACTGCAACACTATCTACGCTACAAGGCTCAATGTCACTTAGCACCACTTTTTTCATCACGAATGGCCTCGCGTCATTTATCATGACACTAAATGCAAAATAAAGAATCGAGTGACCGCTTTATAGCGCGCACGGTTGACCGGTACTTCCGGAGACTCGGACCACGGGCTCAGGTGGCTTTGTGCCAGCTGCCGCTGACGGTCATCATTGTCGGTCTGGTTATTGCCGCACCGGCTGCATGGCCGGCTGTGCTGACAAGCGAATTGTTCATTGCATCGCTCGTGTTACATGCCCTGTTGTTTGCGGGTTGCCTGTTGGTTCCGTGGGAGCGGTTGGGTCCGTATGCCCAGTTGGTCATACCCATCCTGGACCTTGTCGCCATCGGGCTCAGCCGCAACGGCGCTGCGCCGAATTTGCAGGGCCTCAGCGTACTGGCAATATTTCCTGTTATTTGGCTGTCCGCCTCGGGTATGGCCGCCAAAACAGGCATAATACTGAGCTTTTTCGGGCCCGCTCTCATTGGACTGCCAAGTCTGTTGGCGAAAATCCCCCACATCACGCCGGCTGATATAACCACTGCTGTGCTGTTGCCCTTCATGATGCTGGCCGTTTCCCTGGCCGTTCGTTTTGCAAGCGTCAATATGAGGCTTCAGCAACGCCGTCTCGAATCCCAAGAAGCGGAAATGCGAAATCTTCTTGCCGCCAGCAAGGAGAATGAGCGCCTACTGCACACAATTTTGGACACCGTTGATGTGGGAATTATTGCTGTTGATGCTGACGGCAAAGTCCTGCTCGTCAACGATCAGCAGAATCATTTTGAGTCCGCGGCCCGTCCGGTTGGCCACACCCTGGATGCTGACCCTTCTTTGAAGAACGACGGGGACGACACCCAACCCCTGCTCCTGAGCCAGGACCGTAAGACTCCCCTCCCTCCCGACCGGCACCCGGTCAAGCGCGCAATCCGTGGTGAAACCTTCGCCGATCACCTTGTGTGGTTTGGCGAGAGCCCGCGCCAGCGTGCCGTTTCCACTGCCGCCAGGGCGATTCGAAACGACGACGGCGGGTTCGACGGCGCCGTCGTCGTGTTCAACGACGTGACGGGGCTGGTAGAGGCCATCTCGGCAAAAGATGAATTCGTTGCGAACGTTTCGCACGAGTTCCGGACTCCTTTGAACGCTGTTATTGGCAACCTGGACCTAGTGCTGGAGGACGAAGAGGCGCTGTATCCGCTGGCAGTGGAACGCCTCGAAGTCGCACAGAGGAACGCAGAGCGCTTGCTGGCACTCGTCTCCGACCTATTGGTTTCCGCATCCGCGGCTGCCCATATCTACCCTCGCAAAACGGATCTCGCGGGTTTGGTGGAGTCCAGTATCGGCTCGGCGCATCTCCACGCCGAGCGGTCCCGCGTGGAGTTGGATACCGATGTCCCTGCCCCGCTGTGGGTGCATGTTGACCCCCTTCGGATAGGTCAAGCACTGGATAACCTCGTTTCCAACGCCATCAAGTACTCCCCCGATGGAGGCCATGTGAAGGTTTCCGCACGCTCTGAAAAGGGCTGGGTAAGGCTCCAGGTTCAGGATGCCGGGATGGGCATGACGGAGGCCGAAACGTCACGGATCTTCACCAGGTTTTATCGGAGCGCTGCCGCTAAGGAGGCCAGCATTCCGGGAGTGGGGTTGGGGTTGTCCATCACGAAAGCCATCGTGGAACGCCATGGCGGCGAAATCTCGTGCACCAGCAAACCCGGCGCCGGCAGTACCTTCACGGTCGCCCTCCCAGCCGACGGTCCCCCTTCGCAGGCCTAAAGCGGCCGATTTGACTAACTCTTGAGCATTCCTGCGTCAATGCTGGGAAGAACTCAATCACCCCTTGAGTGGAGATCGCAACAATTATTGCAACGGGACGCTCAGGTCCCGCAGTAAGGTCTCAGCAGTACAAAGGTCTCAGGGGGGACACAAAATGAATAAAGCAACCAAAGGCGCAATAGCGGCCGGCGCAGCAGGCATCCTGCTCCTGGGGGGAGCAGGTAGCTTCGCGCTCTGGGAAGACCTCGACAGCATTTCTGGCGGGACCGTTTCCACTGGCCAAATGACCCTGGCGGTTGGCGCGGGCACATGGGCTCAAACAGCCACTCCTGCTACGCCGATCAATATCGCCACTTTTGACATCGTTCCTGGCGACAGTCTCACGTACACAACCACCGTGACTGCCACAGCCACAGGCGACAATCTCAAGGGTGAACTCAAAATCGCCGGAAGCACGCTTGTCACAGCCTTCAACGCATTGCCAGCTGAACATGTCGCCGCCACCGTCACTAACACCGCCGTCGACGGCGGAGGCCTTCTGGTAGACGATAACAATGCAAACCTGATGACTTTTGTAGAGTCCGGCACGCCGTACACCTTCAACGTGAAGATTACCGTTGCCTTCAGCAGCGCTGCTAATGAATTGGACGACCAGAACCTCGACCTGGCCCTCCCTGCACTGGGCTTGACCCTCGAGCAGAAGCTGTAATTCCTTTCACTCGGAGATCACGATGACGAAGAGACTGTGGCTGATTCTTGCCGGGATGGTGGTGCTGGTCATGCTTGTTTCGACCAGCACCACCGGAGCTCTCTGGCAGGATCAGTCAGCCGTCGATGTCGGTTCAATTTCCTCTGGCAGCCTCACACTGCTCGTGGGCGGGCAGGACGAAACGTATGTGTTCACGGCGCTCAACGCCAGTAATCTGATCCCGGGGCAGTCCGTCCGGGCACCGCTCAGCATCAGCAACGGCGGAAGCACCAATATGACGTACGGTCTTACCGCCAGCACCACAGCAGCCGCCGGCCCGGCCGATGAGGCGCTGGCCGCCTCGCTTCGCGTAACGGTCACGGACAACGCAGCATGCGATGCCCCACAGATCCAGGTTGCGGGCCTTCCCTTCCAAGCACCGCTGGACACGGCGACATTTACGGGAAGGGAACTGGCGCCGTCGTCGTCTGAATCTCTTTGCATTGAGGTCGAACTGGACGCCAATGCACCCATCACTGCCGCCTCAGGGTCTACAGCGGCGACTTTTACTTTCAGGGGTGACCAGAAGCTATGAGCATCACGGAGTCAGCACCCAAATCAACGGGTCCGTTGTGGTGGATCCTGCAGACCGCGTCGTGGATGCTCTTGCTGACCGTTGTGGCATTGCTCGTGGCAATGATCGGCCTTCCACGCGCTACCGGTGCGACCCCCTACACGGTGCTGACGGGATCAATGCGTCCAACGATGGATCCGGGAAGCCTGGTTGTCATCAAGCCGATCGAAGCCAGTGAATTGAAGGTCGGCGACGCCATCACCTACCAGATCCGTTCGGGTGAACCGGAAGTGGTCACGCACCGGATCATTTCCATTGCACAGACGCTGGGCGGAGAAACCCTCTTCACCACACAGGGGGATGCCAACCCGCATCCGGATGAAAAGCCGATCAAAGCGGGCCAGATTCGCGGTGTCGTCTGGTACAGCATTCCGTTCGCTGGCTATCTGAATTCGCTCCTGACAGGCGAGCAGCGCATCTGGGCCGTCGGCTCCGCGGTGGTCTTCCTGCTCGGCTATGCCGTATTCATGGGGATCGGTGCCATGATGGACGCACGGAGGTCCGTGCGGAAGTCAGGGGGCGCACGCACCAAGGTGAGCGCACCGTGAGATCCGAAATCCCTCTGGTGGGAAATCGGGGAGCAAAGGGGCGAGCCATGGCAACTGACCGGAGTATCCGTATTCGAGCCCTGCTGGCGGCCGGAATGGTGTTTGGCCTCGGCGCGGTTGGAACTCTGGCTGCCTGGACGGATGAGTCCACGGCCACCGCCACCTTCAGCGCAGGAACGCTCGATCTGAAACTAGGTACTGCTCCTGAAGGTCCGTTTACCGATTCAATGGCGCTAACCAGCCTGGATATGGCTTCAATGTACCCGGGTGCGAGCAAGGCCGGGATGATCTCAGTCTCCAACTCCGGCACAGTCCCGCTCGCCTACGCCCTCGCCGGAACGGCTTCTGGTGATCTGGGCGCGGCGTTGACTGTCAGTGTCTTTGCCGGTGGTGCTGCAACAAACAATGCATCTACGGGATCCTGCAGCGGTACTCTGCTGGGAACCGCAGACCTGCCGTTGGCCGAGGCGCTCATTTCCTCGGGCCGGTCTCTCCCCGCCGCAGGCACCGAAAGCCTTTGCCTGCTGGTGAAATTGCCTGCCACCGCTGCTAACAGCCTCCAAGGCGCCACCACAACAGCCACCTTCACGTTCACCGGCAGCATGGGGAGCTAGCAGCATGACCAAGCTCCCGCCGCTCCAGAACAACCTGCTTACCCTTGGAGCGGTCCTCGGAACTCTTTGCCTCCTCGCAGCACTGGCGGGGATGATGCTGGGAGCCAAGCCGTTGATTTTCCGCACGGGTTCCATGGCCCCTGCGATTGCAACCGGCTCCTTGGGCGTTAGCGTTCCGGTGGAGGCCCGCGAAATCAAGACCGGCGACGTCGTCAGTGTCGAAAATTCGGCTGGTGTCCGTATCACTCACAGGGTTGTTGTCTCAGATGTAGCAGACGGAGCAGCAACTCTGACCCTCAAGGGAGACGCCAACACCGTCCCCGATCCCGAACCCTATGTCCTTAAGAAGGCGGATCGGGTGGTTTTCTCGGCACCGTTGCTGGGCTATGGGGTGGCATGGCTCAGCAGTCCTGCAGCAATGTTCGTGGGAGGACTCTTCACGGCTTATCTGCTCTATGTGGCCTTCGGACCTCGCCACGGCAAACGGCGGGCACTACCCCCGAAAGATGCAGGTTCTGACAATGGTGGAGAGTCTGGCTATAAGGAGCCGGACAGGCAACAGAATCCAGGCAGTAAGGCCCGCCACAGCGTTAAGCGCATGGCAGCAACTCTGGTGGCCAGTCTCGCTCTGGTCGCCGCAGGTGCACTTCACATCAGCTCCCCCGGGTATGCTGCGTTCCTTGACTCAACCTCGGCCTCAGCCAACTTCACGGCCACGGCCCTCCGGGCGCCGACGCTGAGCTGTACGAATTCAGGCCTCAACGATGTAACGCTGACTCTGACACACTCTGGAGACCCCGCCACCTTTCACGAGCTGGTGTCCGGGACACCTGCAAAGACCTGGAGTTCGGGAGCCTGGCCGGCAGGGGGCCTGGTCAGTTACACGGTAGATGCCGACGATAAGTCTTTCATTTTCAGCCAGACGACAAGCGTTACCTTCTCAGGCCTCTCAAAAATCAGCTTGTGGACCTCGCCGGCGTCCACAAGTCTGGTTACCTACACGCCCAAGGCAGCTCTTGGACTCATCCCCGCAAAGCTCCGGTGCGCCTAGGCCACAACTGCGAACCGCGGCACCGGGCCAAGGCCCTAGGTCCGCAGCGCCCGGGTAAGCTCGGCGCGGGCCAGCAGTTCGCTGTCCGAGGGATAGGCAACCTCTTCCAGGACGAGCGGATGCGGGGCGGCCAAGACGGACCGGGCATCACGCTTCTGCAGCAGCAGCCGCTCATGAAGCCACCCCGGGTACTCCACCCCTTCGCCTACGTAAAGGGCCGATCCGATGAGGGCACGCACCATGTTGTGGCAAAAGGCGTCCGCCTGGACCGTTGCCACAATGACGCCGTCAGTCCCCCGTGCGAATTCGAACCGCTGGAGCTCGCGGATGGTGGTGGAACCTTCCCTGGGTTTGCAATAAGAGAGGAAGTTCTGCAGGCCCAGGAGTTTGGAGGCGCCTTCGTTCATCAGCGTTACATCCAACGGCGACTTGTGCCACAAAGTGGAGTACCTGCCCAAGGGATCCCAGAGTGCCGGACCGTCCGCAATGCGGTAGCTGTACCGCCTCCAGAGGGCAGAAAAGCGCGCGTCAAAGCCTTCGGGGGCCACTGTCACCCTGTGGACTTCAATGGCCCCTGTGAGGTCACCAAGGCCCCTGCTGAGGGCTCCCCTCAGGCGCCTGAGGAGGGCGACGGCGGGATCCAGTTCGGCGCCCCGGTTCAGCCCCAGCCACTCGGCTCGGGTGAGGTCAAGATGCACTACCTGACCGCGGGCGTGCACCCCGGCGTCGGTGCGTCCGGCCACTGTTACCCGTACCGGCCGCCGGATCAGCAGAGCCAGGGCCTCCTCCAGAACACCTTGTACGGTCCTGAGTCCGGGCTGTACTGCCCAGCCACTGAACGGCCCGCCGTCGTACCCCAAATCGAGCCGGATACGCAAAAACCCGCCGTCCCCTATGACGGGGGCAGCGGGTTTTTGGTCGTTCATAGACTTAAGTCTAAGCCAAGGTTTTAGCGAATTACTTCGCGTCCTTTTCCTCAGCAGCAGGCTCTTCAGCAGCTTCCTCAGCGGCAGGTGCCTCTTCAGTCTCAGCAGCTTCAGTCTCAGCAGCTTCGGTCTCAACAACCTCGGCCTCAGCAGCTTCTTCAGCAACCGGAGCAGCAGCTGCTTCCTTCTTGTCGGCGTCGCGCTTGGCAGCGTTGGTAGCCTCGGCTACCACGGCCTGCTTTGCGGAAACCGGCTCAAGAACGAGCTCGATGACAGCCATGGGAGCGTTATCGCCCTTGCGGTTGCCGATCTTGGTGATGCGGGTGTAGCCGCCGTCGCGGTTCTCCACAGCCTTGGCGATGTCGGTGAACAGCTCGTGGACGACGCCCTTGTTGCTGATCAGGCCGAGTACGCGACGGCGGGAAGCGAGGTCACCGCGCTTGGCGAAAGTCACCAGGCGCTCGGCGTACGGCTTCAGGCGCTTGGCCTTGGTCACCGTGGTGGTGATCCGCTTGTGCTCGAACAGTGCTGCTGCCAGGTTCGCGAGCATAAGACGCTCGTGAGCCGGGCCGCCTCCGAGGCGCGGACCCTTAGTGGGGGTAGGCATAATTGTTTCTCCTCATATGAAAGCCAGTGGGCCGAGCACAACGTGGTGCGCCGGCCCGCTGGCCAAGATCTGCTTGTTAGAGCTCGTCGTCGCTGAAAGCGGCGTCGTCCTCTTCGATGGCTGCGGCGCGGGCTGCCAAGTCGAAACCGGGAGGTGAGTCCTTGAGGGACAGACCCAGTTCAACCAGCTTTGCCTTGACCTCATCGATGGACTTGGCACCGAAGTTACGGATGTCCATCAGGTCAGCCTCGGAGCGGGCAACGAGTTCACCCACGGTGTGGATGCCCTCACGCTTGAGGCAGTTGTAGGAACGGACGGTGAGGTCCAGATCCTCGATCGGCAGAGCCATGTCTGCTGCCAGGGCAGCATCCGTCGGCGACGGGCCAATCTCGATACCTTCAGCTGCGGTGTTCAGCTCGCGGGCCAGACCGAACAGTTCCACCAGGGTGGTGCCTGCGGAAGCAACGGCGTCGCGGGGAGCGATTGCCTGCTTGGTCTCGACGTCGACAATCAGCTTGTCGAAGTCAGTGCGCTGCTCAACACGGGTGGCTTCCACGCGGAAAGTAACCTTCAGCACCGGCGAGTAGATCGAGTCGACCGGGATACGGCCGATCTCGGCGTCGCCGGACTTGTTCTGAGCTGCCGAAACGTAGCCGCGGCCGCGCTCGATGGTCAGTTCGAGCTCGAACTTGCCCTTCGAGTTAAGCGTGGCGATGTGCAGATCCGGGTTGTGGAATTCGACGCCGGCCGGCGGAGCGATGTCCGCAGCGGTGACGACTCCCGGGCCCTGCTTGCGCAGGTAAGCAACAACCGGCTCATCGTGCTCGGAGGACACGGAGAGGTTCTTGATGTTCAGGATGATCTCGGTGACATCTTCCTTGACACCCGGAACCGTGGTGAACTCGTGCAGCACGCCATCGATCCGGATGCTGGTGACAGCAGCGCCGGGAATGGAGGAGAGCAGGGTACGGCGGAGGGAGTTTCCGAGGGTGTATCCAAAGCCCGGCTCCAGCGGTTCAATGATGAAGCGGGAGCGGTTATCGGAGACGACCTCTTCGGAGAGGGTGGGGCGCTGTGCAATGAGCACTTAGGTTTCCTTTCGGCGAGCATCCGCTATATGACGCAACACAGGTGGTGGAAAGTTCGGTCTAAAGACTTAAAGCGGGCGGGCTTGCCCGGACCTGTTACGGTCCGGGCAAGCTCACGCTGCTGGGAGTAGCCTTAGACGCGGCGGCGCTTCGGCGGACGGCAGCCGTTGTGGGCGCTGGGGGTTACGTCCTGGATGGACCCAACCTCGAGGCCAGCGGCCTGCAGTGAACGGATAGCAGTCTCGCGTCCGGATCCCGGTCCCTTGACGAAAACGTCAACCTTGCGCATGCCGTGCTCCTGTGCACGCTTTGCAGCAGCTTCGGCAGCCATCTGGGCAGCGAACGGGGTGGACTTACGTGAGCCCTTGAATCCAACCTCACCGGACGAAGCCCAGGAGATGACAGCACCGTTCGGGTCCGTGATGGACACGATGGTGTTGTTAAAGGTGCTCTTGATGTGCGCCTGGCCAAGCGCGATATTCTTCTTGTCCTTCTTACGCGGCTTGCGAACCGCGCCACGAGTCTTCGGGGGCATTATTTCTCCTACAGAAAGTTTATTGGGGAAAGTCAGCAGCTATTTCTAGCGGCCGGCTTTCTTCTTGCCGGCGACGGTACGCTTCGGGCCCTTGCGGGTACGTGCGTTGGTCTTCGTACGCTGTCCGCGTACGGGCAGGCCCTTGCGGTGACGCAGGCCTTCGTAGCTGCCGATTTCAACCTTGCGGCGAATGTCAGCTGCTACTTCGCGGCGAAGGTCACCCTCAACCTTGTAGTTGCCTTCAATGTAGTCACGCAGCTCAACCAGCTGCGCGTCCGTCAGGTCTTTGACCCGAACGTCAGCGCTGATGCCGGTAGCAGCCAGGGTTTCGTGTGCACGGGTCTTGCCCACGCCGTAGATGTAAGTAAGCGCAATTTCCAGCCGCTTTTCGCGGGGAATGTCTACGCCAGCGAGACGAGCCATAGTGGCAGTGCTCCTTGAATAAACCGGAGGTCGTAGGCAGTACACCCGTACGTTCTGTACGGCCCCAGCCTCCGACCGGGGGTTAGCTGTCCAGGCTCGTTGTTACTCGATGTCCCGGTTCAGCTTGTGCTGCCTTTTATTTACTTGCGTGGGTTAGCAACCCAGGGATTTCCAGAAGGAAATTAGCCCTGGCGCTGCTTGTGGCGCGGGTTCTCGCAGATCACCATGACCCGGCCATTACGGCGGATCACTTTGCACTTTTCGCAGATCTGCTTGACGCTCGGCTTGACCTTCATGGCGTTCCTTTGCGTGTTGCAGTTGGACCACTGGAGCGGCTTCCGGCTGATGCCGTTGCCGCCCAGAGCTTATTTGTAGCGGTAAACAATACGACCACGTGTCAGGTCATAAGGGCTCAGCTCCACCACTACCCGGTCCTCAGGGAGAATCCTGATGTAGTGCTGACGCATTTTTCCAGAGATATGTGCAAGTACGATGTGCTTGTTGGTGAGCTCAACGCGGAACATCGCATTGGGCAGCGCCTCGGTCACAACGCCTTCGATCTCTATGACCCCGTCCTTCTTGGCCATATCCTCCGCTAACTGTTGTTGCCACAGCCCTCCGGAATGCACCGGGCATGACTGTGAACGTTTTTTGATTGATTGGCCATCGCCTAGCGACCGCAAAAGGGCGCAACAGGGCAGACAACCAACAGACAACACTACGCCATGACGGCGCAAATGTTAAATCCTGCCATGTTAGCGCACGGTGCCCCCAAATGCAGCAAACTCCCCTGCCGGGGTACTGACACTCACCGCACTGGCAACCCCATCCATAATGGCTGAACGCACGACGTCGGCTGCCGCACTTTGCAGCGTGATGAGGCTCAGCATCCGGGCCTCCCCACTGCTCCGATCCAGCTTGATCTCGCCAGTCGCCAGCGTGAACACGGTATCGCCATCGGCCAAAGTATGGCTCGGATTCAAAGCCCGGGCGATCCCCGCATGAGCCGCCGAGGCTGTCCGCTTGCACTCAGCCTTGTCCAGGACGGCATTCGTAGCGACGACGACGAGCGTCGTGTTGAGCTGTCGCGGTTCTACCGCTGCCGGGGCCACAACCCTCCGACCACCTTCCGTCCCAGCGGCCGAAACCCTCGGCGTGCTCGCTCCTTCGTCGCTTAGACGCACGCTGCCGGGTTCCACCCGCTGTTCCGATGTGCCAGACTCACCGTGTGCGTCGGTCGTTACGAACGGCAAGCCAAGCGCATTGACCACCGCTATGGCGCCGACAACGATAGGCCCCTCGGCTGAGATGCCGTCAAGGGTGATCGAGGCCGTGCCTACTCCGCCTTTGTAGGTTCGGGCCATGGCTGCTCCGGTGCCGGCTCCCACGTTGCCGCGTTCGACGTCGTGCCCGTCCTTTTGGGCGAAGGCGGAGGCTGCTGCCGCGTAACCCATCTCGGCGTCAGGTCGGGCGGCGAAGTTGCCGCCGCGGCCGAGGTCGAAGATGGCTGCGGCCGGGACGATGGGAACAATGCCACCGGGAACTTCGAAGCCCCTGCCGTTCTCCTCGCACCAGCGCTGGGCGCCGTGGGCTGCGACCAGACCGTATGCGCTGCCGCCTGTCAGGACCACGGCGTCAACGAAGGACGTCAGGGTGGTGGGATCCAGTGCATCTGTTTCGTGAGTGCCCGGCCCACCGCCTTGGACATGAACGGAGCCGATAGTCCCGGGCGGCGGCAGGACCACTGTGACCCCGCTCAACCAGCCGTCGTCGGACTTTTGGACCTGGCCTACCCGGATACCTGTGACGTCAGTGATGGCTCCCATGGGTCCATTGTGCTGCACGTGCCGTTATTTGCCTTGCTGCTCCCGGAGCATCTTCTCGACATCGAGGTTTGCCGGGCGCATGCCCACCTGAGGGCAGAATTCCTCAGTTGATATGGGGGCGTTACCTGGAGCCGGCAGGACCGCGTATCGCCAGTCGTCCCGTATGCACTTGACCAGCTCGGGTACTTTCGACGGGGCCGGGGCCGGGGGTGCAGTTGCAGGCGGCCTCGGTGCGGGACGAACGGTGGCTCCGGGCTGGATTCTGCCATCACGCCACAGCGAGCTGCAGAGCTCCACCGGATCGACGGCCTCAGTGTTGTCCTCGGGACCGCCAACCGCCAAAGCGACTTCTTCGGCGTACGACTTGGCGGAAGGACCCGAATAGCAGAAGGCGGTGTATTTTGCCTGTTCCGGCGTCACGTTGAGGATATAAAACCCAGCAGTCGCAGCAGCGAGGACCAAGGGCGTCATGATGACCCCTACCAGGCGGTTCCTGCGTCGGCGCCGACGGCGCAGATCGGCACTGATCCTGCTGGTGAGCGCGGCACGTACACGCTCACGGCTCTCGCTCAGATCCGCCATTTTTGAGTCACCTCCCCCTCGGTCTCGTTAAACAGTTCTTTTAGTTTGGAACGCATCCGCAATACGCGGTTCTTTACAGCTGCCGTGGTTATCCCTGTAGCCGCGGCAATCTGGGCGTGCGGTACGTCGCCCAGGAAGAACATCCGGAATACGGCCTGGTCCTGAACAGACATGGTTGCTACCACAGCCATGACCTGCGAGATCTGGTCATTGGTGACAACAATGCTCTCCGCCGAGACGGCTACTAAGGCTTTGCTGGCATCCAGCTCATCAATGTCAGCTGTCGGCTGGTTTCCGTGTTTCCGGTTGTGGTTGTAGCTCAGGAATTTGGCTGAAGAGAAAATCCAGGGGCGCAGGGAGCCGTTAACAAGGCTCACGGTCTTTGCCTTCTCCCACAGCAGGAAAAACGTCTCCTGTGCCAGCTCTTCCGCAGCGGGGATACTGCCTGTCATCTTCACGAGGTATCGCAGGACGCCATCGGCGTACCGGTCATAGACCTCGCCGAACGCACTCTCATCGCGCTTTACGAGCCCTTTGAGCAATTCTGCTTCGTTGTCAGGATCGCCCGGACCGACGCCGGTCCGGGACCTGAAGAAACCCGCCATTTACCTAGGGCGAAAAGCTGATGGAGGAAGTGCGATCGTTCATGGTGCCAACCCAGGATGAGGATGCGGCCCAGCCATAACCGGCCCCTGTACCGTTCGAATGCTCGTGAAGATACAAGCGGCAGCCTGATCCGCCAATAAAGGAGGACAAACGGTCATTCCAACCCGTCCAGGTCAGGTCGATGAAACCCGTGTAGCCCGACCAGCACGGGTTCCCGACGATGTTCAAATAGCCGCCGCCGTACCCGGAATTGTCATAAATGGTGCCTATGACGGACGTCGCCTGAGCGCTTGCTTCAGACTTGAGCCGGAATCCCTCTTTACCTTTATCCGCTTTGCCGGCATCTACGCCGGCAAGCTCCAGCGAGCGGTTTAGCTCCTCAGGCGTGTCGTGGCATTGAAGCTTCTGCTTGGTGACATCCGCTGAGCAGTATTTGGCAGCGGACGTAGGATCCTTCGCGGCAGTCATGGTTGCTGCAAGGAACAAGCAAGCGACGATGGCCAGGACAGCCTTCAATGAACCGCGACGAACAGACATTTCCCCAGTTTACCCATGGGCCCCCTCCCCCTTATGCCGCCGCGCTTTTGAACGGCCAGCTAATGGGTTAATGTCCCGGGCGGGGAAAAAGTCTCAGGGTCAGGGAATCGGGGTGGGAACCACTCCCAGCGGCGCCAGGCGCTCCGCGCCGCCGTCGGGGGCGGAAAGAACCCAGATCCCCTTGCTGTGGACTGCAACCGAATGTTCCCATTGGCAGGATCGCTGCCCGTCAGTGGTGACAACGGTCCAGTCGTCGTCGAGCACTGCGGTGTCAATGCCGCCGCGGACGAGCATCGGTTCGATTGCCAGGCAGAGACCGGGGCGGATCTTCGGCCCCCGATGACCCGTCCTGTAGTTGGGAACGTCCGGCGCCATGTGCATCTCAGAGCCGATGCCGTGACCTACATAGTCTTCGAGGATGCCGAGCTGATTGCCCGGCACAGAAGAGACGTAGTCGTCTACAGCGGAACCTATGTCACCGACGTACTTTCCAGTGGCGAGGGCCGCTATCCCGTGCCACATGGCTGTCTCAGTCACATCCGAGAGGCGCTGATCTGCGGGATCGGCCGTTCCGACAATAACGGTGCGAGCGGAATCGGAATGCCACCCGTCCACGATTGCGCCGCCGTCGATGGAGAGGATGTCGCCGTCCTGCAAGACGCGGCTGCCGGGGATACCATGCACCACTTCTTCATTAACGGAGGTGCAGATGGTCGCCGGGAACCCGTGATAGCCCAGGAAATTGGACTTGGCACCGGAGTCGTTGAGGACAGCGGCGAACACCTCATCAAGTTCCTTGGTGGTGGTGCCGGCAGTGGCGGCAGCAGCAGCGGCATCGAGGGCGCGGCTCAAAACAAGCCCTGCCTTGTGCATGATGCGTATCTGGGCGTCGGTCTTGTACTCAATACGGGGCTGGCCGAATGCCATGGATACCTCAGTGCTTCGTCTCTGCAGGATGTCCGTCATCCCGGGTCTCTTCTTCGATCCATTCTCCCGCATTGGCGAAGCAGCTCGTAACAGGCTGGACCCGCAGTTCATCGCGGAGCCTGCCCAGAGAGTAGGTGCGCTGGAAGCCCAGTTGGCTCACGGCATAGCGGGTCAGTCGCGGCGCCTTACGGATGACTCCCGCGACGGCCTCCATAGACGCCGCCAGACACATTGCGGCGGGCAAAGGAATAAAGGCAAGTTCGACGTCGGCATGACCTGTTGCGTCGAGAACCTCCCGGAGGACTTCCCCCAAAGCCACAGGATGGCTATCACCTACATTCACGGCTCCTGTGACCTCTGTAGTGCATGCAGCCAATGCCGCTTCAGCCAGGTTTTCGATGGACGTGAGTTGGTGAAGGACGTTGGCGTCCCCGACGGCCAGTACCCGGCCTCGACGCACATTACTGATCAGTCGCGGCAACAACGTCTTGTCACCGGGACCGTAAACACCGTGCGGCCGGAGCATAACGGCACGCGGATGCTTGGCAGCAAATCCTTCCGCCAATGCTTTGGAGGAAGAGTAGGCATTGAGGTAGCGGCCCGAGACGGGATCTTCCCCTCTGTTGACGCATGGCTCCCACCACGGGTAAACGCTGGAGCTGGAAATGTGGACCAGGCGGGCGTCGGGGAAAGTGGCTGCAACTGCCTTGGTGCCGAGCACGTTGACCCTATGGAATGGTTCAGTGGCGCCCCAATCCCGCACTTGGGCACCAGCGTGGACAACCGCATCTACAGCAGGCGGTGAGCTCAACGGACCTTCGCCCAGGTCCCAGACGTTGTGGCCCGGCAGGGGACGCCGTCCATACCGAACCACTTCCCAACCGCGTGCCTCGGCAGCAACAGCAATCGCGCCCCCTACGAAGCCCGCTGCTCCCGTGACTGCAATCCTCAAGGGATGCTCTCCGAAAATAATGCCCGCAACGCCACGCGGTCTGTTTTGTTGTGCCTTCCGGAACCCGGGAGACTTGGCATGACCTCTATCCGATCCGGCAGGGCAGATTCGTCAATCAACAGGGAAAGCTCCCGCTCGATGGTCCGTTTGACCTCCACAGGCGAATAACCGCGAATGGGCTCGACCACCAGGCAGACCGCTTCATCGCCAATGGCATTTGGCACACCGATGAGCACTGCTTGGGCTACGCCATCAATGCCAGCGATAAGAGGCTCATAAAGGCCAGGATAGATGTTGGTCTTCCCCCGGATAATCATGTCCTTCTTGCGTCCGAGCATGACCAGCCTTCCCCTCCGGCCATCTCCGGCTCCATCAACGGCCTCGGGACCATGATCCAGCCGGACAAGGTCGCCGGTTGCCATCTCGGTCATGGTGTCCTCGCCAAGGTAGCCCAAACACATGTTCTGGCCCGAGAGCATCAATTCGTGGTCCTGCTCAACTCTTGCCTGGACTCCGGGCAGCGGCTCACCGAGGTAGTCACCTTCCCCCAGGCCTCCCTCTGTTCGGAATTCGGCAGTGAGCCCGGAAGCGAAATCCAATTTCTCCCTTCCCCCGGCGATGGCGACGGGGAGCACTTCAGTCATGCCATAGATGCAGTGGAAGCCGACGTTCGGAAGAAGCCGCATGGCACGTTCGAGAAACGATGCCAGAACGGGGGCGGCGCCCAGCATCACTGTCTTCAGAGGGGCAGGCCAGGACAATTGGCCGGCGTCGATGGCGTCAAGGATTGGAGCCATCTGGGATGGCACCAGAAAGACATGGCTGGCAGGACCGTAAGAGGCCTCGCCTCTGTGCCCGGCCGATGCACCGAGTTCGGCGGCGAACCGCAACGGATCAATCCGGGCCGAAAGACCGTAGGCCGGCATGGTCCAGTGCGCCCCGGCAATCAACGCGGGAAGGCCCATCATCAGTTGCTCGGAATGGATGCGGTCACCGGCAGAAAAGGTGCAGCGCGTACTCAGCTGCCGAAAGCCCGCCGCCAAGGTTCCGCGGCTATGGACCACGCCTTTCGGATGTCCGGTGGTGCCCGACGTGAAGATGATAACGGCTTCCTGCCGGGGATCAGCCGGTGCCACCAGCGGATCTGAACCGGCGGACCCCCCGGAAGTCACGCCGTCGTCGGAGTAGCCTTTCCGGGAGAGCGCGCGGACGTTCCTGGACTTCAAAGGAACTCCTGGCAGCCAGGACCCCGAGTGAAAATGCCGGACCTTCATAGCCCCATAATTCGGAAGGAGTAGCCCCCTGCGCCGTGCCAGCGGGCGGAGTGGCCCCGGCGCGCTCAGCGCATACAGGATTGACTCGGCGGCAGCCCAGCGCGGGGAGGCGAGTGAAGCCCTTTTCCGAAACAGTTCAGGACCTACGCCAGGATCGATGAAGACTATGGACCCGCCGGCGCGGACCGCAGCCAAGGCGAGAGTGAACGCAGCGGGACCGGGCCTCACAGAGAAAAGCAAGCGCTCCCCTGGTCCGAAGCCGTCCCTCTGCAAAGCCGCCGCTGTGGACTCAACAGCGGCCACAAGCTCCCGGTAACTGACTGTCTTTCCGGGCTTGCCGTTCCGTCTGGGGGGTGCGGTGAGCGCCGGGTTGTCCGGGTACTTCGACGCCGACTCGTAGACCGCTGCAATCAGGTCAGTTTCAGTTCCCGATTCAGGCGTCTGCTGATCATGGGTTTGCTTTTCACTGTGCACGGACCAGCTCCAATGATTTGTAGCCGGGAATGAGGACATTCCGGCTGATGGTCCGGGAGCGAATGGTCCAGGGTTGGAGGTTGTACTCATCGAGCAGGACCGTCATTGCCGAGTTGATTTCAGCCATAGCCAGCGGCATCCCAATGCAGAAATGCGCGCCCGCGCCGAACCAGAGCTGGCGGGCTGCAGCCGGAATCGGCATCCCGGGATCAAAGCCGCCAAGGCTCTTTACCGCATGCACAGTAGAAAGCATGATGCGTTCGCCGCGCTTGATCCTCACGCCGCCCAGCCATCCATCGTTGGTCGCCTCCCGCAGCATCATCGGCGACGGCGCCGTGAAGCGCAGCCCTTCGTTCACCATCGCGGGGAGCCCGGTGCGTTCGGCAGCCAGAGCAGGCAGCCTGCCGTCGTCGTAAAGCAGCCCCGCGAGCCGGGGGACGTAGGAGACCAGGGTCTCAGTCCCGGCGATCACAAAAGCACTGACGATCCCCACCGCCTCGTCTTCGCTCAGACCAAGAACACGAAGACGGCCGGGAAACGTATCCGGGTCATCGTCGCGATATGCCTGGCGCACAGGACCGGCAAGAAGTTCGACGGCGGCCTTTGCCTTTGCTACCTGCCGCGCCGAAAGCCGTGGCCGGCCCAGCCTCACCACCGAGGTGATGGACGACGCGCGGTTGAAAAATTCGCTGTCCGGCAGCCGCCCAGGGGCGTCATCAGGAATTCCGAGCAGCCTGCTGATGACTCCCCCGGAGAGTTCCTTCACCAACCCCACAAACTCGACAGGCGCCCCGTTCTCCAGACCCGTCGCCAATCGCTCCCGCAGACGTGCTGCTGCCGGCGCCACGATATCCTCCACGGCCCGCGGAGTGAAGAGTGCGTTGAGCCGGCGCCGCAACTCCAGGTGTTCTTCACCGTGCATGTTCAGCAGCGCACGCGGACCCACCACCGGTGTCCACAACGCCCCGGACGCCTTGGCTCCGGCTTTTGTATAGCCCCCATCCATGAGGACTTCCCGGACCAGTGAAGCTTCGCTGACCAGTACTCCCAGACCCGGAAGCCGGAAAACGGGTCGGATGGTTCCCACCGCGCGTATCAACGGATAGGCGAACGGATGGGCCCCTCGCTGCACGCGCCGTTCCCAGGTGGCAAAGGCTGTCATCGGATGTCGACGTGGTCGGGCCGAAAGCGATGGTCAGCGTACCAGGCAAGGGTGTTGGGCAATCCCCACGCCATGACGCGGCGTGAGGAGCCGAACACAACAACGTCCCGCCGGAGCGCGTAGGCGCGGGTGAGTTTACGGACACTGTTGGATAATGCCCTGTCCTCGTGCAGTTCTTCGATACTGGTACGGGGAAACCCGCCCGAGCGGAGGTACATGTCTGCGGTGATGGCCATGTTGCAGCCCGGCAGCATCTGATAGGGCCCGAGGTAGCCGTCTCCCTTGTTGCCGGGCCTGATGCGGCCAAAAAAGGAGGCGACTTCCACTGCCAGGAGCATCAGCCAGCGCCGGCCATGGCCAAGCCCTTCATCAAGCCGGGGGTTGAGTTGGCCTGCTATCATTTCCAGGCCGTCATCGAACGCCTTCATGATCCGGAGGGTCCAGTCCGGCGCGGGCAAGCAATCAGCGTCTGTACGGGCCAGCCAGCGGGCCCCATTGTCTGCCCCAAAACGCATGCCTGTGTCAGCAGCAGCTCCAGTCCCTTTCTGGGGCTCCCGGATGAGGCGTATGTCCATGGCCGGATTCCGCCGCTTGAATTCGTCCACTACGGCTGTGGTGGAGTCGGTGGACCCGTTGTCGATGACCACCACACTGAAATCCTTGTGGAGCTGAGCAGCCAGGGCCTCAAGGGTCTGGGCGATCAGTTTCTCTTCATTCAAGGCCGGAACAGCCACACAAAGCGGGTGCACTTTCGCGCCCTTGTCCAAGGCTCCCTCATTGCCGGAAAGCGTCATAAACGCACCACTGCGATTCCCAGGCTTACTCCTCCGGCAAGGCCAACAAGAGCCACCAGGTCTCCGGAGCCGCACCGCCCCAGGTCCTGTGCCATCTTCAACTGCAGGGGAAGACTCACTGATGCCATGTTGCCGAACTCTTCCACGGTCCTGACGAGCCTGTCCTGTGGCACGCCGGCACCGCGGGCAAATATGTCCCGGTAGGGAGCGCTGACCTGGTGGACGCAGACCACGGCGAAATCGGACCAGGTCAGCCCAAGATCGTCCAGCGTCTCATCGAGAATTCCCTTGCCGAGATCCAAAAACGCATCCTTGAGCTTTTCCCCATCCATAGTGAAGTACGTCGCTTCGGGATCCCGCGGAGAAACGGAACCGCCAGTCGCCAGCGTCCCGACCTCCCAATGGCTGCTCTTGGCGGCAAAGCCGAGGCCCAGGATTCCTGCCCCAGAGTTGTCATCGGGGTTGGCTGGTTCCAGCAGCAGTGCGCAGCCTGCATCGCTCATGGTGTAACCGGGGAAGGCTGAAGCAAACGTCTGGGGGTCGGGAACGGCCCACCTGACGGCCCGGGATGGAGATTCGCCGCTGGCCAGGAGTATCCGCCGGTATCGCCCTGTCCGGATGAGGGCCTCAGCAACTTCCAGTCCGTTGAGGACGCTGTTGCACGCGTTCTTGACGTCCATCACGGGGCATGCGAGGCCGAGTTTGGCGGCCACTATGTGGCCGGTGGCCGGTTCAACCATGTCCTGGCTCGCCGAGGCGAAGATGAGGAGATCGACGTCGTCAGGTTCCAGACCGTTGTTTGCCAGCAGTTTGACGGCGGCGATGGCTGCAAGATCAGAGGCCTGCTCAGTTTCCGCCATAACGGACCTGGTCCGGATTCCTGTCAATCTCGAGATCATTCCCTTGGGGACACGGAAGCCTGGGCTGGACGTGGACAGCTTGTGCTCGACTTGCTCCGTGTCCAGGCGGCCTGGGGGTACGTAGACTTCGAGGCCGGAAATTTTCGCCGCGGCAGGGAGGACTCGACTCATGAAGCGTCCCCCCGTTTCGAATTGTCCGGAAGGCTCCGGAAACCTACTGGACTGACCGGCGACCCCGGTGGGCCCGCCATGGTGTCAAAGACAAACAGGAAGGGCACGCTCCCTGTGTGGAACGTGCCCTTCCGGAACTGAGCCAGTCTGGCAACTGCCCTGACTCTACAGCTGAACAGGTGCAGTCGCTAGGCCGCCTGCGCCGCTTTGATGGCCTGCATGACGCGGTCCGTGACTTCGTCGATGGCGCCAATGCCGTCGACCTGGGTCAGGATCCCGCGCTCCGCGTACTTGGCCACTACAGCTTCTGTCTGCTCGTGGTAGAGGTCCAGACGGTGCCTGATGACGGCTTCGTTGTCGTCACTGCGGCCGGTTTCCTTGGCGCGGCCCAGAAGGCGGGTGACCAGCTCCTCGTCGTCCGCGGTCAGCTGCAGCACGACGTCGAGCTTCTGGTCGCCATCAGCGAGGATCTGGTCCAGGTAGTCCACCTGCGCCGTGGTGCGGGGGTAGCCGTCCAGGAGGAAGCCGCCGTCGACGTCCCCTTCGCTGAGGCGGTCCCGCACCATTTTGTTGGTGACGCTGTCCGGAACAAAATCTCCGGCGTCCATGTATTTCTTGGCCTCGAGGCCAAGAGGAGTCTCACCCTTGACGTTGGCGCGGAAGATGTCCCCGGTGGAAATCGCTACGACGTCGAGCCGCTCCGAAATACGTTCCGCCTGCGTTCCTTTGCCGGAGCCAGGAGGTCCGATAATCAACATTCTGGTCATCGTAAGAGCCCTTCATAGTGACGTTGCTGTAGCTGCGCATCAATCTGCTTGACCGTTTCAAGGCCTACGCCCACCATGATCAGGATCGAGGTGCCGCCGAACGGGAAGTTCTGGTTGGCGTTGATCAGGACCAGGGCCACCAACGGAATCAGTGCCACAAAGCCCAGGTAGAGGGCTCCGGGCAGCGTGATCCGTGAGAGGACGTACTGCAGGTAATCCGCGGTTGGCTTGCCTGCCCGGATACCGGGAATGAAGCCACCGTACTTCTTCATGTTGTCGGAGACCTCTTCAGGGTTGAAGGTGATCGCGACGTAGAAGTAAGTAAAGAAAACGATCATGGCAAAGTAGAGCGCCATGTAGATGGGGTGGTCCCCACGTGTCAGGTTGTTGTTGATCCATTCGACCCACGGCTGGACGGGTTCGCCCGCCCTGGGCTGGTTGAACTGGGAGATCAGACCCGGCAGGTACAGCATCGAAGAAGCAAAGATAACGGGCACGACGCCGGCCATGTTCACCTTGATGGGAATGTACGTGCTGGTTCCACCCACGGTCCTGCGGCCGATCATACGCTTTGCGTACTGTACGGGGACACGCCGCTGGGACTGCTCGACGAACACCACAAGGGCAACGGTCAGCAGGCCGATCGCGATCACCATGAAGAACGTTCCCGGGCCCTGTGACGTCCAGATGGCGCCAAGGGAGGTGGGGAAGCCGGCGGCGATCGACGTGAAGATCAGGAGGGACATGCCGTTGCCGACACCCTTTTCAGTCACCAGCTCGCCCATCCACATGATGAGGCCGGTACCGGCAGTCAGCGTGATGATGAGGAGGATGGTGGTGATGATGCTGTCATCAGGAATGATGGGAAGGTTGCAGCCAGGCAGCAGCTGCCCGGAACGGGCCAACGACACCAGTGTCGTCGCGTTCAACAGGCCAAGGGCGATAGTCAGGTAACGCGTGTACTGCGTCAGCTTCGACTGGCCCGAGGCGCCTTCTTCGTACAGTTGCTGGAAACGGGGAATAACCACCCGCAGGAGCTGCACAATGATGCTTGCCGTGATGTACGGCATGATCCCCAAGGCGAAGATGGACACTTGCAGCAGGGCACCGCCGCTGAACAAGTTGACGAGCTGGTAGATACCGCCCGAGGTCTGACCTGTCGACAAGCATTGCTGGACATTCTGGTAGTTCACACCAGGCGAGGGGATGAAAGCGCCCAAGCGGAAGATTGTGATGATTCCCAGCGTGAACAACAACTTGCGTCGCAGATCAGGCGTGCGAAAGGCCCGGCCAAATGCGCTAAGCAAGCGTCCTCCTGAGTTGTTTAATGAAGTCATGTGAGCAGGGTCAATAAACCCAACAACCGAGTCTAACGGGTGGATGCGCTCCGCCGATAATCGGCGAGGCCCCGAAAATGAAAAAACTCCCGGTTGACGAGGCCTGAGCCCCGGCAACCGGGAGTTTTTTCGCAATAGGCAACTGCTTGCCCGCACTCACTTAGAGCGCGGTGGTGCTTCCGCCTGCTGCAGCAATCTTTTCGGCCGCACTGGCCGAGAATGCGTCCACCGTGACGTCAACCTTGACGGTGATGTCACCGGTACCCAGCACCTTGACGGGCTGGTTCTTGCGAACGGCACCCTTTGCAACCAGGTTCTCCACGGTGACAGCGCCACCTTCCGGGAACAGCTCGTTGAGCTTGTCCAGGTTAACAACCTGGTACTCAACCCGGAACGGGTTCTTGAAGCCGCGCAGCTTCGGCAGGCGCATGTGCAGCGGCAACTGGCCGCCGGCAAAGCCAGCCTTGATCTGGTAGCGGGCCTTCGTACCCTTGGTACCGCGACCAGCGGTCTTACCCTTGGAACCTTCACCACGACCAACACGCGTCTTGGCGGTCTTGGCACCCGGGGCGGGACGCAGGTGGTGAACCTTCAGTGCGTTCTGCTTCTCAGCAGTGGCGCCCTGTGCCTTTTCGGCGGTGTTCTTCTCTGCCATTTACTTCGCCTCCTCTACCTTTACCAGGTGCGGAACCGTGTTGAGCATTCCGACGGTCACGGCGTCAGCGGTGCGAACAACAGTGTGTCCGATACGCTTCAGGCCGAGGGACCGCAGGGTGTCGCGCTGGTTCTGCTTGCCGCCAATGGCGGACTTGATCTGAGTGATCTCCAACTGTGCATCGGAGGGAATCAGGTTCTTGGCCATGCCTTAGACACCTGCCTTCTGGTTCTGGTTCAGAAGAGCGCGCACCAAAGCAGGCGGAGCAACCTCGTCCAGCGGCAGGCCACGACGGGCTGCCACGGACGCGGGCTCTTCCAGGCGCTTCAGAGCGTCAACAGTCGCGTGAACGATGTTGATGGCGTTGGAGGAACCGAGCGACTTGGAGAGGATGTCGTGGATACCCACGCACTCCAATACTGCACGGACCGGACCGCCAGCGATAACACCGGTACCGGCGGAAGCCGGACGCAGCATTACGACGCCTGCAGCAGCTTCACCCTGCACACGGTGCGGGATGGTGCTGCCAACGCGGGGAACGCGGAAGAAGGACTTCTTGGCCTCTTCAACGCCCTTGGCGATTGCTGCGGGAACTTCCTTCGCCTTGCCGTAGCCGACGCCGACCATACCGTTACCGTCACCAACGACGACGAGTGCGGTGAAGCTGAAGCGACGACCACCCTTGACGACCTTGGAAACGCGGTTGATGGTAACAACGCGCTCTACGAACTGGCTCTTCTCGGCTTCGCGGCCGCCGTCGCGGCCACCACGGCCACCACGGTCGCCGCGGCCCTGGCCACGGTCACCACGCTCGCCACGACGAGCGCCACCACGGCGGTCATCAGCGGCTGCGGGGGCAGTGGTCTCAGTGGCTTCAGCAGCTACGGCAACGGGTGCCTTCTGATCTGCAGACACAGTGTCCTTTTCCTTGTTTGCTTCCGTCACAGTGACAGCCCACCTTCACGTGCACCGTCAGCAACAGCTGCGATCCGACCGTGGTACTTGTTACCACCGCGGTCGAAGACAACAGCTTCGATTCCGGCGGCCTTGGCGCGCTCAGCAACGAGTTCGCCAACGCGCTTAGCCTTGGCAGTCTTGTCGCCGTCGAATGCACGAAGGTCGGCTTCCATTGTGGAGGCGCCAGCCACGGTCAGGCCCTTGGTGTCATCGACAACCTGGACGAATATGTGGCGTGCGGAACGGTTGACGACCAGACGAGGACGTACAGCCGTACCTGAGAGGCGCTTGCGGATACGAAGCTGGCGACGGCTGCGTGCGGCAGACTTGCTCTTGTTCGTACGCTTCTTGTTAATTGCTATGGCCATGGTTACTTACCAGCCTTTCCGACCTTGCGGCGGATGACTTCGCCGGCATAGCGGATGCCCTTGCCCTTATAGGGGTCCGGCTTCCGCAGCTTGCGAATGTTGGCAGCAACTTCGCCGACCTGCTGCTTGTTAATACCAGAGACAGAGAGCTTGGTCGGACCCTCTACTGCAAAGGTGATGCCGTTCGGTGCCGAGACGTTGACGGGGTGGCTGTAGCCCAGAGCGAACTCCAGGTCAGAACCCTTGGCCTGAACGCGGTAACCGGTACCGACAATTTCAAGCTTCTTCTCGTAGCCTGCGGTGACGCCCTGGATCATGTTTGCGATCAGGGTGCGTGTCAGGCCGTGCAGCGAACGGGAGGCGCGCTCGTCGTTCGGGCGGGCGACAGTCAGGGTGCCTTCTTCCAGGGATACCTCGATCGGGCTGGGCACAGTGTGGCTCAGCTCGCCTTTGGAACCCTTGACGCTGACGACAGAGCCGTCAACCTTGACCTCAACGCCGGCAGGAACGGTGATGGGGAGACGTCCAATACGTGACATTATTCTCTTCCTTTCCCGTTACCAGACGTAAGCGAGGACTTCGCCGCCCACGCCCTTCTTGCCGGCCTGCTTGTCAGTCAAGAGGCCGGAAGAGGTGGACAGGATTGCGACACCCAGGCCACCGAGCACGTGCGGCAGGTTGGTGGACTTTGCGTAAACGCGCAGTCCCGGCTTGGAAATACGACGAACGCCAGCAATTGAACGCTCGCGGTTCGGGCCGAACTTGAGCTCGAGGGTCAGCTTCTTGCCAACCTCAGCGTCTTCTTCTTTCCAGGAGGCGATGTAACCTTCGGCCTTCAGGATGTCAGCGACGCGTGCCTTGAGCTTGCTGTAAGGCATAGACACGGAATCGTGGTATGCCGAGTTTGCGTTGCGCAGACGCGTAAGCATATCTGCGACAGGATCTGTCATAGTCATGTGGGCTCTTGCCCTTCCTCATAACGGTTTCCGCTGGCTGGTCCGGGAATCAATTCCCAGTACCTGGTCAGGCGGACCTTTTATGTAGCTAGATTAATCTTCGGTCTTGAACGGGAAGCCAAGCGCCTTCAGCAGCGCGCGGCCTTCGTCATCGGTCTTTGCAGTGGTGACAACCGTGATGTCCATACCGCGAACGCGGTCAATGGAATCCTGGTCGATCTCGTGGAACATAACCTGCTCGGTCAGACCGAAGGTGTAGTTGCCGTTGCCATCGAACTGCTTGCCGCTGAGGCCGCGGAAGTCGCGGATACGGGGCAGTGCGAGGGTTACCAGGCGGTCCAGGAATTCCCACATGCGGTCTCCACGCAGAGTTGCGTGTGCACCGATGGGCATGCCTTCGCGCAGCTTGAACTGAGCGATCGACTTGCGGGCCTTGGTGACCTGGGGCTTCTGGCCTGTGATCAGGGTGAGGTCGCGGACAGCGCCGTCGATCAGCTTGGAGTCCTTTGCGGCATCTCCAACACCCATGTTCACGACAACCTTGACCAGGCGCGGAACCTGGTTAATGTTCTCGTACTTGAATTCCTCAACAAGCGTGTCCTTGATGGAATCCGCGTACTTGGTCTTCAGACGAGGAACGATCTTGCTTGCCGGAGTCTCGAGAGTCTCAGTCATTAGATGTCCTTCCCGGAGCTCTTGGCCACGCGTACGCGCACTTCACGCTTCACGCCATCGCGCTCAACGGTCTCGGTGCGGAAACCTACGCGGGTGGGCTTCTTGGTGGACGGGTCAACCAGAGCCACGTTGGAGATGTGGATTGAAGCCTCAACGACCTCGATGCCACCGGTCTTGGTGCCGCGCTGCGACTGACCGACCTTGGTGTGCTTGGTTACGCGGTTAATGCCTTCAACCAACACGCGGTTGGTCTCGGGGAATACGCGCAGAACCTTGCCCTGCTTGCCACGGTCGCCGCCGCGCTCAGCCTTGGCGCCAGTGATGACCTGAACGAGGTCACCCTTCTTGATCTTAGCCATGGACTACAGCACCTCCGGAGCCAGAGAAACGATCTTCATGAACTTCTTGTCACGGAGCTCACGACCAACCGGTCCGAAGATACGGGTGCCGCGGGGGTCACCGTCGTTCTTCAGGATTACAGCTGCGTTCTCGTCAAACTTGATGTAGGAACCATCCGCACGGCGGCGTTCCTTCTTGGTACGGACGATGACGGCCTTAACCACATCGCCCTTCTTTACGTTGCCGCCCGGGATTGCGTCCTTGACGGTAGCGACGATGACGTCGCCAATGCCTGCGTAGCGACGGCCAGATCCACCGAGAACGCGAATGGTAAGGATTTCCTTAGCACCCGTGTTGTCGGCGACCTTGAGTCGCGACTCCTGCTGAATCACTGTTTACTCCTTGCGTCGCGCGGGTTCTCAGACCGAAAATCTTCCTACGGAATGAGCCTTGCGGAACGGTTGATCGGGGTGTCTCTTGACCTGCCTGGATTTTGCCAGACCAGGCCTAAACTCCCGTGCCAAAAACATTTGCTTCCCAGGCGAATCCTGACTGCTCAGGACGCAAGGGGGCACTATGCCGTGGCACGATTGTTTACGAGGTTGATGACAGCGCACGAACGGCGCCATACAAACTCAATATCCTAGCACAATTCTTCTGGGTCCCCATATCACATGGAGACGCGGAAACCCCCGCTCCCAAAGGGAACGGGGGTTTCCAATGCAGCTTCGCTTCAGCAAAGCCGATGGTGTTACTTGGCCTTTTCGAGGATCTCCACAAGCCGCCAGTTCTTAGTGGCGGACAGCGGGCGGGTCTCGGCGATGAGCACGAGATCGCCGATGCCGGCGATGTTCTGCTCGTCGTGAGCCTTGACCTTCGAGGTGCGGCGGATGACCTTGCCGTACAGGGCGTGCTTCACGCGGTCTTCAACCTGGACAACGATGGTCTTTTCCATCTTGTCCGAGACCACGTAGCCACGACGCGTCTTACGGTAACCGCGCTGCTCAGCCGTAGCTGCCGCAGCAGAAACAGTTTCCGTCACGTTCTCGTCCTTTTCACTCACTTGGCGTCCTCCTCGGTCTCAGCTTCGGCCGGCTTTTCAGCCTTCTCAGCCTTGGCTGCTGACTTCTTGGACTTCTTTTCTTCCTTGGCTTCCACAACCGGTGCGGCAACCTCGGCACGAATGCCCAGCTCGCGCTCACGGAGAACGGTGTAGATGCGAGCGATGTCCTTCTTTACCGCGCGCAGACGACCGTGGTTCTCCAGCTGACCGGTGGCGGACTGAAAACGCAGGTTGAACAGCTCTTCCTTGGACTTGCGGAGTTCTTCAACGAGACGCTCGTTGTCGAAACCGTCCAGCTGTGCGGGTGCGAGATCCTTCGACCCTACTGCCATTTCTATTCACCACCTTCGCGACGCACAATGCGTGCCTTCAACGGGAGCTTGTGGATTGCAAGGCGCAGGGCCTCGCGAGCTACCTCTTCATTGACACCGGAGAGTTCGAAGAGAACCCGGCCCGGCTTGACGTTTGCAACCCACCACTCCGGAGAACCCTTACCGGAACCCATACGGGTTTCAGCAGGCTTCTTCGTCAGCGGACGGTCCGGGTAGATGTTGATCCAGACCTTACCGCCACGCTTGATGTGGCGGGTCATTGCAATACGTGCGGATTCGATCTGACGGTTAGTGACGTATGCCGGGCTCAGAGCCTGGATGCCGTACTCACCGAAGGAGACCTTGGTGCCGCCCGTAGCAGCGCCGGAACGACCCGGGTGGTGCTGCTTACGGTGCTTGACTCGACGTGGGATAAGCATTTAAGCCTGTCCTCCTTCTACTGCAGCGGGTGCAGCCTCAACTGCCGGAGCGGCTTCAGCAGCAGGAGCTGCTTCGGCTGCCGGACGGTCGGTACGACGACGGCGGTCACCACGGTCAGCGCCACCCGGGCGGCCCGGACGGTCGCTGGCACCACGGCCACGGGACGGAGCAGCAGCTGCTTGCTGTGCCAGTTCCTTGGCGGTGACGTCACCCTTGTAGATCCAGACCTTCACGCCAATGCGGCCGAAGGTGGTCTTGGCCTCGTAGAAGCCATAGTCGATGTTCGCGCGGAGGGTGTGCAGGGGCACACGGCCTTCACGGTAGAACTCCGAGCGGGACATTTCTGCGCCACCCAAACGACCGGAGCAAGCGATACGGATACCCTTGGCACCGGCGCGCTGTGCTGACTGCATTGCCTTCTTCATCGCACGGCGGAAAGCCACACGGGAAGTCAGCTGCTCTGCAACACCCTGGGCAACAAGCTGGGCTTCCATCTCGGGGTTCTTGACCTCGAGGATGTTCAGCTGAACCTGCTTGCCGGTGAGCTTTTCGAGCTCGCCACGGATGCGGTCTGCCTCGGCGCCGCGGCGGCCGATAACGATGCCCGGACGTGCCGTGTGGATGTCCACGCGGACACGGTCGCGGGTGCGCTCGATCTCAACCTTGGCGATACCGGCGCGCTCCATGCCCGTGGACATGAGCTGGCGGATACGGATGTCTTCGCGAACGAAGTCCTTGTACCGCTGGCCGGCCTTGGTGCTGTCAGCGAACCAGTGCGATACGTGATCGGTGGTGATGCCGAGTCGGAACCCGTGCGGGTTTACTTTCTGTCCCACTTAGCGAGCCTCCTCTTTCTCCGGGGTAGCGACTACCACGGTGATGTGGCTGGTGCGCTTCTTGATCTGAAATGCACGACCCTGAGCACGCGGCTGGAACCGCTTCATGGTCGGGCCTTCATCAACAAACGCTTCGCTGATGATGAGGTCACCTTCGTCAAACGCCACGCCGTCGCGGTCCGCGAGGACCCGGGCGTTGGAGATTGCCGACTGTACTACCTTGAATACCGGCTCAGAAGCTGCCTGGGGGGCAAACTTCAGAATTGCCAGAGCCTCGTTCGCTTGCTTACCACGAACAAGGTTGACGACGCGCCGGGCCTTCATAGGCGTTACGCGGATGTGACGCGCAATTGCCTTGGCTTCCATTGCTTTCCTTCTCTCGTCTTTGACGTAAGTGCAGGCGCCTAGCGGCGCTTGCCCTTACGGTCGTCCTTGACATGGCCGCGGAATGTCCGCGTGGGAGCGAATTCGCCGAGCTTGTGCCCGACCATCGACTCGGTGACAAACACCGGAATGTGCTTGCGTCCGTCGTGCACGGCGATCGTGTGGCCGAGCATGTCGGGGACGATCATCGAGCGGCGGGACCAGGTCTTGATGACGTTCTTGGTGCCCTTTTCGTTTTCCCTGGCTACCTTTACAAAGAGGTGCTGGTCAACGAAAGGACCTTTTTTCAGGCTGCGTGGCATGTGTCCAGGCTCCTATCGCTTGTTCTTGCCAGTACGACGGCGACGAACAATAAGCTTGTCGCTCTCTTTGTTGGGGCGGCGGGTACGGCCTTCAGGCTTACCGTTCGGGTTGACCGGGTGTCGTCCACCGGAGGTCTTACCTTCACCACCACCGTGCGGGTGGTCAACCGGGTTCATGGCTACACCACGGACGGTCGGGCGGACGCCCTTCCAGCGCATACGGCCGGCCTTGCCCCAGTTGATGTTCGACTGCTCAGCGTTACCAACTTCACCGACGGTTGCGCGGCAGCGCACATCGACGTTGCGGATTTCGCCGGAGGGCAGACGCAGCTGGGCGAAACGGCCTTCCTTAGCGACGAGCTGTACAGAGGCGCCAGCGGAGCGGGCCATCTTGGCGCCACCACCCGGACGCAGTTCAACTGCGTGGATAACGGTACCCACCGGGATGTTGCGCAGGGGCAGGTTGTTGCCAGGCTTGATGTCAGCGTTGGCACCTGCCTCTACGAAGTCGCCCTGGGACAGCTTGTTCGGCGCGATGATGTAACGCTTGGTGCCATCAACGTAGTGCAGGAGGGCGATGCGAGCCGTGCGGTTCGGATCGTACTCGATTTCGGCAACGCGGGCGTTGACGCCGTCCTTGTCGTGGCGACGGAAGTCGATCAGACGGTACTGGCGCTTGTGTCCACCACCCTTGTGACGGGTCGTGATCTTACCGGAGTTGTTACGGCCACCCTTTTTGGGCAACGGACGTACCAACGACTTTTCCGGCGTCGACCGCGTGATTTCAGTGAAGTCCGCTACGCTCGAGCCGCGACGGCCCGGGGTAGTCGGCTTATATTTACGGATTCCCATAATTCATTTCCTCGTTAAAGTGGTCTCCGCTACGCGAGCGGACCGCCGAAGATGTCGATAGTGCCTTCTTTAAGGGTGACAATCGCACGCTTGGTGTTCTTGCGGGTACCCCATCCGAATTTGGTCCGCTTGCGCTTACCGGCACGGTTGATGGTGTTGATCGATTCGACCTTGACGGAGAAGATTTTCTCCACGGCCAGCTTGATCTCGGTCTTGTTCGAGCGGGGGTCCACCAGGAAGGTGTACTTGCCCTCATCGATCAGGCCGTAGCTTTTTTCCGACACGACAGGTGCAAGCACGACGTCGCGGGGGTCTTTGATGGTGGCTGCACTCACTTGGCATCCTCCTCGTTCTTTGCAGCCTTGTCAGCAACGAATGCTTCGTAGGCAGCCTTGGTGAAGACTACGTCGTCAGAAACGAGAACGTCATAGGTGTTCAGCTGGTCTGCGTACAGAACGTGAACTTCCTCGAGGTTGCGCACGGACAGTGCTGCAACATCGTTGGCGCGCTCAATGACAACGAGCAGGTTCTTGCGCTCGGAAACGCCGCGCAGTGTTGCCAGTGCTTCTTTGGCAGACGGCTTGGTGCCGGCAACCAGTTCAGCAACAACGTGGATGCGTCCGTTGCGGGCGCGGTCAGACAACGCGCCGCGCAGTGCAGCAGCAATCATCTTCTTGGGGGTCCGCTGGCTGTAGTCACGCGGTGTGGGGCCGTGAACAACGCCACCACCGGTCATGTGAGGAGCACGGATTGAACCCTGACGGGCGCGGCCGGTGCCCTTCTGCTTGAACGGCTTGCGACCTGCACCGGAAACTTCGGCGCGGGTCTTGGTCTTGTGGGTACCCTGGCGAGCAGCAGCGAGCTGTGCAACGACGACCTGGTGCAGCAAGGGCACGTTGGTCTGAACGTCGAAGATCTCTGCAGGCAGGTCAACCTTGACAGTGCTAGTCATTGAACTAGGCTCCCTTCACGGCAGTGCGTACGAGTACGACCTGGCCGCGGGCACCGGGAACGGCGCCCTTGATCAGGAGCAGCGACTTCTCGACGTCAACCGCGTGAACGGTGAGGTTCAGCGTGGTGTGACGGACGGCGCCCATGCGGCCGGCCATTTTCATGCCCTTGAAGACGCGGCTCGGGGTGGATGCGCCACCGATTGAACCGGGCTTACGGTGGTTCTTGTGTGCACCGTGGGAAGCTCCAACGCCGTGGAAGCCGTGACGCTTCATAACACCGGCGAAGCCCTTACCCTTGGTGGTGCCAACGACGTCGATCTTCTGGCCGGCTTCGAAGAGCTCAACTGAAAGCTCCTGGCCCAGCTCGTAAGAGTCAGCATCTGCAGTGCGCAGTTCGACGACGTGACGGCGAGGCGTGACGCCTGCCTTTTCAAAGTGACCAGCCAGGGGCTTGGTGACCTTGCGGGGGTCGATCTGGCCGTAGCCGATCTGAACGGCGACGTAGCCATCAGTCTCTGCGTTACGCAGCTGAGTGATGACGTTCGAGTCAGCCTGGACCACAGTTACGGGGATGAGCTTGTTGTTCTCGTCCCAGACCTGGGTCATGCCGAGCTTCGTGCCCAGCAGGCCCTTTACGTTACGGGTTGCGGTCATAGTCTCTCAGCACCTCCCTACAGCTTGATTTCGATGTTCACGTCGGCAGGCAGGTCGAGACGCATAAGCGAGTCAACGGCCTTCGGCGTGGGATCGATGATGTCGATCAGACGCTTGTGAGTACGCATTTCGAAGTGCTCACGGCTGTCCTTGTACTTGTGCGGAGAGCGGATTACGCAGTAAATGTTCTTCTCCGTCGGAAGCGGCACAGGGCCAACAACCGTTGCGCCTGCGCGCGTGACCGTCTCAACGATCTTCCGTGCTGAAACGTCAATGACCTCGTGATCATATGACTTCAGCCGGATGCGGATTTTTTGTCCCGCCATGTCGCCTGACTCTCTTTCAGTCTGTAGCTTCCCCCGAATTAGGGCTGCCCTGTTTACTTTCGTGTTGCATGTGGCTGCCGAAGCATTTGAAGTCGTAACTACCACCCGCCGCACAAGCTGAATCCGGACGTTTCCGGGTTCCTCAACCTGCCGACGTAACCGACCCCCGCGGTCGGGCGTGTCGCGCTTCTTACGCGCAGCAGCCCGCAGTTCCATGGGGAGTGGGTTATGTTTGGTCTTCCACTTGGACCCTGACATCCGGCATTATCCGGATCGGGACGCGAAGAAGCGCTTGAACAACTCATCTAGTATGCCGGATTTTATCCACAGAAGCGAATCAGTCAGCACACAGCCCCGGGAGGACCCCTCGCTCCTGATTGTCGCAGGGCCGGTTATTGCCTTCAGCAACTGCCGATTGGAAGATAAGGGCATGACTGTGCAGGATTCTGTGTCTGTTCAAAGTCTGGCCAGCCGGCTGCCCCCCGGCTTTACGCTGGGCGTGGCCACGGCCTCCTTTCAGATCGAGGGCGCCCTCAATGCCGACGGACGGGGGCCGTCCGGCTGGGATGCATTTGCAGAGAAACCCGGTGCCATTCTGGACGGACATTCGCCTGCTGTTGCCTGCGACCACTACAACCGTTCTGCCGAAGATGTAGCGCTGATGCGGGATCTGGGGGTCGATTCTTACCGTTTCTCCCTTTCCTGGCCGCGCATCCAGCCTGACGGCACCGGGCCTTTCAACAGCCAGGGCCTTGATTTTTACGACCGCCTCATTGACCAACTGCTCGACGCCGGCATCTCTCCCATGGCCACCCTTTACCACTGGGACACTCCCCTGCCGTTGGAGCACCAGGGCGGTTGGATGAACCGCAATACCGCGGAGCGGTTCGCCGAGTACAGCACGGCCGCCGCGGAGCGGTTCGGTGACCGGGTCGCCCAGTGGGTAACCCTCAACGAGCCCGTCTCGGTGACCCTTAACGGCTACGCCCTCGGTGTTCATGCACCCGGCCGGGACCTGCTGTTCAACGCGCTGCCCTCCATCCACCACCAACTCCTGGGCCATGGTCTTGCAGTACAGGCTCTCAGGGCCGCCGGAGTCAAAGGCGGCGTGGGCGTCACCAACCTCCACTCCCCCGTGCGCCCTTCGACCTCCAAGCCGGGTGACAGGCTCGTGGCCAAGGTGTTCGACACGCTGATGAACCGGATCTACGCAGATCCGGTCCTGCTGGGGACATACCCGAAGCTGCCCCTCGCGGCCCGGCCATGGTTGCGCTCCATGGGGAAAATTTCCGACGCCGACCTCCGCACCATCCATCAGCCCTTGGATTTCTACGGCCTCAACTACTATTACCCGGTCAAGGTCGCCTTGGGCCGTGGAGCGGTCAGGCTGCCGGCAACTGCCGGCGCCGTCGCCCGCCTGCCCTTTCACGAGGTGGGCTACCCGGAGTACGGCACAACTGGATTCGGCTGGCCTGTGGCGCCGGAGCACCTCGGTGTCCTGCTGCGGGAACTCAAAGACAGATATGGGGCAGCGCTGCCGCCTGTTTTCGTGACGGAGAGCGGTGCGAGTTTTCCTGAACCTGATCATGTGTCAGGTCCCATCGACGACGCCGACAGGATCAGTTACCTCTCCGGTCATCTCGCGCATGCCCTGGATGCGACGGCGCCCGGCGGAATCGCGGAGGACGTGGAACTGCTGGGGTACTACGTTTGGACGCTGCTCGACAACTTCGAGTGGGCCGCCGGATACTCCCAGCGGTTCGGTCTGGTCCACGTTGATTTTGACACCCTGGAGCGTACCCCCAAGGAGTCCTTCTACTGGCTGCAGGCTCTCAGCAGAGCGCGTCGAAGCTCATAACTGAACCGGGCAGCCAGCGCCCAGGACAGCTTCACCTTAAGTGGTGGGCTACTTGTCCTTGTTTGCCCTGTTGATGCGTTTTGCGCGCTCAATCTCTTGGCGGAAGTGGTTCTTCGCCCAAAAGACTCCAGCTACAACAACTACAGCTATCACCAGGAATATCAGCCAACCCATGCCGGCTCCTCTCATCGAAACCAACACTATCAGGGGCCACCGACAGGTCCTTCGCCGTTTGGCGCCCGGTCTGGAGCTCCGGACGCGCCCGAAGAATCAGCAGCGGCTGGTTTCGTTCGGTTCAGCCGCCACACCGCAAAGATGATGAGGGCGACAGCCATGAGCGCCAGTAGAGCGAAGGTGTACTGACGCATGGCCCACATCAGGCATAGCGTGACGCCGGCCGCTCCCCACCAGACGAACAGGGGTTCGTTGCGCGCAGCACCCACAAGCAGCAGGATTGCCAGAAGTACCAGCACCCAGAGTTGCTGACTTTGCGTCCCTCCAAACACTATGGCTATTCCGCTCGCCGACAAGAGGGCCGCACCCGCGCCCAGGATTACTCGGCCCGGCAGGCTTTGGCCGGCCGCGAACCTCAACGCAGCGAGCAGTGCGGCCAGAATCACGAACCACTGGGCCGCCCAGAACGGATCCGGACCCTGAGCCGGCCAACCAATGAAGAGTACTGCCCGCTGGACGGAAGCGGTCACTGCAAGGGCACCCAGTTCCGCCGTCAGCCGCCGGATCCTGGTAGGCGCCTCCAGCCAGCAGGCCAGGGACACAGCTGTCACCAGGACGGCCGCGGTTCCCGCAGTTGCATCTTCCGCAAGCCCCATTGCTGCTACAAAGGCCAGGCCAACGATTCCTCCCCCAGCCAATGACCAACGCCTCAGGGGGTCGGTTGCGAGCTGCGCCTGATTGGCCCACCTTCCGAGGTACAGGATTGCAGCCGAAAGTCCGCATCCTGCCAACCACGGAAGATAGCTTCCCCAGGGGTCGTCCCCGACAGAAACGATGTCGAGGGCAGCCAGGCTGGCACCCGCCAGCGCGGCCAGCACTGCCGGCGGGTACAAGGCCCCGATCCGTTCAAGATGCGAGGCCACAAAACAGACAACGGAAACAACCAGGATAGACACGCCCGCAATCCAATCTGCAGCCAGCGGAGAAACCGCACAAGCTGTCACCGCTGCAGCGCCGGAGGCTGCCAGCCAAAGACGGTCTTCGATATCCGGGATCGCCCGGCGGCTGTAAGTGGCCCCAATTCGACTGGTCTCACCAGAGGGAAGATGCCGGCGTCGAACGAAAATCCCGAAAGCAGCACCTGCAATTGAGAGAGCGAGCAGCACCAGGGCGACCCCGTCATGGCTCAGTACGGGAGCAGCCAGAAAAACCGCCTGCTGTTCCGGCCCTGCTCCTGAGCGAAGCAGCGGTCCGAGAGCTACGATACCGAACACAGCAGCGTAGACACTCAGATACACAGCGCCACGGGCAGCAAAGGATCGGCTGGCAGTGACCGCCGAGGCCAGAAGCAGCACCAATTCCAGGAGAACCACCCAGCGCAGGCTTCCAGCCTCAGCCCCGGAGGAAAGCCGTCCCAGGAGAATCTCTTGAATCGGCAGGACTGCCTGAACAGCCAGGGTCCCCCAAACGGCAGCCTGCTGGTAAGAGATCTCCGCCAGTCGGTTCCGCATCAGCCATCGAATCCCATGCTGGGCGGCGAGAACGACGGCGAGTGACACCGCCACCGCCGAAGCAGAACCTGTGACGTCGTGAATCAGTACGACGACCAACGCAGCGGACAATACGCGCACACCGAGGAAATAGGCACCCTTGGTCCGGTTTCCTTGGATCGCCATAACCATGGCGAGGCCGTAGACCGTGAAGATTGCCAGCACGAGTTCAACATCCAGGATTTTATCGCCGCGGATGACAAGCAGAAAGGCGAAAACCGACGGAGCGAGGGATGCTGCCGGCACGTTCCCTCGAAGTACAAATCCTGAACTGGCGGCACTCAGCGCGAGCACCACGGCACACAGGGTACCCGGCCAGCCCATGCCGGAATTGTCCATTGACGATCCCAGCAGCAGCACGGCCATGGCTTGCAGCCCCAAGACCACGGCGACGTCTCCAACCATAGCCCCATGGCTGGGTACCCGCTCGACGGATAAGTGCCAAGCTGCCAATGGAAAAACCAGTTGAGCACCCAGCACAAGGACAGCCACGAGGGACGGGGTGAAACTTTCACCCGCGAAAACCAAAGGCCCTGCCGCATCCGTGATCTGTTGAAAAACAGTCAGGCCGAGGACAGTCAACATGCCGCGCGCCATCCACCAGTAGGTCCAGCGATGGCGAACGGTGGACAGCCTGGCACCAGATGCAGTCAGATAGGCGGCCGTCAGCAGAAGCGCGATGTTTCCCGCGGCCAGGGACACCTGGCTAAAGGCCAGCGGCACAAGAATCAGGGAAGCTACCAATGGCAGGAGCTCGCCTACCGTGGGAATCCACCGCCCCTGGCTTCGGCCATCTGCATGATCTCCCGATAAGCGTCCGTTCAACAACAGGAGCCAGCCGATGACAAAGGCAGCGCCAAGTTGGACGAGGAGTGTCGTGGCTGTCAGGGCCTTGCCCGGAGTCTCGTCGAAAGACGGCATCGCGATAATAGCGAGCAACCCGGCAATCGCACTGCCTGCAAGCGTGGAGCCAGGGGAAAGTGTGCGAATACCCACTTTGAGCAATCCGGCGGAGACCAGTTGCTGCATCACCAGAGCAAGAATGAAGGCCAGCAGAGCTCCCACGATGCGCTGGGCTGACTCCCCCATCACCTCGAACACTACGAGCGGGACAGCCAGCGTGCTTGCGACGCGGGCGGCGAGTACAAAGTAGCCGCGCCCGGGTCCAGGCAGCACCGCCCGTAACAGCCAGAACAGGACGGCGAGAATGAGGAAGACAACCAATTGCCGCTCTCCCAGGACGTGACTCACAGATGCGGCAGCCACGATCGTGGCCACAGGCATCCATTCGGCTACTCCCAGCAGTCGGGTCGCCAGTGCCATGCCGATCAGAAGTGTAGCCAGCAGGGGAAGCCAGACGGGCAGACCAGATGGGCGGTAACCTGCTTCAAACCCGGTCCAAATCACCCAAACCCACGAGCCAATGAGCTGGACCGTGAAAGTCGCTGCTACGTCCAGGTTCCAACGATTGGTGCCCCCGCCGAACCACCGTGCCACGCGCTGCCGGGAAAATCCCAGGACCAGTGCCTGTACTGCCAGCAAGGCGGAAATCGCCAAAGCCATCGAGGAAGGACGATCCGTCAACTCCCAGACGGCTGCTGCGCCCGCTACCGTGAGCGCTGCCCGCGCACCATAGAAATTCAGAAGCCTGAAGCGGCCCGGGACGGCAGCCACGACGGCGAGATACAGACCGCAGAGAAACATCACCAGGGCGTATTCGGCCTTGGTGACAAGGAGCGGCACCAGAGTGACGGAAACTGCAACCGCCGGAACCACCAGGGGGTGCAGCTGGATCAAAGGTTTCACATACAGCGGCGGAAGCCACCGTGGGCGAAGCGCGGTCAAGAGCGTCAGGAGCACCGCCAGGCCAATCATCGCGGTGAAATACCAGACCAATGCACCGCCTAAAACAGATACTCCTGACCAGGTGCTGGAGACCACAAACGTCAAAGACAAATACGCCAGAACACGGCTTTCCAACCGCACCGCGGCAAACGAGTAGGCGGCCAGGCCGAGCAACGACGTGGTCAGCCAGGCAATGGGCCCGTCCTGCAGCGCAAAGTTGTACAGGGCCAGGCCCACCACCGGGATAAGCGCAAGACCAGTTCCAGCAAAAGCCACGGCGGCAGGGCGCAGGCGCGGGACCCTTCGGTGGAGCACAAATCCTGCAGTGTAGAAAAGTGCCGTGATGCCGCAGACCCCTACAAACTTCAGAAGGGTCGGCAGATTCGTCCCCAGGAACAATGCGCCGGCGGCAACAAGGAGAAGACTGGCCATGTACAGGGTGATGTTGATGTTTTGGCGGTCGCGCTTCTCCTTGCGGGCACGCCGTTCCCCCTCGGTCTCCTGGGGAGTCGGCCAGGCCGGCGGAGGCGGCGCAAACCCCTGTCGCGACCAAGCCTGCCCGGAGGACGCAGACACAATTGCGGGTGAGGGCAGATCCATGGACGGCGGCACGGCCGCCGTCGGCTGTCGATCAGAACCAGCCAGAGGGATCCATTGACGTTCCTGCTCGCTCACGAAGGGACTGCCTGCGTGGGGGGAATCGGTGGGGTTGATCGTTTCCGGCTGGAAGATGAAGCCGTCTTCTGCCAGGTCCCGCCGTGCCCGCTCCGGCGCAGGCGATACCTGAAGTGGACCAGATGTTGTCGGTGGAGCTGGCGCTGGGGCTGTAGCGTCCCGCCAACCCTGGAGATGCCCGGCTTGGAACCCTGCTTGGAAGGATCTGTCTCGGGGAACATCAGTCTGTTGAGGCTGTTGCCGGTGCCCTGCCCCGGCAGTAGTCTTGTTGCCGGCTTTTCGTCCCCACAGGAAACCAATCAGCAGAAACAATCCGCCTATCAGGAAGAATTCGATGATCTGGTAAGCCATCGACATGATGGGACCTTCCACTGGGCATTCCGGGGAACTTGAACAGATTGACTGCAGGTGTTCTCTACGAGCAGTAATAAGTCCATTGAATTGTCCAGGTCCTTGGCTTCCTCGGACCGTACGACGTCCAAAGCCCTGTCCGGCCTTCCCAGGCCCCGCTCACAATCTGCCATCACCGGAAGATGCACGTTAGAACCACTGAT